>NZ_CP062163.1:4064099-5490698 GCF_014844095.1 Brevibacillus sp. JNUCC-41 | reverse complement strand
ATAGCAGACGAAAGCGGCAAGATATGGGCCGAGACTTTAACGCTTGATGTTCCCTACGGTTATGAGGAAACGGATCTATTAGACACAGGCACGCAGCTACTTATTGCAGACAGTAACGACCGTTTTAAACTATTTACTATTTACGACAAAAGCGACGTTATAAACGGTCTGGGCCATTTAAAAAAGGTGGACGCTATTAATTCTTTAGCTTGGAAATTAAATCATACTTTTTTAGAGGAAAAGACCTGGACGGCTGCAAGCTCTAAAGATGTTATCAGTTATATTTTTCAGCGGAGCGGCTGGACATTAGACGAGTTTAATAACTTCTTTAATGGTGGGACAAAATCTTATACAGTAAGCGAAGGGAAAGCCCAGGCTGCTTTAGATAATGCAACTAAAGATTTTTCTATCGAATTAGAAGCATACGCCGTGATTTCAAAAGGGAACCTGATAGAAAAGCGCGTCTTTTTTACTGAAGAATTAGGAGAGGTAACAGCCCAGCGTTTTGAGTATCGACACAATTTAAAAGGAGCAACCCGAACCAAATCGAATTTAGAATTTTATACAAAACTATTTGTATTCGGCGGGCAAAATGCAAAGGGCCAACGCGCTACTATTACCAGCGTAAATAAAGTAAAGGTCCCAGGATCTAATAATTATGAATATCTGCCTTTTATTTTAGATGAAGAAGCAAACGACAAATATAATAACGGCGATGCGTATTTAGAAGGATTTATAGTAAAGGAGGATATTATAAGTCCCTCAGGCCTTTTAACATGGGGCAAAGAGCAAATGAAAACATATAACCACCCTAAATATACGTATAGCGTAGACGTAGCTTTATTGGATACTTTGCCAGGCCTAGGAGATACAATAGCCGTTATAGATAATGAAATGAATCCGCCTTTAACCATTACGGCCCGCGTATTAGAAACGAATTTTAGCCAGGCCGACAGCTCGACAGATAACGTCGTATTGGGTGAATTCGTTACCATAAACACCGTAACCCCTAATGAGATATGGAAACTTCAAGCCCTGGCTTCTCAGGCCCTACAAGCTATACAGGAAAAAACAAGCTGGAAAATTGAAATGTTTACGCCCGATGGTTTGGACTTTAGCAGCAGCACTGAAAAGAAACGGCTTATTGTTCGCGTATTTGAGGGCCTGGACAATATAACGGCCCAAATACCAAAAGAGGGCTTTGTGTGGGAAATGCTAGACAATGAAGGCGCCCATGTAGAGAAATGGGAAGAAGCACACGTAGGAGTGGGGAACGTAATAGAAGTAGGTCGGGAAGTAGCAGCTTATACAATTCGCTGTAGTGTAAACGACGAAACAACAAAACCGGTCATTTTTGCAGAAGAAAAGGACTTTGCTTTCTTTTGTCGTCTTCAAAATGAACCGAACCCAGGCGACACAGATTTTAATACTAGCGTGGCCCAATATGCAGCCGTAGACGCAACAAACAATCATATCTATTGGACACAAGGCTATAGAGGATCTTTAGTAACAGAAGCGGACATTGCAGCCGGGGAAAGTTTCTCTATAACACGTACTGATTTAAGCGGCACTATTTTAGATAGAATGGTATGTAAACATGGCGGGCATGGCTCACATTTTGGCCTTAAAATCGAAAGTGGGAAAGTATATATTTATTCTCCCTTTAAAGATGTGGCCCAAAATAAGAGTTATTTAGTCAAGTTCCCATATACAGCGGGAAAGCTGCTTAAATGGGGCGATAGCTCAATTAAAAGCATTTACGCCGCAAATAACCGGTTTAATTTAGACGATAAAAACGGATATTATTTATTAACAGATGGCCTTAGAGAAAAAGCGACTTTTAAAATTGCAAGAAAAGCTGATATGGACGCGGGGGTCTATAAAGTCTTATATTCTTTAACGGCTACAGACTTCGGCATTTCTGCTAAACAGGTCTATCAAAGTGCTACTTTAGATTTTCCCTATTTGTATGTGACCTATGGAGGATCAAACGGAAATATTTCAAATGGTGATATGCCTACTTTATATTGTGTGGATGTCCGCAGCCGTTCTTTAGTCTATAAAATTAACTATACCTTTACAGAAGGAACGATAACGCCAGAAGACGAACACCACGAAGCCGAAACGGTTAATTATTACTATGATAAAGACGGTACGAAGTGGATTTTACAAGGCTTTGCTTTTTCCCATGAAGTAGAAGAATGGAAGCGCCGGAACAATGTTTTATATCGAGCAAAAGAAACAATCAGAACGGAATAGTTAAACCAGATATATTACTAAGAAGTCTTAAGCCATTATTTTAGGAGCTTAGGCCTTTTTTAATTTATAGAAAGGGCGTTTTTTATGATTGTAGGTACGGTAGATGTTTCCTTTACAGATAACAAGCTTTTAGCAAGGGAAGCAGACGCGAAAGCAGCAGACGCAGACAAGAAAGCCGAAGCCGCACAAACCCAAGCTAATACAGCTTTAACAAGCGCAAATGGTAAAAATAAAAACTATTACGGCGAAGAAGAACCTGAAAACCCGAAAGTAGGTGATTTATGGTTTAAACCTTTAGAGGACGGTACGGTCACACCAATGCAGTATAACGGTATTAAATGGTTAAGTATTACCGATTCAATTGCACAAGCAGCAAAGGATATAGTTGATAGTTGGACGGCACCAGATGGGACTAGCATGAATGGTCAGAAAATTGATGGAGCCTCCATTAGTGAAGAAAAGATGAAGTGGTCATCACATTTGATTTTCTAATTTGAGGAGGAAATGAGCATGTTAAAAAAATATATTAAAAGAATCGTATCTGGGGTTATTTCCGATGAGTTTGCAAGTGTTAGAGAGACAATGAATCAAGAATTCGCTAGTGTTTTACATGATGTGACCTATCGTATGCAACAGATGAGGGAGTTAGGAGGAGTCGGTGAACGAAGGATCCAAACATCGGATTTAAACTTAGCATCTCACATGATTGATGGTTACACAGTTGCTGATAACAGTCCGTCAGCTGGATTTGTAGCATGGTCGGATATAAACATTGTTTACAAAGGTGTGACTTACACTTTAGCAAATGGTAATACGAACAAAAAGTACTTATGGTGGAAATTCTCGGCAACTCCAAACACAGCATTACAAGTTTCCGACACAAAACCAGTTTTGACTAATGACGATGTCCTGGTCGGTATCAATGATGGCGGCAAATTCACAAGCACGATGACAGCAGGTAAGTTAACTCCTGGTGGTGCGTTAATGGATGGATCGATTGGTTCTGGTGAGCTAGCCGCAGGTGCTGTAATAACATCTAAAATCGCAAATGGTGCAATCGGATCGTCTCAAATGGGTGATGGGGCAGTAACCGAGGTTAAGTTAGGCTCAGGTGCAGTTACATCAGCTAAAATTGGTTCTGGTGCGGTAGGAAGTACGGCTTTAGCTTCGGGAGCAGTCACTTCAGGTAAAATTGGTGCTAACGCAGTTGGTACAACTGAAATAGCAACTAACGCAGTAACAACCACTCAAATTGCACCGAATGCTGTAACAGGAACCGAAATAGCCACAGGTGGGGTTACCGCAGGAAAGATTGCCGCGAATGCAGTAACGGATACAACCATTGCATCTGGAGCAGTCACTTCAGGTAAGATTGGAACAGGTGCCGTTGGAAGTACAGCGTTGGCTTCTGGTGCTGTAACATCGGGTAAGATTGCTAGTGGAGTTGTTGGATCGACTGAATTGGCTAACGGAGCTGTAACATCAGGTAAACTCGGAACCGGTGCAGTTGGATCTGGTAATATTGCCAATGGCGCTGTCGGAGGAGCACAACTAGGAGCTGGATCTATAGGTGAGGACAAGTTGAACTTGGCTACTCATTTTCTCTTTTAAAAAAGGAGTGATACATCATGAACGTACTTGACAATAGCCCGTCTACTGGTTATATATCGTGGACGGGTGTCAACATTAGTTATAAAGGTAAATCGTATAAAATAGCCGACGCGAATACTGATCTAGCTTACGTATACTGGAAATTCAGCGATCCTCTTAGCTTTTACGGTTCGAATATATTTCCAACACTCGGTGCTGATGATTTACTTGTATTTGTTAATAAAAGTGGTACCCATTTAGTAGTCCCTAATACGACTATACTAGATGGGTCTTTATTTGTACCAGGTAGTATTCTTGCAAATGCTTTATCTGTAAACTCGGTTACATCTGAGAAGATATTAGCAGGAGCCATTTCAGCAGCAAAACTTGCAGTTGGAGCTGTCGGTGCTGACAAAATAGCCGCAGGTGCTGTTATTGCCGATAAGATAGCAGCAGGAGCCGTAGATGTTGGTAAACTGTCAGTAAAAGAATTATCAGCCATATCGTCAGACCTTGGTAATATCAAGGCTGGAGATATTAAAGGTGTAACTATGAACTTGGCAGGAGGAAATTTCATAGTAGATACCAACGGTAACGTAACGTTAAAAGGAAATCTAGACGGCGCTACAGGTACATTTTCTGGAGCTATAACAAGTAATGGTACTACGTTCGACGAATCAGAGTCAAACGTTCCTGTTATAGCAGAGGTAAAGAACGGGTTTTTAACGGTAAAATCAACGCACAACAAGCAAGCATGGAAGGGTTACTCTTTCTTCGGTGGATGGGTAAATCTAGAAAGACAAAATCTAGACGGCACCCTTAAGCACAGTACTTATATAGACCCTAGCTATACGTCTTGGTATGACGGGAAATTTAATGGTTCAATCGACATGCATGTTGATACTGGTTTAAACATGAATAATAAACCAATAAATAATGTGGATCGACTCACTTTTGCTGATCCTGGTGGTAACGAGGGTATAGAATGGCTGGGGGGAAACGGTTGGAAGATATTTGAGGCTCCCGACGATGCTTCTAATACTAAAGGTGCCTTGCAATTCTTCACAGGTAGTACGAGAAGATTTACAGTAGGTACCACAGGTAATATATATTTAACTGGTACCCGATGCATTATTCAAGGGACTGGTGGTAGTTTTGAAGCCGAAGGAAAACTGGTGTTACAGAATACATCAGCGGGAACAATATTAACCTTAGGTTCTGATGCCACAGCTTCTCCCAATTATGTTCAATCAATAGACGTTTACAATCGTACTTATTCTCCTGCAGCTAATATGTATGTAACTTCTAGTGGAGTAATTGGTAGGACAACCTCAGCCACCAAATATAAGCTTGAAATTGAGGAGTCGAAATTAGACTCTCGCAAGATACTAAACCTTATCCCTAAAACATGGTATGACAAATCAGCTACGGAAGCTTATGCCGATGCGCTTACAAGGGAACAAGATGGTGAGATAGTAGATTGGGATGAGGTAGATATTCCTGAAATATCAAGGGTTCCAGGACTTATCGCTGAAGATGTTATAGAGGTAGGACTTCCGGAATATGTTATATACGGCCCATTTAAAGAAGACGGGACTCGCGAAGTAGAGGGGTTAATGTATGACCGACTTTGGACTCCACTTATCCCTATTACTCGTGAACATGAAGAGGAAATTGCTTTACTAAAAGAACAAGTCAAGTCTCAAGATGAGAAGATATCCAACCTAGAAGCACGACTAGCAGCTTTAGAAGCAAAGATAAATATATAGAGAGAGAATTTATTAAAGGGGGTCATGGACATTGGAGGAGAATTCTATGGACACATGGCAACAGGCGGTTAAAAATGATATCGATGAATTAAAGGCTGATAGGGTATTAATGAAACAGGATATCAGAAACCTTCAAGACAAATCTCTGCTTCATGATCATGATATTCGAGAAATGAAAACAGACTTAACTGATATTAAAGATGATACGAAATGGTTACGGAGAACAATTACTAACGCTCTAATTGTTGCGTTAATTGGTGGAGCCGTAGCCATTTTTTATGCAGCAATTAAAAACATTTAGGGGGGAATATTTATGGATAAAATAAAACAATATGTAGCAATGATTGGCGGTGCTCTGGGGGCACTGCTTTTATTTTTTCAATCCCTAGGTTATCAGGTTGAATGGTTCAATGAAAATACAATCAACTCATTTATTAACTTCCTTACTGCTGTTGTCCCTCTTGGGTTTGCTTTATATGGAGTATATAAGAATCAATATTTAGTGACTAAGAAAGCTCAAAAACAAGAAGAAGTCTTGAAAAAGAATGGATTAAAATAAGCTGCCCATCGGGTGGCTTTTTATTATTAATTTAAATTAAAAGGAGACGATGGAAAATGAACTTTAATAACCTTCCTCAATTAATTGATATGAGAGGTAAATTGGTATCAAAGGGTACTTACTCAATGCGAACAAAATCAATTACTCACCGTGTATGGCATCATTCTTTAACAAAAAAGAATTTGGGTGGATCTGATGCCGCAAGCTTTGCAGCTTATCATGTAAATACACTCGGTTGGCCTGGTTGTGGCTATGCGTTTGTAATAGAGCCTAAGAATCTAATTAATACACCAAATGGTAAGAGGGCCAGGATTGTATATGCAAATGACATTAACCGTCGGACCTACCATGTGGGGAATAGCAATCAGTTCTCACTTGGAATCTGTGTTGCTGGTGATTATCGATATGACATTATGGACGAAGCTACCCTTTCAAGTATTGCAGAGCTACACGCTGCACTTGTTAAAGATGGTATTGGTAAGTATGATAAAGCCCATAATGAAATGCCAGGTTATAGCTGGAAGGCTTGTTGTCAATATAACTACAGAGATGCTTTTGATTGGAAAGGTTCAAAAACACCATCCAAGCCAGCCCCGGCTCCTGATGTTTATATAATTCAAGAAGGCGACACTTTATGGAGTATTGCACATAAGGACGGTACTGGTGGCGTCCAAGTTGAAGATTTAATAATAGCGAATCCTGGTATCGATCCAACTAAATTAATAATTGGCCAGAAAATTAATTTTGGTAATGCTAAAGAGGTTGTTGCTAAACCAGAAAGTATTAAAAAACCAGATGTGAAAGTGGATGTTACACCAAAACCTATTGTTCCTTATCCTGGAATCGTGTTGAAAGAAGGCGTGAAAGGAATAAAAGAGGTCGATATTAAACGCGTTCAACGCGCTTCTGGTATGGCTGAAAAGGATGTGGATGGAAAGTTTGGGAAAAAAACAACGAAATCTGTAAAAGCTTATCAGAAGAGACAAGGATTAAGCCAAGATGGGCAGGTTGGTCCTATCACTTGGAACAGGATGTTTTAAATACGTGGAAGAATAAATAAATACTGAATTATGGCACTAACGGGGCAGGTTAGCTTAAGATCGGAGCTGTCTTTAAGGCAGCTTCTTCTTATTGAATTATAGGGGCAGGTTAGTTTAATAAGGGTTCCATTTAAAAAGGAACCGCGATTGGCGATTCCTAAGATTATTATTTATTTGCTGCGTTTATGGTACTAAGTGAATTGTTAAGTGCTGTTTTACACTTGTTTACATCAGGATTCGATGAACGAACTGCTGCTAATACAACATCAATTGTTCCATCAATTTTCGTCCATGTAGCGCCATCGATTTTTCGAAGCTTAGGTTCTTGTGTATCCCACTGATGTTCCAAATTATCAGCGCCTTTTTTTGCTGAAGCAAAGTCGTTTTTATTTACAGCGTTTAGCATATCATTTTCAATTTTAACAAAATCATTTAATTGACCCGCTAATGTGGCTTGCTCTACAGCACCTTGTGATGCAATATTATTACTGCGCCAGTTATAACCACCTATACCAACCACTAAGAAAATTACGAGTACAACAATCGTTTGTGTTAGCACATGTTTCTTATTTGCATTACTTTGGTTTGTTTCCGCTATATCACTTTTTGCATTTGTATCAATTTTTGAAACGGCAAGGAAAACGATGATTGCTAAAATAGCGATAAGAAAAATCACACTCGTAACGGTTGTCCCGAGTCCTAATCCGCCATTTACTTTTGGTTGAGATAGGTAATCTCCAATTGACGCTCCAAGCGGACGAGTTAAAATATACGCAATCCAGAAAGCTAATACTCCGTCAAGTTTCAAAAATTTATAAGCTAAGAACACAAGAGCAATAATAATAACAACACCTATTCCTGTGTTAAGATAACCAAAACCAAGTTGTTCGGAATATAAATCGCCGACCGCTGTTCCAAGTGCAAAGGTGAAAAGGACCGTAAGCCAGTAGAAAACTTCTCTTTTTCTAGTGAAAATCGAGTGGATCGAAAGTGTTTTTTCACTAAGATACCAAAATAGAAAAGTCAGTCCTAGTAACACCGAGAATACAGCTGTACTAACCTCAAGTGGTACGCCCATATTATCTGTCAAATTATCCGTTACAAGTGTTCCAAATACGCTTATAAGAACAACTGTTACCCAGTAAATGGCTGGAACATATTTGTTTGCTTTAAATTGAAAAAACAATGCAATAAAAAACGCAACTCCCATAATAATGGTAGTAAGAGTTAAACCAAGTCCAATGTTGAAATTGATGTAATCAGCAAATGTTTCACCAACAGTTGTACACAAAACTTTGATGATCCAAAAGAAAATCGTCACTTGTGGCACTTTGTTAAGTAAAATTTTCATTTTATTTTGGTTTTCTTGCATATATAATTTCCTTTCTTTAAAGTGGTTTCCCACAACTTAATTTTATTTCTCTCTCTAAATAAGGGTACCCATCCAAAGCCAAGTTAATCATTAAGGAAGTCTGCGCTGTTTCTCCCACAGTGGTTGCCATAATCTTGACGATTCCAAAAAATATGGTGACTTGTGATTCTTTGCTTATCATTTACCGACCTGAAGGTTGGACCATTTCAGTTTGTTTAGAAAATGCTTAGTTTTCTTTAATGGAACTCATCTCCTTTTTGGAAGTAGTCACTGTCACAAAGTAATTTCCATCTTTTACAAAAATAGAAAGTACAACCATTTCCCCATAATAAGAAAAAGTCTGTTTATCAATTAACCATAGGATTTCAACTCTTATTACAGCCGATTTTCCATTAGAAAAAACCCTTTATCTTTCTTGACTTAGGTCTTTATGGCTGTACTTAGCAAGGAAAGGGATATGTTTCGTTAATCTGTCATACATGTAGAACACTACTTGTACCAAAGGCTCCAATTTTTTGGAAGATTGCATAACGAATATGCTTGCCCCATATGAAATAAGGACGCCACCAATCACGTCTGCAGGATAATGGACTCCGACGAATATACGCGAAATGCCAACAATAATAGCCCATACTAATACGGGATACTTCCACGAGTCGTTTCGTAGCACCATCGTACATGCTATGGAGAATACTAATACCGAGTGATCACTTACAAACGAAGAGTCAGCAGGATGCAGTATTAACTGATGAACATGGTGTGCCACGAATGGACGTGGATGATAGTAGACAAGGTGAAGGATTGCGTTTATGAACAATCCAAGTAAGCAAGAAAAAACAGCGTATATAGCTGTGTACTGTTTTTCCGCTCGTTTTTCTTTGTTTGCAATAAACCATAGGAACAACATAAGTGCGATTACCACATAAGGAACGCTATTAGTGATGAATATCATTCCTCTATCTAGATAAGAGAAATGGCCGGACCAACCGTTAATCCATTGAAATATTTCATAGTTCATATTGTTCATCTCCTTGCTTATATGGTTTTGGTTTCTCATTTAAAATCAAGTTGACCAGAAACAAGCATTCTAAGTGTATCGAAGGAACCTGAACATCCTATGAAAATTACGTTAAAAATAAATTAAAAAAGAAAAATAAATGGTGACTTTAGATTGAGAAAATATGGTGTAGCAATTCTTTATCTATTAGGGGGAGGACTATTTTTAGCAATTGGTTATTCAAGTTTTGCCTCAAGATCTACTAGAAGAGCTTACTACTCAAATGAATAATCCTAAATTGTTAATTGGATTTGGTTATATTTTTCTGATTGTTGGCATTATTCATTTCTTAATGTCTTAAAAGGGGTCCTACCACATCGCCATAAAGTTAAGAAAAAGGATTATCCCCAAAACGAAAAATATGCTATTCTTTCTGTAAATGCTGCTGAAAAGAAAATTCCCTATCATTTATAAATTTTAGAGAATAGGCATTTGTATAAATTAGGAGGAAGAAGCCGTTGAAGACTAGTATCATCATTATCGATGACCATCAGCTTTTCCGTGAAGGCGTTAAGCGTATATTAGATTTTGAATCATCCTTTGATGTTGTTGCCGAAGGCGATGATGGAAGCGATGCTATGGATCTTGTTGAAACACACAAACCAGATGTTGTTATCATGGATATCAACATGCAGAATATGAACGGTGTTGAAGCGACTAAAATGCTTGTAAACCGTTACCCTAAAACGAAAGTCATCATTTTATCGATTCATGATGATGAAAACTATGTACAGCATGCATTGAAAACAGGAGCACAAGGTTATCTGTTGAAAGAAATGGACGCCGATACGTTGATTAATGCTGTTCGTGTAGTCGCAGAAGGTGGCTCATACCTTCATCCGAAGGTGACACATAATCTAGTCAAAGAATATTGCCGTTTAGCTGCTGATCGTGATTCAGTGCATGCTGTAGAGATCAGAAGACCTCTTCACCTATTGACTCGACGCGAGTGTGAAGTTCTTCAACTTTTAGCAGACGGAAAAAGCAACCGTGCCGGCGGCGAAACCTTAAACATCAGTGAAAAAACAGTAAAAAACCATGTGAGTAACATTCTTCAAAAAATGGAGGTAAACGACCGTACACAAGCTGTTGTTCTAGCTATTAAAAACGGCTGGGTAGAAGTGAAATAATTTTCAACTTATGATAAGTCTGGCTCTTCAGTTTTCGCAATGCGTGCTGAAGAGACGGACTTTTCTCACGAAAAGAGCCTTATAAGCAATTCTAAAGGCTCGTTTTTTTTTGAGGTTATATTGTTGTTTAGAAAAAATTGGACTTTTTCACTGAATCTTAAATCATGTGGTAGGGCCCTTATTCAACTAATCTGCCCCGTTAGTATAAGAAAAAGGCTGCCTTAAAGACAGCTCTGATTCTCAGCTAACGCACCCGTTTGTTGAATAGTAAAATCTATTTAAATAATGGAACTTTTGGGTCTTTCCCATAACAATGAACCAGCATAGAGTGTAATTGTCCTCTGTGATGATAAACGTGAGCAACAATCTCTAGCAACCATTCATATCGTGAGTAAGTAACTCCCCAATAAGAAGTAATTTCCTCTTGAAGTTCGACTTCTGTAAAATTCATAAATTTATCCTCTAAAAATTGATGATTTTTTATCAACGCTCCTTTCATCTCATTTAGGCTTTTATATGAAACACTTGAATAAAATTTATTCATCATATCTTGGGATGCCCCGTCCGATATAAGCGAATCAGCTTCACCAATAATGGCAATGTGTTCTAACAGCTCTCCTATGGAATGCTTATTGGGTGTAGGTCTTTTTTGTAAGTCGTTTTCTTCTAATTTTTCTATCATCTCAATAATTGTCGTTACAGCTACTTTAATTTGATTCAATGCACTCTTACAATATGTATTCATCTTATCCTCCTTTACTTCAAATAAATAATAATATAGGTTCGTATTTCATTTTAGTTTTATCCTCTGTGGAACTAACCTGCTCCATTAGTGCCATAAGAAAAAGGCTGCCTCTACAACTTCCTTTATTGAAGTAAAGCATCCATTAGTTGAGCAAGCACCTTATCTTTTATTGCACAAAACCTTCTAAATGTGCAACTAAATCCTGCCAATCATTTCATGTTTTTCATTAAATGTTTTAATAAGGGCATCATAAACTAAGTCGTTAAATGAGGAGTGTGTCCAATGAAAAAAATATTGTTTTTTATCTTTCTTTTATTGTTTCCTTTCTTCTCCTTTCAAATAAATGTGTCCGCATCCACTAAAAGTCGTGAGGAATATGAAAAAACTGGACATGTTATTTGGGAAGTTAACACAAAGGAAAAATTAGTTGCCATTACTTTTGATGATGGACCTCATCCGTTTCTTACCTCACAAATACTTGATATATTAGCTAAATATGATGCTAAAGCCACCTTTTTTGTAGCTGGTAATAAAGTAATAAGATTTCCTGAACTATTAAAACGGGAAGTAAAAGAAGGACACGAAATTGCCAATCATACTTATCATCATATATACGGAAATATTACATCAGCAAAATTATCATCAGAATTAGAAGAAACAGATAAAATTATACAGAAGTCAGTTGGTTTAAAAACGACCCTTTACCGACCAGTAGGTGGTTTTTATAATGATTTAATTATTAATACTGCTTTAAAAAACGAAAAAGATGTCGTTTTATGGTCATGGGGTCAGGACTCTCGTGATTGGGCAAATCCACCCGCAATTCAAATTTATAATTATATAACAAAAGGAGTAAAACCAGGTAATATCATTCTATTTCATGATTGGCATGGTAGTGAATATACGAAGACTTCTCAAACAGTTATTGTATTAGATAACATTTTGGGGTTTTTATACGATAGAGGGTATAAATGTGTAACTGTATCTGAATTGCTCTACCAGTCGACACAAATAATTCCAGACTCTTTTGAAATTTATCCTACAAAAAGAGAAAATTTTCGCATAAGGAGACAAATGGACATAAAAGAGAGATAGATCATTTTCTCTCTTTTTCCACTAACCTGCCCCGATAGTTGCTTAAGAAAATCAGCAAAAATCTTTAATAGAAAAAGATTTTGAAGAGAATTGATAGACCTACTAAAGAAATAAAATATTCTAGGTGGGTAAAAACCTTTTCTTAATTTAATTAAGGTTTTCCATAAAATCAGCATTAAAGTAAAAATCGTTCATAAGTTTGTTCACGACCCCATTGAAGTAAGCAAATGGCCCTTTACGCATATTTACTCCACTTTTAACCTTCATAGCAAATTCCTTGAATGCTTTGGTGCCTATTTCTATTTCTTGTTTACCCGTGAATGCTCTTTTGTTAATAGAATAATCAACCACTCTATTACATTGCTTAATAACCTTCCAAAATTCCTGTATAGTTTCAGCTTTTTCGTAGAATGAACCTACTAGGTTACTAAATACACCTGGAACCCAATGGGCAACAAAATTCGCTTGTTTTAGTGAGTTATCTAGAGAATTACCCACATGAGAGAATTGAGCAACTGTTTTACGTTTATTGTTTTTAATATTTTGTTTTAAGAAAGAAGTAGTTGTTTTAATGGCCGGACACTTCTTGGACTCTTTCACAGGGGCCTTGTCGGACATTTCTTCTTTCACAGGCTGAATGATAATAGCGTTAGCTGTTTGCATCATATCTTTTTTTCTTTTCATGTGCACCTGGCGGATCATGTCGAGGTCTTCAAGTTTCTTCATTAAACGTTGAACTGTTTTATATGAAACTTCAAGCTTGGCTGCAATTGTATTCTTACACATATAGCTCACACCGATTTGCTTGCAGCTGTGACGCTTTAAAAGATCCAGGAGTGCAATAAGTCTTGCTTGTACATCAACACGCTTAATACCCTCATGAATAAGTTTTCTATAAACTCGTACTGTTTTATTTAATTCTTCTATATATATGAAAGAAGATAGGTTATTGTATGATTCTTCGTTTGCGATTACGTTTATACGTTTCTTCATTAATATGCTGTCTCCTTTTTCGGAAACAAAAAAGCAATGTTCACCATAATTGATCATGACAAACATTGCTCCTATCCAACACATATTGTAAAATGTGGATAAGGGTACAGCAAATGTTTGCCTATCGTGAGTAGGCGGACGGTATAAGAGTGCGACCAACACTACTTATACACGCTGTGCTCTTTTGTTATATGAGATAATGGTTCGCCCACCAATTGCCCACCGATTATAAATTTTCATCTATAATCATCTGCAATAAAGTGGTTTCAGGTATTCGTCAAACTCCTATGTATTGCATCTAAATAAAGATGGAATACTACCCTTTATCCCATATAACAATTGACCTTATGGTGACAAAAATTCAAACAATCCTTGAACAAAAGTCTTTTTTGTAATAACATAGCATAAATAATGATAGGTGCAATTTTCCTCCGTTTATTTAAATAATCCCATTTATTTATTGGGAAAGACTGGACAAATGTTGGAAAACGCAATACTCTATTCTTGATACAGAACGAACCGGCTGCTCAGCAGTCGGTTTATATACTAAGGAACGGATTGTTTCTTAGTATCGAAGCGCGTACTTTTTAAGTCGCGCAATTATATATTTTGACTCGATTTCAGGGTTAAGCACTATATAGTACATAAACTTGTCACAGCGAAAGCTTGCTGTAAAGAATTTGAAGGAGTGAAGGGTTTTGGCAATTGAAAAAGAATATCCAATGACTAAAGAAGGTAAGTTAAAGCTTGAACAGGAACTGGAACAGTTAAAAACGGTTAAACGTAAAGAAGTGGTGGAAAGAATCAAAATCGCCCGCAGTTTTGGGGACCTTTCCGAGAACTCAGAGTACGATTCCGCAAAAGAAGAGCAGGCTTTCGTTGAAGGACGCATTACAACAATCGAAAACATGATCCGCAATGCAAAAATCATTGAGGGCGATGATTCGAATACAGATACAGTTTCTCTAGGGAAGTCGGTAACATTCGTGGAACTTCCAAATGGAGACGAAGAAACATATTCCATCGTAGGAAGCGTAGAGGCGGACCCATTCGAAGGGAAAATCTCCAATGATTCACCGATCGCGAAAAGCCTGATGGGGAAAAGGGTCGGCGACAAGGTATCGATCATGACACCTGGCGGCGAAATGAGCGTGAAGATTGTATCCATCGACTAAATAAAAGCAAAAGAGGGTGTCCTTGGGGCATCCTCTTTTTTATCAAAAAAGTGCCGCGTTAAATTTGTTCATAATTGTTTAAAAATTCGCACCTCGTCAACAATGGTTACGAGGTGTATTTTATGAAAAAGAAACGAATGAGGTTGCTGGCTGTTTTTTTGACCACTTTCATGCTGATGCTCATAGGCAGGCTTGCCTACATCCAACTTGTATCGACAGAATCTTTTTCAAAGCATGATGTGAACCTGTTAGAAGCAAGCGTGAATCAGCGTTCACAGATATTAAAGATTGATGATGGACGCGGAAAGTTTTATGACAGAAATGGTGAACCGCTTGCACATGAAGAAATCCCGACGCTCGTCCTATTTCCATTTTTAAAAAAAATGACATGGCCCATAGAAGAAGTGGCCTCGATAATAGGCAAATCGGAAGCGGAGTTAAAACGGGCGATAGAACAAGCGGATGAACCATTCGTATTTGGCGGGGATGAACCGATAGAGTTGACGCCCAGTCAATCGAAGGCAATCAATGAATTGAAGATTCCCGGGGTTTTTGCCGTGAATGAGAAATTATATCCTGATCAAACCCCTGCAGCGCAATTGATCGGAACGACGAATATATCGGATGCGGAAAAGAAAAAACGTTATCCGGACATGAATTTATCTCCTGAAACGAAAATAGGCAATACGGGGTTGCAAAGGACCTTCGATGAGTTCTTGCTTTCCGCTGGGGAATCCAAGCTCGTTTTTCATGTGGACGCCAGTGGAGGCCCGATGTTCGGTGTCGATGTTAAATATGTGGAACCTGCAAATCCGCTTTACCCGGTGAAGGTCGTGACGACGATCGATAAAGAAATTCAGGAGAAAGCGGAGAAGCTCGTCGATGAACGCGGGATAAAAAAAGGCGGTCTCGTACTGATCGATATCGAAAAAAGTGAAATTGTCGCAATGGTATCACGTCCGGCGCTTAATATAAAAGATCCGAATGGCGAAGGGGCCGTCAATATGATGCTGACTCAAAAAACGCCGGGTTCCGTCTTTAAAACGGTCACGGCAGCAGCTGCCATCGATTATGAAGCGGCCAGTCCCACCAGGACATTCAATTGTAATTTGACGATAGACGGCAAAACGGATAAACAGAGGGAACTGGGCATGCTGAATTTTGAAAATAGCTTTGCCCAGAGCTGCAACAGGACTTTTGCCGAATTGTCACAGGAAATAGCAGAGAAGGATCCCGAATTTTTGGACAAATATGCAAAAATGTTAGGGCTTGTTGGTGAATCGGGGTGGCAAGGGGACGTCTATCACACGGAAGTGACTCAATTGCATCATGAACAAACCGGGAAGGTCTGGCATGATGACGATTTAAAAAAAGATCCTAAAATGATTGCCAAAACAGCAATTGGCCAGCAGGATGTCCAAACGACACCGCTCGCGATAGCGAATATGATGGCAACGATTGCCCGCGGCGGCAAGAAGGAACAGGTCAAAGCCGTATCCAAAGTCGAATTTAACAATGGTACGACCGTAGTCGATTTTCCGAATCAAAGTATTGGCGGCGAGACACTGTCTCCATATACAACGATGAAGATGCAGCATCTTCTTAGGAAGGTCGTGACGGAAGAGAAAGGGACGGGCGCATCCTTGAGGGATTTGCCTGTGGAGGTCGCTGGAAAGTCTGGAACGGCTCAGACCAATATCGAAAAAGGGCAGCTGAATAAATGGTTTGCGGGCTACTTTCCATATAAAGATCCCAAATATGCTCTTGTTACCGTAAGTTTTGAAACGAAGGAAAACAGTTCCAGCATGACGCCCCTTTTTTCAGATATTGTAAAAGTCCTGTACTCCAAGGACCAGGACAAAAACGAGAATTGACGAAAAGTGTAGGAAACCCTTCCCTTCTATCTCGGGCTAAATCATGTTAAAATGAGGCAGTAAGAAATGGTAAGGGAGGAATGGACCTTGGGCTCACGTTTCAATCAGAGAGATCAAAAAAGAAAAGTAAATAAAATATATAATATTGCAATCACCATCGTTTCCATTTTAATCGTCATTGTCGCAGTCTCGATTTTCTTAAGTGATGATGGCACGGATTCAAAAAAAGCCACGACTGAACCAAAGCAAATCGCCGATACAGATTCGGGGAAAGTAGCGGACAAGCCATCTGGCAAAGAAGAAGAAACGGATTCTGAGAAGGAAGACGCAGTAGGAGATAGTAAAGCAAAAGAAGAAGATTCAGGAGAAGAAGATAGTAAAACAACCGAGGAAGATGCAGAAGATAAAGCTGAAGATGGTGCAGATCCAGAAAAAGCAGGAGATGCCGAACTTGTGGAAGTGGACGGCAGCGGCGATGGCAATGTTGCGGCTACATATACGAGTGAGGGCTGGAAACCAGTTGGAACTCAGCAATCCGGGGAGCACACTACAAGCTTCGAAAAGGGCTCGGTCGATTGGAATGAAATGAGTAAAGCCATAGCAAGCGGGGCTGGAATCGATGAAGGCAGCATGAAGCTATGGTGGCTGCAAAACGGCGGTTCGCCCAGCACGGCAATCGGTACAGTTTCTGAAGGCGATAATCCTAAAACCTACCGCGTTTATATTGAATGGGTGGACGGATCAGGTTGGAAACCTGTAAAAGTCGAAGAGCTGAAGACAAACGATAAAAGGTAATGGTCAAAAATTATATAAGAAAACCCCCGAAAGGAATTTCACTTTCGGGGGTTTTTCATGGTGATCACTTTTTTGCTTTAAAGTGGACGACTGCACTATAAAAACGTCTGCCTTCTTCACTTACATACATTTGGTGTGACACGGATTCCACCTGAAGCATGATTGCTTTATTGATTTCAATTTGTGATTGAATTTTTTCTTCAAGATTCTTAATGCTCTCTGCCTCGAAAAATTCTATTTTATCTTCGAATAAGTTTAAGTCGAGTTGAAAACTCATGACTGTTCCCCTCCAACATTCAGATACTGATAGTTTAACACCATTTTGGCCGAATCTGAACCGAATGAATGATTTGCCTAAAAACAAGAACTGTTTCAGTGTCTATTTCATACTATGCTTATAGGTTTTATTATCTTATCATAAAAGGTGATTAAAAATGGGCAGAGAATTTATAGATTTATTTGAAGAGTGGTCGAAATCGTATGATGAAACGGTTGGTGGACACGATATTGAGTATCAAGAGGTATTTAAACATTATGATAGTATATTGGACAGCGTCACGGATCGGGCTCATGGCCATGTGCTGGAGTTCGGAGTAGGTACCGGGAACTTGACGGAAAGACTTTTGAAGAAAGGCCTGAAGGTATCGGGAATAGAACCTTCACCTGCGATGAGGGAAATAGCGGTAAGCAAGCTGGACGGAAGAACAGAAGTTGTGGATGGCGATTTCATCGATTTTCCGAAGCCGGAACAGGTTGATTCGATTGTGAGTACGTACGCGTTTCATCATTTAACCGATGAAGAAAAAGAAAAAGCTATAGCCAACTATGGAAAGTTACTGAATACTGGTGGTAAAATAGTGTTTGCGGATACGATGTATCAATCAAGGGAAGCGCATGAACAAGCGATTCAAGATGCAAGCGAGGCAGGCTTTCATAATTTGGCAAACGATTTGCAAACCGAATATTATACTACGATTCCTTTTTTGGAAAAAGTGCTTGAAGCAAACGGATATAAGGTGAACTTCGAACGCTGCAATCAATTTGTCTGGATTATGGAGGCGGAAAAATTATAGGAAGAGGTTTTTACTAATGAAGGTAGCCATAATCGGAGCAATGGAAGAAGAAGTTACGATTTTACGTGATAAATTGGAAGGTTTGGAGCAGGTGACCATTGCCGGTTCCGAGTTCAATACAGGCACATTGAATGGTGTCGAGGTCATTTTGCTTAAATCGGGAATCGGTAAAGTGAATGCGGCAATGTCCACTGCGATCCTGTTAGAAAAATTCAAACCGGATGCGGTCATCAATACTGGCTCTGCCGGCGGTTATCATCCAGCACTTAATGTAGGGGATGTGGTCATATCCTCGGAAGTGCGCCATCATGATGTCGATGTGACGATTTTCGGATATGAATACGGTCAAGTCCCTCAGCTGCCTGCAGCTTTCACTCCGGATGAGAAGCTTTTCGCGATAGCGGAAGAAGCGGCAAAAGAAATCGAGGATATACAAGTGGCAAAAGGGTTGATCGTGACGGGGGATTCCTTCATGAATGATCCTGACAGGGTTGAATTCGTCAGAGGGAAATTCTCCGATTTATACGCGGTGGAAATGGAAGCGGCAGCCATTGCACAGGTAGCCTTCCAATTCAAGACACCGTTTGTCATCATTCGTTCCCTTTCGGATATTGCAGGTAAGGAGTCCAATATTTCCTTTGATAAATTCCTGGAAACTGCGGCTCTCCATTCAGCGGCACTGATTTTGAAAATGGTTGAAAAAATGAAATGAATGGTAAGTGATCAGCGGAAGCCTTTCTGCTGATCATTCTTTATTGCATAATTCTCATTAAGTTGGTAGGATAACTATGAAAGGGTGTCCGAGTATGAAAGTCTTTCAAAATATTCATGAGTTGATAGGGAAAACGCCGATGATGGAAATCACCCATTTCCCGCTTCCGGATGAGGTCCGTATCTTTGCCAAACTCGAATACTTTAATCCGGGAGGCAGTGTGAAGGATCGGCTTGGTCAAGAACTGTTAGCCCAAGCGTTACAGACTGGGAAGGTGAAAAAGGGCGGGACGATCATCGAACCGACTGCCGGAAATACTGGGATTGGCTTGGCGTTGGCTGCGATAAACAGTGGAGTGGACGTGATATTTTGCGTTCCGGAGAAATTCAGTGCCGAGAAACAGGAATTGATGCGTGCCCTTGGAGCGAATGTGATCCAGACACCGACAGAGGAAGGAATGACAGGAGCAATCGCAAAGGCTAAGGCGCTGCTGGCTGAAATTCCGGGATCATATTGTCCCCAGCAGTTCGCCAACCCATCCAATCCTGATGCATATTATAAAACGCTGGGACCTGAAATATGGGAACAGATGGAAGGCGATGTGGATGTGTTTGTAGCAGGTGCCGGGACGGGCGGGACATTCATGGGAACATCGCGATATTTAAAAGAAAAGGACGCTGCTGTCAAAACGGTCATAGTCGAACCAGAAGGATCGATTTTAAACGGCGGCAAGGCAGGACCCCATAAAACAGAGGGGATCGGGATGGAATTTTTACCTGCCTATATGGATGAAACGTATTTTGACCAAATCCATACGGTAAGCGATCGTGATGCTTTCCATATGGTAAAGGAATTGGCGATTAAAGAAGGCCTACTTGTCGGCAGTTCTTCAGGTGCGGCCTTTGCAGCGGCCATGAAAGAAGCGGCAAAGGTACCCCGGGGGTCGAATATCGTCGTCATATTTCCGGATTCCAGTGAACGATACTTAAGCAAAAAAATTTATCAGGGAGGTATATGAAATGAGAAAAAAAACACAATTGATCCATGGCGGCATTTTTGGTGATGAAAAAACAGGAGCGGTTTCGGTGCCGATTTATCAAGTGAGCACCTATAAACAGGATGGTCCGGGGAACCATCGGGGGTATGAATATTCCCGTACGGGCAACCCAACCCGCCATGCCCTCGAAGAATTGATCAAGGATCTCGAAGAAGGAAAAAGAGGTTTTGCCTTCGGATCAGGAATGGCAGCGATGACCGCGGTTATGATGCTGTTCAGTCAAGGTGATCATGTATTGATGACCGATGATGTTTATGGAGGGTCTTTCCGGGTCATCACTAAAGTGCTTAACCGCTTCGGGGTGGAAGCTACGTTCATCAATACGAGTGACATCCACTCGATCGAAAAAGAGATAAAGGACAATACGAAGGCATTGTTCATTGAAACACCGACCAACCCATTATTGAAAATCACCGATCTGGAAGAAGTAACGAAAGTAGCTAAAGAAAACGGTATCCTCACCATTGTGGATAATACCTTCAGTACGCCATACTGGCAAAATCCGCTTTCACTTGGAGCCGATATCGTGCTTCATAGCGCCACGAAGTACCTGGGGGGACACAGCGATGTTGTAGCGGGTCTTGTCGTGGTGAATGATGAGAATCTTGGCAATGACCTTCATTTCATCCAAAACTCTACAGGCGGCGTGCTAGGGCCTCAGGATTCATGGTTGCTTATGCGAGGCATTAAGACGCTGGGAATCAGGATGGAAGAACATGAAAAAAATACATCTGAAATCGTCCGTTTCCTATCCGGGCATAAAGAGGTTTCGAAAATCTATTACCCGGGTCTTGAAAACCACCCCAATCATGATATTGCCAAAAAACAATCGCGTGGATTCGGCGGTATGGTTTCATTTGACGTCGGCAGTGCCGAAAAAGCCGAATCCGTTTTGAATAAAGTGAAATTCTTTACGCTTGCGGAAAGTCTGGGGGCAGTGGAGAGCTTAATTTCCATTCCGGCTTTGATGACACATGCTTCCATTCCGGCTGAGCGCCGTGCAGAGCTAGGAATAACGGATGGGTTGATTCGTATTTCAGTAGGTCTGGAAGATGTTGAAGACTTATTGGAAGACTTGGAACAAGCGCTGCAAGGATAATCGGAGAAGGATCGCTTCATTGCTGACTGCCATTATTTACACCCCTGTCATTTGGAATAAATATGGTAGAATGAGATATTGATATCTTATAAGCTTGAAAGAAGGTGGAATGGCATGAAAAACCGCAAAAAACAAACGGTTGCATTGCTGCGTTCGAAAATGGTCGATTTTAAACAATTTGCGATCACTTTGTTATGTGTGGGTTCGTTTTTCTATTTAGGAACCATCCTTCCCTCTGGCGACAAAGCGATGATTGACACATATGTCTATATGGGAGCGACCATAACGTTCCTGTGCATGTCCATAGTATTTTTCTCATTATCCAAAAAATACAAAAAGACTTTGGCCGAAATGGATGACCAAGACTCTTTACAATAATAGAAGCAAACCTGATTCTTTAATGGAATCAGGTTTTTTTTTACTAACGTTGTTTCCCAATAGGGGCAGATTTACCATACTGCTTGCCTTTTTAGGTAATAATAGCTCTTGAAAATGGGGAAAAAGATGGAAATTTTAAAAAAATAGGCAAAAACCGTTTACAAATATCGAATTTGTGGATATACTTACCAAGTAATAAAAAATATTCCAAAGGAGGTCGAAGAAAATGACATTGTATCTATATGGAGTCGCCACTATTAGCCGGTCCGTTTCAATTGACAATCACATAACTTTCGACCTGTGCCAAGCGGAATATTTCTAAAGCAATTTGGCTTTATTAATCATTCAGACATAACGGCCGCAGGGAGAAGTGTTTTATCCTGCGGCCTTTTTATATTTTCTAAAAAAGGCCGCAGGAGGACGTAACTTTCTGCGGCCTTTTTATGCCTTTTTGTTGGGCCGCTCCCTTAAAGGAGGTGATATTATGACACTGAATATGCTTTTTTTCACAATCACGATTAAAATGAAAAAAATGACTGCCGAGGAATGTTTGCAACAGGAGAGAATCCAAAAGATTCGAGAAGAACATCTAGATAAAGCGTTGAAACATCGTCCTTTTTTCTAAAAAATATACGAGGTTGGTATTCCGTTCAAAAAAAATTAAGAAAGGTGGAGGTTAATATGTTGAACTTGTTATATGTAAAAGGAGAGAAGCGTTGCTATTGGCAGGAGAAGGATACCGGCTAACGGATCTGCCAGTGCATGGTTATACAGCGGAAAAAGGCCATTGGAAACATGATAAAGTGAAGGTATGGTGATTAATGGTTATGACGCTGCTTAATTCGGAACTGCAACGTTGGAAGTGAATATGTAAATGGGAAAACTCGGCACTCGGGCCGAGTTTTTTTCTTTGCCTGTATCAGCAGCACGGACCTGAACCTCCAAAACCACATCCGCATCCCGGCAGCCACCAAAACCCGAAAATGAGCAATAAAATCAGGAGGACAATAAACAGGCCATAACCAAAGCCGTAGCCGGGCCCTGCATAACAAGGCGCAGGAGCCGGATAACCATAGCTGCATCCGTATGGTCCATAGTTATATCCCATCGTAAAAAACCCCCTTTCCCTAAAAAATTCCCTATCATTATATGAACATTTTCCTTCGTTCGTTTGGGAATACAACCAGGCTGGTTTGAACATTTAACACCATTCATTATTTCTTTTAGTGGGACAGACACGAACAAGCCCACTGTTGCATAGGTATGAAATAGGGAAGCCAAAGAAACGGGGGATGGAACCAATGCCCGGAATACTTACAGTTGTTGGTTATATTATCAAAGAATTTTACTTATTCGTTTCCTATGTGAAAAACAACGCTTTTCCCCAGCCCTTGTCATCTCAGGATGAAAAGAGATATCTGAAGCTAATGAGCGAGGGAGATGGTGATGCCCGTAACATCCTGATCGAACATAATCTCAGACTTGTTGCCCATATCGTCAAGAAATTCGAGAATACGGGCGAAGATACAGAGGATCTGATTTCGATTGGGACAATTGGTTTGATAAAGGCCATTGAGAGTTATTCGGATGGGAAGGGTACGAAGCTGGCCACATATGCGGCGCGATGCATTGAGAATGAGATCTTGATGCATTTACGGGCGACAAAGAAAACGAAGAAAGATATTTCCCTGCATGATCCGATCGGTCAAGATAAAGAAGGAAATGAAATCAGTTTAATCGATGTACTGAAATCGGAATCGGAAGATGTCATCGATACGATTCAGCTCAATATGGAAATTGAAAAAGTGAAAAAGTATATTGATATTTTGGATGAACGCGAAAAGGAAGTCATTGTAGGCAGGTTCGGACTGGATTTGAAAAAGGAAAAAACCCAGAGGGAAATCGCTAAAGAGCTTGGCATTTCCCGCAGTTATGTATCAAGGATCGAAAAACGTGCCTTAATGAAGATGTTCCACGAATTTTACAGGGCAGAAAAAGAGAAGGAAAAGAAAGCCAAAGGATAGGATGGTAAAAGGCAAAGAGAGTGCGGGAAAATTTCCCCGCACTCTTTTTTTAATATTTATTTCTGATCATATCTGCAAAAGCGTGATAAATCTCGATTCCTTGAAAAAGGAACATGCGTGAAGCGGTTAAAGATAAGAACCCTATCATAATAAAGCGAAACCACATATGAATCACTCCTCCATTTTAATTTTTATAAAATGTCAGAGCGTAAGGCTACGTAATTCGCCTGGAAAAAAACAGGGCTGAGATATCGTCGGCGAAGATTTGAGTGAAAATAAAGAAAACCCAAAATGGAAAATTCGAAAAAGAGAATAATGGTAAGTGTTTGCCAGGAACTAAAGGAAGGCACGAAAGGCTGTTTCTTGTCGGCCTTATCCCAATGGTGAACATCGGTATGTTCCTCAATGTTTAGCTGCTGTGCATGATGATGGAACTGTATGGGCAGTGTCCAAAGGAGCAGGATGATGGCAGACATGTGAATGAAGAATTTCATATGAATCAACCGCCCCTTTCCCAAGAATATATACATCATAACATGCTTTTAATCCGGGATATAGAAAAATGTTCCGACAAAATACTGAAAATTCCTTTTAATTAGAAAAATGTTGCATTTACCTCTATAATGGGATTAGTGATAAAAAGGGGGCAATGCATGATGGGATATTCTTTGACATGGGATTTGGATATCTTTTTTAAAGGAGGAAGCTCTTCTAAGGAGTTCCTGATTTTTTTAGATGAAATAAACGACGAGGTAAAAGAATTAGACCGAATTGTAAGCAATATCAATCCTGAAGGAAATGATGAGAGCAGTTTAATCCAGGCATTTGATCTTTTTAAAAATACAAATATGAAATCCACGCAGGCAAGTGCATTCATCGGCTGCCTTGAAGCTCAAAATGCACAGGATAAAAAGGCTGGTCAGCTGCGGATCAAACAGATGAAGATAGTCGCTTCACTAAAAATGGTGTTAAGCAACCTGGATGAAAAGTTGATACAGCTTGATGATGCTTTCTTTAAAAAAATCCTCGAAAAAGAACCATTGAATGAATTGAAATTCGTATTGAATGAACGTCGGGAAAAGGCAAAGGAAAAGCTTTCCGTGAAGGAAGAATCATTAATCACTCAATTGGCCATGGACGGTTTCGAAGGTTGGAGCCAAATGTATGATACGATCGTCGGTTCAATGACCATCCCTTATAAAGGTGAAAAGCTTTCCGTAGGCCAAGCGGCGAATAAATTTTCCGATCCTGATGAAAGGAACCGGAAAGAATTATTTACTGCGTGGGAACAGGCTTGGGAGGGAAAAAGTGACCTTTTTGCCCGGACTTTGAACCATTTGGCCGGATTTCGTCTCAGTGTGAATGAAAAACGGGGCTGGGATGATATTTTGAAAGAGCCTCTTGAAATAGGGAGGATGAAAAAAGAAACTCTCGAAAGCATGTGGAATGTAATCGCCGATCATAAGGAGCCGCTTGTGAGGTTTTTAGAAAGGAAAGCGGAGTTACTGGATTTGGATAAATTAAGTTGGGCGGATTTGGATGCACCGCTCGCTGTTACAGCAGAGACCAAAGTAATGGATTATCAAGAAGGTGCAGAATTCATCATACAGCAATTCTCTAAGTTCGGCTCTCAATTAGCAAACTTCACCCAAAAAGCTTTTGAAGACAGCTGGATTGAAGCGGAGGACAGACCAGGTAAGAGACCAGGCGGTTTTTGCACCGGCTTTCCATTAAATAAGCAGTCAAGAATTTTCATGACGTATTCGGGAACCCCATCCAATGTATCGACATTGGCCCATGAATTGGGACATGCATTCCATTCATATGCGATGAGGGAGATCCATCCATTGAATCGGTCATATGCCATGAACGTTGCTGAAACCGCTTCTACTTTTGCTGAAATGGTCGTTGCGGATGCAGCTGTGAAGGAAGCTGCCAGTGAGGAAGAAAAGCTGGTGCTTTTAGAAGATAAAATTCAGCGATCCGTGGCATTATTGATGAATATCCATGCCCGCTACTTATTCGAAACAAGGTTTTATGATGAGAGGAAACAAGGGTATGTCAGTGCCGAACGGTTGAATGAACTGATGGTCGAGGCACAAAAAGAAGCTTATGGCGATGCTTTAAGTGATTATAATCCAACGTTCTGGGCTTCAAAGCTCCATTTTTATATTACAGGTGTACCATTTTATAATTTTCCGTACACATTCGGATACTTATTCTCATTAGGCATATACGCGAATGCCCTGAAAGAACCAGCAGGATTCGAAGAAAAATATATCGCTCTATTGAAGGATACCGGTTCGATGAAGGTCGAGGATTTGGCGAAGAAACATTTAGGCGTCGATTTGAAGACCCGGGATTTTTGGGAAGAAGCGGTCAATGCCTGTATGGAGGATGTAGAAGAATTCTTGCGCTTGACCGACCCCCTGGTCCGAAAAGCTTGAGATGGGTTTTCGGAGGGAATATGAATGAAAAAAGCGGATGTCCGGTATAGGACATCCGCCTTTCTTATTTAAACTTTCTTCAATTTAAATGGACTGACCATAAGTAATGATAATATAATCATGAGGGATAAGAAAAAGACCGGATGGAAATACGGGATGGCTAGATAACTTAAAGTAGCGATGCAGCCCGCAACCGTAATTGGCACTCCTGTAAAATATCCATTGCTTTCACTTATATTGAAGCGGGCGAGACGAAATGCGCCACAGCCAATATAGAAAACCGTGAAGAGTGTGCCAGGTGCTCCGAATTCTATTAATATTCCTTGGTATAATAATAGAGCTGGTGCGACTCCAAAGGATATGATGTCACACATCGAGTCAAGTTGCTTACCCAATTCCGATTCAATGTTGAATTTCCGAGCAACCATACCGTCAAAGCGATCTGCAAGGGCAGCCAGGAAAATTAATAACAGGCTTAAATTCAATTGGCCGTGCATTACGGCAATTATCGCAAATCCACCAAGGGATAAATTAATTAAAGTAAGTATATTTGCTGTTTGTGCTTTCAATTTTTTAATGGATTGATCTAGGGCGTGTAATAAAAACATCTTTTCACTCCTTTCAAATGAAACAAATTAAAACAAAATATAGTAAACATAAGTATTTATTATATAATAATATTTTATTTAACACAATTTATGCAAGGGGAATTTAGAATAATTTTACATTTTGGAGTGGTTTTATTTGTTTCAGTCTTTGTATCGCATTCTTATTGAACTGACGAATGGTCAGTATTCATCGGGTTTATTAAAGCATTTTAGCCAATCTCGTTGGAGCAGGCCCTTAATTTTATTTTATGTAAAAACATTTAATCTTAATCAACAGGAATTTGGTAAGGAGGTAAAAGCTTATACGAACCTGCACGAGCTATTTACCAGGCAGTTAAAAGCGGATGCCAGGCCAATTACGGCAGTTCCTTCTGCGGTAGCTTGTCCTGTGGACGGTGTTCTTGAGGATTCAGGGGAGATACGCGCTGATAAAAATATCGTCGTTAAGGGAAAGGTATATTCAATGGAGGAAATGCTCGGGGATGAGCTTTGTTTGGAAAAGTACTTAGGGGGCAAATATCTCGTGCTATACTTAAGCCCGAGTCATTACCATAGGATCCATGCACCAATCAAGGGTTCCGTGGTCAAACGTTGGACCCTTGGAAGGAAATCGTACCCCGTTAATAAATGGGGCATGAAATATGGAAAAGAGCCTTTATCAAAAAATTACCGGACAATAACTGAACTTCAAAATGAAGCGGGAAGTCTGGCAATGGTGAAAGTCGGGGCCATGTTCATAAATTCGATCGTCATTACTGATGAATCGGATGAATTGGAAAAAGGACAGGAATTTTCTTATTTCAGCTTTGGGTCCACAGTGGTTCTTCTTTTTGAAAAAGGAAGTTTTGAACTTGAAGGAAACATATCCATTCCCGCAGATGTCCGTGTGGGTGAAACAATCGGATTCATGAGGGCCGTCTAACTTCAAATGAAAATAAGAGGCTGACATTTGATGTCAGCCTATGTATTTCATATTAAAATATTGATCGGATTTTATGTGTCAGGGATCTTCGATGAATTTCCGTTTCTATGAGGCGGATGAAATCGGTACTCAACTTTAAATTCTGTGCTTTAAAATAGGATTCAAGCAACAGGTCATCAGATAGTTTTTGCATCAGAACGCCATTTGCGGCTGCTCACCTCCAATTGGGATTGCGAGTAATAATTTGGTGTTTACTTGCATATATTGATAAGTCTTCCTTGATGTACCCCTACTGTATCAGAAATAAACGTGGAGAACAATCGTTCTGTTATCCACAGTTGAAAGTGGATAACTTGTGGTTAAGTTGTTTACAAGGTAGGGGAAATGGTGCACATCAGTATGGAAAATGTTAGTAAAGTTATCCACAGATTGAATAAATGAAATTTTTGTCGAAATCTTTTATGAATAATTAGTTCTTTTGTTCTGGTCAGACTGCAAATTTCCCATTATTTAATGAAAAATGCCTTTCCATATTAGAAAACATACATTATGATGTTTCTTTACCGACGGCCTTTCTTTCCTAATTTTTTTTGAAAGTGTGCTGAAAATTCGATATGATGGAGACGGTAAATTTTAACGAAAATATAGAGGTGTCAATATGCTTAAATTATTTTTGCCGAGTGAACATGTTAAAAGCATTTTTAATATAGATCCTCAAGAATTGAAAAAAAGAGGGATTAAGGGAGTCATTACCGATTTGGATAATACTCTCGTTGAATGGGACAGGCCAACTGCCACCCCCGATTTAATCAAATGGTTCGACAATATGCGGGATCATGGGATTTTAGTGACGATTGTGTCCAATAATAATGAAAATCGGGTTCGGGCTTTTTCCGATCCGCTTCACATTCCGTTTATCTTCCAGGCCAGAAAACCGATGGCAAGAGCTTTCCATAAGGCCCGTAAGACAATGGGGTTGAAATTGGAAGAAACGGTCGTAATCGGCGATCAGTTATTGACGGATGTATTGGGAGGGAACAGAGGCGGGTTTCATACGATCTTAGTGCTCCCTGTAGCACAAACCGACGAATTCAGAACAAGGATCAATCGTTATTTTGAAAGAAAGATCATGGCGTTTTTTAAACGAAAAGGAATGATAGAATGGGAGGATCACAATTGAACAATCATCAAGAATTAGCGTGCATCGGCTGCGGTGTGAAGGTCCAGACTGAAGATCCGAAGGAATTGGGCTTTGCCCCTAAATCAGCTCTGGAAAAGGAGACCATCGTTTGTCAGCGCTGCTTTAAATTGAAACATTATAACGAAGTTCAAGATGTTTCCTTAACAGACGATGACTTCCTGAAAATCTTGAATAAAGTAGGCGAAACCGACTCTTTAATCGTCAAAATCGTCGATATTTTTGATTTCAATGGAAGCTGGCTGCCTGGCCTGCATCGATTTGTAGGAAGAAATGATGTTCTTCTGATCGGAAATAAGGTTGATTTATTGCCTAAATCCGTAAAACCGAACAAGTTGATCAATTGGATGAAGCAATCGTCCAAGGAATTGGGTCTTAACCCGGTTGATGTCCTGCTTGTCAGTGCAGAAAAGGGAAAGCACATACTTGAAGCGGCTGATGCGATTGAGCGGTATCGGAGAGGTAAAGATGTTTATGTGGTGGGATGTACGAATGTAGGGAAATCGACTTTCATAAACCGTCTTATAAAAGAAGTGAGCGGAGAAAGTGATATCATCACGACTTCCCACTTCCCAGGGACTACCTTGGATATGATCGAAATTCCTTTGGATGATGAACAGGCGTTGATCGATACACCGGGAATCATTAATCATCATCAAATGGCTCACTATGTGGACAAACGGGACTTCAAGGTGATTATGCCGAAAAAGGAAATCAAGCCGAGAGTGTACCAACTGAATGAAGCGCAGACGCTATTTTTCGGAGGGTTGGCCCGGTTGGACTATGTCTCAGGCGGAAGGCGTTCATTGACTTGCTACCTTTCGAATGAATTGAATATTCACCGTACAAAACTCGAAAATGCCGATGAATTGTATAAAAACCATGCCGGGGAATTACTGACGCCCCCACGGCCTGAACAAATCGAGGAGTTTCCGAAGCTGATTCCACATGAGTTCTCCTTGAAAGATGGTAAAATGGATATTGTGTTTTCTGGTCTTGGCTGGGTGACGGTCAATGAGCCGGGAGCGAAAATCGTTGCACATGTTCCAAAGGGCGTCAATGTGATCGTTCGCAAATCATTAATCTAAATATAGGGGTCGTCAAGTCTATGAAAAAGATATATGGGGTAATGGGAGATCCAATTGCACATTCGATGTCACCGGACATTCATAATGATGCATTTGAAAAAGAAAATATAGAAGCGGTTTATCATCATTTTCATGTGACGAAAGAAGGTTTGAACGATGCCGTGAAAGGCATGAAAGCCCTTGGTATAGAAGGGTTTAACATCACGATTCCTCATAAGACTTCAATCATTCCTTTCCTTGATGAAGTGGATGAACTGGCCCTTGCAATCGGGGCTGTAAATACGGTTGTTAACAAAAATGGTCGGTTTATAGGGTATAATACAGACGGAAAAGGATTTTTCAAATCTTTATGCGATGAAATATCAAGTGACATCAAGGCTAAAAAAACGTTAGTGATCGGAGCGGGCGGTGCTGCGCGTGCGATTTATTTTACCCTTGTAAAAGAAGGGGTAAAGCAAGTTGATATTGCAAACCGGACAAAGGAAAGAGCGGCCCAGCTTGTTTCTGATTGCCCATATGATAAAGTATCGAAGGCACTCTCGATTATCGAAGCGGAAGAAAGCTTATCACAATATGATTTAATCATCCAAACGACTTCTTCTGGAATGAGCCCGGAATTGGATCATTCACCGTTAAAGGTCGACCAGCTTAAAACCGGCGCAATTGTCAGTGATATCATCTATAACCCCTTGCAAACCAAACTGCTGCGTGAAGCAGGGGAAAAAGGGGCGGAAACGCAAAATGGTTTGGGGATGTTCATCAACCAGGCTGCACTCGCATTTGAGATATGGACAGGCATTATGCCGGATACAGCAAGAATGACAGATATTGTCTTGAACAAACTAGGAGGTAACACATGTTAACAGGAAAACAGAAAAGATTTTTACGATCAAAGGCCCATCACCTCAATCCAATTTTTCAAGTTGGTAAAGGCGGCGTCAATGATAATCTCATCAAGCAAATTGGTGAGGCGCTAGAAGTACGTGAATTAATCAAGGTCAGCATCCTTCAAAACTGTGAAGAGGACCGCAATGATGTGGGACTTTCTTTATCAAAAGGTGCACGGGCGGAATTGGTTCAGATTATCGGCTACACAATTGTGCTGTATAAAGAATCAAAAGAAAACAAACAACTTAAATTACCTTAAGGAACCTATCTATGAAAAAAATTGGAATTCTTGGCGGTACATTCAATCCTCCGCATATCGGGCATTTAATTATAGCGAATGAAGTGCTGGATGCCCTTGAGCTAGATGAAATCAGGTTCATGCCGAATCACGTTCCTCCCCATAAGGAAAAATCGGAGGAAGTAACCGATATGGACAGGCTGGCCATGTTGGAAAACGCGCTAGCCGGAAACCCATCTTTTTATATTGAGGGTATTGAAATAGAAAGAAAAGGCACATCTTATACGTATGACACAATAAAATTGCTGAAAGAACTTGAGCCAACCAATGAGTTCTATTTCATAATTGGCGCAGATATGATTGAGTACTTACCAAATTGGCATCGTATCGACGAGCTGGTGCATATGGTCAATTTCGTCGGTGTGAAGCGCCCTGGATATAACGAAAAGACCTTATACCCGATCACGATGGTGAAAGTCCCCCAGATGTTCATTTCGTCTTCCATGATACGAAGGAAGTTAAGGACGGGGAAAACCGTGAAATATTTAATAGCAGATCCAGTGGTGAAGTATATTAAAGGGAATGGTTTATATGAATCGTGAGAAAGCATTGGCGCTGGTCAAAGAACAAATCACCGAGCGCAGGTACATTCATACATTGGGTGTGGTCGAGTCAGCGATAGAACTTGCTGAACGGTATGGTGCCGACGTCAAAAAAGCCGAACTGGCAGCCATTTTCCATGATTATGCAAAATTTCGTCCAAAAGAGGAAATGGAGCAAATAATAATCGCTGAAAAAATGGACCAGGCTCTACTTGAATACAATATGGAGCTGTGGCACGCTCCTGTCGGGGCTTATCTGGTGAAAAAGGAAGCTGGCATTCAGGACGCTGAAATCTTGGATGCAATTGCCTATCACACGTCTGGCAGGGTTGGCATGAGCCTATTGGATAAAGTCGTATACCTTGCTGACTATATTGAGCCGGGACGTTCTTTTCCCGGTGTCGATGAAGTCAGGCAGACGGCAAAGCAAAATTTGGATCATGCTGTCATTCAGGCTTTAAGGAATACAGTTGTTTTTTTAATGAAAAGAAATCAGGCAATTTACCCTGACACATTTAAGACATATAATGATTTGATCATGAATTTGAAGGAGAAGATGTAATGACTGAACGTGAACTTCTTGTAATTGCAGCAAAAGCGGCGGACGATAAAAGAGCGGAGGATATCGTGGCATTGAACATGCAAGGTATTTCCCTAGTAGCGGATTACTTTTTGATCTGCCACGGTAATTCTGAAAAACAAGTACAAGCAATAGCTCGTGAAATGAAGAGCAAAGCTGATGAATCAGGAATCAATGTAAAACGTCTTGAAGGTTTTGACGAGGCGAAATGGGTGCTTGTTGATCTTGGCGATGTAGTGGCCCACATTTTCCATAAGGATGAAAGAAATTACTATAACCTCGAACGTTTATGGGGAGATGCACCTTTTGAAGATCTAGAGAGTGAACTGACTTCATGACGTACGAACGCTTTGCCTATGTATACGATGAACTGATGAAGGACGCACCTTATGAAAAATGGCTGATGATCCTTACGGCGAAGCTGGAACAGTACGGAATTGGCGGCAGGAAAGTCCTGGATTTAGCGTGTGGAACCGGGGAAATGACCGTTGAATTGGCGCAACACGGATTCGATGTCACCGGTGTGGATTTATCTGATGAAATGCTACTTGTTGCTAATGAAAAAGCGGTTAAGCTTAGATTATCAATTCCGCTTTTCCAGCAGAATATGGCAGAACTCGAAGGACTTGGCCAATTTGATTGTGTCACGATTTTTTGTGATTCGCTGAACTACCTTCGTAATGAGGGAGATATAGTCAAGACGTTCAGCCGGGTTCATGAGCATTTGAAGGATGGCGGATTATTCTTGTTTGATGTCCATTCCATTTATAAAATGGAAGAAATCTTTCATGATAATACGTTTGCTGTCAATGGTGAAGAAGTATCCTATATATGGGACTGCTTCCCAGGTGAAGAACCTTACAGTGTGGAACATGATTTAAGTTTTTTCGTAAGGGATGATGAAAGCGGTCTGTATGACCGGTTTGATGAGTTGCATTATCAACGGACCTATCCGGTTGAACAATATAAAAAGTGGTTGGAGCAAGCAGGTTTTACGGTTTCTGAAATTCTGGCGGACCTTGAAGACGCACCGCTTGTAGCGGAAACCGAAAGAATCTTATTTGTAGCCAGTAAATGATAAAGAGGTCAAGAGCCTCCGTTCGTACATCTTACTTGTACGAGCGGAGGTCTGACCTCTTCTTTTTTATACTTTTAGAAGGAGTTAAAGATATTGATTGCGAATATTAATAAGGATGGCCGAACTGCTTTTCAACTTCGTGAAGATCCTCTGCAAACTTTTCATGTGTCGCTTGAAAAAGATGATGGAACATTTCCCCGGTTTCCGCTTCTAAAACCTTGATCCCCTCACCTGTTATTCCACCCTTTACACAAACCTTTTCCTGTAAGGTCGGCAATGTATAAACCCCTTTACCGAGCAGTTCCCCTAAGCCAACCAGCATATTCTCAGTCAAAGTCGTAGCCGTTTCTTTATCTATCTTCGTCGTTTGGCAAGCCGCGTCAATAAAAGCTTGTGCTAAATAGCTGAAAAAGGCAGGACCGCAGCTGACGATATCGGAAGCTACCCGGGTGATATCGTTTTCAATGATGACCGGTGCCGATATGGCAGAGGCCAAATCAAATAAAGCTGACACTTTTTCCTTACTGCAGCTCTTGCTGAAGCTCAGTAACGATACCCCTGAACCCACACGGTTCGTTATGCTCGGGATAAAACGGGCACAAGGGGCGTTCACGGCGGATTCAAGCTGGGAGACTGAAAGCGGGCTTGTGATGGAAATAACCAGCTGATCCCTTTTTATATGATGTTTGATTTCCTGTAATAGGCTGTTAATTTGCAATGGTTTTACACAGAGAAAGATAAAGTCAGCTTGTTGGACGATTTCGGCTGCGCTTTCCGCAACCTTGATACCAGGGTGTTTTTCTTTCAGTACCAATGCTTTGGAAAGCGTGCGATTTGTAATGATTAGATCCGCCGGATTCAATATTTTTGCCTCCAGCCATGCCTCGATTAAAATGGTTCCCATATTTCCGGTTCCGATAACACCGATTTTCTTCAATTCCGATCAACTCCTCTCACTTAAAGCGATTGATTCTCCTAGAAACACTATGTATTTTTAATCTGTCCTATGACAATGTATCGTGCGAAATCCAACAAGGAGGTAAAGAAATGGAAGCGATTTTTAAACGGAAATTGATGATGGTAACTGTGGTAACTGTTGCCGTGGCATTTGTGGCAGCAGGCATTTACTTTTTTTTGCAACAAGGGGAGGATCCGGCTGATACGGAAGATATCTTTGCCATTACTGCAAAAGATGCTGAAATTAAACAAAGTGAAGAGGAAACGCCTGCCGAACCTGAGATCATTAAAGTGGACGTTAAAGGAGCGGTCAAGTCCCCAGGCCTATTCACTGCACAGGCAGGTGACCGGGTGATCGATTTGATTTCGGCTGCGGGGAGTTTTACGGACATGGCTGATAAAGATAAAGTGAATTTTGCTCAAATCGTCGAAGATCAAATGGTCATTTATGTTCCGGAAATAGGTGAAGAAGACGAGGGGAAGTTGGAGAATATGCAAGTCGGACCGTCTGGTGATGCCGTCTCTGGGAGGACATCAGGAGGACTGGTGAACTTGAATACAGCTACACAGGAAGAATTGGAAACCTTGACGGGAATTGGACCATCAAAAGCGAATGCGATCCTGGAATACAGGGAAACGGTAGGGAAATTCAAGGAGGTCGATGACTTGAAGAAGGTAACGGGAATCGGCGATAAAACGTTTGAAAGGTTACGGGATTCCATTTCAGTTAAATGAATGATTGAATATGCTACACAAATGGCCAGGAAGAGGGTAAAATTGAAGAAAATCATTCTAGCGGTAAGGGGATAGGGATAGAACATGAACAGAATTAGTTGGGATCAATATTTCATGGCGCAAAGCCATTTATTAGCTTTAAGAAGCACATGTACACGCCTCACTGTAGGGGCGACCATCGTCAGGGACAACCGAATCATTGCGGGGGGATATAATGGGTCCATTGCGGGAGGGACGCATTGTATTGATGACGGCTGTTATGTAATTGATAATCATTGTGTCAGAACGATACATGCAGAAATGAATGCACTTTTACAATGTGCGAAATTTGGGGTGCCCACTGATGGGGCAGAAATATATGTAACGCATTTTCCATGTCTTCAGTGCTGTAAATCACTCATCCAAGCTGGCATAAAGGCTGTTTATTATGCGGAGGATTACAAAAATCATCCATATGCCCTGGAATTATTCAAACAGGCTGGTGTCAAGACCGAGAAAGTTGAAGCAAAAGGGGCCATCGATGTTAATGGAAAACAAAAAAAGGACTTTGTATTCTCATTGCTGGCTCAGCTTGAACGAACAGACCTGACAAAAGAAGATTTAATGGAGTTGGAAAAGCAGGCCAATCAAATATTTGAAAATTAAATAGGACGGGGGGCAGGCATGGCTAGATATCTTGTCTTACTAGCCGTTTCGGCTACATTTGGTGTTATGGCCCATTCTTTTTTTAATGTAAGGCTGCTGATCATTATCCTTATTTTTCTCTGTTTCCTTTATTTTTCGGTGGGGTTAAGCGTGAAGGCCCTATGTTTTCATTTGGTGATCATGGGGATATTTTTAGGGGCTGCCTCCTTCTCCGATCACCGAAATAAAACTGCCTATCATGGTACGGAAAGCCGATTCATCATCACATTTACCGACCAACCGAATATAGATGGAAATTCGTTAAAAGGATTCGTGCGCGGTGAGAAAGGTGAACGGCTAGTGCTTCGTTATAAAATCACAACCGAATTGGAACAGGAAAAGCTGAGTCGGTTTCTGCGCATCGGTTTATCATGTCCGGCTGGAGGGACATTGCAAATTCCCGACAAAAACAGGAATGAAAACAGTTTCGATTACCAACGTTATCTTTTTCGCCAAGGCATCCATTGGATATTAAAAGCGGATTCCATTTCCTTTGAAGAATGCAAAAAGGCTGAAAACTCGATTCCGGTTTCGATTCGTAATTTGCGCCTGAAGGGAATTACGTATATTATGGAACACTTTCCAGAAGAATCAAGCGGTTTTGTCACAGCTCTCATATTCGGCGACCAGACATATATAGATGAAGACGACCTTACTAATTACCAGCGATTGGGGCTAGTTCATTTACTTGCGATTTCCGGTCTCCATGTCAGTTTTTTAACGGGGATGTTATTTTACTTCGGCATCAGGGTTGGGATTACACGGGAAAGAATGATGGTGGCCATCTTAATCTTCCTTCCGGTTTACATGTTACTATCAGGTGCAAGTCCATCTGTGGTGAGGTCCTGTTTAATGGCTATGCTTTTCTTTCTTCTCCTGTTATTCAAGAAACGACTCTCTGCGGGTGCCGCAATCGGATTGACTTATATGGCATTATTGTTTTTTCGGCCTAACATGATCTATGATATAGGTTTTCAGCTTTCATTCGCAGTCACTTTCTCCATTATCATGTCTCCAAGCATTTTCTTACAATATCCTAAGAAAACAATGCAACTATTCATCATCAGTTCCATCTGCCAATTGGCAGCCCTTCCGATTTTACTTTTCCACTTTTTTGAAGTATCCTTTCTTGGCGTGTTTCTAAACGTATTGTATGTTCCGCTTTATTCCATCATATTGCTGCCGCTTTCGCTGATGTCCCTCCTTATTCATTTATTGTTGCCTCCCTTGGGGCAACCCCTCATATCATTATTGAATTTCACATTCGTACTCTGCAATAAAGCCGCGGATGCAGCATCGGATTTGCCGCTGGTTTCCATTCCGTTTGGAAAACCATCTTTCATCATGATGGTATTACTTGTTATTTCCCTTTTAGGGTTATACCTGACTTGGGATATATCTTTTGGAAAAAGTAAAATCTGGTGCGGAATAATGATTGTCCTTTTGCTTTTTCAATATAATTTACAAAGGTTCTCTCCTTTTGGTGAAGTGCAGATCATCGACGTTGGACAGGGTGACTCCATTTTAATTATCCTGCCGTTCAATCGCGGCAATTATTTGATCGATACGGGTGGGCAAATTACATTTCCAATCGACACGTGGGCAAAAAAGCGAAAGAAGTTCAACACCGCGGATGATATCATCATTCCATTATTGAAAAGTAAGGGAATCCACCAATTGGACAAACTCATTTTAACCCATCCGGATGCAGATCATATGGGAAGTGCAAAAGAATTGATTGAGAATTTTAAAGTTGGGGAGATCATCATTGGAGGCTGGAGTGAAGAGCAATATGGGGATATGGATTTTGTGTCGGTGGCAAGAGATAAAAAGTTGAAAATGACTGTACTGAGAAGGGGGGGCAATTGGTTGGGAGGAGGAGCGCCGTTTGCTGTTCTCAGTCCATATAAGAAAGAGGAAAATAAGAATGATTCATCCATAGTTCTATTAACGGAGCTTGGGGGATTGTCATGGTTATTTACCGGTGATATGGGAGAAGAAGGGGAAAGGGAATTATTGAGCACATTTCCGCAGTTGCAGGCGGATATCTTGAAGGTTGGACACCATGGCAGTAAAACTTCTTCTTCCGCGGCCTTCCTTGAACAGATACAGGCGAAAGCGGCACTTATTTCAGTTGGAAAAGATAATCGCTACGGTCACCCTCATGGAGACGTAATTGCGAATCTTGAGAAAAATGGCATAAAGGTGTTCAGGACAGACGAGGATGGTTCTATTATTTACAAGTATTACAAAAGCAGTGGAACCTTTCGGAAGATACTTCCATAGTATGTAGAAAATCAAAAAGAAAGAGACTGCAGCGGCAGCCTCCATCAGGAAAAATAAGTGCATGTAGTTAAAGAAATCAGGATCCGACAGCTTTAATGACGACAGCTATGGTGAACATGGCAGCGAAAAATACAAAAGAACCGATGAATCCCATAGCGGAATCAGCGACGTCATCTGTTTTTGACTGAACATTCTTTTCGAATTCGTTCATTATTTACCCCTCCTATTTCTGCTAATAGTATAAAACATTACCAAAAAAAAATCTACAGGCTTCATTCTTCATTTCCTTTACTGACAAGAGTTGACACAAATAGTTTAGATTTTTGAGGTCAAAATATAAGTACAAACAAAGCAAGCGAAAGTGAAAAGCTCATTATTTGTTCTACATGAATACACTACCCGCTTTCAAGGAAGATTACCCGGGCCTTTCTTGAAAGTGTTCATATAGATCCGGAACTAGCCCTTTTTAAGGGTTAGTTCCCTTTATAGCTTGTCAAATGGTCCATCCACCTATACCATTAGAGAAGAATACATAGTAAAGAGGCGGATTCTATTGGTATTAGACGTTTGGAAAAGTATAAAAAAAGGGCAATTCGCTCCAGTATACTTGTTATATGGAACAGAAGCCTATCTAATAAACGAAACAAAGCAGCTATTGATCGAGAATATCCTTCACGAAGATGAGATGGATTTTAACTTTGCTCAATTTGATTTAGAAGAGACGCCTGTTGAAACTGCGCTTGAAGATGTCGAAACCCTCCCGTTTATCGGGGAAAGGCGCCTTGTTTTCATGCAAAACCCATTTTTTTTGACAGCTGAAAAAACGAAGTCAAGAGTTGAACATAATGTAAAAAGACTGGAAGCGTATTTGGCTGACCCGGTCCCTTATTCTATTGTTGTATTGACCGCACCTTATGAGAAACTGGATGAACGGAAAAAAATCACCAAGGAGCTTAAGCGTAAGGCGGTTCTCGTTGAAGCGAAGAAGCTTGGTGATCATGAATTAAAGGGGTGGGTGAAGGAGAGGGTCGAAACTTCTTCAGTCCAAATAGATGAGCAGGCTACAGAGCTTTTACTTGAACTTGCAGGAACGAATCTGATGATGCTGACGAATGAACTAGATAAAATGGTGCTTTATGCAGAAGCTGATAAACATATAACGGTCGAGATAGTGGAAAAGCTGGTTGCTAAATCACTTGAACAGAATATCTTCACGCTTGTTGATCATGTGTTACAGCGAAAGATGGAGAGTGCCATGACGATACTGCACGATCTTCTCAGGCAGAATGAAGAACCCATCAAGATCTTGAGTGTCATTGCAGGCCAGGTCAGGCTCATGTATCAAGTGAAGGAGCTTTCCCGTCAAGGTTATAGCCAGCAAAAAATTGCTGGTCAATTGAAGGTGCACCCATACCGGGTAAAGCTGGCACTTGAAAAGACGGGGAAATTCCAGGAACGCGAGCTGTTGAGCATCATGAACGACTTAGCGGAAGCGGATTATAAAATGAAGACCGGCCAAGCGGATAAGGCAATCACGCTTGAGCTGCTGCTTTTAAAAATTAGATGATAAAAAAGGTGGCAGATATCCTGTCGCCTTTTTTATGAAAAAACGGCACAAAAAAAACGATCCGATTGGATCGTTTTTTTTTTGTCATTATGCGTTAAGAGCGTTAAGTCTTTTCGCTAAACGAGATTTTTTACGGGCTGCCGCATTTTTATGGATTAATCCTTTAGATGCAGCTTTGTCTAATTTCACAGCAGCTGTTAAAAGAGCTTCTTTAGCAGCTTCAACGTTTTCACCAGCTAATGCAACTTCAGCGTTTTTCACTGTAGTACGCATAGTTGATCTAACAGTAATGTTATGAACGCGTTTTTTGTCGTTAATTTTCACACGTTTAATAGCAGATTTAATGTTTGGCATTCCGTTCACCTCCTACAAAGAAATCGAGATTATATGAACTCGACTTTTCAAATCCATATCAAATAGCACAAGTGATATTCTATCAGACTGCTCATAAATATGCAATACTTCAGACTGAGAATCGAAAAGGAATTATAATTTCGGGAATAAATTCATCTCGTCATCACTCATTGTACCAAAAAAATGAATAATAAAAAAGCAAAAATGACAGAATGTTTAAGAGAGACTATTGAAAATACTAGATTCGATACAATTCAAACATCAGGAGGCCGTTATGGAAAATAATTTGGACCTTAGAGAATACGGAATTCGTACAGATTTGGCGATAGAAGCAAAGGAAATTGCCCTTGAACATAAAGGTGTTGTAGAGGAAGTTGATGTATCCCGTATCGAAGGGGTCATCATCAAGGAAAAAGAAGTGGATGATCTGAAGGTATCCTTGGTCGAGGTCACGGCTGAGGGGGAAAAGGAAATCGGTAAGAAACAGGGCAGTTATTTGACCATCGAAGTGCAGGGCATCCGCCAGCAGGATACGGAAACGCAGCAACGGGTGGAAAAGGTGTTCGCCAACGAACTGGCTTACTTCTTGAAACGGAATAAGATCACCAAAGAAAGCAGCTGTTTGGTTGTCGGTCTTGGTAATTGGAATGTTACTCCCGATGCTCTGGGCCCAGCAGTCGTTGAGAACCTTGTAGTCACAAGGCATTTGTTCGAATTGCAGCCGGAGTCCGTCAAGGAAGGCTATCGGCCGGTCAGTGCGATTTCCCCCGGTGTGATGGGGATTACGGGAATCGAGACGAGTGACATCATTAAAGGAGTCATCGAAAAAAGTAAACCTGATTTCCTGATCGTCGTTGACGCATTGGCTGCCCGTTCGATCGAACGGGTGAATTCCACGATTCAAATTACGGATACAGGCATCCATCCAGGGTCTGGTGTTGGAAATAAACGAAAGGAATTGAGCCAGGATACACTGGGAGTTCCTGTTATAGCAATTGGAATACCTACCGTCGTGGATGCCGTATCAATTGCAAGCGATACGATAGATTATATTTTGAAGCACTTTGGCAAGGAACTGAATGAAGGGGACAGACCATCACGATCGTTGGCACCAGCTGGATTCAGTTTCGGGAAGCGAACGAAGTTGACCGAAGAGGATATGCCAGGTGAAAAGGAGCGCCAAACCTTCTTGGGAATGATAGGTGTACTCCCTGATGAAGAGAAACGGAAATTGATTTATGAAGTGCTGTCACCTCTTGGTCAAAATTTAATGGTTACACCGAAAGAAGTCGATGTTTTCATTGAGGATATGGCCAATTTGATAGCCAATGGTTTAAATGCAGCCTTGCATCATTCAATAAATCAGGATAATGCCGGCTACTACACACGTTAAATCACTTTCAGTGCCCAAAAATGGTGTTCTACCCTTTCTAGCAAAGTCATAGGTATTAATAGACAAGCTATAGAGAGGGTGGAAGGATGAAAAGAAGAAATTCCCCAGGAATCATAACAGCCGTTCACGGATCAACAATAATAAAAACTTTTCTAGGTATTCTCGCCTTGCTTCTTTTTGTTTTTTCAGTCAGTGGGGTCATGACCTCCCTAAGACCGGAGTATCGGATATCTTCTAATTCCGTACATACTGTAGCCAACCAATTCTCGGGAAAAATGCTGTTCTCGATGCTGGCCAATGAAAACCATTATCTTTTTAATGCCCTGCCGGAAGGGAAGCGGGAATCAGTGATCACGAATCAATTGATAAAAGTCTCGACAAACATTTCACTCGAGGACCCGCGAAGTTTACTCGGAAGGGAGCTGCCAGGCTTTTCGATTTTTGATAATGAAATCCTCGTTGCTGGGGAAGGAACGAACTATACGAATATGCCATATGAATCTTCGCCGCCAGTAGACGTCCTGAATGAAGAAAGGGATGCATCCCTGCAAAACCTGGATGAGATTGAAGAACCCGAAAAAGGAGCGGCCAATCAGCCGAAACAAACGACCAATGGACGGAAAGTGGTCGAGATTTACCATAGTCATAATCGGGAGTCATATCTTCCATATTTAAAAGGCGTGACAAATCCGGACCTGGCCTACCATTCTAAAATCAATATTACGAAACTCGGTGAACGGATGGTTGAAGATCTGGCCGATAAGGGGATTGGTTCCTCGCTCGATAAAACGGATATCATGGGAAATCTGAATAATAAGGGCTTGAATTTTACCAAATCCTATCAAGAATCCCGAAGGTCTGTTCAGACGGCATTGGCCAATAATAAAGATTTAGAATATCTGATCGATATTCACCGCGATTCAAAGAGGAAAAAAGATACGACAATTACGATTAACGGTAAAGAATATGCCAAAATCGCTTTCGTGATCGGGGGTAATAACCCGAACTATGAAAAAAATGCCGCACTTGCCAATAAGCTTCATAAAGCACTGGAGAAAAAATACCCAGGTATTTCACGAGGGGTTATGAAACAAGGCGGATCTAGCCATAATGGTATATATAATCAAGATTTAACAGGCAATGCCATGCTCATTGAAGTTGGCGGTGTTGATAATACTTTCGAAGAAATGTACTTGACCGTTGATGCCTTTACCGATGTTTTCAGTGAATTTTACTGGGATGCCAAAGCAGTGGATAACCCGACCGGGGATTCGGAAGCGAAGTGATTTGAAAGGAGTTCTCTTATCATGGTTCGATTTTGGTTGAAATGTACAGGGATCGTGCTCGTATTATTTTTAGGTGTTCTGATTGGGATGCAGCAAGCGAACGACGGGATGAAAAAAATGAAGGGGTATGAAGATCCCTCTTTGAATAGTGCATTCATGATTAACCAATCGGACCAAGGGGAGATGGAAGCGGATATCCTTGGCGAAAAAGTAACAAGTCATGATTTGGAGACGAAAAAAGAAAAACTTGAAGAAATGAAAGCCTTCAACTTTTTTTCATCGATCGGCAAAACGCTGGGAGAGTCCATATCAGGTGCCTTTCAAGCACTAATTGATATGATTTAGGTATGTAATAAGTTGAGTGTGCCCTGCCAAAAGGCTGCATCCGAATCCGGAATGCAGCCTTTTTTTATCCTTTGCCCTGCAATGATGCTTCTTTTGTAACTATTCTGTTGAATCTTGCATTTTCTATTGATATAATAAAAAATAGTGTATTGTGTCGACTAGTGGGAGTGAACGTCATGAATAGAGAAGAAAAATTAAAAAGACAATCAAAAATTCGTAACTTTTCCATCATCGCTCATATTGATCATGGTAAATCTACATTGGCGGATCGTATCATTGAAAAAACGAACGCCATGACTCAGCGTGAAATGAAGAGTCAACTATTGGATTCCATGGATTTAGAGCGTGAGCGCGGAATTACGATTAAATTGAATGCGATTCAATTGAAATATAACGCGAAAGATGGAGAAGAATATATCTTCCATCTTATTGATACACCGGGACATGTCGATTTTACGTATGAAGTGTCACGAAGCCTTGCAGCGTGTGAAGGCGCTGTCCTTGTTGTCGATGCGGCACAAGGAATTGAGGCCCAAACGCTTGCAAACGTGTATTTAGCTTTGGACAACAACCTTGAAATCATTCCGGTCATCAATAAAATTGATTTGCCGAGTGCAGATCCGGAACGGGTGCGTGGAGAAATCGAGGAAGTGATCGGATTGGATGCTTCCGATGCAGTCTTGGCTTCGGCTAAAGCAGGAATCGGAATCGAGGAGATTTTGGAACAGGTCGTTGAATTGGTTCCAGCTCCACAAGGTGATCCCGATGCACCTTTCAAGGCGCTTATTTTCGATTCACTATTTGATGCGTACCGCGGTGTAGTTGCCTATATCCGTGTTGTCGAGGGTTCCGTTAAAGTGGGCGACAAAATCAAAATGATGTCAACTGGCAAAGAATTCGATGTTACCGAATTGGGTGTCTTCAACCCTAAGACCCAGCTGTTGGATGAACTGAACGTCGGTGATGTAGGTTTCCTTACGGCATCCATTAAAAACGTTGGTGATACGACTGTTGGTGATACGATTACAAGTGCCGTGAATAGCGCGACAGAACCATTGCCGGGTTACAGGAAGATGAATCCTATGGTATATTGCGGTTTATACCCGATTGACGCATCGAAATTCAATGATTTACGGGATGCATTGGAAAAATTGGAATTGAACGATTCAGCGCTTCAGTTCGAAGCGGAATCATCGCAAGCGTTGGGCTTCGGTTTCCGTTGCGGATTCCTTGGACTCCTTCATATGGAAATTATCCAGGAACGGATTGAACGTGAATTCAAAATCGATCTGATCACCACTGCACCTAGTGTTATTTATGATGTGGTCCAAACAGATGGAACGGTCCTGAAAGTGGATAACCCATCTAATATGCCTGATGCTCAAAAGATCGAACGGGTCGAGGAGCCATATGTCAAAGCAACGATGATGGCACCGACGGAGTTTGTTGGGACGATCATGGAAATCTGTCAAAATAAACGCGGTAACTTCATTGATATGGAATATATAGATGAGACTCGTGTGAGCATTCATTACGAAATTCCATTATCGGAAATCGTGTATGATTTCTTCGATCAATTGAAATCCAATACAAGAGGCTATGCTTCGTTCGATTATGAGTTGATCGGCTACAAACCGTCCAAGCTAGTGAAGATGGATATCTTATTGAATTCTGAAACTGTCGATGCTTTAAGTTTCATTGTTCATAAGGACTTTGCTTATGAACGCGGGAAGGTCATTGTTGAAAAATTGAAGAAGCTAATTCCAAGACAACAATTTGAAGTGCCGATCCAAGCGGCGATCGGGCAAAAAATCATCGCCCGTTCTTCGATTAGTGCAATGCGCAAAAACGTATTGGCTAAATGTTACGGCGGCGATATTTCCCGTAAACGTAAGTTGCTCGAAAAACAGAAAGAAGGTAAAAAGCGGATGAAACAAGTAGGTTCAGTTGAAGTTCCGCAAGAAGCTTTCATGGCTGTTTTGAAAATGGATGATACGACACCAAAAAATAAATAAAATAAACGATAGATAGAAAAAAGAGGGTAGAGGAGATCTAGCCTCTTTTTCTATCGACTCATTCGATTAAAAGGTTGTGAACACAATGATCAAAAGCGCCTACCTCCATATACCATTTTGTGAACATATTTGTCATTATTGTGATTTCAATAAAGTATTTTTGCAGGGACAGCCGGTCGACGAATATTTACAGATGATGAAAAGGGAAATGGTGATGCAGCTTTCCAAATACCCGACTGCAGGTTTGGAGACAGTTTTCGTCGGTGGAGGGACACCGACCTCTCTAGATGAAAAGCAGCTTGCATTCTTATGTGAAGCAATCAATGAAACCCTGCCCTTTGATCCCGAAAAGGCTGAATATACATTCGAAGCCAATCCAGGGGATCTTTCGAGGGAAAAACTCGAGATACTTTATGATTCGGGGGTCAATAGGCTTAGCTTTGGAGTGCAAAGCTTCAATGATGAATTATTAAAACGAATTGGCCGGACCCACCGGGCCTCTGAAGTATATGAAACGATTCATTTGGCCCAAGAGGTTGGCTTTACGAATATAAGCATAGACTTGATTTATGGGTTGCCGGGCCAAACGATGGAAGATTTCAAGGATACGCTGGATAAAGCGATTGCCCTTCGATTGCCGCACTATTCCAGCTACTCATTGATCGTTGAGCCGAAGACGGTTTTTTATAATCAGATGCGAAGGGGGAAATTGAACCTGCCGCCGCAGGAGCTCGAGGCTTCGATGTATGAGAGGCTGATGGAAGAGATGGAGAAGCATGGTCTGCATCAATATGAAATCAGTAATTTTGCCCGAGCTGGATTTGAAAGCAGGCACAACCTGACATATTGGAATAATGTGGAATATTATGGGATTGGTGCAGGTGCACATGGCTATACTGGAGGTAAAAGGGTGGCCAATCATGGGCCTGTGAAGAAATATATGACGCCATTGCTGGCGAACGAGCTCCCTGTGCTGGAAGAACACCCGGTACCGCTTCATGAACGGATGGAAGAGGAGATGTTTTTGGGGCTCCGGAAAACGGAAGGAGTTTCATTGGAAATCTTTAAGAATAAATTTTTTGTTGAAATGACGGAGATTTTCAGGAAACCGCTCGAAGAAGGGGCGGTAAAGGGTCTGCTAAAGGTGGAAGACGGGTTTGTGCACTTGACTGAGCGCGGCAAACTGCTGGGAAATGAAGTGTTCCAATCATTTTTAGGCGTTATTGATTCCGACTGAAGGAAATCTATGTAATTTTAACGATGAATTAGCGGTTTTCATTGTTGACATCATAAGCTTCATTTGATAATTTATTAGTATATTAGCACTCGATGAGACAGAGTGCTAACAGAGGTGATCATACATGCTAACTGATCGTCAATTATTGATTCTACAAGTGATAATCGAGGATTTCATCCATTCTGCCCAGCCAGTCGGGTCGCGAAGCTTGTCGAAGAAAGATGAAATTACGTTCAGCTCTGCCACAATTCGCAACGAAATGTCTGATCTAGAAGAAATGGGATTTTTAGAAAAAACCCATACTTCTTCCGGTAGGATCCCTTCTGAAAAAGGGTATAGATATTATGTGGATCATTTACTTTCTCCTCAAGCTCCGAAAAAGAATGAAATGAAGATATTAAAATCCGTCTTTGTAGAACGAATTTATGAATTGGAAAAGATCGTTCAGAAGTCAGCGAAAATACTTTCGGAACTGACGAATTATACGGCGATTGTACTCGGGCCAAAAGTGAATGAGCATAAGCTGAAAAAAATCCAGATCATTCCTTTAAGTCCTGAAACGGCAATAGCCATCATTATTACGGATACAGGTCATGTGGAAAATCGAATGATTTCCTTACCGCCTTCTTTAGATATAAACGAAATTGAAAAGATGGTGAACATATTGAATTCCCGTTTGGTCGATGTTCCGTTGGTTGATTTAAAGGATAAGATCTATAAGGAAGTTGCAGTTCTATTGAGCCGCCACATTCATAACTATGGATCGATGGTCTCGATCCTTGCGGAGACCTTGACGGACACAAAGCCCGAAAAAATATTTTTCGGCGGGAAAACGAATATGCTGAGGCAGCCGGAGTTCCATGATATTGCTAAAGTAAGCACGCTTTTATCGATGATTGAGCAGGAACAGGGATTTTATGAACTTATTACTCAAAATCCATCGGGCATCCACGTCAAGATCGGCCGTGAAAATCAAAACACAGTGCTTGATGACTGCAGTTTGATTACGGCAACCTATTCAATCGGGCAGGAGCAAGTTGGCACATTGGCCATATTGGGTCCAACGAGAATGGAATACTCGAGAGTGATCAGTTTGCTTTCGTTTTTCTCGAAAGATTTAACGGCCCTGATGACAAGACTGTATCAAAAATAGTAGCAAAGGTAATATTGTTAAGGTGGCGGAGGAGTATATTCCGCGGCCTGGCATATTACTTTAGCATAAATTGTATAACCCTTTTAGGGAGGTGAGATTGTGACAGAAAATAAAAACGAAGAACAAACATTGGAAAATGAAACAATCGAGGAAAGCGCTCCAGAAGCAGTTTTCGCTGAAGAAGAAATTCCGGCGGAAGAAAACCATGAGGGAACTCCGGTTGAAAAAGATGAACTTCAATTGGCTCATGAAAAGATTGCCGAACTTGAGGCGAAAATCGAAGAAATGGATAACCGTTACCTTCGTCTGCAGGCCGATTTTGATAATTCAAGACGCCGTGCCAAGCTTGATATGGAGGCGGCCCAAAAATATAGAGTTCAAAGTATTGCTAGTGATTTGGTGGAGGCTCTTGATAATTTTGAAAGAGCTACAAAAATCGAAGCGGATAATGAACAGACAAAATCCTTGCTATCTGGCATGGAAATGGTCTATAAAGCAATTATTGATGCATTGACTAAAGAAGGCATCGAACCGATCAGTTCGGTTGGCGAAGAGTTCGATCCGCGTTTGCATCAAGCGGTCATGCAAGTTCAAGATGAAAACTTCGGTTCGAACATCGTCGTCGAGGAATTCCAAAAAGGATACATTCTTAAAGACCGCGTGATTCGACCTGCAATGGTAAAAGTGAACGAATAGGATTTTTACATATAAATAATTGGGAGGTAGTGAAACTATGAGCAAGATTATTGGTATTGACTTAGGTACAACAAACTCTTGTGTATCTGTACTTGAAGGCGGGGAACCAAAAGTAATCCCGAATCCAGAAGGAAACCGTACAACTCCATCCGTAGTGGCATTCAAAAATGGAGAAAGGCAAGTAGGGGAAGTGGCGAAACGCCAAGCGATTACAAACCCTAACACGATCATTTCCATTAAACGCCATATGGGTACCGACCATAAAGAAGTCATTGAAGGAAAAGAATACTCACCTCAAGAAGTTTCTGCAATCATCCTTCAATACTTGAAATCATATGCTGAAGAGTACCTTGGCGAAAAAGTTACTAAAGCGGTTATCACTGTACCTGCTTACTTCAATGATGCAGAACGTCAAGCAACTAAGGATGCTGGTCAAATTGCCGGCCTTGAAGTGGAACGCATCATCAACGAACCGACAGCTGCAGCACTTGCATACGGTTTGGATAAAACGGAAGAAGATCAAACGATCCTTGTATTCGACCTTGGCGGCGGTACATTTGACGTTTCGATCATGGAACTTGGGGACGGCGTTTTCGAAGTTAAGTCCACAGCTGGTGACAACCGCCTAGGTGGGGATGATTTCGACCAAGTCATCATCGATTACTTAGTTGAAGCATTCAAGAAAGAAAACGGAATCGACCTTTCAAAAGATAAAATGGCGGTTCAACGTTTGAAAGATGCAGCTGAAAAAGCGAAAAAAGATCTTTCCGGCGTAACGTCAACTCAAATTTCTTTACCGTTCATCACTGCTGGGGAAGCTGGCCCGCTTCACTTGGATGTAACGATGACTAGAGCTAAATTCGATGAGCTTTCTACAGGTCTTGTGGAACGCACTATGGGACCAACTCGTCAAGCATTGAAAGATGCTGGTCTTTCAGCATCTGAAATCGACAAAGTAATCCTTGTTGGTGGATCTACACGTATTCCTGCGGTTGTTGAAGCGATCAAAAAGGAAATCGGTCAAGAACCAAGCAAAGGTGTAAACCCTGATGAAGTAGTGGCTATGGGTGCTGCAATTCAAGGTGGCGTATTGACAGGGGATGTTAAAGACGTTGTCCTTCTTGATGTGACACCACTTTCACTTGGAATTGAAACGATGGGCGGAGTATTCACGAAATTGATTGACCGTAATACTACGATCCCGACAAGTAAATCACAAGTATTCTCGACAGCTGCTGATAATCAAACGGCAGTTGATATCCATGTCCTTCAAGGTGAGCGTCCAATGTCAGCGGATAATAAAACTCTTGGTCGTTTCCAATTGAGTGACATTCCACCGGCACCTCGTGGAATTCCACAAGTTGAAGTGACATTCGATATCGATAAAAACGGTATCGTGAACGTTCGTGCGAAAGATCTTGGCACGAACAAAGAACAAGCGATCACCATCAAATCATCTTCAGGACTTTCTGATGAAGAAATCGAACGCATGGTACGTGAAGCGGAAGAAAATGCCGATAGCGACAAACAACGTAAAGAAGAAGTCGAACTTCGTAACGAAGCTGATCAATTAGTTTTCCAAACGGAAAAAACACTTAAAGATCTAGAAGGTAAAGTGGACGAAGCGGAAGTAACGAAAGCGAATGAAGCGAAGGATGAACTGAAAGCTGCAATCGAGAAAAATGAGCTTGAAGAAATCCGAGTGAAAAAAGATGCGCTTAACGAAATCGTTCAAGCTTTGACAATGAAGCTTTATGAAGAAGCGGCAAAAGCTCAGCAAGCTGGCGAAGCCGGTGCTGGCGAGTCTGCTAAAGACGATAATGTGGTGGATGCTGAATACACGGAAGTTAACGAAGAAGAGAAAAAATAAAGAGTGGCCCAATCGGGACACTGATATATTGGGCAGTATTTCTGCCTGCCATTGTAAAAAAAGTCAAAGTCAGGTTATCTTGACTTTGGCTTTTTTTACAGTGAATGGAATTATTGAAGTGCTACAATCACTGTTGGGGAATCGTTGGATTTTAGAGGGAAATGTGTGCAAATCGGCACTGGCAATACCATTTGCAAAAATGTATTAAAGCCGTTTGCACTTTTCTAGTTGATTATTATCTTCGTTCAGTGATAATATTACCTTTATGTGAATCGAATCGGGAGTGGATTTTAGATATGAGTAAACGCGATTATTATGAGGTGTTAGGCCTTTCGAAGAGTGCTTCGAAGGATGAAATCAAAAAAGCGTATCGAAAGCTCTCCAAACAATATCACCCTGATATTAATAAAGCGGACGATGCTGCGGATAAATTCAAGGAAATCAAGGAAGCTTACGAAGTATTGAGTGACGAACAGAAAAAGGCCCATTATGACCAATTCGGACACACAGATCCAAATCAAGGCTTTGGCGGTCAGGACTTTGGCGGTTTCGGCGGTTTTGAAGATATTTTCAGTAGTTTTTTTGGCGGCGGCGGACGCAGGAGAGATCCTAATGCACCGCGTCAAGGGGCGGATTTACAGTATACGATGACGCTTTCTTTTGAAGAAGCTGCATTCGGAAAAGATACTGAGATCGAAATTCCGCGTGAAGAGAATTGTGATACTTGTAAAGGATCCGGTGCCAAACCAGGTACAAAAGTGGAAAATTGTTCACATTGCCATGGAACCGGTCAATTGAATGTTGAACAAAACACAGCGTTCGGAAGGATTGTGAACCGGAGAGCATGTCACCATTGTCAAGGAACAGGAAAAATCATTCCTAATAAATGTTCAACATGCGGCGGTGACGGAAAAGTCCAAAAACGTAAAAAGATCCAAGTCAAGGTGCCAGCAGGCATTGATGATGGCCAGCAGTTGCGTGTAACCGGCCAAGGAGAGCCAGGAATCAATGGCGGTCCGGCAGGAGACCTATATGTAGTCTTCCATGTGCGCAGCCATGAATTCTTTGAGCGGGATGGCGATGATATTTATTGCGAAATGCCGGTTACTTTTGCCCAGGCAGCATTAGGGGATGAAATAGAAGTTCCGACGCTTCATGGAAAAGTGAAGCTGAAGATTCCTGCAGGTACACAAACAAGCACTCGTTTCCGTTTAAAAGGCAAAGGGGTTCCGAATGTCAGAGGATATGGCCAAGGAGATCAGCATGTGGTCGTATTAGTGGTCACGCCTAAGAAATTAACGGAAAAACAAAAGGACCTGCTTCGTGAGTTCAGTGATATCAGCGGACAAGGCATTGATGAACAAGATGATGGATTTTTCTCAAAAGTAAAGCGTGCTTTTAAAGATAGGTGAATAAAAGTAAAAGAACAAATTGGGAGTTGGTAGATTATGAAGTGGTCTGAATTTGCAATCCAAACAACGAATGAAGCGGTTGAACCTGTTTCGAATATTCTTCATGAGGCAGGTGCAAGTGGTGTTGTCATTGAGGATCCTCTAGAATTAGTCAAGGAACGAGAAAATGTTTTTGGCGAAATCTACCACTTAAACCCAGATGATTATCCGAATGAAGGTGTAGTCATTAAGGCTTATCTGCCTGTTAACAGCTTCCTTGGCGATACCATTGATGCTATTAAGGAATCAATCAATAATCTCCTTCTTTTTGATATAGACCTTGGGAAGAATGTTGTTTCAATTAGTGAAGTGAATGAAGAAGAGTGGGCGACGGCTTGGAAAAAATATTATAACCCTGTCAAGATATCCGAACGTTTTACCATCGTGCCAACATGGGAAGACTACACTCCAGTAAGCAGTGACGAATTGATCATTGAACTTGATCCAGGCATGGCCTTCGGAACGGGTACACACCCGACGACGGTCATGTGCATCCAAGCGCTGGAGCGTACAGTGCAGCCTGGGGATTTAGTCGTTGATGTAGGAACTGGTTCAGGTGTTCTGAGTATAGCAGCTGCATTATTGGACGCAAAACGAATCCAGTCCCTTGATTTGGATGAAGTGGCAGTACAGTCAGCCAAACAAAACGTGGAACTAAATAAAGTGCAGGATAAAGTGTCTGTCTCACAAGGCAATTTACTGGATGGTGTGAAGGAACAAGCGGATATCGTCGTGGCTAATATTCTTGCTGAAGTGATCATGCGTTTTACAGATGATGTAGCGAAAGTGGTTAAACCTGGCGGATATTTCATCGCTTCCGGAATCATTCAAACTAAGAAACAAGATGTGAAGGAAGCGATTATAGCATCCGGATTCACCGTTGAGGAAACGATCTTGATGGAAGATTGGGTGGCAATAATCGCGAAAAGAAATGATTAATTGAAAAGTTACTCTGATTATCGGGTTTTTTGATAGTCAGAGTACCTTTTTTTAGCTTGAATCTTTGCACGGCTTGCATTCCGGATTCCTGACTGTTAGCCTGTGAGTTTTTTTAGACTAGACGAAGTAGGTGGCAGTGTGCAACGGTATTTTCTTAACGAAGTAGACATCAATGGAAACACGGTGAAGATATCAGGCGATGATTTTCACCATATAGCCAGGGTGATGAGAATGGGACCAGGGGAAAAGATCATCACGGTGAAAGGTAATGGTATGACGGCTATCGCGGAAATTTCGGAAATTACTGATGTTGCTGTTATAGGGACAGTTACCGAATGGAAGAATGAAGAAAAGGAACTTCCTGTAAGGGTTGTGATAGCGAGCGGTCTGCCTAAAGGGGATAAATTGGAATATGTCGTTCAAAAGGGTACTGAACTGGGTGCCGTTGAATTTATCCCTTTTATTGCTGCTCGTTCGGTGGTAAAATGGGACCACAAAAAGGTAGCTAAGAAATTGGAGAGACTCCAGAAGATTTCAAAAGAGGCAGCTGAGCAATCCCACCGCACGGTTATCCCTGCCATCAAGGAACCGATGACGGCAGATCAGCTTGCTGGTTATGCTTCCGGTTTCGATCATAAATTAATCGCTTTTGAAGAAGAGGCGAAACGTGGGGAAGCTTCTGTACTGGCTTCTGTCTTGAAAGATTTAACCGCTGGGCAATCCATCCTATTCGTATTTGGGCCTGAAGGTGGTTTAGCAGATAAGGAAATTGAAAAACTGACCGATGCCGGTTTTATGGCTTGCGGTCTTGGACCAAGAATATTAAGAACTGAAACAGCACCTTTATATGCACTTTCCGCTGTTTCTTATCATGTAGAACTTTTGAGGTGATGAAAAATGGCAACGGTCGCTTTCCATACATTAGGCTGTAAAGTGAATCATTATGAAACAGAGGCTATATGGCAATTATTCAAAACAGGGGGATATGATCGTGTTGAGTTTGAAAATGCATCGGATGTATATGTCATCAACACATGCACGGTGACAAACACTGGCGATAAGAAAAGCCGTCAGGTCATCCGTCGTGCCATTCGTAAGAACCCGAATGCCGTCATAGCGGTAACGGGATGTTATGCACAGACATCGCCGGCAGAAATCATGGCCATACCAGGTGTGGATATTGTTGTAGGAACACAAGACAGGGTTAAACTCCTTGATTACATTGAGCAATTCAAGGTGGAACGTGAACCAATCAATGCTGTAGGAAATATCATGAAAAACCGTGTCTACGAAGAATTGGATGTACCTGCTTTTACAGACCGTACACGCGCTTCACTTAAGATCCAGGAAGGTTGCAATAATTTCTGCACTTTCTGCATCATCCCTTGGGCCCGTGGCTTGATGCGTTCCCGCGACCCAAAAGAAGTCATTCACCAAGCTGAACAGCTTGTCGAGGCAGGCTATAAAGAGCTAGTCCTCACCGGAATTCATACTGGCGGTTACGGAGACGATTTAAAAGACTATAATTTGGCGATGCTGCTGCAGGACTTGGAAAAAGTCGATGGGCTGAAGCGTATCCGTATTTCCTCCATTGAAGCAAGCCAAATTACAGATGAAATCATTGAAGTGCTGACGAATTCGAAAAAAGTGGTACGTCATTTGCATATACCAATCCAATCGGGTTCCGATACAGTTTTAAAACGGATGAGACGTAAATATACGATGGATTTCTTCGGTGATCGAATCGAAAAGTTGAAAATTGCACTTCCGGGTCTTGCTGTTACCTCTGATGTCATCGTAGGTTTCCCGGGTGAAACCGAAGAAGAATTCATGGAGACATATAACTTTATAGAAAAATATAAATTCTCCGAACTTCATGTTTTCCCTTATTCAAAACGGACAGGGACTCCAGCTGCCCGTATGGAAGATCAAGTGGATGAAGATATCAAAAATGAACGCGTCCACCGCCTTATCGCGTTGTCGGATCAGCTGGCAAAAGAGTATGCCTCCCGATTCGAGGGTGAGGTTCTGGAAGTCATTCCTGAAACGAAGTTGGAAAGTGGCCTTTATGAAGGCTACTCCGATAATTACATGAAAATCATCTTTCCGGCTTCAGATGATATGGTCGGTGAAATCGTCAAAGTGAAGATTACAAAGTCTGGCTATCCATCTAGTGAAGGTCAGTTCGTGACGGTAGTGAAGGATTTTCCGTTGCAACAAGCATCCAATATCTAAGACAGCGGTTAATCGCTGTCTTTTTTTATCCTCATTTTGATGTGTTTTCTTGGCACTTTCGGGTAAAGACTATATATATCGTCAAAGTGGAAAAACTATGGTATCATGAGAGGTACGTACAACTAGTTACAGATTGTTTTTGAGGAGGATTTATTAATGTCACAAAATGTAGCAGGTATAATTGACCACACGTTATTAAAAGCAGATGCAACCAAAGAGCAAATAAAGGTATTATGCGAAGAAGCGAGAGAGTATAACTTTGCTTCCGTATGCGTAAACCCGACTTGGGTGAAATATGCAAGCGAACTTTTGGAAGGTTCAGAAGTGAAAGTTTGTACGGTCATCGGCTTCCCTCTGGGTGCAACCACGCCGGAAACCAAAGCTTTTGAAACGAAAGACGCCATCTCCAATGGCGCTCACGAAGTCGATATGGTAATCAATATCGGCGCATTGAAGGACAAGGATGATGAGTTGGTGGAGCGGGATATTCGTGCTGTTGTAGCGGCATCCACTGGTAAGGCTCTTTCAAAGGTGATCATTGAAACTTCTTTATTGACTGATGAAGAAAAGGTCCGTGCATGTGAATTGGCCGTAAAGGCAGGAACGGATTATGTGAAAACATCAACTGGTTTTTCTACCGGCGGAGCGACTGTTGAAGATATCACGCTTATGAGAAAAACGGTTGGCCCGGATATCGGTGTCAAAGCTTCAGGCGGAGTCCGCAACACGAGCGATGCCCAGAAAGTGATTGAAGCTGGTGCAACAAGAATTGGAGCGAGTGCAGGTGTCTCCATCGTAAAGGGCTTAACGGCTGATTCCGATTATTGATTTTAAAAAGGGACCGTATAATAAGTCCCCGAAAATAAAAAAGGCGGAGAAAAATATTTTATTTTTCTCCGCCTTTTTTTATTACTTCCATAAAAAAATCGGATTGTAATTGAACTGGTGATATCCCATGTCCATAAAAAAGAGGACACGTATCATTTTTGGAACCCATGAATTCAAAAAAACTTATTGTGGATTTAATAAATATTAAGGGGAATCAAACAGGAAGTAAAGTTGCTTAAATAAATGCATGAACAGGGGGAAGGAAATGAAAAAAGGTTTTTAATTTTCTTTTATCATTAACACTACTTTATATGAGTGGTGAAATTTTGAGTATATGACACTTCAATATAGTGGCAGTATCTGTTATTATCTAACATCTTTCTCTAATAAAGGTTTGATGATTTTGATTTCAGCTGCCGTTATATCGAATGGTTTGAGCTTATTGAAAAACCCCCAGTAATCATTCATCCATTTATATCTGGTGCAGCTACATGTGATATCCATCCTTCCCGCGAAGCTGTCCAAAAGTCTCCAATGACTTTTGGACAGCTCCTTATTTTTTTAAGTGTGGCCGATGCACCAAAAGAATGAGGTTGGAGAATTGCCTTGCTAATGGCAAGACGGCCAAAGAAGTCAAGATATTGAAAATGACACTGGCATGGGCCAGCTGTGTCCCTTTGTTTTCGGTGAAAAGGGCAGCCGTCCTTTCCAAGATGTCCACAAAAGGCAGGAATGCGGCAACCCCGATGACGTTTAGCCAAATATGTGCATAAGCCGTGAAGGCGGCTTGTCTACCAGAACCGATGCTGGCCATGTATCCGGTGATGCAAGTGCCTATATTCGATCCGAGCATGATGATGATTGCGGAAGAGACGGATAACTCCCCATTCATCAAAAAGCTCATGGCTATCCCGATGGTTGCAGAACTGGAGTGGATGAGTGCTGTTAATAATACCCCGGCTAATAGGGCATAGCTCATGTGGCCCTCTATGTAATGGATGAGCGTTTGTATGGATGGGTAGGCTGCAATCGGTGTTGAAAGCGTTTTAAAACCACTCATCGCCGCGAAGATGGCTGAGATTCCGATCAGTGACATCCCTATGCTTCTCGGTAATGCTTTCGGCAAGAAGCAAAGGAGTGCGCCGCTTACGACACCGGGAATGATCCAACGATCCAGAGAGAAGGTCATGAACTCGGCTGTAAAGGTGGATCCGATATTCGTTCCAAGAATAATCCCGATTGTTTGCGGGAACGTTATGCTTCCTGCGGAAACGAGGCCGACCGTCATGACCATGACCGCCGAGCTGCTCTGCAGGATCCCGGTAAAGATGGTTCCGGCCATTAAGCCTTTCCATGGCTTATCCGTAACCTTTGAGAGAAAGGTTTTTAATGCTGTACCCGACATATTGAACAGTCCGATTCGTAAAACCGACATACCTGCCAAAAATATCGCAATGAATAAAAGGAATGAAAATAGCTCATGCATGACTGTCACCTCATAGTAAGCTTATGGCCCAATGACGGGAGACATGCTATAATTTGGATTCTCATGCAAATTGAATCAACGTTTCGTGAAAAATAATGATAATAACATGATGATATTCAAAATAAGTTTGATTTTATTAGTTGACCTGCTAAAGATGATATATTATAATTGTTTAGTACATGTATAACATGTTGACAACTTGAGTTAGTGTGTTGTTTTCGGAGGGAGGGAAAGAGATGTCTAAAACCGTCGTTCGTAAAAACGAATCGCTTGAAGATGCTCTTCGTCGTTTCAAACGTACTGTATCTAAAGCAGGATCGCTTCAGGAAGCTAGGAAGCGTGAATTTTATGAAAAACCAAGCGTAAAACGTAAGAAAAAGTCTGAAGCTGCAAGAAAACGTAAATTCTAAGAGAGGGTGGAAAGATGAGTCTTCTCGAGCGTTTAAATAATGATATGAAACAAGCGATGAAGAACAAGGAAAAGGACAAACTATCTGTTATTCGGATGCTGAAAGCTTCTATTCAAAACGAAGCCATGAAGCAGAGACAAGATTTAACAGATGATGAAGAATTGACAGTGCTCTCTCGCGAATTAAAACAACGCAAAGACTCCCTCCAGGAGTTTGAAAACGCAGGTCGTTCAGATCTCGTGGATAAAGTCCGCACCGAACTAGTATACGTAGAGGCATATATGCCTGAGCAACTTTCAGAAGAAGACATTTCTAAAATCGTTAAACAAACGATTGAAGAAGTCAAAGCAACATCCAAAGCAGATATGGGGCGAGTTATGGGAGCTTTAATGCCTAAAGTTAAAGGTAAAGCGGATGGTTCTCTAGTAAACAAATTAGTACAACAACATCTATCTTAAACTCTAAACTTAAAACTCGAAACCTAACCGCAGGCAAATTGCCTGTGGTTTTTGTGTATTTCATGAATTTTTAGCGTATATTATTGAGACGCAGCCCAAGAAAATGGGGTCACTTTTAATTTTATTTGCTTTTTTTTGAAACCTTTTTCATATACATACGTAATAACTAAAGAACAGAGTAAAGGGTCGCTTCATTTGCTCCTTATTCGAATTTAGTTGCGTGCTGAATTTACTGGTAGGTGTTCCTCCTGAGCGATGAGGCACTTACCGCGTTTAATACGGGAAAGGGGGCGTTCCGTTGAAAATTTGGCGTTATTTATCTGTACTATTATTTGGATTGCTGTTCACCATGTCTTCTTTTTGGGGGGCGACGGCATCTGCAAACGAGAAAATCGTTTACCATGTTCCGATTGAAGAAACGGTGGAAAAGGGACTCTCGGCCTTTTTGGAGCGCGCGCTGACCACTGCTGAGGCAGCTGATGCAGATCTTGTCGTTTTCGAGGTGAATACCCCTGGAGGTGCTGTGGATGCAGCGGGGGAAATTGCAAAGTTACTGTCGGATTCACCAATCAAGACAGTTGCCTATGTCAATAATAGGGCATTATCTGCAGGGGCATACATTTCTCTAAGTGCAGATGAGATCTATATGGTTCCGAGCGCCACCATGGGATCTGCGGCTGTGATAGATTCAACGGGGAATGCTGCAGGTAAGAAAGCGCAATCTTATTGGTTAGCTGCCATGAAGACTGCTGCAGAACAAAATGGACGTGATCCCATATACGCCCAGGCGATGGCGGATGTTGACATCGATCTGCCCGAATATGGAGCGGAAAAAGGGAAATTGCTGACATTTACAGCTGAACAGGCAAAAAAGGCTGGATATAGTGAAGGCACCGTCTCTGGGAAAGCGGAGCTGTATAGTATACTTGGAGTCGAGGATGCTGATATTCGGTCAATCGAAGAAAGCTTTCCTGAGAAACTTGCCCGCTTTTTGACCAACCCGATCGTCGTTCCCATTTTGTTAACGATAGCGGGAATCGGGATAGTGATCGAATTGTTTTCACCCGGTTTTGGAATTCCGGGGGTCATTGGGATCACCAGTCTTGTCTTATTTTTCTATGGTCATCTTGTCGCCGGTATCACCGGATACGAATCGTTAGCGATGTTCATCATCGGGGTCATTCTCGTACTAATTGAATTTTTTATCCCAGGGGGGATTATCGGGCTGCTCGGATTTACCGCGATAGTGGGGAGTTTATTCCTCGCAACAGGTGATCCGGTCCATATGACGATATCCTTGCTAATTGCGGTCACCGTATCCATTTTGGTATTCATCCTACTTGTAAAGGTGTTTGGAAAACAGATGAAATTTTTCAGGAAAATGATATTAACCGATGCAACAAAAACGGAACAAGGATATGTCAGCAATCCGAACCGTTTGGATTTATTAGGTGTAGAAGGGAAGGCCCTTACAGATTTGAGGCCTTCAGGAACAGCTTTGGTCAAAGAAGAAAGAGTAGATGTCGTGACCGAAGGAAGCTTTATTTCCAAAGGTTCGTCAATCATCATCGTTAAAGTTGAAGGATCAAGGGTAGTCGTCCGGGAAATTCCGGATTCAAATTAAAATTAAAAGATACAGGAAGGATGAATCATTAAGTGATAACTTCAGGAACGATATTTATTGTACTGGCAGTGATTGCTGCCATCATCGTATTGGCAGTGTTTTTCACATTCGTACCAGTAATGCTATGGATTTCCGCTTTAGCGGCAGGAGTCAAAATCAGTATATTTACATTAGTTGGGATGAGGCTTCGCCGTGTTATACCAAGCAGGGTCGTCAACCCGCTTATCAAGGCCCATAAGGCTGGAATCAATGTTTCAACGAATCAATTGGAGAGCCATTACCTTGCAGGCGGTAATGTCGATCGAGTGGTGAATGCATTAATTGCTGCAGAACGTGCCAATATCGTGCTTCCTTTCGAACGGGGTGCAGCCATTGACCTTGCAGGACGTGATGTACTGGAAGCCGTTCAAATGAGCGTTAACCCGAAAGTGATCGAAACTCCGTTCATCTCTGGTGTGGCGATGAATGGTATTGAAGTGAAAGCGAAGGCAAGGATAACGGTCCGGGCCAATATTGAACGCCTTGTCGGTGGTGCCGGTGAAGAGACGATCATTGCCCGTGTAGGTGAAGGGATCGTATCGACGATCGGTGCTTCGAAAATGCATACAGATGTACTTGAGAACCCCGATTTGATTTCAAGAACGGTATTATCGAAAGGTTTGGATTCAGGAACGGCATTCGAAATTCTTTCCATTGATATCGCTGAAGTGGATATCGGAAAAAATATCGGGGCCATATTACAGACGGACCAAGCTGAAGCCGATAAGAAAATAGCCCAGGCAAAGGCCGAAGAACGCCGTGCTATGGCTGTTGCACTTGAACAGGAAATGGTTGCCCGTGTTCAGGAAATGAGAGCGAAGGTTGTTCAATCCGAAGCGGAAGTTCCATTGGCCATGGCCGATGCACTGAAAAGCGGAAACCTTGGAGTGATGGATTATATGAATATCCAAAATATCACGGCCGATACGGATATGCGAGATTCCATCAGTAAAATATCAGACAATCCAAAAGATAACAACAATAACAATAATAATAATTAGGTCAGGGAAGGAAGGTCTTTAAATGGGAGATTTTATTGATTTCTTTCTCAAGAACCCATTCCTTATCATTGTCTTGATCGGTATTTTAACGTCCATGTTAGGAAAGAAAAAGCAGCCTCAGCAATATGATGATCCTAACAAGCCTCCGAAAAAGAAATGGCAGGAGGTCATGCGGGAGCTTCAAGGTGAAATGCAGCAGGAGAATCCGCAGCAAAGCCCTGCGCCTGCTCCCGTAAGGAAAGTCGAACAGCAGGCGGCTCAGGCTGTTGAAGTGATCGATGAGACGACGAATGAGGCGAACGAACGGATTGCGGAGCTTAGAAGGCTTCAGCAGAAGTACGATCAGCAGCGTTTATATCAAAAAGCGAAGGCGGATCAAATCACATCAACGATTTCAGATAATAACAGTCCGGTCTATCGCAAAGGGCCGTCTTTTGGTAAAAAGCAGCTGATTGATGGCATCATCATGTCAGAAGTGCTGGGACCGCCAAGGGCGAAGAGAAGTCTTCAGAGGTCCAGAAGGTGATTCGGAACCGAGGGCTTTTTTAAGCCCGTCATTAAATGAGCATGAAAAAATAGACTTTCATCACTTATAATTTTGTGCTAGAACCCTCTTTCATTTCATACATTGAGATGAAAGGGGGTTCTTTTTTATGGCACGCAATTGGGGAAAAAAAGTGAAACAGCTTATGACCAAAACAATGGACCTTCCGCAAGATGTCATGATGGACCTGCCGCGAATTACAATGATCGGTCAATTACATATTTATATTGAAAACCATCGTGGCTTATTGGCTTTTACAGACAGCGAAGTGCGATTGATGCTGAAAAATGGGCAGTTGTTGATAAAGGGAAATGCCTTTGTCATAAAGACGATTTTGCCGGAAGAAATCATGCTCGAAGGCAAAATCGATAAGGTCTATTTTATTAATGAATGATCCCGGGAGGTCTCCATGAAAAACCAATGGACAAACTATTATACAGGCTATGTAAAGGTGAAGGCTTATGGCAAAGGTGCAGAACGGCTGATAAATATGCTGACGAGAAGGGGGCTTCATATCTGGGATGTGAAGCGTGTCGGAAGTGAAGCCCTGATTTTCCATCTGGATATCAGGGATATCCCCAAACTCCGTCAGGTCATGCGTAAGAGCGATTGTAAAGTAAAGTTCATGCAGGGAAAGGGTTTCCCTTTCCTAATGAAGAGAGTCATGAAAAACAGCGGGTTTTTAGCGGGGATGATCGCTTTCCTGCTCTGTATATTTGTACTTTCCAATATGGTTTGGGGCATCGAGGTTCAAGATGCCAAACCGGCAACCGAGCATGCCATTCGGAAAGAATTGGACAAGATGGGCGTGAAGATCGGGAAAGTACAATTCTTTGTTGATGATGTGGATACGATTCAGCGTAAGCTGTCAGACCGGATTGGGGCATTGACATGGGTAGGGGTAGAGCTAAAGGGAACGACATACCATTTTCGGGTAGTAGAAAAACGGCAGCCTAAAGAGGTCGAGAAAACATCTCCGCAAAATTTGGTTGCTTCAAAAAAAGCGATCATCGCTGATATGTTCGTTGAAAAGGGACAATCTATTGTTAATGTAAATGATTATGTAGGAAAAGGGCAGCTTCTTGTTTCAGGATTGATTGGAAAAGAGGATAAACAGGAGATTGTATCGGCACAGGGAGTAATAAAAGGGAAAACGTGGTATAAAGCGAAAGTGGAAGTTCCGTTAAAAACCAAGTTTTCTGTTTTTAACGGGGATGAAACGAGCAGGCACTTTTTGAAAATGGGGGGCTTTTCCCTTCCGGTATGGGGTTTCAAGGATCCGGGATATGGAAAACAGGAAAAAGAAACGACAGTGAGGCCTTTTCACTTTCTTCAATGGGAACTACCCATTTCCTATAAACAAGTGACATTGAGGAGCAAGGAAGATATTGTACGAAGTTATACCGAGAAAGAAGCGGTCAAGGAAGGCCGGAAAATGGCTAAAGCAGAATTGAAAAAGCATTTAGAAGAGGAAGATGAAATCATCGAGGAAAAAATTTTGCACGAAAGCATGGAGAATGGTAAAGTTAAATTATCTATACATTACCAAGTTATTGAAGATATAGCGATTGGACAGCCAATCATTCAAGGAGACTAACGAATGGCAGATGATGTGAAAGTAATTAAGCTCGAAATAAAATCACCCAATGAAGCGATCGCATTATTGGGCAATGGAGATTCAAATGTAAAAGTGCTCGAAGAGGAGCTTGGCATTTCCGTCATAACCCGAGGTGAAGCGGTGAGTGTTGCCGGGGATATCGAGCGGGTAACGATGGGGGAGGAAATCCTCAACGCATTATTGACAGTGGTGAGAAAAGGAATTGCAATCAGTTCCAGGGATGTGCTTTATGCAATTGAATTGGCAAGAAAAGGCACATTGGAGTACTTCGGTGAATTATATGATGAGGAAATCGCTAAAACGGCTAAAGGGAAATCCATTAAAGTCAAAACAATCGGGCAAAGATACTATATTCAGGCTATAAAGAAACAGGACCTTGTATTTGGAATTGGGCCTGCCGGAACCGGGAAGACCTACCTTGCTGTAGTGATGGCCATCAACGCATTGAAAAATGGACATGTTAAACGGATCATCCTGACACGGCCTGCCGTCGAAGCGGGGGAAAGCCTTGGCTTTCTGCCTGGTGATCTGAAGGAAAAGGTAGATCCTTATCTACGGCCGCTGTATGACGCTCTCCATGACCTCCTAGGGATGGAACAGACGCAAAGGATGATAGAGCGCGGAACGATTGAAATAGCTCCTCTGGCTTATATGAGGGGCCGTACGCTTGAAGATGCCTTTGTCATATTGGATGAAGCCCAGAACACGACGGAAGCCCAAATGAAGATGTTCTTGACCCGGCTTGGTTTCGGATCGAAAATGGTCATTACGGGAGATCGGACCCAGATTGACCTTCCGAAAGGCATGAAGTCAGGTCTAGTCCGAGTAGAAGAGATCTTGAAGAATGTTAAAGGCCTTTCCTTTGTTTATTTTGAACAAAGTGATGTAGTAAGGCATCCGCTTGTCGCCAAAATCATTACTGCTTACGAGCAGGCGAAGTCATAAGAAAAAATCCGCCATTTCAATCGGCGGATTTTTCGTGATGTGTCTAAATGACAAACTTTATGGGGAAAAAGTGGATAAGAAGCTACATTTAGCAATACGAAGGTGAAAATTCACATGAAAACTGTTATGATTTTACATATCTAGAATTATAAACATCATTTTTTAGGAGGACCTTCCTTGAATCGTATCCAGAAATTTTTCACTCAAATAAAAGGGCTGTTGGTCCATCGCTTTTTTCAAGTGCTTCTGTTCATCATACTTGGTTTATTTGCGTATGCGTTAATGTTCTCCAATGTTAAGCCTGAAAGGGTCCAGGTAGAGCTTTTTAAGCCTGCGGAACAAACAATCCGTTCAACTAAGACTGTGGAAGATACCTATAAGACGGAACAGGAAAAAGAAGAGATTTCAAAACAGGTGGCGGATGTTTATTCTTTAAAAAAGGAATATGCCAAAAATAAAGTCGATCTGATTTCATCCATTTTCGATTCAGCAATAGAGGTCAATAAAGAAACGGACCCCGATAAAGACCATAAAGAAGATGAGGGAAAAGACGATAAAAAAGGGACCGTAAAGACGGATGCTCAAAAAGTTTCCATATTAAAAGAAAAATTGACCGATGAAGTGAATAGAAATATCGAGGAATCCGTTTTCCTGGCATTAGTTCAGGCGGATGAAGATGAGTTGAAAATAGCGAAGGATTCAACCATTACAGCCGTGAATAATGTGATGAGCTCGCGGATCGCTGCAAGTGACGTCGAAAATGCCAAGAAAAAGGTTGTAGAGGAATTGGATTATATGAGCATTAGTGGCGATATGAAAAAAGCCTCCACTTCCCTTGCGCGTACGGCAATCATTCAGAATGTATTTTTCGATAAGGACAAAACCGAAGAACAGCGAAGGAAAGCGATTGAAAGCGTGGAGCCGATCAGGATCCTTCAAGGTCAGATCATCGTTGAAGAAAATCAATTAGTGGACAGGGATGTATATAGGCAGCTTGAACTGGCAGGCTTCTTAAATACGGAGTCTACCATTTACCCGTATATCGGCCTGCTGTTATTCATATTCCTGACCTTTGCCGCTTTTTATTACTATTTCTACTATTCCATTTCCAAAAAGGATAACAAGTACAACCAATTATTGATCTTCAGTCTTGTCTTTATCCTTTCAATGGCTACCATGAAAACGGTCAGCATTCTGGCAGACTTGAAAAACTCGAACTTGGAATACATTTTTCCGGGTGCCATGGCGGCGATGATCATCAAGATATTATTGAATGATAAGTTAGCGGTGGCAATGATCATATTGTTAGGTTCGTATGGTACGATTATATTTAATGGTGATACACCTGGAAATCTGGATTTCTCGATGGGGCTTTATATCATTTTCGGGGGATTGACGGCAATCATCATTCTATCCAGGCCGAATTTCAAATCAAAGGTGCTGGTAGCGGGGCTGCTATTGTCTTTAATCAATATGGCATTTGTTTTTTCTCTCATCTTTATTATGGACAGCCATTATACTAGAATGGAGTACTTGTATTATGCTGCTGCCGCCATAGGTTCTGGAGTGGGTTCAGCCGTTTTGACAATGGGCCTGTTACCGTTTTTCGAGGCAGGTTTCGGGATCTTATCATCGATTAAGCTTATCGAGCTCGCGAATCCCAATCATCCGTTATTGCGGAGGATTTTGATTGAGGCACCGGGGACATATCATCACAGTGTTATGGTTGCCAATTTGGCGGAATCGGCTTGTGAAGCCATCGGGTCGAATGGGTTGCTGGCAAGGGTCGGCAGCTATTATCATGATATAGGTAAAACGAAGCGGCCGCATTTCTTCATCGAAAATCAGATGAATGAAGAGAACCCGCATGATCGGCTGCAGCCGGAAACGAGCAGGGATATCATCATTGCCCATGCCGTAGATGGCGGGGAGATGCTGCGAGGTCACAAATTCCCGAAAGAGATTGTGGATATTGCAGAGCAGCATCATGGTACGACTTTATTGAAGTTTTTCTACCATAAGGCAAAAAAACAGGATGAGTCCACACTTGAAGCTGCCTACCGATATCCCGGGCCGAGGGCGATAATGAAGGAAGTGGCCGTCATCGGCATAGCCGATAGTGTGGAAGCCGCAGTGAGATCGATGAAGCACCCAACTCCGGAGAAGATTGAAGAGTTGGTAAGTTTCATCATTCAGGACAGGATTTCTGATGGTCAATTTGATGAATGTGACATTACTATGAGAGAATTGAGTATCGTGAAGCATTCCTTATGTGAATCGCTGAATGGTATCTTCCACTCCAGGATTGAATATCCGGAGCCGGATAAATTAGGACAGAAGGTGAAAGAATGATTTTAGCTATCGATTTAATGGATGAAACGAATGAAGTAACGGAGGAAGCCCAGCGGCTTGTTGAAAGCATTCTGCAATTTGCGGCAAGAAAAGAAAACATTGAAAAAGACACCGAGCTGTCAGTTACATTTGTAGACAATGATAGGATTCGGGAAATCAATAAAGAATATCGACATAAAGATTCAGCTACAGATGTCATTTCCTTTGCACTTGAAGAAATGGGGGAAGATGAAGTGGAAATTGTCGGTGCGGAAATGCCCCGCATGTTAGGGGATATCATCATTTCCATTGAACGCACGAAAGAACAGGCTGAAGAGTATGGTCATTCATTTGACCGGGAACTTGGATTTTTAGCACTGCATGGTTTTCTGCATTTATTAGGATTCGACCACATGAATGAAGAAGATGAAAAAGTGATGTTCACTAAACAAAAGGAGATCTTGGAAGAATATGGACTTTCAAGAGAAGGGTAAAAAAAGGTATCCTTTATTAAAAAGTTTCTCTTTTGCCTGTCAGGGAATTTTGGAGGCCGTTAGGACTGAACGCAATATCAAGATACATTTCGTGTTAACGGCAATCGTCGTATTCTTTGGTTGGTACTTCTCATTGAATGGGATGGAGTGGCTTTTCATTTTAGCGGCAATAGCCGGTACGATTACGCTGGAGCTCGTTAATTCAGCGATTGAAAGGGTAGTGGACCTGGTAACGGATCAAATCCATCCGCTTGCCAAGCAGGCAAAAGATATTGCAGCCGGAGCTGTATTCATATATGCTATATTTTCTATAATAGTTGGATTGATTATCTTTTTGCCCAAGTTTGGCCTGTAGGTTGCCAAAATGGTACTCAATTTGAAAGGAAGATGTGAATTGAATACAAAAGAATTGATTGAGGAAGCTAAAAAAGCAAGGGATAAAGCTTATGTGCCTTACTCCAAATTTAAGGTGGGGGCTGCCCTTTTAACCTCTGATGGAAAGGTCTATCATGGTTGTAATATAGAAAATGCTGCATACAGCATGTGTAATTGTGCCGAAAGGACAGCTTTATTCAGCGCTTATGCCCATAATGATAAAAAATTCACTAAACTTGCCGTCGTGGCAGATACCGATGGTCCCGTTTCCCCATGCGGGGCATGCAGGCAGGTTATTTCGGAACTGTGTGAAAAGGATATGCCGGTCGTTTTGACCAACTTACATGGGGATATAAAAGAACTAACAGTACAGGAATTGCTTCCAGGAGCTTTTTCACCGGAGGATTTAAATGGATAAACTATTTGATGATAAACAAGTAAAAGATTACAAATCAGGTTTCATTTCGATTATTGGACGACCTAATGTTGGAAAGAGTACATTTCTGAATCGGGTCATCGGTCAAAAGATCGCCATCATGAGCGATAAACCGCAAACTACAAGAAATAAGGTCCAGGGTGTACTTACTCAAAACGATTCACAAATGATTTTCATCGATACACCCGGCATTCATAAACCAAAGCATAAGCTTGGTGACTTCATGATGAAAGTGGCCACGAATACATTGAAGGAAGTCGATTTGATTCTCTTCATGATCAATGCGACTGAAGGATACGGACGCGGTGACGAGTTTATCATCGAAAAACTTCAATCCGTAAAAACGCCTGTTTTCCTTGTTGTAAACAAAATCGATGCGATGCATCCAGATGATTTACTTCCGATCATTGAAAAATACCAACAGCTATACCCCTTTGCGGCGGTCGTTCCGATTTCAGCGCTTGAAGGAAATAATGTCGATACACTGCTTGAACAAATCAAGGGGCATCTGCCAGAGGGTCCCCAGTTTTATCCAGCTGACCAAGTGACAGACCACCCGGAACGTTTTATCATTTCCGAATTGGTCCGCGAGAAGGTACTGCACCTGACACGTGAAGAAATTCCGCATTCAGTGGCTGTTGTCATCGATTCAATTAAAAAAATGGACAACAGTGATACCATTAATGTCATGGCGACGATCGTTGTCGAACGTGATTCACAAAAAGGCATTGTCATCGGAAAGCAAGGGAAAATGCTTAAAGAAGTCGGCAGCCGTGCCAGAGTGGATATCGAAAACTTATTGGGCTCGAAAGTTTTCTTGGAACTATGGGTGAAAGTACAGAAGGATTGGCGGAACAAAGCAAGCCAGCTTCGCGATTATGGCTTCAATGAGAGCGAGTATTAATTAACAAAATTTACGCTTCATGAAAGTTCGGAAAACGGTCAAGCTAACCATATGGTCGGATATTCATTGCTAGTTAAAAATGAAAGGTGGGCTTTATATGTTGGATTTTACCTGGGAGTTATTTACTGAAACAGGTAATGTGGACACCTATTTGCTGTTTAAGGAGATAGAAGTCGAGAGACAGGAAAGACACTTGGTATTGAACGATGAGCTAGCAGAAATTGATTTTCCTGTTTCATAGGTTAGTCTTGGCGAGCATGGGTGGTGTCTTGGTATGCTCCAAAAATGTGAGGGCATTGTCATAAGGCGAACTGCATATGGAGAAAATAACAAAATCATTACTATATATACCCGTGAGCTAGGAAAAATTGGCGTTATGGCTAGAGGAGCCAGTAAACCAAACAGCAGGCTTTCTGCCGTCACACAGCTTTTTTGCTCCGGGTATTTTCTTGTAACCACATCAACCGGACTCGGTAGTCTTCAGCAAGGCGAAATGGTCGATTCACTCCGTTTCATACGGGAGGATCTTTTTGCCACTGCTTATGCTTCATATATTGTTGAATTGCTTGATAAAAGCGTCGAGGATAAGAAGCCGAATCCGTATTTATATGAATTGCTTTCGCAAACCTTGCATTACATAAACGAGGAATATGACGCAGAGGTTTTGACATTCATTTTTGAAATGAAGATGCTGCCCGTAAATGGGATTAACCCAGTGCTGAATCAGTGTGCTGTATGTGGTGAAACGGAAGGGGAATTCTCCTTCTCGCTTCGGGAAGCGGGCTTTATCTGTCACCGCTGTCTGGGGAAAGACCCTTATCATTATAAAATTTCACCTGCAGCCGTCAAATTGCTTCGAATCTTTTATTATTTCGATTTATCAAGGCTCGGAAACATTTCCGTTAAGCCTGAAACGAAAAAAGAACTTCGGAAGATCATCGATGCATATTATGAGGAATATTCCGGTCTGCATTTGAAATCAAAAAAGTTCCTGAAACAGATTGATACGATGAAAGATATGTTTTAGGATCTGCCCTATTGACATTCCATGCTAGTTTGTATAAAATTCTAATCATCAAAATAAGAAGATTGCGTTGATGGAAAAGAGTATCTGTCATTCTCCATAAAAAGCGAACCCGGGACGGTGGAAGCCGGGGTATGGATTTACAGGGAAGGGCGTTTCCGGAGCATGTTGCTTTGAAAAGAGGCCGTTTTATAAACGGCAATTAGGGTGGAACCGCGGGTAAACTCTCGTCCCTATGCATTTCGCATAGGGACGGGAGTTTTTTGTTTGCCAAGATGTAATGGGTTCCTATTCCTTAATTTTATAAGAGCCGTTTTAAATAATCTGGAGGTGTACGATGAATATTCAAAATATGATTTTAACGTTACAAAAGCATTGGTCTGAACAAGGCTGCATATTGATGAATGCTTATGATGTAGAGAAAGGGGCAGGAACGATGAGCCCATACACGTTCCTGAGAGCCATTGGACCGGAGCCTTGGAGCGTTGCTTACGTGGAACCTTCCCGCCGTCCTGCTGACGGCCGTTATGGCGAGAACCCTAATCGACTGTATCAGCATCATCAGTTCCAAGTGATCATGAAGCCGTCGCCTGACAATATCCAAGAGTTATATTTGGATTCATTACGCGCATTAGGGATAAATCCGCTTGAGCATGATATTCGCTTTGTGGAGGACAACTGGGAAAATCCATCACTAGGGTGTGCTGGTCTAGGTTGGGAAGTATGGCTTGATGGAATGGAAATCACTCAATTTACATATTTCCAACAAGTGGGCGGCCTTGAGTGTAAGCCGGTTTCAGTGGAAATTACATACGGAATCGAACGTCTCGCCTCTTACATTCAAGATAAGGAAAATGTATTTGACCTAGAATGGACAGATGGATTCACAGTTCGGGATATATTTGGTCAGCCGGAATACGAACATTCGAAATATACGTTCGAAACCTCCGACCTTGATATGCTATTCCAGCTTTTCACGATGTATGAAAAGGAAGCGCATCGCCAAATGGAAGAAGGACTTGTACATCCTGCATATGATTATGTCTTGAAATGTTCACATACATTTAACCTTTTGGATGCCAAAGGTGCCATCTCGGTGACGGAAAGAACGGGTTATATTGCCCGTTGCCGTAACTTAGCGCGTAAGGTTGCCAAAACCTTCTATGAAGAGCGGGAAAAATTAGGCTTCCCGATCCTGAAAGTGAAAGGGGAGAATACAAATGAGCAAGCGTGATTTGTTATTGGAGATTGGATTGGAAGAGCTGCCTGCCCGTTTTGTGACAGCATCAATGAAACAATTGTCAGATAAAGTACAGCAATGGCTAACGGAAAAAGCGATTGAATTCGGAACGGTTGAAGCTTTTTCCACACCAAGACGTTTAGCTGTATTGGTGAAAGATGTGGAAGAATCCCAAAAGGATATCGAAGAAGAAGCAAAAGGTCCGGCTAAGAAAATCGCTTTGGACAGTGAAGGCAACTGGTCTAAAGCCGCATTGGGATTCGTCAGGGGTCAAGGCATGACTCCAGAGGACATTTATTTTAAAGAACTCAAGGGTGTGGAATATGCCCATGTGAATAAATTCATAAAAGGACAGCAGACTGCTCAGCTTTTATCTGAGCTTCAGGAAATCATCAGCGGCATGACTTTCCCGAAAAATATGCGCTGGGCCAATCAGGAGCTCCGCTTCGTCCGTCCGATTAAATGGCTGATTGCCTTATTCGGCAATGACATAGTTCCATTTAGCATTGCTGACGTGGAAACGGGCCGTGAAACAAAAGGACACCGTTTCTTGGGCAATAGCGCAATCATCGAGCAGCCGGAACGGTATGAAGATACGCTAAAAGAACAATTTATAATGGCGGATCCAGATAAACGCCGACAAGTTATATTGGATCAGATTAAAGAGCTTGAGCAGGAGAAAGGCTGGATCATCCCGGTCGATGAAGATCTGCTTGAAGAAGTCAATAATTTGGTAGAGTATCCAACGGTGTTATTTGGACATTTTGAAGAAGAATTCCTAGAGCTTCCTGCTGAGGTACTTATCACATCAATGAAGGAACACCAACGTTATTTCCCTGTTAAAGATAAGGACGGGAAACTGCTTGCTTACTTTGTAACCGTGCGTAACGGCGATGACCGTCATTTGGATAAGGTCTCTAAAGGGAATGAAAAAGTATTGCGTGCCCGCTTATCGGATGCAGCATTCTTCTATCAAGAAGATCAGAAAAAAGAGATTTCGGATGCTTTGAAAAAACTTGACAGCATCGTTTATCATGAAGAAATTGGTACATTGGCCGAGAAAACTGCCCGGGTAACTGCAGTGACCGGTGCCCTTGCGGATGCTTTGAATTTAAAGGCCGAAAAAGAAATGGCGCTTCGTACAGCGGCAATTGCCAAGTTCGATTTAGTGAGTCATATGGTTTATGAATTCCCTGAATTGCAAGGGTATATGGGTGAAAAATATGCTCTCCTAAAAGGGGAAGCCAAAGAAGTGGCCGCGGCTATCAATGAACATTATATGCCAAGACATGCGGATGACATTGTACCACCTTCAGTCATTGGTGCAGTTGTGAGTTTAGCTGAAAAAATTGATACTCTGTCTTCATTCTTCGCCATTGGTGTCATTCCGACAGGTTCCCAAGATCCTTACGCATTAAGAAGGCAGGCGAGCGGGGTCGTCCAAATCCTAGCTGAGAAAAAATGGGATATTCCTTTAGAGGAGCTTATTGTTTTAGGCCTTAAAGGACTGGAATCAAAAGGCATCTTAAAACGTGATCTTGAAGAAGTTAAAGCGGATATGTTCATATTCTTTAAAGCCCGTGTCAAACACCTGCTTCAAGAACAGCAAATCCGTTACGATCTGATTGATGCAGTTCTGTTCAATGAGATCGGCTATATCCATTCCATCGTGGAACGTGCACATGTCTTGAATGCGAAAAAAGACGAAGCTGGCTTTAAAGAAAGTTTGGAAGCTTTGAGTCGCGTCATGAACATTGCCGTGAAATGTGACAAAAAGGTAACTGTCGACCCTAATGCCTTTGAGAATGATCAAGAGAATGCGTTATACGTAAAATATCAAAAAGTGGCAAAGCGTTATTTGGAATCCAAAGATGAGAATGAGCGGTTTGAACAGCTTGTTTCGCTTCAAACGGAAATAGAGTCATATTTCGAGAATACAATGGTCATGGCAGAGGATGAAGCAATCCGTAATAACCGTTTATCCTTAATGAAGGAAATCAGTGATTTAGTTGCAGGTTTTGCTGCCATGAATAAAATCATCCTTACATGATCGAAAGGATGTATGGAAATCGGAAACCCTTTAATAAGAGCTTCCGATTTCTTCAAAAGATAAATGGTCAATAAATAGGACAAAAATGCCCTAATTAAATAATTTAGTATATAATTATTAAATGAACAACTTTTGTTACTTTACTCTGCGAAAGCAGTGGGGTGGTGATTATAATCCAATTGAATAAGCGTCAGGAACATATTTTACAAATCGTAAAAGAAAACGGACCGATTACTGGAGAGCATATTGCGGATAGATTGAACCTTACCAGGGCGACACTTCGTCCAGATCTAGCGATTTTAACGATGGCAGGTTTTCTTGATGCCAGGCCCCGGGTGGGGTATTTCTATACAGGCAGGTCAGGGACACAGCTTTTGACAGATAGCCTCAACCATCTTTATGTACGAGACTACCAATCGATACCTGTCGTTGTTGACGAGGGCATTTCCGTATATGATGCAATAGTCATGATGTTTTTAGAAGATGTCGGAACAATGTTCGTCGTCGATAAGCATGCATTGCTTGTTGGTGTCTTATCAAGGAAAGACTTGTTGCGTGCGAGTATTGGGAAACAAGAGCTTAACTCCATTCCAGTCAACATCATCATGACTAGGATGCCCAATATTACCATGTGTTCAAAAGAAGACCTGTTGATTGATGTTGCCAAAAAATTGATTGATAAACAAATCGACTCATTACCGGTCGTCAAAGACACAGAAAAAGGCTATGAAGTAATTGGAAGGATTACAAAAACCAATATTACGAAAGCATTCGTAGCTTTGGCTGATGAAGGCTATTAGGGGGCTTGCAAAAGGAATGACGGAGAATATGAACGGTTCTATTATATATGTTGTATCGGATTCAGTAGGGGAAACAGCGGAATTGGTTACAAAAGCCGCTGCAAGCCAGTTCTCGGGATCTGCTTTTTCCATAAAGAGAATTCCGTATATTGAAGATGAACAAAATGTGGATGAAGTGATATCACTGGCTAAGTTGGATGGGGCGATCATTGCTTATACTCTTGTCAAGCCAGCCATTAGAGCGTATATGAAAGCACAGGTCGAGAAAGAAAACCTGTCTGCTTATGACATTTTAGGGCCGCTCATGGACATCCTTCAGGAAAGGGCGCCAAAAGGGCCGCTTAATGAGCCTGGTCTGGTGAGAAAGCTGGATGATGACTATTTCAAGCGTGTGGAAGCCATTGAATTTGCTGTAAAATATGATGATGGACGTGACCCACGGGGCATTTTACGTGCAGATATCGTCCTTGTGGGTGTTTCGCGCACTTCCAAAACACCATTATCACAGTATTTAGCCCACAAGCGCTATAAAGTGGCGAACGTACCTTTAGTGCCTGAAGTGGAACCTCCAGAAGAGCTGTTCCTGGTACCTCCTGAAAAATGCATCGGTTTAAAGATCAGCCCGGAAAAGCTGAACCATATTCGTAAAGAACGATTAAAGTCACTTGGGCTCAATGATCATGCCATTTACGCAAATGTGGAGCGAATAAAAGAAGAATTGACATACTTTGATACAATCATATCAAGGTTGAACTGTCCTATCATTGATGTAACCAATAAGGCTGTCGAAGAAACAGCCAATTTGATAATCAATATCCTTCAAAATAAAAACCGTTGATCCTTATAATTAAGGCAAATTAAAATGTGAGCTAGACACTCTATGTGTCAGCTCACATTTTAATGCCAAGGTCGAAAAAGGGAATAACAAGAATAAGTTCAAAATAATTACATAAAATTCCTCTAGTTTCCAAGTGCAATCCGCTGATTTGCATGAAAAAACATTCAGAATTTAAATGTTGGCATCTTCTAATCAAATAGACTATAATAAAAAATTGTGAGAAAAAAGTAATCTTAAGGTTTAGACTTAATTAATAAGGAATAAACTAAAGGTTAATGAGATGTCAAGGTTTTTATTGTAAAAATAATTCGACATGTTCCGTATAATTCAGGAAGGGCTGGTCTTTTTCAAGGCAAAAGAGGTGCTTTCACTTAAATAAGCAGGTATTCTTTGGAGAATGATTTGTGCTCTTTTTAGAGGGAATCCTCTGAATCAATGCTGAAAATTCACCATATCTTCATAAATTTTAGGGGAGAAAAAGGATTATGCAGAAAGATGTAGAATTAGAAGGTATGAATAATAAACCTACGATACACGTCGATGCCGATGCATGCCCGGTGAAAGACGAAATCCTTCATTGTGCAAATTTGCACGATGTTGAAGTCTGTTTTGTTGCATCATATAAAAATATGATGAATAACCCTGAAGGTAAATGGGTTTATGTCGATGCAGACAAAGAAGCGGCAGATCTTTATATAGTAAACTCAGTAAAAAAGGGTGATATTGTCGTTACAGCAGATATTGGTTTGGCTGGGACCCTGCTTCCTAAAAACGTTTATGTCCTTTCGCCAAGGGGAAAAGAATACACTGACGAGAATATTTTCATGCTCTTGGATATGCGTTATCAGTCGGCGAAACTCCGCAGGCAGGGTAAGCATACGAAAGGGCCGAAAGCATTCACAAAGGAAGATCGTGCATGTTTTACAAATAAACTTATGAAAACATTGTCGAACTTTGCAGGGAATTAGGAAACAGTATCGAATTAAAAAAACTATCACCAATATTGCAAGGTGGAAAAATGATAAATGGCCGTATAGAAGATGAGAAAATTAATCAAATTCGCGAAGCTGTTGACATTGTAGATTTAATTGGGGAGTATGTCCAGCTGAAGAAGCAGGGGCGCAATTACTTTGGCCTATGTCCATTTCATGGTGAAAACTCGCCCTCGTTTTCCGTTTCAACGGAAAAACAAATTTTTCACTGTTTTGGTTGCGGGGCAGGCGGGAATATTTTCACCTTCTTGATGGATATAGAAGGCTACAGCTTTGTGGAATCTGCAAAAGTTTTAGCTGAAAAAGGAAATGTTCCTTTGGATGTTGAAATCAATAAGGATTCCAAGCGATCTAACATGCCGGCAGGCTCTCAGCAAATGATTGAAGCCCATGACCTGCTGAGGAAGTTTTATCATCATCTCCTCGTTAATACGAAAGAGGGGCAGGATGCTCTCGAATATTTACTTAAACGCGGGTTTACTGAAGAAACGATAGAAAAGTTCCAAATTGGCTACTCTTTGGATTCATGGGACTTCGTGTCCAAATTCCTTTTAAAACGCGGGTTTCCAGCGGAATACATGGAGCAGGCAGGGCTTATTATTTACAGGGAAAAAGACGAGTCATATTTTGACCGTTTCAGAAATAGAGTCATGTTTCCAATTATGGATCATCAAGGAAATACGATTGCGTTTTCAGGAAGAGCGATGGGGGACGATGAGCCCAAATATTTGAATAGTCCTGAAACGCCAATCTTTAATAAAAGTAAAACTTTATATAATTTCCATCATGCAAGACCACACATACGAAAGAAAGAACAAGCTGTCATTTTTGAGGGCTTTGCCGATTGCATTTCAGCAGTTGGCGCAGGTGTGGAGAATGCGGTCGCTACAATGGGCACTGCCCTGACGGACCAGCATATCCAGCTTTTAAAAAGAAATACTGACCAGATACTTATTTGCTACGATTCGGACTCTGCGGGATTGAACGCCGCCAATCGTGCAGTTAATATGTTACAGGACCATGAGTTTTCCGTGAAAGTCGCTCTCATGCCTGATAACTTGGACCCCGATGACTACATAAAGGAATTCGGTGAAAAAAGCTTTGTTTCTGAAGTAATAGGGGCCAGTTTAACCTACATGGCATTCAAAATGCATTATTTGCGTCGAGGGAAAAATGTAAATAATGAAGGAGATCGAATTCAATATATCGAAGAAGTCCTTAAAGAAATTTCGCGATTGCCCAATGCAGTGGAGAGGGATCATTATCTCCGGCAGCTATCCTCTGAATTTTCCCTTTCATTGGATGCGCTGGAACAGCAGCAGCGTCAGGTGTTCTTTACGGAACGCAAGAAGGGGACACTGCCGCAGCCAGCAGCTCCAAAGAAGATGGCCCTGCAATATGAGCATAAGTTAAAGCCTGCTCACCATAATGCTGAAATGAAGTTGATTGCCCATATGCTAAAAAGCAGGGATATGACATTCAAAATTCAGCAGTTGCTTGGTCAAACGGTCTTTCATGTAGATGAACATCAGGCAATCATCACCTATTTATATGCGTTCTATGAAGATGGACACGAACCGGATACAAGCTTTTTCCTTACTTATTTACCGGATCCAAACTTGAGAAGGATCGTTTCTGAAATAGAAATGATGTCAGTGAATGAGGAAGTTACCGATAAAGAACTGACCGATTGTATAAATCAAGTGTTGAAATATGAAAAGTTGTTAAAGATAAAAGAAAAACAAGTTGAAGAAAAAGATGCAGTTAGACGAAGTGATTATGTCACTGCTGCACAAATTGCCATGGAAATCATTAAATTGCGTAAAATGTTGTAGTCGTTTAGGTGTAAGTCCTGGAAGGAGGGGAACTAATGGCTGAAAAACCAGCACGTTCCAAACAAGTTGATAATGAATTTAGCCTTGAACAGGTGAAAGAAAAATTACTAGAGCTAGGTAAAAAACGGGGCTCTTTGACTTTAGAAAAAATTGCTGAAATGATTGGCGGTTTTGAGTTGGATTCCGATCAAATGGATGAGTTCTATGAGGTGTTAGCAGAAAATGGCGTCGAAATACTCACTGATGGTGAGGAAGACGAAGATGAAGACGATCCTGATGAGAAGAAACTTGCAAAAGAAGAAGAGTTTGACTTAAATGATTTAAGTGTTCCTCCTGGCGTTAAAATTAATGACCCAGTACGCATGTATTTAAAGGAAATTGGTCGGGTCGACCTTTTATCGGCAGAAGAGGAAATATCTCTGGCGACGAGAATTGAAGATGGAGATGAAGAAGCGAAACGCCGTTTGGCAGAAGCTAACCTTCGTCTTGTTGTCAGTATCGCCAAGCGCTATGTCGGACGCGGAATGCTTTTCCTTGATTTGATTCAGGAAGGTAATATGGGCCTTATCAAAGCAGTGGAAAAATTTGATTACCGCAAGGGATTCAAGTTCAGTACGTATGCAACATGGTGGATTCGCCAAGCGATAACCCGTGCCATTGCCGACCAAGCAAGAACGATCCGGATACCGGTGCATATGGTGGAAACCATCAATAAATTGATCCGTGTCCAAAGACAGCTTCTTCAGGATTTAGGACGTGAACCTTCTCCGGAAGAAATTGCGGAGGATATGGACTTAACACCTGAAAAAGTTCGTGAAATCTTGAAAATAGCTCAGGAGCCTGTTTCATTGGAAACGCCAATAGGTGAAGAGGACGATTCACATTTAGGTGATTTCATTGAAGATCAGGATGCGACTTCCCCATCGGAACATGCAGCATATGAACTTTTGAAAGAACAGCTTGAAGACGTATTGGATACTCTTACAGACCGTGAAGAGAACGTCTTGAGACTCCGCTTTGGACTTGATGATGGCCGCACCCGTACTCTTGAAGAGGTGGGTAAAGTGTTTGGGGTAACCCGCGAGCGTATCCGTCAAATCGAAGCGAAGGCGCTACGTAAACTGAGACATCCAAGCCGCAGCAAACGCTTGAAAGATTTCCTGGAATAGAATTTATATGTCCTTTACAGAGCCCTCTTTGAATGCCTAGCGTTCGGGAGCGGCTCTTTTTTTAAATTTTAATGTAAAAATATCCTTGAAAGAACAATACTTATCCGTTTTTCCGTATAATGGAATCGGAAACAATTTGCATAACTAAAAAGCTAAGCCGTTAAAAAGTGAAGAGGAAGTGAGATCCATGGATGAGATGAGAAAGAAAATCATCATTCAAGAAATAAACTCCTGGAAGGAAAGCCGTATGCTTCCAGAACAATATTGTAATTACCTGCTTGCATTATACTCTCAAGGCGAACAGCCGCCATCTAAATCGATTAAAACCGAGAGCAAAAAAAACGGCATCTTTTCAGGGATGTTGATTGGGGTCCTTTTTGCATTTATTGTATTTTTGAATTATTTTACTGAAATACCCATAAGAATGCAAATGCTTATGACAACAATTTCAATACTTGTCTTTTGGCTGGCGGTCCGACGCTTTATCGGCAGGAAAATCATTTTTCAAATGTCGTTGATGGGAATGGTGCTATCATTGCTTTTACTAACCATCAGTTTTGCGGAATTCATGGCACCCGGCAAAGTAGGTATCCTTTATATTTTCTTGTTCATTAATTGCGGACTCTGGATACTAATTGGCAAAAAACTGAAGCTGCTCCATTTTTCCATAGCGGGGGGCCTGGGAGCACTTGTCATTCTTTACTTTTTATTAATATAACCAGCGGTTTTAAATGATGAATTTAGGGTATTATGAGCATATGTAAGAAAAAGTAAAATGTTTGGAAATATACATAAGTTTTTGACAATTTTAAGAAATTATATAATATCTTCTATTTTTGGGCTTTTACTTGAAACTCTTTTCAAGTAAAATAATATATAGTTGTTTGTATATAATATTAATTATGGTAAGTTTAGGTTCTACATAGGGGAGGAAATACTATGAATCGCAATCCAGTAATGCCTTTTATTATTATCATGGTTTTTGGTATTGGACTTATGTTTTTACTTTCGTTTAAAGGTTTGGGTGATGCCAAAGATCTTGCTAAGGAAAAAGAGGGCGGCGAAAAGACAGAAGAAACAGAAAATGCCTCAGCATCACCTGAGGACATTTATAAGCAAAACTGTATCTCTTGTCATGGTGACGCCTATCAAGGCGGTGTAGGGCCTGCTCTAAAAGGAGTAGGCGATCGTCTGTCGGTGGACGAGGTTAAAGAAGTGATCACTAATGGACGAGGTGCAATGCCGTCAGGTCTAGTCGAAGAACAGAATATTGACGCCATGGCCGAATATATTCATGGACTGAAATAAGTCATGAAACTGACTCAAGAAATCGTTGGAAAGCGAGCTCTTTGAGTCAGTTTTTCATTTTTCGGAAAAGGGAGATTCCAGATGGAAGATTTCTTTTGCCAACTGATAGAAAGGGCCCCATTTCTCCTATCTGTAATTTTTCGATTGAACTTGGTATAATCGAATGGGAAACTTATTATAGTAAGACATTATTTGAATTAAGAGAGTTGATAAATATGAATCATGAAAAACTATCGATGAGATTAGAACGTGTAGCCATACATATACCAAAAGGAAGCATTCTAGCAGATATAGGTTCAGACCATGCTTACTTACCGTGCTATGCGGTGACTAACGGCTTGTGTGACAGCGCTATAGCAGGTGAGGTTGTAGAAGGTCCCTATCAGTCAGCACGCAAGCAAGTGGCAATGACGGGGCTTGGGGACAAGATAGAAGTCCGTAAAGGAGACGGGCTTGAAGTATTGAATCCTGATGAAGCGACATGCATTACGATTGCAGGAATGGGTGGGACGTTAATATCAAGTATATTGGAAAGCGGAAAAGGAAAACTCGGCAAGGCAGAAAGACTTATCCTTCAGCCTAATGTAGGTGCAGCGAATGTTCGCAGCTGGCTAATCGAAAACGGCTGGGAACTTAGTGGAGAGGAAATCCTTGAAGAAGATGGGAAAATCTACGAGATCTTAATTGCCAAAAAAGGAGAACCGCTCCGCCCTTATGGGGTGAACAAGCAAGCCGGCCTCACTTTCGGTCCATATTTAAGAGAGCAATTCAGTGACATTTTCATAAAAAAATGGCAGCTTGAGAAAAAACATTTGGAAAGAATCATCGAACAATTGGATGAAAGCGGAAGAAGCGGACTGGAAACGAAGCGCAATGAATTAAGATCTCAGATTTCAGTAATTGAGGAGGTGCTTAAAGGGTGAAGACAGTGAATGGCCACGAAATCATTGAAACGTTTGAACAATTCTCCCCAAAGCATTATGCAATGGAGGGAGATCCAATCGGGCTGCATGTCGGGCAGCTCAATAAGCCGGTTACTAAAGTGCTGATTGCCCTTGATGTGCTGGAAGAGGTTGTAGACGAAGCGATAGAACACGGAGTGGAATTGATCATCGCCCATCATCCGCTTATTTACCGACCATTGAAACGGATCGATACAAACGCAGCTGGAGGCCGCATCATCGAAAAGCTGATTAAACATGATATCGCTGTTTATGCTGCACATACCAATTTGGATGTTGCTAAGGGCGGAGTGAATGATTTACTTGCCGAAGCGCTACAATTGCAGGATACAGAGGTATTGATTCCGACTTACGAGACAGCCCTAAAGAAATTGGTCGTATATGTTCCAAAGACTGACGAACAAAAGGTGAGGGAAGCCTTAGGCAAGGCAGGGGCCGGAGCGATCGGGAACTATAGCAATTGTTCGTTTTCCGGGGAAGGGACCGGACGCTTCTTGCCAGGTGAAGGCAGTGAACCGGTAATTGGCTCTAAAGGTAAGCTTGAAGAGGTAGCTGAAATGAGGATTGAAACGATATTCCCGGAAAATATCGAGAAGAAAGTGCTAGCTGCGATGATTAAAGCCCATCCATATGAAGAAGTTGCTCACGATATTTATAAACTGGAGAACAAAGGTGAGTCTCTTGGCTTAGGAAAGATTGGTGTACTTGCTGAAGAGATGACACTCGAACAATTTTCTGAACATGTGAAGCGGACTCTCGATGTTGAAAAGGTGCGTATCGTTGGAGATTTGCAAAGTCCGATAAAAAAAGTGGCCGTTTTGGGCGGAGACGGCAATAAATACTTTACGACAGCGAAATTCAAGGGGGCTGATGTTTACGTTACAGGTGATATGTATTACCATACAGCCCATGACGCGATGATGATTGGATTGAATATTGTGGATCCGGGCCACAATGTTGAAAAGGTGATGAAAAAAGGTGTTGCACGAATCCTTGAAAAAATGTGCCGCGAAAAGAACTACGATGTTGAATTCATTCCATCCCGGATGAATACAGACCCTTTCCGCTTCATTTAAATAACACGAAAAAGGCAGCCCTTAGTGGCTGCCTTTGTTTTGTGCAATCATTTCTTCACTTTAATCTTTGGTAAAATCTTATGCAATGGCGTTTTCTTTTCGGTATTCCAAGTCGATTCATCATTTGCTTCATATTGCTCTAGAAATGTGATGACTTCCTTCGTGATCGGAGTTGGTGTAGAAGCCCCCGAAGTGACGGCAACCGTTTCTGCATCCTTTAGCCATTCAAGGTTCAGCTCGGAAATGTCGGCGATTCGATAAGCTCTCGTGCCGGCAATCTCTTGGGATACTTGTGCAAGACGGTTTGAATTATTACTCTTGGGATCTCCGACAACGATTAATACATCAGCTTCGCCAGCTTGCTCGGCAACCGCTTCTTGGCGAACCTGTGTCGCTAAACAAATTTCCTTATGGACTTCGGCATGCGGGAACTTTTCCTTGACCTTATCCATGATATCCAAAACATCCCATTGGCTCATCGTTGTTTGATTGGTGACGATGATCTTATCACTATTCAAATTCAAGGCTTCCACGTCTTCATCCTTTTGAACCAGGTGAACGACATCAGGGGCAACACCGACAGCACCTTCTGGTTCCGGATGGCCTTTTTTGCCTATATAAATGATTTGATAGCCTTCCGCTTGTTTTTCCCGAATTAAGTCATGTGTTGCCGTAACATCAGGACATGTTGCATCAAGTGTCACGAGCCCTTTTTTCTCAGCGATCTTCCTAATCTCAGGTGAAACGCCGTGAGCAGTAAAGATGACGGTTCCGCTGTCTACCTGTTCGATGATATCGTTGCGGTTGCTTCCATCCAACGTGATGATGCCTTCTTCTTCGAACGCATCCGTCACATGTTTGTTATGCACGATCATTCCTAAAATGTAAATAGGACGTGGCAAGGTTTTATCTAAAGCCGCATTTCGGGCGATGACCATGGCATCGACAACGCCATAACAATAGCCGCGCGGGGAAATTTTAATCACTTTCATCTATGTGTCCTCCTTCAAGGCAAGAAACTCCCACTTTTTATACCTTTCTATTATATAAGACCATAGATGATATTACAAAACATCATATTTACATAAAATCAGTTATTGGAAAAATTTTTTCAGACATTATATATAAAGCTTGGGCCCGGATGATCTTTCCCTTTTCGTTTCGGTACGAACTTGGGCGATGGGGCTAGCTTCTTTAGCTTTATCTTTTTTCTTCGAATCCGTTTTTACCTCAATGCTTTTTTGTTCCTCAACCTTTGGCTCGCTTTCAACGGTAGCTCCCGCATCCTTGGTCTCATCGGCTGATGATATGCTCCTGAAAACTTTCCACATGGAAGGCAGATTTTTAATCACTGGCCCGTATTGTTCCACCATGGGCGTGAATTGTTCCGCGGCCTGCAACACTTTTTGCGTGTTGGAAAGCATATTATTAAGCGAATCAGGGTTTTTTAATGTTTCTAAAATACCGCCTCCACTGCTTCTTGAAGAACTTTTGTTAGTGGAAGCGGCTGGCGCAAACAAATTGGGGGAAGCTCCTTTTTGTTTCGACTTACCGAGTATTTTTGACAATAGCCCCTCTTTCTTTGCTGGCGGCATTTCCTGCCGCTGCGGTTGGGAGAAAGGGCCTCGGAAACCTTGAGGTCCCTGTGGCATCTGCTGTCTGTTTTGGACCATTGGCCGCTGCATCTGCTGATAAGGATGGGGAATTTGCCGTGGCTGTCTGAAAGGAGCAGGTTGCTGCTGCATCCTTCCGCCATTGGGTGGCTGAAAACCGGGTCCGGGTTGACGATTTTTATTTGGGAACATAGGTTTCACCTCCTCAGTTTTTATATGCGATGTACTCTTCTATATAAATTATGCAATTCGGCAAAAAAGGTTTGAGGAAAGAGTGACTGGGCAGTTGTGAAGTAACCGGAAAGAAGGTAAGATGGTAACGGTAGTCTTTTTAGCTCCATGTCTGCGGGGGATACGCTATGACCAGGACAGGGGCTTTTCGTTTGCAAGAGTCCATTTTAAGAGAACTAACCTCAGCGCCTAGCTCGTTGTGAAAAAGAAGATTGCCCTCACAAGGCAAAAAGCGCCTTATGGGGCAATCCCTATTTTCTTCACGAGCAACCCAGGCGCTTGCGCTTTTTGTGTAAAATTTATTATAATAACAGGACATGTCTAATGACTGACAGGATAAAGGAGTTTTTTGATGAAACAAAATCAATTTGAACGATTTAATTTGAAAAGCTACATTCTAGATGCGGTTCGTACTTTAGGGTTCGATAAGCCGACGGAAATTCAAGAGCGCGTGCTTCCGTCGCTTTTAAAGGGAAGTAGCTTAATTGGCCAGTCGCAAACAGGTACAGGAAAGACACATTCCTATTTGCTGCCGATCATGAACAGGCTTGATGCTGGTAAAAATGAGGTTCAAGCGATTATTTCCGCACCAACCCGTGAGTTAGCGAACCAAATCTACAAAGAAGCTTTGAAAATTGCTGACCATTTCCCTGAGGATAAGCAGATTCAAGTCCGTTGTTTCATCGGTGGCACTGATAAACAGCGAATGATAGATAAATTGAAGACACAGCCACAATTGGTAATTGGTACGCCGGGCCGGATCAAGGACTTGGTTGAAGCTCAGGCATTACAGGTGTATACAGCTAAAATGCTTGTAGTCGATGAGGCGGACCTTATGCTAGACATGGGATTCATTGAAGATGTCGATTTATTTGCTTCACGTATGGCTGAAAAAATTCAAATGCTTGTCTTTTCGGCAACCATTCCAGAAAAATTGAAGCCGTTTTTGAATAAATATATGGAGAATCCAAAGTATGTTCAAGTGAATCCCAAGCAGGCGACAGCTTCGAAAATTGAACATGTTCTTATACCGCTTCGCCACCGTAACAAAGAGCAGTTACTTCATGATATCATCGTTCGTTATAATCCATATTTGGCGATTGTTTTCACGAACACAAAGAAAATGGCGGATCATGTGGCTAATTCCTTGAGCGAAAAAGGATTGAATGTCGGCCGTATTCATGGGGATTTAACGCCTCGTGAGCGTAAAAAAATGATGAAGCAAATCAATGATTTGGAGTATCAATTCATTGTTGCGACAGATCTGGCATCACGTGGAATCGATATCGAAGGTGTAAGTCATATCATTAACTATGAATTGCCTTCAGACTTGGACTTTTATATCCATAGGACGGGTAGGACCGCTCGTGCAGGATATTCAGGAATTGCCACTTCCATATACGATACTTCCGATGAAGATTCATTGAACCGCCTCGAAAAAATGGGCATTCAGTTCCGTGATGCCGATATCCAAAACGGTGATTGGGTTGATATCGACGAACGTAATAAACGAAAAAACCGTAAAAAACAAAAATCTGATATTGATGTTAAAGCGAGCAGGCACGTCAAGAAGCCAACTAAAGTCAAGCCAGGATACAAGAAGAAAATTCAACGAGATGTGGAAAACTTTAAAAAACGCGAACGTCGTATACAGAGAAAGAAATAGGGGAGAATTCAGATGCTGAAGATTGGATCGCATGTTTCAATGAGCGGGAAAGGTATGCTTCTTGCTGCGAGTCAAGAAGCGGCTTCGTATGGCTCCAACACATTCATGATCTATACAGGGGCCCCTCAAAACACAAGACGTAAAAAAATCGAGGATTTAAATATCGAAGCCGGAAGACTGCATATGGAGGAGAATGGAATCAGCGATATCGTAGTCCATGCTCCATATATCATTAATATAGGAAATACCACGAATCCAGCCACATATGAGCTTGGAGTCAACTTTTTACGCAGCGAAATCGACCGGACCGAAGCGATTGGCGCAAGGCAAATCGTACTTCATCCAGGTGCTCATGTTGGTGCAGGCAGTGAACTGGGGATCAAGAGAATCATTGAAGGTTTGAATGAAGTGCTGACTGCCGACGATAAAGTTCAGATTGCCCTTGAAACGATGGCGGGTAAAGGTTCTGAATGTGGCAGGTCTTTCGAGGAGCTGGCGATGATCATTGATGGTGTAACCCATAATGAAAAATTATCGGTATGCTTCGATACTTGCCATACTCATGATGCAGGTTATAACATCATCGAGGATTTTGATGGCGTACTGAATGAATTCGATAAATTGGTCGGTGTTGACCGTATCAAGGTCCTTCATATAAACGATAGCAAAAATGAACGCGGCACCCGTAAGGACCGCCATGAAAACATTGGATTTGGTCATATCGGCTTTAAGGCGTTGAATGAAATTGTGCACCATCCTCAATTAAGCACTGTTCCGAAAATCCTGGAAACACCTTATGTAGGGGAAGACAAAAAAGACAAAAGGGCACCTTATAAATTCGAAATTGATATGTTCAAGAATAATCAATTTGAAGAAGATTTATTGGAAAAGATCAGGTTCCAACAATAATCATTATAGAAAAGGACGATTCATTGAAATGAAGATGAATCGTCCTTTCATTTTGCATTGGGATTAAGTATGCTCAAATAGCAACAGGCTTAAGATCTTTAAAAAGTGGAAGTAAGGTTGTTGAAGAGGGCTTCTATCTCCCTGGCTGTGCTTGCACCGGCAACTTTTGTAATTTGACCAAGTACGTTCTGTCTTTGACGTATATCAAAAATGTTAATATTTTTACCGGCTAGAAGTGCAGTGATATCCTGTGCCTGTTTTTGAGTGAGTGCAACCTTATGCTGTTTAGCAAGGGAAAGCAGTTCACCGGGGCGTATATTGTTGATTTTATGATTGACCATCATTTCAAATAATTTCAAACGATCTCCTCCTTTGTTAAAACATATGAAGGAGGTAGACGGATGTGAACATGAAACTTCGTTTTGGTTACGGTAAATTGGTTCAGGTGACATTTTTTTGTGATTCGGGGTGTATCGGCACATGTTAAGAAGACCGGATTCTTTACAACTGGACTTCTTTGATTTATACTAACGATTGTTAATCGTAATGATTCTTAAAAAATAGGTGATCTCTTTGGACAATGTAGTAAACCCCATAGTTAAATTTGAAGATATATCTTACAAATATACAAAAGATCTAGTGCTGGAACATGTTTCACTTGAAATTCCCAGAGGGGCCTTCTTAGCTATCGTTGGGCCGAATGGATCCGGTAAGTCAACGCTTTTGAAGTTGTTGCTTGGTCTGTTTAAGCTCCAAAAGGGGAAAATTCAAATATTCGGGGAAGACATACGACGCTTTAAAGATTGGCAAAAGGTCGGGTTCGTTTCCCAAAAGGCGAATTCCTTCAACTCAGGATTCCCTGCCACTGTTTTTGAAGTGGTTCAGAGCGGTTTGACCAAAAAAATTGGCTTGTTTAAGTTTGCAGGCAAAGAGGATAAGCAAAAGGTGAAGAAGGCTCTGGAATCCGTGGATATGCTTGATTATCAGAACCGTAATATCGGGGAATTGTCCGGAGGCCAACAGCAAAGGGTATTCATTGCCCGTTCACTGGTCAGCGAACCGGAATTGATGATATTGGATGAACCTACGGTTGGCGTTGATTCAAAAAACGTCCATCAATTTTATGAAATGCTTGAGATGTTGAATGAAAAATTAGGAATAACCCTGATTTTAGTAACACATGATGTTGGTACTGTGACCGATAAAGTCACGCATGTCGCCTGCTTGAATAAAAAGCTTCATTTTCATGGGGATGCCCGTGAATATAATGAATTGGATGAAGGTGAGCTTTCGTCCATTTATGGACATGGGGTCCAATTTTTAAATCATGATCATTAATATGTTTTGGAGGATAGCCCAATGATATCGGGGATATTGCAATTTGAATTTTTGCAGAACGCATTCTTGACCGGAATCATCATCGGAGCGATTGCGCCATTAGTGGGCGTTTTTGTCGTGGTAAGGCGGATGTCGATGATTTCCGATGCGCTCAGTCATGTAGCGCTTGCTGGTATAGCGTTTAGTTTATTGCTGCAGAAGAGCTTTTTATCTTTAGCAGGATTGAATCCACTTTATATTGGAATGGCGTTTTCTGTAGGTGGTTCATTATTCATTGAAAAATTAAGAGGGGTGTACAAGCATTACCAAGAGCTTGCAATCCCGATCATCATGTCCGGAGGCATGGGTCTTAGTGTCATTTTCATATCCATTGCAGATGGTTTCAATACCGATTTATATGGTTATTTATTCGGCAGTGTCAGCGCCGTCAGCCGGGCGGACATGTATGTCATTTTGGCAGTGGGGTTAGTCGTAGCCTTGATGCTTACCTTATTGTATAAAGAATTATTTCTGTTATCTTTTGACGAAGAGCATGCCAAAGCGTCTGGAATACCGTATAAAGCGATACATTTTATTTTCATTGTCATGGTCGCATTGGTCATTGCGGCTTCCATGAAAATCATTGGCATATTACTTGTTTCTTCGCTTATGACGCTCCCGGTAGCAGCTAGCCTCCGTTTTGCGAAGGGCTTTAAGCAGATGATCGGTTATTCGGTATTATTCGGTGAAGTTTCTGTCATTGGCGGATTATTCTTATCATACAACCTTGACCTCGCTCCTGGTGGGACCATTGTAATAATAGCTGTACTAATTCTCATCTTGTCAATTTTGTTTGATAAGTGGAAAAATCGATAGATGGGGTGATGTATTTTGAACGTAACTACTGCCATGCAACTTTTAAAAGATAAAGGTTTTAAGCATACAGGAAAGAGGGAAGAAATGCTTCAGCTTTTCTCTTCCAGTGATAAATATTTAACGGCCAAAGATGTATTGGAGAATATGAAGCAGGATTATCCAGGATTAAGCTTCGATACGATTTACAGGAACCTTTCCTTATTTGTCGAACTTGGCATCTTTGAAGCGACCGAGTTGGAAGGGGAAAAGCGTTTTCGTTTTACATGCGGTCATTCTTCCCACCATCACCATTTCATCTGTTTGAATTGTGGAAAAACGAAAGAAATCGAACTGTGCCCGATGCAGGAACTTCAGGAAAGCCTGAAGGACTACGATGTTTCGGGGCATAAATTTGAAATTTACGGACGCTGTCCCGCATGTAGCGTATCTTTGGAAGCATAAAAACCATTGACCTCCAGTCAATGGTTTTTTTCTTGTCTCATTTTATACTAGCCACTTTCCCTGACATCCAATTATTTACCCAGGCTGAGGCTTCTTGCCAATTGTTGACCCGAATCACCCTTTCAGGCACGGGATCTTGGTTGTAGGGGGTATTAAATAAAATTACGGGTATTTTACACTCTTCTGAAATCGCCACTGCGTTATCGTGCTTGTCCTCTAAAAAGAGTTCGACTTCGAATTTTTTGGCTGCAGCAATCTTATCATGTGAACCAACAAGTTCTATCTGATCATATAGGACTTGATTAGTCGAGAACCAATCCTTCGTTACATCCAATAGACGGGTGCTCCTGGCACTGATGAAGTAAAGGTTGGCTTGTTCTGTCCATTTTTCCAATACATCTTTCGCACCCTCAGCCAATAATGATTCGGAATAGATGAGTGGCTCGGTCTCAATGAACCATTTAGTGAAATCCTCTTTTGGAACATTCACGAAAGGGAATAAGTCATATTCGGTAATGTCTTCATAAGCTAAATTCAGCTGAAAAGCTTTATTTAAAAAGGGGACCATGGAATCAGGTCTTGTGACAGTCCCATCTATATCGATGCCAAAACGTTTTTTCATGATGAATCTCTCCTCATTTTCAATACTTGTATTAGTGTAACATATCCCCTCAGAGCTTTGGTAAAAACCCATATTTATTTCCAAGACATGAAACCATTTTCACGATGGTTCCTGTAATTTTTACATACACTATAAATGCTTCACAAACGAAAGTGAGGGATGCGCGAATGGAAAAAGATCAATACTCCAGTATCGACGATGAAATGCAATTGGCGAAAGAGGGCAGTGAACCAACCGTTGTGGATGATCAGCATCATGAACGGTATTATAATGAAGATGCACCTGAAGATGACAGGCGATATGAGAGTCGTGGGTCCATAACGAATATGGATAACCGGTATCAGGAAGAAACGTCTGCCGAAATTTCAACACCACCTCAGCGAATCGGGTCCTATAGAAAAGATGAACCTGCAGAGGATAATGGTTCGGGGGATGTGGCATCAAGAGGAAAAGCGATTGGTGTCATATCATTGATCATCTCCATTTTATCGTTATTCATGATGCCTTTCATTTTAGGGATTGTAGGTATCATTGTAGGAATAGTGGCCAGAAGCCGTGGATCGAACCTAGGTACCTGGGCCATCGGCATAGGTGCAGTCTCTATCATCGTTGCTATATTCATCCTGCCGTTCTTTTAGCATCAAAGGGTTTTTCAAATAAACCAAAAAAATCCCGATCATGAAAATTCGGGATTTTTTTGGTTTATTTATTTAGTGTAGCTGCAGCTTCGGCTCTTTGTTTTTCATAGTACTCTTCAGCGATTTTGTCAATTTCCTTTTTAAGTTCCTCGACCATCGTCTCTTCAGGCACTTTACGTACGATTTGACCTTTTCTAAACAGTAAACCTTCACCTCGGGCCCCGGCAATGCCGATATCAGCCTCACGGGCTTCTCCAGGGCCGTTTACCGCACAACCAAGCACTGATACCTTGATTGGTGCTTTAATCGTCTGGATGTACTCTTCAACTTCATTGGCGATGGATATCAAATCAATCTCGATTCGGCCGCAAGTAGGGCAGGAAATTAAAGTGGCCATGTTAGACGCAAGACCAAATACTTTTAGAAGCTCCCTTGCCACCTTCACCTCTTCGACAGGATCGGCACTTAAGGAAACACGCATCGTGCTCCCGATTCCTTGACTTAGGATGGCACCTAGTCCGGCAGCGCTTTTTACGGTCCCGGAGAACAGTGTTCCTGATTCCGTAATTCCAAGATGTAAAGGATAATCGAATGCTTTTGAAGCTTTTTCATATGCTTCAATGGCTAAATTGACATCGGAAGCTTTCATGGAAACGATAATGTCATGAAAATCGAGGTCTTCCAGGATCTTGATATGGTGTAAAGCACTTTCCACCATTCCATCAGCAGTCGGGAAGCCATATTTCTCGATGATTTTCTTCTCGAGAGAACCAGCATTTACCCCGATTCGGATTGGGATTCCTTTAGCCTTTGCAGCTTTCACGACTGCTTCAACCTTTTCACGGCGTCCGATGTTACCAGGATTTATCCTGATTTTATCCGCTCCGCCTTCAATGGCCTTCAGAGCAAGTTTGTAATCGAAATGAATATCAACTACTAGAGGGATGTTTATCCGTTTTTTTATCTCAGAGATTGCATCAGCTGCCCTTTCATCCGGACAGGCGACACGTACGATTTGACATCCCGCTTCTTCAAGACGAAGGATTTCTGCAACCGTTGCTTCAACATCATGTGTTTTTGTCGTTGTCATGCTTTGTACGATAACTTCATTATTGCCGCCAATCGTTAAGTTTCCGACTTTAATTGGCCGCGTCTTGGTGCGATGTATGATTTCACTCAAGTGGAATTCTCTCCTTTAGGAAAAAATCAGTTTTGATTTTTAATTTGCTTCTCTGAAATATTGTATCAATGTACATACCGCTTGACAAGGAAATAGGACTCATAATCTTTTTTCAATATGAGATATTTCCTATTTCAGGATATACCTGGTGCTTGGAAATCCACTTTAATGGTTCTTGTGAAGGCTCAGACCCCTTTTGACAGTTATTTATAAACGGGTATCTTATATGTTTTGCCAATCTGCATATTTTCGGGTTTCAATCCTTCATTCAAACTTTGAAAGTCAGCGATGATCGTTTCGATTGGCTGATTGGATCCGTCTTTTTCCGTTTCAACAATGGAGAGTAAGGTATCCCCGGGTTTCATGGTGATTTCTTTATAAGCGGCAGATGGTGCGGATGCTGGCTGGCTGGCCGGCACGGCCGGTTCGCCTGTAGAGGCCGGTGGATGGGAAGCCGGCAGGGTACCCGTAGTCAAATCAAAATAAATAATGAATAAAGTGAAACAGAATGAGATAAAAAGCAGTAGCCGTTTCAATTTTCCATCCTCCCAAGCTTGTCTTTAATTCATCATACTTGGAGGGAACAAAAAATATGCCTAAAAATGGGCGTTTTTTTTAATGGAATGTGGGATTGACCAATCATATTTTCTATTTTGGTTAAGGAACATCCTTAATATTTGAATGTGTACTAAGAAAGGAGCGAATTTCCTTTAGGGTCAGGCCGATCTTTTTTGCCTCCATTATGAGTAACAACCACTGTACATCAATATGACTCTCCTTCACGTCTATCACCTCTTTAATACTATTTCAACCATAAGTATAGGAATAACTTGGTGAGCATTTTGTCGAATTAAGTAGATATAAAAAATGATTACTGTAGTCATATGAGGGAAAGGCACGGATTAATTGATTTTATACACGAGCAAAAAGATCCGGACCAGGTGCGTCGGATCTTGGTTTGGAGGCTAATGGGTTCTATCTAAATTTAACAAGTTGATAGAACCCTCAGGAGCAAAGAGAACCGCCAGCAGAAAGTCAGTGTCCTACGTTCCAATCAACGTTCGAATTTTACAAACGCATAAAGACTGTAGGCAAACCGGATGAGAATCAAGTTTGCCTACAGTATGAGTTCGGATCTTTTTAATTCATTTTCCGATCTTATTGGCTGATGTTTCTTTAATGGATAAATATAACATCATCAATGTCACAAACCAACTAATGATGGAAGCGAATGGTACAATTGCTTGAAAAGCATCCATGATGGTGAAGAATACGGTGGCAAGCGTTATGCTGTATGCAGCGATTCTCCAAAGATGCCTATAGGAAAGGGGACGGCCAAGAGCATTTTTGAAAAAAAGACCGAAAGCGGCAAGGATTGTCACTTTAATGAAGATTCCGCTAGCAGTAAACAGGTATAATATAAGTAGAAGCAAGGGAAGGATGATCGGCAGCACAGATTCCACTGAATCAAGCCAAGTGGATATTTCCTGATTATCTCCCTCCAGAACTGAATATGTAGAGGATTGCACGTTGCCTCCGGATACGAAAACCAGATCAGACTTTAAAAGCGCGACAGCCTCATCAGCTTTTGCAGCTACATCTTCCGGGGTCAAGGTTCCCGTGCCATCTACAAAAATTTGATATCCGTTTTTATTCAGGCTAAATGGCTCATCTTTTTCAGTCGTCAACATGCCATTTTTGATTTCAAATGGCGGTAAGTCTTCGGATACTGTTTCATGCATGGCATCTATCCCGTCAGCTACCATTGTACCGAAATAAAAAGCTGAAGGGAGAAAGGCGATGAGACTTATAAAGAAAACGAATAAAATCGTTTTCCCGATACCTTGGTTTTGAAAGGAAGCGATATCTTTAGGAGAATATAAGCTTACCCAAAGTTGTTTGAATATGTTCAATGTTTTCAGCACCTAACTATATAAGATTCCTAACCAATTTTAACTATATCGGAAAAATAAAACAACCTGTATTCCGCTTCATTGGTTTCAATCATCAGTAATGAGGTAATTATGGAGAGATAAAGTCAAATCATAAATGATTTAGAAAGGGGCGTTTAGTTATGGATACACTATTTTGGATAATAATTACCCTCATGTTCATAATGGGATTTGTCGGTCTGATTTTTCCAATCATCCCAAGTGTTTTGTTCATTTTCGGCGGAATATTGTTATATGGACTATTTTATTCTTTTGAACCATTTGGCTGGTTTTTCTGGACGGTCCAAATTTTATTCGTCATCCTTTTATTCGCAGCTGATTATATTGCGAATATGGTCGGGGTCAAAAAGTATGGCGGCACGAAAGCGGGGATTTGGGGAAGTACGATAGGGCTTCTGGTCGGGCCATTCGTGATTCCGTTCGTCGGAATACTAATAGGTCCTTTCATCGGGGCATTCCTGGCTGAGATAATTGTACATAAAAAAGACCCGGTTACTGCTTCAAAAATCGGCCTTGGTTCCGTTGTAGGCTTTATAAGCAGCGTAATCACAAAAGGCATCATTCAACTTCTGATGATTGGATATTTTATATTCGTGGTTTTCTCATAGGAAATATAATCGAAAAATGAAAATTTGAGGCATAAGGTTTGAAACGGTTACAAAAATTTGATACTCTATTGCTAGCGAGCTTTAGGTATCTTTCGAGAACTGAAGCCCTCAAAAAAACAGCTTACATAGGGAGGAATTTTATTATGGCTTTTGAACTTCCACAATTACCGTATGCATATGATGCATTAGAACCGCACATCGACAAAGAAACAATGAACATTCACCACACTAAACATCACAACACATATGTGACAAACCTGAACAATGCGCTAGAAGGCAACCAAGAACTTCTAAGCAAAAGCGTTGAAGAAATCGTCGCTAACCTTGATGCAGTACCTGAAGCTGTTCGTACAGCTGTACGCAACAATGGTGGCGGACATGCTAACCACACTTTATTCTGGGAAATCCTTTCACCTAACGGCGGCGGACAACCAACTGGTGAATTAGCGGATGCTATCACTTCAAAATTCGGAAGCTTTGACAGCTTTAAAGAAGAGTTCGCTAAAGCGGCTACTACTCGTTTTGGATCTGGCTGGGCTTGGCTTGCAGTCAACAATGGCGAGTTGGAAGTAACTAGTACACCGAACCAAGACAATCCATTATCAGAAGGTAAAACACCGCTTCTTGGATTGGACGTTTGGGAACATGCTTACTACTTAAACTACCAAAACCGCCGTCCTGAATACATCAATTCTTTCTGGAATGTTGTAAACTGGGATGAAGTTGCAAAACGTTACAGTGCTGCAAAATAATTTGTAATTAAAAAAGACAGGATTCCTTATGTTAAAAGGAATCCTGTCTTTTTTTCGTTTCTTTTATCCGAACGGGAACATTAAAGGAAAATAATATAAAGGCAACTCGTATTGCTGTTTCGCCAAAAGAGTGAAAGAAATGCAGGAGTAAACGCTGCGAATTTAAGAGAAACGCACAAATTCACGAGTAAAATCTTCAAATTCACGAGTAAACACTCAAAACTCACGAGTAAAAGCCCGAAAATCACGAGTAAAAGCCCGAATTCACGAGTAACGTACAAAATCACGGGTAAACACTCCAATTCCTGAGTAAAATCTCGAAAATCACGAGTAAAATCTTCAAATTCACGAGTAAACACTCAAAACTCACGAGTAAAAGCCCGAAAATCACGAGTAAAAGCCCGAATTCACGAGTAACGTACAAAATCACGGGTAAACACTCCAATTCCTGAGTAAAATCTCGAAAATCACGAGTAAAATCTTCAAATTCACGAGTAAACACTCAAAACTCACGAGTAAAAGCCCGAAAATCACGAGTAAAAGCCCCGAATTCACGAGTAACACTCAAAACTCACGAGTAAAAGCCCGAAAATCACGAGTAAAAGCCCCGAATTCACGAGTAACGTACAAAATCACGGGTAAACACTCCAATTCCTGAGTAAAATCTCGAAAATCACGAGTAATATCTTCAAAATCACGAGTAAAAGCCCGAAATTTACGAGTAAAAGCCCCGAATTCACGAGTAAACACTCCAAATTCATGAACATCCCCTTCGTCTTCGCCCTCCGGCTCGCCAATCAAAGAGTTTTCTTTACACTGTTCTTGATTTAAAAGAAAGAGCCTTTAAGGAAAACAGTGTAAGGGCAACTGCTTCTCTGTCTTCGCCCTCCTGGCTCGCCAATCGAAGAGTTTTCTTTACACTGTTTTTGGATTTAAAAGAAAGAGCCTTTAAGGAAAACAGTGTAAGGACAACTGCTTCTCTGTCTTCGCCCTCCTGGCTCGCCAATCGAAGAGTTTTCTTTACCTTTTTTTACATAAATTCTTTTGTTTTTTCAAACACTAGAGTGGAATTTAAAGGAGAGTTAAAACAATGGGTATTTTAGAGAGATGGTTGGGTGAAGCGGGAGGGAAGAAGGATCTGCACCTCCTTTTGTTTATTGGCGGACTGTACAGCCTAAGTATTGCTTTATCCAATACATTCGTTAATGTGTACTTGTGGAAACAATCCGGTCAAATTGTTGATATTGCCGTGTATAATCTAACCGTGGTGCTATTTCAACCGCTGACTTTTGTCTTTGCTGGCAGGCTGGCGAAAAAGGTTGATCGAATCATTGTTTTGCGTCTGGGTGTTATTTTTTTGGCCCTATTTTATTTATCAGTCCTATTGGTCGGCACACGGGCTACAGAATTCCTTTGGTTGCTTGGCGGACTGTTAGGAATTGGTTATGGGTTTTATTGGCTTGCCTATAATGTATTGACTTTTGAGATAACTGAACCGGAAACAAGAGATTTCTTCAATGGTTTTTTAGGGATTCTATCATCATTTGGGGGAATGGTCGGTCCGATTCTTTCAGGGTTCATCATTTCGAGGCTAGAAAAATTCACGGGTTATTCCATTGTATTCGGATTGTCTTTGCTTTTGTTTTCCGTTGCGGTGTTTCTTAGCTTTTCGTTAAAAAGACGTCCAGCGCATGGCAGATACTGTTTCCTTCGGATATTGCAGGAACGGAAAAATAATCGGAATTGGCTCTTGATTACTCGTGCTCACTTTTTTCAAGGGATACGAGAGGGCACATTCATGTTCATCATTTCGATTATCGTTTTCATTCAGACGGAAAGTGAACTTGCATTAGGGAGCTATGGACTGTTAAATTCGGCCATATCATTCGTTGCGTATTTTTTAGCTTCACGATATATAAAACAACCGATGCGAAAAAAAGCAATTCTTATTGGAGGAATCCTGTTGTATGCAGGGGTCTTATTGATTGCATTTGATATCACATTCGGGAAGCTTCTCATTTATGGGGCAATTGTCGCTACCGCTTATCCAATTCTTTTGGTCCCTTATATATCATTGACTTATGACATTATAGGCCGCGCTTGGAAAGCAGCGGAAATGAGGATTGAATATATCGTTGTCAGGGAACTGTTCGTTCATATTGGAAGGATTGTATCCATATCAGGATTCATAATTTCCGTCATGTTATTCGACCTAAAGCAATTACTGCCGATTTATCTGTTAATCGTCGGTGCAGGGCATACCGTGATATATTGGTTTGTACGAAAAATCGATATCATTGACCAAGATTGAAAAGAGGCCTTAGCGGCCTCTTTTCAATATACATGACTTACGGTTTTAAGATTTATGAGCCGTAAGTCACTTTTTATGTAAAGTTCGTTAGTTGTTTAATATTTCTAGAACACTAAGGTAGAAAAAAATATAAATGTTCTATAGAATAGTATAGGACCTATTATGACTATGTAAAAAGGATGTGTGGCTTAGTGTGAATAAAAAGAAAAAGAAAAAGACGCATGTGCCTTTCAGATTGAATATTCTTTTCTTTTTAGTGTTTGTTTTGTTTTCCGCTTTAATTTTACGCTTGGGTGTTGTACAGATTGTTTATGGTGATGATTACCGGCGTGAGATTGAAAGAACAGAGGAAGTGACCGTGAATAATTCGGTGCCCCGTGGGAAAATGTATGACCGGAATTTAAAATTGATGGTCGATAACCAACCACTGGATGCAATTACATATACACGAAAGCAAGGTACGAAACAAACCGAAATGGTGGAAACGGCCGAGAAACTCGCGAAGTTGATCGAAAAGGAAACAGACAAAGTGACTGAGCGCGATAAAAAGGATTTTTGGATTTTGAAAAATCCAAAGCTGGCCGAGAAAAAGATAACGGATAAAGAACGGAAAAAAGTGGAAGAGGGCGAGATGGAAGAAAGTGATTTGTATAAGCTTCAGATTGAACGGATTACTGAAGAAGAAACAAAGCTTTCGGAAAAAGATCTGGAAGTCCTTGCCATCTACAGGGAATTTGCAAGCGGATATGCCCTTACCCCGCAAATTGTGAAAAACAAGAAAGTAACAAAAGAAGAATTCGCCAAGGTGAGTGAAAACCTTGATTCTCTCCCAGGGGTCGATATATCTACAGATTGGGATCGTTTTTATACATATAATAAAACACTTAAATCTGTATTGGGTAAAGTTTCCTCATCTGAAGAAGGGTTGCCCAGTGAAAGCCTGAACTACTACCTTGCACGTGATTACAGCCGGAATGACCGTGTAGGTAAGAGTTATATTGAGGCGCAATATGAAGATATCCTCCAAGGTCAGAAAGCGAAAGTAAGGAATGTGACCGATAAATCAGGAAATGTCGTCGATTCCGAAGTGGTTACCGAAGGTTCGCGAGGAAAAGATCTTATATTGACCGTTGATATGGATTTACAGCTTGCAACAGAGGAAATCATTGAAAAGCAATTGATCGCCAAGAAAAGAATGGGTAACACGAAATTCTTGGACAGGGCCTTTGTCGTCATGATGGATCCCGATACAGGGGAAGTATTAACGATGGCTGGCAAGAAATATGAGAAGGACCCAAAAACGGGGAAATCCTCGATTGAGGACTTCGCATTAGGAAATATCACGACTTCCTATACGATGGGTTCTGCGGTTAAAGGTGCTACCGTTCTAACCGGTTATCAGCAAGGTGCGATCCAGCCGGGTACGTACTTTTATGATACGAAGTTGAAAATCAAAGGTACACCGGCCAAAGGTTCGTATAGTAACTTCGGAAACATAAATGATTTGACAGCATTGAAGGTTTCTTCGAACGTTTATATGTTCAGAACGGCAATTAATATTGCAGGTGCGCATTATGTGCCGAATGAGCCATTGAATATTAGTTCAAGCGCCTTTTCGACCATGCGGAATTCATTTGCCCAGTTTGGCTTGGGTGTCCGCACGGGGATTGATCTCCCGAATGAAATGAGCGGGTTCAAAGGCTCCGAAACATCTCCAGGTAAGCTGCTTGACCTTGCTATCGGACAGTATGATACGTACACACCGATGCAGCTCGTGCAATATGTTTCAACCATTGCGAATGGCGGTAACCGCATGAAGCCACATATGGTCAAGGAAATCCGCGATCCAGTTGATAATAATGAGGAATTGGGACCTGTTGCCGAAGACGTTTCACCGACTGTCCTTAATCGTCTTGATATGAAGGAAGAGTGGATTGAACGTGTTCAGAGCGGTTTCGATAAAGTGGCGATGGAACAAGGCGGAACGGCTTATAAGTATTTTGGGAATAAATCGTATACAGTTGCAGCTAAAACCGGAACGGCGGAAGCATTCTATGACGGCCCGAACCGGTTGGATTATAGCGAGCCCCAAGAAACGATGAACATCACGCTTGTTGGCTATGCCCCAGCCAAAAATCCGGAGGTCGCTTTTGCGGTCGTTGTACCGTGGGCATACCAAGGACATACAGGCCACAGCATGAGTAAAGAGATAGGTGAAGAAATTATGGATACTTATTTCGAACTGAAAAAAGAACGGGCTAAAAAGGATAAGGAAAATACAGAAACCTCGACTGATTTGAAAGTGGAGAATGGTAAAGACGTTCAAAAGGATCAGGCTGAAGTTAGGAAAAGCCAAGAAAATGAATAAAAGGTTAAAACACACGTTTTTGGGTAAAACCGAAAACGTGTTTTTTTTGTGTGTTTTGAGAACGAGATCAGCGCAGTTTTTTCGTCTTTACAAATAAAACACAATTATTTACTGAATATTTACAAATGCTTTAAACGGAATTTACAGTCTGAAAGTATGATGTGAGAGTAGGACAAAATAATCATAAAAAATTCTTAGGGGGATTTACAAATGAGACGTTTCAAAGGTATGGCAATGACTGTAATGATGGGTGGAGTAATTGCAGTAGCGGCAGGTTGTGGATCCGATGACGCTAAGACAAGCAGCGGTGAAGGAAAAGGATCTAGCCAACTGCAGGGAGAAGTTATTACGGATGGTTCTTCAACGGTCTTTCCAATCATGGAGGCAGTTGCTGAAGAATATATGGGTACACAGCCTGATGTGAAGGTTTCAGTTGGATCGTCAGGAACAGGTGGGGGATTCAAGAAATTCATCGCTGGTGATACCGACCTGGCCAATGCATCCCGTCCGGTCAAAGAAGAGGAAAGTGCCTTACTTGATGAAAAGGGAGTTAAATATACAGAATTGAAACTGGCATTTGACGGGATTTCAATCGTCGCCAATAAAGATAATGAATTCATCGATTCACTAACAGTCGAAGAGCTTCAAAAACTGTGGGTGGATAATGGAAAGGTGAAGAAATGGTCTGATATACGTCCTGAATGGCCGAAGGAAGAAATTAAATTCTACTCTCCGGGAACAGATTCAGGCACATATGATTATTTCAATGAAGTGATCCTTGAAGAAAAACCGATGGTGGAAAATGCTACGCTTTCAGAAGATGATAATGTCCTTGTACAAGGTGTTGAAGGTGATAAAAATGCGATTGGATTCTTCGGTTATGCCTACTATGCAGAAAATAAGGATAAGTTAAAGATCATTTCCATCGATAATGGCAAAGGCGCTGTTGAGCCAACACATGAAACGATCAAAAGTGGGGAGTATGCACCATTATCACGTCCACTTTTCACATATGTAGCTAATAAGTCTGTAGCTGAAAAGGAACAAGTCGCAGATTATACTCAATTCGTCATTGAAAATGCAGGAGAGCTTGCTGAAGAAGTGGGTTATATCAGCCTGCCGGAAGAAGAATACCAGAAAGATCTTGATAAATTAAAAGAACTGGAAAAATAAACGATATTACAGGCTACTGAAATCCCGCCTTGATTCGATTAAGGCGGGGGTAACAGCTTGTAAATCCAAATATTGCGTGTCTGAAATGGAGGATGCAAGTTGGAACTTAGAAAAACAGAAACCTATTCTGTACAGCAAATGATCCTGGAAAAGAAAAGTAAGAAAAAAATAAATATGGAAAAAGTAATACCTAAGCTTTTGTTCCTTACGGCGGCAATTTCCGTTTTTACTACAATCGGGATCATCTTGACGCTTATATTTGAAACATTTATCTTTTTTGACAGAGTATCGATCGTCGAATTTTTTACAGAAGCTAAATGGCTGCCATTTGCATCTACACCTTCCTTTGGGATTATGCCCCTTATCGTGGGAACGCTGAAGATAACAGTCATAGCAGCGGTGGTTGCAGTTCCAGTTGGGCTTGCAACAGCCATTTTCTTGAGTGAATATGCATCAGAGAAAACACGGAGAATCATTAAGCCGATTTTAGAAGTTTTAGCTGGGATTCCTACTATCGTTTACGGTTTTTTTGCCTTAACTTTTGTAACACCGGTTTTACGGGATTTATTTCCTTCCCTTGACATGTTCAATGCCTTGAGTCCCGGGATCGTTGTAGGTATCATGATCATGCCGATGATAGCCTCATTGTCGGAAGATGCCCTTGTATCGGTACCTAAGTCGATTCGCGAAGGTGCGTATGCTTTAGGAGCAACGAAACTCGAAACGACAATAAAAGTGGTATTGCCAGCAGCCATTTCAGGAATTGTGGCATCCATCGTCCTTGCTTTATCAAGAGCGATCGGGGAAACCATGATTGTGAGTGTTGCCGGCGGCTCGACCCCGAATATGAGCATGGATGTCACTTCATCGATTCAAACGATGACCGCTTATATCGTTCAGGTCAGTTCAGGGGATGCAGGATACGGGACAACGATTTACTACAGCATATATGCGGTTGGAATGACACTGTTCGTCTTTACGCTTGTCATGAATTTACTGGCGCAGTTCATCTCTCGCAAGTTCAGGGAGGAATATTAAGACATGAAACTGATAAACAAAAGTCATGTTGCAAAAAAAATGCCTGCTAGGCTGGCTGTTAACACGATTTTTAAAGGATTATTCTTCTTGGCAACATTGGTTGGCCTCCTCGTATTGGCCATCTTATTTTATCGGATATTCACTCAAGGAATTGGCAGTCTGAATGGGGATTTCCTTCAGAATTTCGCTTCCAGGAAACCTGAAGAGGCTGGTATAAAAGCAGCACTGATCGGTTCAATATGGTTGATGGTAGTCGTGGCTCCAGTTTCTCTGCTGCTTGGTGTTGGAACGGCCATTTATTTAGAGGAATATGCCAGGAAGAATTGGATCACCACTTTTATCAAAGTGAATATTTCCAATCTGGCAGGTGTCCCCTCAATTGTATTTGGACTGCTGGGCTTAACGGTTTTCGTTCGTGCTCTAGCCTTGGACCGGTCCATATTGGCAGCAGGCTTGACCATGAGCCTGCTCGTTCTCCCGGTCATCATAGTAGCTGCCCAAGAGGCCATACGTGCCGTACCTCGTGATTTAAGAGAAGCTTCATTCGGAATGGGTGCAACAAAGTGGCAAACCATATTGAAAGTGGTCCTTCCGGCTGCGATACCTGGCATTTTAACTGGAGGAATACTTGCTTTGTCACGGGCAATCGGTGAAACGGCGCCATTGGTGGTGGTTGGCATACCAATGTTCATCGCCTTTCTGCCACAATCGGTCATGGATACATTTACAGTGCTGCCAATGCAGATCTATAATTGGACATCTCGTCCGCAGGAGGAATTCCAGCAGGTTGCTGCCGCGGGAATCATCGTACTACTCATCCTGTTAATAATCATGAATTCAATAGCGGTTATAATTCGAAATAAATTCCAGAAAAGATACTGATAGGAGGAAGGAAGCGTGAATATGACCTTAACGAGAGAAAAAGAGTCACCGGCAATCGGGATCGAAAATGCCGGATCAGCTGCCTTGATGGAAAAGGTGTATGAAACATCCAATCTCAATTTATGGTATGGAGAAAACCATGCTTTGAAAAATATTAATCTGGATATGCATCAAAATGAAGTGACCGCCATCATCGGGCCTTCAGGATGTGGGAAATCCACATACATCAAAACATTGAACCGTATGATAGAACTAGTCCCGGATGTGAAAACGACAGGACAGATTAAATATAGGAATAAAAATATCCTCGATCAGTCCTATAAGGTGGAAGATTTAAGGACACAGGTGGGGATGGTATTCCAAAAGCCTAATCCCTTCCCTAAATCAATTTATGAAAATGTTGTATACGGACCAAAGATCCATGGAATTAAAAATAAAAAAATTCTTGATGAGATCGTTGAAAAGAGTTTAAAAGGGGCAGCCATTTGGGATGAAGTGAAAGACCGTCTGCATGAAAATGCATATGGACTTTCAGGTGGACAGCAACAGCGCCTTTGTATTGCCAGATGTTTGGCAATCGAACCGGATGTCATTTTAATGGATGAACCGACTTCTGCCCTTGATCCGATATCCACTTTGAAAATAGAAGAATTGGTCCAAGAACTGAAAAAGGATTTCAGCATTATCATCGTTACCCATAACATGCAGCAGGCTGCACGTATTTCAGATAGAACGGCCTTCTTCTTAAATGGGGAAGTCATCGAATATTCTGATACAAACACCATCTTCTCTAATCCGAATGATAAAAGAACAGAAGATTACATTACCGGGCGCTTCGGTTAAAGAGAAAGGGAGATGCGATAATGATCGTTCGTGAAAATTTCGAACTTCAATTGAAAGAGCTACAGGAGAAAATCGTGAAATTGGCTAATTTAGCTTCAGGTGCCATATCGAAATCATATGCCGCACTAGAAAACAATAATGTAGATGATGCTCTTGAAGTTATCGATGATGATACAATAGCTGATTTACTGGAAGAGGAAATCAATGACTTTGCGATTTTACTGATTGCTAAGCAGCAGCCGGTTGCGATTGATTTAAGGCGCATCATTGCTGCCATAAAAATCGCCTCGGATATTGAAAGGATGGCGGACTTTGGTGTGAATATCGCTAAAGCATCCATCCGGATCGGTGACCAGCCATTCATTTTGCCTTTAACCCCTTTAAAGCAGATGCATGATATTACATTAAAGATGATTCAACTTTCAATAGAAGCATTCGAGAAGGAAGATGTTGTCCTTTCAAGGGAAATCATTGAAATGGATGATGAGGTTGATCGCTTTTATGGAGATATGATTCGAAGTCTCCTTCGTCTTTCAGATGAAAAAAACCTGCAGCAGGTTACACAGCTTTCCTTAATTGCCCGATATTTGGAAAGGACAGCGGACCATACAACGAATATCGCAGAGAATATTTACTTCCTGGTAAGAGGCAGATATATCAGCAGGAATGAATGAACCATCCTAAACTTAGGAAAAGAGAGGCTTTTTCTCGGACATCGTCCATTTAAAAGTCTCTCTTATTCATTAATGGGTCAAAGTATTGGACAATTGTCTATATGACATATTATTAGTAACAACAAACTCGCCGATTTGTATTTTTTTTGAGAAATCCCGGTCATTCATGTAAGCTTCGAATTCAGCAGCATCATTGATGATTTTTTCTTTGTAAAGGCTATCGGCAATTTCGGTTGTGGTCATATTCGTTTTCACTTTAATTGTATAGGAGACGATGGAAGGCTCTTTTTTCGAAGCCTCTTTCTCCACTAAATCCTTATCCGGATCCTTTGGTTGGACGGTCTTTGTAGCTTCCTCCATAGGAAGTGTAACGACGAATCCCTTCTTCACGAGAAATTCCTTAGCTTCCTCAGCAGTAGTGGGAGTGCCTGCGGATAATCCGGTGCCATAATAAAAGCTGGCAAAGATTGTTGTGGTAAAAATGATACCGGCGGAAAGACCTTGCAGTTTTGCTTTGTTCATTTTCATTCACCCCGCACTCTTTGCTGCTCGATCACTGATATGGTTTGTTCCTTCGTCAACGAGGATTGTCTAGCGATCTGGTCCAAAGAAAGACCTTGACTATATAAAGACAGAACCTGGCTTTTTAGAATTTCATGAATGGGTTCGATATCGTTGGGATTGACAGGTGATTTATCCTTTACAGGGGGAAGAATGTCGTCCTGGATAACGAATTCCTCTTCTAGAATCTTCACCTTCATCTTTAATTGATAGATATCCTGCATATACGTTAGTGTCATCTGTTCTAAATCTTCTTCTAATTTGGCAACTTTATCTTTACCGAAAAAGGAGATGATAAGAAGGACGATCGCTAATGAAAAAAGAAGGATGATAAGTGTTTCCATGTTTTCACCTCAGATGATAAATTTCGACAATATACTTATATTTTACACATATTTTTAAAAAAATGGAGATTTTCCTATTCTAAGTGGGCCTTATACTTCATTTTTTAAATAATATTGTCGAAAAGCCTTATGACCGTCGTTGAAGAAAAAAAAATAGGTATCAAAATGGAAAAAAAAACCTTTGAGAGATAACATACATAAAATTCGACAAAAAGTGTTTATTGTCCATAAGCCAATTCAGTGCTAACATAAAGATAGAATAAATAGAAAAAACAAAATATTATGAATAGTTAAAAAACGGTTGACCTATAAGAAAATGGTGTGCAGATTCTATAGTGGATTGTTTCACTGTCAGCGCCTAACGATAAGTTATATAAGGATAAATAAAGGGGAAGGGATGATTATTATGAATTCGCTATTCGCGTATATGCCGCAGGATAACCAGGATATATTTCGCAAGGGACTAAAGGTTGGACTATGGATGGATGAGAGTTTTGATTGGTATCCTGAGGAAGATATGATGAGTCATCCTAATGGAGAGATCCGGACACTTTCACAAACATATACCCAGGGGAAGGTGACCTTTTCGAAGTTCACGATTAGGAATACCTCATTCGAGACTAAGCGCCCTAAAGTGTTTTTTCACTATGAAAACGCTTTCGAAAGGCAGGCAGTAGCCTTTTACAGTCCGAATGAACGGGCGATTTTACATGTAGCCCCTCAATCGATTGCCTTATTGGGTGGATTGGTGAAAGGAAAAAGCATCTCTCAATATTGCATCCAAGGTAAGGGAAGCCTTTATCAAGAGGGATGCTTCAAATCATTGAAAGAAGGGCTCCTGGCTTATTCACCGCTCGCCAAAGGGGAAGTGACCAGCGTGTTTACGTTAGAGACGGAAATCTTACCGAAAGAATGTGTGGAAGCCGTGGCTTGGGTCATTCATGCTGAAACGAAAGAAGAAGCGAAAGTTATAAATAATCAGCTCCTCCTGACGATGCAAAACGTGAACAATTAAGAATTCAAAAAAGTTAATGTTGGATTTCCCAAAAAACATACTAGCAATTCGCATTGAATAATGGTATTATAGAAAAGTCCTATGTGAAAATGTCAATATGTTTGGAGGGAAATACACAATGCGCGTGAATATTACATTAGCTTGCACTGAATGTGGAGACCGTAACTATATTTCTAAAAAAAATAAACGTAACAATCCAGACCGTCTTGAGCTTAAAAAGTACTGCTCAAGAGAAAAACGCAGCACGACTCACCGTGAAACAAAGTAAGCAACAGGATTTTTCCTGTTGTTTTTTTTATTCATTTTTTTAATTCCTTCTATCTCACTTTCCTTTAGTGAATATTTTCAGAAAACGCTAATGATTCGGCAATTTCCGACACGGTATTTTCGAAAATGAACAAATATTATGAGATAATGATAGAAGTAGACTAAAGGAGTCGGAAGAGATGAGAGAAAACAAGAATAAGCTCCGTCAAGAAGTCAGGTCCCGTTTAATGGAGCTGACTAAAGAAGAACATGAGGAACTATCGAACAGAATCGCTGAAAACTTATTTTCACTGGAGGAATGGAAAAAAGCTGAAACAATTGGCATCACCATCTCCATCCCGCCTGAAGTTCCAACGGTACGGATCATCGAACAAGCATGGAATGAAGGAAAAGAAGTGGCTGTACCAAAATGTGATCCTGAAAAAAAGACAATGGAATTCAAAAAAATCTCGTCCTTCAATCAGCTGGAGTCTGTTTATTACGGATTGCTAGAACCAGTGGCTGATACAGCCAAGGCTCGCAAAGAGGATTTGGATGCATTGATCGTACCCGGTCTTGCTTTTACCAAGGAAGGGTATCGCCTAGGCTTTGGAGGAGGCTATTATGACCGTTTCCTATCCTATTACCGGGGAGATACATTGGCCCTTACATACGAGCTTCAATTAATGGATGAACTCCCGATAGAGGTACATGATATAGCGGTCGGCAAACTCATTACCCCATCCAGGGTTATACGCACGTATGCCCATTAAGAAGAAGATTATTAATTATCACTTTTAGCTCATAAAAATCCTGTCCTGTATCAAACTATTGATAGGAGGGATTGTTATGCTTCGATTAATTATTCAAATCTTCTTGGTAGGTTTAGTTGTTTATGCAGGTTACCAAAACCGGTATCGCCTGATAAATGTTGCGCTGTCCAACGGCATGCTGAGAAGATTTCTAGTGACAAAATCCTTGGATATGCCAATGTTCAGGGATAAAATGATGCAAAGCATGTTCACTCAGACTAAATGAGGATGCCAGCATCTTAAAAAGGAACCTGATCAGGGGTTCCTTTTTTATTTATAAGGATAGGGGGGAGTGGATTTTAACAGTCTCCTTTTTTACTTTTTACATGTTTTCGTCTATAGTTTTAATTAAAGAAACAGGAATTTTAAAAGCTTAAGTTTCATTGGAAAGTGGGGAAGGCATTGGGATTTAAAGAGGATTATTTGTTTTGGGAAACCATAAGGGAGTTGACTGCCCATTATGATTATCGAATGATCACTGTCACGGAAAACCATCAGGAGATTTGGCTTGAGAGCGATAAGAATAAGGAGTTTCCAGTCATAAGACTCATTCGACATGATTTGGATTGGGCTAATTGGCTGAAACGCGATATCGAACGAACATTGCAGAATGGGGAAAGGATCAGAAGGAAATTATACAAGAAGCCCATAAATATATTAAGTATCTATGTTAGTAAATTCGCCCCGGTGGATGATCATGAATTTAGTTCACGGGTGGCTTCCTTTAAAAAAACGAATGTTAACACGTTTCTTCTAACGTGTGAAAACTTTCATGATTCGTTGCAAAACCTTGAACTTGTTTTGAAAAAGCCACTTTCAATTCAAATTCGTGAAGAAAATGAAATAGATGAGGAAAAGGTCCTCGCAGTAAAGAAGGCCGCCATCTCGGAGTCAGTTAAAAAGGCTAAGGCAGAGCAAAAGGTATTTCAAAATGCCAATAAGCCATTCTTTACATATATATTCATGGCGATACAAATAGCTATATTCATCTTGATGGGGTTTAATGGAGGCAGCACCAATTCCAAAACTTTGATCGAGTTTGGTGCGAAATTTTCCCCTTATATCATACAAGGGGAATGGTGGCGGTTCTTTACACCGATGATCGTCCATATTGGGTTCATTCATTTACTGATGAATACATTTTCATTGTATTTAATCGGTGCTGAAGTTGAAAGGATTTATGGGAATGCCAGGTTCCTTATCATCTATATATTCGCTGGTTTCGCTGGAACTTTAGGAAGCTTCATCATGACCCCGAATCTATCCGCGGGAGCGAGCGGAGCCATTTTTGGCTGCTTTGGGGCACTTCTGTACTTTGGCATCGTCTATCCGAAATTATTCATGCGCTCGATGGGCTCATCGGTGATCGTGTTGATCATCATTAACTTAATATATGGTTTCACCGTTTCGGGAATTGATAATGCAGGACATATCGGAGGTTTGATCGGAGGGTTCTTGGCTGCTGGAGTGGTCCACCTGCCAAAATCCAAGAATATCTTTCGGCAGCTGGCTTTTCTGATAGGCACGGTAATACTGACCTATGCCCTGCTGCAATTTGGTTTCAATCATCAGGAAAGTGCAGCTATAGATGATAATACCATGGCCATAATGGCCCAGAAATATATAGATGATGATGAAGAGGACAAAGCGGAAGAGATGCTATTCAAATATGTGGATGCAAATCCTGAAGCACCGCTATCGCTTTTTATGCTGGGAAATTTATCTTTTGATAAAAAGGACATATACAAAGCAAGGGATTATTATGAAAAAGCGATTGAAAGTAATCCTGATTTGCATGAAGCCCATTACAATCTTGCCTTAGTGTACATGAATCTCGAATCATTCGATCAAGCTAAGGAGCAAGCTGATAAGGCCATTGAGCTTGCCCCGGATAATAAGTCATACACTAAACTTCTGGCGGAAATTGAAAAGCAACTATAACAACTTTTGACGCAACATGATTGGGGTACCGTCTTTCAAGGTAAACAAGACAAGTATTTCACTTTGATTCTTCGCCATAAGCAATAGGGGGGTGGTGCTACCTTGTGGAGTCACAGTGGATCCATCCTCCTTTTTTATTCCCAACACATAATTTTTGTAAAGACCTTCCCATAGTTTTCCCACGATTTCCTCCCGTTTGAATTGGGGAAAGGCTGCAAGCCATTGATTTTTCTTTGAGGGCAGATCTGTTAAAGAGATGATATTGTATTGTTCCAGATTAACCTGAAAAGCTTGACCAGCTTTCTCCAAACCATTTCGAACCGTTTGATCTGTCAAGCCGTCCAGCGTTTTTTTCCACTGAACCTGTTCTTCTGATAGGGGACGATGGAAAAATTGAAAAGCCGGTGTCGTTACTGTATAGAGTTTATCTTTACTGAGCTGCTGGGCACTGGTGAAAATTGTGTCACTCGGATGAACTTCGGCATAATGAAACGTTACCGCTTCATAACGCCCGCTCTCGGATTCTCTAGATTTTGCTTTTTGAGAGAGTTCTTGTTTATTTTGGCGCCAATTTTTTAAAGCTCCTGCCAATTTTCCATTTTTGTATAAAAGCGATACGTCCTGGCGTAAGTAAGCAGGCTGGTCCAAAGTAGACTCCACCCTCCAAGTGATGGTATAGGTGGAATCCCCGGTACCCTTCGGTGTCAGATGGGTGGAGGCATGTTCAAAATGGAGCGAGGAATCGATGGGAAAAAAAATGATGGTTTCCTCTGTCTGTTTATGATTCGATAAATAAAGGATGACAAAAATGGTGGTTAAAACCAAAAAGACGGTATACTTCAATTGTACTTTCATTTTTCCCCTCCGTTTTCACGCGTGATGAATGCATTAAAAACATTAAGCTGTTAAATCAAATCGAAAGAGTCCAAATTCTTGATATTTCATCATATGAATACAATTGGACATGTATGAGGGGGAAGGGGGAAATTATCAAAGGGGAAATGGGCGCTTGTTACAAAGAGGCTGATTCGATATACTTTCCTATAGAAAAGAGTAAAGAGGTTTACTATGAAAACATATTATGATCTTCAACAATACTTGAAAAGATTTGGTACATTTATTTATATTGGTGATCGCTTAGCCGAGCTTGAACTGATGGAAGCCGAAATAAGGGAAATCCACCGTATGCAGATGATGGATACAAAAGATTATCAAATGGCGATTCTTTTGATTAGGCAGCAATTGTCTCTTGAAAGGGAAAAACAGAAAAAAAATTGATAAAAAAAGGTGAGAATGATGGAAAAGTGGCTGATGGGTGTGGATTTAGGCGGTACAACTACCAAACTGGCTCTGATCAATTTATACGGAGAGATTATTCATAAATGGGAAATCGGCACGGACATCTCCGAAAAGGGAAAATTCATCACGATTAACATAGCCAAAGCAATTGATGCGAAGCTCGTGGAACTTAATGAACCGAAGAGTAAGATAGTGGGGATAGGGATGGGGGCTCCCGGACCCGTTAAATTTGTTAACGGTTCCATATATGAAGCCGTCAATCTAGGCTGGAAGGACTATCCTCTAAAAGATTTATTGGAGGTGGAGACATCTCTTCCGGCTGTGATCGATAATGATGCGAATATGGCAGCTTTGGGCGAAATGTGGAAAGGTGCCGGTAATGGCGCCAAAGACCTCGTTTGTGTAACTTTAGGAACGGGTGTAGGCGGCGGAATCATCCATAATGGGCAAATTGTCCATGGTACCAGTGGGGCTGCTGGAGAAATAGGGCATATAACGGTCGTAACGGACGGAGGCGCACCATGCAATTGCGGTAAGACTGGTTGTTTGGAAACGGTTGCTTCGGCAACGGGAATCGTCCGTATGGCTTTAGAGGCCTTGAATAACTCCGATGAACAGTCAATGCTTCAGCAGAAAGTCGAAGAGGGAAATGCGGTTACTTCCAAACTGTTATTCCAATGCGCTGCAGCAGGTGATCCTTTGTCCAAAGCTGTGGTAAATAAGGTGGCCAATTACTTGGGGCTGGCACTTTCACATGTTGGGAATGTCATGAATCCAGATAAAATCGTCATTGGTGGGGGCGTTTCGCAAGCGGGAGACATTTTGCTTGATCCTGTCCGTTCTGCCTTCGGAAAGTATGCATTCAAACGAGTTAGTAAATCAACGAAAATCAGCCTGGCCACACTGGGCAATGATGCAGGGGTAATAGGTGCAGCCTGGCTCATTAAAAGCCAACTGCATACGTGATTCCTTGCTGCCCTGTGGAAAACAGGGCTATAAGAAAAAAAGATGGAATCTTCAAAAAATGCTTCCCTTTTGAGGGCGGGGGCAATCGTTCCTGCGAGAACCATGCCCCATGATTGAGGCGCTCTGCATCATGGCTCCAGCGCTTTTTCGATGAGGAGGGACCGGGATTGAAAGGGGTCTTCAAAAAACAGGGATATTCATTGTTTTGGGTCGTATTGATTTCACTTTGGCTTAAAACATATATTGCTTATAAAACAAGTTTTGAGATAGATATTGATAATTGGATCCAGGAGTTCATACTATTCATCAATCCTGTCAGTTTCCTCTTGCTTACTCTTGGCGTGAATATTTTTTTAAAAGAAAATAGAAGGACAGCATATTTATTGATCATGAGTTTTTTCATCACCTTCGTCCTTTTTGCCAACCTTGTTTTTTTTCGCTTTTTCAATGACTTTTTAACCATTCCCGTTCTTTTTCAAACGAGCAATATGAACGATCTTGGAAGCAGTGTACATGAATTGATCAATCCAAGTGACCTTTTGTTTTTTGCCGATATTCTGGTCTTGATGCTTCTGCTGAAATACAGACCAAAAACATTCCATGAATATCGATACAATCCCCAGGACCGTAAATTCTTTTTGTTAATGGCTTTGGGAGTGACATTCTTTAACTTGGCTTTAGCGGAAGCGGCGCGTCCCGAACTCCTGACAAGAACGTTTGACCGCGAAATCCTCGTTAAGAATATCGGTACGTATCATTATCACCTGTATGATGCAATATTACAGACGAAATCATCTGCCCAGCGGGCCCTTGCGGATGGTAGTGAATTGTCGGAAATTGAAAATTATGTCCGTGCAAATCAAAAAGGGGTTAATGATGTCCTTTATGGTTTGGCAAAAGGCAAAAATGTGATCGTAGTATCATTGGAATCCACTCAAAGCTTTGTAATCAATAAAACTGTCAATGGTGAAGAAATCACTCCTTTTCTGAACCAATTCATTAAAGAGAGCTATTATTTCAATAACTTTTATCACCAAACTGGCCAGGGGAAAACATCCGATTCAGAATTCATTATTGAGAATTCCCTCTATCCTTTAGGTAGGGGTGCCGTATTTTTCACTCATGCCCAAAATGAATACAAAGCCACCCCCGAAATCTTAACGGAAAAAGGTTACAATACGGCTTCCTTCCATGCCAATAAGAAAAGCTTTTGGAATCGTGACATAATGTACGCTTCTCTAGGGTACCAACGGTTTTATGATAGTGATGAATACAAAGTCTCTGAAGGGAATTCCATCAATTGGGGTTTGAATGATAAATCGTTCTTCAAGCAATCAATCTCTCACTTGAAGCGGATGCCTGAGCCTTTTTATGCCAAGTTCATAACGTTAACCAATCATTTTCCATTCACTTTGAATGAAGAAGAACGGACATTGGAACCATATGATTCGAATTCCAAAACTTTGAATCAGTATTTTCCGACTGTACGTTATACAGACGAAGCCTTGGAACAATTTATCGGTGATTTGAAACGTGATGGATTATATGAGGATTCCATTATTGTACTATATGGTGACCATTATGGAATTTCGGAAAATCACAACTCTGCCATGAGCCAGTTCCTTGGGAAGGAAATCACGCCTTTCGAATCCATCCAACTTCAGCGTGTTCCGCTCATCATACATATCCCTGGGCAGGAGGGGAAAATGATTTCCACCGTTTCCGGCCAAATTGATGTAAGGCCTACTCTCCTTCATTTATTGGGGATTGAAAATGATGATTATATTGAATTCGGCAAAGATCTTTTTTCTGATGAAAAATTGGAATTCACCGTTCTTCGCGATAGCAGTTTCATCACAAAGGATCATCTCTATACGATGGATACCTGTTATGATAAAAAGACCGGAGCGGCGATAGCAAAGGATTCATGTGAAAAGTATTTGGATAAGGCAAAGCAGGAACTTGAGTACTCCGACAAAATCATTTATGGGGATTTGCTCCGGTTTTATGAGCAACGTTGAAAAAGGAAACCTGGCACAATCCAGGTTTTTTTATTTTTTCGGTAGAGTCAGAAGCACTACAATTATGAAACATATGAGTCTTCCTGAACATCTTTCTGTTTTTCGCTTCATAAAGATAAAACAATGAAAGGGGCGGAGGATGAATGAAAGTTGTGAGCAGAAGCGGGGATGATTTGACATATTACAGTCAATTGTTCCAAGTTCCTCGGGTTTTGATTGAGGATGCCAATCCCGCCATTACTGGCGGGGTTTTGCCAAATGGCAGGGAAGTACAGATACCTGGGTACATTGTTCAGGAAGAGTCCCGGTTAGATATTGATTTTGCCGAAATCGCTTTACAATATCACATGCCCATCGATGGGATAATATTGTTGAATCAAGATGGACAAAAACCTTTTTCCGTACCCGTCCGGGTGATGAATCCCATGATTGTCACCGACAAGCCTTATGGATATCAATCACTTCTTGACGATCTCGATATTCTATCTTGTCATTACCCCTTTATTAAGGTTGAATCAATCGGGAGGAGTGTGTTGGGAAAAGAACTACTTGAGGTAAGAATCGGTCAAGGTGAAAAGGTCATACATTATAACGGTTCATTCCATGCTAATGAATGGATCACTACGGCAGTTTTGATGAAATGGCTGAATGATTTTCTGCTGGCGGTAACGAATGATCGTACACTATGTGAAATGGATTGTATGCCCTTCTATCGGGATATGACCATTTCGATGGTTCCAATGGTGAATCCGGATGGAGTCGAGCTTGTCCTAAAGGGGAAGGAGGCGGCAGAGGGGAAGGTTGATGTTTTAAAAATAAATAATGGAAATCCTGCTTTTTATGCTTGGAAAGCCAATATCCGCGGTGTAGACCTGAATAATCAATATCCTGCCAATTGGGAGATTGAAAAGCGCAGAAAGATTCCAAAAGCTCCTGCCCCGAGGGATTTTCCAGGAGAGACCGCGCTATCAGAACCAGAAGCATTGGCCATGAAGGAGCTGGCTATAAGACGGAATTTTGAAAGAGTGCTTGCACTTCACACCCAGGGAAAAGAATTCTATTGGGGATATGAGGGCCATGAACCCGAACAGGCAGCGAATGTTGCGAGGGAGTTTGAGGAGCGCAGCGGATATCGGTCCGTACAATATGTTGACAGCCATGCCGGGTATAAAGATTGGTTCATTCAGGAATTTAAACGGGGCGGATTCACAATCGAACTGGGAAAGGGCATCAATCCGCTTCCGCTATCCCATTTGCCTGGTATATATGAGGATTCTGTCAAGATTTTGATGGCAGGCCTATATATGTGATGCATTCTTCTAAGGAATATACTTCCAAAAAAATATAAGATCATTATCCGCCACATTTTCTCTTTTTTACTTTATAATGAAAGAGAGTAAGGATTCGATTGGTCAGTCCTTACTCTCTTTCTAATGTCTCGCTCACATATGCCAGGCGTTTTAGTTTTGAAGTGGGAGGTGTGTGGAGATTAAAGTATCCAAAGCAGCACTTTGTATGCGGCTTTCCATTTGTAAGATGTTGTGTTTCGTCCCATTATTTATCTCCACTATCCTTCTTATCTCGGCTTGTGAGCCTTCCAAGGACCTTAGTAAACCCGTAAATGTTACGGAAAAAGAACATTCCCAATCCAACATGGAAATTTCAGTAAGCAATTTAAAGGTCCCGACTGCAGAAACGGAAAAAATCGAAGCCATTTTTGGATGGCTGGATTCTAAAACCATTTTATATTCTGTGAAGCGGGATGGTAATGAATTATCCCAGTTGATGACATGGAATTTGGAGACGAATGATACTTCCGTTTTCTATCAGCCGGCTTTTGCGTTTTCTGAAGTATCGATCAGTCCGTCTGGTACGCATATTTTGTTATCGTCCTTCACATCTTCGGATAAAGCATCAATCACAATACTCGATAAAACGGGAAATCCATTGTATTCCGTGGCGATCCCAGCCTATGAATTAGCTTATGAGTGGAATTCATTTAAAGATGGCCAGTTGTTTGTTTCGAGTTTTTATGAAGATTGGACATACAGCAGTTATGTGTTGAATCCAGATGAACAAACTATGGAAACTCTGGACTTTCCGCAGCCCTTTGCTCAATGGGCAAGTGAAAATGAATTGATGTTTCTGGATTGGGACAAGGAAGAACCTGCTTTGACGGCTCCCCTAGAAAGAAAAGCGCTGAATGAGGATGGAGCGGACAGTGTTATGCTCGATGTCATTCACTTTAAAAAGATAAAAAAAGCGCTGATGACGATTCAAGTGGAGACAGAAAAAAAAGATCGGGGTACATATGCATTTTATGATTCTACAAACAAGCCGATCCACTCTTTTTCCATGCCGCTATTGAAAAGCTTTTCAGATTGGGTGATCCCATCCTATGATTTCATTGAAAAAAACAAGGAATTCATAACGTTCATTCCTAATGAATCAAAAGATGCGGACCAATATGAGGGAAGGTTTACCTTAACTAAATTAAATTGGGAAAAAGGCACACAAGAAGAATTGATGAAGGACATGGAAAATGAACCATTAAGCTGTTCGCTTGATGGCAACTTCTGCTTATATGGATATCAATTTGAGAAAATCATTGATATGAAAACCCATCAAATACAAAGATTATTCAAACAAACATGATGACCTAAAAAAACAAAAGCTCGCCGGATGGCGAGCTTTTTTCTTCAATGGGCTACAGGAAAACCGCTGTTGATGATAGTCATGACAGTGAACCAGCCAAACACGACTGCACTGCCGGCTGCAAAAATGAATCCTAAGAAGTTTCTCTTTTTTAATGAGGTAAACACAGCTGCCACTGCTAAAATAGCCACAAGTCCGAAAACAACCATTAATATCATGTCAAAACCCCCTTTTTACGTAATGAATAAATACCTAATCCCTAATAATATACCCAGAGAATAAAGCAACTACCAAAAATATGTAGAAAAGATTGCATTTGTTAATATCTTAATATTTTTTCAATTATTTGTCGAGGTTTAATAGGTGACACTTCTATGACTTGAGTAAACTGGATTAACATTAGCAGCTTAATTAGTGTAAGATGAAGATAGAAAATAATATTGGAGTTGATGGAAATGAAATGGAAACAAATTCCTTTAGGTCCGCTGCAAACGAATTGTTATGTAGTCTCCGATGGACAGGATTGCATCATTTTCGATCCGGGTGAAGAGCCACAGAAAATCATACAGTACATACAAACAAAAAATTTAAAGCCTTTGGCGATTTTATTGACACATGCACATTTTGACCATATCGGTGCTCTTGATGCTATTCGGGATCATTATGGGATACCTGCATATATTCATGAAAAAGAGGCCAAGTGGCTGCTTGATCCCGCGTTGAATGGTTCTCAAAACTGGTTCCCAGAAAATCCGATGCGAATGAAGCCTGCCGATCACATCCTGGCAAATGAGCAGGAGCTTACTATTGGAGGATTCACTTTCGAAGTATTCGAAACTCCCGGACACTCACCAGGGAGCGTTTCGTATTATGCGAAGGAAGAACGTTTCCTCTTTTCAGGGGACGTCTTGTTCCAAGGAAGCGTTGGCAGAACCGATCTAATAGGGGGAAGCGAGGCAGTGCTGTTAAATAGCATTGAAACGAAGCTGCTGACACTTTCTGATGATGCTATCGTTTTTCCTGGGCATGGGCCTGTCACGACCATTATGGATGAAAAGAATACTAATCCCTTTTTGAGATAATGACTTTTGCAGGTGCCATATGGCACCTGTTTTATTTTTAGCATTTTATGATGTAAAAATATTGAAACGGGTCATTTCCGCAACTATACTGAATAAAAAAACGTTTTGACATTCACCTTTAAAAGGCTTAAAGAAAATTTCTGGTGTCTTCCTAGTGTGGATGACTCTTCTGATCCTGCTCTGAAGCATGTTGCGTATATTAATATTTACCGAAAGCAATCATTTTTTTAATGGTGGCACCCTTAAAAACTGTGAGATGAAAAATTGAACATTTTGTGAACCTTAAATTTGTTTTCCTGTATGGTCGATAAAAAAACTTATTTTTGTGTTTTATTAAGAAAAAGGAAAGTTTAATTTTCAATATGGTGGAAGATCATGGAGACGGAGGCTATTGTATTGAAAAATCACTTGAAGGAATTGATTGCAGGAAGCCCCCAAAAAAGGATTTCCTATCATGACTATATGGATGCTGTTTTATATACGCCAAATATAGGCTACTATGCACGCGCAAAAGAGAAAATTGGCTCAAGAGGGGATTTTTATACGTCTGGCAATGTTGGGGATGCATTTGGTAGATCACTGGCCAGGTGGTTCGTTTATTTGATAAAAAGGTGCGGAGTTTCACCAAGTATCATCGAGGTCGGCGCAGGGGACGGTAAACTGGCTTATGACATCCTTGTTTTCATAAAAGAAATGGAACCGGAGATATGGGACTCTCTGACTTATATCCTTGTGGATGGCAGTCCCTTTCATAGAAAGGTTCAGCAAGAACGTATTGGGATGTTCAAACAGGCAGTTTCTGCCCCCAGTTTAGAAAAATGGACGAATGTAAATGGAATCGTCTTTTCAAATGAACTTTTCGACGCGCTGCCTGTACATGTCATTGAAAAGTATAACGGAGCCCTGGTAGAGTTATTCGTCACTGAAAAGGAAGGCGATTTGGTGGAAGAGAGGGAACCTTTGGACAACCCTGAGATTCTATCTTACCTTACAGAACGAACTATCACCTTAAATGAAAAACAACGATATGAAGTTCCGCTAAAAATGGTCCTTGAATATGAGAAAATCATTTCCTGTATCGAATCGGGTATTCTCCTTACGATTGATTATGGCTATACTGAAAGGGAATGGAAGGAGCCAGCTCATTTTCAAGGGAGCTTGAGGGGCTATCATCAGCATCAAATGATTAAAGATGCGCTTATGTATCCTGGTGAAATGGATTTGACGACACATATCCATTTTGACACATTACTCGAGATTGGAAAAAGAAAGGAACTTTCCAATCAGGGGCTATTTCTTCAAAATGATTTCTTGCTTAAAGCAGGGATATTGGAAGAATTGAAGGACCATCAAGGAACTGATCCATTCTCGAAAACGGCAAAGCGTAATCGTGCAATTCGGGGGCTAATCGTTCCAGGGGGATTTAGTGAGCATTTCAAAGTGCTGCTCCAAACAAAGAATTTAGCAGAAGATGTGAGGATCTTTCCTGAATGATGACAAGTAAAAACCCATGAATCAAAATTCATGGGTTATGTAATATTGCTTGTTCTTAATGCGCGGTACCCGGAGTCATCATAAATACGCTCCAGTAGGAAAACCCTGCAAAGAAAACGGTAAGATAGGCGCCGAAAACATAAATATACATGCGCTCAGATAATTTCAAATAACTTAAAAGTACAAAAAAGATCGTTTGTGCAAAGAAAAGCAAAGACGTTTGATGCATATGGCCAAGATAAAAGAAAATTGCCATAATTCCTGTCCAAAATCCACATACTCTGAACATGCGTTCCACCCGAATCCCTCCTTATGTCTAGACGTGTACATTCAAAATAATTATAAATGAAATTGTAAGGTAATGTAAAGGATGCCTTTTGTTTCTATGTGAGAACCGAAGCCTGGTATGAGCATGTTGCACAATTGGACATCATATTTTCTAATTCCACAATATTGACATTCTCAAACAAAGCTTCGAACATACCTTCTAAAAATGAATTGTGCATGGAGCAGATTGTTCTTGGCTCCACTTCAGCCACTTCCTTAAACGGGCAATTGAAGATACGGAAGTATATTTTATTTTCTTCTTCGCTTGCTTGTATTTCAGGAGATAATCCTGCGAGGGTAGCCGCATTTTTAAGCATATTGACCTTTTCCCCAAAACTAAGTCCATCGATCGATGTCAAGGCTAGTTGCTGATTGATCAAATCCTCCCCGAATACTTTTCCCGTTTCATAAAGTGCCTGTTTTCCTTGTTCCCCTAATGTCATCATCGTCTTGATGGCAATCTTTGAAAGCAGCTGATAGTTCCTATATGGAAAATTTAGCTGAATGACTTTATCGGATAATCGATAAAGTCTGCTGGGACGACCGCCTTTCCCGGTCTTTCGGGCATCCGAGGTCAACATGTCGATATCCTCCAGTTTTGACAAATGCAAACGGGCAACATTTGGATGGATGTTAAAAGAATCGGCGATTTGCTGTACCGATACATCACCATGCTTATTCACAATATACTGATATATATTATATCTGGTGGGATCAGCTAACACGTTTGTTATTTTTAACGTTTGTTCCATTACTTCCTCCTGCAATTCCATAGTTTAACTATGTCCATTATAATGCAGGCAGAAAAAAATGGAATAAGAGAAAGAGCAAACTCCCTTTAATTTATAAAATGTTCACAAATAAAGCTGATTTATAAAGCAAATATCTATACAATAGTTGTGCAAATGTTATACAATTGTTACATAGGTTGATAATGTATACAAATTGTGAACGGGGAGTGATGAGTATGGCACAGTTAACTTTTTTTTCGTATCCAAGTTGTACCTCTTGCCGCAAAACAAAAAAATGGTTAAGGGCCAATCAAGTTTCCTTCGATGAGCGACATTTATTCAGAGAGACTCCAACTGTAGCAGAGTTAAAAAGAATTCTTGAATTGACATCGGAAGGGCTTGATGAAGTCTTAGCAACAAGAAGTGAAGCATACAAAGACTTACAAATTAATATGGACGAAATGATGCTTTCCGATGCAATCCAATTATTAACAAAAGAACCGAAGTTATTAAGAAGGCCCATTCTCATAGACGGGCAAAAACTGGTGATTGGTCATAATGTAGACGCATTAAGAAATTTGGTTTCCAAAAGTTTTGATTTGAAAATGAGCATGTGAGATATTCTCGATTCTTTTCGGGAATTTTTTTTTTTTGAAGAAGGAATTTGTCGTGGATTGTCGAATCCATACAACAAGAATCATAGGAGGTGATGAATGAATTGATATCGATTGAAAAGACCGCAGAAAAAATATTGACCCGTGCTGTCCAGGAATCGGCATCGGATATCCACATTTTTTTTCGAAGGGAGGGACCTCTCATCCAATTCAGGATAGACAATAAGCTTGTTCCAAAGGAAACCTTATCATTCTTTGAAGCAGAGAGGCTGATCGCTCATTTGAAGTTCCTTGCCTCGATGGATATAGGGGAGAAAAGGAGGCCCCAAAGTGGTGCCATCACCATCCATTTGGCCAACCAGGTGGTCGGACTCCGCCTTTCCACTTTACCCACTGCCCATCTCGAAAGTTTGGTCATCCGCTTAATCCCCCAACAGAATATCCTTCCTCTAGAACAGTTATCCTTATTTCCAAGCACCGTTCAAAAATTGATTGCGCTCCTGAAGCATTCCCATGGCATGCTCATATTTACCGGCCCGACCGGCAGTGGAAAAACCACGACACTATATTCCCTGCTTCACCATGCCAATGAGATGATCAATCGAAATATTATTACACTTGAAGATCCCATTGAAAATGTATCCGAAAAAGTATTGCAGGTCCAAATCAATGAAAAGGCGGGCATTACGTATTCTGTCGGTCTAAAAGCTGTTCTGAGGCATGACCCAGACGTGATCATGGTTGGGGAAGTCAGGGATGCAGAAACCGCCAAGATCGCAGTGCGTGCCGCATTGACCGGTCATTTGGTACTTACAACCATGCATACAAGGGACGCCCAGGGCGCCATCTCCAGGTTACTGGAATTTGGTGTCAGCTTGCTTGAGGTTGAGCAGAGTTTGATTGGCGTGACAGCACAGCGGCTGGTTGAATTGCGATGTCCTCCATGTAAAGGGGACTGTGCTTTACCTTGCAAAATGACTGCCAGGAATAAAAGGGCAAGTGTATATGAATTGCTATATGGTAAAAGCCTAGCTGAGGTTCTCGGGATAATGGGAGATGAAAAAGGAAAGGCAACGGTCAGCTACCGCCAATTGAAGGATGAAATCGGAAAAGCGGTTGCGATGGGCTATGTGGATTCCGAGGAATATGAACGGCTGGTATATGATGAAACCAAAAAGTAAATGGAAGGTAAAAGAACAGGCAGTCTTTATTTCGAAGCTAGGTGAATTATTGAATCATGGTTATCCTTTGGCGGATGCTTTACATTTTCTTGAGTTTCAGGAATCAAAGAAGAAAGCGGAAGACTTCACTCAGGCTAAAGCCGATTTAAGGAATGGTTACCCGTTGTACATGGTGCTGACCCATCTTGGTTTTCATCCGCAGCTTGTAAGTTATATATTTTATGGAGAACAATATGGCGACCTGGAGCGGGCGTTGAAAGAAGGAGGGCGATATTGGAAGAAAAGAACCGAGGATATGGATAAAGTAAAAAAGTTAATGGTGTATCCCGTATTCTTAGTCTTTTTTGTAAGCATCGTTTTTTATATTCTTCAGAGTGTTCTCCTTCCCAAATTCCAGACAATCTATTTCACGATGGATGTCGATCAGCACGCACTCTTAAAATTAATGACAGCCTCCACATTCATTCTTCCAGCACTCCCCTTCTTTTTACTCGGATTGCTCCTGTTCTTGTATGTACTCAAACGATTTTGGTTTAACGGATTGTGCCCATTAAGGCAGCGAAGGATTTTGATGGGAATTCCGATATTCGGGACCTTCATCAAATTATACGAAACTTATTTTTTTGCTAGCCAATTCAGTGGCTTACTTTCCGGAGGGCTATCGATAAACGATAGCATCAAATTATTCTCGATAAATCAACAGCAGCCTTTTTATCAAAAACTATGCAATATCATTAAGGATGATTTGATCGAGGGCAGATCACTTGAAATGATTTTCCGTGAGCTCCCATATTTTGATGGGAATTTACCTGTGGTCGCTGCAAATGGTCAAAAATACGGCAGACTTGATGCGGAGCTGCTTCATTACAGTCGTTTTTTACTGGAGAAAATTGAAGAGAGAATGAATGCAATCTTGAAAATCATTCAGCCTCTTATGTTTTCACTTATAGGTCTTTTGATTGTATCCATTTATTTGGCAGTTTTGCTGCCGATGTTCTCACTGCTCGAAGGTATATAGGATTTCATTTTTGTATTCCGGAGGTGAAAATGCTCGAAGGTCATCTGGTATTCAGATGGTTTCAGGAGCATGATGATATGTTGAAGAAAATGATGAATGAACATGGTTTTACACTAATTGAAATGCTTATTGTTTTACTGGTAATATCCATCCTTTTGATTATAACGATCCCCAATATCACGAAGAACCAATCAACGATCCAGTCTAAAGGATGTGAAGCATTCGTGAAGATGGCCCAAGCACAGGTACAGGCTTATGAGATCGACAATGCTAAACTGCCCGGAAGTATCGGTGAATTGGAAAGTCAAGGCTATCTCAAACAGACATCCTGTCCTAATGGGGATGATATTAGTTTGGATAGTAAAGGAAAGGTAACGGTCGTTGAGTAGGAGAGAAGTGAAAATACGGCATTCCAATGGGGGGTATACACTATCTGAAACCCTCATTGTCCTCGCTATTTTTGTACTCCTGATTTCCATTGGTCCTAATCTATATCCTAGCTTCACAAAAGGAATGGAAAATAGGCTATTCCTTTCTCAATTCCATGAAGATCTTTTCTATGCACAACAGTATGCCATCAGTCATGAGAGCTTGATTTACCTCCATATTGATAATACCCAAAAGGTTTATACCGTTTCGTCATATAAGGAAGGGGTCGTCCTAGAGAGAAGCATACCGAAGGATATACAGTTTTTAAGTGGCACTTTGGGGTTCAGCTTTCATTTTAATCAGTATGGAAATGCTTCAAAAGCCGGAACGATTATGATTGACACCTCAAAGGGAAAGTACAAGCTGGTCCTCAATATCGGTAAAGGGAGGTTCAGGATTGAGAAATTGTAAAGGTTACGTCTACCTTGAGCTGATAGCCGCTTTTGCCGTTTGTATATTTCTGGTCCTTGCCATTTTGCCAATTCTTGAAGAGTTATTGATGGATCGGAAAGATATTGCCGTAAGGACAGAAGCCCACCATTTATTATATGAAAGATTGACGGCGTTCATGGATGGGGAGATAGAAGCAGTTGGTCAGGAGATCATTTATAAAAAAAAATCCTATGAATTGGTTTGGAAGGACCATGGGGATTTCCCGGGAATGATTGAAGGGTGTGTACGTTATGAAGATGAATCGGATAATCTGGAATCCATTTGTGATGCTGCGAAAAAATGATGGCTTTACGATGATCGAAATGCTTTTTTCTTTAATGATTTTAATGACGACGTCCCTTTTTGTTCTACAGCTTTTTTCTATCATTCACACCCAAATGGGGTTCGTTGATAAATTGCATCCTAAAGAGTGGGAGGTCTTTACCATGCAAATGAAGCAGGAGGTCCGGAGTTCCAAAGTTCAGGATGTAATGGGAAATAAATTATATTTGCTTTCAGGTGAGCAATTATCATCGTATGAACAATATGAAGATAAGGTCCGAAGACGAGTGAATGGAATGGGGCATGAGGTCATCTTGCAGAACATTTCTGAATTCCAGGTTGAGAAGGATGGCGGTGCCATTGTAATAAATATAACTGATAAAGCAGGGACTACTTTTAGTCGTAGATTTCACCCATTCATTAGGAATGTTGCGAAAGTCGATGAATAATCAAAAAGGAGTCGTTTTTCCGATGGTCATGATTGTAGCGAGTGTTTTCATCATGTTCACGATACTAATGATAGACCAGTTTATCATTGATAAAAAGTTTTATAAAGAAGTGGAAGAATCGCTTGTGGCCGACCACCTTGTCCATCTAGCCATCAAGGATGTGACGGCAGATTGGGGCGAAGAGATTCCAAAAATCATCCAGGGGGAAATTTCATATCCCAATGGTGTGGTGCGGTATTCCTTGATGAAACAAGAAGGTCCTTACGTATATATCGAGTTTTCTTCCACGACCAAAAATGATCGCGAAGGGAGGGTCATCATTCAATACGATAAAGAAGCTGGGCAAGTGAAGGAATGGTTGGAAAAACAGGCTGTGTAATACGAAAATCAACACTTTTTTTTAATGGTACGCGACAGGTTCACGTGTTCAGGGTACATGCGAAAGAATAAAAGGGGCGTAAACCGGGCATACTTTGCTTAGGGTGATGATTTTAAATGTCTACAAACGCTTATATTAAATATCTGACGCAGCAGCTTGTCGAGTATTTTAATCTGACGAAAAAAGAACGAAAAGAAAAGCGCCGTCATAGAAAAGAGGATAAAAATCATGGTATGTCCCATTGGTTTGGCATTGTCCCTTTTGCTTTGTCGATGTTCGTAAGGAAAAATATCAAAAAATGAAACAGATGTCCCGAACTTAGGACATCTGTTTTTCATTCTATACTTATCCCAATGCCCTATCTGAAAGGTAAAATAATCCTCCGTTTATGATGGATATTCTGATGTTGGGTTCATATTGGGCTTTTAGTGCTTCTTTCTCGGTATAATAACTCTCACTTTTTTCGTCCATATCCTTGTAAAAATGCTCCAATAAATTCAAATCATTCTGCCAGCGCAGCATTGCTTCCTCCGCCCAGGAATGGTCATCATCCTCGAAACTGGTCCTGATGTATGTATCCAGTCTTGCCAATCCACTCTTGGGCATGATTAAAGGTGAAAGCGTAAAGGAGTAATCCGGTATTTTTGGGGTGACCTTTACAGGTAAAACCCGATGGTGAAACCCTTCCATGATTTCACCCGAGATTAAATTCAATCCGATCGACATGAAAGTATCTTTTTTACGGTCGCATTGATAGGATATTTTCACATTCAGGGTCAGCCAAGGAAACAAAGGATTATTTCCGCCGCCCTTTGGTGGAGGAGTATCCTCAAAAAGTCTAGTATAACCTGCCAGCTTTTTGGTTGATTGAATAATCTGATGTAGGCGTGGGGAGCCAAAATGAATCATTTCTCCCTTTAAATCGGATGGAGCCTGTTCTGGATCGGTAATGAAAGTCATCTGTGCTGGGTTCGGAACGCCACCTGTTTTTTCTAGATAATGCCAATAAAAGGGTCTGTTCATTAATTCTTTATCCATTTCAATCGTCAATTGGACTGTAAGGTGGGTCGGCGCATTATCCAGTATTTCACAATCGTTGGCCTTAAAGTAAGTTTTTAAAAAATCATGAATTTCCCGTTGCTGCATGAACATCACCTTCCTTCATGGATTGAGCGAATTGGATTAATGATGAAAAATTATCCATCTTGATCTTCATTTCGCCCTCTGTTTTGGACTCGCCGACCACATCGATTAAATATTCTTCAATGTTGTTAATATCCAGTTTGGTTAGAATATCATCCAATTCTCCAATTACTTTTTCAAATAAATTTATTTTTTCGTATAATAACTTCAGAATATGTTCTTCTACTGTATTTTTCGTGGCGAAGTTATAAATCATCACATCTTCTTCCTGTCCAAGGCGGTGAATCCGTCCAATTCTCTGTTCGAGCCTCATGGGGTTCCATGGCAGGTCAAAATTAATCAAGTGATGGCAAAACTGAAGGTTTATCCCTTCCCCTCCAGCTTCTGTTGCAATTAATACCTGTATATTCTTTTGGAATAATTCTCTCATCCAGTCTTTCTTTCCTCGCTTAAAACCGCCTCGAAAAGGAACCGAAGAAATTCCATTCTGCTGTAGGTACCATTGGAGATATAGCTGAGTCGCCCGGTATTCGGTAAAGATAATCACTTTGTCATCAATTTTCTTGATCAGTTCCAAAGCTTTTTCAGCCTTGGAGTTCTGGACTGTTTCATTCACTTTAGAAAATAAATCATCAAGCTTTGCCAAAAAGTCAGGGGAAGGCTGATCATACTTTTCTTTCATATTCTTTAAAGTATAAAAGACCGCCTCTCTGCTGCTGCATGCTTCCCTTTGGAGAGTGAGAGCTGAAAATGCGCTTCCTTTTGATCCATCCGAAATAGGCTTGAATTTGGAAACAGCATCATACAATGCCTGTTCCGTTGGAGAAAATTCAATGGTGATGGTTTCCACATGCCGTTTTGTCCATTCAATGCCAGTATCGGCCCGCCGGTTTCGAATCATGACAGTATTGACCAGTTCCTTTAGGTGTTCATCTTCAATGATGTTGCGGCCTTTCCCTTTATACTTTTCCGAAAAGAGCGAAGCATTTCCCAAGTGGCCCGGTTTCAATAACGAAACGAGGTGAAAAATCTCCTCGACTTTATTTTGAATCGGAGTGGCTGTAAGGAGTAAACAAAATTTCTTTTTCAGATTTTGGACGAATTCATAGTTCTTCGTCTTATTATTTTTAAGTTTATGAGCTTCATCAATAATGATGAAGTCATATTCCTGAGTGAAAATGATATCTCGATGCGGAGCGCGTTTCGCTGTATCGATGGATGAAATGACCACATCACAGGAGTCCCAAACATAACTTTTTCTCTGAACGACTGCCGGTATATGAAACTTGGTATTCAATTCAAACGCCCATTGTGTGACAAGGGATGCTGGAACAAGGATCAATACTTTTTTTACAAGGCCCCTAATCATATACTCTTTTAGGATCAAGCCTGCTTCAATTGTTTTTCCGAGCCCCACCTCATCAGCTAAAATGGCCTTTCCATTCATCTTTTCCACCACTTGCTTTGCTGCTTCCAATTGATGGGGAAGCGGGGTTAACTGCGGAAGGTGTTTGGGCGCCTGTAAACCTTCAAAATCAGGGATAATAAGATTTTCCTCCATTTGAACCGCCAGCTTATAAAGCTCCCAATTTCCCCATGGACCGTCATTTTCCACTTTTTGCAGAAGCTCGTCATTCCATTCAGAATTGAAGGATATATTGATTTTCATAGAAATAACTCCCTCTTAAATCATAATTTCCTTAATAAAGGGTCAAAACCCGAACATTTTGTATGTGAAGTAAGAAAAATATTTATCTTCAAAAGATATTGCAGAGATAAGTTTCTTAGGGTAGGATATAAGTATATTTAGAAAATTCAATTTCCAAACGCTACAAAGAATCTTTGTACATCGATTTTGCAGTTCGCGTTTTCTTAGTATGGGCTATAGGCTCTTAATTTATCCAAGATTACTGAAGGAGATCACTCAAACGGTTTCTGAAGTTTTAGGAGAATTGGCAGGGAATGCATTCGATGATGCTCAAAGGTTTTACCGATGCTTGGGGCTATTTCGCTTCCTTTCATTGGCAGACCATTCATATGCGGGTGAAGATAAGGGGAGAGACTACGGATGTAGCGCCGAAGGAGCAAACTTAGCAGTGAATCTCTCAGGCAAAAGAACTCTTATTGGACGCAACTCTGGAGAGCGCCGCCCGTTTTGGGACGGCCACCAAAGGGGAAAACCTATTACATAGGTAAACTTTCAGGTTTCAGGACAGAGAAAAAGCTCAAATGGGCTTTCTCTGTCCTTTTTTGTGCTTTTTTCACAGCATGAATCAGGATATACCTGATGCGAAATGACAAGAAGCTTTTGATAATGAAGCCAATTAATTTTAAAAAAAATCTGAAGGGGGTCATTTTTTGACCAATTTAAAAAGAACACCACTATTCGAGGTTTATCGTGAATACGGAGGTAAAACGATCGATTTTGGCGGCTGGGAACTTCCTGTCCAATTTTCGGGTATCAAGGACGAACATGAAGCCGTACGTACAAAATCGGGGTTATTCGATGTTTCCCATATGGGGGAAGTCGATGTTAAGGGTCCTGGGAGCCTTTCCTTTTTACAGAAAATGCTCACTAATGATATATCAAAGCTGCAGCAGGGCGGTGCCCAATATACCGCCATGTGTTATGAAAACGGAGGCACGGTTGATGATCTTATCGTGTATAAAAGGGCAGAGGACGACTATCTGCTCGTGGTCAATGCAGCGAATACAGAAAAAGATTTCAATTGGCTTCAAGCTAATTTAACGGAAGATGTCCAAATTACGAATGTATCGAGTGACTATACACAGCTGGCACTTCAAGGACCATCTGCAGAAAAGATATTACAAAAACTATCGGGAAATACTGACTTAAGTGAAATTGGATTTTTCAAGTTCAAGGAAAATGTCCTGATTAACGGTATCTCCACGCTGGTATCCCGTACTGGATACACTGGTGAAGATGGTTTTGAGATATATAGTGACAGTGAAAATGGTCCTGCCCTTTGGAAGGCGATTATGGAAGCCGGAAAGGAAGAGGGGGTTCAGCCGATTGGTTTAGGTGCTCGTGATACCCTGCGTTTTGAAGCGAAACTGCCGCTTTATGGGCAGGAGCTTTCAGCGGACATCACCCCGATAGAAGCCGGTATTGGTTTTGCAGTGAAAGTGGATAAGGAAGCGGATTTTTTCGGGAAAGCCGTTCTTGCTGAGCAAAAGGAGAATGGAGCTCCCCGCAAGCTTGTGGGAATTGAAATGATTGACCGTGGCATTCCGCGTCATGGGTATAAGATCTACAGCGGTGATAAAGTCATTGGTGAGGTCACGACCGGTACCCAATCACCCACGTTGAAGAAAAACGTGGGATTGGTACTTATCGATAAGGAATTTTCGGTACTGGATGCGGAAGTAGAAGTGGAAATCCGTTCCAAGCGTTTGAAAGCCGTTATCATACAAACACCTTTTTATAAAAAACCACGTAAATAGAGGGGAATGGTCATTAGATGAAACATCGTTATTTACCCATGACAGAGCAAGATAAACAAGAAATGCTGGAAGTGATAGGGGTATCTTCTACTCAAGAACTTTTCAATGATATCCCTGAAAGCGTTCGTTTCCAAGGAGAATACGATATTAAGCCTGCTAAATCGGAACCTGCATTAATGAAAGAATTATCAAGGCTAGCTGCCAAGAATGCGGACCTTAAAAGCTATGCTTCCTTCCTTGGTGCGGGTGTCTATGATCATTACGCACCGGTCATCGTCGATCATGTTTTATCCCGTTCTGAGTTTTATACGGCTTATACACCGTATCAGCCAGAAATTTCACAGGGCGAGCTTCAGGCAATCTTCGAATATCAAACGATGATATGTGAATTGACGGGAATGGATGTAGCTAACTCATCCATGTATGATGGCGGGACGGCACTAGCCGAAGCAGCCATGCTTGCTTCTGGCCAGACGCGGCGCAAGAAGATTCTCATTTCAGGAACCGTTCATCCTGAATCAAGGGAAGTTGTGAAGACATATGCGAAAGGGCAACGGGTGGAAGTGGTCGAAATTCCTTATAAGGACGGTGTGACGGATTTAGCTGCTTTAAGGGAATTGGCGAATGATGACATTGCAGGAGTGATCGTGCAATATCCGAACTTTTTTGGCCGCATCGAGCCATTGAAAGAAATGGAGGAAATCATTCATGGTGTCAAGTCCACGTTTATCGTTTCCAGTAACCCGCTTGCATTGGGAGCTTTGACATCCCCTGGAGCACTCGGTGCAGATATCGTAACGGGGGATGCCCAGCCATTCGGCATTCCAGCGGCATTTGGGGGACCTCATTGTGGCTATTTTGCCGTTACTAATAAACTTGTTCGGAAAGTTCCGGGCCGACTCGTCGGTCAAACGGTGGATGAAAATGGTAAAAGGGGGTTTGTACTGACCCTTCAAGCTCGTGAACAGCACATCCGCCGTGACAAAGCCACATCCAACATTTGTTCCAATCAAGCTTTGAATGCCTTGGCAGCTTCTGTCGCAATGACCGCGCTTGGGAAAAAGGGTGTCAAAGAAATGGCTGTGCAAAATATTCAAAAAGCGCATTATGCGAAAAAAGCAATTATGGCAAAAGGGGTGGAAGTGATATTCGACGGTCCTTCATTTAATGAATTTGTCATTAAACTGCCTGCTTCGTTTTCAGAAATCAATAAAAACCTTTTTGAAAAAGGGATGATCGGCGGCTTCGATTTAGGGACGGTTTATCCTGAGCTGAAAGATCATATGCTGGTCGCGGTAACTGAACTTAGAACAAAAGAAGAAATTGATGCACTTGCGCAGGAATTGGGGGATCAACATGAATAATCAAGATCAATCACTCATTTTTGAAATCAGTACTTCCGGTCGAATCGGATACAGTCTGCCAGAAATGGATGTTGCAACTATTTCGCTCGAAGAAATTCTTCCTGCCGACTACATCCGTGAAGAAGAGGCAGAACTTCCTGAGGTGTCCGAACTTGATATCATGCGTCATTATACAGCACTTTCCAAGCGGAATCATGGAGTGGATTCGGGTTTTTATCCGCTGGGTTCATGCACGATGAAATATAATCCGAAAATAAATGAAAATGTGGCGCGCTTCAACGGTTTTGCCCATATCCATCCATATCAGGATCCGGCTACTGTTCAGGGAGCATTGGGACTATTATTTGATTTGCAGGAACACTTAACGGAAATCACCGGTATGGACCAAGTGACATTACAGCCTGCAGCAGGTGCTCACGGTGAATGGACTGGATTGATGATGATTCGCGCTTTTCACGAAGCGAATGGCGATACAGAACGGACTAAAGTGATTGTACCTGATTCTGCACACGGTACGAATCCTGCCTCTGCAACTGTTGCCGGCCTTGAAACGATTACAGTGAAGTCGGATGAAAATGGGTTAGTCGACCTTGAGGATTTAAAGCGTGTTGTCGGACCGGATACCGCGGCCTTGATGCTGACGAATCCCAATACATTGGGATTGTTTGAAGAAAATATTTTGGAAATGGCCCAACTTGTCCATGACGCAGGTGGGAAGCTTTATTATGATGGAGCCAACCTGAATGCAGTTCTATCGAAAGCACGACCGGGTGATATGGGCTTTGATGTGGTTCACTTAAATCTCCATAAAACATTCACAGGCCCGCATGGCGGCGGCGGCCCGGGTTCTGGTCCTGTAGGGGTGAAGTCGGACTTGATTCCTTACTTGCCTAAACCGCTTGTGGTCAAACAAGGTGAGCAATTCGTTCTTGATTATGATCGTCCGCAATCCATCGGTAGGGTAAAACCTTATTATGGTAATTTCGGGATAAACGTGAGGGCGTATACGTACATTCGTTCAATGGGGCCAGATGGTCTTAAAGCCGTCACCGAGAATGCGGTCATCAATGCCAATTATATGATGCGTAGGTTGGAACCATTTTTTGACTTACCATATAATCGTCATTGTAAGCATGAATTCGTATTAAGCGGACGCCGTCAAAAGAAATTAGGGGTAAGGACTCTCGATATAGCCAAAAGATTGCTGGATTTCGGTTATCATCCTCCGACCATTTACTTCCCGTTGAACGTGGAAGAAGGAATGATGATAGAACCGACTGAAACCGAGTCTAAAGAAACGCTGGATGCGTTCATCGATGCGATGATCCAGATTGCCAAGGAAGCGGAAGAAACCCCGGAAATCGTTCAGGAAGCTCCGCATACAACCGTTATAAAGCGGCTTGACGAAACTCTTGCTGCAAGAAAACCTGTTCTGCGTTTTCAAGCATAGACTGATAGCTTACACGAAAAAAAATCCCTGCCAGCCGGCGGGGATTTTTTCATGTTTATGTAAGAGTTCATTAAAAGTTCAACAGTTAACTTTCATTCCCTAAAGCCCGCATGATGCAGAAGAAGTCTTTTTAATTTAAAAGAGCCCATGCGGAGATGGGGTCTTATTTCTTTGCTTTGATTTTCCCGGTCCACATCTTGAAACCGCCCTTTAGGTGAAAAAGTTCCCTGTAGCCCTTTTTGTATAGCATGGCTGCAGCTCTTCCGCTGATGATTTCGCTCTGAGCGTACAAATATACAGGCTTGTCCGGCCTAATTTCGACCAAGCGGGTTTTCATTTGAGTCATAGGGATGTTTCTTGCGCCTAAGATATGACCATTATCGAAATCATTCGGTTCCCGCACATCGATTAGCTGCACTTTTCTGTAGTTAGCGATAAATTCGTCCTGTGTTAATGTTTTAACGATTTTACGCTGGCGGTACCAATTAAAAAGTGAATACGCAATAACCACTCCCAAGATGATGAGCAGCGTATATAATATTTCCAAACATAAAAACTCCCTTCTACCTTAACGAATACAGACAATCCTTATTATATAATTGCTTTACCCAATAATCAAAAAGAATTTTCATCAAATTCTTCATCGACTTGATAGCACGTTCTTTTTTAGAGTGTTAAAGTCTGTTAAACTACTACATGTGAGTTTTTTGTGGGGGATTGAAAAACAGTCTATTGAAACGAGGGGTAAGGATGACTAAAGAAAAATGGGGTTTTATAGATTCGGGGTATTGTTCACCGGGTTTTAATATGGCTTTGGACGAAGCACTGTTAAACTGGCAAAGCAAAGGTGAAATTCCGCCAATCATACGCTTTTACGGCTGGGATCCAGCAACATTGTCGATTGGTTATTTTCAAAAGGCTGAAGCGGAAATTGATTTGGAAGAGGTCAAAAGGCAGGGACTTGGTTTTGTTCGCAGGCCAACAGGAGGACGAGCGGTACTGCACGAGCATGAATTGACTTATAGCGTAATCGTTCCAGAATCCTATCCGGGAATGCCAACTACCGTTACTGAAGCATATCGTGTCATTTCTGAAGGAATATTAATGGGGTTCAGGAATCTGGGATTGGATGCTTATTTTGCCGTGCCTCGAACCAATCAGGAAAAAGAAGCTTTAAAATCGCCCAGGTCTTCCGTCTGTTTTGATGCTCCAAGCTGGTATGAACTGGTCGTCGAGGGCAGGAAGGTCGCTGGCAGCGCTCAAACCAGGCAAAAAGGCGTCATCCTTCAGCACGGGTCCATTTTGCTTGATCTTGATGATGATAAGCTTTTTAGCGTATTTAAATTCTCAAATGACAGGGTTAAAGAGAGAATGCAAAAAAACCTGAAAAATAAAGCTGTGGCCATAAATGACATTGCTGGAAGAAAGGTTACCATCCCTGAAGCGAAAGAAGCTTTTGAAAAAGGTTTTGCCGAAGGACTTTCGATCGATTTAGAGCCATACGTCCTAACCGAAAAGCAATTGCAGGAAGTGAAGGCCATTGCAGAAAGTAAATATGAAAGCGATGAATGGAATTTTATGAGATAGAAGAAGTGGGATAATAAGAGTGATAAAAGAAAAAAGTTTTTTCAGATTTTTTGACCTAATAAGATATCCCTTGCAGGGATAAGCCCTAAAAGGGATGGGGAAAAAGCAAGGTCCAAATTAATTGAAATCTGATGAAAAATTATCGTAAATCGACATTTTCCTCCCTTTTGCTAACTATATTAATTGATTTATCGTTTGACAAAATTAAAAGTTATTCAAAACAAACACAATATATAGTAGTTGAAATATTTAATGCGACACTATATGTTGATTTTTGAGTTTCGCTATGATAAATTTAGGGTACTTGTTAAGCGAAACGGACATGTAAGGCTACATAAGGATTTTTGCGGCAGCAAGAACGGATCTTGAAACATATAAAGGAGAGGGAATTATGTCGGTTGTAATAAAAGAAGCTTTAAAGGTTGATCTAGAAAGGTTGAATAAGGATATTTCTTTATTTCCCCAGGTTCACCCTGTAACTGCTGATATGAAAATGGCGCATAAGGGAGTGTCCCGTCTAGTCATGCTTGACCGCTATTCTTTTAAGGATACTGAAAAAATCACACTCTCGGCAGGCGATTTCGTCGTGTTGACGATTAAGGAAGATCCGAAATTCCCGGCAAGGGGTCTCGGTTACATCGTTGAAATTGATTGGGAAACCAAAAAAGCCAAGGTATTGGTGGATGAAGAATTCCGTGGCGTATTGGATAATCCGGAAGAAGTGGAGACGGGAATTATTAACCGTCCGTTGGATATAATCGAAAAGCCGCTTGAAATATACTATGAACAAATTGCGAAACGTAATGCAACGGGCTTGGCATCAGTGGAAACCACGGAAGAAAAAAGAACGGAATGGTTCAATAAATTCTATCAAGAATTAAAGAACCTTAATTTTGTCCCGGCAGGACGAGTATTATACGGTGCAGGTTCCAATACGGACGTTACTTATTTCAACTGCTATGTAATGCCATTCGTACCGGATTCACGTGAAGGGATCTCAGAACATAGGAAACAAGTGATGGAGATCATGAGCCGCGGCGGCGGAGTGGGTACGAACGGATCGACACTGCGTCCAAGAAACACTCTGGCAAAAGGGGTGAATGGAAAATCCTCTGGTTCAGTATCATGGCTTGACGATATTGCAAAACTGACGCATCTTGTTGAACAGGGCGGCAGCAGACGCGGCGCGCAAATGATCATGCTTGCTGATTGGCATCCTGATATTGCGGAGTTCATCATTTCCAAAATGCAAAATCCAAGGATTCTGCGTTACCTAGTGGAAAACACTAAAGATGAAGCCATCAAGAAATATGCGACGGATAAATTGAAATTCACGCCGCATACGGAACAGGAAACGGCTATGTATCAAGGGATCATCAATTATAAGGAGATTCCTGGCCAAGGTGGGTTCAGTGAGAAAATCATTAGGGATGCAGAAGAAAAGATCCGTACAGGTGGAACGTACAGTGTCCATAATCCGGATTTTCTGACTGGAGCCAATATCTCTATTTGCCTGACTAAGGAATTTATGGAAGCGGCGGAACAAGATGCGGAATACGAATTGCGTTTTCCTGATGTAGAGAGCTATAATGCCGAAGAAATGGCCATTTACAATGAAGAATGGCATAATGTCGGTGATGTTCGTGAATGGGAAAAAATGGGTCACAAAGTCCGTGTTTACCGTAAAATCCGAGCTAAAGAGCTTTGGAACTTAATAAACATTTGTGCGACATATTCTGCTGAACCAGGAATTTTCTTTATTGATAATGCTAATGAAATGACGAATGCCAAAGCATACGGTCAGCAGGTCGTTGCCACGAACCCTTGTGGCGAACAGCCATTGGCCCCATATTCAGTATGTAACCTTGCGGCAGTCAATTTGGCTGAAATGGCTGATAAAGATAGCAAAACGGTTAATTTCGAGAAACTTAAGCAAACCGTCGAAGTCGGTGTGCGTATGCAGGACAATGTCATTGACGCAACTCCTTATTTCTTGGATGAAAACAAAAAACAGGCACTGGGCGAGCGACGGGTTGGACTTGGTGTAATGGGTCTGCATGACCTATTGATTTATTGTGAAACGGAATATGGTTCTGAAGAAGGAAATATCCTGGTTGACAAGGTATTTGAAACGATTGCGACTACTGCTTACAGGGCTTCTGTGGAACTTGCTCAAGAAAAAGGCAGTTTCCCGTTCCTGATCGGGTCAACGGACGAAGAAACCAATGAGCTTAGAACACGTTTCACCCAAACTGGGTTTATGGAAAAAATGCCGGAAGATATCAGGGAAAGTGTTGCTGCACATGGCATCCGTAACTCTCATTTATTGACAGTGGCCCCTACAGGAAGCACAGGAACGATGGTTGGGGTATCAACAGGTCTTGAACCATATTTCTCTTTCACGTATTTCCGCAGCGGCCGTCTGGGTAAATTCATAGAGGTGAAGGCTGACATTGTACAGGAATACTTGGAACGTCATCCGGAAGCCGATACAGAAGAGCTTCCAAAATGGTTCATTTCCGCTATGGAATTAGCCCCGGAAGCGCATGCTGATGTTCAATGCATCATTCAGCGCTGGATTGACAGTTCGATCAGTAAGACAGTCAATGCGCCAAAAGGATATACGGTCGAACAAGTTGAAAAAGTATATGAACGTCTTTATAAAGGCGGAGCAAAAGGCGGTACTGTATATGTGGACGGAAGCCGTGACAGTCAGGTCCTTACGCTCAAAGCGGAAGAAAACCAAATGGACGAGCAGCTTGAAATGGATGAATTGACAGATGTGGAAGTTAAGAAGAAAGTTGTTTTGGTCGATACGATAAATGAACTGCGTTCGACGAATGTTACAATTGGATCGGAAGTGGGTAACACTTGCCCGGTCTGCCGTAAAGGTGAAGTTCAGGAAATGGGCGGATGCAATACATGTACGAATTGCGGAGCACAATTGAAATGTGGGCTATAAGCTGATGGAAGGGAAGTCGTTAAGTATGCTGCAAAGCTATCTTAACGACTTTTTTTTCAAGTAACAGCCTGTTCAGTTACATAGCAAAAGAAGACCGAATCCTCGTAAATTCGGTCTTCTTTTTGCGTTCAATCAACCATTTTCATTTTGCTGCCCTATTTCCTTTTCAGCTAGATATTGGTTGCCATCTTTCAATACCGAAAATTCATCGACCGAGTCTCCAGGTATATTCCTTGGATTTGGATATTTATTATCTGTTTGGACGGTGATCGCTTGTTTCCCCGTTCCATTTGTCAAGAAGTCTCGTTTATTAACCATATCGCATCTCCTTCATTTTGAATTACCAAGTATAAACAATCATGAGGCTAACAGAATAAAGAAAAACTATCCTTATGAATTAGATTGTGTAGTTCGATTGAAAATATGAACAAATCGATAAAAGAATGGAGATCGAAATGAAACCATTTATGCCACAGTTAGTATATATTGAGCCAAGGGCACTGGAATACCCGCTTGGCCGGGAATTAAAAAAGAAATTTGAAGATTTGAACATTGAAATCCGTGAGACCACATCGCATAACCAAATTAGGGATCTACCTGGAGAAAATGATCTGCAAAAATATCGTGTCGCCAAATCGACGCTTGTGGTAGGAATCAGAAAAACATTGAAATTCGATTCCTCAAAGCCATCTGCTGAATATGCCATACCTCTTGCTACAGGGTGTATGGGGCATTGTCACTATTGTTATTTACAGACGACACTCGGATCAAAACCATATATTAGGACATATGTGAATCTTGATGAGATTTTCGAAGCAGCCGAAAAATATATAAATGAGAGAAAGCCTGAAATTACCCGTTTTGAGGCAGCCTGTACATCGGATATCGTCGGAATTGACCATTTGACACATTCGTTAAAAAAGGCCATAGAATATTTTGGAAAAAGTGAATATGGGGTTCTAAGGTTCGTAACTAAATTTCATCATGTCGACCATCTGTTGGATGCTGAACATAATGGAAAAACAAGATTTCGATTCAGTATAAATTCACGTTATGTGATAAAGAATTTCGAGCCCGGAACTTCGAGCTTCGAAGAAAGGATGGAAGCGGCACGTAAAGTGGCAGGGGCAGGATATCCCCTCGGTTTTATCGTAGCTCCAATATATCGTCATGAAGCATGGAAGGAGGGCTACCATGAATTATTCGAACGGTTAAGTGAGGCTTTGAATGGGGTGGATATCCCTGACTTGACCTTCGAATTAATTCAGCATCGGTTTACTGGCCCAGCAAAAAAAGTGATTCAAAAAAACTACCCGAAAACAAAATTGGAACTGGACGAAACAAAGCGTAAATATAAATGGGGCCGATATGGAATTGGTAAATATGTTTATCAAAAAGAAGAAGCCGCAGAACTGGAAACGACCATTCGTGGGTATATCGCGGAATTCTTCCCTAAGGCGGTAATTCAGTACTTTACCTGAATCAAGGCAATTTTTCTATTAAAAACTGTCATAAATCGCTCTAATCCTGCTTAGAAATGTAAAGACCGGATTAGGGGAGGGCAGCTATGATTATTGACGGCGTTTTTTCCGGAGGCGGGATTAAAGGCTATGGTTTAGTGGGAGCCCTGCAGGAATTAGAAGAACGGGGATTTGTATTCCATCGAACAGCCGGTACAAGTGCAGGCTCCATAATTGCAGCTTTTGTAGCAGCTGGATACACAGGTAAAGAAATGGAAAAGCTTTTTCTTGATATAGATTTAAGCGGTCTGCTGGACAAAAGGCGTGGTCTTTTGCCTATCCCGTTTGCCAAATGGATCCTTTTATACTGGAAACTTGGCCTTTATAAAGGCAACGCTCTGGAGACATGGGTCGCCGGTAAACTTGCCGAAAGGAATGTAGTCACCTTTAAGGATATTCGACCGAATTCCCTCAGAATCATAAGCTCTGACATTACAAATGGGAAATTGGTGGTACTGCCTGATGATTTACCGAACTATGGCATTGATCCGAGCACTTTTCCAGTGGCAAAGGCAGTAAGAATGAGTTGTAGCATTCCTTATTTTTTTGAGCCAGTCAAACTTGATGTCGGAAAACGCAAGTTCCTTTTTGTAGATGGAGGTGTGTTAAGCAATTTTCCAATGTGGCTATTCAATTCCGATCATGTAAGAAAGGAAAGGCCAGTCATCGGTTTGCGGCTAAGTGTCGATGAGATATGGAAACCGCATGAGGTGGATAATGCGGTTGAATTGTTCTCCGCATTATTCAAAACGATGAAAGATGCCCATGATGCACGGTATATTTCCAAGAAACACGTCCATAATATTGTATTTATTCCGATGAAGGGAATTTCTGCAATGGATTTCAATCTGAATGATGAAAAAAAGGGTGAATTGATGAATCGGGGCAGGCAGTGCACGAGAGAATTCCTTAAAAAATGGACTTATTGATTGTAAATAAAAAATCGGGCTCTTAAAAAGAAGCCCGATTTTTCTTTTTATTCTTTTTCCCTTCGATGACGGTTAAGTGACTATCCGTTTTCTTTCTCCATTTTATTTTCTTTGATGATTTTGCTGCAGAGAAGCTAGCCACATTATCTTTTTTCGAAGTTCGGTTTTTTAGCCTTTTTTTCGATTGGCGGGCAGCCTTTCGGAATGCCTGCTGCTCTTTCTTAACTGGTTTTCCCTTTGTTAATCCGGTATAAATCATATAAATAATCCCTGCGACAATGGCTATTATGAGAATGTTTCTAAAAAAGCCAATCGGGTCATTAAATAGTCGGCTCATTAGTCCGAGGACTCCGAGGGCGATGATTCCGTATATCATGAAAGATATGAAACGTTTCAACAAAGACACCTCCTTAAGAGCATCATAAGCATTTCTAGCTTATTTTAAACATCATTAATGTAAAATATTTAAAAAAAAGTAAAGAGCATTCCCATAGTTAGTATATGATTTTCCATAATCAAAATGTGTATAGAAGTTTTACACAATTACATCGGATTCTAAACTTTTTTCTGTTTCTTTTTCCAACCTTAACAGTTCTTGGAAGGATGCTAATGCGACTTCGACTTGATCATCGGTAGGGGCTTTGGTTGTCAATAACTGAAGCCAAAGTCCGGGATAGCCGAGGTAACGAAGAAAGGGAATATCCCTTACTTTGTTGGTCAACTGCAGTACCTCGAAGGCTATGCCAAGCACGACGGGGATTAGCAATACTCGATCCACGACACGGAGCCATAATGGATCGGTCGGAACAAGCATATAGACGAACATGCCTACAATGACTGTAAATAAAATGAAGCTGCTGCCGCAGCGATAATGAAGGCGTGAACTTGCCTGCACATTTGCTACGGTCAATTCTTTTCCGCTTTCAAAGCAGTTGATCACCTTATGCTCTGCCCCGTGATACTGAAAGACACGCTTGATCAAAGGCGTCATGGATACTACGTAAATGTATACCAGCAATAATATCAACTTGAACAAGCTTTCCATTAAAACCTGGGCCATATGGCCGCTGAATATGGGTCTTGTCAATTCGGCAAGAAAGACTGGAATCAAAGTGAAAAGCAACTTCCCGAATAGGAAGGAAAGAACACCGATTACGGCAACTCCCAGCCATACACTTATTTTAGAAGATTCTTTCGTTTCTTTTTTCTTTTCTTCCTGCTTTTCCCCGTCTTCTTCTTCATACTGTTCAGTTGAAAAGTTTAGATGTTTCGAGCCGGTGGCACTTGACTGAATCAGTGATACGATACCGCGTAGAAACGGTACTTTTTTTAAGCGGTTGACAACAGGTTTCGATTCACGCGGAAGATGATAATATACAATCGTTGAATCTTTGCGGCGTACCGCAGTGACTGTGTGATGTTTGCCGCCGAACATTACGCCTTCCACTACAGCCTGCCCTCCATAAACGGGTTTTTGAACCTCAGACATTTCTACACCAACCTAATAGTTATTCACGTAGCTCTCTCAAGGGTGCTAACATGTTTATTATCAAGCATCACAAGGGTTTAAAGGCGTTCCAATAAAATTGAATGGAAGCTCTAACCCTGCGATTACTTTATGAATGTTGAATCACAGGAAGGTAGTATCCTGTGTACATTATAAACTTCCACAGAGGATGGCTATTTTCCTCTGAAAAAAGTAGATTATTTATGATTTAATCATACAGAATAAATCACAAAACCTCTAGTGATTCTCCTTCCTAAGAACAAAAAAAAATAGTTCTAATTAACAAAGGGCATACTACGTAGCGGAGGTGATTGATATGTCTTCTAATGAAAATGGACAAATTCAACAGGGATATCAAAGCATGTTAATCTACAATGTACTTGCTGTCGGTTTTGTTGGGGGGGCTTTAGCAAGTTTTATCGGTATCTGTGCCCATTATTTTAATTTAATGGATTTCAGCCCAAAATTCATACTGACTTCATGGTCCAACATGACCTGGATCGATCAATGGCTCGGTACGGTAATGACCATAATTTTATTCGGGATTCTATCCGTGGGGATCGCCTTTTTATACTATAGTCTTTTTAAAAGGATGAAGGGTATTTTTACGGGTATTTTTTTAGGAGTGGTTTGCTGGGCTTTGCTGGTATTTGTCCTAAAACCGATGTTCGTCGATTTGCCAACCTTTTCTAAAATGACAGCAAATACGGTTATAACAAGTGTCTGCATTTTTATTATATACGGACTTTTTATAGGGTTTTCTATATCATACGATCATCAGGAATATATGCGTCAAAAAAACAAAGCCGAGAAGCAGTCAGAAAGCTGATTGCTTATTGGTTGTAAAAAAGTAGTAAGACAATTTGTAATTATGATAGAATGTTCATGGAAAGCATTCTTTTAACATGAGCAGGTGTTTGATGATGACAAAAATTTTACTAATCAATGGTCCGAATTTAAATCGGTTGGGGAAGCGGGAACCTGCGCATTATGGATCCTCGACGCTTGCGGATGTGGAAGCACAATTGATGCAGCAAGCTCAAGGTTTAAATGTGGAATTAACCTCATTTCAAACAAACCATGAAGGAGCGATCATCGACAAGCTACATTGGTCAGAGGATTATGGGATTGACGGGATTATTATTAATCCTGGAGCTTTTACTCATTATAGCTATGCGATTCGTGATGCAATAGCCGGTATTGATGTTCCTGTGGTGGAAGTGCATATTTCGAACATACATGCCCGTGAAAGCTTTCGGCATGAATCAGTGACCGCGGCGGTATCGGCGGGACAGATTGTCGGCTTGGGGATACACGGATATGAATTGGCGTTGCAGGCGATCATAAAGATTGCAAAGGGGAGAAATTAAATGAATAAACTAATGCGCTTAAGGGCCTCAATGGAAAAGGTGGGCATTGATGGTTTTTTGATCACCAGTACATATAACCGCCGATTCATGACCAACTTTACGGGAAGTGCAGGCGTTGTCCTTATTTCCCAAAATGAAGCTAAATTCATCACTGATTTCCGATACGTGGAACAAGCGGGCAAGCAGGCACCGGATTATGAGATCGTTCAACACAAAGGAACCATCATCGAAGAAGTGGGCAAGCAGGCTAAAGCGATGAATATCGGCAAGCTGGGCTTTGAGCAAGAGCACCTGACTTATGCTGCATATAAGGCATACGAGGCGGCCATTGATGGTCAACTTTTGCCGGTGTCAGGTGTCATTGAGAATTTACGCTTGATAAAGACTTCATCAGAGATTAAGATATTAAAGGAAGCGGCTGCTATTGCTGATGCTGCGTTTACACATATCCTGGATTTCCTGCGTCCAGGGATCTCGGAACTGGATGTATCCAATGAACTTGAATTCTTTATGAGGAAACAAGGGGCAACTTCTTCTTCCTTCGATATCATTGTAGCATCCGGCATAAGGTCCGCACTTCCGCATGGAGTGGCTACGGATAAAATCATCGAAAAGGGCGATTTTGTCACATTGGATTACGGGGCATACTATAACGGATATGTGTCTGACATCACTCGGACATTAGCAGTTGGCAAGCCAAGTGAAGAACTTATTAATATTTATGACATTGTTTTGGAAGCTCAACTGCGGGGAATGGCTGGGATCAAACCTGGTATGACTGGCAGGGAAGCGGATGCACTAACTCGTAATCTAATTGAAGAAAAGGGATATGGGCAGTATTTTGGTCATTCGACCGGACATGGAATCGGTCTTGAAGTTCATGAAGGTCCAGCATTATCCTTAAGGTCTGATATCATTTTAGAACCAGGTATGGCTGTAACCGTTGAACCGGGCATTTACTTACCGGGTGTAGGCGGAGTGCGGATTGAAGATGATACAATCGTTACAATTGAAGGTAACGAAGCACTTACTCATTCAACCAAAGAGTTAATCATTCTGTAAACATGTACATGTAGGAGGACAAATTTATGATTTCTGTAAACGATTTTCGCACGGGTGTTACAATTGAAGTAGATAATGGAATTTGGCAGGTTATCGAGTTCCAACATGTTAAACCTGGGAAAGGTGCAGCTTTTGTACGTTCTAAACTTCGTAACCTTCGTACGGGTTCAATCCAGGAGAAAACATTCCGTGCTGGTGAAAAAGTCGCTAAAGCACATATCGAAAACCGCAAGATGCAGTACCTTTATGCAAGTGGAGATAGCCATGTATTCATGGATAACGAAACGTATGATCAAATCGAACTGCCTGCTTCAAGCATTGAACGTGAACTTAAATTCCTTAAGGAAAATATGGAAGTACATATCATGACTTTCCAATCGGAAACACTTGGGGTCGAGCTTCCAAACACAGTGGAACTTGAAGTGGCGGAGACTGAGCCGGGAATTAAAGGAGATACATCTTCAGGCGGCACGAAATCAGCCGTACTTGAGACGGGCCTTTCGGTTCAAGTTCCATTCTTCATCAACCAAGGTGACAAATTATTGATCAACACTAATGAAGGTTCTTACGTATCACGTGCATAAATGAAAGGAGGCCGAGATTAATTTCTCGGCCTCCGTTTGTTGTGGGTTCTATCGAGGAAATGCTTACCTGGAAAACAAGACTTCGGCACTCCTGCTGAAAAACTGGCTAGCCGAGACACCAAGACGCTTGGCAGACAGACGGCGGAATGGGAGTGGATTTTCTGGGATGCAGCTTGAACTTTCTAATATAAAAACACTGTAGACCGAGATTAATTTCTCGGTCTTTTTTTTTGAACAGGGAAGATATAAAAAATCAATAATCGGTCTGTTCCTTTAATAGCGTGTCATCATTATGGGCTTGTCGGCATATATTTTATTGAAAGTGGTGTATACAGGAGGATTGTCAAAATGGAAACGATTCTTTCTTTTTTACCGAAAAAATTAAACGAGCAACTCCGGGGTATGACACCGATGATGATCGATAGGATGGAAGAGCTGCGAATTCGGGTTGGAAGGCCGCTTGAGGTCATCGTGGGAGGGGAACCATACTTCTTTTCCTATGAAGTGACCCATCTGGATGCAGATCAATTATTGAATCAAATAGGTCAATTTTCGTTATATACACTTGAGGAAGAATTAAAGCGAGGTTATATAACCATAGCGGGCGGACATCGGGTGGGGCTTGCTGGAAAGGTGATCCTTGAAAATGGGTCGGTCAAAGCAATCAGGGATATATCCTCATTCAATATTCGGGTTGCGCGTGAAAAAATAGGTGCAGCTGAACCACTCACTTCATATTTGTATGACGAAGAATGGCAGCATACTATGTTGATCGGTGCTCCGCAAACGGGAAAAACGACCATATTACGTGATATTGCACGAATGATATCCAGTGGTAATGAAGAACGCGGCATCGCTCCTCAAAAGGTGGGGATAGTGGACGAGCGCTCGGAAATTGCCGGATGTGTTCATGGAGTGCCGCAGCTCAAATTTGGAACAAGGGTTGATGTGCTTGATGGATGTCCTAAAGCGGAAGGGATGATGATGATGATCCGTTCAATGTCCCCGGATGTATTGATCGTGGATGAAATAGGTCGTGCAGCGGATACGCAGGCTGTGCTGGAAGCGGTGAATGCAGGTATTAAACTCATTATAACCACACATGGCCATACACTGGATGAGGTTAAGAAGCGACCTTTCATCGCCGAAATATTAAAGCAAAACATCTTTGAACGCTTTATAGAATTACAGAGAAGTAAATCCGGTAAGCGGAGCTACAAAGTCCTTGATGCAGCGGGGGTTCCCATTTTCTTGGGAGAAGGTGTGAATCCGCATGTTTAAGATAATAGGAGCAGCGATAATTATTATTGCAACGACATGGGCAGGTTTCGAAGCTGCGAAAAAATTAAGTATGAGGCCTCGTCAACTTAGACAACTGAAAGTCGCCATGCAATCGCTTGAAGCTGAAATCATGTATGGTCATACACCTTTGAAAGAAGCGGCAAGGAAACTTTCTAAACAGATGGCCAAACCTTTATCCATCTTTTTCGATACATTTGCAAATCGACTCGAGTCAGGTGAGACCACCGTCAAAGAAGCATGGGATGATAGTTTAAAGAAAATATGGCAATCCCTTGCTTTACAACAGGGAGAATTCGAGATTCTTTCACAGTTTGGGGAGACGCTTGGAAAAAGCGATAAATATCATCAGCAAAAGCAAATCATGCTAACGATGGCACACTTGGAACGGGAAGAGAGCGATGCACTCGATCGCCAGGGGAAATATGAAAAAATGATGAAAAGTCTTGGTTTTTTAACAGGGCTATTATTGATCATCTTGCTGATGTAGGAATATGTGGGGGGAATGAAAATGGGCATTGATGTGGACATCATATTTAAAATAGCGGGTGTTGGGCTAGTTGTGGCATTTCTTCACACGATACTCGATCAGGTTGGGAAGAAGGAATATGCCCAGTGGGTGACACTTTTCGGATTTATCTATATTTTATTCATGGTTGCTTCTGTTGTAGAGGATTTATTTCAAAAAATTAAATCTGTATTTCTATTTCAGTAAGGGAGGGATTCGCGATTGAAATCATAAAAATCGTGGCCATTGCCCTAGTTGCCACCTTTTTGGCACTGATTGTCAAAGAGCAAAAACCAAATTTCGCATTCCTGCTAGTCGTTTTTGCAGGGTGCTCCATCTTTCTTTTTTTAGCTGACAAAATATACGAAATCATTTTAATGTTAGAAAAAATTGCAGTTAATGCGAATGTAAATACAGTGTATCTAGAGACCATCTTAAAAATAATCGGAATTGCCTATATTGCAGAATTCGCTTCTCAAATTACAAAAGATGCGGGGCAAGGCTCGCTAGCTTCCAAAATAGAATTGAGCGGAAAAATCTTGATTCTTGCCATGGCGATTCCGATTTTGACGGTCATTATCGAAACGATTTTACAGATGCTCCCAAGTTAACGGATTATTCTTACTAGTCAATGAGGTGAATGTATGAAGCAGCGGATGCCTTACTTATCCATTCTATTCGTTTTACTCTTTTTTTTGCATGCATCTATTGGACAAGCTGCCGAAAATCCAGAAAATGGCGAAATCGATCAAGAGCCGATCATGCAGTCCGAACTGGTACAAGCCCAAATAGAAAGACTGGGTGTCGATGAGCTCAAACAATATTGGGATGACATCGTTACGGAATATGGAGGATTCTTACCGGAAAGCCAGAAAGGGAGCTTCATGGATTTTGTCAGCGGCGATAAGAAATTTTCCTTTGACCAATGGATAAAGGGAATGACAAAATTCATCTTTCATGAACTGCTCGTGAATGGAAAGCTGCTGGGATCACTCATTTTATTAACCGTTTTCAGCATGTTCCTCCAGTCTTTGCAGAATGCGTTCGAGCAAAGCTCCGTAAGTAAGGTCGCTTATGCAATCGTTTATATGGTGCTGATCATTTTGGCACTTAACAGTTTTCATGTGGCTATGGAATATACAAAAGATACGATAGATTTGATGATTTCCTTTTTAATGGCGCTCATCCCTTTACTCTTGGCATTGATAGCTGCTTCAGGCGGACTTGTATCGGCAGCATTCTTTCATCCGGTATTGATGTTTTTGATGAATACAAGCGGCATCTTGATCCAGTTTGTCGTCCTTCCGTTATTATTCTTTGCAGCGATTTTAAGCATAGTCAGCACGCTGACCGAACATTACAAAGTGACTCAGATGGCACAACTTCTCCGTAATTTTGCCATCGGTATCCTCGGAGCATTCATGACCATATTCCTTGGTGTGATCTCCGTTCAGGGAGCATCGTCAGCTGTAGCAGACGGAGTGACCATCAGGACAGCCAAATTCGTGACAGGTAACTTTATACCGGTAATAGGGCGCATGTTTACCGATGCAACGGATACGGTCATCAGTGCCTCCGTTCTTTTGAAAAATACTGTTGGCTTGTCAGGCGTCATCATTCTCTTGCTCATTACCACATTTCCCGCCATAAAAATCTTGATGATTTCTTTTGTATATAAATTGGCAGCGAGTCTTTTACAGCCGCTGGGCGGAGGTCCTGTAATAAAATGCCTTGACATTATAAGTAAAAGCATGATTTATATTTTCGCTGCATTGGCCATTGTCTCACTCATGTTTTTTTTAAGTGTCACGGTCATTATCGCCTCAGGAAACATTACCCTGATGGTTCGTTAGAAAGGAGGAGGGCTTGGTGAGTTTTTTAGCTGGCTGGGTATCCAACATCATCATTTTTGTATTGCTGGCTACTGTAATTGATATGCTTCTTCCCAATTCAGCTTTACAGAAGTATGCAAAAATGGTCATCGGACTTTTACTGATTGCAATCATCATCACTCCTATATTGGGATTATTCAATATGGATTTCGACGATATTCTCACTGCGGCTACTAGTGAATTTGAGGATCAGGAAAAAAAAGATTTAGGAAATTTGACAGAAATGAAGAAAAAAGAAATACAAGCTACCCAGGGTGCATATATTTTAAAACAAATGGCTGTTGACTTACAGGCAGAAGTGGAAGAGGAGCTGATGGTGGATTATAACATGAAGATTAGTTCAATTGATGTAGGGGTCAAGAATGAGGAAGATCCGGGTGTTGATGATCTGCAGAACATAACCATCTCATTGGAAAAGGCAGAAGGGAAAGAAAACTCGGAGATAGAGGCAGTAGCGAAGGTTGATATCAATGCAGATGGCCCATCCACTTCAAATGATGCCAATCTGGATGCTGTCAAAAGGTTTCTGGCAACAAGTTGGTCTGTTGATGAAGAAATCATTGAAATCGCCGGGGAAAGGAAGTGACTGAGTATTGAACAAAGACAAAGGTCCATTATCCTGGCTGCAAAAAATACTAAATAAAGACCCTGACCAAAAAGAGCCTAAGGAAAAAAAACCTTCCCTGTATGTCTATGCTCTAATAGTTGTCCTTTTGGGAGCGGGAATCATGATGGCCGGGAATTTGTTAACCACCAACCAGACTGGACAAACACCTGAAGTGAAGACTGTATTCAATAATGATAAACAGCAGGATGATGAAGGGGATGTTGAAACATTTGGCCAGAAGAAATCAGAATTCAAGACAACAAAAGACTATGAAATATATCTTCAAAATGAAATGAAGGAAGCGCTTGAATCCATCGCAGGCGTCCAGGATGTAAAAGTCGTGATCTACGTCGATGCATCCGAGAAAAAAGTATATGAAAGAAACAAAGTCACCCAAAAACAAGTCACTGAAGAAACCGACCAGGAAGGCGGAAAAAGGACAGTCGAAGACACATCTGTTGATGAACAGCTAGTTTTGGTCAAGAGCGGAGAAAAAGAAGGACCGATCATTTCGGAAACGAAAAAACCTAGTGTGCGAGGAGTCCTGGTTGTCGCTAAAGGGGCCGAAAACATTCAAATAAAGAAGTGGATTATCGAGGCTGTTACACGCTCACTTGATGTACCGAGTCACAGGGTTTCTGTCATGCCTAAAAAATAAGGGGGAAAATCTACATGTTATTAAAAAAACAAACCGTTTGGTTATTGACTATGCTAAGTCTGGTCGTTGTGCTTTCAGTCTATTATCTAACCGCTCCTGAAGAAAATGCCGCTGATATGACGGCAACAGAGCAACAAGAAAATAAAGCGGAAACTAAAACAGAGAACAAAGCGGATACAAAAGGGGAAAATAAAAGTGAAAAAGAAACGACCAAAAATACAGAAGGTTCCTCTGTAACCATTGCATCTGGAGATGAGTTCGAATCGTTAAGGATGCAGATCGAAGATGAACGGGCGAAGCTGAATGAAGAATTGACTGCAAAGATGGGCAACACAGAACTATCAGCTGAAGAAAGAGACGAGGCTTATGCAAAAATCGAACAATTAAGTGAAACGAAAGTAAAAGAAAATATCATCGAAAACTTAATAGTTGCCATGGATTACAATGCAGCACTGGTCCGGGTGGACGGTACGGATGTAAAGGTGAGTGTCAAGGCCGATAAACAAACGAAAACAGAGGCCAATAACATTATCCGCCTTGTAAGGAAAGAAGTGAGCGATGCACAAAATGTTGTGGTCGATTTCCAACCGGAAAAGTAAACACACATACAGAAAAAAATGCTGATACAGAACAGTTCAGCATCATAAAATTTTGAAAGCCTCCTTAGCAAAAAAAAGGAGGCTTTTTTATGATGATTTTTTTAACTATCTTACAATCTGGAAACTTTAGAGGAAAAGTTTTTTTATGTCAATTGGCATAAGGAACTCAAATGAAAATGGTGATAATGACCATCCGTAATATTCTAGAAAAGTAATAAAAGTGGATATTATTGCTGGTTTTTTAGGAATTAAAGGCAAAATTCAAGGGAAGGCGTTAAGGTGCCCCAGTTGAAAAATATTCACAATATTATAATAAAGGTGTAAGATAGAAGTATGGATAATAAGTTACAACTAATCTATCATTGAATTTGTATAAGCTAATATTGTATGATGTTAGAAGCTGGTCATAAACTTTTCAATTTTCTAGGGAAACAATATTTTGAGAAAGTGAAATATCTGTTATAATACAGATGGGGTTTGTATTCAGTTTATTCGCATTCTCATAAAGAAGGCGGCTACTTTGTGCAGTATTGGACAAAGTAGGATAAGCTAAGGGTATGGTTACATAAAATATTATTGCCTCACAAATTCATACTAAATTAGACAAGGGGTGCCACAAAATGAAAGTGCAAGAAATTCGTGAAATTATTAAGCTAGTCGATCAATCAAATATCAATGAATTCGTTTTTGAAAATGAAGGAACGAAACTTAAATTGAAAAAAACTGAAGCGGGTACAGTATTACAATCAGTAGCTGCTCCAGATGTTGTTCAAGCCAATGCAGCTGTAGAGGTCAAGCCCGCAGCGGCCCCTGCTCCTGCAGTGACGAAAGCTGTTGAACCAGCAAAACCTGCTGCTGCAGCCACCGAACAGGAAAATTTACATAAAATCACTTCTCCGATGGTGGGGACATTCTACCAATCTCCTGCACCGGATTCACCTGCATACGTAAAAACGGGTGATAAAGTAACGGGGGATTCCATCGTCTGCATCGTGGAAGCCATGAAACTTTTCAATGAAATCGAAGCTGAAGTAAGCGGTGAAATCGTTGAAGTCCTTGTAAAAGAAGGGCAGCTTGTAGAATATGGTCAACCATTATTTTTAGTAAAGCCGGAATGAGGAGCTGTTTCTAAATGATTAAAAAGGTGTTAATTGCCAATCGTGGGGAAATTGCTGTCCGAATCATCCGGGCATGCAAGGAATTAGGAATCGAGACTGTTGCAGTCTATTCAGAAGCAGATAAAGAAGCATTACATGTTCAAATTGCGGATGAAGCATATTGTATCGGTCCTAAATTATCAAAAGACAGTTATTTGAATACAACGAACATTATCAGCACAGCCAAGAAAACGGGATCTGATGCAATTCATCCAGGGTATGGATTCCTAGCTGAAAATGCCGACTTTGCTGAGCTATGCCGTGAATGCAATATCATTTTCATCGGTCCTAGCCCCGAAGCGATCAATAAAATGGGAACAAAGGACGTAGCAAGGGAAACCATGCGCAAAGCTGGTGTACCGATCGTTCCAGGTTCTAAAGGAATAATTAAAGATACGGATGAGGGTGTAGCCCTAGCTAATGAAATGGGCTATCCAGTCATCATCAAAGCTACTGCCGGCGGAGGCGGTAAAGGTATCCGCGTTGCAAGGACGGAAGAAGATCTTATCAAGGGCATTAATATTACGCAACAGGAAGCCGCTACGGCATTTGGGAATCCTGGCGTGTATATTGAAAAGTTCATCGAGGACTTCCGTCATGTTGAAATACAGGTCATGGCAGATAATCATGGAAACGCCATCCATTTAGGTGAGCGTGATTGTTCGATTCAACGACGTTTGCAAAAACTTGTTGAAGAAACCCCGTCACCAGCGTTGGATGGTGAAACACGTGCGGAAATGGGGCAGGCTGCAGTAACGGCTGCACTTGCCGTTAACTATTCAGGTGCCGGAACGGTAGAATTTATTTATGACTATGTGAATAGAAAATACTACTTTATGGAAATGAATACACGTATCCAGGTTGAACACCCAGTTACGGAAATGGTAACGGGCGTGGATTTGATTAAAGAACAGATCAAAGTTGCTTCAGGTAACAAACTATCGCTTTCACAAGAAGATGTCACTTTTAACGGATGGTCTATCGAATGCCGGATAAATGCGGAAAATCCAGAAAAGAACTTCATGCCTTCCGCAGGTAAGATTCAAATGTATTTACCGCCAGGCGGCTACGGAGTTCGTGTGGATTCCGCGGCATACCCTGGGTACTCGATACCGCCGTATTACGATTCCATGATCGCTAAATTGATCGTCCATGCACCGACTAGAGAAGAGGCGATCGAGAAGATGAAACGCGCCTTAGGTGAGTTTGTCATTGAAGGAATCAGTACCACAATTCCTTTCCATATTAAGTTACTTCAACATGAACAATTTGTTTCCGGGGAATTTAATACCAAATTCCTTGAAATATATGATGTAATGAACTCATAATGTAAAGGAAGACAGGAGGTGCTTTTGAATGAGTGAAATGGAAGGCCAATTACTGGAAATGAATGATTATAATAGTGGGCTGGGCAAAGTGGAGATTGCGCCTGAGGTGATAGAGGTGATCGCGGGTATCGCTGCATCGGAAGTTGAAGGTGTTGCACATATGCGCGGGAATTTCGCTACGGGTGTTGTTGAAAAGCTTGGTAAAAAGAATCACGGTAAAGGTGTTAAAGTGGACTTAACGGGAGAATCCATCAAAGTCGAACTTTATTGTGTCATGAAGTTTGGTGTTTCAATTCCGAAAGTTGCTCAGGAAGTGCAAGATAACATTCGTGAAGCTTTGTTGAATATGACCGCTATCGACGCTGGCGAAGTGAACATTCATGTAGTGGGCATTGCGTTTGAAAACGCTAAACAAGAAGCGGATTACGAACAAGAAGTTTAAGTGTTCATTCGATTCAAACCTGCAAAAACCCGGCAAAAAGCCGGGTTTTTGTTTTTTTGAATGTATACTCCGTGACAACCCTAATTTGGAGCCTGCTTATAATATTAAATTTAAATGAACATAATAAAGCGGTGTCTGGAAGTTTCCCTTTAATTCAAGGGTGATTTCTGTTAGAGTGTAAAAGGTGAAATATGAGCATGAAAGCTAGGCATGAGCTTTTTGACACTTTCAAAAAGTATGGGACTGTGTTGGCCGTTAAATTGGAAAGTAATCTTGATTCAAGATATTGAACCTTTTGGCCTTGATTTTAGTGGGATTTAGCTTGATTTTTTAAAAAAATAGCGAAAATCTTAATATTTTTGAAAAAATGTTATTTAATGTTCGTTTGTTCTAGCATTTTCATATATAATAGTAGATGTTAAAGGAGTAAGATTATGAAAAGAAGAGAAGCCCGTGAAAAATCCCTTCAAGCACTATATCAGATAGATATTGCCAACTCGAATGCAGAAGAAGCAATGGAAAGCGTATTGGATGGTGCTCCAACTGATGAATATTTCAGGAAATTAGTAATGGGGATAACGGAAAATCGAGAACAAATTGATGGAATGATCAGGGACAATTTAGAGAATTGGACGTTGGAAAGACTAGCGAACATTGATCGGAATTTACTGCGGATCGCGGTTTATGAAATGGTTCACAGTGAAGATGTTCCTGTAAGTGTTGCAATGAATGAAGCTATTGAAATTGCTAAGAAATTCGGTGATGATCAATCGAGCAGCTTTGTAAATGCCGTTTTATCCAAGGTAAAGGTGAAAAGCGGCAGCTAAAGTTGTAGCCTTGAACAAGGATTCTCACAGCAATTTCTTTAGCTAAATTAACTTGGGAGGAATAAACACATGTCAGCTCAAATCATTAATGGTAAAGAAATTGCAGAGTCAGTTAGGCAGGACATCAGTAAGGAAGTTCAACAATTACGTGAAAAAAATATCGTTCCGGGTTTGGCTGTAATCCTGGTGGGTGACAATCAAGCATCACAAACTTATGTGCGCAATAAGCAAAAGGCCTGTGAGGATTTGGGCATGCATTCCGTATTGATTAAAAAGCCTGAGGAGCTCTCACAGGAGGAATTAATTCAGAGCATTGCTGAATTAAACCAGGATGACAGCATTCATGGTATATTGGTGCAGCTGCCATTGCCTGGACATATTCAGGAAAAAGCGATCATTGAAGCGATTTCGCCTGAAAAGGATGTTGATGGATTCCACCCGATTAATATTGGGCGGATGATGACGGGGCAAGATGCCTTTTTACCTTGTACTCCATACGGCGTCATGGTGATGCTTGAGTATATCGACTATGACCTTGAAGGTAAGCATGTTGTCATCGTAGGGAGAAGTAATATCGTCGGAAAACCAGCCGGACAATTATTTTTAAATGCAAATGCAACCGTTACATACTGTCATTCACGGACAAAGGATCTTGCCTATTATACAAAGCAAGCCGATGTCGTTGTGGCAGCTGTCGGAAAGAGGGACACGATCACCAGTGACCATATTAAAGAAGGCGCAGTCGTCATTGACGTCGGAATGAACAGGAATGATGAAGGGAAGCTTTGCGGTGATGTGGCGTTTGAAGAAGTGAAAAATAAGGCTTCATATATTACACCTGTTCCTAAAGGCGTTGGTCCAATGACGATTACGATGCTTATGAAGAATACGGTCAAATCTGCTCAAAAAGCACATGAAAAGTACGAGCAAGCAATAAAAAGCTGAAAAAACGTTAAATTATTTTAAAGAAGCGGACCTCTTGTTTTATAATAACGGGAGACCGCTTTTTTCCATTCATGGATTGATCAAGTTTCAAGTATAATCTATAGCGGTTTTCTTTATATCCGATTTCCATCGGAAGGAGACATGATATGAGCAACCAACAATATTTGAGTGTGTCGGCTTTAACGAAGTACATCAAAAGGAAGTTCGATGCCGACCCCCATTTGCAAAATGTATACATAAAAGGTGAAATTTCAAATTTCAAACAACATACAAGCGGACATATGTATTTTACTTTAAAGGATGAGAAAGCCCGACTCCTCTCCGTTATGTTTGCCGCCAATAATAAAGGGATGAAGTTCCTGCCCGAAAATGGCATGAAGGTACTTGTTAAGGGTGATATATCATTATATGAAGCAGGGGGACAGTATCAGCTTTATGTGAAAAGCATGGCCCCTGATGGTGTGGGGGATTTGTATCTTGCTTATGAACAGCTGAAGAAAAAGCTGGAGGCTGCAGGTTTGTTTTTGGCCGAACACAAGAAGTCGATCCCGCAGTACCCTAAGTCTGTAGGTGTCATAACATCGCCGACCGGAGCGGCATTAAGGGATATCTTGATAACCATCAAGCGGAGATATCCAATTGCCAGGATCATCGTTTATCCAGCCCTTGTACAAGGGAATAATGCAGCTAAATCGATTGCAAAGGCAATTTCCATGGCTAACGCAAGGGCGGAAAGCGATGTTCTCATTGTCGGAAGGGGCGGCGGATCGATCGAGGAACTATGGGCGTTTAATGAAGAGATTGTGGCTGAATCGATTTATGATTCCGATATACCGGTAATTTCTGCTGTCGGTCACGAAACCGATTTTACAATTGCTGATTTTGTCGCCGATATGCGTGCTCCTACACCGACTGGTGCAGCAGAGTTAGCGGTTCCTCACTTGAATGAAATACTCGAACGCCTGATGAACCGCAAGAACCGATTGACCCGCTCCATTCAAGAAGCGGTGAATTTTGAACGAACCCGGTTGACCAGGATGGAGAGGTCTTATGCCTTCCGTTATCCACATAAAATGTATGAACAGAAGCTGGAACAGCTAGACAAGACGATGGACAGGCTAGGAAGGACCAGCACGCGGTATTTCATGAAAAAGAGAGATGAGCTGAATCAGCTGAACGATATTCTGAAAAAGCAGCATCCTGAACAAGCGGTGCAAAATGCGAAAGATGAATTACAGCAGCATGCAAAGGTTTTGCGTAGGGCCATGGAAGCCATCTATCGGCAAAAATCACAGCAGTTCGTCCATGTAACTGCCACTTTATCTGCCCTAAGTCCACTAAAAATCATGGAACGGGGTTATGGATTAGTTTTTGCTGAGGATGAGACATTAGTGAAAAGTACACAGCAAGTATCCAAAGGGGATAAGATAGCGGTTTCGATAAAAGATGGAACACTTGAATGTGAAATTAAAGAAATAAAGGAGCGGATTGAACCATGACAAAAAAACAGGAAGCTACATTTGAAGAAGCGATGGAGAATCTCGAAAAAATTGTAGAGCAGTTGGAAGAAGGCGATGTACCCTTGGAAGAAGCCATCTCCATATATAAACAAGGAATGGACTTATCAAGGCTTTGCCATTCGAAGCTTAAGGCTGTTGAAGATCAGTTGACTCAAATTTTACGCGAAGATGGGGAACTTGAAAACTTCGCTGTACAGGAGGAAGAATGACATGGGTACAGAGTCCTTTGAAATGTTTTCTAAAGAATATAAGGCGATTATAGAACGGGAAACCGTGGAATATGTCAATAAACTTAAAGCTCCGGCAGTGGTCAAAGAAGCCATGGTCTATTCACTGGAGGCAGGAGGTAAACGGATTCGCCCGTTATTGGTCTTTGCCGTTCTGGAGGCCTTTGGAAAAAACTTGAGGATGGGGATTCCTGCAGCGGCTGCCATTGAAATGATTCATACATATTCTTTGATTCATGATGATCTTCCGGCGATGGATGATGATGATCTCCGCCGCGGAAAACCGACGAACCATAAAGTGTTCGGTGAAGCGGTAGCAATACTGGCAGGTGATGCGCTTCTTACATATAGCTTTCAATTGGTGACGGATATGATCGATCCCGAGGTGACGGCTGAAATGAAGCTGAACCTGGTAAGTGAAATTGCGAAATCTGCCGGAGCCGAAGGAATGGTTGGAGGTCAAGTTGCGGATATGGAAGGTGAAAATAAACAGTTGACCCTTCAGGAATTGGAGTATATACATGAACATAAAACAGGGAAGTTATTGACTGCAAGCATCCTTTCCGGTGCTATATTAGCCGGGGCGAATGAAGAACAGCAACTGCATTTACGTGACTTTGCATACCACCTGGGGCTTGCTTTTCAAATTCGCGATGATATCCTGGATATTGAAGGGTCGGTCGAGTTGATCGGCAAGCCGGTTGGCAGTGATGTGGGGAATCATAAAAGTACATATCCATCTTTACTTACGCTTCAAGGGGCAAAGGAAAAGTTGGAACATCATATAGAACTTGCCCATGCCGCTTTAGGAAAAACAACCTTACAAACGGGTTTGTTGAATGATCTAACTGATTTAATAGCGAACCGTAATCATTGATTGTGGCTAAATTTGTTATCAATTGAGGTTTTATGGTATACTCATTGTGCAAAAATATGTGAAAATCAAAATGAATTTTTTTATTGAGATACGTGATAAAATAGGTATGATAAGCCGCCGAAATCACCTGGGTGTTGGCGGCTATTTTTTAACTTAGGCTGTTTTCGTAAAGATTGTTGTTTTTAAAACGAAACGATTTAAGGTTGATTGGAGCGCAAGTGCGAGACTCCTGCGGGAGCAGCGGGGCAGGTGAGACCCCACAGGCGTTTACGCCGAGGAGGCTCACCGCCCGCCCCGCGGAAAGCGAGCATCTGGAGGGGAAATCAACCACACCGCATTACTTGTTAAATCGCAACAAAGTATGCGAAAACAGCCTTAACTTAAAACCAATTTTTCGGTCTAGTCATCCATTCCTCTTTAATGAGGCTTTGTTTATGCTTAAAACCGAAAATTACAGAAAGTGAGTGGTCCTGTTTGGATCTTCTATCTATAAAAGACCCTTCTTTTTTGAAGAAGATGAATAATGAAGAACTTGTCGAGTTAAGTATGGAAATACGTAAATTTCTAGTGGAAAAATTATCGGTGACGGGTGGGCATATTGGGCCCAATTTAGGTGTCGTCGAGTTGACTATAGCCTTGCATAAAGAATTCGACAGTCCGAATGATAAAATTTTATGGGATGTCGGACATCAATCCTATGTCCATAAAATCCTGACTGGCAGAGCAGGAGAGTTCGACACATTAAAGAAATATAAAGGTCTTTGCGGTTTTCCGAAAATGATTGAAAGCCCCCATGATGTTTGGGAAACAGGTCACAGTTCGACTTCCCTTTCAGCTGCAATGGGAATGGCGGCTGCCCGTGATATCAAAGGGGAAAGCAGTTTTATTCTGCCTGTAATCGGGGACGGTGCACTAACAGGCGGAATGGCGCTTGAAGCGTTGAACCATATCGGTGATGAAAAAAAGGACATGATCGTTATCCTGAATGATAATGAAATGTCCATAGCCCCTAACGTAGGTGCTTTACACACGATATTGGGAAGATTGCGGACAGCAGGTAAATATAACTGGGCAAAAGATGAATTAGAGCAGCTTTTGAAAAAAATACCTGCAGTCGGTGGTAAACTTGCAGCTACAGCTGAACGCTTGAAGGATAGCATGAAGTACTTATTGGTCTCAGGAATCTTTTTCGAAGAGCTTGGTTTCACATATCTTGGACCGGTAGATGGTCACAATTATGAAGAATTGCTGGAGAATTTAAGATATGCCAAGAAAACGAAGGGACCTGTACTGTTGCATGTCATCACCAAAAAGGGCAAAGGATATTCACCTGCCGAATTGGATACAACAGGGAACTGGCATGGGACAGGTCCATATAAGATCGAGACTGGCGATTTCGTGAAATCCCCTAGTAAAGGTCCTGCTTGGAGCGCTCTTGTAAGTGATACTGTCAGCAGGCTGGCTCGTGACGATGAGCGGATTGTCGCGATTACACCTGCGATGCCCGTAGGATCGAAGTTGGTGGGCTTTTCTCAAGAGTTCCCAGAGCGTTTCTATGATGTAGGGATTGCCGAGCAGCATGCTGCAACTTTTGCTGCAGGATTGGCAACGCAAAAAATGAAACCTTTCCTGGCTATTTATTCAACCTTCCTGCAAAGAGCTTATGACCAGGTCGTTCATGATATCTGCCGTCAAAACTTGAACGTATTCATAGGGATCGATCGTGCCGGATTGGTTGGTTCCGATGGTGAAACGCATCAAGGCGTTTTCGATATTGCTTTCTTACGCCATGTTCCGAATATGGTGTTGATGATGCCTAAAGATGAAAACGAAGGTCAGCATATGGTCAATACAGCCTTAAACTATAATGATGGTCCGATTGCTATGCGTTTCCCTCGTGGGAATGGTTGGGGAGTTGTGATGGATACCGAATTAAAGCAGATTCCAATCGGTTCGTGGGAAGTTCTTAAAGAAGGAACGGATGCTGCGATCTTAACGTTCGGAACAACGATTCCCATGGCTCTTGAAGCGGCAGAAATGCTGGAGAAAGAGGATTATTCAGTTAAGGTCATCAATGCCCGGTTCATTAAGCCTTTGGATGAGAACATGTTAAGCAGTCTCCTTGGTGAAAAAATGCCAATCTTGACAATAGAAGAAGCGGTACTTCAAGGTGGTTTTGGTAGCTCTGTACTTGAATATGCCCATGATCAAGGATTTTATGGTGCAATTATAGATCGAATGGGAATACCTGATTATTTCATTGAACATGGAAGTGTCGATGAACTTCTTGAAGAAATCGGTTTAACGACTGAGACAGCCATCAAAAAGATTAAAATGATAACACCCAAAAAAGAAAAAAGGGCCTGACAATATGAAAGTGATGAAAGAAAGAGTAGATGTATTACTTGTAGAACAAGGCTTGGCCGATACACGTGAAAAAGCGAAGCGTATGGTTATGGCAGGTCTTGTCTACGCGAATGAAGAAAGGTATGAAAAACCGGGGGAAAAAGTGCCGGTCGATCTCGAATTTACGATCAAAGGAAAAGTCATGCCTTATGTTTCAAGAGGCGGTCTTAAACTTGAGAAGGCATTAAGGGAATTCGATTTACAAGTGAATGGAAAAATACTGCTTGATATAGGTTCATCAACTGGTGGGTTCACGGATTGTGCTTTGCAAAATGGCGCCATAATGTCTTATGCGCTTGATGTCGGCTATAATCAGCTTGCCTGGAAGCTTAGACAGGATGAGCGGGTAAAAGTAATGGAACGGACCAATTTCCGTTATGTTACACCCGCCGATCTCGATGGGGAGATGCCAAACTTTGCAAGCATTGATGTTTCTTTCATATCGCTTACGTTAATTTTACCGGTGCTAAAGACCTTGCTCGTCCCGAATAGTGATGTCGTTGCCTTGGTTAAACCGCAATTCGAAGCTGGGAAGGATCAAGTGGGGAAAAAGGGGATTGTTCGTGATCCCAAAATCCATAAACAAGTGTTGGATAAGATCATTTCTTTTTCTTTAAAGGAAGGCTATGATATTAAGGATGCCTCCTTCTCGCCGATTACCGGCGGTGATGGAAATATTGAATTCTTACTTCATTTACACTGGCAAGGCTCGAAGGAAGATGGAACGATATTGCTTTCGAAAACGGTTGATGACATCGTTGGAGAGGCCCATGCCCAATTTAAAAAAGAATAGCTAGAACTTTGTATGGGCTCCTTTGGCTGAATGGTTGGCTAAAGGAGCTTTTTAACTATACATTGTGCGTCATGTACTTGAATCATTTATCGATGGATACATAAAATAGGTAAGTACAAATAATAGACTTATATTCATTTTTAGAGAAAAAAGTTGTACAATTGCATAAAAATCCGATAACATTAATATTAGCCACTTTCAAAAGCGGCCTATTTGCACGTACTGATAATTGAAGCAATCCCATATTGGGGCAGACTGCTTAAGTAAGAAATGAAAGTGAACCATTACCATTAAATGAGCAACAGTTGAGAAGAGGTGCTTCTACTTATGAATAAAGGACAACGACATATAAAAATAAGGGACATTATAACGAATAATGATATCGAAACCCAAGATGAGTTAGTTGAAGAATTGAAATTAGCTGGATACAATGTAACTCAAGCCACTGTTTCTAGGGATATTAAAGAGCTTCACCTTGTAAAAGTGCCTTTAACGGATGGAAGATATAAATACAGTCTGCCGGCCGACCAACGTTTCAATCCACTTCAAAAATTAAAGAGAATCCTTGTCGATGCATTTGTACGCATTGACTCAGCCAACAATTTACTGGTTATGAAGATGCTTCCAGGTAATGCCCAGGCAATCTGTGCATTGATTGATAATTTAAATTGGCAAGAAATACTCGGGACGATCGGCGGCGACGATACTTGTTTAATTATCTGCCGTTCTGAGGAAGATGCAAAGATCATTTCCGGCAAATTCTTGGACATGCTCTAATAATGTTGTGAGGTGACCTAGTTTGTTAACAGAACTATCGATTAGGAATTTTGCGATCATAGACAGCCTGTCCGTTTCATTTGAGAAAGGCTTGACGGTCTTGACAGGAGAAACAGGGGCAGGGAAGTCAATCATAATAGATGCCGTTCATCTTTTGGTTGGGGGACGTGGTTCTGCAGAGTTCATTCGGCATGGTGAGTCGAAGGCTGAAATAGAAGGATTATTCCAAATTGAAGATGAAAAACACCCCGTCTTTGCCAAGGCGGAAGAGTTGGGCATCGATATGAATGATGGGATGGCGATACTTCGAAGGGATATCTCACTGAGCGGCAAAAGCGTTTGCAGGGTAAACGGAAAGCTTGTAACGATTGCCATCTTACGTGAGATAGGGCGGACGTTGATAGATATCCATGGCCAGCATGAACATCAGGAATTAATGGACGAACGACTCCATCTTCCACTGCTCGATCAATTCGGCGGTGAAAAGATCGCATCTGCACTCACTGAATACCAAAAGCTATATAAACGTTATGAAACCGCTTCTAAACAATTGAATGGTTTGAGCCAAAATGAACAGCAAATGGTCCACCGCCTTGATTTGATCCAATTTCAATTCGATGAAATCCAAAAAGCTGATTTGAAATTACGCGAAGATGAAGAATTGATGGAAGAGCGGAAGAAAATTAATAATTTTGAAAAAATCCATGAAGCGCTGCAAACCAGTTATAATGCTTTAAATGGTGAGCAGCATGCAATTGATTGGCTTTCCGTAGCCATGAATAATTTGGAGGAAGCGGCAGGGCTTGATGAAGGTTTAAAGAACAGCTCTGAAACCGTTTCAAATAGCTACTTCCTGCTTGAAGAGGCCGTGTCTAACATCCGTGACCAATTAGACTCTTTGGATTATGATACAGAACGAGTGGAATTCATTGAAAGTCGCCTTAATGAAATAAATCAATTAAAGCGTAAATACGGGCGGACCATCGAGGAAATCCTGGAATATGGGGCCGCTATTGAAGAAGAAGTCGAAAAACTTCAAAATAGGGAAACCCATATAGCGAAGCTTGAAAAGGAAATGAAATCCATCAAGGCAGATTTAATTGTCGAAGCAAAGAACCTGTCTGAACTTCGCCAGAAATTCGCTCAGCAGCTTACAAAAAAGATTCATCAGGAATTAAAAGATTTATACATGGAAAAGACAATTTTCGAACCACATTTCCTTCAAACGGCCTATACTTTCGATGAATTGTCAGATAAGGGCATCAATCAGTCAGGGCTGGATTCAATGGAATTTTATATTTCCACCAATCCAGGTGAACCATTAAAACCTCTATCTAAAATCGCTTCTGGTGGTGAACTGTCGAGGATCATGCTTGCATTGAAAAGCATATTCTCCAAGCACCAAGGCATAACGTCCATTATCTTTGATGAAGTGGACACAGGTGTGAGCGGACGGGTTGCGCAATCCATTGCAGAAAAGATCTATAAAGTGGCAACTGGATCACAAGTACTGTGCATATCCCATTTGCCACAGGTGGCAGCTATGGCGGATACTCACCTTTTCATAGCGAAAAATGTAAGGGCCGGACGCACGAATACCTCGGTAAAGCCGTTAATTGAAACTGAAAAAATAAAAGAAATTGGCAGGATGATTTCAGGAGTAGAGATAACGGATTTGACTAAACAGCATGCCAATGAATTAATCCAGCTTGCCAAAAGGTTGAAGATAACATCTTGAAGGGCCGGTAAGTAGATTAATTAAACTAATCATAAGCATTCATTGTAAAGCTATCCAAAAACGGATAGCTTTTATTTTTTGCACCTGTTATAAATGACTGTCATGAGGGCTAAATTAAAGGTGTAGCCATTAAGTTTCAGAGAGCGAGGAGAGTGAATGGATTGAAATTTATATGGATAAACAGAATCATCGGTGGAATTCTCCTTGTTTCGCTATTAACATTAGGGTTATACCAGCCATCTCGTGAATATTTTTTAATTCCAAATCATCTTGTACTATTTGAAGGAAGTCAATATAGTATTTCCAAGTCATTGCCTGTTTCTGCAAAAACTTCGAGATCCAGTGAAGGAATTTCGCTTCATGATGAACAAGCCTCGATTACGCTTGGTGCTGAGAAACCAGGTACGAATGAAGTGTTACTGGATGTAGCAGGCTTGCCTGCCAAAAAGGTCGACATCAGGGTGTTAAAAGATTTTAAAGTCATGCCTGGTGGCCAATCCATTGGAGTAAAGCTTAATACTCTTGGGGTGCTCGTAGTAGGTCATCATCTTATTGATACTGCGCAGGGGAAAAAATCACCGGGAGAAAAAGCGAAAATTGAAATCGGTGATATTATTACAGAAATCAATGGTCAGACGATAAAGAAGATGGGGGATGTAACCCCTTTTGTTCAGCAGGCAGGTGAAAAGGGTGAGGCGTTGAATCTTGTCATTAACCGTGATAATGAAGTGCTCCACAGTACCCTATTACCTCTAAAAGATAAGAATGAAGGAACTTACAAATTGGGTTTGTATATCCGTGATTCGGCAGCTGGTATCGGAACGATGACGTTTTATCACCCGGATTCAAAAAAATATGGGGCGTTGGGACATGTCATATCCGATATGGACACAAAAAAGCCGATTGTTGTTAAGGACGGACAGATTGTTCAATCGACGGTCACATCCATCGAAAAAGGAAGCAATGGTGATCCCGGAGAAAAATTGGCACGCTTTTCTTCTAATAAAGAAAAAATAGGAAATATCAATCGCAATAGTCCCTTTGGAATTTTTGGGAAATTAAATCAAGATTATAAAAATGGAATTAACGACAAGCCACTCCCCATCACCCTTTCACATGAGGTAAAGGAAGGACCAGCAAAGATCCTTACAGTGGTGGACGGTTCTGAAGTAGAGGAATTCGATGTCGAAATCGTCAGTTCCATACCACAGAAGTTTCCTGCAATTAAAGGTATGGTCATAAAAGTGACGGATAAAGAATTGCTGCAAAAAACAGGTGGGATCGTTCAAGGAATGAGCGGCAGTCCTATCATACAAAATGGGAAATTAATCGGTGCAGTCACCCATGTATTCGTTAATGATCCTACAAGTGGGTATGGAGTCCATATCGAATGGATGTTAAACGAAGCCGGTATAAATATATACGACAAAAATAATTTTGAAAAAGCAAGCTAAGAATCCGGGTATCCTTTTGGATGCCCCTTTTTAATGGAAAGTTATGGTTAGCAGAGGTTTTGGGTAGGAATTAAATTTGATTTCTGTAAAAAATAGAGGTTTTTTTGAAACGATGTGATAAAATGATAACGATATGAAGATTTTTCGACAATCGCTTTATTCGAATAGCAAACGAAGTCGAAAACAAGAGATATCCGGAGAATAATATTGAATTCCTTATATTTTTTCAAAAATAAAAGGAATTTAGTTTCCATTGTCGAAAAGTTCAATTACAATAGAATTTAGTCATATAGAAAAAAAGACCAATTGTAGTTGAGGAGGAAATCAAGCGTGAAAAAAATTAAGGTGTGCGTTGTAGATGATAATAGAGAACTTGTTGGCCTTCTGGATGAATACATTTCTGCACAGGAAGACATGGAAGTAATTGGGGTGGCACATAACGGTCAAGATTGCCTGGGAATGCTTGAAAGCGTTGATCCGGATATATTGATCCTCGATATTATCATGCCTCATTTGGATGGGTTAGGTGTACTTGAAAAACTTCGTGAAGTAAAACGGGGTGCTATGCCTAATGTGATTATGCTTACTGCATTTGGTCAAGAAGATGTAACGAAAAAAGCTGTTGATTTGGGTGCGTCTTACTTCATCCTGAAACCATTCGATATGGAAAATCTGGCCAATCACATACGTCAGGTAAGCGGTAAAGGGCAGGCGGTTTTAAAAAATCATAGTCAATTTAGCTATCGTCCCCAAAATGAATCCAAGCCGAAGAACCTCGATGCCAGCATCACAAGCATTATTCACGAGATTGGAGTGCCTGCACATATTAAGGGCTATTTGTATTTAAGGGAAGCGATTTCGATGGTATATAATGATATTGAACTATTGGGTTCTATCACCAAAGTTTTATATCCGGATATCGCAAAAAAATACAATACTACGGCCAGCCGTGTCGAACGTGCTATCCGTCATGCGATTGAAGTGGCCTGGAGCCGTGGAAATATAGAGTCCATATCATCTCTTTTCGGATATACCGTAAGCATGACTAAGGCAAAACCTACAAATTCCGAATTCATTGCCATGGTTGCAGATAAGCTGCGCCTCGAGCATAAAGCTTCTTGACAGGGGTAGGGAAAAACCGGTTGTAAGGATTCAGGGTAATAATTGACCATATAAAGGCTAGAGCCGCTAAATATAAATAGGAACTCTCCGTCTGGAGGTAAGGGACAGGAAGAAGTTGCTTCTTGATTTTTTCTAATCGGCAACTTCAAAATTTTTACGCCGGTTTAAAAAATTAAACGCCTTTTATTTATTGGATTTTAAAGGAAATCCCATAAATAAAAGGCGTTTTTGTTTTGGACGAAAAACGGAAGTCAATCATGGACATGCCTGAATCAAAAGGTGAAGGGGAAATTACGATTGGTCAAATGGCCTTCTTGGATACCCGCTTGCAAATCAAAAGCTTGGAAAAGAAATTGGGTGTTTTGACGAAAGGAACATTCTAGTCAAAAAATAATCACCTGCATTTTGATTGAAGGATTGATCTAGATGAAAATAATTTGCTGTTTCTGTTCATAAATTGGGATATAACAATTATTGAGAGAGGCGGCGTTTCATCATGACCTTAATCTTTGCGCATCGAGGCTCTGCAGGGACTCATCCGGAAAATACGATGGCGGCGTTCAAAGAAGCTGCCCGTGTCGGGGCGGACGGAATTGAAACGGATGTCCAGCTCTCGAAAGATGGGGAAGTGGTCATCATTCACGATGAAAAGCTCGATCGTACAACGAATGCCTCGGGGTATGTAAAAGACCGGACCTTGATGGAGTTGAAAAAACTTAATGCATCTGCAACCCATAAGGGAAAATTGGGAAAAGAAAAGATTCCGACGCTTGAAGAACTATTTATTTGGCTTTACGATAATCAGCTTTTTTGCAATATTGAACTGAAAAATACTCTTTTTCTGTATCCAGGCTTAGAAGAGAAAGTCATCTGGCTCATCCGCACTTACGAAATGGAGGAAAGGGTAATCCTTTCTTCATTCAATCATTGCAGTTTGGTCAATTGCCACCAATTGGCACCTGAATTGGAAACCGCACCGCTTTATAGGGATGGTCTATACATGCCATGGATATATGCCAAGGCAATAGGCGGTAGTGCAATCCACCCAAATATCAGGGTTGCCCCTGATGCACTAATTCAAGCTTCGATGAGTATGGGTGTTCCTGTACGGCCATATACCATTAATAAAGAAGCAGAGATGAAGCGGTTATTCAAACTGGGGTGCAGCGGCATCATTACCGATTTTCCCGAGGCAGCCGTACGAATCAGAGAAGGATTGAAATCAAGATAAAAAAAGAAGGGGCCATATGAGATATGGCCCCTTCTTTTTACGTTTAAAATTTAGTGAACCTGCTTTGGACCTTATTTTGTTTTCGGTCTCGATGAAGGATGAAGCCGGCGATAAAGGCTATTCCGCCAATCGTAATGAGCAGTCCTATTAAAAATTGCAGCCAAAGGAATGGATAGGGAGGCTGTAAAATACCGAATACCATGTCCCTCATTATTTTTATGCCATAGGCAGCAAAGGCACCAGGTATAAAAAGAATCAAAAAAGCGATTAAACGTTTCATGCGGTCAAATCCCTTCCGAAAATTCCGTCTTTAAAAAATGATAAAGGATATAAATTATTTGTCAAGTTCCGGGAATCAAGATAATGACTGGTAGTTGGTGGCTGTTTTTAAAGGGAGCCAATATGATAAAATGGTTGGGAGTATGAAAAAAATTGCAGGGAACGATCTATTAAAAGGTGTAATAATATCTTAAGGGGGATGGCTCATGCAAAAGGTCATGATAGTAGGGGGAGGCGTGGGAGGGACAACCGTGTTGAAACTCCTCTCGGAAAGTGAAGTATTCTCCATTGTTTGTATGGCTGATACGAATGAATCTGCTGAAGGGATGCTTGCCGCAAATGAACGAAGTATTCCTACAGTGACTGATTGGAGCGTGGGATTGGAGCGGGATTTGGACATCATTTTTGATACGACCGGAGACCCATCTGTCTATAAAAAGATAAAAAGGGACATGGGCGAACAAACGATTCTCATTCCTGGAAGTGTCGCCCTCATTATGACTAAGCTGTTTGAAGAGAAAAATCGATTAATAAGTAAATTGGAGAATGCCTCGGCAAAAATGGACTTGATTCTTAATACGACCAGTGAAGGAATGGTGGTGATTGATCATGAAGGATTCATCATCATGTTCAATGATAGTGCGGAACGTGCATCTGACACAAAGCGTGAAGATGTGATTGGCAGACATATCAAAGATTTCATCCCTTCTACTGGCTTGCTGCGAGTTATGCAAACGAACCAAAAAGAAGTAAATCAGGAAATCACCCTTAGCAATGGGACGGAACTCATAACGACAAGGATCCCTCTTGTGAATGCCGATAAAGAAATCATAGGGGCTTTTTCCATGTTTAGGAATAAAACGGAAGCTGTACAATTGGCAGAGCAGATCACTGATTTAAAAGAGGTACAGACGATGCTCCAGGCGATCATTCAATCCAGTGATGAAGCCATATCTGTTGTGGATGAACAAGGCAGGGGGCTTTTGATCAATCCGGCATATACAAGAATCACCGGCTTAACAAAGACCCAAGTGATCGGTAAGCCGGCTTCCATCGATATTTACGAAGGTGAAAGTATGCATATGAAAGTGCTTCAGACAAAAAAGCCTGTTCGGGGTGTCAATATGCGTGTCGGTCCAAAACATAAGGAAGTGATCGTAAATGTTGCTCCAATCATTGTGGATGGGTGCCTGAAAGGGAGCGTTGGCGTCATTCATGATGTATCGGAAATTCAAGCCTTGACCCACGAACTGAATCGGGCAAGACAGATTATCCGGACATTGCAGGCTAAATATTCCTTTGATGATATAATTGGGGCTTCCGAAGAGATGAAGCTTCCCATTGAACAGGCGAAATTATCGGCAAGAACACCTGCTACTGTCTTATTAAGAGGGGAATCAGGGACTGGCAAAGAGTTATTTGCACATGCCATACATAATGCGAGCGATAGGAAATTCAATAAATTCGTACGGGTAAATTGTGCAGCCATCTCGGAATCATTACTTGAAAGTGAACTGTTCGGTTATGATGAAGGAGCTTTTACTGGGGCAAGCAGGGGGGGGAAGGTCGGTTTTTTTGAAGAGGCAAATCAAGGGAGTATCTTTTTGGACGAAATTGGTGAATTGCCAGCCAACATCCAAGCTAAATTACTTCGGGTATTACAAGAAAAGGAAATCATCAGAGTGGGGGGGACGAAGCCAATCCCCATCAATGTCCGGGTAATAGCCGCTACGAATATCAATCTTGAACAGGCCATCGCAAACGGATCATTCAGGGAAGACTTGTATTTCAGGCTGAACCGCATGCCTATTTTCATTGCACCATTAAGAAAGAGAAAAGAAGATTTGAGAGAATTGGCGGAGCATTTGATTAATAAAATCAATCAGGAGTATGGACGGAGCATAGAGGGAATTACAGCAGCAGCTATACATAAAATGCAAATTTACAACTGGCCGGGTAATGTCAGGGAACTGGAAAACATCTTGGGACGGGCAATCATTTTCATGAAATTGAACGAGACGGTCATTGATATACAACATATTCCGGATTTTATCGAAGGGATTCCAGTAAAACAGGAGAAATTATTAATGAAGCCTTCTGGCTACGTATCGGGGAAACCGCTCTCGGAGATAATAGACCAGTATGAAGCCGAAATCATTCAGCAGGCGTTCCATACCCACAAGGGAAATAAAACACTTACGGCAAAAGCGCTAGGGATTTCAGTTAGAAATCTATATTACAAAATTGAAAAACTAAAACTGTGAAAATTTTTGCACGCAAATAATTGCGTACTATGAAAAAAACTGCGTGGAATTTTCTGATTTATTTTAATTTAAGCGAGACTCCACTTCTAACATGAAATTTTTTTGAATTTGTTATAGGCTATAGTTGCCCAACATATTAACCAGCATCTCCTTTATTTGGATAAAAAGGCTCGCGTTATGTATTTAATTGGCATGTTATTTGCATATTTAAAAGTGAATGGTTCATTCACGGGAACCATTACCCATTGGGAAAATATCATGCTAGTAGCGGATTTTATTTTAAATGAACGTAGTAACAAGTAAGAATGAGGAGTAATTCAGTGTTCTCATATCTGATATGAATTAAAACATCTAGGGAGGATTCCTTTATGGAAATTTTTAAATATCTTGAAAAGTATGATTACGAGCAATTGTTATTCTGTCAGGATAAACAATCGGGTTTGAAAGCGATTATTGCCATTCATGATACGACGTTAGGGCCTGCGCTTGGAGGCACAAGGATGTGGACGTATGCATCTGAAGAAGATGCCATTGAAGATGCCTTAAGGCTTTCAAGAGGAATGACATATAAGAACGCAGCTGCCGGCTTGAATTTAGGCGGAGGAAAAACTGTCATCATCGGCGATCCCCGTAAGGATAAAAATGAAGAAATGTTCCGTGCCTTCGGAAGGTATATACAAGGGCTGAATGGGCGATATATAACGGCGGAAGATGTAGGTACAACGGTTGAGGATATGGATCTCATTCATGAGGAGACGGATTTTGTCACTGGGATTTCCCCTGCATTCGGTTCTTCGGGGAATCCTTCCCCTGTAACTGCCTATGGGGTATATCGCGGTATGAAAGCTGCTGCGAAAGAGGCATTCGGAACTGATTCTTTAGAAGGCAGGGTGATTGCGGTCCAAGGCGTAGGGAATGTTTCTTATAACTTATGCCGTCACCTTCATGAGGAGGGCGCCCAGCTGATCGTTACGGATATCAATAAAGAAAGCGTGGCCCGTGCGGTTGAATCCTTTGGGGCGAATGCAGTTGATCCTGACGAAATTTATGGAGTCGACTGTGATATCTATGCACCTTGTGCATTAGGGGCTGTCATAAATGATCATACAATCAATCAAATCAAGGCGAAGGTCATTGCTGGTGCGGCCAATAATCAATTAAAGGAACCTGTTCATGGCGATCAAATTCATGAAAAAGGTATTATATATGCACCTGATTATGTAATTAATGCAGGTGGAGTCATAAACGTGGCCGATGAGCTTTTAGGATATAATCGGGAAAGAGCCCTTAAGAAAGTGGAAACGGTTTATGATACAATTGAAAGAGTCATCGAGATTGCAAAACGCGATCAAATCCCAACATATAAAGCAGCGGATAGGATGGCAGAGGAGCGAATTGCTCGCATGAGGAATTCAAGGAGCCAATTCTTGCAAAATGAAAAACATATCTTGAATGGAAGAAAATGATTGTAGTTTCACAAGATATAGATTCCTGTGTTTTTTTAATTAAACACAGGAATTTTCAACATGGATAACGTAATAAACATATGCCAAGTAAAAATGGTGATTAAATAGTATGTATTTGTGAGGAGGAGTGGTTTTGGCTGAAGATTTTGACCTCGTTATCCTCGGAGGAGGAACTGGCGGGTATGTGGCGGCAATAAGGGCTGCTCAATTAGGATTGAAAACGGCTGTCGTGGAGAAAGGCAAGCTCGGCGGAACGTGTCTACATAAAGGCTGTATCCCTTCGAAAGCACTTTTAAGGAGTGCGGAAGTTTATCAGACTGCAGTGAAAAGTGAGGAATTCGGTATAGTTACCGGGGATGTAAAGGTAGACTTCCTTAAGGTGCAGGAAAGAAAGAATAAAGTGGTCGATCAACTCTATAAAGGTGTTCAGCACTTGATGAAACAAGGAAAGATAACGGTTTATGAAGGGTTAGGGCGTATACTTGGTCCTTCTATATTTTCACCGATGCCTGGGACAATTTCCGTGGAAATGAATAATGGCAGTGAAAATGAAATGCTCATTCCTCAGAATGTCATCATTGCTACCGGTTCGCGTCCGAAGACACTGCCCGGTTTAGCGATTGATGGGGAATTGGTGCTTACATCGGATGAAGCTCTAAAGCTTGAGAGCCTGCCAAAATCAATGATTATTGTAGGCGGTGGAGTCATCGGCATTGAATGGGCTTCGATGCTCAATGATTTCGGTGTGGAAGTGACAGTACTGGAATATGCAGATAGAATCATCCCGACTGAGGACCATGATATTTCTAGTGAAATGCTTCGTCTCTTAAAGAAAAAAGGCGTCAAATTCGTTACAGGTGCGAAGGTTATGCCTGAAACCCTGAAAACGGATGATTCAGTTACCATTTCTGCAGAAGTCAAGGGTTCGGTGGAGGAGTTCACAGCTGAAAAAATGCTGGTTTCCGTAGGCAGATCAGCTAATGTTGAAGGAATCGGCCTTGAAAATACGGAAATTGTGAAAGAAAAAGGCTTTATTGAAACCAATGACTTCTTCCAAACGAAGGAATCACATATCTATGCAATCGGTGATTGTATTGGCGGTCTCCAGTTGGCTCACGTTGCTTCCCATGAAGGTATTACGGCCGTTGAACATATCGCAGGCCAAAAACCGGAACGGCTGGATTATTCGCTCATTTCAAAATGTGTGTATTCAAGCCCTGAAGCTGCAAGTGTCGGTTTGACGGAAGAACAGGCAAACAAAGAAGGCTATGACCTTAAAATTGGGAAATTCCCATTCCGTGCAGTTGGTAAGGCCCTTGTATTCGGGGAAGCGGATGGCTTTGTGAAAATCATCGCCGATAAGAGAACGGATGATATACTGGGCGTTCATATGATCGGACCACATGTTACGGATATGATTTCAGAAGCCGGACTTGCAAAAGTGCTTGATGCGACACCTTGGGAAATAGGCAAGACAATTCATCCGCACCCAAGTCTTTCTGAAGCAATCGGAGAGGCGGCCCTTGCTGTCGATGGACGTGCCATTCATTCATAAAGAATAAGGTCAGGAGGTTTTATGATGGTAGAAAAACGTCATGAACAATTAGGCTTAAATGAGGAAACGGTTTTAGATATGTATCGGACAATGCTTTTGTCCCGCAGAATTGATGAGCGCATGTGGCTTTTAAACCGATCCGGGAAAATTCCCTTCGTGATTTCCTGCCAGGGGCAAGAAGCTGCACAGGTTGGGGCTGCGTTTGCGCTGGATCGGCAAAAGGATTATGTACTGCCTTATTATCGGGATGTCGGTGTAGTTCTTACCTTCGGAATGACCGCAAAAGACTTGATGCTTTCAGGTTTCGCGAAAGAGGAAGATCCCAATTCCGGCGGGCGCCAAATGCCTGGTCATTTTGGTCAAAAGAAAAATAGGATCGTCACTGGTTCATCGCCTGTAACGACACAGGTCCCGCATGCTGTTGGAATTGCACTTGCAGGGAAGATGGAAGGTAAGGATTTGGTGACATTCGTAACGTTTGGGGAAGGTTCATCCAATCAGGGCGATTTTCATGAAGGTGCCAACTTTGCAGGTGTGCACAAGCTACCGGTCATTTTCATGTGTGAAAATAATAAATATGCGATTTCCGTTCCTATTGAGAAACAGCTATCGTGTGAAAATGTTTCCGACAGGGCGATTGGCTATGGGATGCCTGGAATAACGGTGGATGGCAATGATCCATTGGAAGTGTATGCAGCGGTGAAAGAAGCGGCTGACCGTGCACGAAGGGGAGAAGGCCCTACACTTGTAGAAACCGTTTCATACAGGCTCACGCCTCATTCAAGTGATGATGATGACCGAAGCTACCGGACTGCGGACGAAGTGGCCGAAGCCAAAACGAAGGATTCGATTATGACATTTGGAGCGTATTTAAAAGAAGTGGGAATCATGGATGATGGCCTTGAGAAACAAATGAATGATGAAGTCATGAAGATAGTAAATGAAGCAACCGATTATGCTGAAAATGCTCCATATCCGAAGGCTGAAAGTGCTATGAATCATGTGTATGCACAAAAGTAAGGGGGTAATAGAATGCCAGTGATTTCTTATATAGATGCCGTGACAATGGCAATGAGGGAAGAGATGGAACGCGATTCCCGTGTATTCGTATTGGGAGAGGATGTAGGAAAAAAAGGTGGGGTCTTTAAAGCCACTAATGGTTTGTACGACCAATTCGGTGAAGCAAGAGTCATCGATACTCCGCTCGCTGAATCTGCAATTGCAGGAGTGGGAATTGGAGCCGCCATGTATGGGCTGCGCCCGATAGCTGAGATGCAATTTGCTGATTTCATCATGCCTGCCATTAACCAAATAGTTTCAGAGGCAGCCAAAATTAGATACCGTTCTAATAATGACTGGAGCTGTCCTATGGTAATCCGTGCTCCGTATGGAGGAGGAATTCATGGAGCTCTTTATCATTCACAATCGGTTGAAGCGATTTTTGCCAATCAGCCGGGCTTGAAAATTGTGATGCCTTCCACTCCGTATGATGTAAAGGGGTTGCTTAAAGCTGCCATTCGCGATGAAGACCCAGTGCTTTTCTTTGAACATAAACGCGCATACCGCTTGATCAAGGGTGAGGTACCGACTGAAGATTATGTCCTTCCCATCGGTAAGGCGGATGTGAAAAGGGAAGGGGAAGACATTACTGTCATCTCCTATGGCCTTTGTGTACATTTTGCCCTTCAGGCAGCAGAAAAATTAGCTGCAGATGGAATTTCTGCACATGTTCTTGACTTGCGTACGGTCTACCCTTTGGATAAGGATGCTATCATAGAAGCAGCTTCTAAAACGGGGAAAGTATTACTGGTTACGGAAGATAATAAAGAAGGAAGCATCATGAGTGAGGTTGCAGCCATCATTGCCGAGCATTGCCTTTTTGATTTGGATGCCCCTGTAAAACGGTTGGCCGGACCTGATGTACCTGCCATGCCTTATGCGCCTACGATGGAAAAACAATTTATGGTCAATCCTGATAAAGTGGAAAAAGCAATGAGGGAATTGGCCGAGTATTAATGACTGTTAAGAAGGAGGAACGAATTATGGCTATGGAATTAATGAAGATGCCTCAATTAGGCGAAAGTGTCACAGAGGGGACCATCAGTAAATGGCTTGTGAAGCCCGGGGATCATGTCACGAAATACGACCCGCTAGCTGAAGTGATGACGGATAAAGTAAATGCTGAGGTTCCTTCTTCCTTCACCGGCATCATCAAGGAATTGAAAGCGGATGAGAATCAAACATTGGCAGTCGGGGAAGTCATTTGCTCGATTGAAGTTGAAGCGGCAAAGACGGATAACGGAAATGCTGGGCAAGTTTCTCATAGTGAGGAAATTGTTGATGCACCTGCTATAAGAGATGTGCAGCAAGCGTCGGCCGAACCATCAAGGAAAGCTCGCTATTCGCCAGCTGTGTTAAAACTTTCCCAGGAGCATGGAATCGATCTTTCAAAAGTTAAAGGAACGGGGAATGAGGGACGGATCACCCGTAAAGATTTACTGAAACTTGTTGAATCAGGGAATCTTCCTAAGGCGGATGAGCCTTCCGCAATATCCGATTCGTCTCCTGTAGAGAACGCACCTCAAGTTAATCGTCAAACCAGTCCAGTACCAAACATGCCGACTGCGGCTGGGGACAAGGAAATACCTGTTACCGGCATCCGTAAGGCAATTGCATCCAATATGTTGAAAAGTAAGCACGAAATTCCGCATGCTTGGACGATGGTGGAAGTTGATGCAAGCAATATGGTGAAGTTGCGTGATAATCTTAAATCCGAGTTTAAACAAAAAGAAGGTTATAATTTAACGTACTTTGCCTTTTTCGTCAAAGCGGTTGCTCAAGCTCTTACGGAATTTCCAGAGCTCAATTCGATGTGGGCAGGCGAAAATATCATACAAAAGAAAGAAATCAATATATCCATAGCCGTTGCAACCGAAGATGCCTTATTTGTACCGGTCATTAGAAATGCCGATGAAAAATCAATCAAAGGTATAGCAAGGGAGATACAGGAACTTGCATTCAAAGTGAAGGCGGGTAAGTTAAAAGCGGAGGATATGCAAGGTGGTACGTTCACTGTTAATAACACTGGCTCATTCGGTTCTGTCCAGTCCATGGGAATCATCAATTATCCACAGGCGGCCATTTTACAAGTTGAAACGATTGTAAAACGTCCAGTGGTCATAAATGATATGATTGCAGTACGAGATATGGTGAATCTCTGTTTATCACTTGATCATCGTGTTTTGGACGGACTGGTATGCGGACGATTCCTTGCAAGGGTTAAAGAAATCATCGAAAAGATTTCCAAAGATAACACTTCCATATACTAAAAGGATGACCGGAAAGTTGTACCTTCAGACTGTAGGCAAACTCGATGAAAATCGGGTTTGCCTACAGTTTTTTTTTGATTGGTACAATTTTCATGTTAATTGGAACTCCGCACTCGATTTCCCGGGCGGGTTGCCCTCGGCAATCTTGGCGCCTATGGGGTCTCTCCTTGGACGCGCCATTCCTGCTGGAGTCTTGCACACCCATTCCAATCACCTTTTTTTAAAAAAATGATAGAAACAATGACTATGGTGACGAGGGGGGTTCCTGACCATCTTTTAATCCAGCAGCTATTGATTCGCCAAAGTTCAGACCTTGTCATTTCTCTTTTCCGTAGAAAAACATCGACAAAAATTTTATTTTTGCTATTATTTTATTAAGGGCTGTTCTAATACAGGTCAGCGGCTGTACTTGATTTAAAAAAGGTGAAACAGGCTAGTGTTTTTCCTAATAACCGATTTTCTAATTTCTATTTTCTTAAATTTAAAGAAAATTATGGTAGAATGTAGTATAATCCAGAACAAATTGACGGGAGGGTGGTTTTCTTATCCAAAACTGACTGAGCGTTCGTTCTCCCAATGAAAGGACAGGGCTTATGATGCGGCAGAAGATAAGAAAGCGATTACAGATGGAACTGAAAGATGTAAAAAACATAACCTTTCCTAAGCCTTCTTTTGAAGAGTGGAAAGAAGCTGCGGAAACAAGTTTAAAAGGGAAAAGTGTAGAAAAATTAAAAACGAATACATATGAGGGCATCACTTTATCACCGCTCTATACAGAAACGGAGAATTCAACGGAAAAAGAAGCTGAATTACCAGGATTTTTCCCTTTCACCCGAGGAACTTCCCCAACGGGATATCACGAAAAACCTTGGCTTGTCGTTCAACCTGTAAGCGGTATCACGGCTGAAGAAGCAAATGAAAAGATGAAGGCTTCATTCAAACGCGGTCAAAATGTCGTGGCATACCCTGCACGATTGCTTGCAGAGGGCGCAAGGGCAGAAAAATTATTTAAGGATATCCCGTTAAAAGGAATTCCGGTTTTCATTGACCTAAAGGGGAAACAAAAAGGATTATTCCCTCAATTCAAGGCGGTAGCCGAAGCACAAAATACCCAATTGACAGGCGTTATTGCTGAAGATCCCATTGCAGAATGGCTCATTTGCGGTAAGCTGCCAGAAGATACGGATAACTATTTTGCAGACTGGCTGAAGACGATCCAAGATTATCAGAGTGTAGGCAGGGATTTAAAAACAGTTTTGATTAATACGGCAGTCTACCATAATGGGGGAGCTAATGCCGTACAAGAAATAGCTTATGGTTTAGCGGCTGCCGTCCAATATCTATTGGAAGGTCAAAAACAAGGGCTTTCCATTGCTTCTGTTTCCGAAAAAATAGTATTCTCTTTTGCTTTGGATTCAAATTACTTCATGTCCATCGCTAAACTGCGGGCTGCCAGAAGGCTTTGGGCAGGACTTGCAGAAGCTTTCGAAACGGCATCGGATCATTTTAAAATGGAGATACATGCCGTTACTTCCGAGTTGACAGAAACGCTATATGATCAGCATGTCAATATTCTTCGGACCACAAATCAGGCTTTCGCTGCAGCTATTGGAGGCATTCAATACCTTCAAATTCATCCATTCACACATGCAACTGGTGAAACCGATGATTTTTCAGAAAGAATTGCCCGTAACACTCACTTGATTTTAAAAGAAGAAACAAATATAACAACAGTGGTCGATCCTGCTGGCGGTTCATGGTATGTTGAGCAACTAACGGATGAATTGGCTGAAAAGGCTTGGGCGAAATTCCTTGAAATCGATGCAGCTGGAGGAATACTTGAGCTAATTAAACAAGGAACCCTTCAAAAAGAAATAGCTGAAGTTTACCAAGGAAGAGTCCAAAATGCGGCTTTCAGAAAAGAAAGCATCATCGGAACGAATGTTTATCCGAATCCAGCTGATAAGATTAAAACCCCGACACGGAATAACCATGTGTCATATATGAACGTTGAGAAGCCGGTGGGCATTACCCCACTTGACTTGAATCGGGTATCCATTCAGTTCGAACAGTTAAGACTACGCAGTGAAAAGTATAAAGAAATAAATGGAACGGCTCCAACTATTGGTTTGATTAATTTGAAAAATCTCAAATCCTTTAAACCTCGTGCAGATTTCGTTAAAAGTCTTGCTGCAGCAGGTGGTATTGAAACGAACGGCAGTAAGGGGTGTCAAACCGTGGAGGAAGCAGTCAATTATGTAGCTGCGACCAAGCTCCCTATCTATTGTGTTTGCGGCAGTGATGCTGACTATTCGGAATTCGCACCAGCCGCCATTAAAGAAATTAAAAAGCAATTCCCTGAAATCACTATTTATTGTGCCGGCAAGCAAAAAGAAGAATTGGAGATTACACTAATTGAAGCCGGAGTCAAAGATTTTGTCCATGTTAAAACAAATGCAATATCCATTTTATCGGAATTATTGCAGAATCTTGGGGTGAACTAAAATGAAAAGACCGAATTTTTCTGCTATAAATCCTGCTAAGTCTGAGATTAAAGGTACGGTGGAAGCTTGGAAAAAGGAAGCCGAAAAAGCAGTTGAAAAAAACATGGAGGATCTTCTGTTTGAAACCAATGAACAAATAAAAATCAAACCGCTTTATGTTGAGGAAGATAATCGCGATTTGGAGCATATGGAGAGTGTGCCAGGCATCGCTCCTTTTACAAGAGGGCCCTATCCTTCCATGTATGTCAATCGTCCTTGGACGGTACGTCAGTATGCAGGTTTTTCGACTGCCGAGGAATCCAATGCTTTTTACAGGCGTAATCTGGCGATGGGGCAAAAAGGGCTCTCAGTTGCTTTTGATTTAGCTACACACCGTGGTTATGACTCCGATCATCCACGCGTTGTCGGTGATGTGGGGAAGGCGGGAGTTGCCATTGATTCCATTCTTGACATGAAAATCCTGTTCGACGGCATTCCGCTTGATCAGATGTCCGTGTCAATGACGATGAACGGTGCTGTATTACCCATTCTTGCATTTTATATCGTGACAGCTGAAGAACAAGGCGTAACACAGGATAAGCTTTCAGGCACGATTCAAAATGACATCTTAAAGGAATACATGGTTCGGAATACGTATATCTATCCACCGGAAATGTCCATGAAAATCATAGCTGATATATTTGAGTATACATCCAAATATATGCCCAAGTTCAATTCCATTTCCATCTCCGGCTATCATCTGCAAGAAGCGGGGGCGCCGGCTGATATCGAACTTGCCTATACGTTGGCGGATGGGCTTGAGTATGCACGTACCGGAATGAAAGCAGGTATTGATATCGATAAATTTGCACCACGCCTTTCATTCTTCTGGGCCATAGGAATGAACTATTTCATGGAAGTGGCGAAAATGAGGGCAGCTCGTTTCATTTGGTCAAAACTGATGAAACAATTTGAACCGAAAAATAATAAAGCGATGGCATTGAGGACGCATTCCCAAACCTCAGGCTGGAGCCTCTCCGAGCAGGATCCGTTTAACAATGTCGCTAGGACCCTTATTGAAGCGCATGCGGCTGCACTTGGGCATACACAGTCCCTGCATACGAACGCATTGGATGAGGCCATTGCCTTGCCAACTGATTTCTCGGCACGCATTGCCCGTAACACACAGCTATATCTGCAGGAGGAAACCGGGATCACAAAAGTAATCGATCCATGGGCGGGTTCATACTATGTAGAATCGCTCACCAATGAATTAATCGAACGGGCTTGGGCTCACATAGAAGAAATCGAAGGTCTGGGTGGAATGGCGAAGGCTATTGAAACCGGCCTTCCAAAAATGAGGATCGAGGAAGCAGCTGCAAAGCGTCAGGCTAAAATCGATTCTCAAGTTGAAACGATCGTGGGCGTCAATAAGTATCGTTTGAAAAAAGAGGATCCTATTGAAATACTGGAGATTGATAATACGGTAGTTCGCGAAAGTCAGCTTAAGCGTTTGAGCGAATTAAAAGCGAAACGTGATCAGGCAAAGGTAGATGAAGCACTTCAAGCGCTATCCATGGCTGCCAGAACTGGCGAAGGTAACCTTCTAGAACTGGCTGTGCAAGCTGCAAGAGTACGGGCTTCATTAGGTGAAATATCCGATGCGATCGAAGAGGTTGCTGGACGTCACAAAGCAACGATCCGTTCCATCAGCGGCGTATATAGCTCGGCATACTCAAAAGAAGCGGAAATTGAGGAGGTCGTCCGCATGACGGAAGAGTTCCTTGAAAATGAAGGAAGAAGGCCTCGTTTGTTAATGGCTAAAATGGGTCAGGACGGTCATGATCGTGGAGCTAAAGTAGTAGGAACGGGATTTGCGGATTTAGGCTATGATGTCGATATCGGTCCATTATTCCAAACACCGAAAGAAACAGCCATCCAAGCCGTGGAAAATGATGTGCATGTAGTCGGAATGAGTTCGCTTGCTGCCGGCCATAAAACTTTGTTGCCGCAGCTTATGATGGAACTGAAGAACTTGGGCCGTGAGGACATAATAGTGATCGTAGGCGGTGTCATCCCTGCACAGGATTATGATTACCTAATGGAAAATGGGGCTACAGCCATTTTTGGACCTGGTACGGTCATACCACAGGCAGCGAAGAAAGTGCTTCAGGAAATATACAATCGCCTCGGATATGAGGAAGTGGCCCAATAATGAGTGAAGACAAGAAGCCGGAATGGGTCGATCTTAACAATCAGGAAGGTTTTGCTTCTTCATTAAAGCCAGGTGTGGAATTAGCAGCCAGCCAAAACAAGCCTTCAAAAAGCAAATTCGTCAAAAAACATAATGTAAACATACCGGTCCTTGAACTTAAAGAGGGAATCATAAAAGGGGACAGGGCCAAGCTAGCTAAAGGGATTACATTGGTTGAAAGCAATGCATCCCACCACATGGATCATGCACAGGAATTATTGCATGCCATCCTTCCCCATACAGGGAACTCGATTCGCATCGGGATTTCCGGAGTGCCCGGTGCCGGAAAAAGTACCTTCATCGAGACGTTCGGAACTTACTTATGTGACAGGGGCCATAAGGTTGCCGTTCTAGCTGTCGATCCAAGCTCTTCAATCAATGGCGGAAGTATATTAGGTGATAAGACAAGGATGGAGGAACTGGCAAGAAACCCTCATGCCTTCATAAGACCTTCACCATCCGAAGGCACTCTAGGCGGAGTTCACCGCAAAACGAGGGAAACGATGTTGCTTTGTGAAGCGGCAGGATTTGATGTGATACTGATAGAAACTGTCGGTGTCGGTCAGAGTGAAGCTATAGTACGTAGTATGGTCGACTTTTTCATGCTCCTTGTCCTAACAGGTGCCGGAGATGAATTACAAGGGATGAAAAAAGGGATTCTGGAACTTGTGGACGGAATTGTAGTCAATAAAGCCGACGGAGAGAATATTCCGCTGGCGATTAGGACGAAATCCGAATATAGCAGAATCTTGCACTTCCTTCAGCCTGCAACAAAGGGATGGGCAGGAAAGGCATATGCTTGTTCCGCCATCACCGGTAAAGGGATCCCTGAGCTTTGGGATGTATTGAATGAATTTTCCGATATGACCAAGGAATCGGGTGTTTTTCAAGAACGGAGAAGAATGCAATCCAAGGAATGGCTTTATTCATTGATTGATCACCAGCTTAAAACGATGTTTTATAAAAATGAAACCGTCAAAGGTCTTCTCCCTATACTCGAGAATCAAGTGATGTCAGGGAATAAAACGGTCACTGCTGCTGTTAAGCAGGCCTTTGGATCTTTTACAGAAACATTTAAATCAAATTAAAAAAGAAATAGGGGGCAGCGTGGAATGTCTCCTGGCATGCCCCATCCTTTTGTAAGCCTATTTGTTTCGCACATGGTTCTCGCTTCTATTTCGTTTGAAGCGGTTTATGCGGTTTTAACAGGTAAATTTATTGAATCAAGAAGTGGCAATTGTTATGATAGGGTTGAAGAGAAAACTTGGAAGGGGCAAATGCCATGAATATGGATTTTAATTTTTTAATGAACGACGTAGTCAAACAGGCTCGCGATGAGATAAAGACTGCTGGATATACAGAATTGACTACTCCCGAGGAAGTAGAGGAAGTATTTGCGCAAAAAGGTACGACACTTGTCATGGTAAACTCCGTTTGTGGCTGCGCTGGGGGAATTGCTAGACCTGCAGCTGCTCATGCAATCCATAATGATAAACGCCCAGATCAGCTTGTAACCGTTTTTGCTGGGCAAGATAAAGAGGCGACGGAAAAAGCCCGTGATTATTTCGAAGGGTATCCGCCGTCATCCCCATCATTTGCATTGCTGAAGGATGGAAAAATCATCACCATGATCGAGCGTCATGAAATTGAAGGGCACCACCCGATGTCTGTAGTAGAAAAATTACAAGACTACTTCGATCAATATTGCGAAGAAGTGTAAGCCCATAGCCATAGCTAAAAAACCCGCCAATCGGCGGGTTTTAGTTTGACGACAAAAAGGGGTTTGGAAGTAGTCTCATCCCGAACCGTGATTATAAAAAGTTATTCTTCATGGATGTTACCTTTTTTATAGGGGATGAAATCCTTATTGTATTGAAGAAATATGCGGCACTCCTGCCGAATAACTGTCAAGCCGAGACCCTAGAGGCGCTTGAGCGAGGAGGCTTAGCAGATAGTCGGCGGAAAGGGAGCGGATTTCTGAAATCAATTGGAATGTTTTTTTTAGAAACAAACCGTAGTCAAACTCGCTTTTCTTGAAGTTTGAATACAGTCTGAAAACCGCCCTTGCGGCGGATTTTTTTATCCATGATTTTGCATAAGTCAGGGGCATTTAGGAAAGAAGATAGATAAGGATGCCGATATATTTCCTTTGGAGCTTAAAGCGCATAATTTAGAAATAAAATTATAGCAATATTCTGAAAAATAAATCTATTATTTACGTTATTGAATAATTATAAGAGTGTGTTAAAATACACATTAGTGTATGAATATTAGTTATTCAAATTTTAACTAAACCAAATTCAATAACAAGAGAATTGAAAATATCATTTTGGAGGAATAATAATGAAGTTGAAAAAGCAGTTAGCATTGTTGCTTACTTCTGTTTTATTAGTAGGTATTTTAGCAGCATGCGGAACATCGGGGAAAGAAGATAAAGACACAGCAGGTACAGAAGATAAAAAGGTCCTGGTAATGGGAACATCTGCGGATTATCCGCCATTTGAATATGTTGAAACATCTAAAAGTGATGAAATTAAAGGATTTGACATCGATATCGCGAAAGCAATAGGAAAAAAATTAGGTTATGAGGTTGAAGTGAAGGACATTGACTTTAATAGTCTTGTGCCTGCTCTGGAAAATAAATCGGTCGATTTCGTTATCTCTGGAATGACTCCAACTGAAAAACGTGAGCAATCAGTCGATTTCAGTGATATTTACTATACAGCTAAAAACATGATCATCACGACAAAGAACAGCAAAATCAAAACTGTTGAAGATTTAAAAGGGAAAACCGTGGGCGTACAGCTTGCATCCATTCAGGAGACATTGGCAAATGACTTGAATAAATCCCAAGATATCGGGATGAAAATTGAAAAACGGAATCGTATTCCTGAGGTTGTTCAAGAGATGTCAACAGGACGTTTTGATGCCGTAATCATGGAAGATACTGTTGCAAAAGGCTACTTGAATGATAATAAAGATTTGGTGGGGCATTTGATCGAGTCCGGTGAACAAGATGCCGGTTCAGCAATCGCTTTCCAAAAGGGAAGCAAGTTAACTGAAGAATTCAATGCCGAGTTGAAAAAAATGTTAGAGAACGGTGAAATGGAAAAATTAATATTAAAATGGTTCGGTGGCAGTGAAACTGAATAATACAGAGAGATGAAAAGCGTTCAGAAGAGATCTAGTATGCCTTCTGAACGTTTTTCCGCGCTTTATTGTTAATAAAATGAAGCAGGAGGAAGGACATAAGATAAAGGCCTTCATAAGAGAGGATGAATGGAGTGAATCTGGAATTTGAAAGGATTATGCCTTCCCTTCCATATATCCTGGAGGGGATACCGACAACATTAAAGGTTGTTGCGGTAGCGGCAGTAATCGGATTTGTTTTGGGAATATTACTATCTATACTTAAAATAAGCAGAATTAAGCCCTTAAATTGGATTGCTGACTTTTATACATCCATTTTTCGCGGTACACCTTTGGTATTGCAATTAATGTTGATTTATTTTGGTTCACCACAAATATTGGGGATTCAAATCGAAGCGTTCCAAGCAGCATTTTTAGCATTCGGGCTAAATTCAGCGGCATACATCTCTGAAATTATCAGGGGAGGCATTTTAGCTGTCGATAAAGGCCAACGAGAGGCATCGCTCGCACTTGGGGTTCCCTATTCAGGGATGATGCTAAATATTATCCTTCCGCAGGCCATCAAGAATATCCTGCCATCGCTTGTGAACGAATTGATTTCCTTAACCAAGGAATCAGCCGTAGTCACAATTATTGGATTAGGGGATATCATGCGCCGTGCTTATATTGTCGGCGGTGAGACATATAAATTCTTCGAGCCGATATTATTTGCCGGTCTCATTTATTATGTGATGGTCATGGTTCTCACCATCTTAGGCAAAGTGATTGAAAGGAGAATGAGACGCAGTGATTAAAATTGATGGACTCAAAAAAAACTATGGTAAGCTCGAAGTATTAAAAGGAATCAGCACCGAGATAGGGCAGGGAGAAGTGTTAGCAATCATCGGCCCATCCGGTTCGGGAAAATCAACTTTCTTACGCTGCATCAATATGCTTGAAACTCCAACTGATGGTCAAATCAGGTTTAAAGATCAAATCATCACTGAAAAAAAGACCAATATCATGAAAGTGCGTGAAAATGTCGGGATGGTATTTCAACATTTTCATTTATTTCCGCATAAAACCGTACTGGAGAATCTGACATATGCACCTATGAAGGTGAAAAAACTATCAAAGGCCGAGGCTGTAAAACAAGCTCGTGAACTTTTGAACAAAGTAGGTTTGTCCGATAAAGAATCGACTTATCCGAATCGTCTGTCAGGCGGGCAAAAACAAAGGGTCGCGATTGCGCGGGCATTGGCAATGAACCCGGAAGTAATCCTTTTCGATGAACCGACTTCAGCGCTTGATCCCGAGATGGTAAAAGAAGTGCTCGAGGTTATGAAGTCACTGGCACATACGGGGATGACCATGCTGATCGTAACGCATGAAATGGGATTTGCCAGGGAAGTGGCCGATCGTGTACTATTCCTGGATGGGGGGCTGCTCGTTGAGGAAAGTGCTCCGGAAGAATTCTTTTCCAATCCGAAAAGCCAGCGTGCAAAAGACTTCTTGGAAAAAGTTTTATAAGCTGAAGAAAATAGTATATAATTGTAAAAAAGGTAACGTTTAGGTTACCTTTTTTATTTTTTTCCTATAATGTATTTTTGTGTGAATGTATTTAGAAAAAATGGAAATTTAACTCGCAAAGGACTGTGAAAATATCTGATTTCCTGATAGTATTATAATAGATAGAGAAAGAGCCAGGTGATACATAACAATGTTTAAAATCGGGTACAGGACGATTAAAACTGCTTTGGGGGCCACCCTGGCAATTATTATTGCACAAATGCTTAATCTCGAATATTTCTCTGCTGCGGGAATCATTGCGATCTTATGCATTCAAGTTACAAAAAAGAAGTCGGTGTATGCCTCCTGGCACCGTTTTTTAGCTTGTTTGATCGCTATGGCCTATGCATCCCTATTCTTTCATTTCATCGCATTCCATCCGCTGATAATAGGTTTGATTCTCTTGATTTTCATTCCAACGACTGTTGCCTTGAAGATTAATGAGGGGATTGTGACGAGCAGCGTCATCATCATGCATCTATACGGGGCGGGTGACATCACTTTTTCCCTGCTGATCAATGAAACGATATTAATCGCGATTGGAGTTGGAGTGGCGCTTGTCATGAATCTGTACATGCCCAGTGTCGATGACAAACTGCTGGCCTACCAGGAAAGCATCGAAACGAACTTTAGTGCGATCTTGATGGGAATTGTCCGCTATTTAAGGGATAATGATCACACATGGGATGGTAAGGAAATCACCGAAACGGCCAATTTTCTTAATCAAGCCAAAAGCCTTGCCTTCAGGGACGTGGAAAATCATTTTTTAAGGGAAGAAGACCTGTATTACCATTATTTCAAAATGCGTGAAAAGCAATTTGAAATAATTGAGCGAATTCTGCCCCTTGTCACGAATATTCCATTGGTCGTCAAGCAAAGCGGAATAGTGGCTGATTTTATAGAAGATTTGGCAGAAAACGTCCACCCACAAAATACGGCCATTCTTTATCTGAAGAAGCTTGAAGAAATGGAGATTCATTTTAGGGGAATGGCACTGCCGCATACAAGGGAAGAGTTCGAATCCAGGGCCGCATTACTGCAGCTCATGAAGGAAATGGAGCGTTATTTATTGTTGAAGCATTCCTTCAAAGGACTACCCAAGCTGAACGGCAACCGAATGAAAAAGAGGCACTTGGCTTAAACTAAGCAAAAAAGTGAAGGAATGATACAAAATGAAATGGATCCTTTCTTTGTTGCTTATGCTACTTTTGTGGCCGTTGCAGGTACAGGCCCAACCTCAATCGGTTAAGCCTGGCGATCCGTTTATCATCATCAATAAAGCTAACAATAAATTGGCGTTCATTGATGATAATGAGGTCAAGGAGATTCTGCCGGTCGGTACGGGAAAGAGTCAGGAACTTACACCCGAAGGGATTTTCACGGTCAAAGTAAAAGCAGTCAATCCATATTACCGGAAAAAAAATATTCCTGGCGGCGATCCCAGGAACCCTCTAGGGTCGCGGTGGATTGGATTCGATGCACGAAATACCGATGGGAGGATTTACGGCATTCATGGTACGAATAAGCCATCATCAATTGGTAAATACATTTCAAATGGCTGTGTACGGATGCATAAATCCGATGTAGAGCGTTTGTACGAAAAAGTCCCCATCGGCACTAAAGTTTTGATCACCATATCGAACGAGGATTTCGAAACGTTGGCAAAGAAAAATGGAGCGATAAAATAAAGAGAGGGAAGCTTTGCTCCCCTCCCAACGGTTTCTATTACAAAAGAAATGCGATACCTGATAATAAGCTCGTTAATAACATTGAGATAAGCATTAAATACACGACGATTTTTCTGATTTTCTTGTTTCCCATATGCTCTCTCCCTTAAAACAGTTTAATTGATTTTATTTTAACTTGAACATTTAGTAGAAACAAGTAAAAGTATAATGTTCATATTATTCCGAATCTTAAAAGGCTTTAATGCAAGATTAGTAGTATTCTAATGGAGACATCCAATAATACATAGCATGGGGGTTTTTATGATGATTAAAAATATCGATCATATAGGTATTGCCGTCAAGTCACTTGAGGAGGCCTTGCCACTTTACACAGAAACGTTGAAATTGAAACTTGAAGGAATCGAGACAGTTGGGAGCCAAGGAGTGAAAGTGGCCTTCATCCTGGCAGGCAATACCCGTTTGGAGTTGTTGGAAGCGTTGTCACCGGCAAGCCCAATCGCCAAATTCATCGAAAAACGCGGTGAAGGGATTCATCATGTGGCACTTGGCGTCGATGACATCGAAGAGAGAATAAAAGAAATTAAAGAATCTGGATTGCGGATGATTGATGATTCATCAAGAAAGGGAGCACACAATGCGGATGTTGCTTTCGTTCATCCCAAGTCTACCGCGGGTGTATTATATGAGCTTTGTGAACAAGCAGTATCAAAGGAGGAGCAGGAATGACAGACATATACGATACGATCAATGACCTATATGACAGACGCCGTAAAGTGGAAATGGGCGGCGGGGAAGAAAGAATCGATAAGCAGCATGAAAAGGGCAAACTTACTGCAAGGGAAAGAATTGAACTTTTAGTTGATCCGGGTACTTTCATAGAGCTTAATCCTTTTATCAAACACCGTAATACCAATTTTGGCATGGAAAAGGAAGAAGGGCCAGGAGAAGGGGTTGTCACCGGTTACGGAAAGGTCAACGGCCGTGATATTTATCTGTTTTCACAGGATTTTACTGTTTTTGGCGGGGCACTAGGTGAAATGCATGCTCTGAAAATTGCCAATGTTATGGATTTGGCAGCGGAGAATGGAGCCCCTTTCATAGGTTTAAACGATTCTGGTGGGGCGCGTATTCAAGAAGGCGTGGTTTCGCTAGACGGATATGGCCAAATTTTTTACCGGAATTCCATTTATTCAGGGGTCATACCACAGATTTCGGTTATTATGGGACCTTGTGCAGGTGGAGCTGTATATTCCCCAGCCATAACCGACTTTGTCTTCATGGTTGAAAAAACGAGCCAAATGTTCATAACAGGTCCTAAAGTCATTGAAACGGTTACAGGGGAAAAGATTTCATCTGAAGGATTGGGTGGAGCGGCAGTACATAATACCATAAGCGGTAATGCCCATTTCAAGGGAGCATCTGAGGAGCAAGTATTGGCGGACGTTAGACGTCTCCTGAGTTATCTTCCACAAAATAATGAAGAGAAGCCGCCGGTTTTGGAAGCCGACGAAGGAGATGACTACCGTCCGGACTTAACGGATGTAGTCCCTTATGAAGGGATCCGTCCATATGATGTTCGGAAAGTATTGGAGCAGGTTGTCGATGAGGATTCCTTTATGGAAGTTCAAGAGGGCTTTGCGAAAAACATTGTGGTCGGCTTGGCGCGTATCAAAGGGAAATCAGTGGGGCTTGTCTGTAACCAGCCAAAGGTGTTGGCTGGGGGACTTGATATTGATTCATCAGATAAAGCTGCCCGTTTTATTCGTTTCTGTGACTCGTTCAACATTCCGCTAATTACGTTTGAAGACGTTTCAGGGTTTTTCCCGGGCGTTAAACAAGAACATGGCGGGATCATTCGCCATGGTGCAAAGCTGCTATATGCTTATTCGGAAGCAACAGTACCAAAATTGACGATCATTCTGCGTAAAGCATATGGAGGAGCTTACGTGGCCCTTAATAGTAAATCCATCGGTGCGGATCTTACGTTTGCATGGCCGAATGCTGAAATCGCTGTAATGGGATCTGCTGGAGCGGCAAATATCATTTTTGCCCGTGAAATTCAAAATAGCCAAGATCCGGAAGCGACACGTGCAGCTAAAATTGAAGAATACCGTGAGAAGTTCGCCAATCCATATGTTGCCGCAAGTCTTGGAATGGTGGATGATGTAATTGATCCCCGTGAAACAAGGATTAAGATCATTCAATCTCTTGATATGCTGCGCAACAAAAAAGAAAACCGACCATGGAAAAAACACGGAAATATCCCGTTGTAATCCGATCCAACATTGCAAGGAGCCCAAACTATCTGTTTTGGGCTCCTTTCCATACTGGGGAAGATATCATTTAAAAGAAAACCATTTATATGTCATCATTCACATTTTGGCAGGGAAATGACCAGCATGCCATTCTGGGGTCTTCCTTTTCACATTATTTGCCGGGGCGCCGCTTTTAGAAGTATAATTAAAGAGGAAAACTTTTTTGGAGGTTTTATTTTATGATAAATGAAGAACGTTTAGTTAATGAATTTATGGAATTGGTGCAGATTGATTCCGAAACGAAAAATGAAGCAGCCATCGCCAAAGTGCTGAAAGAAAAATTCGGGGCACTGGGTGTAGAGGTTTTTGAAGATGATACAACAGCAGTTACAGGTCATGGAGCAGGGAATTTAGTATGTACTTTAAAAGGAATGAAAGAAGGCGTAGATACCATTTATTTCACCTCCCATATGGATACGGTTGTACCAGGTAATGGAATCAAGCCTTCCATCAAGGATGGATACATAGTGTCAGACGGAACGACCATTTTAGGTGCAGATGACAAAGCTGGATTAGCGGTCATGTTAGAAACGCTTAAAGTGTTGAAAGAACAGAATATCGAACATGGTACAATCGAATTCATCATTACAGTAGGTGAAGAATCTGGCTTGGTTGGGGCAAAGGCATTGGATCGCTCCCTTGTAACGGCTAAATTCGGTTTTGCACTTGATAGTGATGGAAAAGTAGGAAATGTGGTTGTTGCTGCACCTACTCAGGCGAAAGTATCTGCAACCATTTTAGGCAAGACTGCTCATGCTGGTGTCGCTCCTGAGAAAGGCGTTTCGGCCATTACGATCGCTGCCAAAGCAATCTCTAGAATGCCATTGGGCAGAATCGATGAGGAAACGACAGCCAATATCGGACGTTTCCAGGGGGGACAGCAAACCAATATTGTTTGTGACCATGTTGAAATCCTTGCAGAAGCAAGATCATTGATTCCTGAAAAAATGGAAATACAGGTAGCGAAAATGAAAGAGGCATTCGAGACTGCAGCCATTGAAATGGGTGGACGTGCTGAAGTTGAAGTTAACGTCATGTATCCTGGTTTTAAATATGGTGCTGGTGATCATGTAGTCGAAATCGCAAGAAAGGCAGCAGAGAAAATCGGCCGTCATTGCGAGCTGGTTAAAAGCGGCGGAGGAAGCGATGCGAATGTCATTGCAGGCTTTGGCATCCCTACTGTCAATCTCGCAGTGGGCTATGAAGATATCCATACTACGCATGAAAGAATCCCAGTTGAGGAATTAACGAAGCTAGCTGAAATGGTTGTCACTATCATCAAAGAAGTATCAGGGGAATAATCACCCGGAATATGACAGGGAGATGGGGGAGAGTTTCCTGGGTAAAAAGGTTATCGGATTTCTTGCAGAGGGCGTAGAATATGCCATGCCTTTTGAATTCGTGATTCCATCGCAAGACCTGATGCCTTGCTTTCCGGATTTCCTGCAGCCAGGTAAATCAGCCCAAGCTATGATGGTCAAAGGTGGATTGCAATAAAGAAGGATATCCTCCATCAAACTATTGTCCAGGGTCACGTGAAATCTTGATTTTTACCGAATATATTCAAGGTGTTGCCATTTGATTACGATCATTGATCAGCAAAAACTCGTATATATTTGCCAAGGTGTTAACAGTATTGAAGGAATATATGAACAGTCATCAATGACATGATGGCTGTTTTTCTTGGAGTGGAAGCATCTTTCAACGTGGTTACCAAAGATAAATAGGGGTACCTTAATAGAAGTGGTTTTTTATTGGGCCTATTATCCGGTATTTTTTAATTTTACAAGGATGTGACGGTCAAACATGAAGGACATGTATCCCAAAAATGGCAGGGTCATTCTCCATGTAGACATGAATAGTTTCTATGCTTCAGTGGAAATGTCATATGATGTTTCATTAAAAGGCAAACCGCTTGCCATTGCAGGCAATGTTGAAGAGAGAAGGGGCATTATCGTCACCTGCAGCTATGAGGCGAGGAAGTTCGGGGTTAAAACGACCATGCCGATTTGGCAGGCGAAAAAACTATGTCCTCAATTAGTCATTCAGAAACCGAATTTCGAGCGTTATCGAAAGGCATCACTGGCTATTTTTGATGTTTTAAGGCAATATACAGAGATGGTTGAACCGGTTTCGATAGATGAGGGGTATCTGGATATTAGTGAATGCGCCGAATTGGGTTCCCCTTTAGATATAGCCAATAGCATTCAGGAAAGAATTTTTAATACGATGGATCTTCCTTGCAGCATCGGGATTGCCCCTAATAAATTTTTGGCCAAAACTGCTTCTGATATGAAGAAGCCAATGGGAATCACCGTGTTAAGGAAACGGGACATTTCGGAAAAGCTCTGGCCTTTACTAGTTGGCCAAATGCATGGCATCGGGGATAAGACCTCGGAAAAGCTTCAAACTATCGGGATAATGACGATCAGGGACCTTGCACACGCCAATGATAGTCAACTTAAACAGCTTCTAGGGATCAATGGTATCCGTTTGAAAGATAGGGCTAATGGAATCGACCCAAGGGCAGTGGATCCCGAAGCGATTTTTGAGCATAAGAGCATTGGGAACTCTACAACTCTTCCGCATGACTCCACCAATCAAAAAGAACTGATCGGTGTACTGGATAAGCTTTCCGGGAAGGTAGCAGCCCGTTTGAGAAATAAACGCCTGCTTGGTCAAAAAATAGGTGTGACGATCCGTTACAAAGACCGCCGCACAATAACGAGAAGCAGAACGGTCCCTAATCCAGTTTTTGAAAAAAAGGATATTTTACATGGAGCTATCGATCTCTTTAAGAAAAATTGGAATGGGGAAGGAATCAGGCTTCTTGGTGTCACGGCCTATGATGTCATCGAAAAAGAGTCGGCCTTCAAGCAACTGGATATTTTCTCCTTTCAAGAGGATGCAGAAAAAGAACCTCTGTATGAAGCGATGGAACACTTGCAAAATAAGTACGGAGAAAATATTATTAAAAAGGGATTACCCTTGAAAAACCGTTCAATTGGAACAGACACTAGCTTCAGCAAAGATTTCTTTGGGCAATCCAGGAGGAATGATCCTTCTTTTGACAAAGAATAGCGGACAAGTTGTGTAAAGATATAGAGAAGGGAAAGATGAAGCATGACAAAACAACAGATTGGCGTTATCGGACTAGCCGTAATGGGCAAGAACCTTGCATTTAATATTGAAAGCAGGGGATATTCAATTTCCGTGTATAATCGCTCAGGATCAAAAACGGACGAAATGATGAAGGAAGCGGAAGGCAAAAACGTATCAGCCGCTTATACGCTTGAAGAATTCGTCAATTCTTTGGAAACGCCACGCAAAATTTTATTGATGGTTAAAGCCGGGGAGGCAACAGATGCAACGATCGAGCAATTAAAACCGTTACTTGAAAAAGGTGATATCGTTATTGATGGAGGGAATACCTTCTTCAAGGACACTCAGCGCCGCAATGAGGAATTAAGCAAGCTTGGCATCCATTTCATCGGTACAGGCGTCTCAGGAGGGGAAGAAGGAGCTCTAACAGGTCCATCCATCATGCCTGGAGGTCAAAAAGAAGCATATGAACTTGTTGCACCGATTTTGAAGGATATTTCAGCTAAGGTGGACGGTGATCCTTGCTGTACGTATATCGGACCGGATGGAGCAGGTCATTATGTTAAAATGGTACATAATGGTATTGAATACGGGGACATGCAGTTAATTTCCGAATCATATTTCCTTTTGAAAAATCTCCTTGGATTATCTGCTGAAGAATTCCATGAAGTCTTTACTGAATGGAATCAAGGGGAACTTGACAGCTATTTAATTGAAATTACTGCTGATATTTTCAAAAAATATGATGAAGAAACCGGTAAGCCGATGGTCGATGTCATTTTAGATAAAGCTGGCCAAAAAGGTACGGGGAAATGGACAAGTCAAAGTGCGCTTGATCTTGGCGTTCCGCTTCCAATCATTACGGAATCCGTGTTTGCCCGGTTTATTTCAGCAATCAAGGAAGAGCGCGTTGAAGCGAGTAAAATCCTTCGTGGTCCAAAAGCCGAATCATTTACAGGCGACAAAAAGGCTTTGATTGAAAATATCCGTAAAGCACTTTATATGAGCAAAATCTGTTCATATGCACAAGGATTTGCACAAATGAAAGCAGCATCAGAAGAAAATGACTGGAACTTGCAATATGGGGAAATCGCGATGATTTTCCGTGGCGGCTGTATCATTCGTGCACAATTCCTCCAAAAAATCAAGGAGGCGTATGATCGTGAAGCGAACTTGAACAATCTTCTTCTAGATCCATACTTCCAAGGGATCGTCGAAAGCTATCAAGGAGCTTTACGTGAGGTAGTGTCAACGGCTGTAATGAACGGAATTCCGGTTCCTTGCCTGTCATCAGCACTTGCCTATTTCGACAGCTATCGCACAGAAACGCTGCCAGCTAACCTGATTCAAGCTCAGCGTGACTATTTTGGAGCTCATACTTATCAACGTATTGATAAAGAAGGAACGTTCCATACCGAATGGATGGAAAAATAAAAAGTTCAAGCCGGTATAAAAGGGGATTCCCTTTTATACCGGCTTTTTTTGGTTGTAATATTCATCATGTTAAGGATCAGAAAAAAAGGGCGCTTCCATGCGCCCTTTTTTTTTTTGCTATCTCCGATGTTCTACAAGGTCGATGACCCCTAATACAACATGTGCCAAACCGAAACCAAAAACCGTATTAGCAACCATTTTGTTTGAGCCCCGGGTCTGCTTCATTGCATAACCCGCAGCTGTCACGGCTGTGCCCAATGCTGTTGGAATTAATCCTTCACGAATGTCCATAAGTTTAATCCCTCCACACCGAAGTTAGTAGTGCCGTCCTCTGGCACCTTTTATAGTGTAACCTTAGCAAGGACTTAGCATTCTTTTTCCATGAGGGTAAAAATGGGAAAAACGAACTAATTGTAAATAGTTCCAATTATTTTACCTTTTTTAGGGAATATGTAGTATGATGTAGGTCATTCATCCTTGCTTTTTAGGTTTAAACACCTGCGGAAAAAGGAATATAAATATTGAAAGAGTTGGACGGACCGTAGGATACAGTAGGCAGAAAGAAGAGAGAAGGAGCGGAGACTTATGTTCATCATCTGGTGGGCTGTAGCCATTTTTTTATTTTTCATTGCCTTAGAATCTGGTGTTTCCTTTTGGCTTAATTCGGAAATAGAGGAAGGAATGTCTAAGCCCAAGGAAATGTTTGATATTATCCGGAATAAATTGCTGAGGAAGAGTGTTTCATGAATGAAGAAGGGATGCAGATTCAAATCTGCATCCCTTCTTCATTTCAGTCAACATCATTTTCGTTATTCTTGATTTCCCACCAAATATGTCCATCTTCTTTCAGGAGTTCATCGGATGCCAGCGGACCTGTGGATCCCGCTTCATAGTTAGGGAAAGAATCGTCCTTAGTATTTTCCCATGCATTGGAAATGGTATCGACGAACTTCCATGATAGGGCAACCTCGTCCCAGTGCGTAAAGTTGGTAGCATCCCCGCGCATGCTGTCAAACAATAGCTTTTCATATGCCTCGGGAGAATTGATGTGTTCGATCCCTTTGTTGGAGACGGTCAGTTTTACTGGCTTTGTATTGGATGTCGTCCCGGATTTCTTAACATTTAAGTACAGTGTGATCCCTTCGTCAGGCTGGATATGGATAACGAGAAGATTCGGGTTCAGCGTTTCTTCCGTTTTATAATACAGATTCATTGGGATATCTTTGAATTGGACGACGATATTCGTTGATTTGACATCCATCCTCTTACCGGTACGGATATAAAAAGGAACACCGGCCCAACGGAAGTTATCAATCATCAATTTACCCGCCACATAGGTCTCAGTGTTGGATTCGGGATCTACGTTATGTTCATTTCGGTAGGCCGGAAGTGTTTGACCGTCTATCGTTCCTTCACCATATTGGCCACGGACGAAGTATTGATTGACTTCGTCCACTTTCATTGGTCGAAGTGAGCGCAATGCCCGCACTTTTTCGCTTCGAATCTCTTCTGTCGTCAAAGCGATCGGGGGTTCCATGGCAAGCAAGGCCACCATTTGGAGCAGATGATTTTGGACCATATCCCTCAGGGCACCGCTGGTTTCATAATAACGCCCACGTTCTTCAACGCCAAGTGTTTCGCTTGAAGTAACCTGGATATTGGATATATATCTGTTATTCCAAAGCGGCTCGAATAGGGCATTTGAAAAACGGATGACCTCAATATTTTGTACCATTTCTTTACCTAAATAATGATCGATACGGTAGATTTCATCTTCAGCGAATGCCGTTCGAATCTGCTCATTCAATTTTTGTGCTGTTTCGAAACTGTGCCCAAACGGCTTTTCTATGACAAGGCGCTTATATCCATTCGTGTCGGTCAGGCCTTGAGCTTTAATCTGTTCGGCAATCGTTCCGAAAAACTCGGGTGCCATCGCCAAATAGAAGATCCGGTTTCCTTCTAATTGATATTGTCCGTCCAATTTTTCGGCAATGTCCTTCAACTGCAGATATGATTCCGAACTGGAGACATCATGGGAGTGATAATGGAAATGGGAAATGAATTCGTCGACCTTTTCTTTTGCATGTCCGAAAGTAAGTATGGAATCCTTGACACTTGTTTGGAACTCCTCATTCGTCAATGGCCTCCTTGCTACTCCAACGACGGCGAACTTATTTATTTTCTCTTTTTGAAATAGTCGATATATGGAAGGAAACAATTTCCTTTTCGCTAAATCTCCGGTAGCACCAAAAATCATGATCAATGCTGTGGGTTTATTGTTTTCTGTCATGTTAAAACCTCAACTTTCCGTTAAATCTGTCTATAAAGTTGGAATTACCGTATGTGTACCAATTTCTAATTTTACGTATAGCTTTCCCTCAAAGCAATCAATTTGCGCATTTTTTCTCATATTTCATTAAAAGTTTAATTTGGTTTCGGTTTTTAGGGGTCATAAATGAAACAGGGCCTTGGTTATGCTATAGTTAATGGATAAAGTAGCATTTGCAACGGAGGTAGTATGAGTGGATTTCGTTTTATTGGGTACAGGCGCCGGCGTTCCGGCTAAAGCGCGTAATGTGACATCAATCGCCCTGCAATTATTGGAAGAACGAGGGACGGTTTGGTTATTCGATTGTGGGGAAGCAACACAGCATCAAATATTAAAAACCGCGGTCAAGCCGCGAAAGGTTGAAAAGATCTTCATCACCCATTTACATGGTGACCATATCTTCGGACTGCCTGGATTTTTAAGCAGCAGATCTTTTCAGGGCGGTGTGGATAAATTGACCGTATATGGTCCACAAGGAATAGATGCATTTATTAAGACGAGCTTACAGGTGAGTGGAACTCATTTAAAATATCCCTTGGAAATCATCGAAATAGAAGAAGGCGCAGTGTTTGAGGACGAACAATTCACAGTCACGGCCATGTCGCTTGATCATGGCATTTACAGCATCGGTTACCGGATTGTTGAAAAAGATCGACCAGGAAGCTTACTGGTTGACCGGCTGCGTTCTGAAGGTGTGAAGCCGGGGCCTCTTTTTAAAGCATTGAAAAATGGACAAACGGTCTATCTCGATGATGGCCGTGTCTTAAATGGGAAGGACTATCTCGGTGCTCCGCAAAAAGGACGGATCATCACGATTCTTGGTGATACAAGAATGTGCAGCAATGCGATCATTCTTGCTGAATCGGCGGATTACCTTGTTCATGAAGCTACATTTTCAGCGGAAGAATCCGAAATGGCATCAGCCTATTATCATTCGACCACCGTTCAGGCTGCAGAAACGGCTTTGAAAGCGGGAGCTAAGAATCTAATCCTTACGCATATCAGCTCACGGTATACTCCGGAGGATGCCGAGAGGCTAAAAGAGGAAAGCAAAGCGGTCTTTGCAAACACGATTATGGGTGAAGATCTAATGGCAATTAAAGTTCCTTTGTATTCAGGGGAATCGGGCAGCTGAAATCAAAGCCAATGTTTGATATAATTAATCAATTGTTCATTGGATATTTAAAGGAGTGTAAATATGACTGACAAAAGTGACCTACATACTAAAGCAATGGATTTTCTCCTAAAAACAAGCCGGACTTTTTTCATTCCAATCAGCTACCTTCCAAAGGGATTGCAAGAAGCTATTGGAGCTGCGTACCTTTGCATGCGCGCCATCGATGAGATCGAGGATCACCCCAGTCTTCCTGCAGATATTAAGGTTTCCCTTTTAAAGGCTCTTAGTGAGTTGCTTGATGCAGATTTCAGGGAAGAAGATCTTCAATCGTTATTTGAACCATATAAGGATGATCTTCCCGAGGTGACCCTGTTTCTTTCGGACTGGATTGAATTTTGTCCTCCCGGTGCAAAAGGCAAAGTCTTGGAATCGACAAAGGAAATGGCCGAAGGCATGGCAAAATGGGTTACTATGGACTGGCAAATCCATAATGAAGAGGAACTCGATGATTACACATATTATGTTGCAGGTTTAGTGGGGGTCATGCTGTCTGATATGTGGAACTGGTACGATGGAACCGAAACGGACCGCGAGCTTGCCATCGCATTTGGACGCGGACTCCAAACGGTCAATATCCTGCGTAACCGTGAGGAAGATGCAGAACGTGGTGTGAACTTTTATCCGGATGGCTGGGGTTTCGATGAGATGCTTGCCCATACGGAACATAATCTTGCATTAGCCGATGCGTACATTGGAGAGATTGAAACGAAAGAGATCATCCAATTCTGTAAAATACCCTTGGAATTGGCAAAAGCCACATTGAAAGCCCTAAAAGAAGGCAAAGAAAAAATCGATCGTACTACAGTTACCGAAATTGTCAGCCAAGTTGTCGAACACTGATTTTTCCATAAAGCTGCTGTGAAAGTTACCATCCCTTTCACAGCAGCTTTTTTTATGTTTTATATTTAGAACTCAAAAAATTCTAAAAAGTTAAAAAATATATTGGAATAATTGGGACTAAACGATTATAATTTAGGAAATAAAAGCGAAAAAGTTGACGTCGCTAGAAAAAACCTAATCTTAAATAAGAGAAAAGCGGGGGGAAAATATGAAAAAGAAATTATATTCAACTGCAGCTATGACATTGGTCGCAGGATTATTATTGGCTGGGTGTGGAAATGACAAGGAAAAAGATACGGCAAAGGATGAAAGCAAAAAGGATACCTTCAACATTGGAGTAACACAAATCGTTCAGCATGATTCCCTGGACCAGGCTTATGAAGGATTCCAGGCGGCATTGAAGGATAGTGACATCAATGCCAAATATGATCTTCAAATTGCACAGGGTGACCAAAATAATAGTCAAACGATCGCCAATAACTTTGTTGGGGATAAAGTGGATTTAATCTTTGCCAATTCTACTCCTAGTGCTCTTAGCGCTTTGAATGCGACAAAGGATATACCAATCGTTTTTACATCGGTTACCGATCCTGTAGCGGCGGAGCTCGTTACATCTTTGGATAAGCCAGGCGGAAATGTGACGGGTACGACGGATTCCCATCCTGAAGCCATTGCCAAATCAATGAAATTCCTGGCAGAAGAACTTGGCGCCAAGACAATTGGGACCGTTTATAATACAGGGGAGCAAAACTCCGTCGTCCAAATAAAAAACGTGAAAGCGGAAGCGAAAAAAGCGGGCTTGAAAGTCGTGGAAGCATCCGTGTCCACTTCAGCCGAGGTTAAACAGGCAACGGAATCATTAATCGGAAAAGCCGATGCTTTCTATATCATTACTGATAATACCGTTGTCTCAGCACTGGAATCGGTCATTTCGGTGGCAAATGATAAAGATATTCCATTGTTTGTTGGTGAGCTTGATTCCGTGAATGCTGGTGGTTTTGCAGCATATGGATTCAGTTACTATGATATTGGTTATGAAGCGGGGCAAAAAGCGGTTGAAATCTTGAAGGATGGCAAAAAGCCTGGAGATATTGCAGTTCAATATCCACAAAAACTGAAATTGGTCATCAATGAAAAGGCAGCAAAAGATATGGGTGTTGAAATAAAAGAAGAATGGAAAGCAGATGCTGAGTTTGTAAAATAAACTCTGCTTTTGTTCGGGGAAGGAAGAAAAAAAATGTTCTCAGCTTTATTCAACTCTTTTGAGTCGGGAATGATTTATGCGATTATGGCACTAGGTGTTTATTTAACATTCAGGATTCTCGACTTCCCGGATATGACTGTGGAAGGCAGTTTTGTGACAGGTGCCTCTGTGGCCGCCATTATGATCGTTAACGGTTTCTCGCCAGCCATGGCCACGTTTTGTGCCATGGTGGCAGGTTTCATTGCTGGGACAATAACGGGATTCCTGCATACGAAAGGAAAAATCAATCCACTTCTGGCAGGTATCTTAATGATGATTGCCCTCTATTCCATCAATTTAAGGATCATGGGTGCATCCAACATTCCGTTGCTTTCTCAAACGACCATTATCACGAATATCCAGGATGCCTGGGCTGGCACTGGCCTGGACAATATGTTGAATGGTCTTTTATCGATTGTGGGCCTTGGTGATAGCTTGCCAAAAACGTGGGCCATACTAATTGTTATGTTGATTGTGGCTTTAATCATTCAAGCTGGGATGTCAGCTTTTTTAAAAACGGAAATCGGTCTAGCTTTACGGGCAACGGGTGATAATGAAGCGATGGTCAAGAGTTTTTCCGCCCATACAGGAAACATGAAGATCCTGGGCCTTGCGATTGGAAATGCACTTGTGGCTTTCTCGGGTTCCTTGGTTGCCCAATATAATGGGTTTAGCGATATTGGCATGGGGATTGGAATCATCGTCATCGGATTGGCATCCGTTATAATTGGCGAAGCATTATTTGGCTCCAAAACGATTGCACGTGCGACCCTTGCGGTCATTGGAGGAGCGATTATTTACCGAATCGTCGTAACTTTGGCACTTCGCGTAGAATTTCTTGAAACAGGCGATGTTAAATTAATTACGGCACTTATTGTGGTAGGGGCACTTGTCATTCCGAAAATTACCGATAAACAAAAAGAGAAAAGCCGAAAGAAAAGGCGTCTCAAAGAAATACAGATGCGCCATGGTGGGACTTTATCGAAAGGGGGAGAAGGATATGCTTCAGTTAAATCAGATTTATAAGGTCTTCAATGAAGGGACACCAGATGAAAAGCTAGCCCTTGGGAATCTGGAACTGCAGATGGCAAAAGGCGAATTTATTACAGTCATCGGGAGTAATGGGGCAGGTAAATCGACGCTGATGAACATGATATCCGGCAAAATTCTCCCTGATGCCGGTGAAGTCATCATTGATGGGGAAAATGTATCGGCCATTGAAGAACATGCCCGTGCTAAAATGATTGGCCGCGTTTTTCAGGATCCCATGCTTGGTACTGCACCACATATGACGATTGAAGAAAATATGGCGATCGCTTATGGCAGAACCAATAGAAGAGGATTAGGCTTCGGGGTGACAAAAAAACGGAAAGAACTTTTTAAAGAATGTTTGGGTACCCTTCATTTAGGCCTGGAAAATCGGATGACTGCAAAAGTGGGATTATTATCTGGAGGGGAGCGCCAGGCATTATCATTGTTGATGGCGACCTTCACCGATCCTAAAATCCTGCTTCTTGATGAACATACAGCCGCACTCGACCCTTCCAGGGCAGAGCTTGTTACAAATCTGACGAAGGAAATCGTCGAAAAGAACAAGCTAACGACGTTGATGGTGACTCACAATATGCAGCAGGCAATCGATCTTGGAAATTCCTTGATCATGATGGATAAAGGACAAATCATTTTTGAAGCAAGAGGTGCTGAAAAGCAGAAGCTTACAGTTGAAAAACTGCTTAACGAATTCCAGCGCATTAAAGGTGAAAAAATGCTCAATGACCGTGCAGTGTTGATTTAAGATGAGAAAAGGCCCGACCCAGGTGAGACTTAAACCTTGGCCGGGCCTTTTTATTTTTGGGGTGATTAATTAGATCAGGTCCTATTACTGAAGAAATGCCTGGCATGAGAAAAATGGCTATCGTGGGGTACTCATGATTCATCATGAATGATAACCGATGTTAATCGCTGTCGGCTGTACTCCATGATGAACTATCATTCTTTCTGTTTCCAAAAATCATTTTTATAAATGGCCTTTTCTTTGTCTTTTTAGTGGCAGCAGCCTCTTCAGCCGCGAGTAAATAATCAAACGGCTGACCCATTGGTGTTTCTAACGCTTCGATACGGGCTTCGAGTTTCTTAACGAGTTTGTGCATGTCTTCCATTTCACTTCTGTGTTGTAAAAGCTGATAGGATACAACATCGTCCGCTTTTGTTTTCAGACCATTTTCAAGCCGGGTGACCCGTTCTAGCAGTTGATCATGTTCTTTATCCGGTTCGGAGTGTTTCTGGATGCTTGCTTTTCTAATTTTTTTATCTGAGATGCTGACCTTTTGGAGAATGATGCCTTCGTTCAGTTGATCTTGGATTTTTCTCAATAATGCAATGTCTTCATCCGAAAACTGGTAGTGGCCAAGCTGATTCCGTTCTACTTCCATGTTCAATTGGGTGACCCAGCGTTGAATCGTACTATGGGAAACATTCAGTAACCGGGCAACTGCACTTGTATTCATCGAGATTCCCCCTTTTGGTTGTTGAATTCGATAAGTATGAGGGAATTCCTTTACAGATGACAAAACATGTATTCATTCGGCAAAGAAAGTGAAATTCCTACGTGATTTGCATAAGGATCAATTCAAGATGGGATTCCACCTTGGATTGATCCTTATGCAAATGTTGAGCATTTTTAGAAACTTTAAGAAGCATTTGTGATGGTGTGGCTGATGATCAATCAAGCTATAAAGGGAAAAGTGATCCAGATGTCGAATTTACCCTTAAAACATGGAAAAAGGAGGACTAGTATGAACAGGATCAACATTATCACTTTAGGTGTCAGGGATATTACTGAATCATTGAGGTTTTACCGGGACGGATTGGGATTCCGTACATCGATTAAAGAGGGCGAACCCGCAATCGTATTTTTTAATAATGCCGGAACGAAACTTGCTTTGTATCCTTTAGAGGAGTTAGTAAAAGACATCAACGAAAAAGAACCGCCTAAGAAAAAGGGGTTCCCAGGTCTTACGCTCGCTTATAATGCTAAATCAATTCAAGAAGTGGATGATGTGATCAACAAGGCTGGAAAGGCTGGGGGAACAATCGAAAAATCACCTCAGGATGTTGTTTGGGGAGGATACAGCGGATATTTTTCAGACCCCGACGGTTACTATTGGGAGGTTGCGTATTCGAAGGATTGGAGTTTCGATGAAAATGATATGCTGATTATAAAGTAACGCTGTTACCCTTTATAAGATGCCCAGATCTTATAAAGGGCTGTTGCCTGGCCACTGCTGTAGGGGTGGCCAGGCAACAGCTGATCATCATCATGCGTCTTACTGCGAAACTACATATTTGGCCAGTTCTTTACTTATTTGATTACCCATTCGCTTCGATTGCTCTGTCGCTTCTTGTACACAGGCAATGAATGCTTCTTCCACTTGATGTGCTTGAAGTGCTTTCAGACCTGCTTCAGTCGTTCCGCCTGGTGAAGTTACTTCCTTTCTTAGTACGGCAGGCGTTTTAGGTGATTTCTGTAACATATCGGCCGCACCCATCAGTGTCTGCAGAATCAATTGCTTGGCGGTTTCGGAATCGAGACCTATTTTTTCTGCCGATTTTTCCAATGCCTCTACCAAGTAATAAATATAAGCAGGGCCGCTGCCTGATAAGCCTGTTACCGCATCTAGCTGGGTTTCGTCTACGACTGCCACCGTACCTACCGTTTCAAAAAGGGTAATCGCAGTTTGTAATTGCGAGTCTTTCGTATGACCGTTAGCCGCAAGGGCCGTTGCTGATTTTCCTACGGCTGCCGATGTATTAGGCATGGCACGGACGATCGAGAACCGCTTGTTGGCGATTCCTTCCAAGCTTGTTGTATGAACCCCGGCAACAACGGAAATGAACAGCATTTCCTCACGGATGTATTCTTTTATTGATTGCATCGTTTCTAAAATGTCTTTCGGTTTCACCGCCAGGACGACAAGGCTTGCATCCTGTACTAATTCCTGCAGCGACCTTGTGGCAGTAACACCATATTGGTTCTTTAAATAATCGAACCGATCATCATTTGATTTATTTGTAACAAAAATATTTGCTGGTTCGATCACCTGTTGGGTCACCAGCCCTGAAATGATTGCTTCTGCCATCGATCCAGCTCCGATAAATGCGATTTTTTCCATATTTCCCGCTCCTTTTTCTTTTGTATTTTCGGCCTTTTTTTGAAAAACAAAAAGACCCCTCATCCAATAAAGGACGAAAGGTCTAGCTTCCGTGGTACCACCTTTGTTCAACTTTTCCATAACGAATAAACAGAAAAGCTGCACTTGAATCCTCTAACGCGGGAATTACGTCAGGTTTTCCTGAAGGCTCATAAGGTAGGTTCAATAATGAGGGGGCGGTGAAGCCTTTCAGCACATTCCGAGCTTCACTCTCTTTACGCCATCATAAATTTACTTGGCCTTAATCAATGCCACGCCGTCTTTAATTACTTGTGATTATGAAGGATATATCAGTACTCTGTCAATGATAATATATGCAAGGACGACAAAAAGTAGACATGAATTATGTGAAAATAATGACAGTGATTTAAAATACATGTAAAATGGTAATTATACATGATAAGTATACTAGGAATCCTGTTTAGCGTATAAAAAGATTTATATAAATATAATTTTCTAAGGTGGATAAGATAATGGCGAATTGGAATGGAGATATTGCAAAACTTGCTTTGCCCACGCCGTTTGCAGTGGGTGATGTGAATGTTTATGTAGTTAAAGGGGATGCTTTAACGTTAATCGATACGGGAGTGAAAACAAAACGATCAAAGGAAGCCCTGACTAAAGGGCTTGGGGATTTGGGTCTGAAACTGACTGATATCGAACAAATCATTTTAACCCATCATCATCCTGATCATGCTGGTGCACTCGATTTCTTTGAAAAGGAAATCCCGGTTTATGGACACAAAAATAATCAGCGCTGGTTGACTATCAGTGATGAATTCCTTGAAACCCATAATCGTTTTTTCCTTGATTATGCCACAAAGTTCGGAGTGGCAGAAGAGCTGAAAAATGAACTGACCCATAACCGCGACGAAATCAGTTTCCTTAGTGAACGGAAGCTTCATGGATATTTGGCTGAGGGAGATGAGCTCCCCGGTCTTCCAGGCTGGAAAGTGATCGAGACTCCTGGGCATGCTCAAAGTCATTTATCCTTTTACCGGGAAAGTGACGGTGTCATGATCGCAGGCGATCACTTGCTTGCCAAGATCTCACCTAATCCATTAATGGAACCACCTTTACTTCCCGGAGGCATGAGGCCTCGTCCTTTACTGCAATATAATGCATCACTTCAGAAATTATTGGATCTTTCCATCTCCACTGTTTACTCCGGACATGGATCTGAAGTGGAAGGAGAGGCGGTTGCCGACTTGATTCAATATCGATTCGAGCGGCAGCATAACCGTGCCATGCAGGTGAAAAACATGCTTCAAGATCGGCCTTTATCGGCCTTTGAAGTTTGTCAGCAGCTTTTTCCGAAAGTATACCTTCAGGAAGTGGGCCTGACACTTTCGGAAACGGTCGGTCAGCTGGACTATTTAGAAGACTTGGGTGAAGTCGAAACAGAAATCCAATCAGGGGTCATTCTGTATTCAATCGCTTAATGTTCGCAAGGAGGCTCATTTTTTTGAATAAGTTGCAAGGCAAAGTCATTGTTATTACCGGTGCTTCCGGAGGGATTGGCAAGGAAGTTGCCATTCAAAGTGCAAAGCAGGGAGCCCGTCTCGTCCTCTTGGCCAGAAGCCTGGATAAATTACTGCAGCTAAAGAATGAACTGATCACCCAATATGGGATTGATGCATATGCCTATAAGCTTGATGTTGCAGATACTGATCAGGTGACAAATGTATTTAATGACATCCATGCGCAAATAGGAGAAGTGGATGTGTTGGTCAACAATGCTGGTTTCGGCACGTTTAAAGAAGCACAGGATACGGAGTTAAATGAAACGAAAGCAATGTTTGCTGTCAACGTCATTGGATTGATGGCCTGCACAAAGCTGGTTCTTCCGTATATGAAACTGAGAAAAGCGGGGCATATCATCAACATAGCTTCACAGGCCGGTAAAATCGCCACTCCTAAATCAACATTGTACTCTTCGACCAAGTTCGCGGTTCTTGGCTATTCAAACGCACTTCGGCTCGAGCTGATGGACGATCATGTTTTTGTGACCACCGTCAATCCTGGACCCATAGAAACGAATTTCTTTAACATTGCGGATGAATCAGGTACATACTTAAAGAATGTTGAAAAATTCATGCTTAAGCCTGGAGATGTCGCTGCCAAAATCGTAGCGGCGATGCTGACCAATAAGAGGGAAATCAATCTCCCTGGCTGGATGAATTTAGCTGGGAAATGGTATAACATGTTTCCGAAGATCACCGAAACATTAGGGAAAAAAGCATTTTTTAAAAAGTAGGCTAAACTTTCGATACCGGTAAAGGTGAAAGTTGGTCTAATAATAGGCAAAGGGGAATGTCGATGACATTCCCCTTTTGGAAATGGCCGAAGTTGTCTATATTAAATAAATAATTGGTAACTATTTCAGCGAGAAGCCGTCTATTTCTATTAGGAGGGATTTGTATGAAGATGATAGTGAACCTTTATATCTCTATATTCGTTGCTTTTATTCTGGGCAGCTGCCAATCCCCTGATTGGAACATGGATGAAGTCATTGATAAGGGGGAAGAAGGTTTCATTACGGATCTTGACGATGAAAGGATTTTGATTAAAGGAACGTACTATAAGGTGACCAATGATACATATATTCAAGATCAACATGGTAATGCCCTCGATTATTCCGAGCTGGAAATCGGGATGAAAGTGAAACCATGGCACCGGGGCGGGGTGAAGAAATCATTTCCTGGGAAAGCGGAAGCGGAATTGATTCTTGTTTTGACGGATGAAAAAAGCTTAGCTGAACAAAGGGCAGTCACTGCTGCCCTCAATCATGTCAGTAAAGCGGAAAGTCAGCGATTCATGGTTCTCGAAGTCGTCCATTTACCCTTGGAGCATGTTTATAATATCGAAATGATGAATCGTTCTAACTTAGACTCTTCATTCATGGTGACAGTAGAGGATTTAACGGATGAAATATTATATATAAAATAAAACAACCGGACTGAATCACTTGGAATCTGTCCGGTTGTTTTATTGGATTTCACTCACAAGGATGAGCTCTTGTCCTGATTTTATAAAGTTTTCGCACCTAAATATTTTGGTTTCCAATAAGTATTATCCATATCCGTGATGGTTACTCCTTTAGAAGACGTAGCACTAATGAATTGACCATTTCCGATATAGATTCCAACATGGGATACACCTGTTCTTCCAGAAGAAGTATCAAAGAATACAAGATCACCCTTAGCTGGTGAAGATACTTTTAAACCTGTATTGGAATAGAGTAATGATGTTGTACGCGGTAAGGTAATTCCTTGCGATTTCTGGAATACATAATAGACGAAGCCTGAGCAGTCGAATCCAGTCGGTGTCGTCCCGCCCCATTTGTAAGGTTTGCCGATTAAGGTTTTTGCATAGCTTATCAGGCTTGTATTATTGACATTATAAACACCAAGCGCATTAAATGTGCCCCGGCCGGCAATTCCATCGGCAGTTAATCCTTTGGCTTTCTGGAATTTTTTTACTGCAGATGTAGAATAGGTGCCGTAATATGTAGTCAGTGAACCTGTATATGTGAAATACCCTTTGGTTTTTAAAAGTTGTTGTAGTTGTTTGACATCGCTATGTGTCATTCCGGGTCTGAGGGTTTGATCTCCAATATTTGCAGAGGCTTGCAGTGGGGTTAGCATCATGGCAGATGCAACAGCAGCTGAAGCGATCCATTTCTTCATAATTTTCATTTCCTCTCTATCTCTCTATAATTCTTAACAATATTATCCTACAATACCATTATGACAATTAGACATAATTTTGGTTACAGTTTCATTACAAAAAATGAGCAGTAAGACTAAATGATAAACGGACTAAAGTCTATTGAAAAGGGTGTGTGAATTTCAAAAAACTGAGTATATGGATTCATTGAAAATTATTCAAGCTACTAATTGATTCTCTTTTAAAAAAACAATTTGGATACAGAGTTTAAATTTGGTATTTTATCCATTTTTAGTGTCGATTATATTTTTCAAGGAAATTACAATAAAAAGTAGAAATTTGTATGAAAACTTCCATTGAATAAGAACGTATATTCGGTTAAAGTTATGAATATAATAAAAGCGAACGTATATTCTTATTAGGGTGAAGAAATGATGGATTATGGGACGATGCCGAAACAATCAATTATGTGTATCGATATGAAAAGTTTTTATGCAAGCTGTTCAGCAGTCATGCTTGGTCTGGACCCGCTTGATTGTTATCTGGCGGTGGTTGGTGATTTGAAGAGGACAGGAAGCATTGTGCTCGCGGCTTCTCCAAAAATGAAGAAGGAATTTGGCATAAAGACAGGGTCGCGGATGTTTGAGATCCCGAATGATCCGAGGATTGTCGTCGTTGAACCTAAAATGGCGACCTATTTAAGGGTTTCGACGGAAATCACCCGCTTGTTCAACCGTTATGTGCCCAAAGAAGCGATTCACGTATATAGTGTGGACGAAAGTTTTGTGAAAGTCGATGGTGCCGCTTCTTTATGGGGAGATGCCCGGATGATAGCTGAAAAGATAAAGGATGAAATCGAACGCGAATTACAGCTCCCGTGTGCAATTGGAATTGGACCGAACATGCTTATGGCAAAACTTTGCCTTGATTTGGATGCCAAACATAAAGGGATTGCCGAATGGAAGTATGAGGATGTGCCAAGCAAACTTTGGCCGATTTCCCCGCTTCGTGAAATGTGGGGGATCGGCAGGCGCGTTGAAAAAACCCTTCATGGAATGGGGATATTTACGGTTGGGCAGCTTGCCAACTATGATCTTGAATTACTTGAAGCGAAGTTTGGGATTATGGGCAATCAGCTTTACCACCATGCGTGGGGAATAGATTTATCCGATATGGGGGCAGCGATCATCGAAGGGCAGGTAAGCTTCGGCAAAAGCCAAATCCTGCTGCGGGATTATAAGGAGGAGCATGAGGTGAAGCAGGTCATGCTGGAAATTTGCGAAGAAGTTGGAAGAAGGGCACGCACCCATCGCAAGGCAGGAAGAACGGTGAGCCTAAGCATTGGTTACAGCAAGGATGAGTTTGGCGGGGGTTTCCATCGTTCGCGTTCGATTAGCGAGCCGACCAACATTACGATGGAGTTATATAAAGTTTGTCTGGAGCTTTTTCATGAGAACTATAAGCAAAAAACGGTTCGGAGCATAGAGGTCAGACTCTCGAATATTGTGGATGATAACGAAATGCAGCTGACTTTATTCGATGCTTCGCGCTGGAAGAAGCGGGAATTGAGTTACACGGTTGATCGAATTCGCCATAAATATGGAGCCAAATCGTTATTGCGTGCGGTTTCGTATACGGAAGCGGGTACAGCCGTTTACCGAAGCAGGCTGCTTGGTGGGCATAAGGCGTAGGGGTGACTTTTTGAAGGGAGGGAAAAGAATGATTCGTGATCGCGGCCGTATCAAATGGACATCGATGATGTTACCGGAGCATGTGAAGATGCTGCGGGATTGGGTGGTGGAGGATGGCTATGAAACGAAGCGCATCTTGGATGAGCAGCAATTGGAAGAAATGAATGCTGTAATGGGGGAAGCGATGGAGGAAAGAAAGGATGTTACGATTGCACATTATGAAGGAAACCGGTATCAGCTGTTAATCGGCAGGATCCATTATTATAATGAACCCACCCAAAAACTTCATATCGTTGATCGGTTTCAGCAGGTTCACTATATCAGGCTTTCCGATATAGCGGATGTAAGGATAACGGAATGATGAGCGGAAAGGCTGTTCCAAGGGACAGCCTTTCATTTTCGAAACGGCATCGTGATGAAAGGGATTACGATGCGTAAGAGAATCGGCATTTGCTAGCACGGTGTTCGTGTGGCTGATCTTGTAAAAGGAAGCAGGCAGTTTCTTTAACAGAAGCGTTTTTATCGTTTATAATGGGGGAAAGGAAAGACATCGGGAGGCGTGCAATCATGTATATTGAATGGACGGAAACAGCGGCTGAGAAAATAGTCGATAAGGTACAGGAACAAGAAGGATATTTACAGTTGAAATATGATACTGATGGCTGTGGCTGCGTGGTAAGTGGTGTGACCGCGCTATGGTGGGTCAACGAACCTGAAGAAGGTACCGAAAAAGTGGAAACAAACGGGATTCCTCTATATGTGGAGAAATCAAAAATGATTTTCCTTGATGAAGTCATGAAAATAGACTTTGTTCCGGAAGCGAACAGCTTTCAATTAAAAAGTCCGAATCAAATCTTAAATCCGAGGATGAGCTTTTTTATAAAATCTAAATGAAGCAAGGAGGGAATCTTGATTCCCTCTCTTTTCTTCTCAGACAAGTTTTAGAAACTGATCGATTTGATCTTCATATTCTCTTGGATTTTCATTGTAAGATTGAGCGTGGGCCCCTTTTTTAGCGATGTACAGCTGCTTTGGGCCCTCTTTTGCTGCATATAATTCCGCTGTCATGGAAGCGGGAATGAAACTGTCATTTTCACTATGGATGAAGAGCACGGGGTTTCGGATATTTTTCATATAATCGATTGGTGACACTTCATTTGTCCAATATCCATCACGGAGTTTGATGAACGTACGCCCAAGCGGAAACACGGTCCAAGAGGGAAGTGGGACTACTTGTTTAAGCTGGTGTTTGATCTGATCCTCGAAATTTGAAAATGGACAGTCGGCAATGTAAAAATCAGCACCATCTTCAAGCATTCCGGCATATAAAAGCAGGGTTACAGCCCCCATGGATTCTCCATGAATGCCAATATGAAGGTCGGGACCTTTACGTCTTTTCAATTCATCGATTACAGCCTTCAGGTCGAATTTTTCATAATGTCCATAACTGCTCGTCTTGCCCCCGGAGTCCCCATGCCGGCGGTGGTCATAAATGATGGCATTGAAGCCTCGCTTAAGAAAAATATTCATGTACTTAATCGAATTGACTTTGTTCTCCGTCACACCATGGGAAATGACCACCCACTTATTAGTATCATGCGGTTCGATAAACAAGCATTTCAAGGAATATCCGGATGGTGACGATACCCAAATTTCCGTTTTAGGCAGATTATCAAAATCCTCCGTGATCAGGCGTTTAGCCATGATTTCACGATTCTGGATAAAATCACCTTCCTTCTTTTTCATGTACATGATCCGATTGGAAAAATAAATGCCGACGCCGATGATATACGATAGGATTCCAGCCAGTGTAAACCACCATTTCTTCATGAGAGGTCCTCCTCAGTTGATTTTCTTTATTTTACCATGAGGGAAATGGGAAAACACTGTTTGAAAACCATGACGAGGAAAACGGCAGTCGTGATATAATAATTTCATAAATGGCCAGGAGGTTTTAAGGGTGAAAAAGAAACAGCAGCGAAATCAAAATCAAAGCAAAAACCAAGATAAAGAATCATCTTCATTGAAACTCGGTGATATGATCAATCAAGATATCATGTCCCAGCTTCGTCAAAAGCAAAAAGAACTTAATGAGGCTGAACAAGAAAAACGGGCAGCGGAAGAAGAAAAAAAACGCGAAGAAAGAAAGCGTCGGGAGAAGAATAAATCATTCGAAGAACTATTGGGTGAAAGCAACCTGAACTGGAAGAACTATAAATGAAGAACAGGGAGCGGTTTATTAAGAGAGCTGGCTCCCTTTTTCCATTCAGAAAGACCATTCCTTGCTGATATTCCTTTATTTTATAAAGTATAACGATTATATTAAAGATAAGTTCGATATGCTTTCATATCGGATGGACTACAATTAGCTGGTGATATGATGCAAAGTAAAATAGAAAAAGTACTGGAAGACCAATTATGTTTCCTGCTTTATGCAAGTTCAAGGGAAATGACGAAGAAATATAAACCGCTGCTTGATAAACTCGAAGTGACATATCCTCAATACCTTGTTCTTCTTCTATTATGGGAACAGGATACACTTACAGTAAAAAAACTAGGGGAGCTCCTTGCCCTCGACTCAGGAACGCTTACCCCCATGTTGAAACGAATGGAGCAGAATGGCTTGATTGTCCGTGAACGTTCGTCTGAGGATGAACGGTCTGTCATGATTAAGTTGACGGATAAGGGACTTGGTTTACAGGAAGAGGCCTGTTTCATTCCAGATCGCATTTCGGCAATGTCGGGTGATGATAAGAAGGTGGTTGAGGATTTAAAAGCTTCGCTGCTCCAACTATTGAAAACATTACAGGAATTTTAGCAAAGAAAAGACGCTTGGTGATGCCAAGCGTCTTTTTGTCGGATTTCAATCTACATCTATTTCAAAGGCGACGTCCACATTGCCATTGATCGCTTTTGAATAAGGACACATTTGATGCGCCTTATGAACAAGGGTTTCGAACGTCTCCTTGTCGACCCCGGATCCCTTCACTGCCAAAGTTACAGCCAAGCTGTACTGATGCATCTCACCCATCAAAAGACTGACGTTTGCGGTGACTTTGGAATCGAAAGAAACGCGTTCAATTTTACCAACTGATTGCAAAGCACTATCAAAACATGCAGCATATCCAGCTGCAAAAAGCTGTTCCGGATTAGATGCTTCAGGCATCTGTTTAGCCCTAGGTGTACCAGGCATCGCAATATCAACCGTGAAGTTGCCGTCAGCAGAAATTGCTGTTCCTTCTCTTCCGCCATCAACTGTTACAGACGTTGTAAATAATGTTTTTGTCATCATTTTTTCTCCCTTATCTTCTTATTTTCAATTGTGTACAACTGAATTGTACAACATTAAATTGCGAATGTCTAATGAAAAAGTTAAAAATGTTGGTATGAAGTTAAATTGGTTTGGAAGGATTGGAATGATGGGGAACTTGAAAGCGGTAAAGAAGCAGTAAGGCGAAAAAATGAAGGAACGGAAAAAGGCTGCCTATCACGTTGGTTAAACGGAGATAGTGCAGCCTAAAGGGTGTCCTGACGTTCCTTTGAAACATTTAGTTTAGTTTTATTCTTTTACTCCCGGTGACTTTCATATTTGTTCGCTTTGGTCAACTGCTTCAAGATATCCAACTCGGTTTTGGACAGTGAAGGGCTGTTAGCGGCCTGGCAGTTCTCACGGAGCTGCTGTACTGAGCTTGCTCCTGGTACAACGGTAGCGACGCTTTGGTGTGACAATACATATTGAAGTGCGGTTTCATTCAACTTCCTATCAGAAAGTTTGTCTTTTATTTGCGGAAGCAAATCTTTAAGTTCGTGATAGCTATAGTCAAGATATCCATCCTCATTTGCCTTTTCAAGCATTTTTTCACTGAGCAGCCCTTTGGCAAGGGGGCCACGGGCGATAATGCTGATCTGTTTGTTGGCCAAAAGGGACAGCCACTCTTCTGGGCGGCGGTCAAGTAGATTAAACTGCATCATCACGGAATCAAGCTCAGACTTTTCAGTGAATTCCTTGATTACATTCGGACGAATCGAGGAAATGCCATAATATCGGATATAGCCTTCTTTTTTCAAATCTTCAAATGCTTCTACCGTTTCTCCGATATTGTCTGAAATGGTGCCGCCATGTAACTGATAAAGATCAATATAATCAGTACCCAATCGCTTTAAGCTATCTTTTACTGCCGTTTTAATATAGGCTCCAGATGGATCCCAGCTCCAGGAATCTTTATTTTCATTCCAGCGGTTTCCGACCTTGGTGGCTATGTATACTTTATCGCGGACCGATTTTAAATTCTTTCCGACGATTTCTTCATTCATTCCGAAATCATATAAGTCAGCCGTATCAAAATAATTGATTCCTTCATCTAAAGCGGACTGTATGATTTCGGATGCATGATTTTCAACAGTCCCCAATGACATGCATCCGAGCCCGATTTCAGAAACTAGCAAGTCAGAATTTCCTAGTCTGCGTTTTTTCATGTTATCCACTCCCTTTACTTCATTGTAAAGGAGAAATCCATTTCACTCAAAGAATTCACTTGATCCGTTTAAAAGGAGTGGGCGGCACCTGATCATGTATGTCGGCAATCCAATCATTGATATAGACATATTGATTTTGTAATTGCTTTAGTTTTTGAAGGATTTCCCAACTCTTTCCGGATAAAGTAACGCTTTTTTCCAATACGTAAACTTTCATTAAATCGCCCTCCATCTCTATTATGGTAAAATGTATGAGGAATCATGCTGCAATTAGAACAGAGGAGTGGTCAGGATGAAAAAATTTGAAGAAAAAACGCTATCTTCGAAAAAAATCTTTACGGGAAAGGTAATCAGCCTGCAAGTGGATGATGTAGAGCTTCCAGATGGGAAAACGGGTAAACGTGAAATAATCAAACATCCGGGGGCGGTTGCCATCATAGCTCTCACGGCAGACAATAAAATCATCATGGTTGAGCAGTACCGTAAAGCGCTGGAGAGGAGCTTGGTGGAAATTCCTGCAGGAAAGCTGGAAAAAGGCGAAGAGCCGGTTCTGTCGGCTAAACGGGAACTGGAAGAGGAGACAGGTTATGAATGTGAAAAAATGGAGCACATCATATCCTTCTATACATCCCCAGGTTTCGCCGATGAATTGGTCCACCTTTATATGGCCCACAATTTGAAAAAGAAAGAAAATGCGGCCCCACTGGATGAAGATGAATTTGTCGAGATGCTTGAACTCACGTTGGAGGAAGCTCAAACTTATATGGATGAAGGGAAAATCCAGGATGCCAAAACGGCATATGCAGTTCAGTATCTGCAGTTGAAAAGGGCGATGACATCATAAATGAAAGAATTTTACGCTGACCTGCATATCCATATAGGCAGAACGAGAAGCGGAAGGGCCGTAAAAATAACAGGTGCTAAAACGTTAACCTTCAGCAATGTGCTGCAAGTGGCAAGTGAAAGGAAGGGCCTTGATCTAATCGGAATAATCGATTGCCATTCTCCTGAAATTATCGAAGAAATCGAAGCGGGGATTCTTGATGGCGAAATCACGGAAAAGATTGAAGGCGGACTTCAATACAAGAATACAACCATCATTCCAGGCTCGGAGATTGAAATTTATGATCAGAATTGTAATGGACCGATCCATGTCCTCGCCTATTTTCCCACTTTAAAAGCGATGAAGGAATTCTCTTCATGGATGGGTGGACATGTTAAAAATATCACCTTGAGCTCCCAAAGGATTTATTGTGATGGAAGAACGCTGCAAAAGATCGTGAAGTCACTGGGAGGCCTGTTTATTCCGGCACATGTTTTTACCCCATTTAAAAGCTTATATGGAAAAGGGGTGCGATCCAGTCTGACAGAAGTATTCGATCCGAAGCTCATTGATGCCATCGAACTTGGTTTAAGTTCAGATACAGAAATGGTCAAGGATATCGAGGAGTTGGACTCCTATGTATTCGTGACAAATTCCGATGCGCATTCGCTTGGGAAAATCGCCCGTGAATATCAAAAAGTCCTGCTTGAAGAACCAAGTTTCAATGAGCTTGCAAAAGCCCTTAAAGAAAAAGGGAATCGTAAGGTGGCCGTTAATTATGGATTGAACCCCTTATTGGGAAAGTATCATCAAACCGTATGTTCAGGGTGTTTACACCAGGTATTGAGGGATGATGAACAATGTCCCGAGTGTGGTAATAAATCCATTATTAAAGGGGTATCGTCCAGGATCGAAGAACTCTCCATTTCCGAGCTGGCCGGAAGAAACGGAAGGGAAAGGCCGCCGTATATCCATCAAGTGCCACTCGATTTCATCCCAGGACTCGGACCTAAATCCATGGAAAAACTGTTGGCGGCATTTGGAACAGAGATGAATATCCTTCATGAAGTTACGCTTGAACAGCTCATGGAAATCGTTCCTGAAAAATTGGCGTTCTACATCGATTCTGCCAGAAAAGGGACGCTTTCTTTTGAAGTGGGGGGCGGAGGAAAGTACGGAAAGGTCAAAAAGGAATAAACCTGAAAAAGTCCTGACAGATGAGATCTGTCAGGACTTTTTCAGGTTGTTGTTTTTGCATAAATGGAGGTGTCCCGCACTTCCTTGCCGTCTGCACTGAGGCAGTCATTACGCAAAATACCTTCAAGGGTATATCCCAGCCTCTCAGGAATCCGTTTGCTGGCTATATTATTAGGGTCACAGCGGATTTCGACTCGTTTTGCGCCATAATGGTAAAAGGCAAATTTAGTTAACTTTTCCACTGCCTCCGTTATGTAGCCTAGTTTACTGTATCTTGTATCGATCCAATAGCCAATTTCGAATTTAGGGATATCCCAATTAATTCGGTGCAGACCAGTGGAGCCAATGAATTGATCGTCTTCTTTCCTATAAATATGGAGCCTGATATCCTCTTTTAAAATAAAGTCCGCAAAGGACTTAAGGACGTTCTGTTCAGAAGTTTCCAACGAAAAATCTTGATGTGCAAACGGCAGCCACTGTTTCAATTCAGGTTTAGAATGGACAATGGCTTCGTAAAGGTCCAGGCCATCGCCAGGTTGACAAGGTCTTAGATATAATCGTGGGGTTTCAATTTTTTCGGGAAAATCCATTAATATAGCTTTCATATCCGGCCTCCATATTATTGATATGGAAAATTATAACACGGATTGGATTCAAAGTGTTTGGCTGATGGGGAAAGTTTTCTTAGCATAAATGAGAGAGTGAAAACATAGATTCTAGTAAGCGGAGTTGGGAGGATGAAAGATGAAAAAAAAATCTGTCGTACAAAATGCCGTAATGAAACATATTAACGAACATTCCTCATTATATGTCTTTATCACTGTGCTTTTTTTGATGGGCGTCATTTTTGGGGCAATATTGGTGAATAGTTTGAGCTTTACGCAAAAGGAAGACTTGTTCTATTATTTATCGCAATTTTTCGGACAAGTATCCAAGGGTGAATTTGCATCTTCGCATGATATGTTCAGCCAAAGTATTATGCATAATATAAAATATATCGGGGTCATCTGGATTCTGGGAATATCGGTCATCGGTTTGCCTGTCATCCTGGTTTTGTTATTTATAAAAGGGATGGTTGTTGGATTCACAGTCGGCTTTTTAGTCAATCAAATGGGATGGAGCGGATTCTTATTATCGTTTGTCGCCATTCTGCCCCAAAATATATTCATTGTCCCGATATTCATCGTAATAACCGTCCTTGCCGTCGCACTATCAATGAAAATGATCAGCCGGATTTTCCTAAAGCAGGTTCGTGAACCGCTGAAGCCGATAATTTCGCGGTATATTTTCTCATTGGTTTTGTCGGGGTTATTTTTGATTACGGCTGCTGCGTTTGAAGCATACTTATCCCCTTCTTTAATGAAAAATGTCGTAAGTTTATTGGGTCATTAATGAAAATCTACCGTTCCCGCAAATTTTTTTATCATTAACAAGAAATCTATTTTGACAGTTTTCCCTCTTTTGATATAATGGATAAGATAGCGGCGCGGGAGGGAATATTAGGTATGGAAATAGAAAACAGAATTGATAGGATAAAAAAGCAGTTACACTCGTCCAGCTACAAATTAACGCCTCAGCGAGAAGCGACCGTCCGCGTTTTACTTGAGCATGAAGAGGATCATTTAAGCGCAGAAGACGTTTACCTCCTTGTCAAAGAAAAGTCGCCGGAAATTGGATTGGCAACAGTTTACCGTACGCTAGAGTTGCTGACTGAATTGAAGATAGTAGATAAAATTAACTTTGGAGACGGGGTTTCCCGTTATGATTTAAGACAAGAAGGAGCTGCGCATTTCCATCATCATCTTGTTTGTGTGGAATGTGGTGCGGTAGATGAGATCCAGGAAGACCTACTTGAAGACGTAGAAGACATTGTGGAACGCGACTGGAACTTCAAGATTAAAGACCATAGATTAACCTTTCATGGCATTTGTCATCGATGTCATGACAAAGAAGAGAATAAAGGTGAATGAAGTCGGACCTTTTCCATTTAATGGAGAAGGTTTTCTGCATTTTAAAAACCTATTTTCTAAAAGGAAGGACTGTTTTTGTTTTCTCCTTTCCGAAACACGTATAAAACTTGTCCTGTTGGGCATAGATTGATACAAAGGATCGAATGGGAGGGGAAAGATGATGAAAACATCATTATCGCTTGTTTTGCACACGGCTAAAGTGATGGTTCTCTTTGTTAGCTTCACTGTTCTTTTTTATATAGGAATGGTATGGTTAAATCAGGAATATCAAAGTTATCATCGTTATGATGAACCGAAAGGCATGGCCGTAAAAGTATCGAAAGCTGTTGATACGGGTGATGATGCATGGCTTGAACGCTTAATGTTGTTTTATTTAAACGGGGAGTAATGAATATGGAGAATCAAATTAGGGATTTCATTCATTTTTTAACCATTGAAAAAGGACTTGCCAAAAATACGCTCGTCTCGTATGAGCGTGACTTAAGATCATATTGGAGCTATCTGAAAGATGTTGAAACCATTGAAGCTTGGAATGATTCACGGCGGGTGAACATCCTGCATTTTCTCATGCATTTGAAGGATCAAGGGAAATCGTCGAAGACGGTGGCGCGTCATATAGCTTCCATTCGGTCTTTTCATCAATTTCTTCTAAGGGAAAAAGTAACCGAGCAGGATCCGTCCATACATATAGAAACACCAAAACCGGAACGAAGCCTTCCAAAGGTATTAAGCATGGAAGAGGTTGAAGCACTATTGGATGCCCCGAAGAAAATGGATGAATTCGGTTTACGCGATAAGGCGATGCTAGAACTGATGTATGCGACGGGTATGCGTGTCAGTGAGTTGATATCCATGGATGTGAGTGATGTCCATGCATCGATGGGTTTTGTCCGTTGCGTAGGGAAAGGAAATAAAGAGAGGATCATTCCGATTGGACAAACTGCATTGGGTGCGATAGAACATTATATGGAAAGTTCCCGGGGGAAAATGGCCAGTCCCAAGCACAGGACGGATTCACTTTTTTTGAATCATCATGGAAACAGGCTGACAAGGCAGGGATTTTGGAAGATTCTAAAAAAACTTGTAAAATCGGCACAAATTGAAAAAGAAATTACACCGCATACACTAAGACATTCGTTCGCGACACATCTATTGATGAACGGGGCTGATTTACGTGCCGTCCAAGAAATGCTTGGTCATGCGGATATTTCGACAACTCAAATTTATACACATATTACGAACGTACGGATCAAGGATGTATATTCAAAATTCCATCCGCGAGCTTAAAAGAATAGTAGAATGATAGAAAAGGTTGTGAATTTAACTGCGAGGCAGTTGGAGGAGCAGCCTTATTCTCCGTTTGTACGGACTGCTATAGAGGCTGCAAATAATTCCAACATGCATCTTGGAGCACTTTGTTTCATTACGAAATATATTATTTGTCTACATCATGGTAATCGTTTACAATGTAGAGAGGTCAGACTTCTGACGTTCTTGCGATTTCATTTAAATGAAGAGTAACTGAGCAGCATAAGGGTATTATAGAGAGTATAAAAAGTGATTTACTATTTTAGGAGGAATGACTCATGAAAGGAAATTCAGCATTTAAACGAATATTTGTAATAGTTATGGATTCAGTTGGGATTGGCGAAGCGCCTGATGCAGATTTATTCGGCGATAAAGGGGCGGATACACTTGGCCATATCGCAGAAAGAATGAATGGATTGAACATGCCGACTCTCGCAAAATTGGGTTTAGGCAATATCCGTGAAATCAAGGGGATTGATAAAGCTCAGCAACCTCTCGCATACTACACGAAAATGAAGGAAGCCTCTACAGGAAAAGATACGATGACTGGACATTGGGAAATCATGGGGTTAAATATATCGACTCCATTCCGTGTATTTCCAGATGGCTTCCCGGAATTATTAGTCAATGAACTTGAGGCGAAGATGGGTCGGGGAATTATTGGGAACGTCCCGGCAAGCGGCACGGAAATTATCGAAAGGCTTGGCGAGGAACATATGAAAACGGGTGCGCTGATCGTTTATACATCAGCTGATTCCGTATTACAGATTGCTGCACATGAAGATATCGTCCCAATAGACGAATTATACAAGATATGTGAAATTGCCCGTGAAATCACAATGGCTGATGAGTTCAAGGTTGGACGCGTGATTGCCAGACCGTTCACAGGTGAACCAGGCAACTTCAAAAGAACGCCTAACCGTCATGATTATGCGTTGAAGCCTTTTAACCGGACTGTAATGGATGAATTGAAAGATTCTGGATATGATGTGCTCGCAATCGGGAAGATCTCTGATATCTTTGATGGGGAAGGTGTCACTGAATCATTGAGGACCGTATCCAATATGGATGGAATGGATAAATTAATCCAAACGGTAGAACAGGATTTCAAAGGGTTAAGTTTCCTTAATCTAGTCGACTTCGATGCTTTATACGGTCACCGCCGCGATCCAGAGGGTTACGGAAAGGCATTGGAAGAATTCGATGCCCGGATGCCGGAAGTCCTTGATAAACTGAAAGAGGATGATCTATTGATCATCACTGCCGATCACGGGAATGATCCGGTCCATGAAGGAACCGATCACACACGTGAATATGTCCCATTATTAGTTTATTCCAAACGATTTACAGAAGGTGCCGAACTACCGATAAGAGATACATTTGCTGATATTGGGGCGACGGTCGCTGCTAATTTTGATGTGAAAATGCCTGCCTTTGGAAAAAATATATTGGGCGATCTGAATTTAGGGGAGAGTAAATAGATGTTTAATAAAATAGAGATTGCTGCGTCATTTATAAAAAGTAAAATTGAAGGCTCTCCGGAGATAGGACTGATTCTTGGTTCTGGGCTTGGAGTATTGGCGGATGAAATTGAAAATCCGATAACTATTCCCTACCACGAAATTCCGGAATTCCCGGTATCGACTGTGGAGGGACACGCTGGACAGCTTATCATTGGACATTTAAGTGGCAAAAAAGTTGTAGCCATGCAAGGACGTTTCCACTTTTATGAGGGTTACTCGATGGAGAAGGTCACTTTTCCTGTACGAGTAATGAAACTACTTGGTGTTGAGCAGTTAATTGTAACGAATGCTGCCGGAAGCGTAAATGAAAGCTATGAACCAGGTGACTTGATGCTCATTACGGATCATATTAATTTAATGGGGGCTAATCCATTGATTGGTCCTAATGAAGAGCGCTTCGGCCCTAGATTCCCTGATATGTCGGAGGCTTATAATAAAGGCCTTCGGACGCAAGCAAAAAAAATAGCAGCTTCACTAGGCTTGGATATTAAAGAAGGTGTCTATATCGGAAATACAGGACCGACCTATGAGACGCCGGCAGAAGTGAAAATGGCAAGGATCCTTGGCGGGGATGCAGTTGGTATGTCGACAGTTCCGGAAGTTATCGTGGCTAGGCATAGTGGTATGAAGGTGCTTGGAATTTCATGCCTTACAAATATGGCCGCAGGCATTCTTGATCAGCCTTTGTCGCATGAAGAGGTAATTGAAACGACTGAAAAAGTGAAAAGCAGTTTTCTTGAATTTGTTAAGCATATCGTTAAGGACATATAAATCGAACAAAAATACAAGTACACCTAAAGAAATCCGGTGTCTTTGAAAAAGTGGGGATTCTAATATGAGAATGGTAGATTTAATCGAGAAAAAACGTGATGGAAAGGCTCTTACTACGGAAGAAATACAGTTCATCATCAAAGGGTTTACCGATGGCACGATTCCGGATTACCAAATGAGCGCTTGGTCAATGGCTGTTTATTTCAAAGGCATGAATGAGCAGGAACGTGCTGATCTAACCATGGCGATGGTCGAATCAGGAGATCAAATTGATTTATCGATGATTGAAGGAATTAAGGTCGATAAACATTCAACAGGCGGTGTTGGTGATACCACAACGCTAGTGCTTGGACCATTGGTTGCGGCTGTAGGTGTTCCAGTGGCAAAGATGTCAGGACGCGGTCTTGGTCATACAGGCGGAACGATCGATAAGTTGGAGTCTGTAAAAGGATTTCATGTCGAAATAGAAAACGACGAGTTCATTCGACTTGTTAATAAAAATAAGATAGCTGTCATTGGACAAAGTGGTAACCTGACTCCAGCCGACAAAAAGTTATATGCATTGCGCGATGTTACGGCTACCGTTAACAGTATCGGTTTGATTGCTGGCTCGATCATGAGTAAGAAAATCGCCGCTGGTGCTGATGCAATTGTACTTGATGTTAAAACGGGAGCGGGCGCTTTCATGAAAACTCTCGAAGATTCCGAAGAGTTGGCGCATGCAATGGTTAGCATTGGAAACAATGTGGGACGAAACACGATGGCCGTCATTTCCGATATGAGCCAACCGTTGGGTTACGCAATCGGAAATGCTTTAGAGGTGAAGGAAGCCATCGATACGCTTAAAGGAGAGGGACCGGAAGATTTAACGGAACTTTCTTTAACACTAGGAAGCCATATGGTATACCTTGCCAAAAAGGCAAGCTCGCTGGAAGAAGCAAGAACCTTGCTGGAAAATGCGATTAAGGATGGTTCTGCACTTAACTCATTCAAGGTTTTCCTAGAAGCGCAGGGAGGCGATGGTTCGGTTGTGGATCAGCCTGAAAAACTACCGCAGGCTGCTCATACTTTCGAGCTGGAAGCGAAAGAGGACGGCTATGTATCGGAAATCATCGCTGATGAGGTAGGAACGGCAGCCATGCTGTTAGGCGCCGGGCGGGCAACAAAAGAATCAGAGATCGATTTGGCAGTCGGACTGGTACTTCGTAAAAAAATCGGGGAAACCGTGGCAAAAGGTGAATCCCTAGTGACGATTTACAGCAATTTTGAAGATGTTTCAAAAGTAAAAGAAAAATTGTATGAAAGCATTGCGATTTCAAAAGAGAAAATAGAAAAACCTACATTGATCTATAAAGAGATCATGGAATAAACGTAAAAAGGCCGCCATTAAGCGGCCTTTTTACGTTTATTCCATTGAATGTTAAAAGAGGATGCCCATGCGCATCCTCTTTTAATTTGGTTCACTTTGTTACCCTATATCCAATATATGTTTCAAAATTCATCTTTATTTGTATAAAAATGGGTTTAATGGAAAAAATAAAACCTATAAAGATTGGAGGGTATGGAGATGAAGCGGATTCTTTCTCTATTTTTAACCGTTTTGGTAGCATTGGGTTTTAGCATCCCACATACAAAAGCAGCTGAAGAAAAAGGAGTCGAATTGGCGGCAAATGCTAAATCCGCTATTTTGATTGAACGGGATACAGGTACTGTTCTCTATGATAAAAATGCAGACGTTCGCCTTTCACCGGCAAGCATGACGAAAATCATGACGATGCTGTTGATCATGGAAGCGATCGATAAAGGCGAACTTAGCATGAAGGAGAAAATCAGGACTAGTGAGTATGCAGCATCGATGGGAGGTTCCCAGATCTTTCTCGAGCCAGGTGAAGAAATGACCACAGAACAAATGCTCAAGGGCATCTCGATCGGTTCGGCGAATGATGCATCGGTGGCTATGGCTGAACGTCTAGCTGGTTCGGAAGAAGAGTTTGTTAGGAAAATGAACAAAAAGGCGAAAGATCTCGGATTGAAAAATACAAAGTTCCAAAACGCAACAGGCCTTCCTGTTAAAGATCATTACAGTTCGGCACATGATATGTCGATCATGGCAAAGGAATTATTGAAATACGATACGATTACAAGGTTCACGGGTACATATGAAGATTATCTCCGTGAAAATACCGAAAAGAAATTCTGGCTTGTCAACACGAACAGATTAGTGAAATTTTACCCTGGGGTCGATGGATTGAAGACAGGATTCACAAATGAAGCGAAGTATTGTTTGACAGCGACTGCCAAAAAAGGGAATATGCGTGTCATTGCCGTCGTTTTCGGAGCAGTTTCTCCAAAAGAACGAAATGCTCAGGTCACCAAGATGTTAGATTATGCATTTTCACAATACATCACATACCCGATTTATAAACGCGGCGAGGTGTTAGGTGAAGCCAAGGTAAGTAAAGGACACAAAAAATCCGTGGTGGGGGTCACAAGTGAACCTATTTCAGTTTTGACAGCCAAAAACGGAACGGCAAAGGACTTTACAAAAAAAATCACGCTTGATAAAGATTTGGATGCCCCGATTAAAAAAGGGGATGAAATTGGTACGCTTGAATTGAAGAAAAACGGTAAGGTGTATGTCGAATCTCCGATCGTTGCGAAGGAAACTATTGAAAAAGCGAGCTGGTGGCAATTGTATAAAAGGGCTTTCGGCATGTTTACCCACGCGAAATAGAATAAATTGTCGCATTGCCTGTTAATCGTACTAATTTAGGCGAAACTCCACTAGTTTTGCTAGTAAGGAGGAATCGCCAGGTGAAAAAGAGAATTTGACTCTTTATAAGACAGTGAAGGAGGCTGTATATAATGAGTCTTACGATTAATATGGAGGCGAAAAACCGCGTATTGTGCATTCGTCTCAAAGGTGATTTGGATCATCATACAGCAGAAAAATTGAAAAACCAGGCAGAGGCAGCCATTCAAAAGCATAATATCAAGCATATCATCCTTAACATGGAAGAATTGGATTTTATGGACAGTTCGGGGCTCGGAGTTATTTTAGGGCGCTATAAGCAGGTAAACAAAAAGCAAGGTGAAATGGTGGTCTGTGCAATTTCTCCAGCAGTAAAGCGGTTATTTGAGATGTCAGGGTTGTTTAAAATTGTTAAAATGGAACTATCCGAAAAAAACGCTTTGCAAAGACTGGGGGTTGCCTAAGATGAAAAATAAAATGGAAACGAAATTTTCTGCACTTAGCCAAAATGAATCTTTTGCCAGGGTAACTGTTGCGGCTTTCATTGCCCAATTGGACCCGACGATGGATGAATTGACAGAGATCAAGACTGTCGTGTCAGAAGCCGTTACGAATTCGATTATCCATGGTTATGAAAGCGATCCGGAAGGATGGGTCTACATTTCAGTGGTCATCGAAGGCGATACTGTGGAATTGACCATCCGGGATGAAGGGCTGGGCATTGAAGACGTCGAGGAGGCTAAACAGCCGTTATTTACGACAAAACCCGAACTTGAACGTTCCGGTATGGGATTCACCATCATGGAAAATTTCATGGATGAAATCAATATTATTTCCCACAAGGGCGAAGGCACGATCATTCGATTAAAAAAGCACTTAACTACAAGCAGAGCTTTGTGCAATTAAGGGAGACTTGCATATGGATGTGGAGGTTAAAAAAGAAAAGAGCAAGAAAGGCCAGCCCCATTTAAAAGATGAGGAATTGCGGAATTTAATCCAACGCAGCCAGAGCGGTGACCAAGATGCGAGGAACCTGATTGTCAACAGCAATCTGAGGCTTGTATGGTCAGTGGTGCAAAGATTCCTCAATCGAGGTTACGAACCGGATGACCTTTATCAAATAGGCTGTATTGGCCTTTTGAAGTCCGTGGATAAATTTGATTTATCGTTTGAAGTGAAATTCTCAACGTATGCTGTACCTATGATCATTGGTGAAATCCAACGTTTTATCCGTGATGATGGAACGGTTAAAGTAAGCCGGTCATTAAAGGAAATGGCGAATAAAATTCGCAGGGCCAAAGAGGAACTTTCAAAAACTTATGGCCGTGTTCCGACTGTCAATGAATTGGCGGAACATCTAGAGCTGTCGCCAGAGGATATCATCATGGCCCAAGAAGCAAGCAGGAGCCCTTCTTCGATCCATGAAACGGTTTACGAAAATGATGGAGATCCGATTACTCTTCTTGACCAGATCGCCGACCATAATGAAACATCCTGGTTCGATCAAATCGCTTTGAAAGAAGCCATACATGAATTGAATGAACGTGAAAGGCTGATTGTTTTCCTGAGGTATTATAAAGATCAGACGCAATCGGAAGTGGCGGCAAGACTTGGTATTTCCCAAGTCCAGGTGTCAAGGCTGGAAAAGAAGATCCTTCAGCAAATGAAAAACCACATGAATCAGTGATTCATGTGGTTTTTTTTATTGAGCTGAAAATAAATCTTTATTTTAGGAAAAAGTAAAAGTGATTTCTTATCAAGTAGGGCGAAAATATGAATGGGGTGGAATTTTTAGTTGAATTTAGAGATAAAAACGAATATTATAGTAAAGGTCGCGTTTCTCATTCGTTTTTTATCTTTCTTTCAATGAATAACGATCAAGAAAAACGTCGATGCAGTACAATATTAGGACACCTTGTACTTTCGTGCAAACGGTTGTCGGTGTTTCCTTTAGATCTGGAGGTCTAAAATATGTTTTTGGAAAAATTTTTCTCCCTGAAAGAAAATGGGACGGATGTCCGTACAGAAGTCATGGCGGGTGTTACGACATTTTTAACCATGGTTTATATCCTTATTGTGAATCCGGCTTTATTGTCTTCAATCGGAATTCCATTTGAACAAGTTTTCATGGCAACGGTCATATCAGCGGTGATTGGTACCCTTATCATGGGGCTTGTTGCAAAATACCCGATTGCGATAGCACCAGGGATGGGTTTGAATGCTTATTTTGCCAGCGTAGTGGGGGCACAGGGCCTTTCATATCAGACCGTATTCGGTACGGTTTTCATTGCTGGTTTGCTATTTCTATTAATTAGCGTGACAAGCTTGCGTAAAATGATAATTGATGCGATTCCTAATTCATTAAAATATGGCATCACATCCGGAATTGGTTTATTCATTGCGTTTATCGGATTGAAAAATGCTGGAATCGTAGTACCTAATGAATCAACGATGGTGTCGCTTGGAGATTTGCACCAGCCTGGAACCGTTTTGGCGCTAGCAGGTTTATTCATTACCTTGATTTTTATGGCCCGTAATATTAAAGGGGCAATTTTCATTGGTATGATCATTACGGCAATCATTGGCTACTTTATCGGTTTGCTCAACTTTGATGGGGTCTTATCTGTACCTCCAACACCGGTATTTTTCGATATCGATATTGCTGGGGTCTTCACGAATTCATTATATTCAATTGTTTTCGCCTTTTTACTTGTGACGATCTTTGATACGACAGGAACCTTGATTGGCGTGACGGAACAGGCTGGACTAACGAAGGATGGGAAAATCCCTCGTGCCAAGAAAGCCTTTTTAGGTGATGCGATTGCGACGACAGTCGGCTCGATGTTTGGTACAAGCCCTTCGACGGCATATGTTGAATCGAGTACGGGAGTAGCCGCAGGGGGACGTACGGGATTAACCGCTACTGTCGTGGCAATCTTGTTTGCTGCGTCGATTTTCTTTTCTCCATTGATATCGGCAATTTCTTCCGTTCAAGCAATCACAGCTCCCGTTTTGATCATTGTAGGATGTTTCATGATGGAAGGGCTGGCTAAAGTAAATTGGAAAATTTTCGATGAGGCGTTTCCGGCATTTGCGATCATTTTAACGATGCCGCTTACTTCAAGTATATCTACAGGGATTGCGATCGGGTTCATTACATTTCCCCTTATGAAGGTATTCAGTGGAAAAGGAAAATCGGTACATCCTCTCATTTATATTTTCGGATTTATATTTTTGATTCAGCTGATTTTCTTCCCTACTCATTAAGGTATGAATGTAATCAAAAAGACATGCTGTCATTGCAGCGTGTCTTTTTTTTGTTTTTAAATTAGTAATATTTGGACATGGTTCACTTCCTGCATTTTCAAACTGTTTCCAAACCATACTACTAGCATAAGGAAATAAAAGGTCGGGATGTGATGATAGTGGCAGTTGTATATATCAGGATGAGGAACCGTGTACAAGTAAAGGGAAATCAAACGGTGAGGATAAAAGATATTGCAAGGATAATCGGACCTGAAGAAGTGATTACCAACATTGAAGAAATTATATTATTAACGGTCAAGAAGGAAGATAAGAATATTATTGTCGTTGATTTGGCTCAAGTTATCGTGGCCATCCGCAAGATGGACCCGACTATTGAACTGGAGTCATTCGGGCCCTCCCAAACGATCATCGAAATCATCTTCTCGAAAAAGAAAATGTCATACCTGACATTCGCCTTGGTTTGGTTTTTGTTATTTATCGGCGGCGGGATGACGATCATGAATTTTCATGTGGATGTCAGCATGGGGGAAGTGCATCAAAAAATCTTTACTATAATCACGGGAAAAGTGGAAGATAAGCCATTATTGATCCAAATCCCATATAGCTTCGGCCTTGGTATGGGCATGATTCTATTTTTTAATCACTTTTTTAAAAAACGCTTCAATGAGGAACCTAGTCCGCTCGAGGTTGAAATGTTCAACTATCAGCAGGATTTGGACAGTTATGTAATCATGAATGAAAATAAGGAGAATGTGCGCCACCTTGATGACCGGTAAAATTATATTTGGAATCTTTGTCGGTTTGGCCGGGGGTTTTGCGACAGGTGCCGGTTTTGTAGCGTTTTTAACTGTACTTGGGGTGATTCCGAGACTGACCCAGCTGACAAAAACAATGAAGATGATTCATTACTATGAAGGAGCCATCATTGCGGGCGTTGTCGCAGGGACATGGTTAGGATTACAGGAAACGGAATTTTCCCTCCCGTATTTTTTATTAATTCCGATCGGTTTGGCTGACGGGATATTTAATGGAATGCTTGCTGCTGCCTTAACTGAAGTCCTGAATGTATTTCCGGTTTTGTCAAAGCGAATCGGAATTCAAGAGAAAATCATTTATCTGTTAATGGCACTCGTATTGGGAAAAATAGCCGGATCATTATTCCAATGGATTTATTTAGTGGATTTATAAGTTTATAAGGTAACTATTCCTGATGATGAAAGGTAGGCCCAAGATGGTGACCAAACGAAACGTGATATTGATTACGGATGGAGATGAGTATGCGAAACGGGCTGTCGAGCACGTAGCGAAGGAAATAGGGGGAAGGTGTATCTCCATGTCCCAAGGTAATCCATCACGATATACGGGCTTGGAGCTAGTTGAATTAATAAAAAAGGCGAAGTATGATCCAGTATTGGTCATGTTTGATGATAGCGGTTTTATCGGAGAAGGATCAGGCGAACAGGCAATGAAGGTAGTTGCCGGTCACCCTGATATTAATGTCCTTGGTGTGATAGCGGTCGCTTCAAAGAGTAGAAGGGAAGAATGGACCAAAGTGGATATCTGTATTGACCGTGATGGTAACCTGACACCGAACGGGGTTGATAAATACGGCGCCGAAGAATTTGAACTCGGCAAGATAACTGGAGATACGGTGTATTGCATCGATCAATTACATGTTCCCATAGTAGTGGGGATAGGGGATATCGGGAAAATGTCCCATCAGGATGATTTTAAAAGAGGAGCACCGATAACGAAGCTAGCGGTGGAAATCATATTGGAAAGGAGTGGTCATGATGACTTCAGAAAAACCTGAAAACATGAAACCGATTCCGAATAGGGTAGCGGAAGTTGACGCGTACATGGAAAAGAATGTAGGTCTGGGCGTCAGCTTCGACTTAGGGGTAAGAAGGATAAAGGTTCTAAGAAAAGATGTGCATCTTTACTATGTAAACGGGCTGACGGATACAGAGTACATCATTGAAATCCTCGATTCTCTTATTCATAACAAAAATGCGGAAATCTTGACCACTAAAGTTTTTGATGCAGTCAAAGAGTTGCTTGTACACCAATCCGTTGAGGAAATAAAGACGATGGATGAGCTTGTTGATCAGGTTTTATCCGGATTAATAGTCGTTGTTGTTGATGGTAAACCAATAGGATTGGTTGTGGATGTCCGGAGTTATCCAGGGAGACAGCCAGTAGAACCCGATACGGAAAAAGTCGTCCGTGGATCAAGGGACGGTTTTGTCGAGAATATCATCATTAACACAGCGATAACAAGACGGAGGATCAGGGATGAAAGATTACGTTTCGAAATGTTGCATGTAGGGGAACGATCGAAAACGGATATATCCATCGGCTACATTAAAGATATTGCCGATCCTGATTTAATTGAAATCGTTCGTAAGGAATTGAATAATATTGATGTTGATGGCATAACGATGGCCGATAAAACGATCGAAGAGTTCATCGTCAAGCAAAAATATAACCCATACCCGCTTGTCAGGTACACGGAACGGGCTGATGTAGCTGCAACACATTTACTTGAGGGGCATGTCCTTATTTATGTGGATACGTCACCGAGTGTCATCATAACCCCGTCCACTCTATTCCATCACATGCAGCACGCTGAGGAGTATCGGCAGGCACCTGCTGTTGGAACCTTGGTACGCTGGGTCCGATTTCTCGGGATTTTCGTTTCGTTATACTTGCTGCCGATTTGGTTATTGTTTTGTTTAGAGCCTTCCCTCCTGCCGGAGAAGCTCGAGTATATCGGGCCGAATGATAAAACGCATATACCCATCGTGATCCAAATCTTCATTTCAGATATTGGGATAGAATTTTTAAGGATGGCAGCCGTCCATACCCCGACCCCGCTTTCTACGGCAATGGGCTTGGTTGCGGCAGTTTTGATAGGACAGATAGCGATAGATGTTGGGCTATTTGTTCCTGAGGTGGTTCTCTACGCTTCCGTAGCGACAATCGGCACATTTGTCACTCCGAGTTTAGAACTAGGGGTTGCGAATAAGATTTCCCGATTAGTCCTGCTAGTATTGGTCGCTTTATTTAAAGTGCCTGGCCTAGTCATAGGCATCACACTCTACATTATTATGCTTACTAATATAAAAACGTTAAATACGCCTTATTTATGGCCGCTTCTCCCGTTTCAGCCAAAGGCCCTGTCACATATAATATTAAGAAGACCTTATCCTGGCACTATAGAACGTCCGAGTATTGTACATCCCCAGGATCTCTATAGGCAGCCGAGAAAATCTAAAGGTTGATGTTGTCGAAAAGTTGTGGTAATTTAATTTTATTCGGATAAAGAGGTATTGTTAGGCTTCACAAAGAGATAGAGCTACTATGACTCTTTGGAGTTTAAACCAATCTGTCTTTCCCTTCGAACTACAAAGCAGTCATAGAGAACAATATCGATTCGAATGAGGCTTGTTCATATAGAGAACCTTTTACAGCAGGGTTTCTTTATTTGAGGCTGCCTCATTTCTTATTAATCTTTAGTTTTAAGTCAGGAAGGTGAGGCAATCATGCATTTGTACGGAACCGGTGGTGTAAATGAACGTGGACACCTGGAGATTGGCGGAGTGGACACGATCGAATTGATCGAGCAATTTGGAACACCATTATATGTTTATGATGTAGAGCTAATTCGCGAACGGGCAAGAGGGTTCAAGAGAACATTTGAGGAATTAGGGATTTCGGCTCAAGTTGCTTACGCAAGTAAGGCCTTTTCTTCGATTGCCATGATCCAGTTGGCAGAGCAAGAAGGACTTTCTCTCGATGTTGTCTCGGCGGGGGAATTGTATACGGCAATTAAGGCGAATTTCCCAACAGAACGAATTCATTTTCATGGAAATAACAAAAGTGATGAAGAGCTACATATGGCTTTGGATCATGACATTGGCTGTATAGTAGTCGATAATTTTTCAGAGTTGACACTGTTGGAAGAAATTTGTACAAACCGTGAACAAAAGGTGAAAATCCTTCTTCGTGTAACACCAGGTATCGAAGCCCATACGCATGATTATATATTGACGGGACAAGAAGATTCGAAATTTGGTTTTGATCTTATTAACGGCCAGGCCGAAGCTGCCCTTCGGCAAGCACTGCAAAGTGAATTCCTCGAAGTGCTGGGGCTTCACTGTCATATCGGTTCCCAGATCTTTCAAACGACCGGTTTCCTTCTTGCAGCCCAAAAAATTATCGGCAAGCTGAATGATTGGCACGGCTCGGTAGGGTTTCAACCAAAGGTATTGAATCTCGGAGGGGGTTTCGGGATTCGGTATACACAAGAGGACGACCCGCTACCGGCATCCCAATATGTTGAGGAAATCGTTAGGGAAGTGCAGAACCTGATTGCAGATTCTGATTTAGTGATGCCTGAAATCTGGATCGAACCTGGCCGTTCATTAGTCGGAGACGCCGGTGTGACACTGTACAAGGTCGGTTCTGAAAAGGAAGTTCCTAATGTCCGCAAATATATTGCCGTTGATGGGGGCATGAGTGATAATATACGTCCCGCTCTTTACGAAGCGAAATATGATGCCATTCTCGCAAACCGGCCGCTTGACCCTGTAGAAGAGACAGTGTCCATTGCCGGGAAATGCTGTGAAAGCGGAGATATGTTGATTTGGGATTTACCATTGCCAAAAGCTGGCCGCGGTGATGTCTTGGCGGTATTTTGTACAGGGGCATATGGATATTCCATGTCAAATAATTACAATCGGATTCCAAGACCGGCTGTCGTCTTTGCTGAAAATGGAGAAGCCCGGTTGGTCATCAAACGAGAGACGTACGAAGATCTTATCCATTTGGATTTGGCCCTTCATGAAGCGGCAGTCGTCACTAAAGAATAGAAAAAAGGATGGCAGTGGCCATCCTTTTTTCATTTGATTCAGCTGAAAAGTGACTTGATTGCGTCTATTAAACTACTGAAGACTTCTTTCAATTTATCCAGAAATGATTGACCCTCTTCGGATTCAAGAAAATTGGAAAGTTTATCTTTAGCTGCAGTAAGCTGATCACCGACAGCGTTCCAATCAATATCCAATTCTTTTAGCTTATTGAATAAATCAATTAAACTTTGAGTTTGAGCATCATTTAAACTGATTCCAAGGTCTTTTGCTGAAGACTCGACAACCTCGCGGACCTCTTCAGTATTGGCTGGTGGATTTGCAGCCATTTCCTCTTTGATTTTCGTAACCAGTGCAGAGGCTTCTTCTGTACCGATTTCGTCACCCAATTTTGCTGTTTTCACCATTTCTTCATTCGCTGCCTGTTTCACATCTTCAGGAATCTTCTTGTCGGCAGAGATTTCATAGGCTTTAATGACTCCTGTCAAAGCCGCTGTACCGGAAACGGGTATAGGTGCTGTGACATAAACGGTAGCATCTTTTACTCCAGCAGTTGCCAGTGCATTGATATACATTTCATCGGAAACCCAGTTAATGTTTTTAGACTCCAGTTTAAGTCCGGTACCTTTTTCCTCCAAAGTAATGGCAGAAGATGAAATCGCTTTTGTACCGATCAGACGGCTAGCGATATAGTCACCTAAGTATTCATGTTCTTCCGCATTTGTAACTGTCAGGACCTCGACATCGTTTGGAGCTTTCATTTCTGATAAGATCATATTTTTTTGTTCATTTGTCAAATTCTCACCAAGTGTGACAATCATTTCACCAACAGCTGCATCTGCAAAAGCTTTATATGGCAATAATAGACATAATAAAATGGTCATAATGACCCATTTATTCATTTTTTTCATGATAATCCTCCTTAACTTTTCCTGCTGAATTGGGAATCTTTCAATAAAAGGGTGGCACTTTAAATCAGATTCATAGTATTTGACGAAACAAAGGATAAAAAAGATACATATTTTCCTGAAAAAAATTTATATAGCCAAGGAAAGCTAGGTTTTTTTAACGAAAAAGTTGGGTGTATCATTGTCTTTTATGCTTGAGAGGACACTCTATGAACCTAGATCACTTTACCAATGTAGTAAAATCGAAGCAAGATTGCAAGGATATTTGTCAGATTGTGTTAAGTTATAGTAGAATGAATTCGTTATTTAAATATTTGGACCATTCATAGAGGGAGTATGGAATGAGGAAAAGTAATAAGGCTCTTTTACTTATGATGCTTATTATCGCTTTGATGTGGGGAATCGTATATTGGCTGTTTATCGCTTAGCACATAGCACACCGATAAATCAAGTGCTGAAAGTGATGTTGAAACGAACGGGATTTTTATGTATGATGTAAATGTTATATGTGAGGATTATTATTCAAAGCAAATTAATCGGAAACAGGAAGATAATAAAAACGTTATTTAGTAACGAGGGATATTATGTTGATTAAGTATAAGAAAAGTTATGAGAAGTTTGCCATGGGATTATTATCTTTCATGCCAAATGAAAAAGAAATAAAAACGCTTCGGAATACGATGAAGAATTATGAAACGGATGAAAATCTACAGCTGTTCTTATGGAAAGATGAAGAGATTACGGGCTTGATCGGGATAGAGGTCTCTCCAAACCACATTGAGATACAACATATATCCGTAAATCCATCCTTCCGGAAACAAGGTATCGGTAAAACGATGGTCAGGGCCATCAAGGAGCAATATCCTGACAAAGAATTAAAAGCAAATGAGTTTACGGAAAGCTTTCTTGACAGGTGTGAAGATTTTTGAATTTGAAAGCTTGAATGGAGGACCACCTTTAAGGGCGGTCCTCCATTCTTGTTTTTCGAAGGGCTAGCTGCCGAGCCCTTTCTGAAATGACATCCGAACGGTCACGCATTAGATGCTTATCAACTATTGCTGCATTAGCCATGTCGCTATCTGTACCCCATATGTACCCTTCTTGCAAACAGATGGACTGGCATTTTTCAATCAAGTTTTGATCGGCTATCGGCAGATTAATGCTTTTATATGGCTTTTGTGATAACATTCGCTCATGGGTGTCCTCGAGCAATTTGAACAGTCGTTCTGGATTGAGTCCCAACTTCAGGAGCTCGGCCTTTTTAAGGTGGAGATTTGCCAGGGCTTTAGACAGGGTCCTTGAAGCCCCTTTTTTGTTTCCCCTGCGATCATGATACAGGGCAACCGCAATTTGAATGAGTCCGACCCAATGAGAGTCACGCTCTTTTGGTGCGGTTTCCTTCCAATATTCTTCGAGAATTTCATGACATTCGAAGTAATCCCTTGGCCCATGGAAATGGACAAGGAAAGAAAGGTAGTCTTCCGCGTAATTCAATAGGAGCACCCCTTTTGTTTGATGGAATCAACTTAAGTAAGGCAAAAAGCCATTTTCTTATAGCTTAACACTCGCTATGTATACTCATTAAGTTTAGCATAGAATTTTTTCCTGGAAAATAAGGAAAGCCGATTGCAAGGCAATCAGCTTGATTCATCAGTCTTGAATTAACACCATGAAGCACCGACGATAACTAATAAAATGAACAATACTACAATAAACGCGAATCCGCCGCCGTGTCCAAAACCACCTGCGCCCATAATAAGTTCCTCCTTTGTTCTGCTATTCTTACATTTCTAGGTTATGTTGGATTTCGGAATGTGATTGGGCAACGACCCATTTGACGGTAATCCCAAATAAAAACTTTTCTAAGGTCAATAAATTATTATTTGGATAAAGGGCGGCAATCCACTATACTTGATTAGTAAAAGAAATAGGTCTATATTGGCCAATTAGATTTAAATGAGGTAATTTAATGGGTTATAATATAAAAATTGACGCTTTCGAAGGACCGATGGATTTACTTCTGCATTTGATTAATCGCCTGGAAATAGACATCTACGATATTCCGATGGCTGATATTACAGATCAATACCTAAGTTACATCCATACGATGCAGCATCTTGAATTGGATGTCGCCAGCGAATATCTAGTGATGGCTGCAACGTTGCTTGCCATCAAGAGTAAAACGTTGCTACCAAAGCATGAAGATGAACTGATAATGGATGAAGATGGGGAAATGTTTGAGGAAGATCCACGTGATGAGCTTGTGGAAAAACTATTAGAATATAAAAAGTATAAAAATGCAGCCGAAGAATTTAAAGGGATGGAAGAAGAAAGAAGCTTGATTTTCACCAAACCCCCAAGTGATTTATCAGTTTATGTAAAAGAAGCGGAAAGTGATAAGCAAGAGTTGAATATAAGTTTATACGATATGTTGGGGGCTCTTCAAAAACTGCTGCGAAGGCAAAAAATTCAAAAACCGCTTTACACGAAGGTAACGAAACAAGAGATATCGATAGAGAAACGAATGGATGAAATCATGCTTGAATTACAATCCATTAAAGGAAAGAAAAGTTTTTTTGAACTGTTCTCGCTCCCGGTTAAAGAGCATATCGTCATCACTTTCATGGCGGTGCTGGAACTGATGAAATTAAATGAAATCATCGTTGAACAGGAAGATAATTTTTCGGACATCATGATTGCTGCTAAGGAAGGTGTAGAACCAGTTGGAAGTTATTAATTGGAAAGGGATTCTTGAGGCATTATTGTTTGCTGCCGGAGATGAAGGGCTGTCCGTCAAACAAATTGCCTCTGTCCTGGAGATTACGGAATATCAAGCAACGGACATCGTTGAAGGTTTAAAGGAAGAATATATATCGGATGTACGCGGGATTCAGGTGATCGAAATAGCGGGTGTTTATCAAATGGCGACAAAGAAAGAGCACTCGGATTACTTGAAAAGGCTGGTGGAAACATCAAGCACTCAAGGATTGTCCCAGGCGGCTTTGGAAACACTCGCAATCATTGCCTATAAACAGCCGATTACTAGAGCTGAAATTGATGAAATTCGCGGAGTGAAAACGGATCGCCCCATTCATACACTTGTCACTAAAGTCTTAATAAAAGAGGTCGGACGTGCCGAAGGCTCAGGCCGGGCTTATTTATATGGGACAACTAAAGAGTTTTTGGATTACTTCGGCCTGAATTCCATTGATGAATTACCGCCTCTCGCTGATAATTCGGATGATGGCTTTGAAAATGGTGAAGCCGATCTGTTTTTTGAAAAATTTCAGCAAACAATCGAATAACATTTTTCAATAAATTGTGATAATATAGAAAAAAATGAATGCGGGGGGATTGCAGGTGCGAATTGTAGCATGCAATGGATTTGGGCTTGAAAAGGAAAAGTCAAATTCACCTGAGGACTTCTTTAATCGATCCGTTATACAATACATAAAGGATGGAGAAGAAAAGACACTGAATGTACTGTATCTTCGCTATTTTGATGAGATGGTCACCCGTTGGACCCCATATCCCGCCAATCCAATATTCAAAAGCACTAACAGAGATATTTATATGGCTGATATCATTGCCATGGTCTGTTTACTTAAAAATCCGAGCCTGGTTAACCGAAAACGTATTTATATAAATGCAGAAAAAGAGATGGCTGGTTATTTCGAAAATATAGATTTTGAAAAATTGGAGAAAGTGTTTATATCTATTGACCAAGCTAAACCATATGATATAGAGTCACATGTTGACTATTATATTCAATCTTAATCATTTTGAGGAGGGTTCACGGTTGGGGAATACATTGGTAAAATCTCAGCTTGAGGATGTAAAAGGGTTTTTAGAAACGACAGTGGCTCAACTAGAAGAATTTATGAATGAGACGACCTATTCTAAGCTGCAAGAGGAAAAAAGCGGGGATGAAACCTATTATAAAGGAATCCTTTCTAGTTTAAGAAGAATGCTTGTAAGTTGTGAAGAGGGCTTGGAGGCTTGCCAAATCGTTCTGAAAAATGATGTTTTCAATAAAGCTGCAGCAGAAAAGACGCTTTATAGAGTTTATCATCAATGTATCGAAGAATACTTTTCCCCAAAATCAGATAGGTGGTTTGAGGACAGCAGATCTGCCTATACAGGAAAAAACTCGATTAAATTTCACCAAAGTGTACCTGACAGCATAATATCCATTCTGAAGGCCGTGGAAAGTGGATTCCAGACGATGCGTGAAGAATTGGAGTTTTATGAAACGGATTACCGGACGAAAATGTTACAGTCAAGATAAGAAACAGCTGGGCTTAAGAGGCCTAGCTGTTTTTTTTAGCTATAAATGGAATCTCCGCTTAATCGAAACATAAAATACTTTGATGATTTATGTGCATAAAGGTTAAGAGGAGGTTGCAAGATGTCCGATGAACGAGATTATACTAAAGAGGTAAGTGATTGGGTTGATGGAGTGATGGAATATCTTGAGAAGATCGATATCACCGATTCGCCATTGCTGTCGAATATTGAACGGCTTTCCCAGTTGACAAAAGATATGGATGAGGAAGAAATGGATTATGAGGATATGGTCCTGATTGAAGAAGAGATGGCTCGGGTCTACCAGGAAATTGAAGAAATCGCTAGAGAATTCAGTATACAGGATAGGCAATCAGTGCCAATTGGGAAGCATACGCTACCGCCGTTACCTTATGCCTATGAGGCGTTGGAACCGACGATTTCAAGGGAAATCATGTATCTGCACCATGATAAGCATCATCAAGCATATGTCGATGGTCTGAATAAAGCGGAATTGATGATGAAAAAAGCGAGGGAAACGAAAGATTTTTCCTTGTTGAAACATTGGGAAAAGGAAGCAGCCTTTCATGGGTCAGGCCATTATCTCCATACGCTGTTCTGGGAAGAGATGATTCCGGGAGGGGGCGGACAGCCAAGGGGGGATTTACTCAATCAGATTGAGACGGATTTTGGAAGCTTTGCAGCTTTTAAAAGTCATTTTAGTGAAGCTGCCAAACAAGTAGAAGGAGTTGGCTGGGCGATTTTAGTCTGGGTTCCGCGTGCGCGGCGGCTAGAAATACTTCAATCGGAATTGCATATGGTTTTGACCCAGTGGGATACGATCCCAATTCTTGTTCTTGATGTATGGGAACATGCCTATTACCTGCAATATAAAAATAATCGGGCAGCCTATGTGGACAAATGGTGGGACGTTGTAAACTGGCCGAAAACTGCCGTAAGGTTCACCGAAGCGAAAAAACTTATCTGGAAAAAGCAATAACTGACAAAATACAGGAAGCCTTTTGAGAACAAATTGCAAATATACGAGCCGTGAAGGTTCGTTTTTTTTTTTTTTTGCAAAATACTGTATCAAGAATTTTTTAGGGAAAATATGGGAAGGATATGAAAGAGAATTGCAAATTATTATTTTGGAAGCGACTTATGATTCTCATTTGGATATTATAATTAGATTGAAAAGGAGATGATATCATTTCACGAAATAATGAGCATGTGTCTTATATAAATCCTTGAAATAATATTGGGAATGTGTTAAATATGCTATTTAGAAGTACTATGGGTTTTTAAAAATAATTAATTTATATCAATATAAAAACTGTGACCAATTTGTGAACTTAAAAATTATTAAGGTATATTTATTGACTAATTTCTATTTAATAATTATTATAAACAGGAGCATATAAAAAAATAGCTATTGGAGGAATTTATTATGTCATTGATCAATAAACAAGTTGAAGATTTTAAAGTACAAGCTTACCATGCAGGAGAATTCAAAGAAGTTACACTTGAAGATGTTAAAGGAAAATGGGCAGTATTCTTTTTCTACCCAGCTGACTTCTCTTTCGTATGTCCAACTGAATTAGCTGATCTTCAAGATAACTATGAAACATTCAAGGAAATTGGTTGTGAAGTTTACTCAGTTTCAACAGATACTCATTTCAGCCACAAAGGATGGGCTGATGCTACTGATACAATCGGTAAAATCCAATATCCAATGTTAGCTGACCCAGCAAACGTTTTATCCCGTCAATTCGGTGTATTGATTGAAGAAGATGGATTGGCTCTACGTGGAACTTTCATCGTGAATCCAGAAGGACAAATTAAAGCATACGAAATTAATGACCTAGGAATTGGCCGTAATGCTGAAGAACTTGTAAGAAAAGTTCAAGCTGCGCAATTCGTAGCGGAACATGGAGATAAAGTTTGCCCTGCAAAATGGACTCCAGGTGAAGCCACTCTTGAACCAAGCCTAGACCTTGTAGGTAAACTTTAATTTAAAATGGGATGGTCCATTTCTACAGGTAATGGACATACCCAGCATTGATTACGATTACTGGGACAACTCGTCCAGAAAGATCTTATGACAAAAGGCACTTACCTAAAATAAGTGCCTTTTGTTTTTCAAAATAATCAATTTGGCACGTATTATCATTCAGCAAGGAGCACAAAAGATGAAAAAAATCTATGATTTATTAATTATTGGCGGCGGACCTGCAGGCCTCTCAGCCGGCGTCTATGCAGGAAGAGCTAAGTTAAAAACAATAATTCTTGAAAAAGGAACTGGCGGCGGACAAGCTGCAACTACATCGGAAATAGCCAATTATCCTGGTATCCGTCATATATCGGGCCCTAGGTTAGTTGAAGAAATGAAGCTTCAAAACGAGGATTTTGGCGTTGAATTCGCTAAAGCTGATGTAACGGGCGTGGATTTCTCCGGTGAGGTGAAAGTCGTTAAAACGCTTGGCGGGGACTACCATGCCCGCGCCGTCATCATTGCAACGGGTGCTTCTCCAAGAACACTAGGATTTCCAGGTGAAGAGGAATTTACTGGCCGCGGTGTAGCATATTGTTCAACATGTGATGGTGAATTCTTTGAAGGGTTGGAAGTTTTCGTTATCGGGGCAGGATATGCAGCTGCCGAAGAAGCTATATTCCTGACCCGCTTTGCCACAAAAGTTACAATCATCGCCCGGGAATCAAGCTTCTCGTGTGCCCCGTCCATTGTGGATAAAGTAATGGCAAATGATAAGATTGAAGTGAAATTCAATACAGAGATTCTTGGGGTATATGGAGACGGGATGATTCAAAGTGCCCGTTTCATCAATAATGCGACTAAAGAAGAATTTGAATATAAGGCGAAGGAAGAAGATAGCACGTTTGGAGTTTTCGTTTTCATAGGGTATGAGCCGAAAACGGAAATGTTCAAGGGCCACATCGAAATGGATCATGCCGGATACATTTTAACCGATGATGATATGAAGACTAATGTGAAAGGTGTCTATGCAGCGGGCGACCTAAGGCCAAAATCCTTACGCCAGATTATTACAGCTGTATCTGATGGAGCGATTGCAGCAACGGATGCAGGTAAATATATTGAAGAAGAAAAAGATCGCCTAGGAATCAAAGATGAACCTGAAGTTGAAAAACCGGCGAAAAAAGAACAGGCTGCTGTCCCGGCAGGTAAGAGCGCTTTATTAAGTGATGCGTTACGCGGCCAATTAAAGGGAATCTTCGGCAAGATGGAGAGCGAAGTAACATTGGTGTCCATCGTCGATGAAAGCTTGCCAAAATCAGTCGAATTGCGAGACTTCTTGTTGGATGTTGCGGAATTAGGAGACAAGCTGCATCTTGAGTTATACAACAAGGGGGAAAGTCCGGAAATTGAAGGAAAAATCAATGCAGATAAGTTCCCTGTCGTTTCTCTCTTAAATTCGAATGGTGAATACAGTGGCGTCAAATACCACGGTGTACCAGGCGGCCATGAGTTGAATTCCTTCATTTTGGCTATCTATAACTTGGCAGGTCCTGGTCAAGCATTGGATTCAGTCGTATTGAATTCAATTAAGGGAATCAGTAAAAAAGCGAACATTAAGGTTATGGTTTCATTGGCATGTCACTACTGTCCAGACGTTGTAGTGGGTGCACAGCGCATTGCGATTGAAAACCCTAACGTTGAAGCTGAAATGGTCGATATAAGCAATTTCCAGGATATCAAGAAGAAATATAAAGTCATGAGCGTGCCGGCCATGATCATCAATGATGAAGAAGTGGTATTCGGAGCTAAGAAAATTGATGAAATCGCTGCATTATTAGTATGATAGAACACTAAATCGATAGGGGCCCCTATCGATTTTTTTTATGTTGAAAATCAATAGATATCATGAAGGTTTACATTCTTTTATTCATAACCCTTGTCCATTTGCATAAACTTGTACAAAAACAAGTAAAGAGACGAGGGGGCACTCATGCGTTTTCCATATAAAGGGTTATCAAGTTTGTGTATCGTCATTCTCCTGTTGTCTTTTATGGCACCCGTACAAAGCGCCAATGCAAATGTATCCGTAAGTGCCCATAGTGCGATTTTAATGGATGAGGATAGCGGAAGGGTCATATATGAAGTGAATGCTCATGAAAAGAACCGCATAGCAAGCATTACGAAAATAATGACGGCTATCTTGGCTATTGAATCGGGACTAATGGATGAAAAAGTGAAGGTTAGCAGCAATGCCTTCGGGACGGAGGGCTCGTCACTTTATTTAAAAGAAGGAGAAAGAATTAAGCTCGAAGATTTGGTTTATGGTTTGATGCTTCGTTCAGGTAATGATGCAGCAGTCGCAATCAGCGAAAAGGTTGGGGGAAGCCTGGATGGATTCGTGTGGATGATGAATCAAAAGGCGGAAGAAATCGGGATGAAAAATACCCATTTTTCAAATCCACATGGTTTGGACAATACGAAAAACCATTATTCAACCGCATATGATATGGCGATACTCACTCGTTATGCCATGCAAAATGAAACGTATGCAAAGATTGCCGGCACAAAGGAACACAGGGCACCTAATTCCACAGAACAATGGGATTATGTATGGAAGAACAAAAACCGCCTACTTACACAATTGTATGAGTATTGCACAGGGGGGAAAACAGGGTATACCAAACTAGCAAAACGTACCTTGGTCACAACCGCAACAAAAGACGGGCATGACCTGATTGCTGTGACATTGAATGGTCCGGATGATTGGAATGATCATATTCAAATGTACGAATCCGCATTTAAGGATTATAAGCCAACAGAAATTTTACCTGAAGGCATGGTAAAGAATATGGAAAATAAAATATATAAAGGGCATGTCTACATTAAAAATGATTTTTCATACCCACTGACAAAAGAAGAGAGAAAGTTGGTCAATGTGCAAATGAAATTGTTGAAGCCAAAGAGGGCTTGGAAGGATAAAAGGAAAATCCCAGCAGTGGTCGGCAGAGCATCCATCTATCTTGATGGAAAGAAAATAGGTAGTCGTTCGATTTTTTATGGGGAATCAAAAGAAAGCTTCAAGCAACAATCATTCCAATCTTCATGGGCTGAGGTATTTGAAGCGGTATTGGGAATCGGACGCAATGGTTAATTACATTTGGGTCGGGATGTTTGTAATCGGTATTGTCTTTGGCATGATCAATGGGACGATGGACCAGGTGAATGAAGCTCTATTTGTCAGCGCAAAGGAAGCGGTCACCCTTTGCCTGGGACTGATGAGCATACTTGTCTTTTGGCTGGGTTTGATGAAAATAGCGGAGGAATCAGGGCTGTTAGATAAACTATCCAATTTGTTCAAGCCGTTCATGAGATGGCTATTCCCTGAAGTGCCTCCCAATCATCCCGCTATGGGGTATATACTTTCCAATATGATGGCAAACACATTTGGATTGGGGAATGCAGCTACGCCTCTTGGTATAAAAGCCATGGAACAGCTAAAGAAACTAAATGGGGGAAAAGCAACGGTCAGCCGCTCGATGGTCACTTTTTTAGCCATCAATACTTCAAGCGTAACGTTGATTCCGACTACAGTCATTGCTATCCGCATGAATTACGATGCCCACTCCCCGACGGACATCGTTTTTCCGACCATAATAGCAACGGCCATTTCTGCAGTTGGAGGAATCGCGATAGATCGATATTTTTATTACAAGAGAAAGAGGAGCGGGAGGGAATAGGATGTTGCACTGGATGACCACCATTTCAATTTGGATGATACCGATTTTGATCCTCTGTATATTACTGTACGGAACATTGAAAAGAGTCCCCACCTATGAGACCTTCGTTGAGGGGGGGAAAGAAGGAATCAGCATGTCTTTTTCCCTCATCCCTTTTCTGGTAGGGATGCTAGTGGCGATTTCAGTATTTAGGGCATCGGGGGCATTGGACTTCATTGTACAATCACTGCACCCCTTGCTTTCCCTTCTTCATTTTCCGTCTGAGGTTTTACCCCTTGCGATCATTAGACCAATATCCGGAACAGCCGCTTTAGGAATGACCAGCGACCTGATATCTGTTTATGGACCGGATTCCTTTATTGGGCGCTTGGCTGCCACGATTCAGGGAAGTACAGATACCACCTTCTATGTATTGACCGTTTATTTTGGAGCTGTCGGGATCAAAAAAATGGGTGATGCCCTAAAGGTCGGTCTTTTGGCAGACTTGATCGGCATCATAGCTGCCGTTATCGTCGTTACATTGGTTTTCGGTATGAATTAAAGGCTAGGGAAATGGGCGATTCCATTTCTTTTTTTTTGTCTTTTTTTCTTAAACAATCGGCTATGTTAAGCTCTCCATTTTTAAACGGAAACGAACTTTCATCCAAAAGAAACATTTTTTTGTATGGAAAAATAAGCTATGTTACACTCATTATGGAAACCAACCCATTTAACCGTCCCATTATTGGTGTAATAATAAAAGAAAAGCTCTTATTCGCGAAAAACCTTTTGTTTTTGCCTCTCAATATGTAATAATTGTATGATTGTGTATGTATAGACAATAACAAACGAATGATTATACTATGGGGTGAAGATAGATGGAACGATTACAAAAGGTGATAGCACATGCTGGACTGGCTTCCCGCCGTAAAGCAGAAGAGTTGATTTTAGAAGGTAAGGTAAAGGTGAACGGCAAAGTAGTGAAGGAATTAGGTGTGAAAGTTGGACCTAATGATAAAGTTGAGGTTAATGAAGTCCCGCTAGAAAAAGAAGCCCCGGTTTATTTCCTATTCTATAAACCGCGCGGCGTCATTTCGGCAGTTTCTGATGATAAGAATAGAAAAGTCGTAACTGACTTTTTCCCTTACATCAATGAGCGGATTTATCCAGTTGGCCGCTTGGATTACGATACTTCGGGCTTATTGATTTTAACCAATGACGGGGAATTCGCAAACACGTTAATGCATCCTAAGCATGAAGTGGATAAAGTGTATGTGGCAAAAGTGAAAGGGATGCCTTTGCGTGAAAGCTTGAAAAAGTTGGATAAAGGTATCAAGTTGGAGGATGGCAAGACTGCACCAGCCAAGACAAGGGTATTGTCTACCGACAAGAAAAAGGAAACGGCGATAGTTGAAATTACAATACATGAAGGCAGGAACAGGCAAGTCCGCCGGATGTTCGAAGCAATTGGCCATCCCGTCATTAAATTGAAGAGGGAACAATATGGTTTCTTGACCTTGGACGGTTTAACAGCAGGAGATTCCCGGGAGCTGACTCCACATGAAGTTAAATTAATGCGGACTTTAGCAACGACCGAACCTAAACAGCGGAGAATGTAAGAAAGAATTTTCCCCTGTATTAATAGGTTGAAACCACTACCCCATTCTTCACCTGGAAGAATGGGTGGTGGAAAACAACCTGTAAATACCTTTTCCTTCATGAATCAGGAAAGAATGTCACAAAACCTTCAGAAATGTAAATAAAAAGGACATGGCGTTAAATGGTATAATGGTATGGTTAAATTTAGTGTGGCCTTAGGAGGATCTCTATGGATAAAAAGAAGCGACGCCTGATTAGCAGAACCATCATTCTTCTGCTTTTAGGTGCAGCTTTAGTGTTTGCCCTTTATACGAACTTCACTAAAGATAAGAATGAAAGTCTGAGAAAAGGATCCGATGCACCGAATTTCGTCTTGACTGATATGGAAGGCAAAGAGCATAAACTTTCCGATTACAAGGGAAAAGGCGTCTTCCTGAACTTCTGGGGTACATATTGCAAGCCGTGTGAATACGAAATGCCTTATATGGACAATCAATATAAAAACTTTAAAGAACAGGGCGTTGAAATATTGGCGGTAAATGTCGGGGAATCTGACTATGCTGTCAATAATTTCATTACAAAGCATGATCTGACCTTTCCTGTCCTGATCGATAAAGGTAGGGAAGTGGAAAATGCTTATCGCGTGGATATATTGCCTGTCACCTTTTTGGTCGATAAAGAGGGGAAAGTGATAGATATCATCACCGGAGCTTTGACAGAAGAGAGCATCCAAAAACATATGGAGAGAATTAAACCATAATATTGGGGAGTTTTTGACATGAAAGAAGTAAAATGCGATTGTGGTCATATAAATCCGTTTGGCACAAATATTTGTGGGAAATGCGGAATGGTGCTTGGTAACGAACGAGAAAACAAGCTTATTGATATGAGATATGAAGGAAGTGCCAGGCGTTCACAAACATATAAAAAAACGATCATCGATAAAATATGGAACTTCTTTTCTTCCGTTAAGGTAGGGGTGACGCTCATTGTCATTGCCTTGATCGCTTCAGCCATCGGGACGATTTTACCTCAGGAAATGTACATCCCTTCAACAGCTACGCCTGCAGAGCATTATGAACTGGAATACGGCTGGTTCGGAAGAGTGTATTATGAACTCGGGTTCCATAACTTGTATAGTTCATGGTGGTATCTGATTATCATAGGCATGCTGGGCATATCACTATTGATTGCCAGTATCGATCGGTTCTTTCCATTATATCGATCGTTAAAAAAACAAGGGGTCACACGTCATGACGGTTTCATGAAACGTCAGCGGATTTATGGGGTGACAAAGCTTGAAGACCAAGATATAAACCTTGAAGAAGTAAAGGATAGACTAAAAAGGCAGCGTTATCATATACGTGAGGAGAACGGTCATATACTTGCCGAAAAGGGTCGTTTTTCACGTTGGGGACCATATGTTAATCATATTGGACTTATCATTTTCTTAATTGGAGCATTATTGCGTTCTGTCCCTGGGATGTATATCGACAAAGTACTTTGGCTGCGTGAAGGCGAGAGAAAAGAAATCCCGGGTACAAATGGTGAATATTACCTCCAGAATAATGAATTTACCTTAGAGGTGTATGACAAAGAGAATGATGAAGATGAGCAGTACAGTGCTGCAATTGATAAAACCGGTACGATCGCAAAAACCTATCAATCCGATGTTACGTTGTATGAGCGCAAGGGAGAAACCTTACCAGGGGAAAAAGTGGACCTTGTTAAACTTAAAGATTATAAAATCAAAGTCAATGAACCTCTGAAACATGATCATTATGCCCTCTACCAAGTAGACTATAAACTGGATGAGCTCAGTATGATGTCTTTTAATTTGATAAATAAAAAAACCGAAGAGAAATATGGAAGCTTAAAGGTTGATTTGAACAATCCACAAAAGAAATACGAGTTGAAAGAAGGATATTCCGTTGACTTGATCAGTTACTTCCCCGATTTCGAGTTCGATGAAAAAGGTGAACCAAGAACGATATCGAAGATTCCGAATAATCCAGCATTTATCTTTAAAATGCATACCCCGGATAAGCCAGAGGGTGAGGTCAGTTTCGTGGCGATTAAGGAGACTGTGGAGCCTTTAGGGGAAAATACTTATAAAATGGCTTTTAATGGTGTGGAAACCCAAGATGTCACGGCTTTGACAGTCAGGAAGGATTTAACGCTTTGGATATTATTCACGGGTGGAATCATTTTCATGATCGGAGTTGTCCAAGGGTCTTATTGGAATCACCGGCGTATATGGATTAAGAGGAAAGATGATGAGATATTAATGGCCGGCCATACAAACAAAAACTGGCACGGTATTAAAAGAGATATAAAACAAGCGATAGAATCGACATCACTTTCCGAACCAATGGATCAACTTGAAGATGAGAAATCTTCTAGTAAGGGGGAAGTTTTAAATGGCTGAATTGAGCAGTAACTTTTTATATGCAGCTTTCTTATTATATCTTGTCGCTACCTTTTTCTTTGGCGGATCGATCAAGGATAAACGAGGAGCGGAGGAAAAGAAACAAAACAAATGGGCTAAACTGGGCATTTTCATCACCATTTTCGGTTTCGTGGCTCAAATTGGGTATTTCATCACTAGATGGATTGCTGCCGGCCATGCCCCGGTAAGTAACCTGTTTGAATTTACGACCTTTTTCGGAATGATGCTGGTCGGTGCTTTCATATTAATTTATTTTCTTTATAAAACACCTGCCCTTGGGCTATTCGCTTTACCGATTGCGTTATTGATAATCGCATATGCAAGTATGTTCCCTACAGAGATATCGCCACTCATTCCTGCATTGCAGAGCGATTGGCTTCATATTCATGTAACGACTGCAGCGGCAGGACAGTCGATCCTTGCCATTAGTTTCGTTACTGCCATCATTTATTTAATCAAATTCGTCGATCAGACACAATCAAGCAAAAGAACGTTCTGGCTTGAAGGCATCATGTTCACATTAGTCTGTACCATCGGGTTCGTCATCATCACTTCTTCTTTTGCTGTGATGGATTATAAGGCGAATTTTGATTGGGTCGATAAACACGGAGCCGAGGTCAAACAGGAATTCAACCTACCGGCATTGGTTGGTCCCAATGAAGGGAAACTTATCGAGACTGATCGATTTGAACCACTGGTGGACATGCCTGCACTGATCAATGCCAAGAAACTGAATACTGTACTTTGGTCATTCGGTATAGGGCTCATCTTGTATGGTTTAATAAGGTTGATTGCTCGTAAAAGAGTGGCAGCATTGATTAAACCGATCGTTAAAAATGTGAATTTGAATTTATTGGACGAGATTAGCTATCGTTCGGTCCTTATCGGTTTTCCGATTTTCACTCTCGGTGCCCTCATTTTTGCAATGATCTGGGCTCAAGTGGCCTGGACACGATTCTGGGGCTGGGATCCGAAAGAGGTCTGGGCACTGGTTACTTGGTTGTTTTATGCAGCTTTCTTGCATCTGCGCATGTCAAAGGGATGGCAAGGGGAAAAATCAGCTTGGCTTGCCGTCATCGGTTTTGCCATCATTATGTTTAACTTGATATTCGTCAATCTTGTTATTGCTGGTTTGCATTCATATGCTTGATTCTGTATTGTAATATTTAAATGAAGGGGGTCTTTTGATAGAAACGTCGAGGAGTTGGCTTATCGATTTTTCTAGAGAATGATCCCTTTTTCAGTCAATGCCATTAATAAGGATATTTCGGTGAAATGGCATTTATGAACTTTTAGTGAGCGCTCGAAGCCTTTTTTTGTGACAAAATGGTGAAAGGTTCATGGAAGCCAAGCAAAAATGGCTCTTTATCGTACTTTATAAGGAAAAAGTATTAGTCATGGAAGTTTTCATTTTGTAGAATATAGGATAGGAGGCTGATTACATAATGTATAATGCTATAAAAATTCTCGTGGTGGATGATGAGGAAAGAATCCGCCGGCTGCTAAAGATGTATTTGGAAAGAGAAGAATACATAATCGATGAAGCCGAAAATGGAGATATGGCTTTAACAAAAGCCCTTGAAAATGAGTATGATTTAATTTTATTGGATATTATGATGCCTGGTAAAGATGGAATCGAAGTTTGCCGTGAATTAAGGGAAAAGAAAACGACACCGATTATCATGCTGACTGCTAAAGGGGAAGAAGTGAACCGCGTTCAAGGATTCGAAGTGGGGACCGATGATTATATCGTAAAGCCGTTCAGTCCCCGTGAAGTCGTATTAAGGGTTAAAGCTTTATTACGTCGCTCTTCAAGCACTAGTTACATGCAGACGGAAACGACGGCAAAAGATGTGATCGTCTTCTCGCATCTAACCATTGATAATGATGCTCACCGTGTTCTTGCCGATAACAAAGAGGTCTCATTAACACCCAAAGAATATGAATTATTATATTTCTTGGCGAAATCCCCAGATAAGGTTTTCGACCGGGAGCAATTGTTAAAAGAAGTGTGGCACTATGAATTCTTTGGGGATCTTCGAACTGTTGACACGCATGTTAAACGCTTACGTGAAAAATTAAACCGCATATCCGAAAACGCAGCTAAGATGATTGTCACTGTTTGGGGTGTAGGTTACAAGTTCGAAGTCATTAATGACTGATGCTATGGGGCAGTGTTGTAGGGAAGCTATGGGCAACGATCCTATTGCTCGTGTCATTTGTACTAATTGTTTTAACCGTTCTGCTAGTCGAATTCTTTGAGAATTTCCAGATTGAAAATATTGAAAATGATTTAACCAAAACCGCTGAACAAATCATTAAGGTAACGAATGAACACCAGGGGTCCAGCAATGAGGTTTTACAAATAGCTTCGGAATTAATAGGCAATGAAACGAAAATGATCATTCTTAATGATGACAAAATGGTATTCTCATCAATCGGAGGGGAAAATGAGTTCGAAATCACGCCGGAACTCATTAAAAATGATTCCGAATTGATCAAGGTTTTTACGGAAAGAAAGACTGTGAAAAAGGAAATGGCGCTATCCGATGATGCAGACAATAAGGAATTGTCCGCAATCGTAGTAGGCATTCCACTTGAATTGAATGGGGAACAGGATGAAGTTTTCCTATTTCAATCGTTGGAGTCCATGGAAGAAACCACAAAATCGACTACACAGTTCATATTATTAGCAGCAGGCATCGCCATTATTTTGACAACGATTTTTGCTTTCTTTTTATCTACAAGAATCAATGCACCATTGGTGAAGATGAGGGAAGCCGCACTAGCGATTGCCCGGGGGAAATTTGATACAAAGGTTCCCATCTTGACTCAAGATGAGATCGGTGAACTTGCCATAGCGTTTAACCAGATGAGAAAACAGCTGAAATTCAATATGAATGCACTTAGTCAGGAAAAGGAACATCTCTCTAGCATTCTTAGCAGTATGGCAGATGGGGTCATTACCTTCAATAAAGATGGCACAATTCTTGAAACGAATCCGCCAGCAGAAAGGTTTCTGCAATCCTGGTACTTTGAAAAGGGCTATAACCGGGAAGATAATGTCAATGTCCCATTGGTTTTGATGAATCTTTTTGATGAATCAGAGTCCTTCGATAAGGAGCAAGTCGGTGAAATTACTTTGCAGGGCCGCGATTGGGGATTCATTGTCAGTCCGCTATATACAAATGCCGACAATATTAGGGGAGCAGTGGCCATCATACGGGATATGAGCGATGAAAGACGTATGGACAAACTTAGGACTGATTTCATAGCGAATGTCTCACATGAGTTAAGAACGCCGATTTCAATGTTGCAAGGATATAGTGAAGCGATCGTAGATGACATTGCGAGCAGTGAAGAGGAAAAGGTGGAAATGGCCCGCATCATCTATGATGAGTCTTTGAGAATGGGCCGTTTAGTCAACGATCTCCTCGATCTAGCTAAATTGGAATCGGGTAAAATGAACCTTAGCTATGAATGCGTACCTATTTCTCCTTATTTAAAGAGGATCACAAGTAAGTTTTCCGGGCTGGCTAAAGAAAAGGGAATCACCATATCAGCCAGCATGCAAGACGATCAAATTCAATGGCACTTCGATCCGGACCGCATTGAACAGGTTTTGACCAATTTAATTGATAATGCGATTCGTCATACTCCTCCGGGCGGTAACATTGATGTCATTCAGAGGACAAGTGATCGAAGGGGACTGATCATTGATGTGAGGGACTCTGGATCTGGAATTCCCGAAGAAGATTTGCCTTTTGTATTCGAGAGGTTTTATAAAGCGGATAAAGCAAGGACCCGCGGCCGTTCGGGCACCGGTTTGGGTTTGGCAATCGTAAAAAATATAATCAATGCCCATGATGGCTTCATTTCGGTAAACAGTTTACCTAATAAAGGGACGACGTTCAGCTTTATCCTGCCTCGAATTTTGGAAAATGCTGAATGACGGGTGGCTTGCCAAAAAATCTTGTTTCATAAGGAACTGAGAAAACAAAGGCAATTGGATTTCTTTCCAACTTGTCTTTGTTTTTTTTTAGGAAACAAAATAAGAAGTCCTTGATATATGGAAATTAACGGAATTTTATAATAAGATTAAAGCCGAAGTATGTAACTTTTGTTTTGGATTGACGACTATATTTATGAACGGAAGTGGGGAAATGATGGATTCCGTTTTCCACGATCTTTATGAAAAATATCATCAGGAAATATATCAATTCATTTTTTATATGACTAAAAATCGAGAAACGGCGGAGGACCTAGTTCAGGAAGTATATATACGGGTGATGAAGGCCTATGAACGCTTCGAAGGAAAAAGCAGTGAAAAAACGTGGATGTACTCGATTGCAAGAAATGTGACGATTGATTACTTTCGGAAACAAAAAGGGTGGAAAGATAAAATCTTCCCTAACTTTGATTGGGATAGGCAATTGATAAAAGATAAAGAGCCCATTCCGGAAGAAGTGGCTATCATGAACGATGAAATCCAAGATATTTATCATTGCTTAAACCGGTGTACCACGAATCAAAGATCCGTCATCATTTTACGATATATTCAGGGATTGTCCATTACGGAAACTGCTGAAGTACTGAATTGGAGTGAAAGTAAGGTAAAAACGACCCAGCACCGTGCTTTGAAGGCTATTAAAAAGTTGATGGAAGATTTATCAGGAAAGGAGGGCCACCGCATTGAGAAGATCCCGTTGGAAAGAAAGCGAAATTGAAGACATGCTGTGCGAGCTTCCGAAATTAAAAGATGACCGAACCAAGGCAGAGGTGTTTGCGAGAATAAATGTTAAGAAGAAAAAGAAACACTGGATACCTCTATTTGCGGGTGTTGCCTCCTTATTCTTAATGGTTGTTTTGGCATCATCTTTAATTGTTGAAAAAAAAGGAACGACAAGTCATGAGGACAGCGGCAGTAGTGGGAAATTATCTCTATCTGAAAATAAGGGAATGGCAGATCTTGAACTTCATGATGCGAGTAACATAGAAAATCATTCAGCGGATAGACAGGATAATCAAAAGTTTTCGAGTAAGCAAGCGGAAATCGAATCTAAAGAAAAGGTTTCAGAAATGGAACCCCGAAAAGGGGAAAAGGAAAAAACATTTACACAAGCCATCTATCAAGATGACCTTAAAAATGCATCGATCATAACGATGGGTGTTCCAGATGATCAAATGAATTTCATCGTTCCCATTTCGATTAAACTCAAACATTATGACGAAAGTGATAAACTGAATCAGTTAGTTAATCAAATGTCCGATATGGATGAAGAGCAATATGGGCTATCTGACTATTTTCCACTTGATATAAAAATCAGCCAAGGAAACGATATGACCACTGCTCATATTGATTTTCAAGAAAAAAGCCGACTATTGGATGAAGATACACTTTTTCTCCATTCGATGGAGGAAACGCTTTCCTATAACAATATAGAGAAAATGACATTTTCTACAGATGGTAAGCAAGGTGCCATGTTTGCGCACGCAGGTTATTTAAAAGAGGTGGATATACCTCATCAAAAAAATCGCACATACTTTCTTTACCAAAAGGATGAGTCCTCCCCAAGGTTCCTTGTTCCAAGCAATATGGGTTATCAGGACTTTGAGGAGGCGCTGCAAGCAGGAAAAGGGGAGGCGGACATCGAAGGAATTTCACCTGCAATCCCGCATGACCTGAAATGGGAAAGGATAAGTTCTAATGGAAATCTTGTGATCATTCAATTATCAGATCAAGTTGCCATTGAAGATAGTAAGGAATCCCTTCAAGCTTTAGAAGCCATACTCTTCATTGCCAAGGATTTTGGTTTTGAAAAAGTGAAGTTTGAAAATGCTCCCATTGAAGAGGTAGGCCAGCTGAATTTAACTGAAGACATATTGGTGCCCAAAGCACCGAACCAAGTGAATTGAGGTGTGATAAAACACCCGGTCTATGGTTGGCAAAAGCCTCTTGCATTCACAGAAAAAGTGCCCGTGCTGGACGGGCACTTTTTTCTATTTATAATGAAATACGGGCCATGAATGTAATTTCTTCTGTTTCCATTAAATATTGTTTCATGTTGTCTTCTAATGGTAAATCAAAGCTCAAAACCATGATGGCTTCACCGCCAGCTTCTTTTCGGCCAACCTGCATGGTTGCGATATTCACATCGTGATCACCTAGGACCTTACCTACGTTACCGATTACCCCAGGTTTATCTGTATGCTGGATATAAAGTAAATTCGATTCTGGTTGAAAGTCGATTTTGAAACCATTCAAACTTACAATTCGAGAACCGTAATTTTCGATATAGGTTCCACTGATTGTTAATTCACGGTTGTCACCTTTTACTTTAAGGCTGATCAAATTCGAGTAACCTAAAGAATCCGTAGAGATTTTTTCACCAACGGTTATGCCATGCTCTTTTGCGATCAACAAGGCATTCACTTCATTGACTGATGCATCGACTCTTGATCTGAAAAAGCCAGAGATTAGACTTTTTGTAAGAATCGCTGTATCGAAATCCAATGATTCTCCTGCATACGTAACGGAGATTTCCTGAATGCCTTCATTCATGCACTGAGAAGCAATGGATCCCATTTGCCGAACAAGTTGATAGAAAGGCTGTACCTTTTCAAACACTTCTTTAGATATGGCTGGAAGGTTGATTGAACTTGAGACTGGGTTTCCTTCAAAATAGGTCAATACTTCCTGGGCAACCTGTACCGCAACATTTAATTGGGCTTCTTTCGTGGAAGCACCAAGGTGCGGTGTAGCAATGACGCTATCCAGTTCAAGCAGTTTATGGCCAAGTGGAGGTTCTTCGACGAAAACGTCCAGTGCCGCCCCTGCAACATGTCCTTCGACTAACATTTCATATAAATCATCTTCGTCCAGAATTCCACCACGGGCGCAGTTTAGTACATAAACCCCCTTTTTACAGGTAAGCAGTTTTTCTTTATTGATTAATCCTCTAGTATCATTCGTTAGTGGTGTATGAACTGTAATGATGTCTGCTTTAGGAAGCAATTCATCTAACGGCAGGGCCGTTACGGACATTTTCTTTGCACGATCGACTGTCAGGTACGGATCATAGACAATGACATCCATGCCAAACACTTTAGCACGTTTTGCAATTTCCCCTCCGATACGTCCAAAGCCAACTATACCTAATGTTTTACCGCGAAGTTCAGTTCCCGTATATGAAGAACGTTTCCACTCCCCATTCTTCAGTGAAGCATAAGCTTGCGGAATGTGGCGCATTAATGAAGCCATCATCGCAAATGTATGTTCAGCTGTTGAAATGGTATTGCCGTCAGGTGCATTAACCACGACAATCCCGCGTTTTGTCGCTGCCGGGATGTCTATGTTATCAACACCGACACCAGCGCGTGCTATAATTTTTAATTGCGGCATACGGTTCATTAAATCTTCCGAAACCTTCGTTGCACTTCTCACAAGAATTGCATCGATCCGATCTAGTTCGTTTGTAGCTTCCTCTACGGTTTTCTGAATGAGATGAATATTGGATGCCTCTGATAGCGGTCCAAGTCCTTCTGGTTTAATGGCGTCTGCTACTAAAATCCGATACACGTCTAAACACCTTCCTAGGGAAAAGAATTATCTTAAATTTCAGTTAATTTTACAATTGAAATGCTGATTATGTCAATTTGGCTTATCTGGATGTAAGCGCTTAATAACAGGATTTTTCATCTGATTTTTTGATTAATATCGTGATATAAATGGCTTCGTCTTCTTTTGCATAATATAAAAAAATTTCGCTTATTTGTTTTAAAGCATTCATTGCTTTCGATCGATATTCATCCTAAATGCATTAATCGAGAGAAAATGCTATCAAAAAAAAGGAATTTCAGATATAATGGGAAGTATAAAAATTTAATAGGTCTATCTTCGGGGCGGGGCGTAATTCCCCACCGGCGGTGATGAAGGAATTTCTTCTTCTAAGCCCGCGAGCCTTACAAGGCAGGATTTGGTGTGATTCCAAAGCCGACAGTATAGTCTGGATGGGAGAAGATGGAGGTTCCTGAGTGCGTTTCAACAGTTATTTGCTGAACGTTTGTTTGATGTAGCCTTTAATTTATCCCTTTAATTCTATTGGAATTAAAGGTTTTTTATTGAGCATCAGCATATTTTGGAACCCAAACCTCTTTTTCAGGTAGATCGGAAAAGAAGGAGAGAGAACTATGAATAAGAACAAAGTGAAAAAAACGGTCACACTTGCGATGATGGGAAGCATTTCTTATTTATTGATGCTTTTAAATTTCCCGTTTCCAGGATTCCCGCCTTTTCTCAATGTCGATTTTAGCGACATACCAGCACTGATGGCGGCATTGATTTTCGGTCCGATGGCTGGAATTCTAGTCGAGTTCATTAAAAACCTTTTGGATTTAGTCATGACTGGGACCATGACTGCTGTACCTGTGGGGCATATCGCTAACTTCATAGCCGGAATACTGTTTGTCTTGCCAACTTATTATGTATTTAAGAAAATCAATTCAAAAAAAGGGATGACGTTCGCTTTACTTGCGGGGACAGTTTCCATGGCAGTATTCATGAGTGTTTTAAACTATTTTGTCTTTTTACCGGCATATACCTTCTTTATGGGATGGGATGCAATGTCGGCGCCAGAGTCAAGAAAGTTCGTTACGACGGCAATCTTGCCTTTCAACGTGATTAAAGGCGTGCTCATCACATCTGTATTCATGTTGCTGTTCATTAAATTACAGACATGGATCAATAAACAAACATTATATAAAAATGCTTAACGGCATTGACGATAGAAATGAAAAAACAACCGGATATCCATATTCGGTTGTTTTTTTATGTTTGTTTTTTTTTGTATGAGACAAAAGAAAAAGCCATTCTCGATAGAAAATGGCTTGTACCGTTATTCGAATTTTAGTGCGTCTCCGTCAAATGCTTCGTCAGCAACTTTAATGGAATCCGTTGGGCATCCTTCAAATGCATCCATCATGTCGTCTATAAGTACATCTGGAATTTCAACGATTCCCTCGTTATCGTCAAGGGTAACAAATGCAATCCCTTCGTCATCATAATCATATATATCTGGTGCGGCTGCTCCGCAAGCTCCACAAGCTATGCATGTTTCTTTATCCACAATAGTAAATTTAGCCATGAATATAACCCCTCCTAAGTTGATTAACAACTGATAATCTTTTTATTTCAGATTATTATCTCTTTCTTATTGTAAGACCGAATGCCAAACTTTTCAATAGAAATTGTATTGATAATAACTATCATGTAGCTGAATGTCAACGAAAAGCATCGAAATTATTAACTTGGTTCTTTCCATGGTTCGTCATTTAGTCACATATTTTTCCTTGTATTCATCAATAATAACGGCGATTTTTGCAGTTTTTTGTTACAATGGGGTTATTGGTTAAATGAAACAAGGATGTGAGTCCCATGAATAATTATCTACAGGCCATCATTCTATATGCGATAAAAAAATTTCAAGGCGAACGTTCCATTTATGCTATATACCATATGCTTCAGGGTAAGAAATCGTCACAAACAATCCAGGATGCCCATTTATTCGGCTTAACGGATATTTTTGGGACAATACCCCGATTTACCCGTCAGCAATTAAATCAAAACATTGAACATTTACTTAAGCATGAGATGATTGATTTAACGGATAAATCAGATGCGTATGAAATTAGTATGCAAGGTGAGGGAATGTTAGGCGATTACTTTAAAAAATATCCTTTTCCGGCGTATATAAATGGTTGGAAGTATAACAATATAACCCCGGTTTTCTGGGGAAGGTTAAACTTACTCATTCAAACCATATCCCATATTGTCCACAATGAAAGACGTTTTTATCCGATTCAACGAAATCCCAAAATCCAATACTTCGTAAAGGAATTTTTACATGTCAATCGTCAGGATCGAGCGGTGATTGCCCAACATCTATATGATGAACTGGTATTCCTTTTAGAAAGTCAAAGTGATATGAAACGAGACATTTTCATATTGAGGTTAACCGGAATAAACAGGATTGGACTTACGTTTGAACAGATTGCAAAAAGGAAAGAGATAGAAGAAGAGTATGTTCGCTTTACATTTCTTGACACATTGCATCAAATGCTTGCAGAAATGGAATCGGGAAAGGATTACCCACTCTTGTCATCATTAACCAATGATTGGAAAAGCAGTGGGAATCCTCAATTGACACAATCTACAAAGACAACTTTACGATACATCCAGGAAGGGAAAAATCTGGATGAAATAGCTGGAATCCGCAGATTGAAGGTCAACACCATCGAAGATCACCTCGTGGAAATTGTCTTATCGGAAAAAGATTTTCCGATTTCCGATTATGTAACTATCGAGGATGAGAGGGACATTGCTGAAGCTATTAAGGAACTTGGTACGAAAAAGCTTAAAGCAATCAAGCAAATGGTCGATAATAAACAAATAAGCTTTTTCCAAATAAGACTTGTACTTGCGAAAATAGGTGAGTGATGATGAACATAGAACGGGTCCTCAAAGAAAAATTCGGATTTAATGAATTCCGCCCTGGACAAAAGGAAGTGGTTGAATCATTGATGTCCGGCCGTCATACCTTAGCGATGCTCCCAACCGGGTCAGGTAAATCATTATGTTACCAGCTGCCTGCTTATCTCTTAAATAAGACTGTTCTAATTGTTTCCCCGTTATTATCTTTAATGCAGGATCAAGCAGATCAGCTGAAGATGAGCGGCGAAAAAAGTGTATTGACCCTCAACTCTTTTTTGACGCTAAATCAAAAAAGGAAAGCTTTTGACCGGTTACATAGTTATCGTTTTATCTTTTTATCCCCTGAAATGCTAAGCCTGGACGGAGTGATAAAATCCTTGAAATCCATAGACATAGGTTTATTCGTCATAGATGAAGCACATTGCATCTCACAATGGGGGTATGATTTCCGTCCGGATTATTTGAATTTAGGAGAAGTGAGGCGTGAATTGAACAATCCGTTGACTCTTGCCCTGACGGCAACTGCAACCGATGAGGTCCGGAGGGACATCGTTGGTAAACTCAACATTGGGCAGGCCAAGGAAATGGTCTCATCTGTTGATCGGGAAAATATTGCAATTATTGTCGAGCGGATGTTCAGCTACGATGAGAAGCTAGCCCGTGTGCTGGAACTTGTCAAGAAATTTACCGGAAGCGGAATTATTTATTTTTCCTCTAAAAAAGTGGCGGAATCAGTCACTGGGTTTTTACAGGATAACGGGATCGATAGTGTCAATTATTATCACGGTGGAATGGAACAGGAGCAAAGGATGCTCATTCAGCAGCAATTCATTTCCGGCCAGTTGAAAATTATATGTGCGACAAGTGCTTTTGGAATGGGTGTGAATAAATCGGATGTCAGATACGTTGTCCATTTTCATATCCCGTCCACGATGGAAGGGTATCTTCAGGAGATAGGCAGGGCGGGACGAGATCGGAAACAAAGTGTGGCTGTCTTATTATATAGCGAAGGGGATGAAGGGCTTCCCCTGCATTTGATGGAGCAACAGTTGCCTACGGATTCGCAAATCGATGGTGTATGTTCTTTCCTTAATGCATCACACAAAAATATGGCGAATTTGACCCTCACGGAAAAAGATCAGCTGTCTCAATCCTTTTCGTTGAACGAAACCCAGCTCCGTTTTTTTACGCAGCTTATCACGGGCAATAACCTAGATCAAATGGAAGAGATGAAAGACTATTGTCAAAAGAGAAAATCAAGGAATCAGGAAAAGCTGTATAAATTCCTTCACTGGATATATGCCCAGGAATGTCGCCGTTTAGGGATACTGGACTACTTTGGAGAAATGCATCGGGAAGTGAATCCCATCTGCTGTGATATTTGTGGGATGGATGTCGAAAAAATGGCTGATGTATGGCCGGAAGTGAAGATGGATCCGGTGAATTCCTTTTCCACTTGGAAAAAGGAATTGGCTTATATCTTATTAAAGAAGGAAAATGGCAATGAAAAATAAGCAAGCTGAAATAATTAAACAACTTACAGATAAACAGTTGCTATATAATTTGTTTCTTACGCAAATTATTCTCTTAACGTTAGCCATCTTTTTAGGTATTATTTTATTTAAAGACCGTTCAGCTTTTTTCGACTTATTTATCTTTGATGACCTGAACATTTTGCTAATTGGAATTCCCGCTGGAGTTATTGTCGTGTTATTTGACATATTGTTTATGAAAGTGACACCATCTTCCTATCAGGATGATGGAGGTATTAACGAACGCATTTTCAGTAATTTGTCATACCCGATGATTTTTGCCGTAACTTTAGTGGTTGCGATAAGTGAAGAAGTATTATTCCGCGGAGTGCTGCAAACACATTTTGGTTTGCTTCTTACGAGCCTAATTTTTGCAGCCGTTCATTATCGTTACCTTTTTAATTGGTTTTTATTTTTAAATGTTTTGGTTTTGAGCTTCTTTATCGGTTTTTTATTTGAAATGACCGATAATCTCATCGTGACGATAACAGCTCACTTTTTAATTGACTTTATCCTTGGTATTTTAATCAGGAACAAAAAGCAAAGAGGGTTTAGCAAGAAAGGGGGTGACTTGAATGAGCCGAGTGCAAAAGAATGAAAATGAAAACGATCAGGCTGGTGAACTCCGTTCGCGAATTGAACGTCAGAAGGCCAAGTCCTCATTGCCCAAACGGAGCAAAGTCCACCAGAATAAAAAGAAAAAAAGTAAAGTGAAGAAGTTCCCAATGATACAATTATTAGCATTATTTTTTATTTTACTTCCAATTGGATTTTACACCCTTTATACATATCTGCAGGGTAGGCCTGTACCTGTTGTGAAAAGTGACCAAGTCGTCTTTAGTGAGGAATCGATTCCAACTACAGCTACTGCAGATGATTTAAATGAAAAAGAATCGGCAAAGGCTAAAGCGGAGAAAGAAAAAGAAGAAGCTGAGGAAAAAGCCAAAGCGCAGCAAGAAGCTAAGGAAAAAGCCAAAGCGCAGCAAGAAGCTGACGAAAAAGCCAAAGCGCAGCGAGAAGCTGAAGAAAAGGCCAAAGTACAGCGAGAAGCTGAGGAAAAGGCCAAAGCACAGCGAGAAGCTGAAGAAAAGGCCAAAGCACAGCAAATAGCTGATGAAAAAGCAAAGAAGGCAGAAACAGAAAAGCAAAAGGCTTCCGAAAATGTTCAAGCTGCGAAACCGGATAAAGAGGGATACAAAGTTGTCTTACATACTGTTCAAGGTGAGGAAACATTATTTCGCATTTCCATGAATTACTACAAATCACAGGAAGGGATTGCTCTGATCAGGGAGTGGAATGGGCTGAATGGCAATGAAATTTCCAAAGGTCAGGTATTGAAAATTCCTATCAAGAAATAACGATGGCACTCTGTCTTTATAGGCAGGGTGTTTTTAAGATTGTATGACTTAGTTCAGTTTAAAGGTAAACGTGACAGGTACTTTATCATTTTTTCCTCTGCTTTTTCATATCATGATTTGAAAGAGCAGAGGAGGAAATGCGATGGAATCGACAATCATTTTATTGGATGAGAAAACGGATCAAGCAACAAAGCAAATGCTGCAGAATGTCGTGGATCGAAAGAAAAAATTCGAGGCACTTAAAAAGAAGCACCTTCAAAGCTTATGGGCAACCATGATCGTTGCTGCCCTTTTTATGATTTATCTATATTTTTATATCGTTGTACCCTATTCCTATTCCTTTTTCAGTATGTTTAGTGTTTTCGTCGACCATTTTAGCCATTTTCTTTTTTTGGCTGCAGCAATTGGTTTATATGGATATATGGTATTAATTAAAAAAAAGCTTGATAAAGCTGAAAAGGAGTTTCAACTGCTACGCTGTGAAATCATTAATAAAAGTAAGCAATTGTGGGAAAAAGAGGAAGAATGGAAAAGCCGCCATAAGGTTTTTGAAATGATGAAGAAGAATTATGATATTAACTTATATCATGAAAATAAATGATGATCGCGTTAAATCATATTTAATTGCGGGTAATATGGTTTTATGGTTATATGAAAGTACGTTTGGGATAAGGATGGAAAGAAGGTTTAACTTAGATGTTATGGTTATCTGGATTATTTTTAGTCATCATTATGCTGTCATTTGCCACGATCATTTACATGTGGCGTACGGCTATGCAAGATAGGGTGATTTATCAAGACTTATATTTTAAAGACTTTCCTGAAGGCTTTGGAGATGTTCGGATCTTTTTTATATCCGATCTTCATCGGAGGATCGTTGCGGATAAATTAATTGAGGAATCTCGTGACAAGGCAGATTTGGTGATAATCGGCGGTGACATTAGGGAAAGCGGGGTTCCCTTAGAGCGTGTAGAAAAAAATATATTGAAACTAAAAGAACTTGGTCCCCTTTATTTTGTTTGGGGTAATAATGATTATGAAGGAGACTTCCATGAACTGGATGCGACTCTTTTAAAACATGGTGTGAAAATCCTTGATAATACAGCTGTTTCTTTTGAGTCTCAAAATGGCAGCAAAATCGCTCTTCTGGGCATTGATGATATATCGGAAGAACGTGATAGGCTTGACCTTGCCCTGTCGGATTGCGGGAATGAAGACTTTCGTATTTTGGTGAGCCATAATCCATTGGTCAAGAAACAGTTGACCCCGGAACACCATATTAGTCTTGTCCTGTCAGGTCACACCCATGGCGGGCAGATTCGTATATTCGGATTCGGGCCCTATCAGATCGGCAGCATTGAAAAAGAGGGGGACTGTTTATATATGACGAGTAATGGTTATGGGACAAGCGCAGTGCCATTAAGGCTCGAGGCAAAGCCGGAAACGCACCTCTTCACCCTGAAAAGGGGGAAAGACACTAAAATAGGCGAAGCTGAGGAAAAGACCTATTAGGCTGCTATTAATCGAGCATATCGGAATTTTACAGACCATGAAAAATCCACTATAATTTCAACAAATGATCGTACAGTTATTGGAGGCCTTGTAAAACCATGCAAGAAGGTAAATATAATATAAAGGCAGTTTCAAAACTGCTGGACATTCAGTCGGGAACCCTTAGGGCTTGGGAAAGGCGCTATAAATTTATCGAGCCTGTCAGGAATGAATCGGGGCACCGTCTGTATACTGAAAAACATCTGCAAATCCTTAAGTGGCTCATCAATAAAACAAAGCAAGGTTTTACAATAAGCCAAGCCGTTTCACTTCTCGAAAGTACTGGCACTCTAGCTCCTGGAGTTCCTGAAACGAACCGAAAGAATGAACAAGCGATTAAGTTATCGGAAGAATTAATCGAAGCTCTATTGAATTTCAATGAAAATAAAGCTCATATGCTGATAAGCCAAGCATTCAGTATGTATACCATCGAACAAACCATAGTTGATGTACTTGGCTCCATATTGGTTCAGATTGGGGATAAGTGGGAAAGGGGAGAAATTACTTCTGCTCATGAACACTTTGCTTCGAACATCCTGAAATCCAGGATCAGTTCAGTTATGCATACCATTCCGACTAATGGTTTTCTGCCGAAAGCCCTTACTGTTTGTGCTCCCGGTGAAAAACATGAATTTGGACTGTTGGTCTTTACCGTTTTTTTGAAGAGGAAAGGGTATGAAACCATTTATTTAGGTGAATCCATTGCTGATAATGACCTTCTTACCGTTTTAAACATCATAAAACCTACTTACCTATTCATGTCATGTTCACTGAAAGAGAATCTTGATGGAACATTTAGGCTGGTTGAAACATTAATAAAGGATTTCCCGGATTTGAAGGTGGGTCTTGGCGGTGCGGCTCTAAGCTTCATTTCCGAGGAAAACCGTACGGCTTTCAGCGGAGTTTTAATGGGGGACACGCAGTCGAAATGGGAGGAATGGCTGAAAGGTTAAGGGCGGCCTGCTTAAGAGAAATAATGGATATGCACCCTGCGACCAAGGCTTCATATGATGTATGAAGATGGTAACCAGGGGGCATTTTTTTATGAAGCTGGAGCGATTAACTAATAATAAAATCAAGATTTTTTTGACCCTTGATGATTTAATTGATAGAGGCATAACAAAAGAAGATATTTTAGGGAATTCCTTAAAGGTCCACAAGCTATTTCAGGATATGGTCGAGGAAGCGTGCGAAGAACTCAGCTTTAAAATGAGTGGCTCCATTGCAATTGAAATTTTCTCTTTGCCTGCACAAGGGTTGATAATCATTGTGACAAAGGACGAAGAGGAATTATTGACTGACGAAGAGGAATTCTTGGATTTACAAGTGAAAATAGATGACTTCCCCCATATCCTGTATGTTTTCAGTGACTTTGAAGATATCGTCCAATTATGTCGCAGATTATCTTTTCAAGGATTGCTTAATAGTACTCTTTATCATTTTGAGGGAAGATACTATTTGCTTATCGAAAATGTTAAAGACACGACCTATGACACGGTCATATCTTTAGCGGCTGAGTATGGCCATGCATCTACATTGACACTAAGCCGCATCAATGAATATGGAACTTGTATAATCGAAAATGAAGCGATACATGTTTTGCTCACACATTTTAGCTGATGAAAAGGCAGCCACATTATGGTAAAAACAATGTGGTTTGCCTTTTTTGTCAACTTTCCGCCGAAGAAAATATACGCTAAAAGAGTGAGAAAACAGTTGATATGATAACGTTTTCATTTTTAGAATATTTCCAACTTTTAAATTCCCATTTTTACTCTTGCATTAATGTAACGAAGGTGTATACTAGCACATGAAGAGGACTATTTGTACATTATAATTTTATATATGGAGATTTTCTAGGAGGTACTTTCAATGGAATCGGCAAAAGGCAATAGCCATGTAAATGAAGAAGAAAAACACGACGTATTGAGGTCTACCCAAACTGTAATACATAAAGCTTTGGATAAGCTGGGTTACCCGGAAGAAGTTTTTGAGCTGTTGAAGGAACCATTGCGTTTATTAACGGTGAAGATACCGGTCCGCATGGATGATGGCTCGGTTAAAATTTTCACGGGTTACCGTGCACAGCATAATGATGCTGTTGGGCCTACAAAAGGTGGTATCCGTTTTCACCCGAATGTAACGGAACGTGAAGTGAAGGCATTATCCATTTGGATGAGCTTGAAATGCGGTATCGTTGATTTGCCATACGGCGGAGGTAAAGGCGGTATCGTTTGTGATCCCCGTAATATGTCATTCCGTGAACTTGAAAGGCTGAGCCGGGGCTATGTTCGCGCAATTAGCCAAATCGTGGGGCCGACTAAAGATATCCCGGCACCTGATGTATTTACGAATTCCCAAATCATGGCTTGGATGATGGATGAATACAGCCGTATGGATGAATTCAACTCGCCAGGATTCATTACGGGTAAACCGCTAGTGCTTGGTGGTTCTCATGGCCGTGAATCAGCCACTGCCAAGGGTGTGACGATTTGTATCAATGAAGCTGCCAAGAAGCGCGGCATCGATATTAAAGGTGCACGGGTAGTCATTCAAGGTTTTGGTAACGCAGGTAGTTTCTTAGCTAAATTCATGCATGACGCAGGTGCTAAAGTTATTGGGATTTCTGATGCATATGGTGCTCTTCATGATCCTGAAGGATTGGATATCGATTATCTTCTCGATCGGAGAGATAGTTTCGGAACTGTAACGAAATTGTTTAAAACCACAATTTCAAATAAAGAACTGCTTGAATTGGAATGTGATATTTTAGTTCCGGCTGCAATTGAAAACCAAATCACTGAAGAAAATGCTGCTGATATCAAAGCATCGATCGTTGTCGAAGCAGCTAACGGACCTACAACGATTGAAGCGACACAAATCCTAACGGATCGCGGAATCCTACTTGTTCCTGATGTCCTTGCTTCTGCTGGCGGTGTAACGGTTTCTTACTTCGAATGGGTACAAAATAATCAAGGGTATTACTGGTCTGAAGAAGAAGTTGACGAAAAGCTGGAAAAAATCCTTGTAAAATCTTTTAATAACATTTATGAACTTGCACAATCAAGACGTGTTGATATGCGTCTAGCAGCTTATATGATTGGCGTAAGAAAAATGGCTGAAGCTTCTCGCTTCCGTGGTTGGATCTAAAAGATTCAAATCAAGTATTGATTTATAGTTAAAATCATGTTCATTGCATTATCATTGAAATGATTTGTAAAAACTCCTATCATGTATTGATAGGAGTTTTTATTTTTAGACGAACGAATTACATAGTGCATGGAAAGGCAGTGGAATAAAGATGAATGTTGAAGAAGTCATTATCATAGGTGGGGGCCCTTGCGGATTGGCTGCTGCGATCGCTCTTAAAGAAGTGGGAATACAGTCCTTGGTCATTGAAAAAGGCAATGTGGTTGATTCCATTTACCGTTATCCGACACATCAAACATTTTTCAGTTCGAGTGAAAAACTTGAGATTGGTGATATTGCTTTTATAATCGAAAACCGTAAACCGGTCCGCAATCAGGCGCTAGCCTATTATAGGGAGGTAGTCAGAAGGAAGGAATTGCGGGTCAATAAATTCGAAAAAGTGGAAAAGGTGGAGAAACGAGAAGATGGGAAGTTTTTAGTCAAGACATCCAAAGGGGAGTATACAGCTTTGCATGTGATCATATCGACCGGTTACTATGATCATCCTAATTATATGTGCATACCGGGTGAACAGCTCCCTAAAGTGTTTCATTACTTCAAGGAGGGCCATCCCTACTTCAATTGTGATGTTGCAGTCATCGGGGGCAAAAACTCAAGTGTGGATGCAGCTCTGGAATTGGTCAAATCAGGTGCAAGGGTTTCAGTCCTTTATAGAGGCTCGGATTACTCTCCAAGTATCAAACCTTGGATTCTTCCTGAATTTGAATCATTAGTCCGCAATGGAACCATCAAGATGGAATTTAATGCAAATGTTGACAGGATAACGGAAGACAGCGTCATCTATCATGTGGGGGATGAGGAAAAAGTCATTAAAAATGATTTTGTATTTGCAATGACTGGTTACCATCCTGACCATTCCTTTTTAGCATCAATGGGCATTACTATTGATAAGGAGACTGGAAGGCCGGCATACAACGAGGAAACGATGGAGACGAACGTTAAGGGTCTTTATATTGCAGGGGTTCTGGCAGCCGGAAATAATGCGAACGAAATCTTCATCGAGAACGGCAGGTTTCATGGTGGATTGATTGCCTATCATTTGGCTGTTAAAGAAAAGTGAATTATTTAAATGAGGAGCAGTGACCGTATGGAAAAAATATCATTAATAACCACTGGTGGGACTATTGCCAGTAAAGAAACTGTGAATGGTATGTTAGCCTCTGGTGCATTGACTGGCCATGAGTTGGCAGCACTTTGCGAATTGCCCAAAGATATTGAGGTTAAAGTGGTTGATCTTTTCCAAATTTCAAGCATGTCCATGTCCTTTGAGAAAATGCTACAGCTTAAATCAGCCATTCAAAAGGAATTGGAGGATCCGGATGTTACGGGAATCGTCGTGACCCACGGTACGGATACACTTGAGGAAACGGCTTATTTCCTTGATGTCACGAGTAAGGATCAACGACCTATCGTATTAACCGGCTCCCAACGATCTCCTCAAGAGGTGGGCACAGATGTATATTCCAATCTAAGGAATTCGATTTTATGCGCTGCGAGTGATCTTATTAGGGATGTTGGTGTCGTGGTCGTTTTTAATGAGCGGATCTATTCTGCAAAGTATGTCAAAAAAGTTCATGCCTCCAATTTGCAGGGGTTCGAATCTTTTGGTTATGGGTATTTGGGGATAATTGACAATGATGTCGTAAGCATCTATCAAAAACCTTTGCATAGGGAGAGTTATGATATTCAGAATCTTATCCCAAGGGTCGATATCATCAAGTGCCATACAGGCGCTGATGGCCTCTTTATTGATGCTGCGGTTGCAAACGGTGCGAAAGGAATTGTGCTCGAGGGTGTAGGAAGGGGACAAGTTACCCCTGTAATGGTTACTTCCATACAAGCTGCAATCGATAAAGGAATTACGATCATCATGACTACAAGTGCAGAAGAAGGAAAAGTTTACCCCGCTTATGATTATGAAGGCAGCGCATTTGATTTAAAACAACGCGGTGTGATATTAGGTGCTGATTATGACAGCAAGAAGGCTCGAATCAAGTTAGCTGTCATGCTGGCAAGCGAGAACGATATAGATGAGACCTTCTTTAAGTACTGAAGGAATAAATAAAATTTGGAAGACTTGATTCTTGGATTCAGTTTTTCTTCATTCCATGGTACGATTAAGGAAAAGAAGATGAAAAGAGGGTCAGCTAATGCTGGTCATGTTGTCAGCGGCTATTGCGCCAGGATTGGCGCTACTGAGCTATTTCTATTTGAAAGATCAATATGAAACCGAACCGATATCGGTTGTGGTCAAAACATTTTTATTCGGTGTATTTCTTGTATTGCCGATTATGTTCATACAGTATGTGCTCGAAACCGAACACATACTGGATACTGATTTAGCAAATGCTTTTTTATGGGCTGCACTGCTTGAGGAATTCTTCAAGTGGTTCATACTCATTTATGTTATTTATCAGCATGTGGCATTCGATGAGCCATATGATGGGATTGTTTACGGAGCTGCAGTCTCCCTTGGATTCGCCACAATGGAGAATATTTTGTACCTGTTGGCCAACGGGGTGGAACACGCTTTTCTCAGGGCGGTACTACCTGTATCCAGTCATGCTTTGTTCGGTGTGATCATGGGATATTATTTGGGCAAGGCAAAATTTTCGGCTTCGAATAATAGGGTCTATTTATTATTGGCATTGATCATACCGATTTCGTTACATGGGGTTTACGATTATATTTTAGTCTCCCAAAAATTTTGGGTGTACTTTATTATGCCATTCATGATTTATCTATGGTGGTTAGGCATGAAAAAAGTAAAGAAAGCACGTTTGTTGTCTGACTTTCACGCAAAAAAACTTTCACAAAATCATTACCTTAGCAAATGACGAATACTATCAAAACGGAGTGCTGGCATATTTTGCCCGCTCCGTTTTTTTTATGTTGGGAATAAAAAGACCGGTAAAGAAGAAAATAGAATTACATTAATTCAAGAAAAAGAGGAGTGTTTTTGATGAAAGGAATTTCGTCAAAATGGAAATGGCTTTTGCTGTTTTCGTGTATAACTATTTGTTTCGTAATTTACCCGGAAACAAGAACAAATGCCTTTTCGGGCCAAGTCATTCAAAAGGGTGCGGTTGGAGATGATGTAATTGAGCTGCAGGCACGCCTGCAAAACATCGGTTACTATAAAGGAAAGATTGATGGAGCCTATGGATGGGGCACTTATTGGGCACTTCGAAACTTTCAACAAGATTTCGGGCTTCCAATCGATGGTTTGGCGGGTACAACAACAAAACAGAAGTTGACGAATGCGTCTAATTTCAATAAACAATTTGTTCACGAACAGATCAATAAAGGGAACGAGTTCACCTATTATGGGGGAGTCCCCATTGAAAAACAGGTAAAAGCGAAAGGAAATAAATCTACTTCCGGAGGGGCCGCTACCGGTAAGGCCCCTTCCAAAACTACGACATCAGCCAATCTTCCAGGAGGATATTCTCAAAACGATATTCAGCTGATGGCCAATGCCGTTTATGGAGAGGCACGAGGGGAGCCATATACTGGTCAGGTTGCTGTTGCAGCAGTAATTCTGAATAGGGTGGAAAGTGCTGCCTTTCCTAATACCATTTCGGGAGTGATTTTTGAACCTGGGGCCTTTACGGCTGTTGCGGATGGGCAGATTTGGCTGACACCGAACGAGAGGGCGAAAGAAGCCGTGGTGGACGCCATCAACGGGTGGGATCCAAGCGGTAATGCAGAATATTACTTTAATCCCGATACAGCAACAAGCAAATGGATCTGGTCAAGGCAACAAATTAAAAGAATCGGAAAACATATCTTTTGTAAGTAAAGAGGTGAAGGAAAATGATCAGGAATATAGTGATTGCCCTGCTTGTTGTAGTTGTTGCGGGAACTGCATTCTGGGGCTATCAAGAGCATAAGGAAAAAAATGCAGTATTAATCAACGCGGAAAATACGTATCAGCGAGCCTTTCATGATTTAAGCTATCAAGTGGATATATTGCATGATAAGGTCGGCAGTACTTTGGCAATGAATTCACGTTATTCATTAAGTCCGGCTTTAACAGATGTTTGGCGTATCACTTCAGAAGCCCAAAGTGATGTCGGGCAGTTGCCATTGACTTTGCTTCCTTTTAATAAGACAGAGGAATTTTTATCCAAAATTGCGGACTTCAGTTATAAAACAGCGGTACGTGACCTTGAAAAAGAACCATTGAATGATAAGGAATATGCGACTCTCCAATCATTGTACACACAGGCAGGGGATATCCAGGGCGAGTTAAGAAAAGTGCAGTATCTAGTCCTTAAAAACAATTTAAGATGGATGGATGTCGAAATGGCTCTTGCATCAGGGAAAGAAAATTCTGATAACACGATCATCGATGGATTAAAGACTGTAGAGAAAAAAGTATCTGGGTACGGGGAAACGAATGAGATGAATCCGACCTTTACTTCTGCACAACAGAGGGATGAAAATTTCAAAAATTTGCAAGGTAAAACGATTACAAAAGAAGAAGCAATTGCCACGGCAAAAAACTATGCACACTCAAAAAGCAAGAATTTGAAGGTGAATGTGGAAGAGAACGGAAAAGGTTCCGATTTTGGATTTTATAGTGTGAGCATCCTCGATAAAGATTCCGATACCGAATTGAATATGGATTTGACAAAAAAAGGCGGCTACCCCATTTGGTATATCAATAATAGGGACGTGAACAAAACAAATATTGATTTGAATCAAGCCTATACAAAAGCCGAAGAATTTTTAAAGGAACATGATTTCAGTTCACTTGAATTATTTGAAAGTGCTCAATACGATAATATCGCATTATTGAATTTCGTAACATCAGAAAATGGTGTCAAGATTTACCCAGATTCAGTCAAGGTCAAAATTGCATTGGATGATGGATCCGTTATAGGGTTTTCAGCCGACGAGTATTTAAAATCACATAAAACCAGGGAAATAGGGAATCCGAATATATCCGAGAAAGAAGCTAAAGACAAAATCAACAATAATGTAAAAATAATGGACGAAGGAAAGGCGTTAATCATCAATGATATTGGTGAAGAAGTTCTTTGTTATGAATTTCTCGGTACGATCAAAGATGATACCTACCGTATTTTCATTAATGCAGATACCGGTCAAGAAGAAAAGGTGGAAAAATTAAAGAATTCCGAACCGGTATACGAGAATATAATATAATTTAAACTATTGTCATGAATCATTGGTTGTAGGGGAATGTGCTTAGTCACTTTCCCTTTTTCTTATTTCATGACATAATAAATTAAATGAATGTTGGATTATTTGGAAAAATAATAGGTAATATTATGCAGTTTCCTTCCGATCAAAAAGGACGTGGATGATGATGGTTAAAATTGGGGATATATTAATGCTTGAACCGAAATACTCTCAACAGAAAGAAAAGTTCAATTGTATGGTTGTCGAAATGGGACCGGGTTATGTCTATACCGACTTTCCCATCAATATAGGGACTGGAAAAATTGCATTTCTCATGGATGGGACACAGTTCAACGTCACATTTACCAATGAAGAGCAGGCAGTTTATGTATTCGATTCAGAAGTGCTTGGAAAAGTGAAAGGGAGAATACCCATGATGCAGCTATTGCTGCCCGAATCAGGAACGTTTGTGAAAATCCAACGGAGGCAATACGTGCGCCTGGATGTAACCTTGGATACAGCCATTCATCCAGAACATTCCGAGTTTACCCCTTTTCGCGCATTAACTGAGGATATCAGTGCGGGCGGAGCTTCGATAAGGCTTTTAAAAGGCACTGATATTCAATCGGTTTCGCAATTATACCTGTGGGTGGCGCTTACGTTAAAATCAGGTGAGATTCATTATTTAAGGCTGAAAAGCAAAGTCATTCGCGTAACGGAGAAAAAGCATGGAAATATGCTGCTGCACGTCCAATTTCTTGAACCTGCAAAAAAGGATGTACAGACATTAATGAGATTTATATTTGAAAAGCAGGTGGATTTAAAGAAAAAAGGCTTGTATGTTTAACATGATTGAATGAAAAACAGCGATTCCATCCATACTGCTAATATAAACGGATGGAGGGTGCGGCTTATGAAAACATTTGAAAGACTATTAATTAAAGTGATCATCATCCAATTGGCCTGCTTATTTGTTTTCCAGTTCCTTTTGAGCAGGGAGGATCAAATCTTTGATTTGACCAAGCTCTCAAGGTATGAAGGTGTCACCAGCAATAATTATACGAAAATCATTGAAACATTCAATGGGACCCAAAAGTAAAAGCGGTGATCCGCTTTTTTTGTATGAAGATTTACAGGTAAAGGATAACGTTGATGGCTGTAGCGATCAAAAAAGAACAAAGTTTATTTTGAAAGTGCACATCCCTTTTATTAATGATTTTCCCGTTAGTTGTGATAAAATGAAAGGGTACTAAATAATCAGCATGATTGTAGGATTCTTGGGAGGATTTATGGAAAAAAAATTATCAGTCGCAATCGATGGACCAGCTGCTGCTGGAAAAAGCACGGTTGCTAAAATTGTCGCAGAAAAGTTCAATTACATATATGTGGATACAGGAGCAATGTACAGGGCCCTTACCTATAAGGCCCTTAATCAAAAGATTCTTCTTGATGATGAACAAGCATTATCAAAAGTTCTCATCAATACTGAAATCGAATTAAGACCTAGTGAAAACGGACAGCTGGTGTTCTTGGATAATGAGGACGTGACAGCCCAAATCAGGAACAATGAAGTGACCGGTTCCGTTTCGGAAGTGGCGAAGCACCGGAGCATCCGGGAAGAATTGGTTCGCAGGCAGCAAACCTTTGGTGAAAATGGCGGTGTCGTCATGGATGGCAGGGACATCGGTACGCATGTTTTGCCGAACGCCGAAGTAAAGGTATTTCTAATCGCTTCTGTGGATGAAAGGGCACAGAGGAGGCATCAGGAAAATATATCGAAAGGTTTTCCGTCAGATATCGAAAAATTAAGGGAAGAAATCGCAACAAGGGACAAACTGGACTCCGAACGCGAAGTATCGCCACTGAAAAAGGCGGCGGATGCTATCGAAATCGATACGACTTCATTATCGATTCAGGAAGTTGCAGAAAGAATCATGTCTTTAATAGAAGAGAGGAAAAGATGACATTGGATTTTTACACATTTGCCAAGAACGTAGTAAAAGGCATTTTAATGCCTTCGTTTAGGGTTAAAGCGCTCGGAAAGGAACATTTCCCTAAAGAGGGCGGAGTATTGATCTGTGCCAATCACATTGATAATCTGGATCCGCCCATAGTTGGCATGACATCTCCAAGGGATATCCATTTCATGGCGAAAGAAGAGTTGTTTCAAGCACCTATTTTAAAGGGTATATTACCAAGAGTAAATGCATTTCCCGTGAAGCGGGGCAATAGCGATCGGGAATCCCTTAGAAAAGGTTTGAAGCTTTTGAAGGAAGGCAAGGCAATTGGTCTGTTTCCAGAGGGAACCAGAAGCAAAACTGGTGAATTGGGAGAAGGTTTGGCGGGGGCTGGATTTTTCGCGTTGCGTTCTGATGCCGTTATCATACCGTGTGCAATCATCGGCCCTTATAAATTTTTGCGTCCGTTGAAAGTCGTTTACGGTCCTCCAATAAATTTTACCGAATATCGCGAACAGAAAATATCAGCTGATGAAGCTACAAAAATCATCATGGACCATATTCGGAAATTGATTTCCGAGCATAAATAGTCCTTCATACTTGACAATTTTCTGATTTTGTTAGAATTTATAAAATAAGGGTATTGTTCCTTATTTCAGATGAAAAGGAATATAACTTTATTACTCTAAAAAAACTGTTTTTATCTTTATTAGGAAAGTGTTTTTATTGAACCACTTTAAATAAAATATGTGGCCGATGAAGAGGAAATTTGCTGATCAGTCATGGGTTAAGGAGGAGTTAGTAATGACAGAAGATATGAACCAGGTAGAAGTGAACAATTACAAAGTTGGGGATCAAGTTAGGGCAACCGTTTCAAAGGTAGAAGAAAAACAGGTCATGGTCGATGTGGAAAACAGCAAGACGGATGGAATCATACCCATCAGTGAGCTTTCAAGCCTGCATGTCGAAAAGGCGTCAGATGCCGTTTCGGAAGGTGATGCGTTGGAGTTGGAAGTCATTAAAGTCGAAGAAGAAGCTCTCATTCTATCAAAACGTAAAATTGATGCTCTTAAAGCATGGGATGACCTGGAATTGAAATTTGAAAATGGAGACGTATTTGAGGCAGAAGTTAAAGATGTCGTCAAAGGCGGGCTCGTTGTAGATCTAGGCGTACGTGGTTTTGTTCCAGCTTCTCTAGTAGAAGACTATTTCGTTGAAGACTTTTCTGATTACAAAAACAAAACTTTAACATTCAAGATCGTTGAGCTTGAGAAAGACAAGAATCGCTTAATCCTCTCACATCGGGCAGTGGTCCAAGACCAAAAGGAAAAGCAAAAAGCAAACGTTTTGGATAAGATTGAAAGCGGGCAAGTGCTTGAGGGCTTGGTCCAAAGGATTACCGATTTTGGTGCATTCGTGGATATTGGGGGCGTAGACGGCCTTGTCCACATTTCCCAGCTTTCCCATCAGCATGTCGACAAGGCATCCGATGTCGTTTCCGAAGGGGATAAGGTACAGGTGAAAGTGCTATCCATCGATCGTGATAATGAAAGGATTTCACTTTCCATTAAGGATACCCTTCCGGGACCTTGGGCAGGAATTGCAGATAAAGCGGCCAAAGGCTCTACACTGGAAGGTACCGTGAAACGCCTTGTTTCTTTCGGTGCATTCGTGGAGATTTTTCCAGGGGTAGAAGGACTTGTCCATATTTCACAGATATCGCACAAGCATATTGCCACCCCGCAGGAAGTACTTAAAGAAGGCCAGTCTGTCAAAGTGAAAGTGCTGGAAGTCAATGAAACGGATCAACGTCTATCATTGAGCATTAAGGAACTTGAAGAACCTCAGTCCAATTACAACACATCAGATTATGAGCTCCCAGAGGAATCGAAGGGCTTTCAGCTAGGTGAAATGATCGGTGATCAATTGAAAAAACTAAAATAAAATAATAATGGTGATAGCCTTGGAGAGAAAACAACGAAAATTAGATCATATAGAATTTGCGCTAAAGACAGGACAGCAACATAAAACCGGGCTAGAAGATATTTCGTTTATTCACCAAAGCTTACCAGGTATTTCCTTGAATAATGTGAACCTCACAGCAGAAGTTGGCGAACTTGAATTAAGTTCGCCAATTTTTATAAATGCCATGACCGGAGGCGGAGGCCCTGAAACCGAAAAATTGAATGGTGACCTAGCCATTGCAGCACGGGAAACAGGAATCGCCATGGCGGTAGGATCGCAAATGGCAGCCATCAAGGATTCCGCCCAGCAAGCTTCTTTTAAAGTTGTAAGGAAGGAAAATCCTGATGGTGTGTTGATTGGTAATCTCGGTGGTGAAGCAACAGTCGAACAGGCTAAGCGGGCAAGCGAAATGATCGGGGCCAATGCCCTTCAGATTCATATTAACGTCATTCAAGAATTGACGATGCCTGAAGGAGACAGGGATTTTGCGGGTACCCTTTCGAGAATAGAAAAAATCAACAGTACGATCGGAATTCCTGTCATCGTAAAAGAGGTTGGATTTGGGATGAGTATGGAAACGGCGCGGCAATTACATTCCGTGGGTGTTTCGATCATTGATGTAGGCGGGTTTGGCGGAACGAATTTTGCTAAAATCGAGAATGAAAGACGAGCAAAAATACTCGGATATTTTAATGAATGGGGCATACCGACAGCCGCTTCGATTGTCGAAGCCGTTAATGTTTCACCACAGCTTTCAGTCATTGGGTCTGGTGGCATTCAAAGCCCTTTGGAAATTACAAAAAGCCTGGCATTAGGAGCAAAAGGAGTCGGGTTGGCCGGACATTTCCTCAAAATCTATAAAGAGTTGGGCTTGGAACAATTGATTAAAGAAATACATTACATACATGAAGATTTGAAGGTCATCATGACTGCACTCGGGTGCGGTAATATCCCAGAACTAAGGAAATCGAAATTAGTCATCAAAGGAAATACCTATCATTGGTTATCTCAAAGAGGCATTGATTGTTCAGCATATGCTAAATGAATGACCAAAAAAGGAAGCATCTCAATTGAAACGAAATTGAGATGCTTCTTTTTGTTTAGGGATAGACTTAACTATTCCTTTTTCGTGCCTCTTCAGGTCCTTCCATCCTTGTTGCCCCTTTATGACCCAGTGATTGGTCCCTGTCAGACTCCACGCGTTTACTCTCTTTCAATTTCTTCTCTTGCCGATCTTTTCCCATGTTCACACCTCCTTTTAATTGATAAGGGGAAGTTTTTCCTCATTAAATGCCGTGCTTTATGTTTATACTTTGAATAAACCAGCCATAATGTTCCTAAAAGGGGGACACTGCATGGATGGAATTATATTTTATTGGATTTCATGGATAGTTTGGGTCATTGTCATGTTTTTTATTCCGAAAACGGTTCCCTTTCGTTTTGATTTTCTTTTTCATCTATTAGCCGTTATGGTATTAGCGGGCTATAAATTGGAGACTCCATTGGTTTCCGTTCATTTGAGCGGTCCATACCTTTTCTTTATACTGTGTGTATATATTAGGAAGAAATCAATCATCAAGATGATGGAACTGATCAGCGGAAGTCTTATTATCACTCTCGCTTATGCCAGCTTTCAACTATTTTCTTTACTTGATCCGATATGGCTAATCATGAAGCCCTCTTATCTTTTGTGTATTTTCCTGAATTATCTTATCCTATTACTTTTTAAAAATTGGAAACATCGATTGTTCGTCCTTTTAATGGGGATGATGATGGGAGATATCATATATTCTGGATTACTTGCTTACCACTCTTTACCTTATGTGGCCCTTGCTTACGCATGGCATGATAATGCAGTTCTGGTATTGGGCACAAACATATTGTGGAGAATGTTGGAAATGGTTGGCCAATACATTTATTTAATATCCCAATCGAAATTTTTATCGAAACAAGGAAAAGAGAATTTTAATCAATGAAGAGTATGGTGAAAAATGATATGGGGTATTAACCGCTTTATCAAAAGGTAGAAGTATAATTGGAACCAATTGGAATTAGAAGGCTTTTATTCATACAATCATTGTTGATTCGCGAGAAATTTGTTACTATAGGATAGTTAGAGGTCTGTAGATAAATCGTAAAATGCTCTAAACAATTTAAGAGGAAGCCGTATGTCGAAGCTTTCTTCATTTTTTTGGGCTGTTTATAATCAAGTTTGTGCATGTAGGGGTTCTGCTTCACGTCACATTAGGAACCGGGGCGTCAAGTGGACAAACTGCCCGTGAATACTTGATGAGTTGAACTGAACATCAGTTAGGATTTTCTTACTGATGAAAGATTCCTTTAAATGATGATGGATACAGCCTTTTCCTTTAAAAGGAAATGATGAAAATCAATAATGCAAAGCAACCGTTATAAATGCATTCATGAATTTCGTGACTTTGACAGAGATATAGTAGCAGAAAGGGTGAATAGCAATGCCAAAACCGGTAATTGCGATAGTCGGTCGTCCGAACGTGGGAAAATCGACAATCTTTAATAGAATAGTTGGAGAACGGGTTTCGATTGTCGAAGACGTTCCTGGAGTAACCCGGGACAGGATTTATAGTTCTGGTGAATGGTTGACACATGATTTTAACATAATTGATACAGGTGGAATTGATATCGGTGACGAGCCGTTCCTGGAACAAATTCGCCAGCAGGCTGAAATTGCCATTGACGAAGCTGATGTGATAATTTTTATGACGAATGGTCGTGAAGGGGTAACGGCTGCTGATGAAGAAGTAGCTAAGATACTCTATAAATCGAGAAAGCCAGTTGTCCTTGCAGTAAATAAAGTTGATAACCCAGAAATGAAAGATCAAATTTATGATTTCTATGCGTTAGGTTTTGGGGATCCATTCCCAATCTCCGGGTCTCATGGACTTGGTCTTGGTGACCTTCTGGATGAAGCGGCCAAACATTTCCCTAATTTCAGCGGCCAGGATTATGCTGATGATGTCATTAAATTCAGTTTGATTGGAAGACCGAACGTAGGTAAGTCATCTCTGGTCAATGCATTGTTAGGTGAAGAACGTGTCATTGTAAGTGATATTGAAGGTACGACTCGCGACGCGATTGACTCTCCTTATAAATATAATGGCAAAGAATATGTCATTATTGATACAGCAGGGATGCGGAAAAAAGGTAAAGTGTATGAAAGTACGGAAAAATATAGCGTACTTCGTGCATTAAGGGCAATTGAGCGTTCAGACGTTGTTCTTGTGGTCCTGAACGCAGAAGAAGGTATTCGTGAGCAGGATAAAAAAATTGCCGGATATGCCCATGAAGCGGGTAGGGCTGTCATCATCGTTGTCAATAAGTGGGATGCCATCGAGAAAGATGAAAAAACGATGAAGGATTTTGAAGAAAAGATCCGTGCCCATTTCCTATTCTTGGATTATGCGCCAATCATTTATCTTTCTGCCTTAACGAAAAAACGGACACATACCTTAATACCGGTCATTGATCAGGCTAGTGAGAATCATGCTATCCGGGTTCAGACAAATGTCTTGAATGAAGTGGTCATGGATGCGGTTGCGATGAATCCGACACCGACTCATAATGGCAACCGTTTGAAAATTTATTATACGACTCAGGTAGCAATCAAGCCGCCAACTTTCGTTGTATTCGTTAACGATCCTGAGTTATTGCATTTCTCATATGAGAGATTTTTAGAAAATCGAATTAGGGATGCCTTTGGTTTTGAAGGAACACCAATACGAATTTTTGGACGCCAGAGAAAATAGTAAAGGTGGTTATATCATGGTGAAAGATAAAGAAAGTATCGCAGTGATTGGAGCTGGGAGCTGGGGAACTGCTTTAGCGCTCGTAATCGCCGATAACCAGCATGAAGTGAGATTGTGGGGACATAATCAGAAACAAATCAATGAAATAAATCAAAATCATACGAATGAAAAATACTTGCCTGGGATTGAATTGCCTATGGGGATTAAAGGTTATTCTTCCCTTAAGGAAGCGCTGGCCGGGATTGAAATAATTATTTTGGCAGTTCCGACCAAAGCCTACAGGGAAGTGCTTGGTCAGATTGAAGAGGTTCATGATAAACCATTGACAATCGTTCATGTGAGTAAGGGAATTGAACCTGATTCACTGCTTCGTATATCGGAAATGATCGAAGAAGTCTCTTCGTCTGAATGGCTTAAGGATATAGTGGTTCTTTCAGGACCGAGCCATGCTGAAGAAGTAAGTCTCCGTCACCCGACAACAGTTGCCGTTTCTTCAAAGAATATGAAGGCTGCCGAAAGGGTTCAGGACATCTTTATCAATAATAATTTCCGTGTATATACAAATCCGGACATGGTTGGTGTTGAAATCGGAGGGGCATTGAAGAACATCATTGCTTTGGCTGCCGGCATTACGGATGGTTTAGGCTATGGGGACAATGCCAAGGCGGCATTAATGACACGGGGATTGGCTGAAATATCCCGTTTAGGGGTGGCCATGGGGGCTAACCCACTAACGTTTTCAGGTTTAGCTGGGATTGGCGACTTGATCGTCACTTGTACAAGCGTTCATTCCCGTAATTGGAGAGCTGGGAATATGCTTGGTAAAGGGCAAAAGCTTGAAGAAGTTTTGGAAAACATGGGTATGGTCGTTGAAGGTGTCAGAACCACTAAAGCTGCCTATCAACTAGCCCAAAAGTACGAAGTGAACATGCCGATCACAGAAGCCTTGTACGATGTTTTATTCAATGGGGAAGAAGTGAAAAAGGCTGTTGACCTTTTGATGAATCGTTCAAAAACGAATGAGATGGAAGAACTTTATAACATATTGGATAGCAGGCAGCAGGATTAACCTCCAATTTGTTGGTTTTCATAAAAGAATTTCATTAAATTAGGCATTTGATGATGCGCCTTGCCGTGTATCAGCATACAATGCAACGAAAGTAAACTAGTAATTTGACCTCGGCACGGGGGATTTAGTCAAATGAGCAGAAGATATCCAAATATCTTCTGCTTTTTTTATGGTCAAAAAATCATCGGATTTCATTTAATTTATGAATATTTGAATAGTTTATTCAGTATTGCATAAAACATTCTACAAATTTCCTTGTTTTTGGTTAAAAATCGACTATTTTTTTTGGTATGAAAATTGCGAAGTATAATATGACCAAAAATTATTAGGGAGGCGAGGAAAGTTGGTTTACTTTTCTCGCTAAAAAAGGAAGGGGAATGATACATGCAAACAGGTAAACTGAAAAGGTCTTTAAATTTATGGCATATCGTATTGCTTGGTGTTGGATATATGACGCCGATGGTTGTTTTTGATACATTCGGCATAGTTTCCGAAAAAACGGGGGGGCATGTGCCAACCGCATATGTCATTGCTCTTTCAGCGATGTTGTTTACTGCAGCCAGTTATGGAAAAATGGTGAAAATCTATCCGCAGGCAGGTTCATCCTATACTTACACACAAAAAACGATTAATCCACATTTAGGCTTCCTTGTCGGGTGGTCTTCTTTACTAGATTATTTATTTTTACCGATGGTGAACGGTATTTTAACAAAAATATACTTAACTGCTCTTTTTCCGGAAGTATATCCGTGGATATGGGTGGTGGCATTTGTCCTTTTAATGACATTCATTAACTTATTCAATGTCAATCTTGCAGCCAACTTTAATAGCTTCCTTGTATTTTTTCAAATGTTGGTCATCGTTATTTTTGTGGCACTTGTGGTTAAAGGGGTCATGGGTGGAGAAGGCGCTGGAGAGGTCTTGTCGATTCAGCCATTCATCGGGCCACATTTGGAAATGTCGACGCTCATTTCTGGTGCTACAATCCTTTGCTTTTCATTTTTGGGGTTTGACGCAGTCACTACTTTATCGGAAGAAACGTCAAATCCATCCAAAACGGTACCACGGGCCATCTTTTTGACTGCCCTTATCGGAGGGGGATTATTTGTGACGGCATCATTCTTTACACAGTTATTTTTCCCGGATGTTTCCCGTTTTAGCGATCCTGAAGGAGCTTCTCCGGAAATTGCCCTTTTCGTTGGCGGGAAGTTATTTCAGGCTTTCTTTCTAGCAGGAACCTTATGCGGTACACTTGCCTCCGGTCTTGCATCTCATGCTAGTGTTTCTAGGTTGCTATATGTCATGGGGCGTGACCAAATGATCCCGAAAAAACTATTTGGTTTTATCCACCCCAAATATAACACGCCATTTTTTAATGTCATTTTTGTCGGGTCCATATCATTGGTTGCCTTATTCCTTGATTTGGTTACGGCCACTTCCCTCATAAACTTTGGGGCTTTAATCGCTTTTACCTTCGTGAATATTTGCGTAATCGTCCACGCAATAAGAAACAAAAGCTTCAGAACGATTAAAGGATTTCTTTCAACTATTCTTTCCCCGATTTTAGGCGCGGCTTCGGTCTTCATCCTTTGGCTTAATCTCGAGATGAGTTCATTGATTTTAGGGATTGTCTGGGCGGTAATTGGGATTGGCTATCTTCTGTATCGGACAAAATGGTTTACGGAATCCCCTCCGCTATTCCGTTTTGAAAAAGCACAGTGAAGCTATTGTATTCATGAAACAAGGGTGGTTATTATATAGCTGATGGGAAAATGAAGGAGGCGTTAATGCCCATGCCTGTTGTTCTATTTTCGTATGGCGTCAGCGACTTGTGTTAGTACTTATGAGCAAGAATATGTCACTTGGTATGGTTCCGGGAGCCTGCTGGCTTGCTTTTATGGTGATGCTTTTCACAGCGTGCAGTTATGGAAAGATCATTCCTTCGGCAGGTTTGGTAAATGGGTATACGAAAAAATCTATTTATACATATTCCGGTTGTTTTCTTGCAGGTAAGTCGATACTGATGAATGAATCATCCATTCGAATGGGTCAATTAATTGTTGTTCCGCATTTTCTTTACAGCATTACTTCTGTACCCGATTATGCATCGGCGCTGAATTTACTGATTATTTCGACGTTTTGTCAAGGTCATATTCATCGTTTCATCCATCTGTGATATTTCATACGGGACAAGGAGAAGTGACGGTAGCAGAACCTTTGAAAGCAAAGACCATTAAGTTCTTATAGTGTTTTTAAAACTTTGCAAACAGGTATGGAACCGTAATGACGGTATGGTGGAAGCCTCCCTATCTTTATAAAAAAGCGCCCAAGGCGCGAGGACGGCCATCCTCGAATCATAACAAGCAGGGGTATGCTATAAAGGCTAAGAAAAAGTGAGCGGTCCTTTATAAAATAAATCTAAGGTGCATACCATGTTTTTAGGTCAAAAGGGTCCGTTAAAGGACCCTTTTGTTGTGGAACGAATAAAGGTAAATGATCGATAATGGGTAATGGTGCATGTTATTTTTTATCTTGCAATTCGGAATTGTGATAAAATATAGGTTAGGTTACAAAAGGAGAGTGAAAATGTGTTATCTATTCCGGATGATAAAATAAGACCATTCATAACTATAACAATTGATCAGCCTACATTTTCAGACCAAAAAATTCATGAGATACAGGAACCTTTCTTCTTTCTTATGAAGGAGAATCAAGTGTTTGCGTATATCCGCATGGATGACCTCCCGTTAAATGGAAAAATAACGACAGTCGATCAGCTTTTACAGTATGCCTTTTCGATTGATAATGTCTGTAAATTGCACCCTAACATTTCCTTGCCGCATCTGTTTCAAATTATCGGTGAACCTATCGTACTGATAAAAACGGATGATGGCCTGCTAACCGGTTATGTAAAAAGGGAAGATGTATTAGCTGAATTATTCAAGCAGGACAGCAAACAAAATTTAGACCTGCTTAATGTGATTTTAACCTCCATTCCTATGGGGATTTTTGTGGCTGATAAAGAAAAAAATATCGTGAACTTTAATGAATCAGGCTTGAAGATGATAAAAAAGCCTTCTGATCAAGTCATTAATGAACCTGCTGCGAACATCTTTAATAAGCAGCATATACATAGCGTGTTTGCCAGCAGGAGCAGTATTCTGAATCAGTTGGAGATTACTGATGTCATGAGTGTGCTTGTCGACTATAGCCCGATTCTGAACCATGAAAAAGAAGTCGAAGGCCTGATCATCATCGTTCAGGATTTACCGATGGTTGAGGAAATGGCCATGGAAATAGAATTGATAAAAAGCTCGAATAAAGACTTGAATGCCATTTTGGCGAATATCTATGATGAAATACTTGTAGTCAATCAAAAAGGAGAGCTGCTGCGCTATAGTGACAGCATCATCTCAGGATTCTGGGGGAAGGACTTAAAAGATTATATAGGGAAGAATCTCTTGCAATTAGAAGATGAAGGGATTTTTAATCCTTCGGTCACCCGGTTAGTCCTTGACCAAAAAAAGAAAGTATCGGTTGTCCAGGATACGAAAATGAATAAGAAAGTCCTATCCGTGGGTACTCCTGTGTTCAATGAAAAAGGCGATATAGATCGAATAGTCATTGCATCAAGGGATATAACGGAAACGACCCAATTGAAATCGGAATTAAATGAAATGAGGAAAGAACTGGACTCTTTCAAAAAACAAGATCAATTTTATAAAGAGTTGGTTTTTGCAAGTCCTAAAATGGAGCAGATAATCAGCCAAGTCAAGAAAATCGCTCATTTTTCATCTACTGTATTAATCAATGGGGAGTCGGGAGTAGGTAAAGAAGTGATAGCCGAGGCCATTCATAAAATGGGCAGGCGATCTAAACGGCCTTTCCTGAAGATAAATTGCGGGGCGATTCCGGAAAACCTCCTCGAAAGTGAATTGTTTGGTTATACGAAGGGTTCCTTTACAGGAGCGGATAAAAATGGGAAGGTAGGATACTTTCAACAGGCCAATAAAGGTGTTTTATTCCTTGATGAAGTGGGTGACATGCCAATACACCTTCAAGTCAAACTGCTGCGGGTCCTCCAGGAACAGGAAGTGATTCCGATCGGCAGCACCACGCCCATTTCCATTGATGTTCAAATTGTTGCAGCCACGAATAAGAGTCTGGAAAAAATGGTCGAGATGGGCACGTTCAGAGAAGATTTATTCTATCGATTGAACGTCATCCCCATACATGTGCCCCCTTTAAGGGAGAGGCCGGAGGATATCCCGCCGCTAGCCTTTCATTTCCTGCAAAAACTGAATGAAAGGTATCAGCGGAATTACCACTTTTCCCCCGATGCATTAAATATACTGGAAGTCTATACCTGGCCGGGGAACATTCGTGAGTTGCAGAACATGATTGAAAGATTGGTTGTTTCTGCAGATGAAGAGACGATCGATGCTGACTTCATTCAAAGGTTCATACCTGTGGGCAGTGACTTTAAACAATCGAAACCCATTATTACGAGAATTCTTCCACTGCAGGAAGCACAGGATCATGTCGAAGAACAATTGATCATGCTTGCCATGAAACAGTATAAAACCACGACCAAAGCGGCTAAAGCGCTCGGGATAAGTCAATCGTCAGTGAGCAGGAAGTATCAAAAAGTGTTAGCTGAACAGAATAAGAAAATTGAAAACAATGCATTTTGAATAAAAGCCGTTGCAAGTGATGCCAATCACTTGTCAACGGCTTTTATTTTTATTGACGGAATTAGGGGAGCTATTAATGATTTTCAAGATGATTATGCAAAGTGAAATAACGCTATGCACATTTGCATAGAATCGGATGGATTTATCAAAAAGAAATGCGATTTTATTGGTTAATTAACTTGGCATGGTTCTTGCTTGATTAATAGGTATAAGAAAAAAGGGAGGTAAGCATCAAAGTTTCATAAAGAAGCAATCTTAATTAACCATCCACTAAAGTTATAAAAAAAGGAGATTATAAAATGTCAATTAACGTAGAAAGTAAAAACACTCAAACTAAACAATCAGCAACCCAAGATTATATTAAAAAAGTGCTTCAATTAATCGAACAAAAAGAAATTTCAAAAGAAGATGCACAGTGGGTAACAAAAGAAACGGTCGAGAATTTCCGTGAGCATGTAAACCCAGGGTTTTTGGAATACCGCAAGACGGTCACTAAAGACACACAATTCGCTTCGGTTGAGTGGTCTGATCAAGATTCCTGTTTTACGGATGTAAATGGAAAAAAATATATTGATTGTTTAGGTGGATTTGGTATTTATAATGTAGGACACCGTAACCCTAAAGTTGTAAAGGCTGTAACCGATCAATTGCAAAGACAAGCCCTTCATAGTCAGGACTTACTTGATCCATTACGTGCAATGCTTGCCAAGATCCTTGCCGAAATCACGCCGGGAGATCTAAAATACTCGTTCTTTACGAATAGCGGTACCGAGAGCGTGGAGGCTGCACTTAAGCTGGCCAAAATGTACAGTGACCGACACACGATCATTTCCACGACAAAATCATTTCATGGAAAAAGCCTTGGTTCACTATCGGCAACGGCAAAAGGCATGTTCAGAAAACCGTTCATTCCATTGATTCCAGGTGTGCGTCATGTACCTTTTGGTGATGTGGATATGATGAGAAAAACGTTTGAAAGTTGTGCGTTGGTCGGTGAAGATGTTGCAGCTGTACTATTGGAGCCAATCCAGGGTGAAGGTGGGGTCATCCTTCCTCCGCAAGGTTATTTGAAGCAGGTTCGGGCATTATGTGACGAATATGATGCGTTATTAATATTGGATGAAGTGCAAACTGGAATGGGCCGTACTGGTAAAATGTTTGCTTCCGAGCTATATGATGTTGTTCCGGACATTATTTGTTTAGCAAAAGCATTTGGCGGCGGTGTAATGCCTGCAGGGGCTGTTGTAGCCAATGAGAAAGTGTTTAAAAGCTGGTTCGACAATCCATTCATGCACACTACGACATTTGGCGGAAATCCACTAGCTTGTGCTGCGGCCATTGCGACTATCGACGTACTTTTGGAAGAAAACTTACCGCAGCGTGCTGCAGAAGTTGGTGAATACTTCTTAAATGGGTTAAGGGAAGTGGCTGATGAGCACAAAGATAAGGTTTTGGAGATCCGCGGCCAAGGTTTGATGATCGGTATTGAGTTCCATAAAGATGAAGTGGGTTATGAATTCTCAAAAGCCCTCTTTGATAAAGGCATCTTGGTAGCAGGTACGCTCATTAATTCCAAAACAATAAGGATTGAGCCGTCATTGACTATTAAGTTGGATGAAGTCGATACAGTCATTAAAGCGTTTAAAGAAGTCTTGCCGACGCTGCAATCTTAATTTATGTAAGCAGAAAAACAGCCTTAGGGCTGTTTTTTTTTGAATTGGAGGGAGAGGGTATGGGGATTACTTACATATTTTTGTTTTATAATTGCTCCTCAGAAATTTTTTTCAAGAAAAATGAGTCATGAAAACGAGAATTACACAGATTGGACAAGGATTTAATTCCTTTAACGTAATTTGGTATGTTATAATAATTTCTGGAAAAAGGAGTGATGAAAATATGACACCTGCTCTGCAAAAAATGTGGATATCCTTTATAGCTATGGGCTTTATGGTTATCTCTATATTTCTAATCTACTTAAGCCGCTATAAATTAAAAGGTTTTTGGAGAGTCTTGACAGCAATTATCGCATACATACTTATGATTCTGGCCGGCTTGATCATCCTTATCGTTGTTCTTAGCGGGCCAACCACTTGATAGGTGAGGAGAAATGATGAGAAATTTTTTCAAAATATTATGTTTATTATGCGTCTCTGTATCATTATCTGGCTGCTTATATCCGGAAAAGCAAAAAATGCAAAACCAACTGCCTTATAAAGAGCAAATACAATCAGTCCAAAGTGCAGTGGACCAATTTCAGAAAGATGAAGGCGGCATACTGCCCATCGTTACAAAAGAAGCTGAAACACCGATTTATCAAAAATATGTCATAAAATTTTCTAAGATTTCACCGAGGTATATGGCTGAACCTCCAGACAATGCCTTTGAATCGGGAGGCGTCTTTCAATACATCCTCGTAAATGTTGAAAAGGATCCGACCGTAAAGCTGTTGGATGTCAGGATGGCGCAGAAGATTCAGGATGTTTCCTTGAGATTGACTGCTTATCAGCAAAGCAACGGATATCCGCCATTTAAGGAAAGGTTATCAGATAATGTCTTCACTCTTGATTATGAGAAAATGGGCCTGAAGGAAGCTCCGACGGTCACGAGCCCATTTTCACAAAAAGACTTATATCTTGTAGTCGATGGTCAAGGCAGTATTTTTGTTGATTATACCCCGGATTTACTTGAGGCATTGAAGAAGCATGAGGGGGAAATTAAGCCAGGTGAAGATATCCGGAAACTGCTGGTTCAGAGTTCGGAGTTCGTCCCTGCCTATTCATTGCCATATACAATTGATGGAAAAACAAATAATCCAATATTTCTTACAAAATAGGCATAACCCTTCTTCTGCAAAATATATTGTAGGGGAAGGGTTATTTCATTTATCTTTATTTCATCTTACTTTTAAAATAACAACCCTTATATAAAATTTCTGGTGGAGGAAGGGATTGAACCAGGGAAATAATTGGAATAAATTTTTAGGACAACATCATAGATATATAATGTCCTAAATAAATGCAAATGGATAAACGAAATCCCAAAACTCTAATTCGGGAGGGGATACCTTGGAAAAGGTAGATATTTTTAAAGATATAGCTGAACGGACCGGTGGCGATATATACTTGGGGGTGGTCGGTGCCGTCAGGACTGGGAAATCCACATTTATTAAAAAATTCATGGAGCTAGTCGTCATTCCGAATATACCGTCAGAAGCGGACCGTGCCAGGGCACAGGATGAATTGCCTCAAAGTGCAGCCGGAAAGACTATCATGACGACGGAACCAAAATTCGTACCGAATCAGGCAGCATCGATTCAAGTAGCTGAAGGCCTCGACGTGAACATCCGTTTAGTCGATTGTGTCGGTTATACAATACCAGGGGCTAAAGGGTATGAAGATGAAAATGGTCCCCGCATGATTCACACGCCTTGGTATGAAGAACCGATTCCGTTCAATGAAGCGGCTGAGATCGGTACTCGCAAAGTAATTCAGGATCATTCCACATTAGGTGTAGTCGTTACGACGGATGGATCGATAGGAGAAATTCCGCGAAGTGATTATTTAGAGGCCGAGGAAAGGGTTGTCGAAGAATTGAAGGAGGTTGGCAAACCTTTTATCATGATTGTCAATTCCGTTCAGCCCCACCACCCGAATACGGTAGCACTGAAGGAATCCCTGCAGGAAAAGTATGATATCCCTGTATTGGCCATGAGTGTCGAAGGAATGCGGGAATCGGATGTTTATAGCGTACTGCGCGAGGCCCTGTACGAGTTTCCTGTCCTTGAGGTCAATGTTAATCTCCCGAGCTGGGTAATGGTTCTGCGCGAGGATCATTGGTTGAGGGAAAGTTACCAGGAAGCGGTTAAAGAGACCGTCAAGGACATTAAACGCCTGAGGGATGTGGATCGTGTAGTCGGTCATTTCAATGAATTCGAGTTCATTGACCGTGCCGCGCTTGCAGGCATTGAGATGGGTCAGGGTGTTGCAGAAATAGACCTATACGCCCCTGATGAACTCTATGATGATATCTTGAAGGAAATTGTCGGTGAAGAGATCCGGGGCAAGGATCATCTGTTATCATTGATGCAGGACTTTGCGTATGCTAAAGCAGAATATGATCAGGTGGCCGATGCATTAAGAATGGTCAAACAAACTGGATATGGTGTTGCAGCCCCATCCCTTAACGATATGAGTCTTGATGAACCGGAAATCATCCGTCAGGGAGCCAGGTTCGGTGTCAGGCTAAAAGCCGTAGCTCCTTCCATCCATATGATCAAGGTCGATGTCGAATCCGAGTTCTCGCCAATCATCGGTACGGAAAAGCAAAGTGAGGAATTAGTCCGGTATCTGATGCAGGATTTCGAAGACAATCCACTTTCCATTTGGAACTCCGATATTTTTGGGAGAAGCCTAAGTTCTTATGTAAGGGAAGGCATACAAGTGAAATTAGCGATGATGCCAGACAATGCTCGCTATAAATTGAAAGAAACACTGGAGAGGATCATTAATGAGGGCAGTGGGGGATTGATTGCCATCATCTTATAGAAAACGTTTAAAAGCTGGACCAACTCCATTTATGGATTGGTCTTTTTGCATGGGATGAACGGCAGGATCGCAGAAAAAATATCATTTATGAATGCTAATATTTGAAATGATCTGCCGTTATTTAGTATAATCTTAAAAAACCCTGTGGTTAAGCGATTTTCAGCAATATAATAAGTTTAATTTCTATAAAAAAGGGAAATGATGAATAGCGAAAGACAAAATTTATAATATATACAATTATTAATGAAAAGATTCCCATTATTTTTTGAATTCCCTTGCTAAGCTAATAGGATTTGTGATAATCTACATACAGAAAACGCGTTATAACAGCGATTTCAACCTATTTATAGGTTTCTGGATGAATTATTTGGAAATTATTCGGGCTTGGTAATTCATGATTGCCAGGGAATGAAAATTTTTTTGACCGAAACTAATATCAAATCACTATTATAGTGTTGTAATAATGATTTTTTATAAAGATCCCTTTTGGGAGGAGGTGAATGGCATGAACAAAACAGAATTAATTAATGAAGTTGTTACAGCAACTGAAATTTCTAAGAAAGACGCTACAAAAGCTGTTGATGCTGTTTTTGATACAATCTTAGAAGCTCTAAAAAACGGTGATAAAGTCCAATTGATTGGTTTTGGTAACTTTGAAGTTCGTGAACGTGCGGCTCGTAAAGGCCGTAACCCACAAACTGGTGACGAAATCGAAATTGCAGCTAGTAAAGTGCCAGCTTTCAAACCCGGTAAAGCGCTGAAAGATGCAGTGAAGTAATTCTACCATTACATACGGGTGCTTAACCGAAAAGGGCCGCGTGAAAACGCGGTCCTTTTTTTGCTTCTTAATTTCCATCTGTGATAATATAAAAGACAGTGAATATTTTTGAAACGCTAACAGATGGTAAATCCGCCACAAGGAAATGACCATCAGAATACCGCTTCCGACGAAACTGCCTTTAAAGGGTGTCAGTGTATGGGGGAACGGGTCGCTTTAATAATCGTAATTATGGATATCCGGGTGCAACGCCTTGGATTTTTTATCTGAATACATAATATTATTGATTTTTTAGGAGGTACAAACAATGGCTAATGTTGATCATGCCAAATTAGAAGAAGCGGTTAAAATGCTTCTTGAAGCTGTAGGGGAAGACCCAACGAGGGAAGGACTGCTGGATACTCCTAGCCGTGTAGCCAGAATGTATGAAGAAATTTTTTCTGGACTTAATCAGGATCCAAAGGAATATTTCGATACTGTTTTTGGGGAGGACCATGAAGAACTCGTACTTGTAAAGGATATTCCGTTTTACTCAGTATGTGAACATCATTTAGTCCCTTTTTACGGGAAAGCCCATGTAGCATATATTCCGAAAAACGGAAAAGTGACTGGCCTAAGTAAATTGGCACGGGCGGTTGAGGCTGTATCGAAGCGTCCGCAACTTCAAGAGCGCATCACTTCTACAGTTGCTGACTCGATAATGGAAAAGCTCGAGCCACATGGTGTAATGGTTGTAGTAGAGGCTGAACATATGTGCATGACCATGCGCGGTGTAAAAAAACCCGGATCTAAAACAGTGACTTCAGCTGTAAGGGGAACGTTTGCGAAGGATCACCGTACTAGAGCTGAAGTGCTGGCATTCATTAAAGACTAAGAACATGGGGGCAGGAAAAATGAATGAAAAAAAGATTCTGAATGATTTTGTCGTAATCAAAGCCATTGAGGATAGCGTGAATGTCATCGGGTTGACAAGGGGAACGGACACCAAGTTTCATCACTCCGAAAAGCTTGACTCGGGAGAGGTGATGATCGCCCAATTCACCGAGCATACCTCGGCAATTAAAATCAGGGGCCATGCAAAGGTCTATACTCCATTCGGAGAGATAGAAAGTGATTCCAAAAAGAATTCTCCTGACAAATGATAGCGTCTCAATGCCTGGTTAATTAGTAAATCAATCATCTGATATGGGTTTAACAAGCTGTAAATTTCCCGCATCCATTTTTTTGAAGAGCAAAAGACAATGGTTTCCTTATTTTTGGAAGTTTCATTTTATAAACGTTGACCATTTCATCTGATTGTTTTTATGGTATAATAATGTGTATTTGACACAGACAGAAACCAATATGTATGAAAAAAATTATCTTTCGGGGATGCAAGGGTGATCTCAATTGTTAAACATAACGGACGACATAAGGCAATTAAAACGATTAATAGAAACGAAAGCTCAACATCCATATTTATTGAAGTATATACAAAAGCCAAGCTTGGACGAAGATAAACTGATATTGCTTTGGGGATTGTTTAACGATTTGGACGTTACAAGCGAAAAACGGAATCAATATATCATTTCAACCATGTTAGTGCAAATAGCTCTGGATACACATGAGATCGTCTCGAATTCGGGTGAAGGAATCGAGTCGCCAGAAGTATTGAAAAATCGTCAATTGCAAGTGCTTGCCGGAGATTACTATAGCGGCTTATATTATCAAGGGCTTGCCAGTGTAGGTAATGTTGACATGATCCGTATACTTTCAAGCGCGATAAAAAAAATAAATGATAATAAAATCATCCTTTACCAACAAGGTTCCATTAATGATGTACCAACGCTTTTAATGACGATAAAAGCGATCGAGGCTTCGCTGATTCATAAGCTGGGGGATTACTATAGTGAACCTGCCTGGATGGAACTATCGGAAGATCTGTTGCTTTTAAAACGGTTGCATGTTGAGAAGAGCAGTTATATGAAGTCGGGTCAATCGATCGTTTTTGATGTCCTAAGGGAAATGCCTTTTGATGACTCGATTGGTGGGGAAGTACCCATTTCGGGAAAAGAAGAACAGATACGCAGCCAATTCGACAAGTGCCTGTGGGATGCCAGGCAATCCGTAGAGCGCTCGTTGCGGAAGCTTGCAAAGTTGGATGATGAGCTACTGGAAAGAGTGAAGGCCATCTTGGAACAATCAGAGAGTATAGCAAATTCATATGTGAAAGAAGGGTGAAACATGGAGCAGTCTAAAGAGCAAAAAGTTCATCATGTCTTTGAAAAGATCTACGGAAATTATGACAAGATGAATTCCCTCATCAGCTTTAAACAGCATCTTAAATGGCGTAAGGCTACAATGGCCATCATGAATGTCCCAAAAGGCGCCCATGCACTGGATGTATGCTGTGGAACAGCGGACTGGACCATTGCCCTTGCTAATGAAGTAGGACCAGAAGGAAAGGTTGTTGGTCTGGATTTTAGTAAGAACATGCTGAAAATCGGCGAACAAAAGGTGAACGAACTCAATCTAGATCAAGTCTCCTTAATGCATGGGAATGCAATGGAGCTTCCTTTTGAGGATAATAGCTTTGACTATGTCACGATCGGTTTCGGGCTGCGGAATGTCCCTGATTACATGCAAGTGCTTAAAGAGTTAAACCGTGTAGCCAAGCCGGGTGGAATGGTCGTTTGCCTGGATACATCACAGCCAACGATGCTAGGCTTTAAACAGGGCTATTATTTTTATTTCCGTTTCATTATGCCCATGTTCGGCAAATTATTCGCAAAAAGCTATAGTGAATACTCATGGCTGCAGGAATCAGCCCGGGATTTCCCAGGCATGAAAAAGCTTGAAAACATGTTTAAGCAGGCAGGAATGGAAAATGTCAGTTATAAGGCCCATTTCGGTGGGGTAGCAGCAACACATTTCGGGTACAAGCCTTCAAAATAAACAGAATAGCAATGGACAAAGCTGGGTGGAATGTATGAAATTTAAAATGATGTATTCATTTTTGAATGCAGATTTGCAACTAATAGAAAAAGAGCTGGAAGCCGCAATTGAAGCGGATTCCACGGTTTTAAGGGAAGCTTCCCTGCATTTACTGCAATCCGGTGGAAAACGGATCCGTCCGGTATTCGTCCTATTGGGTGCGAAGTTTGGCAACTATGATATTCATGTCGTAAAACATGTCGCAGCGACTTTGGAACTCATCCATACGGCCTCCCTTGTACATGATGATGTTGTGGATGATGCGGATTTACGCAGGGGATCGGCTACCATTAAGTCAAAATGGGATAATCGTGTCGCCATGTACACAGGCGACTTCATTTTTGCTCGTGCACTGGAAATGATGGCGGTTATCGAGTCTCCGCTTGCGCATCAAATTCTCGCTGATACTATGGTTGAACTATGTCTAGGGGAAATTGAACAAATAAAAGATAAGTACAATTTCGAACAGAATTGGCGGATATACTTTAGAAGGATCAAACGGAAAACGGCATTGCTCATAGCATCCAGCTGCCAGTTGGGAGCCATTTCAGCAGGTGTTGAAGAAAGGGTCCATCAAAAGCTATTTAAATTCGGATATTATGTCGGTATGTCCTATCAAATAACCGATGATATATTGGATTTTACGGCTTCGGAAGAAGAGCTTGGGAAACCAGCCGGCAGTGATCTGATTCAAGGTAATATCACTTTGCCCGTTTTGATTGCTATGGAAGATCCAAAGTTAAAAAAGCTTATCGAAACAGTTCGGGAAGATACGCCAAAAGACGAAATGTCCCATATAATCAATGCGATAAAAACTTCCGGTGCCATTGAACAGGCGGCGAGGATCAGTGATATGTATTTAGAAAAGGCTTTTACTGAATTGAAAGGCCTTCCTGCCATTAAGGCTAGAAAAACTCTATCGGACATCGCGAAAAATATCGGAAAAAGAAAGTTTTGATAATGGGAGTTGCGAAACTCATCAAACAATGGTAATATTCTAAAAGTATTGCCTTATATAGGCAAATAACAATGATACATATTAGGAGTGACATTCATGGAAAGAACATTTTTAATGGTTAAGCCTGACGGCGTTCAACGCAATCTAATCGGTGAAATCGTTTCCCGTTTTGAAAAGAAAGGCTTCCTTCTTGCAGGAGCAAAATTAATGGTGATTTCTCAAGAATTGGCCGAGCAACATTATGGCGAGCACAAAGAACGTCCTTTCTTTGGCGAATTAGTGGACTTCATTACTTCAGGTCCTGTATTCGCAATGGTTTGGGAAGGCGAAAACGTAATCGCTACTGCACGTCAAATGATGGGTGCGACTAATCCTAAAGATGCAGCAGCAGCAACAATTCGTGGCGATTTTGCCGTAACTGTCGGCAAAAACATCATTCACGGATCTGATTCAGCTGAAAGCGCTGTACGTGAAATCGGTTTATTCTTCAAAGAAGAAGAAATTGTTGAGTATTCTAAACTTGTAAGCGAGTGGGTTTATTAATTAATACGATCACTCTATAAAAAGCGGGTTCCATCGTCATTATGCGATGGAACCCGCTTTTTTTGTATGGCTTTTTTAGTTTTCCGGCAAGGTGAGGAATTATTTTAGTTTAAAGAAAATATGGCACTCTCCGATATATAAAGGGAAGGACCGCTTAAAATAAATATGTGCAGGGGAGTCGTAGGAATGCCTCAAGAATATGAAGAGTTTATTCGTAATATCAAAATGTTGACAGGCATTGATTTGGCATTATATAAGGAAGGGCAAATGAAAAGGCGACTAACAACTCTATATGAAAAAAGAGGGTATCATTCATTTCATGAATACTATAAAGACATTCAAACCAATTCCGTAGTTTTAAATGAGTTTTTGGATAGAATGACAATCAATGTTTCCGAATTTTATAGAAATGCGAAAAGATGGGAAGTGTTGGAGCGTAAAATCCTTCCTGGATTATTAGCAAGCAAAAAAAAGTTGAAAATTTGGAGTGCAGCCTGTTCAACTGGCGAGGAACCATATACGATTGCAATGATATTATCCAATTTGGTCCCACTTAGCCAGATAGAGATATTGGCGACGGATCTGGATGAAAATGTATTGGCACGAGCGAAATTGGGGATGTATCCTGAACGTTCCTTAAATGAAGTACCTGAAGAAATCAAAAGGAAATACTTTGAAAAAAGGGATGAGTTTTATCGTGTCGATGATGAAATCAAGAGAAGGGTGACATTTAAAAAGCAAAACCTTCTCGCTGATCGGTTCGAACAGGAGTTCGATATAATCGTTTGCCGCAATGTTCTAATTTATTTCACTGAAGAAGCCAAAAATTTATTATATGAAAAATTCAGTGCATCACTAAAAAGTGGCGGGGTCTTTTTTGTAGGAAGTACAGAGCAAATATTCACCCCAGGAAAATATCAATTTGAAACGGTCGACACATTTTTTTATAAGAAAAAGTAAATACTTTGAATAAAAAGGGACTGATTCTGTACATAAGCATTCAGTCCCTTTTCGTTTGTCGTGAAAAGGCAAATCCAGTAGAACTCAAATTTGAAAGATTAAACTATATCGAAAATGTTTAAGTACTTGTAAAATAGAGAGAAAAGTGATTAAATTCAAACAATATGGTTTTTACGTTTTACATATACCCATATTTCATAAAATTGTGGTATATTGATACATATACACTTTAAAGTGCTAAAAGGGGGCTGGAAGATGAGATATTTAACAGCGGGAGAATCACATGGTCCGCAACTGACTACTATCATTGAAGGATTACCGGCAGGAATGCCGATATCGAATGAGGATATTAATCAAGAGTTAGGGCGCCGGCAAAAAGGGCATGGACGTGGAAGAAGGATGCAGATCGAGAAAGATCAGGCATTCATTTCTTCGGGAATCAGACATGGATACACACTCGGTTCACCGGTTGCTTTGGTGGTTGAGAACGATGACTGGAAGCATTGGACAAAGATTATGGGAAGTGAAGGGCTTTCAGAAGAGGAAGCAGAAGAAATTAAACGTAAAATCACCCGGCCCCGTCCTGGTCATGCCGACTTGAACGGCGGGATTAAATATGGGCACCGCGATTTGAGAAATGTTCTGGAACGCTCTTCAGCCCGTGAAACGACAGTAAGGGTGGCAGCAGGTGCTGTCGCTAAAAAGCTATTGTCTTTATTGGGGATAGAAGTGGCATCGCATGTTTTGGAAATTGGCGGAGTGAAGGCAGAACCGCCAAAATACGAAACGATTCAGCAATTACAACAAGTAACGGAAGAATCTTCTGTTAGATGTTTTGACAAAAACGTAGAGCAACAGATGAAGGATGCAATTGATGAAGCGAAACAAAAAGGAGATTCCATCGGCGGAATCGTTGAAGTCATTGTAGAAGGAATGCCTGTAGGTGTGGGAAGTTATGTGCATTATGACCGGAAACTTGATGCGAAACTAGCCGCAGCGATAATGAGCATCAATGCTTTTAAAGGTGTGGAAATAGGTCTTGGATTTGAAGCGGCCCATCTATTCGGCAGTGAGGTCCATGATGAAATCGCATGGGACGAAGATCAGGGTTATTACCGAAAAACCAATCGCCTTGGCGGTTTTGAAGGCGGTATGACAACTGGAATGCCGATAGTTGTACGCGGTGTGATGAAGCCGATCCCGACTTTATATAAACCTTTGAAAAGTGTTGATATCGATACGAAGGAAGTGTTTGAAGCAAGTGTCGAACGTTCCGATAGTTGTGCGGTTCCTGCTGCAGCGGTAGTTGCTGAGGCGGTAGTGGCATGGGAGCTGGCGGCTGCCATCATTGATCAATTCCCATCAGATCGGTATGAGCAATTAGCAGAATACATGAGATCATATCGGGAAGAAGTAAAGGGGTTTTAAATCATGGAATCCATCCAAATAAAAACGGCTTCCAAGCAATATCCGGTTTTAATTGGCAAGAGGGCAATAAAAGAATTGCCAGAATTAATAACACACGAATTAAATCATCTAAACAAGATTCTGATCATAACTGATGAGAAAGTGGCGGCACTTCACTTGGAAACTGTGAAAAACGCTCTGATCAAGACGGGAAAACCGGTCCTGCATCATGTAGTGCCAGAAGGGGAGCATGCTAAAACTTTCGATGTGTTTTATGAATGCCAAAGTTTCTGCTTATCCCATCAGATTAATCGCAAGTCATTGATTATCGCCCTTGGCGGTGGTGCAGTCGGTGACTTGGCTGGATTCGTTGCGGCCACTTTTATGAGAGGGATTCCATTTATACAGGTTCCGACGACTTTGCTCGCCCATGATAGTGCAGTGGGTGGCAAGGTTGCCATCAATCACCCGCTGGGGAAAAATATGATTGGGGCCTTTCATCAGCCTGAAGCGGTCATTTATGATCTTGAATTTCTTAAAACTTTGCCTCTTAAAGAATTAAGGTCAGGTTTTGCGGAAGTCATTAAACATTCCTTGATAGCAGATAATGAGTTTTATCTATGGTTAAAGTCGAATATTGTTGATTTGAATGATCTAACGGATGAGCAATTCCTGACAATGATTACAAAAGGAATTGGCATTAAAGCTAAAATTGTCGAAGAGGATGAGAAGGAAAACGGGATTCGTGCCTTTTTGAATTTTGGTCATACGCTTGGACATGCAGTGGAAAGTTCAATGGGATACGGAAACTTTACGCATGGTGAATCAATTTTAATCGGGATGGTATATGCTCTTAGATTAAGCAGGAAAAAAGTGGATCTCGATTTTAAACTAGATGAGTTTATTGACTGGGTTTCTTCTTTAGGTTATCAAATAATCATTCCAACCCGACTGGAACATGCAATGCTACTTGATTTAATGAAAACAGACAAAAAATCGGTCAATGATTCAGCTACCTTTGTTCTGCTAAACGAAGTGGGGTCACCGCTATTAATGGATTTAGCCGACACTGAGCTGATAGAGGAAATGGCGGATATGATATAGAGTTCTAAAGAAGGGGGACTATGTGTGATAAGAGGAATAAGGGGTGCCACTACAGTAGAAAGAGACACAGAGATGGAAGTGATTTCAGCTGTCGAAAAGTTGATGGCGGAGATCATTCGGGTCAACGAGATTGATCCCGATATGGTAGCTTCTGTATTTTTTTCTGCGACGGAAGAGATTCGCTCTGTCTTCCCCGCCAAAGCCTTGAGGAAATTCGAAGGCTGGACTTATGTACCGGTTACATGCATGAAAGAAATACCCGTGAGCAATTCCCTGCCGTTTTGCATCCGGGTCATGATCCACGTAAATACGACGAAATCTCAAAAAGAAATACATCATGTATACCAGGCAGGGGCTACGGTATTACGGCCAGATTTGACAAAGCAGATATAAGATGATTTAAAATCTATGAATATGATATACTACTTTCGCACTTTGTTACTTTAAAGTGATAAAAAATATATAGGGGTGATTTACTTGAAATGGAATGAAGCGGTCCTCTCCTTGAAGTCTTATCAACCGGGAAAATCCACTGATGAAGTGAAAAAATTATACGGGTTGGAAAAAATCACGAAATTAGCTTCAAATGAAAATCCTTTTGGCTGTTCGGAAAAAGTCAAAGAATCCGTTAGGAATTCAACCCATTCGTTTGCCATCTATCCGGATGGATATGCCACGATGCTTAGGGAAGCTGTTGCAAAACATACAGGTGTGAAAGAAACTCAGCTTATTTTTGGAAATGGATCTGATGAGAACATTCAAATCATCTCCAGGAGCCTATTGGGAGCAGGAAAGAATACGGTCATGGCAACAGGCACTTTTTCGCAGTATCGCCATAATGCCACGTTAGAAGGTGCGGAAATCAGGGAAGTTCCCCATATTGACGGTGCTCATGATCTAGAAGGAATGCTTAAAGTTATAGATGAAAAAACAGCGGTTGTCTGGCTTTGTACACCAAATAATCCAACTGGTAAATACATTTCGGAACAGGACTTAGTATCGTTCATCGAAAAAGTGCCGGAAGATGTTCTAATCGTTTTGGATGAAGCTTATTGTGAATATGCAACGGCTGAGGATTACCCGAGAACGAATCAATGGATTAATAAATATAAAAATTTGATCATACTCCGGACATTCTCAAAAATTTATGGACTTGCCAGTTTTAGGGTAGGGTACGGTTTGGCGGATGAGGATATTATTCAGAAACTAGATCCATCCCGGGAACCATTCAATGTGAACACATTTGCACAGAATATTGCTATCGTCGCTTTGGAAGATCAAGCCTTCATTGAAAAATGCAAGGAAGAAAATCAAAAAGGGCTCAAGCGGTACTATGAATTTTGCAATAAGGAAAATTTAGCTTATTACCCGTCACAAGGTAATTTCATCTTTATCCATTTTAAACAGGATGCCGACGTGGTGTTTCAATATTTGCTTGAACGCGGGTACATCGCAAGGTCGGGGAAATCTTTCGGTTTTCCTAACAGCCTGAGGGTAACGATTGGTTCCACTGAAGAAAATGAAGGAATGATTAATGCGATTAAAACTTTTTTGAATGAAGCTGAGGCACCTTCTGATTCGCTGCTTTAACGTTTCATCAAACCTAGAGGAGCATAAAAGATGCGGGGGAGAGAAGAGTGAAGGGTAAGGTTTTTGTAATAGGTTTAGGTCTAATTGGCGGATCACTGGCCATGGCTGTACGCCATGCACATCCTGAAGCCGTGATTGTTGGTATGGACCTAAGCGAAAAGAATGTTCAACTATCGACGCTATTGGGGATCATTGATGAGTCTGTATCATCTTTGGAAGCGGGAGCACGTGAAGCTGATTTGATTCTACTTGCTGTGCCTGTCAATGAAACCGTGAAGATTTTAGCTCAATTGGCCGATATGGATTTAAAAAGTGATGTCCTCATATCGGATGCAGGAAGTACGAAGGATACAGTCGTAAAGGCAGCAAAACCATTGATAGATAAAGGGGTGGCCTTCATCGGGGGGCACCCTATGGCTGGTTCCCATAAAAGCGGTGCTGCGGCAGCCAAATTGCATTTATTCGAACACGCATTTTATTTGCTTACTCCCGGCGATTCCATTGAAGAAGAAAAAGTTGAGCAGCTTAAAGGGTGGCTGCAAGGGACAAGAGCTAACTTTCTGGTTGTGAGTCCGGCCACTCATGATAAGCTGACTGGGGTCATTAGTCATTTTCCGCATATTGTCGCGTCGGGGCTCGTTAAGCAGGCAGAACATTACAGTAAGGAAAACAAGTTGATTTCAAGGCTTGCAGCAGGCGGATTCCGAGATATTACAAGAATTGCTTCAAGCAGTCCGGAAATGTGGCGTGACATTTTGTTACATAACCGGGATGTGCTACTTGAATTAATGAATGATTGGCTGAATGAAATGGAGCATATAAAAGGTCTGGTTGCGAATGAAGATAGTGAAGAAATCCTTCGATTCTTTACCGATGCCAAGATTTTCAGGGATGATTTGCCCACACATGCAAAAGGCGCCATACCAGCGTTTTATGATTTATATATCGATATACCGGATTATGCCGGAATAATTTCTGAGATTACCGGATATTTGGCTCAAGAAGGTATCAGCATTACTAACATAAGGATCATTGAAACCAGGGAAGAGATATACGGTGTGCTGGTCATCAGCTTCCAAACGGATGTTGATCGAATCAAAGCTGCGGAGTGTATTTCTAGACATACAGATTATGAAACGATCCTGGCATAATATTGATAGGAAAGGATGGTTTTATGAATTCAAAAAAATTACAAACAAACATCCGAACATTACGTGGTTCGATTGCCATACCTGGAGATAAGTCGATCTCCCATCGTTCGATAATGTTCGGAGCGCTTGCCGAAGGGGAAACGACAGTCACTAATTTTCTTCCAGGAGCCGACTGTTTAAGTACGATTTCCTGTTTTAAGCAGCTTGGAGTCCATATTGAACAAGATGGGCAGAACGTCAAAATTGAAGGCAAAGGTTTTAATGGATTAAAGGAACCTGAATCTGTTCTGGATGTCGGAAATTCTGGTACGACGATCAGGTTAATGATGGGCATTTTGGCAGGACAGCCATTTTCGGCCGTTTTGGCAGGTGATGAATCGATAGCCAAACGTCCAATGACCCGGGTAGTCACCCCTCTTCGTCAGATGGGAGCAGTCATTGATGGCCGAAAAGGAGCGGAATACACCCCGCTCTGCATAAGAGGTGGCAAATTAAATGGGTTTCGCTATGAATTGCCTGTAGCAAGTGCGCAGGTAAAATCAGCGATAATCTTGGCTGGTTTACAGGCGGAAGGTGAAACGATCATTATCGAACCGGAAGAGACCCGTGATCATACAGAACGAATGATCCAAGAGTTTGGCGGGAAAATCGAAAAGGACGGTCACACGATTAAAGTAAGCGGAAACCAAGTCTTCAAAGGGACTTCCATCCATGTGCCGGGTGATATTTCTTCGGCTGCTTTCTTCATGGTGGCTGCAGCGATTACGGAAAATAGTGAAGTGGTGTTAAAGAATGTAGGCCTTAATCCGACAAGGACAGGAATCATCGAAGTCATGAAATCGATGGGGGCGGATATTACGATAGAGAAGAAGACGAGCGAGGGTGAACCTGCAGGAGACATCACTGTCAGAAGTTCCCGACTAAAAGGGACGACCATCAGCGGTGATTTAATTCCCCGACTCATCGATGAAATACCGGTAATTGCACTTCTGGCAACACAGGCTGAAGGGATAACGACAATCAAGGATGCAGCAGAACTTAAAGTGAAAGAGACGAATCGAATTGATACTGTTGCGAATGAGCTCTCCATCCTTGGGGCAGATATAACCCCGACAGCAGATGGATTGATCATCAAAGGACGTAAAGCCCTTAATGGAGGTAAGGTTACAAGCCATGGAGATCATCGTATCGGGATGATGCTTGCTGTAGCGGCTTTGATAACGGATGGGGAAGTTGAACTTGCTGATCCTGATGCCATAGATGTATCATATCCACAATTTTTTGGGCATTTGAGTGAATTGATAAAGTAAATATAAAAAAAGTTTACATACCTTATTTGGTCTGTAAACTTTTTTTAAATGCTCAAAAGTGTTGAAAGCGCTAACATCCGGGCTTTTTTTACCTGTATGGTCATGAAAATAATGAAAAAGGGGTTCATGATCAAAAAGGAGATTCACCATAGCGTGGAGAATTAACTAGTAACCTTTTTTTAATGAGAATGGGAGGGGACTTCATCAATGGAATACAGGGCTACAGTGTGGTAAACTAATGAATACTGTTTACTATGCATCTCGCGAATACAAGGTATTTTGTTCTTAATGGAACAATATGTTACATTATGGCGTGAGTGTGTGTATGACTAGGGACCAAGTCTATCTTGCAAAAGGAAGGATTCAACAATGAACACAGTGGAACAAGTTATACAGCATTTAAAAAAAGGGGAATTAACAGAAGCTCTTAAACATATAAATCGAATTAAATCATCAGAGTCAGCAGAGGACATATTGTTGCTGGCCGAAGAAATGCTCCAGCTTGGTTTTGCGGAGGAGGCAAAGGATCTTTTTGAACATCTGCTGCAGCTCTATCCCAATGAAGGAGAATTGATTGTTTCGTTGGCGGAAATCCTTATTGACATGGACCAGGAAGATGAAGCGATGCTGTTGCTTGAAAAAGTAAGTGCAGATGATGAAGTATATCCAAGTGCTTTGCTTTTGGAAGCGGACCTTTATCAATTACAGGGGATGGATGAGGTCAGCGAACGGAAATTACAGCAAGCCAAGGAAATGCTTCCAGATGAGATCATCATTGATTTTGCACTAGCTGAACTGTTCTTTCATCAAGGAAGGGATCAGGAAGCCATTGCAAATTACATAAAGGTTTTGGAACAGGAACAAGAAATCGCTGGTGTTAATGTCAATCAGAGGCTTGCTGAAGCATTAAGCAGTTCAGGAAAGTTCGAGGAGGCCCTTCCCCACTTTGAAAAGGCCTTACAGGATGGACTTGAAATCAATACCCTATTTGAATATGCATTTACAGCTTTTCAGGCAGGTCTTTATGAGACAGCCATACGAAAGTTTATTGAACTGAAAGAATTAGATCATGAATACCATTCTCTATATTTGTACCTGGCAAAGAGTTATGAACATCTTGAAGATCTGGAAAAGGCCTTGAAAACGGTCAAAGAAGGAATCAAGGCTGATGAATTCAATAAGGAACTTTACTTCTTCGGAGGAAAAATAGCCTTGAAAAGCGGGCTTGATGAAGAGGCGGAAAATCTATTTAAAGAAGCACTTGCCATTGATCCGGGATACCTGGAAGCTGCACTCACCCTATTGAAATTGTATATGCACCACGAAAGGTATGAAGATGTATTGGAGTGTATTGGTGAAGTAAGGCGATATGGAGAGGATGATCCGCAGTTTGAATGGATAGCTGCTGTATCTTATCAGCAAACCGAACAATTTAAAGAGTCATTAACCAGCTATCATAAAGCATATAATTCATTCAAGAACAATCAAGATTTCCTTGAAGATTATGGTTTCTTTTTAATTGAAGAAGGAGACAGAGCGACATCTAGAGAAGTATTTAATAAGCTGCTTGAGATGAACCCGGCGAATGATGAGTATGCAATGATTTTGGAGCGGCTAGGTGAAAGCACGGATGAAATGTAGATAAGTGAAACAACACTAAATCAAGACAGAGGAGGGAATTCATGGTGGCTGCCCCTGTTTCTGTGAATGAGAAGAAGGATTTTATTCGGTGGTTTTTAAATCATTATCAACTGAAACGAAGAGAATGCGTATGGATATTGAATTACTTAATGAGTCATGATCAACTAATGAAAAAGGTTCATTTTGTAGAAAATGCACAATATTGTCCACGTGGACTGATCATGTCGACACATTGTGTGGATGAAGTCCCTTTCAGGTTCTATAAGTCCAATATCATGACGACCGATGCAGAGAAATCTTTTCATGATATCCGTTTAAATCGGGATGAAGACATTTATATTCAGCTCAATTTTAAATCGGCTTACTCTTCCTATCAATATGCAGCGGTACTCGAGAACAATCCCTTCATGCCGAAATCAACTGCATCGAATGAAAAAGATCAGCTGCTGGCTGAACAATTTTTAGAAAGAAGCATGTTGTATTTCCAAAGGGACCGTTTGCTTAAGGAAATCGATGAAGCACTTGATAAGCATGATGAACAAGCATTTAAGAACTTAACAGAACAATTGAATCAATTAAAAGTACTTGGATAAAATAAATTGACCTTTCCGTAATCAGGAAAGGTTTTTATTTTTTATAAAATATTGATAAAATCCACATTTTTGTAAAGACTATGGGTATATGGTAAAGATGTTATAAAAAAAATGGTAAAATGAAAAGGAGTTGATTCAAATAATCGGGAGTGAAGAAAAACATGAAGTGGACAGCAAAAGATCTTGACATGTATATGCAGTCAAAAGAGTACGTGGATACCGTTTTGATTCCTTTGGTTCCCCTATCTTTTAAAGGACAAATGAAGCAATCGGGCTCAATGAATGAATTTCTTACCATTTTAAGCTTGGAAATTGAAAAGCAGATGAAAGGAAGAATTCTTTTATTGCCAACATTTCATTATATAAGTGATGAAATGGATAAGGTTGAGCGGTTAAAGCGTTGGGCCAATGAAGTGAAAGAAAATGATTTCGAGCATGTTTTTTTTCTTACATCGGATTTTGAATGGAAAAAGGAAGAGCGGGAATTAGACAATAATTTAGTATGGATTCCTGCCATCCCCCTCGAGGGGCTTGAAATTGAACAAGCAAGGGAAATGATTAACCAGCAAGTTCTCCAAATCCTTGATATTTTCTCTTATAATTGGAAAAATGAAAAAAAGTAGGATTTTTCGCATAATTTGACACATAGTTGCCACCTTTTGGGTTTTACAAATATTGACCTTGGTAAATTATTGAGATATCATGGAAATGTCCTAGTTTTATAGTGTCGCTATTTATTGGTCCTTTGGGCTCTCAGTATAGTAATAGAGGGGGGGAAAACGCATGAGCAAGCGTAATGTTTCACGACGTCAATTCCTTAATTACACACTTACTGGCGTTGGTGGATTTATGGCGGCCGGTATGTTGATGCCTATGGTTAGGTTTGCAATTGATCCTGTATTATCAGCTGATAAAGGCGGGGATTACGTTGCAACTAAACAGAAGGTAGGTGAACTGACTACCGAACCAACCCGTGTCGACTTTAGTTTTAAACAGGTCGATGGGTGGTATGAGTCTGAAGAAACAAATACAGCATGGGTTTACAAAACGGATGATGGTAAGATCGTTGCTTTATCTCCAATCTGTAAACATTTAGGCTGTACGGTAGGTTGGAATACGGATAAGACTAATCCGAATCAATTTTTCTGTCCTTGCCATTATGGCAGGTATACGAAAGATGGAATGAATGTGAAGGGGACACCGCCGGTTTCACCATTGGATGTCTTTGACACGAAAGAAAAAGATGGAATACTTTATTTGGGTCAACTAAAACCGCATGGGGAGGCGTAAACATTGCTAACAAAGTTATATGACTGGGTGGACGAGCGTTTAGATATTACGCCATTATGGCGGGATATTGCTGACCATGAGGTTCCAGAACATGTTAACCCCGCACATCATTTTTCTGCATTCGTATATTGTTTTGGTGGGTTAACTTTCTTTATTACGGTCATCCAAATCTTGTCAGGCATGTTCTTGACGATGTACTATGTCCCGGACATTAAAAACGCTTGGGAATCTGTTTATTATTTGCAAAATGAAGTTGCCTTCGGTCAAATTGTCCGTGGTATGCATCACTGGGGAGCAAGTCTAGTTATCGTTATGATGTTTTTACATACTCTTCGTGTCTTCTTCCAGGGAGCTTACAAAAAACCGCGTGAATTGAACTGGATGGTCGGCGTGTTGATTTTCTTCATCATGCTGGCATTAGGCTTGACTGGTTATTTATTGCCTTGGGATATGAAAGCGCTATTCGCAACGAAAGTTACTTTGACAATTGTCGAATCGGTACCTTTGATGGGGCCGGCACTCAAGACATTGATAGCAGGAGATCCAACCATCGTTGGAGCACAGACATTGACACGATTCTTTGCAATCCATGTATTCTTCCTGCCAGCAGCATTATTTGCTTTACTAGCGGCTCATTTCCTGATGATCCGAAAACAAGGTATTTCAGGCCCGCTATAAAAGAATGGTGAACCAAAAACCAAATAAACCTTTTCATAAAGGAGGGGAATTGTTCAATGCATCGTGGGAAAGGTATGAAATTCGTAGGTGACTCGCGTATCTCCGCGGACCGTAAACCGAATATTCCGAAAGATTATTCAGAATATCCTGGGAAAACTGAAGCATTTTGGCCTAATTTCCTTTTAAAAGAATGGATGGTAGGAGCTGTATTTCTTGTAGGTTATCTTTGCCTGACAATCGCGCATCCGTCACCATTGGAAAGGATAGCAGATCCTACAGATACAGGGTATATTCCGCTGCCGGACTGGTATTTCCTATTCCTTTACCAATTACTTAAGTATACCTATGCTTCAGGTCCTTATAATGCAATCGGGTCCATGGTAATACCTGGTTTGGCTTTCGGGGCATTGCTTTTGGCACCTTTTCTGGATCGTGGTACAGAGCGGAGCCCGGCGAAACGTCCTTTTGCTGTAGGCTTCATGTTATTGGCAATGGCCGGCGTTTTCTATTTAACATGGGAATCCGCAGCCCATCACGATTGGGAAGCTTCCAAGAAGCAAGGAGCGATCGTGGAAGGTGCAGATATTGATAAAGAGAGCGATGGGTATAAATTGATGGATTCTAATGGGTGTATCAGCTGTCATGGAGCAGAATTAACTGGTGGAGCAGGAGCGCCAAGCTTAATTGACACTGGTTTAAAGCCAGAGGAAATCTCTAAGATCGCAGTCAAAGGCCAGGGCGCCATGCCAGCTGGCATGTTCAAAGGTACAGATGAAGAATTGAAAACATTGGCTGAATTTGTATCAGGTTTATCGACAAAATAATATAGCCATCAACAGATTTTCTTTCATATGTTGTAAAAGAAGCTGACGACCACGGTTGTCGGCTTTTTTATTGGTAAATTGAAGCGTTAATGAGAAGAAATTGAAATGAATACTTGGTTTTCTGGTTGATGGCCTGTAAAATGAGTATACATGAGAATGTAAGTGAGGGTAAAAGAATGAATGTTATCTACAGTTGGCTTGCAAATCGGCAAATGCTCGTTTTGTTATTATTAATAAATATATTCGGAACAGCCTATGGATATTATTGGTACGGTAGTCAATTGGAAAACACTCCAGCGATTTTTTTGGCATTTGTACCGGATAGCCCGACTGCCAGCCTGTTTTTTGTATTTGTTTTAACGGGTTTCCTATTAAGAAGGAATTTCGGACTTATGGAAGCATTGGCGATAATGACACTATTCAAATACGGCATATGGGCAGTTGTAATGAATTTGATGACCTACGTGACAACAGGTTCATTGCCATGGGAAGGTTACATGTTAATGGCTTCTCATTTGGGGATGGCGATTCAAGGTATATTATATGCACCATTTTATCGAATAAAACCTTGGCATATGATAGTGGCAGGGATTTGGACCATACATAATGACATAATCGATTATGTTTTTGAAATGATGCCAATATACCGTGATTTATTGGTATATATGAATTCGATAGGTTATTTCACTTTTTGGCTCAGCATACTTTCCATTTTTGTCGGCTGGTACTTTGGATATAGAAATAAGCGTATCACTCTATCCTTCCCTTAAAAAGTTAACTCTAAATACAGCTTTGTAAAAGCAGGGGTAACTTTTTTATGTTGAACGAGGTCTACTCATGTTTTTTCTTTCATATCGTTTTAGTAGAGATATGAGGAGGGACGAGTAGCATGTTGAAAAAATTCATATTAACCATTGCTGTTTTATTTGTCGTCTTACATTTCCCTGTCTATGCAGAATCCTCTTCAAGTTTGGAGCAATTAGATGACATTTCCGATAGAGCCTTGGAAATGACCAAGTTGAAGCGATATGGAGATTCGGAAAAGATGCTGACGTTTTTTTCTGACCGGTTTTTAAAAGAGACAGCAAAAGAGCAGATCCTTGACATGGACGAACTTCGAATTATCACTGTAGCTCATAATGAGGCCTTGATGACAATAAAGGATATGAACAAGGGAGATTCCGAAAAGGTTAATTCTGTTACAAAGTTCCGGCTTGTTGTTGATGCGGTCAAGTCTACCCATCAGCCCCTTTGGACAGAGATGGAAGATCAAATGATGAATTCTTTCCAGCAAACAAAGAACGCCGCGATCAATCAAGACACAATTACATTCAATAGCCAATTGAACTTATTCCTATCACAATATGAAATGATATATCCAAGCTTGAAAGTCGACCTTTCTAAAGAAACGATGCAGCAACTGGACACGAGGATCCAATACATCAACCAATACCGTCCGGAGGTAATCAGTGATGGAGAAAGTCAAAAGGAACTGGATGCGTTGCAAAACGAACTGAGCACCATCTTTGATGAAATGGGGGAAGATGACACAGATCCTTCCCTTTGGTGGGTCATCATATCGACAGGCTCAATCATTATCATGACGCTTTCTTATGTAGGTTGGAGAAAATATAAAGGTGATAGGGAAAAACCAAGGAAAGAACATAATGATTAAAAAGACACGGGAAGAGAACACTATATTTGACACGGTTGCCTTCATTCCATAGAATTAAGAGTAATAATAGTTATAGGAGGATACCATGTATTTCATTTATTTGGCGATTATCATTTTAATCCCGATTTATGCACAAATGAAAGTGAAAAGCACGTATAAAAAATATTCAAAGGTATCGGCCTCTTCTGGCATGAATGGTGCTGAGACGGCCCGGGCCATCTTGGACCAAAATGGACTGTTCAATGTCAGGGTCGAAGAGACACCTGGAATGCTTTCGGACCATTATGACCCAAGGGATAAAACGGTGCGTTTATCATCTGATAACTATCACGGCCATTCAGTTGCCGGTGTAGCGGTTGCAGCCCATGAAGTTGGACATGCGATTCAAGATAAAGAAGCATATGCATTCTTGCGTTTCCGCCATGCGTTAGTGCCTGTCGCTAACTTCGGTTCTAATATATCATGGATTTTGATTTTAATCGGGGTGCTAGCCAGAATTCCAGGCTTATTAATAGCAGGTATCGTATTTATGGCTGCCGCTGTATTGTTCCAAGTGATAACCCTGCCTGTTGAATTCAATGCTTCTTCTCGGGCAATGGATCAACTCGTTTCCGTCGGGGTCATCCGGAATGATGAAGAACGGGAAACGAGAAAAGTATTAAGTGCCGCTGCGATGACTTATGTTGCTGCCGCTCTTGTAGCCGTACTGGAATTAGTTCGTCTTCTGCTTATGTATACAGGAATGAGGGAAGAGGATTAATTTGAAAAAGGACACCATCTTGGATGGGGTCCTTTTTTATTTTTATAAGTATTTGCTGCACATAACTAATAAAATTCAGTTAGTAGGGCAACATTCATAAGGATTGCAAACTATCGGTATGCCACAAATAAAAGGATTACCTTTCAATGGGATTCTTGTTTTCATCAAGGGTAAAGCCCTCACCCAATACATCATGCACTTCACTTACAGATACAAATGCATGAGGATCCACCGATGTTATGGCAGTCTTTAAGCGGACTAGTTCATTTTTACCAACAACACAGTAGAGTACTTCCCGGTCATTGCGGGTAAAGGACCCATATCCCCTTAATACGGTTACGCCCCGCTCCATATCATTCATGATTTTTTCAGCAATTTGCTTGTTTTTATCACTAATGATCATTGCACCTCTAGCAGCATAGGCACCTTCTTGCATAAAGTCGATTACTCTGGCACCTATAAATACGGCAACAAGGGTATACATCGCTTGCCGGTAATCAAGGTAGGTTAGGATGGACAGGCCAATGACGACGGCATCAAAGATGAACATCGTCCGTCCCATTCCCATCCCCAAGTAACGATGGGCAAAACGGGCGATGATATCCACTCCGCCTGTTGTCCCGCCGTAACGAAAGATGATGCCCAGCCCGACACCAACAAAAACCCCGGCAAACAATGCCACAAGCATCAAGTCGTTTCCGAGATCGATTTCGATTTGGTATCTTTCGAAAACCCATAGCCAAACGGAGAGGCCGACCGTTCCGATAATCGTATAAAAGAAAGAAGTGCGTCCTAAATATTTCCACCCTATTAAAAATAAAGGAATATTCAAAACCAAATTAGAATAAGAAGGATTTATTCCGATAAGTTGATATATAATCAAGGTGAGACCGGTGAATCCGCCTTCGGCCAAGTTGTTCTGCATATTAAAATGCACGAGGCCAAAAGCGAATATCCCAGCCCCAAAAAGGATGAATATAATATTTTTCAATTTTAAGCCCAAAAGCATGTCCCATACCTCCAAAGGTTTGCCTATCATTAATTTACTTATTATAACTAATTAACCAACTATGGGCAATTTTGATTCACGAACGTATCTGTTGTCTTCTGTTTCACTTTTAGCTAACATGGAGAAGGTATGATGTTTGAAAACGAAAATCAAGAATGGGTGACGATATGGAAAAGCATAAGACGATCCAACAAATGCAAGCGGAAGTCGACCAATACATAGGACAATTTAAAGAAGGATATTTCAGCCCTCTGGCCATGCTCGCCCGCATGTCTGAAGAACTTGGGGAATTGGCTAGGGAAGTCAATCATTACCATGGTGAAAAACCAAAGAAGGCAACAGAGGAAGAGAATACGATTGAAGCGGAATTAGGGGATATGCTTTTTGTGTTGATTTGTTTTGCCAATTCTTTAGGGATTGACCTTCAAAACTCGCATGATTTGGTCATGGAAAAGTTTACAACCCGTGATAAAGATAGATGGACAAGAAAAGAAGAGAAAATGGAGGAGGAAGGTAAAGATGAGTAAAGTGAAAGTGATTGTAGCTGGTCCACGTGGCAGAATGGGAAATGAAGCGGTGAAGCTTGTACATAGGACAGAAGGGTTTGAATTGGCAGCTGTCATAGATCGCAAGCATAACGGGGAAAGCATCTCCGCGATAGAAGGTTTTCACGGTATTGAAGCACCGGTTTTCTCGGATATAAATGAATGCTTTTCTTCTATAAAGGCGGACGTATTGATAGATTTGACCACACCTGAAGTGGGGATGTTCCATACCGAAACGGCACTTAATCATGGTATCCGCCCTGTAGTGGGAACGACAGGCTTTACTAAGGAAGATTTAGCGAAGCTGGATTCATTAACAAAAGAAAAGGGCATTGGTTGCATCATCGCTCCAAACTTTGCAATTGGAGCCATTTTGATGATGAAGTTTTCCCAAATGGCTGCAAAGTATTTCCCTGATGTAGAGATCATAGAAATGCACCATGATCAAAAACTGGATGCACCTTCTGGCACTGCTTCCAAAACGGCAGACATGATTGCAGCCGTACGTGAAACAAAACAACAGGGGCACCCTAATGAAAAAGAAACCATCCAGGGGGCAAGAGGTGCAAATGTAGATGGCATGCATATCCACAGTGTTCGGCTACCGGGACTGGTTGCCCATCAACAGGTGCTTTTCGGAAGTGATGGAGAGCTATTGACGGTTCGGCATGACTCCTTTAATCGAGCGTCCTTCATGTCAGGAGTCAAACTTGCCGTCGATACCGTCATGAAATTGGATGTTCTTGTATACGGCCTTGAAAATATTATCGAATAGGGATCAGGAGGATTTACGATGAAAATTGCCTTAATTGCCCATGATAAGAAAAAAGAAGATATCATTCGATTTGTAACAGCCTATAAAGCTGTATTTGAGCAGCATGAATTATTTGCAACAGGTACGACCGGGAAACGAATCATGCAAGAAGTATCACTGCCCGTCCATCGTTTTCATTCAGGACCTCTTGGCGGGGATCAGGAAATAGGTGCAATGATTGCACGCGGAGAAATGGACATGGTCCTATTTTTCCGCGATCCTTTGACATCACAGCCACATGAACCTGATGTATCGGCGCTTATACGACTATCAGATGTATATGAAATTCCCTTGGCGACAAATATGGGCACGGCAGAAGTGCTGATACAAGGGTTGAAACATGGGTATATGGACTGGCTAAAACTACGGCAAAAACAAGGTGAGATAAATGAAAAACAAAAGTAACATAGATATCCTGGCTTTTGGCGCACATGCGGATGATGTTGAAATCGGTATGGGCGGCACAATCGCTAAATATGTGCAACAAGGCAGGGAAATTGTCATTTGTGACTTGACAAAGGCTGAAATGTCATCCAATGGTACCGTTCCATTGCGGCAAGAGGAAGCGCAGAAGGCTGCTGAAATCCTTGGGGTGAAGAGGATTTCTCTTGATCTACCCGACCGGGGACTATACATGAAAGCGGAATACATAAATCAAATCATTACGGTCATTCGCCAATATAAACCTGCCCTTGTATTTGCACCATTTTTGGAAGATCGCCATCCCGATCATGGTAATTGTGCAAAATTAGTCGAGGAAGCAGTTTTTTCGGCAGGAGTAAGAAAGTATATGGAAGAAGAAGGCCTGGATTCTCATCGTGTCCAAAATATGTACTATTATATGATCAATGGGTTTCACAAACCGGACTTCGTCGTGGATATCACTTCTACAATATCGAAAAAGCTGGATAGCCTTAGGGCATATGGCAGCCAATTCGATAAAAGTCAAATATCTGTAGAAACACCGCTAGTTAATGGCTATATCGAGACTGTAGAGGCACGGGAGCGGATGTTCGGTAAAGAAGTGGGTGTCGCCTATGCGGAGGGATTCATGACAAAAAAACCGTTACTGATCGATGCCGACTTGTTAGGAGAAAAATAAGCTTATGAAATTAAAAATTGGAATTACCTGTTACCCTACAGTTGGGGGTTCGGGTGTCGTAGCAACTGAATTAGGTAAGATGCTTGCAGAAAAAGGACATGAAATACATTTCATTTCTTCAAGCCTCCCTTTTCGCTTGAATAAGATGTACTGTAATATTTTTTATCACCAGGTTGAAGTGAACTCGTATTCAGTCTTTCAATATCCACCATATGACCTGGCTCTTGCCAGCAAGATAGCAGATGTCGTAAAACGGGAGAAGTTAGATATCCTTCACGTTCATTATGCAATTCCACATGCTGTTTGTGCGATCCTTGCAAAGCAGATGTCGGGTAATAAAGTTAAGATCGTAACCACACTGCATGGTACGGACATAACCGTATTAGGCCATGATCCCTCATTGACCAATTTGATAAAATTCGGGATAGAGCAATCAGATGTCGTTACTGGAGTATCTAATTCCCTTGTTCAGCAAACGCACGAATTAATCGCGCCGGATAAGGAAATCAAAACCGTCTATAATTTTATTGATGAAAGAGATTACCATAAATCCAATTCAGATTACCTTAAGGATGAATACGGAATCAGTGAAGATGAAAAAGTGATCATACATGTTTCGAATTTCCGTTCGGTCAAGCGAGTGAAAGACGTCATCCAGGCGTTTTATTTAACTCAAAAGAAAATGCCCGCAAAGCTTTTACTTGTAGGAGACGGGCCGGAAGTGACAACCGTATTGAAATTGGCTAAAGATCTTGGAATCGATGATTCCGTCTTGTTTCTTGGTAAGCAGGATAACCTTGCCGAATTATATTCAATCAGTGATTTGATATTCCTATTATCGGAAAAAGAGAGTTTCGGACTTGTGTTGCTCGAGGCGATGGCATGTGGAGTTCCTTGTATCGGGACGAATATCGGCGGAATTCCTGAAGTCATCGTTGATGGGGAGACTGGTTATATTTGTGAATTGGGAGATGTGGATATGGTTGCTGAAAAAGCGGTGGGACTTTTAAGTGACCCGATTTTACATAAACGTTTTTCTGAAGCTGCGCTGCAAAGGGCTAATACTGATTTCCACTCTGATACGATCATGTCAGAGTATGAAGCCATCTACATTCAAGCACTTGAAGGTAAATCCATGGAATAGGGAGGGGATGCTGATGGATCGATTATTCTTAAAATCAGTACCCATTCTGGAAGTGATAGAAGAAGCAGGATACGAGGCTTATTTCGTTGGCGGCTCTGTAAGGGATTATATCCTTGGCAGGCCCATAAACGATGTGGATATCGCCACTTCCGCAACACCCCAGGAAATCAAAAGGATTTTTCCTAATACGGCTGACATCGGAATCGACCACGGAACAGTGCTTGTCATTACGGATACGGGTACATACGAAATTACGACGTTTAGAACGGAAAGCGGGTATTCGGACTTTCGCAGACCCGATTCTGTACAATTTGTCCGTTCTTTGACAGAGGATTTGCAAAGAAGAGATTTTACGATGAATGCAATGGCAATGGATAAGACCGGAAAAATCATAGATCCATTTAATGGTAAGCGTGATTTGGCAGAAAAAAGGATCATCACGGTTGGAAACCCTCATGAAAGGTTTCATGAGGATGCATTGAGAATGATGCGTGCATTAAGGTTCGTAAGTCAACTTGATTTTGATCTGGATCAAGAAACCTTTCATTCCCTTAAAGAGAATGCTCAGATCATCAGTGAAATCGCTGTCGAAAGAATCCTGGTTGAATTCGAGAAGCTAGTTGCCGGCTCCAATAAGATAAGGGCTTTCTCACTCTTGCTGGAAAGCGGATTATATCAATATCTGCCTCTATTCTCCAGTGAAAAAGATCATTTGACAGACTTACTGGACTTGCCGCTTCATCAGCTAAAAACGGCAGAAATATGGTCTATAATCATGGTTCACACAAAGGATCAGGAACTCGAAAAGTCTTTGAGGGCATGGAAGCTGCCATTGAAAACGATTAGAAACATTCAACGTACGATACAGCTAGTGAAGAAAGAACCATCAGCCATCGATGTATTTCAGGCAGGTCATGGCGTAACAGTACAAGCTGCTAAAGTCAAGGCGGCACTGACTGGCGGTAATGTATCGGATGCGGAGGAAAATGCACATCAGCGCTACAATGATCTTATTATAAAACAAATGTCGGATCTTGCCGTTACAGGAACGGATTTATTGAATTGGCATCAAGAAAAGCCAGGTCCATGGGTCAAAGAATACTTGGAAAAAATATTGAAGGCTGTCTTGAATGAAGAATTAAGAAATGATAAAGAAGAAATAAAGAGGTGGCTGGTGAAATGCAATCTGAGTTAAGAACAATGCTGATGGAGGCCCTATCAAAAGCGGATGGTGCGTTCATATCCGGTCAGGAAATTGCTGAATACATTGGCTGTTCGCGCACAGCTGTCTGGAAGCATATAGAAGACCTGCGCAGTGAAGGATATAACGTGGAAGCCGTTAGGAAAAAAGGCTACCGGATCATATCAGCTCCGGAAAAAGTGTCAGAGAGCGAAATACAACTTGGCTTGGAAACAAAAACGATCGGCAAAATGATCCACTATCAGGAGACTGTAGAATCCACTCAAAAAATAGCGCATCAACTAGCAAATGAAGGCGTTCAGGAGGGAACCCTCGTCGTTGCCGAGGAGCAGTTATCCGGAAAAGGAAGGCTAATGAGATCTTGGCATTCCCCGAAATTCAGCGGCATATGGATGAGTCTGATCCTAAGACCGAAAATCCCGATTCATGAGGCTCCGCAACTTACATTATTGACCGCAGTCGCTGTGGCTCAGGCTATAGAGGATACCACTGATTTGAAGCCACAAATAAAGTGGCCGAATGATATTTTGGTGAATCGCAAGAAAGTGGTGGGCATCCTGACGGAGATGCAGGCGGAGTCAGATAGAATCCATTCCGTCATTGTCGGAATGGGGATGAATATCAATCAGCAATTGGAGGATTTTCCTGAAGAACTGCAGGAAAAGGCTTCTTCTCTTCTCATAGAAAGTGGAGGGGTTGTTTCAAGGTCCAAGGTCATTCAACGAGCATTGTTCCGTCTCGAAAATTTGTACGAGCTCTATTTAGATCAAGGCTTCATGCCAATAAAGGATTTATGGGAGAGTTATGCGATCAGTCTTGGCCAGGTTATCAAGGCCAGTACGGTTAATGACACGATTGTCGGAAAAGCATTGGGCATAACGGATTCAGGCGTTTTACTTCTTGAAGACGGAAAAGGAACCGTACACTCGATATATTCAGCAGATATTGAAATTCAGTAGATTTTGTCAAATTCGTGAAAATTAAATAGAAATTTTTAATTTGGCTTGATATAATGCAAGTGGGCAGTATCTAATGTGAACTGCACCCCCATAAATACCAAATTATTTGAAAATCTGCCTTGATCCAGAGAACTGGACGGGGACGGAGGGATGAAACTTCTGATGAAACAAAGATTGACTAAAAGATAAGTCTGTGTCGATATTTGGCTTTTTAAGCCATTTTTCGTAGCAAAACAGATACTTTTTTAGTCAGTCTTTTTTTTGCGCATGAATGTATAGACACCAGTTTTCGCTGATGTTTTCATCTCCTCCATCAAAAGGAGGAAACGTAATGAAATTGTCCGGAGATTATTTGAAAATGAAACAAAATCAAGAGAAAATTGTCATGCTGACGGCTTATGATTACCCGTCAGCAAAGTTAGCCGAACAATCAGGTGTAGACATGATTTTAGTCGGCGATTCTTTAGGAATGGTCGTATTGGGATATGAATCAACGATTCCAGTTACGGTGAATGACATGATCCACCATACAAAGGCAGTTAAACGCGGTGCACCAAATACATTTGTCGTGACGGACATGCCCTTTATGAGCTATCACCTATCTATGGATGAAACACTCAAGAATGCAGCCAGAATCATGCAGGAAGGTCATGCAGATGCCGTGAAGCTCGAGGGCGCGGATGATGTTGTTGAAAAAATATCAGCATTGACCAAGGCGGGCATCCCGGTTGTAGCCCATCTTGGCTTGACTCCTCAATCAGTCGGCGTTCTGGGCGGCTATAAAGTGCAAGGTAAAGATGCTGAAAGTGCAGCACAGCTCTTGGAAGATGCGAGAAAGTGTGAAGCGGCGGGAGCTATGGCAGTAGTATTTGAATGTGTTCCACATCAAGTGGGGGAATTCATCACACGGAACCTAGGAATTCCTACCATCGGGATTGGGGCAGGCGCAGAAACGGATGGTCAAGTCCTCGTTTACCATGATGTCATCAAGTATGGGGTAGACCGGCTAGCGAGATTCGTAAAAGTTTATGGAGATGCAAATGAACTGATTGGTCAATCGATTACAAGCTTTGTGAATGAAGTGAAATCTAAGGATTTTCCGTCGGAAGAACATACTTTTACAATGAAGGAAGAGCAGCTTTCTGAACTTTATGGAGGGAAAAGATGAAAACTTTTACATCAGCTGCTGATTTGCAACTGGCACTCAGAGAGGAAAAAAGCAATCACAAAAGCATTGGCTATGTAGCGACAATGGGGTTTTTACATGAGGGGCATGCAACCCTTTTGGAAAAGGCTCGCAACGAAAATGATATTGTGGTATTGAGTATTTTTGTGAATCCGATGCAATTTGGGCCTAATGAGGATTTTGAAACTTATCCGCGGGATTTGGCACGGGATGAAAATGTCGCAGCAAATGGCGGAGTGGATTATCTTTTCTATCCAACAGTCCACGAAATGTACGGTGAAGAACCATCTGTGAAGGTTGTTGTCCAAAGCAGGACGGATGTTTTATGCGGGAGACAAAGGCCTGGACACTTTGATGGTGTAGCGACGGTCTTAACGAAATTCTTCAATATCATCCTTCCTGATAGAGCTTACTTTGGTAAGAAGGATGCCCAGCAAGTCGCCGTGATAGATGGACTGATCAAAGACTTTAATTTCCCTATCCAGCTAGTTGCTGTAGATACCGTTCGCGAAGAAGATGGGTTAGCGAAGAGCTCGCGAAATGTTAACCTATCAGATCAAGAACGCATGGAGGCTAAAGAACTGTACCAAAGTTTATTAATGGCCAAAGAGGCGGTTGAATCAGGTGAAAGAAATGCAGCAACCGTCACGGCCTTGGTAAATGAACATATTGCTGTCCACACAAGTGGAGTGATCGACTATATTGAAATCTATCAATATCCGGAACTTAAACCACTTGAATCGCTGGCAGGAAACGTCATCATTGCAATGGCTGTAAAGTTCAAGCATGCAAGACTAATTGATAATATCACCTTATATGTGGAATGATTCATGAAAAATTAGGGGGAATTGAGATGTTTCGAACGATGATGAATGGGAAAATTCACCGTGCACGGGTAACTGAAGCTAATTTGAATTATGTAGGCAGCATTACGATTGATGAAGACATAATTGATGCGGTGGGTATTCTGCCTAACGAAAAGGTCGCCATCGTGAATAATAATAATGGTGCACGACTTGAAACGTATGTGATTGCGGGTGAACGGGGCAGCGGTGTAGTGTGTTTGAATGGAGCGGCAGCCAGACTGGTGCAGCCGGATGATATCGTGATAATCATTTCTTATGTAATGGTTTCAGAGGATAAACTGGGGGAGCACAAACCAAAAGTTGCGATCATGGATGAAAACAACAAAATCATTGATTTGATTTCAAACGAACCTGCAGCTACCATCATGTAAGCGGGGGGCCGGCACATATGCATGAATCATGCATACAGGTGCCGGCCCTTTTAGTTTTTTGATGAACGGCTTGTTTCCTTTATTACGATTATTATGGTATAAAAAAGATAAGAGAATTCCATCAGGAAGTGGAGAAAGCGAAGTTTGAGGTGTACAATTCATGATGCAACGATATGTAGTGGTTGATTTGGAAACGACAGGGAATTCTCCAAAAAAAGGAGATAGGATAATACAATTTGCTGGCGTGGTCATCGAAAATGACCAAATTGTGGATGAATACTCGACATTCATCCACCCTGGACAGGAAATTTCCTTGTTTATTGAAGAATTGACCGGAATAAGCAACGAGACGGTAAAAAATGCACCTGACTTTGAAGATGTTGCAGAAAATATTGCCCGGCTTATAGAAGGGGCTTGTTTTGTTGCCCATAATGTTTTATTTGATTTATCTTTTTTACAGGAAGAACTAGTACGATGCGGGTTTGAGCCGTTTTATGGTTCCACCCTTGATACAGTGGAGTTAGCGAAAATATTAAAACCAACATCCGATGGATATAAGCTGCACCAGCTGGCTAAAGAGGAAAACCTGGATCATTCCAGGCCCCATCAAGCGGATAGTGATGCATATGCCACCGCTTTATTATTGTTGGAATTGAAAAAAAAGCTGATGAACCTTCCAGTCATGACACTTAAACAGTTATATCGATTATCTTTTTCCTTACAAAGTGAGGTTTCCGAATTAATAGATGCTTGCATTGCAAGCAAACTTGCTAAAGCAGAAGTCCATTCACCTGATCTTATTACGTATAGGGGACTTGCATTTAAAAAGGCCGAAAACGAAAGTGATCATAAAGACACGGAGTCGAAATTCCCGCTCGATGATGAGGAAAAAATAGCCATGCTTCAAAGAGCATTTCCTGCCTTCGAAGCAAGAAGCGGACAGCTTGATATGATGAACATGATTCACCATTCCTTCGAATCCAGCCAGGATGCAATCATTGAAGCTGGGACAGGTATTGGAAAATCCATAGGCTATCTGCTTCCGGCTGTTTATTTTGCAAAAAAACATCATAAGCCTGTCGTCGTTTCGACGTATACGCTCCAGCTACAGGATCAACTTCTGCAAAACGAGGTTCCTAAGCTTAAGAAAATTCTTCCCTTTACATTTCAAGCTGTTTTACTAAAGGGGAGAAGTAATTATTTGAGCTTGGCAAAGTTCGAAAGGGCATTGCGTGAAAAGGAAGATAATTATGAAACGGCTTTAACGAAAATGCAGATATTGGTTTGGCTCACTGAAACCGTAACAGGCGATAAAGATGAATTGAATCTCACAAGCGGGGGTCAGCTATTTTGGAATAGGCTTCAAAGTGATGGTCTTACATACGCCGGTTTAAAACAGCCCTGGCTTGAATTGGATTTTTTTGAACGGGCAAAAAGAACAGCTGCCAAAGCGGATATCATCATTACTAACCATTCGTTTTTAATGACGGATCTGCTTACAGAAGACGCCTTAATTCCAAAAAAAGGGTATTTGGTTCTCGATGAAGCGCACCATTTGGAACAAGCTGCATCTAAACAGCTTGGGAGCAGGCTTAATTACATTTCGGTGAAGACAGTTTTGAACAGACTAGGGACATCAGATCAAAAGCAATTATTATATAAATTGGACAGGATGCTCTTAAATAATGGATTGACGGATGGGAAGTCCATGCATGAATTAGATCAAAAGCTTAGTGATTTTTCGTATGAATTCGAACAGCTTTTTTATTATATCTCCAATCAGGCGGAAAAACTTTCACGTTCCATGAGTCCTAAACGGCTTTCATTCAAAATGGATGATGGAAGATGGGGTAAAGCGATTCTGGTCGCTGAGCGATTGGTCGATTTATTAGGATACATCATCACGGAGTTAGAGAAAAGATTGGCTCTTTTATTGAATAATGAGTCCCCCTTAGGAAAAAATTCATTATTTCACTTGAATGATATCGAGGTGCTGCTTGGACATTTACAGGATACCAGGGACTCCTTGCATGAATTTTTCATCAAGCCGCATGAAGAAAATATTTATTGGCTCGATTATACTAATGCTGCACCCCAACATGGGGTGACTTTGACGGTTCAGCCGATTGCAGGAAGTAAACGGCTTTGGGATTCCTATTTCGGGCGCCAAAAGAGTGTGGTCATGACATCGGCAACCCTCGTGGTGAAGAATTCTTTTAAGTATTTTAAAGAACAACTCGGTTTAGAGAACGAGCCAATGCAGACGGCAAGTTTACCTTCACCCTTTCCTTATAAGGAACTCGTAAAGGTACTGGTGCCAAATGATCTACCAGATATCAATTGCTTATCGGTGGAGGAATTCTCCGAAACAGCGGCAAATCATATTATTGCTGCCGCTCAGGCAGCGAAGGGGAGAATGATGGTATTATTCACCTCTCATGAAATGCTGCGGTCCACCTATCATTCCATCAAAGACAGTGGCGTACTGGATGAGTTCACGCTGTTTGCCCAAGGGATCTCTGGCGGAAGCCGGATGAGGCTGCTCAGGAATTTCCAAAACTTCGAGAAAGCCGTCCTATTTGGGACAACCAGCCTATGGGAAGGCGTTGATATCCCCGGCGAGGATCTATCATGTTTAATCATTGTCAGGCTGCCATTCTCGCCACCGGATGAACCAGTGACAGCTGCAAAATGCCAACTTCTCGAAAAACAAGGGCGCAATCCTTTCTCTGCGTATTCATTACCTGAAGCCCTATTAAGGTTCCGGCAAGGTTTCGGCAGGCTTATACGAACTCCAGAAGATAAAGGGGTTTTGGTAATTCTTGATCGCCGCATCATCACTGCCAAATATGGACCTGAATTTCAAAAAGCCATTCCGGAAGTGGACTGGCACCAAGCCTCAATAACAGAAATGGCTGAAATGATAGAAGAGTGGATTTAAAGAATCTTTAAATCCTTCTTAATCTAAAATGAATTTTTAATAATTTATAAAGAAAAATTACTTTTGAACTGGTATAATGTGATAGGTGGTAAAGCCTTCAAATCCTATTCATACCAGTGGTTGTTGACAAATTATTAAAATGGAGGGGCGTTTTCATGGAAAGTAAAATCGAAGTAATTTCAACAGTCAGGTTGCAACATTCTCCTGATCTGTATAAAATTGTAGATTCTTTGAACCGAACATTGAAAAAAGATGACTTAATGTTCGGTCTGGCACTGGATTCCCAAGATCAAGAAAAAGCGATATTTACAATTTATCGTACATAGAAAGAAGGAAAAGCAGCTTTGAAAAAATGGTTGATTATTGCTTCTATCCTGGTCCTTTGTTTTATCGGATTTGTCAGCGGGGCATATATTAAAGCGTTGCAGCCAAAAAAAGAGGCTGGTAATGAGGCTTTCAAAAAGGCAAAGGAAGAGGGCGGCCTTGTGACGATGGAAGAATTTTACCCTTATAATGGGCAGGATTCATACTCCGTAATCATTGGTAAGGGAGAAAAAGGGACTAAAAAAATAGTCTGGCTTCCTGAGGATAAGAAGAAAGAAATAGTAGTGGAAAACTATAAAGATGGTAAATCAAAAAAAGAGATCTTAAACATTGTCAAAGAACAGCTTAATCCCCAAAAAATCATTTCGGTTAAGCTAGGCATGGAAAAGAACGTTCCGCTTTGGGAAGTAACGTACCTTGATGAATCCCAGCGTTTTAACTATGACTATTATGATTTTAAAACTGGGGAATGGCTGAAGTATTATCGAAGCATTTAGAATGGAGGATTAATTTAAAATGAAATTAGCGAACCGCGTTCAGTCATTAACGCCATCAACAACATTGGCCATCACGGCAAAAGCGAAGGAACTTAAGGCCCAAGGTCTAGATATAATTGGTTTGGGTGCTGGTGAACCAGACTATAATACGCCAAAACATATCATAGATGCAGCCCTTCTTTCCATGAATGAGGGTCAAACTAAATACACGCCATCCGCTGGTCTGCCGAAGCTAAAAGAAGCAATTGCGGCTAAATTGAAGCGTGATCAAGGCTTGGAATACAAACCGTCTCAAATTGTAGTTGGCTCAGGTGCAAAGCACGCGCTTTACACATTGTTTCAAGCTATCCTGGATGAAGGAGATGAAGTCATTGTTCCGATACCATATTGGGTGAGCTATCCTGAGCAAATCAAGCTTGCTGACGGTAAGCCTGTTTATGTAGTAGGTACGGAAGAAAATCAATATAAAATCACTAAAGAACAATTAGAACAAGCAATTACCGAAAAAACGAAAGCGGTTATCATCAACTCTCCAAGCAATCCAACGGGCATGCTTTATACCAGGGAAGAATTGGCGGCTATCGGGGAAGTTTGCCTGGCTCATGATATCTTGATCGTTTCCGACGAAATTTACGAAAAATTGGTTTATGGAAATGCTAAACATACATCCATTGCAGAGATTTCACCTGAATTGAAAAAGCAAACGATCATCATCAACGGTGTTTCTAAGTCGCATTCGATGACTGGCTGGAGAATTGGTTATGCAGTCGGTGATGAGTCCATCATTAAAGCAATGACGAACCTTGCAAGCCATAGCACATCCAATCCTACCACAACTGCTCAATATGGTGCGATTGCCGCTTATGATGGTACACAGGAGCCTGTTGAAGAAATGCGTCAGTCTTTTGAAGGCCGCTTGAATACGATATATGATAAATTGGTTGAAATTCCAGGGATCAGCTGCATTAAACCGCAAGGGGCATTTTATTTATTCCCGAACGTTAAACGTGCAGTTGAATTAACAGGTTACAGCAATGTCGAGGAATTTACGACTGCATTGCTGGAAGAAGCGCAAGTGGCTGTTATTCCAGGTTCAGGTTTTGGTGCACCTGATAACATCAGGCTCTCTTATGCAACTTCATTAGAGTTGCTGGAAGCAGCAGTTGAAAGAATACATTCATTCGTTAAATCAAAAATGGCATAATTTTCCCAAAAACCTGCAGACTACCTGGCAACACCAGGGTCTGCAGGTTTTTTTCGATTATATTTCGATATGGTACTTTCGGGAAGAAGACATGATAGGCGTTTTGCAAAACAAATTTGTAAAGAAAAGTGAAAATCATATATGATTTTTAATAAAAATCGATTGCAATCATATATGATTTCATATATGATGAAAATATGGAAGAGAAAAACAAAAACCCCAGCAAAAAGCAAATAGCATATGAGCACCTTCGTAAATTAATTTTGGATGGAACATATGGTTCTGGACAGCGGATCATTATCGATCAAACGGCAAAAGAACTTAGTTTAAGTCCGATTCCTGTCAGGGAAGCGATCAGGCAACTGGAATCTGATGGTCTTATTCAATATAAGCCTTATAGCGGAGCGGTGGTTACAAGCATTAATGAGAGCGAATACATTGAAACTCTTTCTGTTTTATCTTTGCTTGAAGGATATGCAGCTGCCCTCAGTTCTTTAACGATGAATGATCATGATTTTGAAAATCTAATTAATTTAAACAAAGAAATGGAAAAAGCCCTCCATAACTTTGAATTAGAGCTGTTTGGTAAGTTAAACGAATGTTTCCATGCGGAAATCTATGAAAAGTGCGGAAATTCCTTTTTAAAGGAGGAAATCAAACAGGCACAACAAAGAATGAATAGAGTCAGAAAATCCATGTTCACCATGGTTCCGCAACGTGCAGTCCAATCGATTCGCGAACATGAAAGCATCATAAAGCTTCTAAAGGAAAAAGCATCTTTTGAAGAAATTGAATCATTGGTGAGAAAGCATAAACTGAATGCCATCAGCACATTCAAGCAGAGGGCGGAAACTAATCACGATCAGGCACTTTGATGACCTTGGCTTTGTTTTATAATAGTCAATCGATTATTCATAAAAGCAAAGCCATTTTTTTCACTTGTATTATTCCGAATATTCAAATAATGAAAGGGTGGTAGAAAAAATGTACGAGGAAATCAAAAGTCGTTTAAGAGGATCCATCGCTCCCGTTATCACTCCGTTTGATGACAAGATGGAAGTGGATGTAAAAGCAATTGAAAATCTGGTAAACTGGCACATTGAAAGCGGTTCCCATGGAATCTCGGTATGCGGTACTACCGGAGAGCCGAGTTCATTAACGATTAAGGAACGGGAATTAGTGATGGAAACGGCTATTAAAGCAGCAAAAGCCCGTGTTCCAGTTGCACCAGGTACTGGATCTGCCAATCAGAAAGAAACGTTGCATTTGACAAAAATGGCACAGGAAATGGGTGCGGATGCTGCTTTAGTCATCGTTCCTTATTACAATAAACCGAATCAACAGGCACTTTACAATCATTTTAAAACGGTAGCCGATTCTGTTGATATCCCGATTATCGTTTATAACATTCCTGGAAGAACGGCGACGAATCTAGAAGTGAAGACATTGGCACGTCTTGCTGAAGATTGTGAAAATATTATTGGTGTAAAGGAATCTAATAAAGATTTCGAACATGTGAACCGTGTCTTATTGAATTGCGGAAGGGATTTTCTCTTATATTCGGGCATCGAATTACTATGCTATCCAATGTTGGCTATTGGAGGTGCTGGACATATAAGTGCTACTGCAAATATCACCCCTAAAGAAGTTGCGGAAATTTATAACCTTTGGGTGGAGGGGGATGTGGATAAGGCACTTGATCTCCATTACAAATTAATGCCATTGAATGATGTTTTGTTTAAAGAAACCAATCCAGGACCATTAAAAGCTGCGATGGGGATGATGGGGAAAATCAATCCTGCATTAAGGCCGCCAATGGGTCCGCCTTCGGAACCATTGGAAAAAGAACTGCGTGAAACTCTTCAATCATACGGGTTGATTGACCAAATAATCCAGTCATAATTGCTAGATCGGGAAGATTGCACGAATCTAATAGATTTTTGTCATCTTCCCGAATTAATTTTTAAAGGAGGATTTATCATGCAAACTTTTCCCGTGCAAGATGTCAAGCATTACATCAATGGTCAATTTGTCGATGGAATCTCAGGGAAAACATTTGGAAATTTAAGCCCTTTTAATAATCAAGCAATAAATAATGTGGCAGAAGGGTTTAAAGAGGACATCGATCAAGCGGTAGCCGCTGCAAGAGATGCATTCGATAATGGTCCATGGAGAACGATGAAAGTGGAAGAAAGATTGAAGTACATTAATAGGATTGCTGATTTAATTGAAGAAAATGCAGAAGAAATTTCCTTTTTGGAATCCCTTGATACAGGGTTGCCGATTAGCCAGACAAAAAAACAGGCGGCAAGGGGAGCGGAGAATTTCCGGTTTTATTCTGAGATGGTGAAAAGCAGGCTAATAGGAGAGTCGTATCAAGTGGATGACACATTCATCAATTATACGATTCATAAACCGATAGGAGTGGCAGGATTAATCACTCCTTGGAATGCGCCATTCATGTTAGAAACCTGGAAGATCGCCCCGGCCCTGGCTACAGGTAATACATGTGTCCTAAAACCGGCGGAGTGGTCCCCATTGACTGCCAATAAATTGGCACAAATCATTGACCAATCCGGTCTGCCGAAAGGCGTATTCAATATCGTTCACGGTTTTGGGGAAACAGCAGGGGCGTCCTTGGTTGCCCATCCTGAAGTCCAATTGATATCCTTTACCGGGGAAACGACGACTGGCGCTGAAATCGTTAAAAATGGTGCGGATACAATGAAACGTTTTTCCATGGAACTCGGAGGTAAATCGCCAGCGGTCATTTTTGAAGATGCCGATTTAGAAAAAGCCCTGGATTCTGTGGTTTGGGGAATTTATTCATTCAATGGGGAACGCTGCACAGCCAATTCCAGATTATTTGTCCATGAATCGATAATAGACCAGTTCGTTGCAGAATTGAAGGAACGTGTTCATAATATCAAAATTGGAAACCCAATGGACCCAGAAACGGAAATCGGACCGCTGATCCATCGTAACCATTTTAATAATGTCTCCCGTTATCTGGATATAGCAAAAGATGAAGGGGCGGAAATTGTAAGCGGTGCCATACCGAGTGCGTTCAAGGAAGGGAATTTTATTGCCCCGACGCTTCTCTTGAACTGTACAAATGAGATGACGGTGGCACAGGAAGAGATTTTTGGACCAGTCATGGCAGTCATTCCTTTCAAGACTGAAGAGGAGGTACTGAGAATGGCTAACGATGTAAAGTATGGGCTTGCTGCTTATGTATGGACCAATGATATGAAACGTGGACATAGGTTTGCACAGGCTGTCGATAGCGGGATGGTCTGGGTGAATTCCCAAAACGTAAGGGATTTGCGAATCCCGTTTGGAGGATCGAAATATAGTGGGGTAGGACGTGAAGGTGGCCATTATAGCTTTGAATTCTATACGGAAACACAAGTTATCCACGTAGCAATTGGTGAACATCACATTCCGAAATTTGGCGACGTAAAACAAAATGCTGTTTCTTCTGCTGAAAAATAATCCGTGTTTCATTAAAGAAGGGGAGAATACTATGAGTTTTTCTATTATTCGTGTTGCGAGAACGATACTTAATGTAACAGATCTGGATAAATCAAGAGCCTTTTATGTGGATGCTTTAGGTTTCATTGAAACGGAAAGAACGAATGATCACATATATTTACGTGGTTTAGAGGAAGCGCATCATCACTCGCTTATTTTGCAAAAGGCAGAAAAGCCAAGCGTTGAAGCAATAGGATACAAGGTTGAAAAAGAGGAAGACCTTGAAGAATTGGAATCTTTTTTCCTATCCAAGGGAATGAAAATGAAGTGGATGCAGGAAGGAACACAGCATGCACTAGGCAAGTCGCTACGAGTTCAGGATATTTCAGGATTGCCAGTGGAGTTTTTCAGCAAAATGGATAAAGCCGAGAGATTGCTTCAACGATACGATATGCATAGGGGTTCAAGGGTCCAAAGGATCGATCATGTGAATTGCTGTGTACCAAATGTACAAAATGCCTATGATTTTTACGTGAAAGAATTAGGTTTTGCGTGCTCGGAAGACACAGTGGATGATTCGGGCAAATTATGGGCGACGTGGCTTCATAGAAAGCAAACGGTCCATGACCAGGCATTCATGAACGGAATCGGTCCAAGACTTCATCATGTTGGCTTCTTTCTGCCTGACCCCCTTGCACTTATCCATGCCTGTGATGTACTGGCTTCACTGGGATATGCCCAGTCCATCGAACGCGGACCAGGAAGGCACGGTCTATCCAATGCATTCTTCTTATATTTAAGAGATCCGGACGGTCATAGGATCGAATTATACAATGGTGATTACTTAACGGCTGACCCTGATACCGAACCGATTCATTGGGATTTGAATGATCCAAGACGCCAGACATTCTGGGGAGCCAAAGCTCCGGATTCATGGTTTGATGAGGCATCTGCTGTACTTGATATAATATCAGGTGAAGAAGTTCCTCTTAAAGAACCGATTCTGGCAAAAAGCAAGCCTGAATTCATCATCTAAAGAGAAACGGGACCCACGGTCAATTGGATAGGGCGCTAGTGCGTATAAGCCTGTTTAAGGGAACAGAACTGGTGAATGGTTGATGGAAACTTCTGGATTATCGAAGGTCCGTTTACTGAGTTTATAATGTAACCTTTCAAGAATCAAAGGAAGGAGGATGGATTTGGATATCATTCATGTTCAGCACCCAATTTCCGGTGTATATACGGCAGTAGCAGAACCGTGTGTGCTGGCTCTTGGATTTTTCGACGGAGTTCATCTTGGCCATCAAGAACTGATACATCTAGCTAAAAGGATTGCCATACAGCAAGATTTGAAATTGGCAGTCATGACATTTTTTCCGCATCCAAATCAAATCTTAGGAAACGCTCAACCCCAAACATATATGACTCCTTTAGAGCAAAAAGCAAAAATCATGCAAGGTTTAGGTGTAGAAACCTTGATAGTCGTGAACTTCGATTCTGCATTTGCCCATCTTTCACCTACGGGCTTTATCGAGGATTATTTATGTGGATTTAAATGCAAGCATGCCGTGGCTGGATTCGATTTCCGCTATGGACATAAAGGGGAAGGGAATATGGAAACGCTGAAAATCGAAGGTAAGCGATTTTTTGAAGTGACGGAAATGAAGAAGTTTGAAATCGATCATGAAAAAGTAAGTTCCACTAAGCTTAGAAACTTGATTGCAGAAGGTCGGTTCGCAGATATCCCGCCATTCCTGGGCACATACTTTGAAAGCCAAGGTACCATCATTTCCAAGGAAAATCAACACGTCACCGTTACATTATCGGAAACATTCCTGACACCCCCGCCAGGCGCTTACTTAATCGAAATCCAGAACGAAGGAAATGTTTATGAGGGAATTGCCTATCAAACAACGGACGGATCCTTTCATGGGAGTTGGCACTTACTTTTCAATGATGATCTTCCCTTGGAGGGAAAGAAGATTCATATCAAATGGAAAAGTGAAAGTATAATGAAGCCGAAACAGATGACGGATATGCGAGCCAAGTCTATTACGAAAGTGCAAGCCTTCTAAAAAGATATGGTCTGGGACAGGGTAGCAGTGGGTACTTACTGCTGCCCTACCTGTAAGCGTCACGGTTAGACAATGGGAGTTCGGAAAGCTTAGGGAATGGGCTTAGACCCTCTCAGTGCAGATGAGTTTGTTTGGATTTTGGGGTGGAGGGAAGAAAGCGGCTGATATTGGAGAGGCTCAATACTAATAATGCCGTCCTTGTAAAAATAAATATCAGAAGAGGTGTATAGAGATGGTTCGGTTGGAAAAAAACCTTGATGAATCGGAACAAACTAATCTAGTGGATTATGAAAAGATTGTTGCCTCCAAAGAGTTTCAGATTATGCTTTCCGATAAAAAGAAATTCGTCATCCCTTTTACGATTTTCTTTATGGGATATTCCCTGCTTTTGCCCTTCTTAGTTTTTTACACAGATATCCTGGATCACTCTTTCATTGGAGACATAACCTGGGCATGGGTGTACGGTGTTTCCATTACGGTTATGTCTGTTTGGGTTTGCAGCATATATGTAAGGAAATCAGAAAGAATCGATGAACAAATAAAAGAAATCATCGAGAAAGAAGGGCTTTGAATCATGAATTGGACAGTTATTATTCTCTTTGCGCTAATGTCGATAGGAACCCTTTTCATCACATATTTCGCTTCCAAAAAAACTAAAACGGCAGGCTCTTTTTATACGGCTGGTGGAGGGTTGACCGCTAGGCAAAATGGACTTGCATTGGCCGGGGATTTTATGTCGGCTTCCACGTTTTTGGGGTTGATTGGGGCATTTTCCTTAACGGGGTATGATGGATTTTTCCTGATGTATGGAGCACTTGTTTCATTTCTTGTCGTGTTATTCCTAGTGGCTGAACCTTTAAGGAACTTGGGGAAATACACATTGGCTGATATGGTGACTACAAGGTTTAAATATAAACAGGTCAGGGGAGTGACCGCCTTTAATACCCTGGTGATATCAGTCATGTACATGCTGGGGCAACTTGTTGCGGCAGGTGCTTTATTTAAGTTGCTTTTAGACATCCCGTATAATATTTCTGTCATCATCGTAGGTATTGTCATGTTGGTATTTGTTCTATTTGGGGGGATGACGGCGACGAGCTGGGTGCAGATCATTAAAGCCATCCTGTTGATAGGAGGAGTGTTTATATTATTCATGATCGTCATGTGGAAATTGAATTTTAGTTTCATCGGAATTTTCACTGATATGAAAACCGCAACACCCATGGGTGCAGATTACCTGAAAGCAGGTATTAAATATGCCAGTGGGTGGGATGCAGCTTCCTTATCGCTGGGCCTAATTCTGGGAACGGCAGGTCTACCTCACATTTTAATACGTTTTTTGACTGTCCCGAATGCACGAGTGGCAAGAAAATCGGTTGTTTGGGTGATGTGGATTATGGGTGCTTTTCATATCATGGTCATTTTTCTCGGATTCGGTGCTGCGAAGTTGGTTGGAACATCGAATATCATGGCCGCTAATCCAGCTGGTAATATGGCTGCACCTTTATTGGCCCAACTTGTGGGCGGGGACATCTTATTCGCATTTATTGCTGCCGTTTCCTTTGCAACGATACTCGCAGTTGTTGCGGGAATCGTTTTAACAGGAGCCACGGCCTTTTCACATGATTTTTATAATGAAATATTAAAAGATGGAAAGGCGACGGAAAAACAGCAAATGACGATGGCTAGATGGGCTTCCGTTGGTGTGACTGCACTTGCAATCGTTTTATCATTAGGTCTGCAGGAATTCAATGTAGCGTTTCTGGCATCGATTGCCTTTACACTGGCGGCTAGTTCGAATTTGCCGGTAATCCTTCTTACGATCTATTGGAAAAAATTCAATAAAACCGGAGCGATAGTCGGTATGATGACAGGTCTTATTGGTACGCTTTTGCTCGTGTTTCTAAGTCCAAATGTCTGGAACCCGGTCCCCGGAGCCACCATAATGACAGGTGACCCTATTTTCCCTTTGAATTCACCAGGGATCGTTTCCATTCCGCTTGGGTTCCTCGCATGCTATTTAGGTGCCCTGTTCGGTAACCGCAGGACGGGTTTGAAAACGGTTACAAAAGACAATTATAATGAAATCCTCGTTAAGTCCAACACCGGTCATGATGTTAAGGGTGTTTTGGGACATTGAATGAAGTAAAAGAATGCCTATAAATAAAACACAGGTCACGCACTTATGAATGGGATCTGATAAAGCAGCCATCTAATGATAGGTTGCTTTTTCCTTTTCATTGGATAATGAAATTCAAACAAACACGAAAGATTATTAGAAAGAGGTACAGATGCACTAATATTCAAGGATAACTGTCCATTCATTCAGAAAATGTTTCTAGAAATTTGACGGCACCTTTGGAAAGATAGCGTTCTTCGAGCCAAATAAGGGCGGCTTCCGATTGTACTTCACAATCTATCAATTCGATTATTTTAATACCCTGGGTTGAAAACGATTTGGATGTGGTTCGTGGCATGAGGGTAGCGCCTATTCCTTCCTTCACCAAAGATAAAATCATGGCAGCATCAGGACATTCACATACAATCTTAGGTTCAAACCCATGTCTTAGACACTCATCCACTATAAGTTCATAAGTTCCCTGTCCGCTTACCCTATGCAGCAATAGGAGGGGATAATCCTTAATTTGTTTAAATTCGATGGAGTCTGGGATGTCCCATTCTTTTGGGGTGACAAGCACAAAATCTTCCGGCGGAAGGTTAATCGATGAGAATCGCTTACCGTTAATGGGAAGCCGTACAATGGCCAACTCGATTTCCCTGTTTATTAAGCCTTCTGTCAAACGGAATGTATCACCTTCCATTAACTTGAAACGTATGTCAGGGTATTTTACTCTAAAGGCCATCATCCTTTGAGGAATGTAAGAAAAGCAAGTTTTTACTGACCCTATGGAAAGAGTGCCCTGTATCCCTTTACTGACTTCCTTCACTTCCAGTAGTGATTCTTCAAACTGGTTTAATAGAGCTTCTGCTTTTTTATATAGGACCTTGCCAGTTTCAGTGAGTTCAAGTTTCTTTCCATTCCGGTCGAAGAGTTTTTCACCGATTTCCATTTCCATTAATTTAAGTTGCTGGCTAAGGGGGGGTTGAGCCATATGCAATTTTTTTGCTGCTTTGGTTATTTGTTCTTCCTGAACGATCGTCACAAAATACTTTAATTGCCGGATGTCCATTATATACACCTCATACATATGATTTACATATACATATTGAATTTTTTAAGTATTATATATATATCTTAACATATGGTATATTTTGTTATAGGAATTAATTCAATTTTTGGAATTTATTTAATTGTAAGCGTTTTATTTATATTGATACTAAAGGGGGATGAAGAATGCCAGCTAAAACGGGTAAAGAGTATATCGATAGGGTAGATAAAGCAAAGGCGAATGTATGGATCAATGGAGAGCAAGTAAAAGATAAAATCAGTCAACACCCAGCTTTTAAAGGGGTAATGAAATCACAGGCCGAATTATATGATTTGCAGCATGATTCCGCGAAAACTGACATCATGACTTATATTTCACCAACTTCAAACGAAAGAGTAGGGACCTCATTCATGCAGCCGCGGACAAAGGGGGACCTTGAAAAAAGGAGGAAAATGATTCAGGAATGGGCAAGGCATAATAATGGAATGATGGGACGTTCCCCTGACTATATCAACAGTGGGATGATGGCGTACGGCACCGCAGCTGATATGTTCGGCACTCAGGATTCGGCATTTGCTAAAAATATGAAAGATTATTATGAACTCTGCAGGGAAAAGGATTTGTCGTTGACACATACCTTGATTCAACCCCAGGTTAATAGGGGAGTTAGTGCCGCAAAGCTTCCGGACCCTTACATCGCTGCAAGGATTGCTGGCAAGAATTCAGAAGGGCTTATTATAAAGGGAGCCAGGTTATTAGCTACACAAGGAGGAATAACGGATGAAATCATGGTTTTCCCTTCAACATTGCTTAAACAATCCGAAGAAGAAAACCCTTATGCATTCGCATTCTCCATTCCAAATAATACACCAGGGTTGAAATTCATCTGTCGTGAATCATTCGACTATGGCAAATCACATTTTGACCATCCTCTTGGTTCAAGATTTGAGGAAATGGATACGATTATCGTTTTTGATGATGTAGTAGTTCCTTGGAATCGTGTATTTGCATATGGGGATGTCGGCATTTGCAACCAGGCTTATAATGAAAGCAATGCAGTTGTTCATATGACCCATCAGGTGGTAGCGAAGAATATCGCCAAAACCGAGTTCATTCTGGGGATTTTGCAACTAATGGCGGAAACCATCAATATCGGGCAATACCAGCATGTTCAGGAAAAAATTTCGGAAGTCATCATAGCGCTTGAAACGGTAAAGGCTTTCATTACAGCTTCGGAGGCAAACGCGAAAGTGGATAAGTGGGGAATGATGACACCCGATTTTACACCGTTAAATATAGCCCGTAATTATTACCCGAAGATTTACCCTAGATTCAGTGAAATCATGCAGCTTCTTGGAGCTAGCGGCTTAATGGCGATACCAAATGAAGCCGATTTCAATTCGGAGCTTCGACCTGATTTGGATAAATATCTTCAAGCCGCGAATGGTGGAGCCTATGACAGGGTTAAATTGTATCGTCTCGCATGGGATGTATGCATGAGTTCATTTGGATCCAGGCAAACGCTATACGAAAGGTTCTTTTTTGGGGATCCGGTCCGTATGGCGAGCGCATTATATAACGGCTATGATAAACAGGAATATGTGGACCGTGTCAAGGAGTTCTTGAACCGTACTGAAAACCTTGCAGAAATCAACTGAGCCTGGTAGCATTGGCAAAACATTTTAATTGAAAGGCCTTCCCGATGATGAGGAAGGCCTTTCAATATGAAATCTAGTTCATTTATTATATCGATCATGGATATTATTCTTCTTATATGTTCCAGAATCACTGAATTCCGTAAGTTCCATGGAGAGGGCAAGATATCTTTTTGAAAAGAGGGAAGCCAAATGGGTTTCCATCGTTTCGAAAAGTTGGTCACATACTTCGGTTTTATCACTGTCTTTGCGTCCAGCGCCAATTTTTAGAATGGCATGAACAAAGGCATCATCCTCTGTACCATCGGCAACACGATAATGCTTCAATTCAATGGCCCGGGATCGAATGCCGCCAATTGGAAAGATGGAGGGATAGGATATCAGTACATCATTCACCTTCCTTAATAAGCCGTCAATCTGGATTTCATCTTTGATATTATCTGTATATTCAATAATGATATGAGGCATGTTATCAGTCCCTTCCGTTAATTATGGATTTTTAGATGCGGCCGATCCCCGCCTTCAGTAAATATATCGTCACCGACTATTGTGTTGACGAGTTTCCCGATCCCTTCAATTTCAGTGATGATTTCATCGCCTACAGCAGTATCCGCCAATCCTTCAGGTGTTCCTGTCAATATGATATCCCCTGGGCTCAATGTCATGAAGCTGCTAAAATATTCAATTAACTCAGCAATGCCGAAAATCATGTCTTTCGTGTTGCCTTGCTGAGTCAATTTTCCGTTGACGTAAGTTTTGATGGCAAGATTCGAAGGATCTGGGATATCTTCGGCATCGACAAGCCATGGCCCAATGGGGGTGCATGTATCGCGATTTTTGACTTTTAGGTTAGGTCGGTAGTAATTCTCCAGATAATCTCGTATTGCATAATCATTTGCAATCGTATATCCACTTACATACTTAAAGGCTTCTTCCTTTTTTATGTTCTTCGCCTTTTTACCTATGACGACTGCAAGTTCACATTCATAATGCATATAAGCTGCATCAGCAGGCCGTCTTGTCTGTCCCCGGTGGCCGATGAAGGTATTGGGACCTTTTAAGAACGCAAGGGGTTCTTCCGGTGCTTTAAAAGCAAGCTCCTTCGCATGGTCTGCATAATTCAAGCCAAGCGCGAAAACAGTTCGTGGCTCCACCGGGGGAAGCCAGACAACATCCTGCTCATTGACAATCCTGCCATCCGCCAATTGGACCTGACCATAATATTCACTTGCTGGATGTATGGCACCTGCATAGGCTACACGTGCTCTCTTCATAAAATCCCCTCCAGTGATAGTTTCCCCTCGGGAATGATAGTATTTTCCAAATATCCGATTTCGTCTATTTCTATTCTGACATGATCATTGGCTTTTGCCAGCGGTGCGTTCTCTGGAACACCTACTAGAAGGACGTCACCCGTACTCAAAGTCATGAAGTCAGTTACATCCTCAATAAGGCGGGATATGGAGCGAATTAGATTTGCAGTTGAATTTTCCTGTCTTAACTCTCCATTTATATATACACGAATTCCTAAAGAATCGGGGTTGGAGATGGATTCCTTGGTTACGACCCATGGACCGATCGGGCAAAATCCATCACGGGCTTTATGGCGGATAGCAGGACGGAAAACGCTCTCATGCGGAATGCTAATATCATTGGCGATCGTAAAACCTTCTATATAATCCAATGCATGTTCTTTCTTGACTCTTGTGGCCGTTTTACTGATTACTATTCCAAGTGCTGCCCCGATTTCCAATTCAGGTATGCCGCTTGGAAGGGGAACTGGATTTGAAAAGGAAGAAAACGTATTTCTAGGTTTAATATAAAGGATCGGCCCTTTAGGAGGTTCATTATAAGGAGGATGGTCGACCTTTTCCTTCAATGCTGCCAATGACCCTTTATAGTTTAATAATGTTCCATATACCGTTCCTGAAATAGGGTTATCCAAGTTGATTTGTGATACCTCCAACTTATCACCGTTCATTAAAATATAGCGGCTCGACTGTATCTCCATTTCTTCTGAATAATCTGACTTTTTGAATTTCACTCTTGCTTTTGCCATGGATACTCACCCCTTGTTTTATTATCAATCATATATGATATCGTATATGATTTTTTGTATAAGTTCAACATATTTAGATTATTCAGTATGAATAGACAAAAAATGTTAGAAAAAGTATGGGTTTCAACAGATAAATGCCTTGAACATTTAGTTAGTATGAAGCTAGGAATTCAAATTAAAAGATTGTGAATGGGGGATGTTCCGATGATGAATGGTAAAGAGTATTTAGAAAGTTTACGAGATGGAAGAACGGTATTCTTGAACGGAGATAAGGTAGATGATGTGACGACGCACCCAGCATATCGCAATTCTGCCAGATCGATTGCTCAACTATATGATGCTCTCCATGATCCGGTCACTGCACGGATTCTAACTGCTAAGACAGATGAAGGTCATACTACCCATAAGTTCTTCAAAGCCTCGAAGAACGCAACAGAGCTGCTTGAAGCAAGGGATGCGATAGCACAATGGTCAAAATTGAGCTATGGTTTCATGGGGCGTACCCCTGATTACAAAGCTGCTTTTACAGGATCATTGGGACCGTATAGCGATTTTTATAAGGGATTTGAAGATAATGCGAAAAGATGGTATGAAAAAACCACAAGGGACGTTCCCTTCTGTAACCATACAATTATAAATCCGGCAATGGACAGGAATAAACCGCTGCATGAAAATAAAGAGGTATTTGTACGTACGGTGGAAGAGCGGGATGATGGGATAATCGTAAGCGGAGCCAAAATGGTTGGAACTTCTGCAGCACTTACGAATTATAATTTTGTCGCGAATTATTCTCCTGTCGATCTTGGGGAAGGAGATAGAAGCCATGCGTTGATTTTCTTTGTACCGATGAATGCATCGGGATTAAAAATGATCAGCAGACAGTCTTTTGAAGAAACGGCTGCCAAGTCAGGCACTCCTTTCGATTACCCGCTTTCCAGCCGGTTCGACGAAAATGACGCAGTCATCGTCCTTGATCATGTATTCGTACCATGGGAGAATGTATTCGCCTATAATAATGTGGAAATCGCAAATGGGTTTAGATCCAAGACTGGGTGGATGAATCGATATACATTTCATGGCTGTACACGCTATGCGGTGAAATTGGACTTTATGGCTGGGCTTCTGATGAAAGCTACGGAAATGGCAGGAACGAATCAATTTAGGGGAGTTCAAGCCAATATAGGGGAAGTGCTTGCCTTCAGGAATATGTTTTGGGCCATCTCGACAGCGATGGCTACAGATCCGATGGAAGGGCCGAATGGCACTGTTCTGCCCAATAGCACATATGCAACTGCATATAGGGTGTTCGCACCAATGGTTTGGCCAAAGGTGAAACAGATATTTGAACAGGTTGTAGCAGGTAATCTCATTCAACTCCCATCAAGCTCCAAGGATTTTTTAAACCCTGAGGTCCGTCCGTATCTCGATAAATATTATAAGGGTTCAGGTGGGGTTTCGGCAGTGGAAAGGGTAAAACTGATGAAACTCATATGGGATTCCATCGGCACGGAATTTGGTGGCAGGAATGAATTATATGAAATCAATTATGCGGGTAACCATGAAAATATTAGGCTTGAAACCATGAAAATGGCAGATTTAAATGGACAATCGAATAAATTCAAAGCTTTTGTGGACTTGGCCATGGACGATTATGACCTCCATGGCTGGACAAATGATAAGTGGATAAATGCATATGAAGGCATTAATGTTGAAGTTTGATCCAGCTCCGAATGAATAAATCTGATTAAGAAAACGTGAAAATGAATGGTTTGTATCGGACTCCCGCCGGTTTTTCAACCAATGCATAATATGAATGCGTTTACATTTATCTTGATAGGTAAGGTGTGGAAAAAGTATAATATTATGTAAAAAGAAAGCCGGGGGGAATAATGACGAATCTTTTGAATCTTAAGAATGATGATGGTGAAATTCATTTAAATGATGAGAGGATGATCCTGACTTCCTCTTCAATTTTCGGTACCTTAAGAAAGGACTTGATCGAGAATATTGGATTTGAAAGAATGAAGTCTTTTTTAATACGTTATGGCTGGAATATCGGAGTCAATGATGCTAAAAAGGCACTAAAAGGGAATATACCAACGGTTAAGGAGATACTGAGGCAAGGCCCCATTTTACATATGCTGCAAGGTTATACAAAAGTTAATACTATGAATCTGGAATTATCGATGGATAGTCAAGCGGAAGTGCACTCTGTAAAAGTGGAAGGGTTTTGGGTAAATTCCTATGAAGCAGAGGAACACATCACCCAAACAGGCATCGCGGAAAAGCCAGTCTGTTATACATTGACGGGTTATGCAAGTGGATTTTATTCAACGGTCTGCGGTCATGAAGTGATTTTCAAGGAAAGTGCCTGTAAGGGAGCAGGGCAATCAGAGTGTAGATACGAAGGTAAATCGATACATTTATGGGGCATGGAGATTCAGGATGAGTTGAAATATTATAAAACCGAACCAATTGTTCAAGAGCTTGCCGTAACATATGAAAAGCTGCTGGAGGAACGCAATAGTTTGTCAAAAGTGATGGATATTCATAATTTGCTGACAGAAGAGTTAATTAACGGAAAAAGCCTTCAATCCATAGTGAGGATGGTTTATCAGAAAACAAAAATACCTTTGTTGATGGAGAATTTCAATGGCAATCAGGTTTATCATGCTGGATTTCATAAAGGGAAGGTGAGGGAAGTCAGGAATCAGCTAAAATTAATGAGGGAAAATGGCCCCGTCACTTTGGAAACCGGAAGAATCGTAAAAGATGGGATGGAGCTGCTTTATACTCCCATAACGTTACAAAATAAAACTTATGGCTATTGTGCCTTTGTGCAATCCGATCGAGTCGAAGGAAAAACGAACCTGGAAATCAATCGAATGATTCTTGAGAGGGTGTCCATGACCGGTTCCTTATTCCTCTTAAATGAGAAAAGCAGTTTTGAAGCCCTTGAAAGGGTAAAAGGGTTATTTCTTGAACAAATATTAAATGAAGAGTTTGCTTCTAGAGAAGAAATAATCAAAAAAAGCACGTATTTAGACGCTTCATTGGATCATCCTTTCACCATTGCGGTGCTGGGCTATCGCTTTTCCTCCGATCGGGGGACAGAGAATGACTATTTCATTCAGCAGAAATTCATCGAAGAGATATATAGTTTCTTTAAGAAGCGGAATCAAGTGGTCTTAACAGCATTAAGGGATGGTAATATCGTATTGCTTATACCACTGAGACCTGGAAATGAATTTCAATTCCTAACCAAGGAATGCATCAATTACTTAAATACTGTTTTCAGCGGATATCATTTTAAAATGGGACTTAGCACAATAAGTGATGAATTGGAACGGGCTCACGATGTTTTTCAAGAAGCTTTAACCGCCTTGAATATGAATGAAGGAGCTCGGGACATTACCAAATTTGAAGAAGTCGATCTGCTATCGATTTTAATGCATACTGGGAGTACTCCAGCGGTCCTGCAAAAAGCTGAGAAAATGCTGGGTCCTTTATTGATGAAAGAAGATCCAAAAATGAATGAATTATTGAAAACGCTTTATGTATTTCTGCAATGCGGTGGAAATCTTGAATGCAGCATGAAGGAATTGAGCATTTCAATGAGTGGTTTACGCTATCGGATCAAAAAACTTGAAGAGCTGCTTTCCTGCCAAATAAGAAATCCTAAAAGTGCTTTTCAATTATATGCATCATTTGAAACCTTGTTAAAGGCGAAAATGATTACCATTGGTTGATTGGATCAATCCTTTTTTAAAAATAGAAATGTCGATCGATTCATATACCGAGATGATTTTACTGTAATTAGAGCATGGGCATTAGTGAAGTAATCTACCATGCAATCTTGCGAATACGCTGCAAAAACATAATGAGAGTAATATAAAGGGCTGGAACTTCCGCTTCAATTGATTTATTTGCTTGTAAGCAGGGCTATGGGTATAATAAGTAGAGTAAATTCATTAGTAAGTTAAGCTATTTTTGGAGGTAAATTCCGTGAAAATTACAATAAAAGATGCTAGAAAATTCGTCGATCAAGAAGTTACCATTGGAGGCTGGCTTGCCAGCAAACGTTCCAGTGGGAAAATTGCTTTCCTTCAAATCCGTGATGGCTCTGGTTTCATTCAAGGTGTGGTCGTGAAAGCTGATGTGGGTGAAGAGATTTTCGCTCGTGCGAAATCGATTTCGCAAGAATCATCCTTGTATGTAACAGGTGTCATTCAAAAGGATGAACGATCGCCGTTCGGTTTTGAGTTACAGGTGAAAGATATTGAAATCATTCATGAATCAGTAGATTATCCCATTACACCTAAAGCACATGGTCCCGAATTCTTAATGGATAACCGCCATTTGTGGCTGCGTTCAAAACGGCAGCATGCAGTCATGAAAATCCGGAATGAAATAATCCGTGCTACATATGAATTCTTTAATGAAGAAGGTTTCGTTAAAGTGGATCCTCCGATTTTAACCGGAAGCGCACCAGAAGGAACGAGTGAGTTGTTCGCGACTAAATACTTTGATGAGGATGCATACCTTTCACAGAGTGGTCAGCTATATATGGAAGCGGCTGCCATGGCACTTGGGAAGGTATTTTCCTTTGGTCCCACCTTCAGGGCAGAAAAATCCAAAACAAGACGACATTTAATCGAGTTCTGGATGATTGAACCGGAAATGGCTTTTATCGAATTTAAAGAAAATCTGGAGGTCCAGGAGCAATTCGTTTCTTCGATCATCCAATCCGTATTGAAAAACTGTCAGCTTGAGTTAAATACACTTAGCCGTGATACATCGAAGCTTGAACAAATTCAAGCTCCTTTCCCGCGAATTACATATGATGAAGCCATTAAGTTCCTTCATGAACAAGGATTTGATGATATTCAATGGGGTGATGATTTTGGAGCTCCGCATGAAACTGCGATAGCGGAAAGTTATGATAAGCCTGTTTTCATTACTCATTACCCAACCAAAATCAAGCCTTTTTATATGCAGCCAGATCCTGACAGGGAAGAAGTGGTACTTTGTGCCGATTTGATCGCTCCGGAAGGTTATGGAGAAATAATTGGCGGTTCAGAGCGGATTCATGATCAGGAATTGCTTGAACAGAGAATCAATGAGCATGGCCTGAGCGAAGATGCTTACAAATGGTATATGGAATTAAGAAAATACGGCTCTGTACCGCATTCAGGCTTCGGTTTGGGATTAGAACGCACCGTTGCATGGATCAGTGGAGTCGAGCATGTCCGTGAAACCATCCCATTCCCACGTCTATTAAATCGATTATATCCTTGATTCCATGATGAAGCGGTTATCTTGCCATATTTGGCAGATAACCGTTTTTTGTTAAAATTATAAACTTATTCGGAGAGCCTTATTCATGTTATACTTAATCAGAGGTGTCCAAAAACATGAATAAAGAACATTTATATGCGTGGTTTAAGGAAGGAACGATAACGATTCCATCCTTTTTGTTGACTAACTATCGTACAATGGGACTGAATGAACAAGAAATGGTCCTATTATTACAATTGCAAAGCTTCATCGATAAAGGTAACCATTTCCCTGCACCATCCCAACTTTCTGACCGAATGACATTGCAGGAAACGGAATGTCTATTCTTGATCCAGCGTTTAGTCCAAAGGGGATTTGTTGAAATGGTGGTTGAGGAGAGTCAAGAAATCGGGCAGGAAAAATATTCGTTGTCCCCACTTTATGAAAAAATGATGGACTGTTTCTTGAAAACTTTGAAACAGTCAGAGTCTGCTGAAATCCAAAAAGCGGGGGAGAGCCTTTATACGATATTTGAACAGGAGTTCGGCCGCCCTTTATCTCCATTTGAATGCGAGACATTGGCAATGTGGATGGAAGACGACCATCAACCTGAGATCATTAAGTCAGCTCTGAGGGAGTCTGTCATTTCTGGAAAATTGAATTTCCGATACATCGATCGAATTTTATTCGAGTGGAAAAAGAATGGAATTAAAACCTTGGAACAGGCAAGGGAGCAAGGACAAAAGTTTAGAGCTCACCAAAAGAGGGACCGAAAGACGGAGACTGCACAACCGTTGAAGGATGTGCCTTTCTATAACTGGCTCGAGCAGTAATGTAAATTGAAGGAGAACCAATATGTTGAATAAAGCCCAAATTCGATATTGTCTGGATACGATGGGTGAAATGTTTCCGGATGCCCATTGTGAGCTGAATCACTCCAATCCATTTGAATTGGTGGTTGCTGTTGCCCTGTCAGCTCAGTGTACGGATGTATTAGTCAATAAAGTCACGAAGGATTTATTTCAGAAATATAAAACGCCTGAGGATTACATAAGCGTTCCGATAGAAGAGTTGGAAAATGACATTCGCTCAATCGGTTTGTTTCGTAACAAGGCGAAGAATATACAAAAGTTGTCGCACATGCTGATCGAAGAATACGGTAAGGAAGTTCCCAGAGATCGTGATGAGCTAGTTAAATTGCCTGGCGTTGGCAGAAAGACGGCGAATGTAGTCGTTTCTGTTGCTTTTGATGTGCCAGCGATTGCTGTGGATACCCATGTAGAGCGTGTTTCCAAGCGTTTGGGATTATGCCGTTGGAAGGATAGTGTCCTCGATGTTGAGAAAACGTTGATGGCTAAGATACCAAAGGATGAATGGTCCGTTACGCATCACCGCCTGATATTCTTTGGACGCTATCATTGCAAGGCCCAGTCACCAAGATGTGAAACCTGTCCGCTTCTCGAATTATGCCGTGAAGGAAAAAAAAGAATGAAAAGGAAAGAAGCCAATTGACGCAGTCCATATCATTAAAAGTTCCTAAAGAATTGGACCATTCTTTGTTTTTTCCTGAAAAGGAATCGATCTTGGAAAAAGAGCGGTATGCAGGTTGGAGTGAAACGATCCCATTCGAGGCTTTCCCTTATGAGTTACTTTATTATAATAATGTAGAGGCGTATGCTCCTTGGACTAAGGGGGCAATCCATGTAAAGGAACTTCTGGAAATATGGAAGGGAATTGATTCAGAATGCAGTTTGCTATTTTCTGAGCGAAAAGTGGGACAGACTTTGGGACTCATGAAGAAGGGGATCGGTTTATTTTTAACCGCAGTCTACTGGATGCATGGGAAGCCAGTGGTATTGAATGATTTCCGGGTCCAAATAGGATCCTTTAACGATATTCCGATGAATATGGATGAAAGGCTTTCATTCATCCTTGCAAGACCCGCTTTTTTTCATTCTTATAGACAGCTTAGTGAGTTGTTCCGAGAATTTGAAAAACGATATGTGAAGTTCATGATCAAAAATAAGAACAGCCAAAAAAACGTCTAAGCTAAAAGCTTAGACGTTTTTTTGTCAATCCTTATAATATTTATTCCGTATCTTTATTTGGATCTGGGTCCGGGTTAGGGTCAGGTTCAGGGGTTTCGACTGGTTTTTCCTCTTCTACCGTGCCGGGGTCAGTGCCATCATCCCCGCCTTCGACGTCCTCATCACCCTTATTGCCATTTCCGTCATCCGTGTTGTTGCCATTACCATTATTATCAGTGTTGCCATTACCATTATTGCCGTTATTGCCGTTTTCGCCATTGTTATTTTTGTCTTTATCTTTATCTTTGTCTTTGTCTATATCTTCGCCTTGTTTATCCTCTTCGCCTTCAGCAGGAGTTTCTTGTTCCGGATTTTCACCTTCGGCCGGATCTTCAATCTTCTCGTCCTCGGTACCTTCAGGGTCTTCCACTTCAGCAGGTATTGTGACAGATGTACTCGCAGGATCACTTTGCTGGTTATCAACTAAAGCTACCACTGAAAAAGTATATTTACTTCCAGGGGTTGGATTAGGGATCGTTAAACTAGTATCCTTCGATTTTTTTAATACGCTCTGTGCTCCGCCGTCCACGGACATCTTAACCTCGAATTGGGTATTCCCATTACCTTTAGGATATGACCATGATAGATTGATTTCATTGCTTTCCTGGTTGTAAGAAGCGTTAATGCCAGGTGAGTCGACTTTTTCATATTCTGTCGTCACTTGTGTTGGCTCGTGACCTTTAACATAATATTCATAAGTGATTTTACTGCTTGGTGTATATTCATTGGCTTTAACAGCCGGATTCGAACCTTTGATGACTCCAACCTTCACAACACTGTCAGGTTGATCAAAGTCTTTCGTTTCTTTTGATTGAGCCATATGTTCCATTAAATTCTTAAAGATGAATTTAGGGATCCTTTGAGATGATTCTCCCAGATATTCCATTTGCTCACCAGATGCATTATCATAACCAGCCCAAACCGCAACTGTATAGTTGGTTGTATAACCCGCCATCCAGCTATCTTTTACACCGGAAGATGGGATGTTGCTCTTTGCACGCTGTTCAGGCGTGAAATTGGTTGACCCCGTTTTACCTGCTACAGGGAGACTAGGTATATTGGCTAACCTTCCTGTTCCATAAGGTTCTTTCATGACGCTTTTCAACATGTCCGTCACGATGAAAGCTGTTGAATCTTTCATGACCGGCTTTGATTCCGTCTTGTTTTTGATGGTTGTTTTATCACGTAAAACGATCTTTTTCACACTATGCGGTTCATTATAGATACCGTTGTTTCCGAATGAACTGTATGCACCGGCAAGTTCAAGTGTAGAAACATCCTTACCGCCGCCCAATGCTGCCGATTCGGTAATTTCCTTGTCGAAAGGAATGCCAAGATCAGTGGCAAAATCACGTGCCCGGTCCAATCCTACTGCTTGAAGCGTCTTTAAGGCAGGGATATTTAATGACCGTGCCAGTGCCTCACGAGTGGTTACAGTACCATAATGTCGTCCGGAAGCATTTTTAAGCGGTGTTCCATTACTGTACGTATATTCCTCATCCTTGATTTGATGGTAGGTGGACCAATTTAAATATTCTACGGCAGGGCCATAATCCAGAATCGGCTTAATGGTCGAACCTGGTGAACGCTTGGCATCCGTTGCATAATTCCAGCCGCGTTTAACCGTCGTGTTCCTGCCGCCGCCCACTGCTTTAATTTCACCAGTTTCAGTATCTAGTAATGTGACTCCAGCTTGGAGATCTTTACTTGGATAATTGATGATTTCATCACTGTTCAACATTTTATAGACATATTCTTGGGCATCTTTATCAATGGTCGTTTGGATTTCCAAACCATCGGTAAAGACGTTATAGTCACCCATATCCCCGACTTCCTCAATGACCAAATCGATGAATGCATCATAAGCAGTCGTGTCTTTTTGGCTCTTATCGATTTCTTGAAGTCCTTCTGTTATATCGATGCTTTGTGCATCTTTCATTTCCTTTTCAGTGATATATCCATGTTTATTCATTAAGTGAAGGACAATATCACGGCGTTCTTTCGCGCGTTCAGGGTGTTTATAAGGGTCATACCTGCTTGGGCTTTGCGGTAAACCTACAAGCATGGCCGCTTCGTTCAATTTCAATTCGCTTAGATCTTTTCCATAATAAGTTTGGGAAGCAGTTAAGATCCCATTGGCACGGTTTGCAAAGAAAATCTTATTCACATACATTTCGAAAATTTCTTGTTTTGTATATTTTCTTTCAAGCTGAATGGATAGCCACATTTCCTGGACTTTCCTTTTGATCGTCTTATCAGGTGTTAAATAAGAACGCTTGATAACCTGTTGGGTCAATGTACTTGCACCCTCTGAGCCGAATCCGTGTTTGACGTTGGCGATGACGGCACTGCCCAGACGTAAGAAATCCACCCCATGGTGTTCATAAAAGCGGGAATCTTCCGTAGCCAGGAAAGCATTTTCGACTAGATCGGGAATGTCTTCATAATTTACATAATCCCGGTTTTCTGTTCCGACTTCAGCTAGCAATTTACCATTTTCATCGAGAATCTTTGATGTGACCGGATCTTTCAAAAGCTTTTCGTCAAGTTTTGGAGCGTCGCTTATAAAGTAAGCCATTGCAGCTCCACCTGCAACCAGGCCTATTATTCCGATTGTAACAAGTATAAGGAAAATTCGCTTAAGCATATTGGTTGGCTTTTTAGGACCTTTATGCTGTCCTTTTTTTTGAGTCTGCCCCTGCTTTCGGCGTTCTTCTCTAGTATTATATTTTTCAGCCATTACAGCTAACCTGCCTTTCTAAAAAACTAAAAATTTTCTGCGATGAGCGAATCTACTACTTTAATATAGTCAATTCTCGGTTGAAAGCCAAGAGTAATCTTTCGTGAACTGCTTTCAACCTCTTGAAGAGTGATGGATTTACGTCCGCCTTCTTTCATTCTCTTCCAATAAAAACTCAGTTGTTCAGAACTCATTAGATATATATCTTCCATAGCGGAAAACCGGATGATGACAAACGCAATTCCGTCATGCTGAACGATATGTTTCATATGTTCAATTTGATGGTCATGAAAATTCTTCAAAGGGAACGAACTGCTGTTTTTCGTTTCCTTTGCCTCAAAATCAATGTACTTTCCTTTATAAACACCATTGTAATCGGTGGTCGATGCTTGTTTGAAATAAGCTTCTTTAATGACTGCAGCACTTCTTTTCGGATAGTGGACATCGACAATTTGAATGGGTGTCGGTTTTTTATGGATGACGGCAATGCCGTGTGCTAAATAATACTGATTGGTTTCGTTCAAATCGTCTTCCAATGTTTTTCCTCGGTTGCTGTAACTGATTTTTTTTTGTGGGCTTTTCTTTTCTTCCATAGCCTGCGGTACAAACTTTCGCCCGTTGGGATAATGAAATGCCACTTTTACCCCTCCTTTTTTTTCACTTTTCTATATTAGCAAAAAAAGAATCCAAAATGTGAATAAAAAGAATTGTTTCTTAGAACGATAGGATTTATGTACAACTAAATGTCACAATTCATCGCTACGGAAAGGCTGGACTCATAGATGCGAATATTAAAGACGGAAATGCAATTGCTTCAATCCATAAAAGTCCAAACCGCTAAAGGGAATAGGGATAATATATCAAGAACAAAAGCATATGAACAATTTTTTAGAATGCATCCGGAAATACAATGGTCTTTTTTAGCTGGTATGGTTTCTAGGAATGCAGGCTGGAATATGTGCGATCTTGAAGGGATTTGGTTTTCCCATTTGCTTGGGCTTAAATATAGGCATCACTTATTCCTAACGTATGAAGAAGCCAACTGGAGAATATTTCAAGATGCGTATCCGCAATTACTTCTCTATCATTATTCGACGAAGTATGGACGTCCTTTGTTTCACTTATGTCATTATTTTTTTATTACCAATTTCATGAAGAACGAATGGTATTCCTTTTGGAAACATGGAAATCGTAAAAAATTAGTCACTGCGCTTATCATAAATGAACAAAACATCATTGAAGAACCGGTTATTAAAAAGCAATCTTTCGTTTTTCATTCCCTATTATTTTTCCTGCAGGACTGGATGCATTTCAGCACCGTTTTATTTCCTACTTGCAATGGAGAACTGTATGGCTCGTCGGTTTCGCATTTTAGAAATTTAGATAAAAGGATTGAATTGGGGAAAAGGTTGGCTGGCCTTTTATTTTCTGAAGATTTGTTTCCGCGCTTTTTTGAATTTTCCTGCAGGACTGAACCAACGGGTGCCCGATATGATTATGAACAATATCGAAAAAAGCCTAGGTACCATGAAACCCCGATGCTGAGGGGAGTATATCCAGTGATTCATCATCGGGCAGGGGAAACAGAGCAATGGGATATGAAAAAAAGGATTAAAAAAAAATGGCTCATTGAACCCAAATGGGAGGAAGACCCGCATTTGACCGATTGGTATGACGATAAACAAAAGCAGCTGCACATGGCTGCAATAATCAAAAATTTGATTTTATAATAGGAAAACAGGGAAAGCGTAGATTAAGCCTTCCCTGTTTATCGTTCAGTATTTATATCTTACGTAGAGGGGCGGTTTTCTCCACTAAGTTTCGGGTTTCCCGTTCCTGCCTTTTTAGTGGGCGGCTTTTGTCGTTTTTCGTTTTTTTGCTGTCTGCTTTCATTCGACTGCATAAAATCACCTCCTGTCTGTATTCTTGTTTAAAACTGCATTCTTCATTCTGCCATTGTTGTCGAAGGGCATAATAAATTAAGTGAATTGCACTTTCTTTGCCGATTCCCTTCTAGTTTTGTCAGTCATGAAGGGCTTTCAGATAAAAAAAAGAATAGTACAGGTAAAGAATGGGAGGGATCAGCATGGTCAATAAAAGTGTCGCAACAGAAGAGATATTAAGGATGATAGCTGAGATCAGTACCAGCCTGGATCGTTTGGAAATTTCATATGGAGAAACTGTAAATACAGTGCGGTGCAAACTATGGGCGGAGCAATATACATTAGTTAATGAAGCCCAGGAAGCCATTGAGAAAGCCGAGGATTATTGGGTAAATGCTGAAAGTCCAAACCACTCCTTTTCCATTGTCCCGGAAAAAAGAATGATTAAGCACAAGGTTTTCACGGAATTGCCCGTATAAGCCGGAGGAATATCATTTTATAAAAAACTGGATTATACTAAGGGAAACAATTGTACGGAGGAATTTAATGTGCAAAAAGAAAAAATGCAGCTATTAACAGAACAATTAATACAATATACAGACAAAGCTGATGAGATTTATGAGGGTGTACGCAAGGAGGGGAAGGAAAAGGACTTCTTTTCGGAAGTCAAGCCGTTTGCAGACCTGGTCAGGACCGCATGCATCGAATGGGAAACCGGAATGAAGGAGTGGATGAAAGAAACCGACTTCAGGCATCTTTTCCCCGAGCAAATCGAACAAACCGCCCATAACCTTTCTGATGTGGCCGTTCAGGCATTTTTCCCCAAGACAAGTTATAAGCGATTTAAAAGCCACGTCCAATCGGTCGAATTCATCCTTAATAATGTAAAAACGGAAATCGATCGGATTTTATCATAAAAACACCTACACTTTATTCCCTCTTTTTTCATATATTATCAGAACCATGTAATGAAAAAAGAGGAGGGCTCATTGACATGATGAGATCCGGTTTTAACCAAATCTCCCCAAATCAAGGACAGTTTCCTCAACCAATGCCGGAATATTGGGGAGGGTACCAACAGCCTATGCCGTATCCTCCGCCAAATAATCATAATCATGAACAATCATTTATGTATCCATCTCATCTACAGGATACAGGGGGCTATATGATACCATATCATGATCCTTATCAACAGGCGGCCTATCATCCATTCCAACAGGTCCAGCAGCAGGCGATGCCTGTGGGTGCTTATCCGGGCAACAGTGTAATGCAGCCGATGGCACAAATGCACCCGATCCACTCCAATCAGCAGCCGCAAGCTTTTAGTCCGTTCGCCAATCCTTTACAGCCAGCTAAAAGACCTCCGCAAAGTCAGCAGCAGGCCCATAATCCATATCCTAAGCAGCAGTTCATGCAAAAACCCCAGCCATCGGGTTTCAAATCGGTCATGAATCAATTCAAAACACAAGATGGCTCCATGGATATAACGAAGATGATGAACACAGCCGGACAAATGATGAATACTGTTTCTCAAGTATCTTCAATGGTCAAAGGAGTAGGGGGCTTCTTCAAAGCTTAAATAGTGAATAAAGGAAAAGCAGACTTATAAGTGACCAGCCACTTTTTTAAGTCTGCTTTTATTTATGCCTAATGAATTTCAATACGATTTCCCCTGACTTTGGGTAGGTTAAGCGTGAGGATGCCATCGCGATGTCGCGCGGTCACTTTGGCTTCATCAATCGGCTTTGGAAAGGAAATGGTTCTTGATAAAGTACCGGTTGTAACTTCCTTTTGGAACAATCCTTGATTTTTATGCTGTCTACCTACATGCTTTGCAGATATGGTTACGGCATGGGACAGTACATCAATTGATATTTGGCTGCGTGCAATTCCGGGCAAGGTGGCAGTAACGGTATATTCTGATTGCGTTTCGTGAACATCAACCGGAAAGCTGCGTTCTTTTGCCGAACCGAAGAATTCGTCAAGAGATTGCAGCATGCCTTTAGGGGGCCTCTCGGAAAACAGCCGATCCATTTTGTTAATGAAATGGGAAAAGGGTTCTATTCGATTCCGATTATTATTTTTTTCAGAAGAGGTCATCACGGTGCTCCTTTCTAAAAAATTCCTTTGCCTATAGGCTATGTGAGGAAATGAAGAAATGTGAATGCACTGTTGGGTTTCAGATACAGGTCTATAGGGAATAACGTTATTGAATGATTAGTAAAGGAAATGAGGGATTATTATGAAAGATAGCAAGCTTTCCTACATAGATACCGGGAAAGGTGAAGAAACTTTGTTGTTTATCCATGGATTTTGCGGAAGCCATGAATATTGGCGTGACATCATTGCTGAATTAAAGGGTGAATACAGGATTATTGCCGTTGATTTACGGGGGCATGGTGAAAGTGAGGAAATAGGGGGATCTTTCTCGATTGAAGATATGGCTGCTGATATTGCTTCAATTTTGGAAGAACTGGAAATCGGACAGGTCTATATGTTTGGTCATTCGCTTGGGGGATATATCACCTTGGCATTCGCAGAAAGGTTTCCTGGGAAATTGTCAGGTTTTTCATTGGTACATTCCACCGCTTTCCCGGACGATGAGACAGGAAAAGCGGGGCGCTTAAAATCTGTCGAGAAAATCGAAAGTGAAGGGATCCCCGCTTTCATTGACGGACTTATACCAAAGCTTTTCGCTATTCCCGATGATCCTAACATTTCCTATATAAAGGAAATCGGATATAAAACAAGTGAAATTGGTGCGATAGGGTCTTTACATGCCATGAGGAACAGAATAGACAGAAATCATGTTCTCAAAAATACGAAGCTGCCTGTCCTATTGGTTGCAGGTGAACAGGATAAGGTGATTCCCGCTGATAAAACCTTTTCTGTGAAAGGGAGCCATATCAATGAAGTTATACTTAAAGGCAGCGGCCATATGGGAATGTTGGAAGCTCCAAGCAAACTAATCGAAGAAATCATTCGCTTTGTCGAGAAGGATTAAATGAAAAAAGGACGAGCTGGAAACGAGATGGTGACGTTTCCAGCTTTTTTTTTTGAAAAGGAAATAGTTTCCCTTTTGCATAGAACGTTCATTCGGTAGAATAGACGTATGAGGTGGTCATATGAAACTGCGAATGAATTTACAAGAAGTCATCAATGATTTAAAAATAAATGAAGACTTTAAAGATAATATAGTGCATTGGCAAGTAATTGAAGCAAAAGAGGCAAAACATGTACCTTTTCCCGATGCAATGGATGATAAAATCAAGCATGCTCTTGAATTACGGGGGATTAATGGATTGTATAGCCATCAGGCAACAGCATTTGATACTGCTGTCAGTGGCAATAGCCTTGTAGCGGTCACACCTACAGCTTCTGGAAAAACATTATGCTATAATTTGCCGGTCCTTCAAAAAATACTGAAAGATGAAAAAACTAGGGCGCTTTATATTTTTCCGACAAAAGCGCTAAGTTATGACCAAAAAAGCGAATTGAATGAAATGATTCATGAAATGGATGCTGAAATAAATAGTTATACATACGATGGGGACACACCTTCAAATATCAGGCAAAAAATCCGCCAGGCAGGGCATATCGTGATCACCAATCCTGATATGCTCCATTCTGGAATCCTGCCCCATCATACGAAATGGGTCTCTTTGTTTGAAAACTTGAAGTATGTGGTAATCGATGAACTTCATATCTACCGGGGCGTTTTCGGAAGTCATACAGCCAACGTCATAAGAAGGTTAAAAAGGATTTGCAAGTTTTATGGAAGCGACCCTGTATTCATTTGTACTTCCGCTACGATCAATAACCCAAAAGAATTGGCAGAAGAGCTCACGGAAAAACAAATGGTCCTTATCGATAATAACGGAGCCCCAAGTGGGAAAAAGCATTTTGTGTTTTACAATCCCCCAATAGTAAATAAACCGCTGAACATACGAAGGAGTGCGGTTTTGGAAGTCCGGAAACTGGCAAATAAATTTTTGAAAAATAAAATTCAAACGATCGTATTTGCGCGAAGCAGGGTTCGTGTGGAAATTCTATTGACATATTTACAGGAACTTGTGTCAAAGCAATTGGGGCCCAAATCGATTAGAGGCTATCGCGGTGGATATCTGCCAACACAGCGCAGAGAAATTGAACAAGGCCTCAGGGATGGTTCCATTTATGGAGTGGTTTCCACAAATGCACTTGAGTTGGGCGTCGATATCGGCCAGCTTCAGGTTTGCATAATGACTGGTTACCCTGGATCCATATCGAGTGCATGGCAGCAGGCGGGACGAGCAGGAAGAAGGCATGGTGAAGCATTGATCATCATGGTCGGCAGTTCAAGTGCCCTTGATCAATATATCGTACAGCATCCCGAATACTTCTTTACCAGAAATCCAGAAACTGCAAGAATCAATCCGGATAATCTTTTAATCTTGGTTGATCATGTAAAATGTGCAGCATATGAGCTTCCATTTAAAAAAGGCGATACCTTTGGGGAAACAGAGATTATGGACGTTCTTGAATTCCTTACGGAAGAAAGGGTCTTACACTTAAATGGGGACAAATGGCATTGGATGAATGATGCTTTTCCAGCAAGCAATATCAGCCTGCGTTCAGCGGCACAGGAAAATGTCGTGATCATCGATCAAACGAATGCACCGGTTAATCGGGTCATAGGGGAAATGGATACGTTCAGTGCAATGACCCTCCTCCACGATGAAGCCATTTATTTGCACCAGGGAATTCAATTTCAGGTGGAAGAACTTGATTGGGATGAAAAGAAAGCTTATGTACGTGAAGTCAATGTGGACTATTATACGGATGCTAACCTTGCCGTTCAGTTGTCTGTATTGGAAGTCGATAAACAGCGAACTTTCGCTTCCACAGCAGCTGCTTTTGGTGATGTCGCAATCCGGGCGATGCCTACGATCTTCAAAAAAATCAAATTCGAAACTCATGAGAATATTGGTTCAGGACCAATCAGTCTCCCGGAGATGGAACTGCACACGAGTTCAGCCATGCTTTCCATGGATCCCGATATATTTAAGTGGGACGAAAATCGGATAGAACAAGGTATGATAGGTGCCTCCCATGCTCTTAATTACATGATTCCACTGCATGTTATGTGCGATCCGCATGATATTCATGTTTATCCGCAGGTTAAGGCAGCACATAATGAAAAACCGACCATTTTTATCTATGATAGTTATCCGGGAGGCATAGGGTTAAGTGATAAAGTATATGAAAACTCTGAAGTCATTCTGCTTGAAACAATATCAATGATCGAAAATTGCGCTTGTGAAAGCGGCTGTCCTTCCTGTATCGGGACGGAATCCGCAACGAAAACAGCCAAGAGTGATGCCAAACAATTATTGGGTCAATTTTGTAAGCAAAAACAGTAGATCGCAGAGATAAGTGAAAAGAGGTGTAATTTCATGTCATTAAAAAATAAATTGAACCGTATGAAAACGCATATGAACCTAGGGAAACATCCTTCTCCCATTGAAGAAGATGACCGGACAGTGAATGAAGAAATTCCTTACTATGAAAAGTGGCTGGAGAACGATACCGTTTCCTTTCACTTCGATGGTGACTATTGTTTCATTAGGGAAGTCCGCTACCCTATAAATCACAAACACGGGTTATATGCATTTTCCGAGCTGAAAAAGGTTGTAGAAGAATGGAATCAAACTTCATTGGAGCATCCTCTATCCGCTAGGGGCGTTAAAAGTGAAGATCTGTTTTTCTTCGATACGGAAACAACAGGGCTTGGAGGGGGAACCGGCAATACCATTTTTCTACTTGGCTATGCTTATTTAGAAGGTGAAGAAGTAGTCGTGAAGCAACATATCCTTCCGCAGCCTGGAAGTGAAATCCCGCTTTATCAAAGCTTTCTGGAAAACATCAATTACGAAACGCTTGTCACATATAATGGTAAATCGTTTGATTGGCCCCAGTTGAAAACCAGACATACCTTGATAAAAGAGCATGTACCGAAACTACCGGAATTCGGACATTTCGATTTATATCATGCTTCAAGACGCCTTTGGAAAAACAAATTGGAACGAGTGAAATTATCAGCGGTCGAAACAGATATTCTAGGTGTTTATAGGGAGGATGATATTCCTGGATATTTGGCGCCGATGATTTATTTTGATTTTGTTGAGCGGAAGAATCCGGAAATTCTGTTTGGAATCATGAAGCATAATGAATTGGATATCTTATCATTGATCACATTGTATATTCATTTGTCCCGAAAAATCCTCCAAATCGATGGATATACGGAAGAGTCCATGGAAATTGCACGATGGCTCGCTTATTTGGGAAAAAAAGAGGAGTCTGTTGAGACATATCAAAAAATATTGGAAGCAGGAAATGAGGAAGATCGGATAATCGCTGGCCATGCCTTAGCCTTCCAGAAAAAGAAGCAAAAACTATTCAATGAAGCTTTGGAAATTTGGAAGGAAGCCGCCTTAAAAGGAAATGTGCAAATAAGGATACAGGCACAGATTGAATGTGCAAAATTATACGAACATCAATTTAAGGACGTCGGACTTGCTCTAAAATGTTCAATGATCGCACTTCAAGAGATGGTGAGCGAAGGGACCCTACCAAGGAAAAAACAGTTGGAATTGGAAAAGAGGATTCATCGGCTCGAAAAGAAAGAGCAATCTAAGGGTATTTCTATATAATATATGGGAATTTAATTGCTCTGTTAGTGCAAAAGGCTGAAAATAAAAAATATGTATACAATTATTGTAGCCTTCAACTATTATGTGTAAAATGGAAAGAGTTGAGGGTGAAATTCTGAAGCGTTCATTTCATTCCTTTACATCATAAATTCAAGGTGAAAGCGGAGCGAAGAAATGTATAAAACGACTTTATTTCTATTTTTTGTTGTCCTTTGTTTAACGATTGTATTATTTACTTCTTTAAAAGACAGTCTCTATTCCTTTTTATAGAAAATTACCCTCCGTACATTTGAAGGGATAGCATAAATATAATAGTGTACTTATCGACAGCCATACATCGTTTTATACTTATTCTGTATAATTAGGTTATTTCATCAGTACACGTATCCCCTTTTTTTCATATTCTGTAATGGTAAGACTAAACTTATCATGATGAAAGGGGACGTATTATAAATGTATTTTCGTAATAGTGGAGGAAATAAACCCAATGTAATGGGAGCATACGGGAACGCACCTGGAGTAATGGGGACATCAACCGGTAAACACCCCCATAACGTAATGGGCGCAGCAACCGGCAAACACCCCCATCACGTAATGGGAGCATCGACCGGTAAAAAGTCCAACGTAATGGGAGCCTATAGTCCATCGGCTGTGTCTCCAGCGCAATATGGTCCATCTGCTGTGTCTCCAGCGCAATATGGTCCAACACAAACATTTCCATCTCAAGTTGCCCCAGCGCAAGTCTCTCCGACACAGCAATTTGTCAATACGAATGTATCGAACACAGTGATTCCTGTCGTTCATCCATCACATACTACAAATGTCAATAAACATGTGAACACGTTTAAACATTATTTCCCGCATACTCAATCCGTGGTGAACGAGTGCTATAATCAACACTTGATTTGTGGAAGGCCGCCGCAAAACCCATGCAGCTGTCCGCCTGGACATTTCGGATATTAAAAAAATAAGGGGCTTATTAAGCCCTTATTTTCTTACATAATCATGATAAAGGAGATTAGCCAAGCTATGAAGGTTTTGTATATGACGGGCTATAAGGCTTTTGAATTCGGGATATTCAAAAATGACCATGAAGCCGTAAAGTATATAAAGAAAGCGATGAAGCAGCGTCTCCTTCCATTGGCGGAAGATGGGCTGGAATGGGTGATCATCTCAGGTCAGTTGGGTACGGAGCTATGGGGTGCAGAAGTGGTGTTCGAATTACAGGAGCAATTTCCTCAGCTTAAATTAGGAGTGCTTACTCCTTTCCTGAAACAGGAAGAGTCATGGAACGAGACGAATCAAGACTATTACCGGTCCATATTGGCCCGTGCCGATTTTGTTGAGTCCATTTTCAATAAACCATATGAAGGGCCACAACAACTGAAAATCAAAAACAGGTATATGGTCCATAAAAGCGATGCCATGCTCATCATTTTCGAGGCTGAAAAAGAAGGATCATCCCGATATCCGTATTTCGAGGCGATGAAAAAAGCCGAAACACAGCCATACCCCATCTTTCAGATAAACTTTGATGATCTACAACTGGCTGCGGAAGAAGCGAGCTGGTCCGAAGAATGATGGAGTGAAAATAATTATGGATTAAAAGTTGTTTCTAAAGCATAATCATATTATTATGAAATTTAGATACAGATTTAATGGGAATACATAACGTTCACTAAACAGTATGCATGCAAAATGGTGTTTCGTTGACAAATCCAAGCAGATTTGAAAAAATAATAAAAAGTCCATTGTATTGGCGAAAGTATTGAGGTGAAGTCTTATGCTATCCGATAAGATAAAATTAACGGCTAAAGATATTCTTGAAAAAGATTTTAAAACAGCCATGCGCGGTTATAAACCTGAAGATGTGGATCAATTCCTTGATTTGATCATTAAAGATTATGAAGTGTTCCATCAGGAAATCGAAGATCTTAAACAAGAAAATCTTAAATTGAAAAAACAAGCCGAAGAGAGTACAAAACGTCCAAATCAACCTGCTGCTCCTAGTGCCACTCCGGGAACCACTAACTTTGACATCCTTAAACGGTTATCAAACTTGGAAAAGCATGTTTTTGGTAATAAGCTTTTTGACTGAGATTTTACATTGTAAAGTTAAAAATTATTTTGGTATTGTTTTTTCATGAGTAATGGAGTATAATCAATTATGTTATGTTAACGTTTGGGTAATTGCTGCTGCATTTATGCAGTAGAGGAAAGTCCATGCTCGCACGGACTGCGATGTCCGTAGTGTTCGTGCCTGGCGAAAAAATAAGCTTGGGCAGCAATCTTGGATTGCTGACGGCTGGGAAAATGCCTAAGTCCTTTTGGATATGGCATGAATACCTATAAAAGTGCCACAGTGACGTAGCCTTTACAGAAATGTAAAGGGTGGAACGAGGTAAACCCCACGAGCGAGAAACCCAAATTAATGGTAGGGGCGCTTTCTTCCTTGGAATTGAACGAGGAGAAGGACAGAAGCATATGCTTCTGTAGATAGATGATTACCGCCGAAGTACGAGACGCGAGTCGCTTGCAGTACTGAGGAACAAAACATGGCTTACAGAACGTTATCATATTACACCAAAAGCACAACTCTCCTTTAAAAAGGGGAGTTTTTGTTTATGGAGATTGCCTGATTATAAAAAAAGATTGGGCATTTCCATTTATTTTTCGTTTTCTGAAACACCGCTGTGTTAAACTAAGAACTTGGCAAGTTTTTCATTCCATTTCGAAAAGTGTCAAGCCGAAAGAAAATGGGTTCGATTGAAGTCAGTCGGAAACATTTTTAAAAATAGTGTCGGAATGTAAAGCATTCCTTGATTCTGGGCATCCTATTTTTAAAAGGTTCCTTAACACTTCTGTTAGCTTTAAAATGAAGGTATCAATACGGAAAACTTCAAATATTAGGATAATGATGAAAAGCATACATAATCGGTTTCGATGATTTCAATCATATGATTGCAGCGTGTATCTTAAGGTATATGGATAATTGAGTAGTGCTTTATTTCATGTCCTCGCTACATGATCATAAAATAAGCTAAGCAAACAATGAAGAATACTAACTGAAATATAAAAAAGCGGTGGACCTTTTAAAAAAGGTTTATATGTAAAAAATCAATGCCTGATTCTTAAATACATATCGGGAAAAGGTGCCATTGATTTGGATTAATGGAAAGAAGGTGCAAGATTAATGAAACAATTCGATATTATCGCAACATCAGCAATGGGATTGGAATCAATTGTTGCCAAGGAGGTTAGGGATCTTGGTTACGATTGTCAAGTTGAAAATGGTAAAATCACATATAAAGGCGACCAATCCGCCATTGCCCGCTCTAATTTATGGCTGCGCAGTGCCGATAGGGTAAAAATTAAAGTTGCGGAATTTAAAGCATATTCATTTGATGAGTTGTTTGAAAAAACAAAGGCATTGAATTGGGAAGATTACTTATCAGCCGATGTAGAGTTCCCTGTGAGTGGAAAATCCGTTAAGTCAAAGCTTTACAGTGTCCCTGATTGTCAGGCTATTGTCAAAAAGGCGATTGTTGATAGATTGAAAAGTAAATATAAGCAAGTGTCCTGGTTTGCAGAGACTGGTCCTTTGTTTAAAATTGAAGTGTCTATTTTAAAAGATGTAGTGACACTTACCATAGATACTTCAGGTGCAGGTTTGCATAAACGGGGATATCGGACAGGGCAAGGGGAGGCACCCCTTAAAGAAACATTGGCGGCTGCCTTAATCATGCTGACCAATTGGAAACCGGATAAACCTTTCATAGATCCATTTTGTGGATCTGGAACGATTCCCATCGAGGCAGCCTTAATTGGGCAGAACATAGCACCTGGGTTTAACCGGGAATTCGTATCTGAAACTTGGGCATGGATGGATAGCAAGGTTTGGGATGAAGCACGGATTGAAGCTGAAGATTTAGCCGATTATGATCAGTACTTGGACATAACCGGTTGTGATATTGACCATCGAATGGTCGATATAGCTAAAGCGAATAGTTTTGAAGCAGGTCTTGGTGATCTGGTTGAATTTAAACAAATGCAGGTGAGGGATATCTCGACAAGGAAAGAGTATGGTGTCATTGTCGGGAACCCGCCTTATGGAGAACGGCTTGGTGAGAAAAAAGCAGTTGAGCAGATGTATAGAGAAATGGGCCAAGCTTTCAAGAAGCTTGATACATGGTCAGTATACATGATAACCTCCAATCCTGACTTCGAACAGCATTACGGTAAGCCTGCAACGAAAAAAAGGAAATTGTTCAATGGTTTCATCCGTGCTGACCTTTATCAATATTGGGGGAAAAGGCCGCCAAGACAGCCTCAGGGTGAATAAGTAGGTAGAATATAATGGAGGATTTTGATACTCAGGACGATTTATTCATAATAGGTTCCAGTCTTGCTTATCATTTCCTTTTCTGTTATTCTAATAATGAATTATTTTTGTTCAGATTTAAGGAATACCTTAATACTTTTTTGAGCAAGAATAGTAATATAATGTGTGGAGAACACACTAGGAGGCAACAAAAATGGAACAAGGTAAAGTAAAATGGTTTAACGCAGAAAAAGGTTTTGGATTCATCGAACGTGAAGGTGGAGACGATGTATTCGTACATTTCTCAGCTATCCAAGGCGAAGGTTTCAAAACACTTGAAGAAGGCCAAGACGTTACATTTGATGTAGAACAAGGTCAACGTGGACCACAAGCATCAAACGTAAACAAAGCTTAATTCAACCCTATATTATTTACAGACAGGCTCTCTTTTGGAGCCTGTCTTTTATTTTACGAATCGGGCACCAGGCAGCATACATAGAAAAACATACATAATATGCTTCATTTCTGATGGTTCGTAAATATCTTGACTATTAATGTGAAATAAAGGATAATATACTTTTGCCTAAGATTGTAATGATTCGGATACTATATACTGATGATAGATAAAAGGGGAGACCATGATGCTTAAAACACTGCCTTTTTCGGTAACAAAGGAAGATTCTTTTTACGATAAGCTTTCAGAATGGATCGGTGATGTTTTTTACGATATTCTTCCCGAAAAAGGATTTGAGCTGCGTGACGAACAAATCTTCATGGCTTTTCAGTTAGAAAAAGCCTTTAAAGAAAAGAATGTAAGTTTTGCAGAAGCAGGGGTAGGGACCGGTAAGACTTTGGTCTATTTACTATATGCGATTTGTTATGCGAGATATACGAATAAACCTGCAATTATTTCTTGTGCGGATGAAACGTTGATTGAACAGCTTGTCAAAGAGGAAGGCGACATCCAAAAAATCAAGAATGCTTTAGGCATTGAAGTGGATGTTCGGCTTGCCAAGTATCACGATCAATATGTATGTCTTAAGAAATTGGATTACGCGGTGAATCACGAAGATTCCGAGGGAATAGATCAGCTATATGATGAACTTCCCAAGTTTGTCCATGATAACTCATCCATGAACGCCTATACAGCATATGGGGACCGTAAACAGTATCCATATTTAAATGATGAAGACTGGTCTAAAGTTGGCTGGGATCAGCTCCAAAACTGTTTTACTTGTGATAAACGCCATCGTTGTGGGCAAACCCTATCACGGGACCACTACCGAAAATCAAGTGATTTGATCATTTGTTCACATGACTTCTTCATGGAGCATGTATGGACTAAGGAAAAGCGTAAGCGTGAAGGTCAGTTACCATTGCTGCCTGATCATAGCTGCGTTGTTTTTGATGAAGGTCACCTATTGGAATTTGCAGCTCAAAAGGCGTTAACGTATAAAGTTGGGGAACAGACCCTTGCTTCGGTTTTAGAATTGCTTACAGCCAATCAGGTTCGTGAAGAAACTTTATACATCATTGAGGATTTAATTGATATCAACGAAGAATTTTTTGATTTGTTGGATGAAAAAGCGATTCATGTCAGCGGATCTAATCGTTATGAAATTCCGATGTCCAAAGAAATAACAAGCTTCGCCCAAAAGCTTCAGAAAAAGGTTGAAGAGCTAGAGGAGAACCTTGTTTTTGAAGCGGAAATGTACACGATCAATGATTATGATTTAAAAGTGACGGAAGAATATTTAGAGCAGCTGGGATACTCCCTTTCTCTATTTGTGAAGGATGAACAGGCCGTTTCCTGGTTTGAAGAAAATGAAATGACCAAAACATTGGTCATCATGCCAAGGCTTGTACAGGATATACTGTCTGAACAGGTATTCTCTAAAAAAATCCCGTACATTTTTTCATCGGCAACATTATCGGATAATAAATCCTTCCAATATATTGCAGATAGTTTAGGGATAGAAAAGTATGACAGCTTCTCCGTTGAATCACCATTTGATTACGATGAAGTCATGAAAATGAACATGCCAGTCTTCGAAAATGGAGATAAATTGGCGAAACTTAAATATACGATGAAGTCAATCGAGGAAAATGAAGGTCGAACACTAGTATTATTTCATTCAAAAGAGGAATTGCATTGGTTCAAGGAAAACTGCCCAATATCTTCTTATCCATTTTATTTTGAAGGGGAAGCGGAAATCAGCGAGCTTGTTAAGAAGTTCCAAGAAGAGGAGCAATCTGTCCTTTTCTCCTATCATTTATGGGAAGGGCTTGATGTTCCAGGTCCTTCATTACAAAATGTAGTGTTACACTCCCTTCCATTCCCGCCGCGTGATCCGGTTTTCGAGGCCAAACGAAACTCGGTTACAGACGCATTCGAAGAAGTGGATCTTCCATACATGCTCCTTCGTTTGCGCCAGGGAATAGGGCGATTGATCAGGACGAGCAATGATTCGGGAACAGTCCAGATTTTGACTGAAAAGGATCTTTCGGAACAAGTGAAAGAGAAGATTGTATCCATTCTTCCTGTAACGCTTTAACTAAAGTCCAGTCCGAAATAAGAGCCAAGGTGCCCCTTGGCTCTTATTTTATTTTAATTTATTAATCGAAGTGGTTCTGATATGAAAGACTTTTGTATAATATGGTAAAGTGTAGTTGGAAGGAGCAGTGATTATGAAAAAAAAGGGTATCGATCTGATAGAAAAAGAGTTTAGAGAATATGTAAAGAAAATCTCGGCCTATAATGAAGCTCTCGCGTTAATTTTTTGGGATTTACGTACAGGTGCACCGAAACAGGGAGGTGAGCAGCGTTCCGAAGTTATCGGCGTGCTTTCCTCCGAGGTGTTTAATATGAGCACAAGTAAAGAAATGGAATCCTTCATCGCAGAACTTTCGCTGGAGAATGCTACTCTTAGTGAAACGACGAATAAAATGGTCCAAGAGTGTAAAAAAGAGTTTGAAAGGAATAAGAAAATTCCTGCCAACGAATATAAGGAATTCGTCATTTTACAATCGCGTTCTGAAAGTGCGTGGGAAGAGGCAAGGGAAAAAGCTGATTTTTCATTATTTCAACCTTATCTGGAGCAAATTGTAGCATATACCCGTAGGTTCGTAGAGTACTGGGGTTATGAAGGGACGAAATATAATACCCTTTTAGATATGTATGAACCAGGAATGACCGTAGATATACTTGACAGCGTATTCAGTGAGCTTCGGGCGAGGATCGTTCCATTGGTAAAACAGATTGCCGAAAGTGAACATAGACCTGAAACAGCGTTCCTATATAAAGAATTTCCAAAAGAAAAGCAGCATCAACTGAACTTGGAATTTTTAAAACAGCTAGGATACGATTTCAAGGCTGGCAGGCTGGATGAAACAGTTCACCCTTTTGAAATTAAAATAAACAGGGGCGATGTACGGGTGACGACCCGATACGATGAAAGTGATTTTAGAGGGGCGATTTTTGGTACCATCCATGAATGCGGACATGCCATTTATGAGCAGAATATCGCCGAAGAATTAACTGGAACACTTCTCGACGGCGGGACATCAATGGGTATCCATGAATCACAATCATTGTTTTTCGAAAACTTCATTGGACGGAACCATAGCTTCTGGAAAAATAAATTCTCCTTATTAAAAGAATATGCTCCCGAACAATTCAATGATGTGACACTGGATGAATTTTACCGGGGCATTAACGAATCAAAACCATCGTTCATCCGTATTGAAGCAGATGAACTGACGTATCCCCTACATATTATAATTCGGTATGAACTGGAAAAGGCTCTTTTTAATGGAGAACTTGAAGTGAAGGATTTACCGGAAGTCTGGAATGAAAAATACAAGGATTATTTGGGAATTGTGCCTGAAAATGATGCCATGGGCGTGTTGCAAGATGTACACTGGGCAGATGGCAGTTTTGGTTACTTCCCTTCTTATGCATTGGGATATATGTATGCAGCCCAAATCAAGCAATCGATGCTTAAAGATTTGCCTGATTTTGATGGCCTGTTGGAAGCGGGTGACATTGCTCCAATCAGGAAATGGCTTAATGAAAAGATACATAAATACGGAAAAACAAAAAAGCCTCTTGAGATTTTGAAGGAAACGACAGGAGAGGGCTTGAATGTTCAGTATTTAATAGAGTATCTTGAAAATAAATATAAAGAAGTTTATAAAATCAAATGAATCAAAAGAGAAGGACTTGGATTGAATGCCAAGACCTTCTTTTTTTATGGTCAGTTGCAATATTGACGTGTATGATACCAGTAAATGGAACATGAAGAAGGGGTGATTCTTTCTTTTGATAGGAAAACCCTGTTGGTTGTGTGATTTCGCAATTTTCTAATAATACGAATGATGATTTAATTTTTTAAATGAAAGTTCGGTTTTTATCAAAAATACCTTTTCAAATAGAGCCAGCGTTGTTATAATTCATATATTAATGAAATATAAAGTTTCACTCGTATAATAGCAGGGATATGGCCTGCAAGTTTCTACCGGATTACCGTAAATAATTCGACTATGGGTGAGTAATAGATCTTGTTGCATAATGAAGGCTTTAGCTGATTCATTTTTCATTCATGCCCAAGAAGTATTGCTTCACTCCAAAAAAGTGCCGCAATGTTTCTTGGGCTTTTTATATGCCGGGAAATGATTGCGTGGTTTATGGGTCAATAATCATCCGAGATTGGGAGGAACCTTCATGCAACTTTTAAAGGAAAAAATCTTGTCCGAGGGTCAAGCTTTATCAGAAGATATCTTAAAAGTAGATTCATTCTTGAATCATCAAATGGATCCTATACTAATGAAAGAAATTGGTAAAGAATTCGTAAAACGTTTCGAACAAAAGGAAATAACGAAAGTGCTGACGATTGAATCCTCAGGCATTGGACCTGGTTTGATGGCTGCATTGGAATTGGAAGTTCCGTTAATTTTTGCCCGTAAACGTAAATCACTTACTTTAACAAATGATTTAGTGACTGCGTCCGTTCATTCCTTTACAAAAAAAGAAACCAATACGATTACGGTTTCCAATAAATATATTGAAGCTGGGGATAAGGTTTTAATCATCGATGACTTCCTTGCGGTCGGACAGGCAGCCAGGGGCTTGGTGGAAATCTGTAAGCAGGTTGGAGCAGAAGTGGCCGGAATCGGCATCGTGATTGAAAAGGCATTCCAAAGTGGTGGTAAGGATCTTAGGGAACAAGGTTTTCAAGTCGAATCACTTGCGAGGATTGCTGAGTTAAAATTCGGTGAGATTACTTTCGCCGACGAAATGGAAGGAGCAGCCCTCAATGTCTAATCAATCACCTTTAAAAGTTGCGTCTCTAGGAATACAACATGTCCTTGCCATGTATGCCGGTGCAGTCGTCATTCCATTGATTGTCGGTGGGGCACTGGGATTGACTGCAGCGCAGTTGACTTATTTAGTTTCGATAGACATTTTGATGTGCGGGATAGCAACATTATTGCAAGTGTGGAAAAATAAATTCTTTGGAATTGGGCTTCCGGTCGTCCTAGGCTGTACATTCACTGCAGTTAGCCCGATGATTGCAATCGGTACGCAATATGGAATCAACTCCATTTATGGATCCATATTGGTGTCGGGATTGATCGTCGTTATCATTAGTAAATTCTTCGGAAAACTGGCAAGGTTTTTCCCACCCATTGTCACTGGATCTGTCGTTTTGATTATTGGCATAACGCTCATTCCTGTTGCCATCAACAATCTTGGCGGAGGTCAAGGTGCTGCTGATTTCGGAGACTTGAATAATGTAGCTCTTGGTTTTGGAACTTTGTTATTCATTATATTCATGTATAAATTCTCATCGGGATTCCTACGCTCCATCTCTATTTTATTGGGGCTGATCGTCGGAACATTTGCAGCTTTCTTCCTTGGAAAAGTGGATTTTAGCTCAGTGGTCAGTGCCACTTGGCTGCATATGCCTCATTTTTTCTACTTTGGTGCTCCGACATTTAACGTCACGGCAATCATTACGATGACATTGGTAGCGATCGTCAGCTTGGTGGAATCGACTGGTGTTTATTATGCCCTTGGTGAAATCACGGATAAAGAGATATCAGAAGACGATTTGGCTCGCGGATATCGTGCTGAAGGACTGGCCATCATGATTGGCGGTTTGTTCAATTCGTTTCCGTATACGGCTTTTTCACAAAATGTCGGACTGATTCAATTGTCAGGCATTAAAACAAGGAATGTCATATACACAACAGCGGGCATTCTCATTTTCATAGGATTTGTTCCGAAAATTGGTGCATTCACGACAATTATCCCTTCATCCGTGCTTGGCGGTGCAATGGTTGCAATGTTCGGGATGGTAATTGCCGCTGGAATTAAAATGTTGAGCAAAGTGGATTTTGCTTCTCAAGAAAATTTATTGATCATCGCTTGTTCAGTAGGTATGGGACTTGGTGTGACGGTCGTTCCTGAACTATTTGCGCAAATTCCGGAAAGCTTTCAAATCTTAACGGAAAACGGTATTGTAGCCGGAAGTTTGACAGCCATTTTCTTGAATATCGTCTTTAACATCGTCCCTACAAAAGGAAAAGTGAAAGAAGCTCGTATTGAAGGGCAAAAAGTAGCCTGATTAAAAATAGATTCGGTACTTGATAGATTCAACCATTTAATGCCTAAAATCCTCAGGTGATGAGGATTTTAGGCATTTTTTCTTTTATGCCGAAGCATTTCATGGATAATGAAATTGGAGTTTTGTCAGATAAAAGGAAACTCTCTTCACTTTTTGAATATATTGATAGTATATGTTCAGGAAAGTAGTGATAGGGATGGAGAAAAAATATTGTATTCATTGTCGAACCATTTTAAGCCAGGAGTATAGGTGTAGCGTTTGTGGAAAAGAGGAGTTTCAAAATATCATTATTCAAGTGCAAAATCAATCTTCAGTAAAGAAAGAAGAATGACAGTGCCCCCTTACCGATTTTAGGTAAGGGGGTTTAATATTTCATGATTACATTTTGATCGATGATAGGAAGAGTGCCTATGCCTTTAATGGCCCCTTCTAACGGCATGCAAAACATGTTTTCATCTAATTTGTTTATTATTCTCCCTCGGATATCCCCTTTCATGTCAATAAGGACGCTTATCGATTCCTGTTCGAAAGGCTGTTTTATGAGGTACGGCTTTTAAATGTCCAAAAAGAAAGGAATAACGGACTTGATGGTCTCGGAGAATCCATTTAACGCTTTTGTGATTATAGCGTTGATTCCATTTTCGTTCCTCCGCTAGTACGATCATGTTCTCTATGTTATCAATTTCTTAGTCTTTTTCATCTAGTTTTTTTAAAAAAAAAGAGAAAATATTCCGAACCGTCGATAAATATGACCGTTTATCGATAAGGCATAATTGAAATCATGGTGGGTATATTAACCATATCATGAATAATAAGGGGTGCAATCATGCCGTATTTATTATCCGCATCACATATAAAGCTGCCACATTTACTTTCTCAGGAAAAAATCATGGAATTTTCGAGAGAAATATTTGGAGCCTCATTTAAGAATATAGAACGGTTACTTAAAGCCTTTAAGAATGGACAAGTGGAAAATCGATATTTTTCTAATGATCTTGATTGGTTTAAAGAGGATCATTCTTTTGCCGATCGGAATGATCTATATATTCAACAGGCAGTCAAGTTTGGGAAAGAAGCTATAGAAAAATGCTTAAGCAACACAGAATTTTTAAAAGAAGAACTGCAGGCAAACGAGCTAGATGCTTTCTTCTATATCTCAAGCACGGGTATTGCTACCCCGACCATTGATGCCAGGATAATGAATGAACTTCCATTTAGCCCGCATGCTAAAAGGATTCCGATTTGGGGACTTGGCTGTGCAGGGGGAGCAAGTGGCCTATCGCGTGCATTTGAATATTGCCAAGCATACCCGACGGCGAAGGTCATTGTTTTATGTGTGGAGTTATGCAGTCTGACATTTCAAAGGAATGATATCTCCAAAAGCAATTTAATTGGAACTTCTTTATTTTCTGATGGAGTAAGCTGTGTTTTAGTTTGCGGTGATAAGGTGCCTGATGTACACTTTTCCAAAAAAGCAAGACATCTGCAATTTTTGAATTCGCAATCCACGCTAATGCCGAATTCATTGGATGTAATGGGTTGGGATGTGAAAGATCAAGGGTTATATGTGATTTTTTCAAAAGATATCCCTACAATCATCAAAGATTGGCTTAAACCTAATGTTCAAGAGTTCCTAATGGAGAATGGATTGGATCTCAGGGATATAAAAGATTTCATTGCTCATCCCGGAGGCAAAAAAGTAATTGATGCTTATCACGAAGCCCTCGGGTTCGATGAAAGCATGACGGCTGAGTCAATGAGCGTATTGAGGGAATTTGGCAATATGTCCTCAGCAACTATTTTGTACGTCCTGGAGAGGTTCATGCAGCGCGGCGGGAATAAAAATGAGGTGGGCTTGGCTGCTGCATTGGGGCCTGGGTTTTCGTCTGAACTTGTGTTAATGAGGTGGAAGTGATGATTTTTGCCATTTTCATTATCTTGATCGCTATACAGCGCATGTTTGAATTATATATCGCCAAACAAAATGAAAAACAGTTAAAGGCTGCCGGAGCAGTGGAATATGGTGAGTCCCATTACAGTTGGATGGTTCTAATGCACCTTGGTTTTTTTATTTTTCTCATTTTTGAAGTGACCGTGCTTGATAGGGGTGTGGCTGGACTATGGCCAATTTGGCTGACCCTTTTTCTAATTGCACAGTCAGGCAGGATTTGGGTAATCCGTTCTTTGGGAAAACATTGGAATACAAAAATCATAGTGGTTCCTGATGCCGAGGTAGTCATTAATGGCCCTTATAAATATTTCAAACATCCGAACTATATCATAGTGGCAACTGAGATAATGGTTATTTCTTTATTATTCAATGCATATTATACCGCTATCATCTTTAGTTTATTGAATGTTTGGATGATGATGGTAAGAATCCCATTGGAAGAGAAAGCATTAAAGGCACATACGGAATATTCTACGGTTTTTAAGGGAAAATAATAAAAAATTTTAATTTCTTATTGAAAACGATTATCGTTCGTGATAAGATTCTAAATGAAGATGAAAATTATTCTCATTCGGATTTCGATGAATTTATTTTAATAACTAACAACTAAAAGCTAATCAATATATAAGAGGATGGTGTTGGTAATGGTTTGGGTATTCATTTTATTGACAATCGCTACATATGGTTTTGTGATGAAACATGTATTGAATAATATTCAAAAACCGGCAAAGGCAGTAAAGCCTTATACCGAGTCACCAATGGGAAACCGAACTGCTTTTAACCCCGCCCCTACGACCAGGTAAACATCCTGGTTTTTTTTTGCATTCAAAGTCAATATGAATCAAACTGCATGAATCCACCAATCGGTGGTTTTTTTTTGAACATGGCCAGTAATGAATCATATAGTAAAAAGAAAGCTGATGGTATGAATAATAAACGAAATCGTTTACAATAAGAATATCAAAATGACGATAGATTAAGGGGTATGGATTCATGATTCAAGAAACATTAAAGCAACAGTCCAAATTGGGGATTTTGACTGCCATGTATGAGAAATTTCAATCGGCAGGTGATACAGGAAATGCCGATAAACTAAAACAGTTAATCATGAAAGTGAATAACGAAGAGTTCATCATTGCTTTTTGCGGGCATTTTTCAGCGGGGAAATCTAGTATGATCAACTTTTTCCTCGGTGATCAAGTATTGCCTTCAAGCCCTATTCCAACAAGTGCAAATACGGTAAAAGTCCAAAAAGGTGAAGATTATGCCAAAGTCTTTTACCATCATCAGCCACCAGTCCTATTTCCTGCACCATATGATTTTAAAGAGGTCAAGAAATTTGCCAAGGATGGAGATTCAGTATCGGCAATAACGATAAGTTCCAATGATTTTTCACTGCCGGATTCATGCGCGATCATGGATACGCCAGGAATTGATTCGACAGACGATGCACATAGAGTTTCTACGGAATCTGCCTTGCATCTAGCTGATGTAGTCTTCTATGTCATGGACTACAATCACGTCCAATCAGAAGTGAACTTCCTATTCACGAAAGAATTGTTAGAGGCTGAAAAACCGACATACTTAATTATCAATATGATCGATAAGCATGATGAGAACGAGCTTAGCTTTCAAGACTTCAAGCTTTCCGTTTCTGATGCATTTGCGAACTGGAATGTATACCCTGATGGTATTTTTTATACATCCGTAAGAGACTTGAACAATACCGAAAATGAAATAGAAGTGGTCAAGCAATTCATATCCGACATTGCGGGCAAAGGTCTAAATGATGGGAAAGATGCCATCATGCAATCAGCTAATGCCCTGGTCGAAAGGCATCTTAATTGGCTGAAAGAGCAGTATGAAGAGGAACATGCCGATGATTTTGAAGTATTATCAGAACTTCCATATGAAGAGCGAATACACCTGACGAATCAGGTGGACAGCCTATTGAAAGAAAAAAAATCATTAACTGGACGTATAGATGAAATCAAGATCCAATATGCTGATGCATTAGAAACCATTTTGAAAGGTGCATACATCATGCCCGCTGCAACACGGGACCTAGGTAAATCTTTCTTGGAATCGGCTCAACCTGACTTTAAAGTGGGTCTATTATTTGCCAAGAAAAAAACGGATGCCGAACGTGAGGCACGTATCCATGCTTTCTTGACCGATTTACAAGAAAAGGTGAAGACCCAGCTTGAATGGCATCTTAAAGAACTAGCCGTTAAAACGCTTAATCAAGCGGAAATCCATGATTCAACACTTGAAAGTAAGGCACAGGCACTTCAAATCGAGGTATCGGAATCTTACATAAAAAACTCTTTGAAGTCTCAAGTGGATATTACGGGTGAATACGTTTTAAACTATACGAATGATTTGGCATCAGCCATCAAAAAGAAAGCACGTGATGTATCAGAAGGATTTTTGAATAATATTGTTACCGTTATGGAAGCGATAGTGGAACAGCAGTCCATATCCATTGATAAGGAACTTGAAGGTTTTTCCGAATTTGCGGAAGCCCTTAAAGTTACGGCTGCGATGAATGCGGAGATCGAGTACCAAACGGAACGATTAGTGGCCATTGCTAATCAAACTGAATCATTAGTCGATGAGCGTGATATCGATATGCTTTTAACCCAATGGAATGAAGAGGAAAAAAATATTACAGTCAAAATCATGAAAACCGCTAAAGAAAGTAATTCAAGGCCCGTCAACGAACAAATTGAAACGGATCATGATAAAGAAAACAAGGAAGTTGAACATTCCGTGACTGTTTCTTCATCTGATGCTACTGATTTACGCGGAAAAGAAAAGCTGATGGAGACTGCAACGAGTTTACAACAGGCAGCCAAGCTAATTCAACCTTTGAGAGGATTTCAATCTCTTTATAAAGAATTGAAAGAGAAGGCAAATCGCTTGGAACAGCAGACGTTCACTGTTGCGCTTTTCGGTGCATTCAGTGCGGGCAAATCTTCCTTTGCCAATGCGTTGATGGGGGAGAGCGTCCTTCCTGTTTCACCAAATCCAACAACTGCCGCAATCAACAAAATCATGTCTTCAGACACTGAGCATCCACATGGAACGGCAACCGTCAAGCTAAAGACACAAGCGATGCTGTTGGAAGATGTAAGCCTGGCCCTGGCAGCTTTTGATAAATCGGCAAAAACGCTAGATGAAGCACTTCAACTGGCAGGACAAATCATTGCGAAGGCGGGGGAAGTTGATAAGGGGAAAACTCATTTATCCTTTCTAAGGGCTTTTCATCAAGGGCTGCCCGAGTACCAAAATGAATTGGGTAATGTGGTTACGGTAGACCTTGAAGGATTTAAACGTTTTGCTGCAGAAGAGTCCAAGTCATGTCTTGTTGATCTGATTGAACTGCGTTATGACTGTGAAATGACAAAGCAGGGGATGGTCCTTGTTGACACACCTGGGGCTGATTCAATAAATGCACGACATACAGGCGCAGCTTTCGAATATATTAAGAATTCGGATGCCATTCTATTTGTGACCTATTATAATCACCCATTTTCACGGGTAGACAGGGAGTTCCTGATACAACTTGGCCGTGTGAAAGATTCTTTCGCTATGGATAAGATGTTTTTCATCGTCAATGCCGTCGATCTGGCACAAACCACTGACGAATTGGACGAAGTGATGGATTATGTCACAGATCAATTGAATGGATTCGGAATCCGTTTTCCAAAACTGTTCCCGCTTACGAGTAAGGGAGCGTTGATGGAAAAACAAACGCCTGGTTCGTTTAAGCATTCGTTCCTTCCAAATAGCGGAATCTCGGAATTCCAAGGTCAATTCGATTCTTTCATAGAAAACGATTTAACGGGACTTGCAATTGAATCGGCTCAAGCGGCTGTAAAAAGAACGGAAGAGCTGCTACGAGATGTAATTACAGCTTCCAGGCAGGATGAGAAAGCGAAACGAAATGCCCTGGAAACACTTTCTCATGAGGCACAGTCCATTTCGGAACTCCTCTCAGTCATTAAAGGGGATGCCGAAAAGCAACGTTTGAAAAAAGAGATAGACGAATTGACTTTTTATAGTAAACAACGGGTCTTCTTCCGGTTTAATGATTTCTTCAAAGAATCTTTCAATCCGGCTGTTTTAAAAGATGATGGAGGCGATCTGAAAATTGTCCTCAAGCAATCTATGAAGAACTTATTGGATGCTTTAGGCTTTGACCTTGCCCAGGAAATGCGGGCAACGGCTTTAAGGACGGAAATGTTCGTAAATAAATTACTGAATGAGAAACAAAGCAGTTTGCTTTTGCAAATGCAAAAAATAAGAAGAAACCTTTCGTTGCAGCCATATGAACCTAATGAGAGGGAGTCCCTTGAATTTACAGGAGCTTTTGCGCAATTAGATACGGGGGAATTCAAAAAGGAATTGGCATTATTTAAAAATCCAAAATCTTTCTTTGAAAAAAATGAAAAAGCGAAAATGAGCGAAGGGCTTCAGAAGCGTTTGGATGATCCTGCCCTTGTATATGTAAAAGAGCAGGGCGAACGGATTTTCGAAATGTATAATGAAGTCCTCAATCAAGAGTTACTTGCGATTCAAAAAGAGTTTAAGACGGAAATATCGGATATCTTTGCAGGTTTACGGGCAGCATTGGAGGAAACGGTCGATTTACCGTATTATGAAAATGCCGTAGCGGAATTGGCTAAAATGCATTCGAAATAGAAACGAGGTCTCGTTCATGAAAGAAAACCTTATTTCACGATTGAGATACCTGGAAAAGAAAGAAGATATGACCATTTTAATGGCTGCTGTTACTGGCAGCCATTCTTTTGGTTTATCATCAGGCCAATCAGATTACGATGTTCGATTTATATATGTTCATAATGATAAGCGTTCATACCTTAGCTTGAGTCAGCCAGTTGAAGTCATTCAAATGAAAGAAGACCTATTTGACATGGAAGGCTGGGATTTATTTAAATCTTCACGTCTTACCTTAAAGAGTAATCCTGCTCTATTTGAATTATTTCAGTCGCCAATCAAGTTGATTACGCATCCGGATTATTATAGGAAGATGAAGGGTTTGATTGCTGATTGCTATTCCAAAAAGGCACTGAGCCACCATTACTATCGGATGATGAACGAAAATCTTCAACTATTGACAAAAACAAGGGGATCCGAAAGAAAAGAACTAAAAACATGGGTACAAGTATACCGTTCGTATTTAATCCTTGAATATATAATTCACCTGGGTTCGCTGCCACCTTTATCAGTATGGGAATTACTTGATTTGCTTTCAATTGATCAAGAATTGAAAACCGGGATTACCCGGATATTTAAAGCAAAACAAATGGAGGAATATATAAGCAACAATGAAAGTGAAAAGAATCTTTCGATAATAGAAGGGAAATCACTTTCCTTAAAGAAAGAGATAACTAGGCTACATCAAGGAAAGAAGATGGAAACGGAGCTTAATGAATTAATTTGGACCATTTTGGAATAGGGGGTTTTTTAGATGAGTTTAATAATTGAAAAAGAAGAGCTGTTGCCGAAGTTGAATTCTCAAGAGATCAGAATTTGTGACTGCCGCTTTCAGCTAGGCTCTCCTGATGCAGGGTATAATGAATACAAACAAGACCATATTTCCGGCGCGGTTTATTTCGACCTTGAAAAGGACTTATCGGGGCAGGTTCAAGAACATGGCGGAAGACATCCTCTGCCTGATCTGGAAACCTTTAAAAATAAACTGGAATCAAACGGAATCACCAATGATACGGTACTTATTGCTTATGATGGCGGGGAAGGTTCTTTTGCTTCCAGGTTTGCCTGGCTGCTCAGCTACCTTGGGCATCGGAAAGTATATGTTCTTAACGGGGGCTTTCGCGCCTGGAGGGATGAGGGTTATCCAATTGACTCGAATCAAACGAAATATATGCCATCAGAATATCATATCGATTTAAATGATTCCGTTTTTGCATCTTTTCAAACAGTGAAGGATTACACTATGAATAGGCCTGACGATATCGTATTAATGGATTCAAGGGAATCTAAGCGCTACGAGGGAATCGAAGAGCCGATTGATAAAAAAGCCGGACATATACCAGGAGCAGTAAATAAGGTGTGGACGAACGTTCTGGAAAATGGCTATTTTAAAAAGAAGGAAGATCTTCAGTCGAATTTTTCAGGCATCGGTAAAGATAAGGAAATCATTGTGTACTGCGGTTCAGGTGTAACGGCATCACCCAATTATATCGCCCTGAAAGAAGCGGGCTTTAAAGATGTGAAGATATATATTGGCAGTTACAGTGACTGGATCTCGTATGATGATAATCCAATTGAATAATATTTTTTCCAATTAAACGATCCTTAAAAAAGGGGACAGTTATGTTAAAATGGAAGTACATCATGATAGAGGTGATAATGTGTTAATGAAAGAAAACGAGCAGCATCCTTCCTTTATGCTTGTCGATGGGATGGCGCTTTTATTTAGAGCTTTTTATGCAACGGCAGTTACTGGTCAATTCATGATTAACTCAAAAGGCATCCCGACTAATGCCGTTCAAGGTTTTTTGAAGCATATGCTGACGGCGGTGGATCACTTTTCACCTAGTCATGTCGCAGTGTGTTGGGATATGGGCAGCAAGACTTTCAGAAATGAATTATTTGATGGATACAAGGCTAATCGATCAGAAGCTCCAGTCGAAATGATCCCTCAATTCGACCTAGCGAAAAAAGCGGTTGAAGCATTTGATATCCCTAACATAGGGCTCTCTGGATATGAGGCGGATGACTGTATCGGGACAATTGCCAAGGCATCTGCCCAACATAGCCGGGTGGGTATATTGACTGGTGATCAAGATATGCTTCAGTTAATAGAAGAAAACATTTCCGTGCTATTGTTAAAAAAAGGATATGGTAATTATGAAGTTCATAATCCCGATAGCTTTTTTGAATGGAAAGGGATCACACCAAGACAAATGATCGATTTAAAAGCTTTAATGGGTGATACAGCTGATAACTATCCCGGAGTTAAAGGAATAGGTGAGAAGACAGCGTTGAAATTATTGATCCAGTATCAAAGTATCGAAGGGATTCTTGAAAATGTTGCTTCATTGACGAACGGGCAACGAGCTAAAATTGAATCCGCCGTCGATATGCTTCATTTATCCAGAAAGCTAGCAGAAATAAAATGTGATGTACCAATTTCATGTTCTTTGGACGATGCGGTCTATCAGTATGATCGCGAGAAGGTCAAAGATCTGGCTAGGGATCATGAATTCAGGGCTTTACTGCGAATGATTTAATACAATAAGCGGAGCTTCCAATGGGAGCTCTTTTATTTTGTACGGTGATTTTTTTGTCGAAAAATGGATAGTCAAAATCTTTGATATACGGTAAGATGAAAATAAGGCATGAAGTATGGAGTGGATGCAGAAGTGGCGAAATCAACTGAAGAGTATGTTAGTTTTTTAGAGGGTAAAGGATTCACTTTTGGTAATGACGCTATTGGTTTTATTTATTTTGGTAAGCGGTACACGGATGCGAGTGATATTTTAGTCAATGCAGCAATAGAATTGACATTGAAGGTACAAAAGAACTTTGATGGCAGCTTTTATATCTCCTTTTTGGAAAACTTAAAACAAAACGGCATTGAAACGCGTAGTGCAGCGGTATCTTTTGCAAAAGAACAGGGGCTGCTTAAATAAATCGGACTTCGTAACTGGAAGTCCGATTTATTTTATTGGCCTTTTCAAGTAAACTCCTGTGTCACGGGTTTCTTTTTCTTAACAGGCAGTTCAGCGAAAATCATCCCCAAGAATATGAATGCGCAGCCGATGATGGAGGCGGTAGTCAGTTTTTCCCCTATTAATATGTATGAGGATAACGCGGCAAAAACCGGTTCCATTGAAAAAATCAGCGCCACTCTTGTAGGTGTCGTATAGGCTTGGAAGAAGGTTTGTGCAAAAAAGGCGAACGCAGTGGCAAGGGCTGCCGTAACCAATAAAGCAGTCCATACATCCTTCTTTAACATGACCTCTGAGCTGAAGATGACGGAATGATTCTCTTTAAAAATGAAGGCTGAAACAAATGATAATAAAGATACTGTGGAAACCTGAATCAGCGTCAATGGTAAAGCGGGTAAGGTCTTGGCATATTTAGCCGTTGTAATGATCTGCATGGCAAAACTGATTGCGCATAAAAATACCAGTAAATCACCGATATTCAAATTGGAGCGGTCAGCGAAAGTCATTAAATAAAGCCCGATGGTTGCGGCTGCGACACCAATTATTGTATTGCGGGGAAGCCTATGTTTTAAAAGCAGCAGGGAAAACACAGGTACCATGACGACACTTAAACCTGTTATAAAGCCTGTCTTCGCAGGAGTTGTATAATTCAATCCGATCGTTTGAAGCCCATACCCCAAAAAAAGCCAAACTCCAATATGAAACCCAGCTATAAAAAGACCCTTGTTCCAAGTTTTCCCCTTTTTGTGTAAAGTCGATATATAAGGGATGAGCAAGAAAACGAAAGCCATGAAGAAACGGACCGCATTAAACGTGAAGGGGTCTAGAAAAGATAGGGCATTTTGAACCATGACAAAAGTGACGCCCCAAATGAATACAACGAATAGTAATGAAAAATCAGCTGTCTTGTTCATGAATTTCCTCGGAATTATTCATTCGAATGGCCCGTCTCGCCAACTCATCCGCGGACTTGTTTTCGAGATTTGGAATCCATTTCATGAAAAATAATTCAAGCTCATCGGAAAGCTTTAGCGCCCGTTCCAACAAAATGGCATACTTATTCTTTGCAAATCTTTTTTCAATGGCCCGGTTGATGGCTTGTGAGTCAGTACGAAAAGAAACGATTTGATACTTATTGGCTACACAAATTTCCAATCCTTTGATTAAAGCATGGTACTCCGCTTCATGGTTTTCCATATTTCCAAGCGGAAAGGCATGCCTCTCGACCACACCATTATTATTTATGAAAACACCTGCGCCGCTCGGCCCTGGATTGCCTGCACTGGCACCATCAATATACACTTCGATCAAGATGTGCTCCTCCTCGAGTTTAACTGTCAATATGCTATTATAAAAAAACGTTTCATATAAAATAAGATTGAAACATGAGAATTTCAGGCTGATATGGGAACTATAATTAAAAAAGCGATACAAATGCTTACAATATATTATAAAGGGTAAGACGAAAAAAAGGTATGAAAATTGTAAGCTGTTCTGCATGAATGGTGAATGGATAAGGAGCTGGAAATCTTTGAAGGTAATTATGCAATGGACATATCAAGCATCAAAAAAACCATCTGCCGATTTCGTTTCGGATTGGCTTGATGCCGGGAATGCTCTGGTCATTACGGAAGATCTTGAAAAGGCAGGAAGGCTGAAAGAAGTGGAGTTCAAGGATGAATTCGATACAACCTGGACCAAGAAGGAACTAAAGAAGCTCCTGACGGAAGTGGAGGAAGAACCGCAGGATGTGACTGTTTTTTTTGATGGCGGTTTTCAAAAAGATGAAAAGGTGGCAGGAATCGGTGTTGCCATTTATTTTCGCCAAGGTAAGAAATTCTGGCGGTTACGCACCAACTTGAAATTGGAGCAATTTGAATCCAATAATGAAGCGGAATATGCGGCCTTTCATGAAGCGGTCAGACAGATGGACGAACTTGGAATCCACCATCAAAGTTGTGTCTTTAAAGGGGATTCCCTAGTTGTTTTAAATCAACTTTCCGGTGAATGGCCTTGCATGGAAGAAAACTTAAATAAATGGCTTGACCGCATTGAAGCGAAACTGGATAAATTAAAGATCATTCCGGTCTTCAAGCCAATTTCTCGAAAGGAAAACCAGGAAGCCGATCGCCTGGCAACACTTGCACTGCAGGGAAAAGCCATTTTCAGCAAAATGGAAATTGCTGAGTCAAAGGAGCCATAATAACAATGAACAGGAAAAAAATATATGAAGAAGTGGAAGATGTTCTCGCTTCGTTTTGTCAAGATTGTTTTTTAAGGAAGCATTTTCGGAAAGAGAAGGGGCGGACGTATGCCCATCAGTTCTGTATTTCAGAATGTACGGTTGGTGAAAAATTAAAACAGCTGGGCAATGAACTTAGTGACCGATCTTAAGTCCCCCAAAATTGCTTTCATTATGACACAAGGCCATGAAGGATATGGTATCATAGGTAAAAAATAGAGAAAAGTGTGAGAGCAATGAAAAATAGAAGAGGGAAGATGAATAATAAAGCGAATACGCCTCTTACCATCCCTAAAAAAGGTGGATATTCATTAACGGAAAATCATGTACAGCCTAACGTAATGATTCATGAAAGAATCAACGAAGCTTCTCTTCAAATGAAAAACATCTTTCAAGATATACGTAAAGAAGGAAAAATACAGCTTGATAATATTGAATTGATTAAAGCCGAAGTAGCACCTGTCATTACAGAAGCTGCAAAGAATCCTGATATTTATTACCTTTTCGATGAGATGCAAGCAAAAAACGAGTACATGTATAGTCATAATATCGGTGTCGGAATCATTGCCACTTATCTGGGGATGAAGCTTGGATTATCGAAAGAAAACCTCTCAGCCCTAACATTGGCAGCCACGCTGCATGACGTGGGTAAAATAAGGATTTCGGATAGTATATTGGAAAGACCGGGTAAACTGACTGCGGCAGAATATGAAGAAATGAAGCTCCATACCATTTATGGGTATGAATTACTTAAAAATATCCCTGGAATCCTTCCATCGATTGCATTAACAGCCCTACAGCACCATGAACGTGAAGATGGGCAAGGCTATCCACTTGGGCTGAAGGGGAATGATATCGATCATCATGCGAAAATCGTAGCAATAGCTGATGTTTTCCATGCGATGTCCTCAAATCGTGTATATCATCAGGCCATGCCGTTTTATAAGGTGATTGAACAAATGAACAGCGATATGTTCGGTAAATTCAATCCGGAAATCCTGCTGGAATTTGTAAAGCGTTTAATGTCCACATTGGTCGGAAAAGAAGTCATGCTTACTAATGAACGAATCGGGACGATCGTTATGATCAATCCATACGATCCCCTTAAAGCTTTATTGAAAACCAGTACGGGGATCATGGATTTGCGAATGGAAAAGGAATGGCAGATCGAACGAATCATCGGTTATTGAAAAAGAGCCCGATCATAAAAAATCGGGCTCTTCGTCATTCTTTTTTACCGAATCGAAATAGGTTTTGAGCATCACTTTATTTTCGCTGAAGTCTGCAATCGTATATTGATCAAGGACCTTTAGAAAAGCATCCAAGGCATTATTAAGAACAAATTTCAATGAACAAACGGGGGAAATCACACAGTTATCGTGATCTTTAAAACATTCCACCAGATAAAAATCCTCCTCGGTTCGTCGTACAAGTTCCCCTACATTTATTTCAGCGGGTGATTTTGCAAGCCGAAATCCGCCATTTCTTCCGCGAATCGTCTCGATATAGCCTAATTTTCCAAGATTATGAACAATCTTCATCAAATGATTTTTAGACAGTTGATAGACTTCAGAAATCTCTTTAATATTTGATAATTTGCTTTGGTCGTGGGAAGCCAGGTAAATCAACACTCTAAGTGAGTAATCGGAATAACTCGTCAACCTCATGTTTATCGCCTCACATTCTATCCCCATTTGACTATATCATAAATGTGAACATTTTATAAACATGAAAGCTTATTTTTTGGAAAAGATGTATAAAATATATTGCTTTTAATGCATTTACGTTCTATCATAAACATGTATTTAAAATACTTGTTTATGAAGAGGGGTTTACCTATGCTATCCCAAAAAACTATTGATGTTATCAAATCAACTGTACCTGTATTAGAAGTGCATGGTACAACAATTACAACTGTATTCTATAAAAATCTTTTCGAAGCACATCCTGAATTATTAAATGTTTTTAATCACGCCAATCAAAAAAAGGGACGCCAGCAAAATGCACTGGCCAACACAGTTTTGGCAGCAGCTAAATATATAGATCAACTCGAAACGATATTACCTGCCGTGAAGCAAATAGCACAAAAACACAGAAGTCTTGCCGTTAAAGCCGAACATTATCCCATTGTAGGAGAATTTCTATTAGGTGCAATCAAGGAAGTGTTACAAGATTCAGCTACAGAAGAGATCCTCCAAGCTTGGGGAGAGGCCTATGGAGTCATTGCCGATGCTTTTATTAGCATCGAAAAGGAAATGTACGACGAAGCTTCCAATCAGGTCGGCGGATGGTCTGATTTCAAACGATTCACAGTGGCGGAAAAAGTACGGGAAAGTGACGTAATCACATCCTTTTATTTAAAACCGTCAGATGGAGAGAAGGTTCCATCATTTCTTCCTGGACAATATATTACCATCCGGATCGAGATACCGGGTGAACGTTATCTATTCAACCGTCAATATAGTTTGTCTGATGTTCCGGGAAAAGATTATTTCCGGATTTCCGTTAAAAAAGAAAAGCCGGGAATCTCTCCTGATGGAAGGGTCTCCAACTACTTGCATGAATCCATTCAGGTGGGTGACAGTATTGACGTAACGGCTCCTGCAGGTGATTTCACCATCGATTTGGAAAAACGAACACCGGCAGTATTCTTGAGCGGAGGCGTTGGCATAACACCTTTCATGAGTATGGTCCATGCGATAGCTGAACAAACACCCGAGCGTCATGTACAATTCATTCATGCTTCCGATAATGGCCGGTTACAGCCGTTCAGAATGGAACTGACAGAACTGGCACACAAGCTTACCAGCTATCAATTATCCTTTGTCTTTAAAAATCCGGGCCAGGATGATAAGAACCTGCCGAATTTTGAAAAGGAAGGGTATATCGATAAGGAATTATTGAGCGGTTTTGTTAAACCTGAAGCTGATTATTATGTGTGTGGCCCTGTTCCTTTCATGAAGGCGATCATTACTTATCTAAAAGAGCTGGGGATAGATGCGGATAAAATCCACTATGAGTTCTTCGGCCCGGCAATCGCGTTATAAGGTTCATACATCGTAGGAATGTTATTGACATCAAGCATATAATTTTGCATACTATATTAAAACAATGAACGTTGAGAGAAGATTAGTATGCGAGAATCACTGTGACAGAGAGCGGCGTCAATTGCTGGAAGACCCGCGACAGGAAAACGCAGAACCTGCTTCTTGAGTCCTATGCAAAACATAGGCGCAAATCCTGGCGTTATCAGGCAAAGTGGAATGCATGAACTTGCATTCAATGAAGGTGGTACCACGGAGAGCAGCCCTTTTCGTCCTTATTTCGAGGATGAAGAGGGCTTTTTTTCATGTCTTAGATATTTATTGGAGGAAGTAATCGATGGAAAAGAAACGCATCGTTGTAAAAATAGGAAGTAGTTCTTTGACCAACACAAAAGGTGAAATCGACCAAAATAAATTTTCCGATCATATCCAGGCAGTTGCAGCTTTAAGGAAAGCGGGACATGAAGTTGTCCTTGTTTCATCAGGTGCTGTAGCAACAGGTTTTCGTAAGCTCGGCTATCCTACGAGACCTGTCACTCTTAAGGGAAAACAAGCTGCTGCAGCGGTTGGGCAAAGCCTATTGATTCAATCATATATGGAACAGTTGGGTCATTTTGGAATCGTACCTGCGCAGATTTTGTTAACAAGGAAAGATTTCTCGAAAAAGGATAGATATAAAAATGCATATGCGACATTGATGGAATTGCTTGAACGCGGCATCCTTCCGATTATTAATGAAAATGATACAGTATCGGTCGAGGAGTTGACTTTTGGTGATAATGATATGCTATCCGCCTTAGTAAGCGGACTGGTCCACGCCACCAACTTGATCATATTAACGGATATTAATGGGCTCTATGATTCCAATCCACAGACAAATCCAGGGGCGAAACGATTTGAAAAGCTAACCGAAGTAACAGCGGATTTATTGCAAATGGCAGAAGGTACAGGATCCAATGTTGGAACCGGGGGGATGAAATCTAAGTTGATTGCAGCCCAAACTGCATTGTCTCTAGGGGTGAAAGTATTCATTGGTTCTGGTTATGGGAGTGATAAACTTCTAACAATCCTCGAAGGCAAAGGTGATGGCACGTATATTGGGAATGATGTCTTGACGACGGTAACGAAAAACAAACAATGGATATCCCTTCATTCACAAGTATCCGGGAAAATTTTCGTTGATGAAGGCGCCGAGAGGGCTTTAGTTTCAAATGGCAGCAGTCTGCTGCCAGCTGGAATTTACGAAATTAAAGGAGTCTTCAATAAGGGTGATGTTGTCGAAGTCTATGGTGCAAACGGATTATTGGGGCGGGGTGAGGTCCTATACTCAGACGAAGAATTAAAACAGGCGATGGGAAAGAGGACATCCGAGCTTGTGATCACTTCCATAGAAGTGATTCATCGCGATAAATGGGTGAAAGCATAAAAATCAATTTTGTGAAGGAAAAGGGGGCATTTGAAAATGAGTGAAGTGAAGGCGAAAGGAAAGGCTGCCAAAGAAGCCAGTTATCAGTTAATAGGATTGAGTACCGAACAAAAGAACGAGGCACTTGGAAACATTGCTAAGCAACTTATTATCGATAAAGATATTTTGATGAAAGAAAACCAAAAGGATCTGGAAGAAGGCAGGAAAAAAGGCTTCAGTGAGTCTACATTGGATCGAATTATGTTAAATGCTAACCGTATTGATGACATGGCTGAGGCCATTATGCTTTTAATCGAATTAAATGATCCAGTTGGGGAACAATTGGAGACGATCGAAAAAGAGAATGGTTTATTGATTAAAAAGTTACGGGTGCCGATCGGTGTAATCGGGATGATTTATGAAGCCAGGCCTAACGTGACCATCGATGCAGCTACATTGTCCTTGAAAACGGGGAATGCCGTCATATTAAGAGGCAGCTCGTCAGCCAAAAACTCCAATATGGCACTAGTCTCATCCATTCATAAGGCATTGGAGAATACGGAAATTCCTGTAGAAGCTGTTCAGTTGATCGAGGATACGAGTCGAGAAACCGCTAAGGAACTTTTTCATCTTAATGAGTATTTAGATGTTTTGATTCCACGAGGCGGAAAGAATTTAATTGAAACGGTCATTAAGGAGTCCACTGTTCCGGTTCTTGAAACAGGAGCAGGCAATTGCCATATCTTCATCGATGAGACCGCAGATATCACGATTGTCGAGAAAATTGTCTTAAACGGTAAAACTCAGCGTCCATCCGTATGCAATGCTATCGAGGGGCTTCTGATTCATGAAAAATGGTTTGAAGAAAACGGAGTGCGTATTTTGGAACTCCTGGACGAAAAGGGTATTGAAATATATGGGGATGAAGCGGTTTGCAGCTCCTTTCCAAGAGCCAAAACGGCTACGGAGGAAGATTGGTCAACGGAGTACCTGGCTTTAAAAATCAGCGTGAAAACTGTCAAAGGTGTATTCGATGCGATTGAACATATTAACCGATACGGTACCAAGCATTCTGAAGCAATCCTGACGAGGGATGAACAAAACGCTTCCGCATTTTTGAATAAAGTAGATGCAGCAGCAGTTTATCATAATGCTTCCACCCGTTTTACCGATGGCTTTGAATTTGGTTATGGTGCAGAAATCGGCATTTCGACACAAAAGCTGCATGCACGTGGACCAATGGGTTTACCTGCCTTAACATCAAGCAAGTACTTCATTTACGGCCAGGGGCAAATCCGGGAATGAAATTCATTTCCTTCATGGAAGGTTATTAAAACTCAATTAAGGGTACTGTATAATACATTACTTTTAAAGGAGCAGATACCATGGACAAGAGGTTTATAGCAATATATGAAAATGCAAATGAAGCGATTTCAGCAGTAGAAAACTTAAAGACACAAGGATATACATCCAATCAAATATCAGTAGTGGCAAAAAACATTGATCAATTACCCAGTGAAGCCGAGGAAGTCGCCCCGGCAAAGACTGATGGATTAGTAGCTGGCGCAGCAGCCGGCGGAGCTGTCGGATTAACAGGCCTGCTTATTGGAATGAGTGCATTGGCCGTACCAGGAATTGGTCCGATATTGGCAGCAGGACCTATTTTCGCCACTTTTGGCGGAGCCGCTGCCGGGGCAGCATCGGGAGCAGGCGGATTGAGAAAGCCATTATTGGATATTGGACTGGAGGAATCCGAAGTCGATCAATATGTGGAGGATATCAAAGCAGGGAAAATCCTTGTCATCGCCGATCCTTTTTAAGTCCGTAAGTAAAAACACCTTGAATGTTATAAAGTTTGATAACCGCTAGAATGCCCGCAAAAACTCAAAATAAAAATTTATTAAAAAACCCCGTTCAGGATTTCTTGAACGGGGTTAATATGTTTGTAGACTAATTTTATTGTCTGTACCGATAAAATCAAAAGGAATTTCACATTTGTTTGAAGAATAAAAGCAATATAGTCCTATTACCGAGAAAGAAAGGGGAATTAGAAAATAAAGTAGATGATCATGCCACTTTAAGAAATTAAAAAGGATTTTTCATGGTGATTTTCACCTTAAGAATCATTATACTGATGTTAATGTTAAAAAGTGTATTCCAGTGATGAAGAGAAAGTTTTAATGTGATGACCTGAATGACCATATTAAATACCAATCGAAATCCTTATGATGAAAAAACCCACGATAACAGGGTTTTTTATTTTTCAAAGTCATTAATAAAGTGAAATATCTACTATCTAAAAAAATGTAGAATTACTATTTTAGAAGTCTCACATTGCTTTACTTATTGTGGCTTTAAATGAAAACCTTTGAGGCATTCTTAGCTTACCAGGTTATATCAAGTCCTTGTATAACAAGGTCTGGAATAAATTACAGATTGCTTTTAGCTAATATCCAATAAACCAAAATGATTTACGTTGGAGGTGGGTGTTTTGATAAAAATAAAACTCGTTGTTCCTCGAAAAGGGTATATTACGGATGCTTTTGAAAGATTTGAGGAATTCAACAAGTTGGAAGAATCGGACAACAATGATAACGGTTCAGTGAAGTTTGTTTTAGAGGAGGTGGTTGAGGATGCCGATAAGATTGGGAAGTTGAAGCTGGATGCTGATGTAATCATTTCAAGGGGATTGATCACGAAACTATTAAAAGAAAGCAATGAATTCATTCCAATCGTCGATATACCTGTCCAAGGGATTGACCTCATTCGTTCCCTATATGATTGCAAGGCACGTTTTGGCAGTAAAAAAGTGGCCGTTATAGGAGCGTTAAACATGATTTATGGGGTGGAAAACCTTTCGGATATTGTTGATTTGCCAATTCAGTCCTATATATTAAATGATATCGAGTCCTCAGTCAGTTTAGTGGATTTGGCAGCCAGAGAAGGTTGTGAGGTGGTGTTAAGTGGTTTAAGTACCTGTAAATATGCTGAAGAGATAGGGTTGGGAGCCATTCTGGTTGACACGGGAAAGGAATCATTTCGCCAGGCGTTGATTGAGGCGAAAAGAGTAGCTCTTGTCAGCAGAAGGGAACAGGAGAAGACCAAGCGTTACCAAACGATTCTTAATTATGCCTATGAAGGGGTTATTGCTATAGATTTAAAAGGGCAAATATCTGTATTTAATACGGCGGCTCAGGAGATATTATCGATTTCCAAGGGGAGCTTAATTGGAAATTCCATATACGATATAATAAAGCCCGGGAGATTTCGAAATATGCTTTTAAGCGACGGTGAATACGAAAAAGATACCGTTGCTTACCAAACGATTCAATTATCGGTAAAAAAAGTTGCGATATTTTTAAAGGGTAAAAAAGTGGGGGATATGGTAGCCTTTCAAGATGTTACCCGCATTCAAGAGATGGAAGGGAAGTTCTTCAGAAAACTTCATTCACGCGGACATGTGGCTAAGTACACATTTGATGATATATTGTATCGAAGTCCCGAAATTAAGAGGACGATTGAAACAGCTCAACGTTATAGTGAAGTAGATTCAAATATTCTTATAATTGGAGAAACTGGAACGGGCAAGGAAATATTCGCCCAAAGCATACATAATCATAGCAACCGGAAAAATAACCCGTTTGTAGCCATTAATTGCGCGGCGCTTCCCGAAAATCTATTGGAAAGTGAGCTTTTCGGATATGCAGAAGGAGCTTTCACGGGAGCCATGAAAGGCGGAAAGCTAGGATTTTTTGAACTGGCTCATAGAGGTACGATTTTTTTAGATGAAATAGGGGAAATCTCCCCAAAAATGCAAAGCCGGCTGCTACGTGTCCTCCAAGAGCGGGAAATCATGCGTATCGGTGATGATAAAGTAATTCCCGTTGATGTGAGAATTGTGTCTGCAACGAACAAAGACCTCATGCAAATGGTGAAAGGTAATGACTTTCGGGAGGATCTGTATTATCGCTTGAGTGTACTGGACCTTGTATTGCCTCCACTTAGGGAACGCAGAGAAGATATTCCGTTATTGGTGAATGCTTTTATTCAGAAAGGTCATTCGGATCAAAAACAAATTAAGATTACGGATACTGCCATGAAAAAGCTGAGCGAAGAGAATTGGGAAGGGAATATTCGCCAATTGCAAAATTTTTGTGAGCGATTATGCGCTCTTTATAAAGACAAGTTAGTTGATGTGTACGATATTGAAATGTATTTTCCCAATAGAAGTAAAAAGAAAATACAGCTATCGAAACAAGACGAAGAGATGGACATGTCCCCTGGGATGCATTTATCCGAACGTGAAAGAATTGTTCAAATGTTAATTAAGGTTAATTTTAATAAAGGAAAAGCTGCCTTTGAGTTAGGGATGAGTCGCACGACTTTATGGAGAAAGATGAAAAACTTGAATATTGAAACAGATTGAAACGTAATGAAACTAAATAAATCATTTTGAAACAATTTGTTACATTTATTTATGTCTTGATATAAGGACTGATTGGCTTCTTTCTTGAATAAACTGATGTTTTTTATGTTGGCACAATAATTGTATATATAACCATGCAGTAGGAAAGATATTTCCTTCAAGGTTAACATGAAAGGGTTGGTGTGAAGGTGAGTCATGTAGTGTATATTCCTCAAGATATTGAGAAAGAGGGGAAAAGTTATTTAGTAGAAAAAGGCTATAAGATTAAAGTAGGGTCTGATCTGTCGCAAGAAATTCTTATGGAAGAAATCAAGGGTTGTGATGCAGTACTAACGAGATCAACGGCTGTAATAAATAAAGAAGTCATTCAAGCAGCTGAAAACCTCAAAGTGATTGCCAAGTATGGTGTGGGCTTGGACAATATTGATATCGAAACTGCTACAGAGCGTGGCATTTATGTAACAAATACCCCAGAGGCAAATGCGAATTCTGTAGCTGAACATGTAATGGCATTAATTTTATCATTGTCCAAAAACTTAAGCTTGGCTGATAAAGAACTGCGCAGCGGGAATTTTGCTATTCGTAATCAACTTTTTGGCATGGACTTGGAAGGCAAGACTTTGGGGATTATCGGACTGGGGAGAATCGGTAAAATACTGGCAAAAAAGGCTTACCAAGGCTTTGATATGAAAGTGATTGGCTACGACCCGTATGTTGCAGCCAAAACGAATTCGGAGTTGGAGATAGTAACAGATTTAGAATGGTTATTCAGAAACTCTGATGTTATTACCCTGCATCTGCCGTTAACGAAAACAACAAAAGGGATAATAGGTAGCCGTGAGTTTTCCTGGATGAAACCTTCTTCTTATTTTGTAAACGCTTCCAGGGGCGGTGTGGTGAGGGAAAGTGATTTAGTAAATGCTTTGCAAGCGGGCCAGATTGCCGGTGCTGGAATAGACGTATTTGAAGTTGAGCCTCCTGATAAAGGGAATCCCCTTTTTAAATTGGATAATGTGATTGTCAGTCCTCATAATGCGGCATTGACGAAGGAAGGCTCGATACGCATGGCTATACATGCAGCAATGCAAGTGGAACAAGTCCTTACAGGCATGCAACCGAATTGGGCTGTAAATGAGCCCTTAACTAAAGGGCTGTCAATGTAATAATACAGAAAAAATATCTGTTTTTTCAGAAAAGTGAAGGATTGGATGATTCAAGTTGGGCATTTGTTGGTAAGGATGGTGAACAAATGAAGAAAATGATCTATGTGATAAGTGCAATACCGGCACTTGGCTCGCTTGTGGTGATCAATCGGATTGAACCTTATGTTTTAGGGATGCCATTTGTTCTTTTTTGGGCCATATTATGGGTTTGTCTTACATCAGTGTTTTTAATAATTGCCAATAAACTTGATCCGGCAACCGAGGAGGAAGAAGACTGATGAATGAAGCCCTGCTTGTTATCCTTTTCTTTTTGGTTCTGTGCATTTGGTTAGGGCTTCAAGCTCGAAAAGGTAAGAATATGAGTTTGGAACAATGGGCTATTGGCGGAAGGGGTTTCGGCAGCTTTTTGCTCTTCTTCTTGATAGCAGGTGAAATGTTTACGACATATACGTTTTTGGGGGCAAGCGGCGGAGCGTATAGATCAGGTATGCCTCCTGCCTTATACGCTTTCAATTGCTTCTATTTTGTAATCGCCTATTGGCTGTTGCCGCCTATTTGGAGATATGCCAAGAAAAATAAAGTCATATCTCAATCTGATTTTTATGATAAAAAGTACAATAGTCCGGCTTTAGGAGTTCTTGTAGCGGTAATTAGCGTCATATCAATTATTCCATATCTGATCATGCAGTTGAAAGGGTTAGGAATTATCGTATCGGAAGCCTCCTATGGGTCCATTTCGCCAAATGTGGCCATAGTTGTAAGTGTCATTGCGATCACAATTTATGTAACTGCTTCAGGGATGCATGGGGTAGCGTGGACCGCAGTCATTAAAGATATCATGATTCTGACTGTAGTCGTCTTCATGGGGATTTATTTTCCTCTTCATTATTACGGTGGTTTACAGCCGATGTTTGAAGCAATCGATACGGCTAAACAAGGTTTTTTGATTTTCCCGGAACAAGGTTTGAGTATCTCTTGGTTTATTTCAGCTACAATCATGACAGCACTGGCATTTTATATGTTTCCTCATATGTTGGCGGGAGTATTCTCTGCAAAAAGTCCAAAATCACTTCGTTGGAATGCCGGGGTTATGCCAATTTATCAAGTAATCATCATTTTTTCGTTATTTATTGGTTTTTCTGCGATTCTCCAAGTTCCGAATCTACAGGGGGCAGAAGCAGACTTAGCTTTATTTAAAATGGCGAAAATGTCATTTGATCCCTGGTTTGTTGGGGTTATTGGAGCATCAGGGGCGATGGCCGCCCTTATTCCCAGTTCACTCGTGTTGACGGCAACTGCCACGATACTTTCCAAAAATGTATATAAGGTGTGGAAGCCGAATACATCAGATGAACAGCTTCAAAGACTGAGCAGGATGTTAGTACCTGCCATTTCCATAGTGACTCTATATTTTACGTTTAATGGTGGGGAGTCGATTTTTACGTTGTATCTAATGGCATATAGCTTCATGGCACAGTTATTTCCCGCATTATTTTTTAGTTTGTGGAAAAAGAATCCTGTTACCGTCCAAGGAGCTTTTGCCGGAATGATTGTTGGAATTCTAATTGTCATATACACGACTACTTCAGGTACGACACTTGCTACTTTATTTCCATCCCTGCCGCAAGTCATACAAGATCTTGATGTAGGGTTAGCCGTATTACTCATCAACATTACAGTAACTTTGGGAGTGAGTGCCGTTACAAGAAAACCTCCTATTGAGATGGAAGAAGATAATAAACTTGTTTCTGGAATGGGGAAACTTGTTAAATGATATTGAAGATGAGTCAATATTCATATAATCATAAATTACTAGAACAAAAATACGTGCTTGAAAGCGGGAGGCTTGATTATGAAAGTCAGTGGAGGAAGGGCAATCGTAGAAGTAATGGCTAAAGAAGGGGTGAAAAAAGCTTTTTGTGTACCAGGTGAAAGTTATCTAAGTGTAATGGATGCACTATATCAACATCCTGAAATAGAACTTATTTCCGCAAGGCATGAAGGAGGTGCCTCTTTTATGGCGGAGGGGTATGCCAAGGCTTCGGGAAAGGTAGGAGTTTGTATGGCAACGCGTGGAGTGGGTGCTACAAACTTAGCTATCGGCATTCATACTGCCGCTCAAGACTCAACCCCTTTGGTTGCACTTATTGGCCAAGTCGAACGCCCTTTTAAAGAAAAGGAAGCATTCCAGGAAGTGAATTTGACGGGTTTTTTCAGTCATTTATGTAAATGGACGGTAGAGATCGATCGTGTGGAAAGGATCCCGGAATTATTGCAACGGGCGTTCCATATTGCGCGATCGGGGCGTCCGGGCCCTGTATTGGTGGCTTTGCCGCATGACATGTTGGAAGATGAGGCAGAGTTGAACATCAATCATTCTTATCGCTCGCTTCCTCCCCAACCACATATGGAAGATGTGAAGCAGGCGATGGATTTGATACGAAATGCGGAGCGTCCCGTATTGATTGCTGGTGGAGGTGTGATTCATGCTAAGGCCAGCAGGCTGCTTGTACAGTTTGCTGAGGCGATGAAACTCCCTGTTGTTACCGCTTTCCGTCGATTTGACGCGTTTCCGAACTCACATCCTTGCTATGCAGGATGGCTTGGGTTTGGGACACCACAATATTTACTTGATGCAATCCGCGATGCAGATGTAGTTTTGGCATTAGGGACACGATTCTCTCAAGTAGGAACACAAGACTACACACTGATTTCTGAAAATTCAAAACTGATCCATGTGGATATTTGTCCCGATATTTTTGGTAAAGTGTATCCACCTTCACTTGCCATTGAAGCAGATGCAAAGAGCTTCTTGGAACAAGCACTGCAAGCGCCAGAACCAGGATCTATTATTTCAAGCGAAGACCATTTGAAAGAATTGCATGATAAATATTTGGAATTTTCTGAACCGAAGGCCGACTACACAGAAGATTTCGTAGATATGGACGGATTAATGCATGACATTGCCGTCTGTCTTCCGAAGGATACTATCATTACAAATGATGCCGGCAACTTTTTCGGATGGCTATCCAGATATTATCGTTTCGAGCAAGAAAACACATACGTAGGGCCAACGTCGGGTGCGATGGGATATGGACTGCCTGCTGCTATTGGGGCAAAGCTGGCGCAGCCTCACAAACATGTTGTATCCATTTCAGGAGATGGCGGCTTTATGATGACTCTCCAAGAGATTGAAACCGCTGTACGGTATAAAATCCCGACCATATCAATTGTTGTCAACAACAATATTTACGGAACAATCCGAGTACATCAAGAAAGGCATTTTCCAAATCGGGTAGTTGGAACTGACTTGTCCAATCCTGATTTTGCCGAATTGGCCCGCTTATTTGGAGCGCATGGTGAAAAGGTTGAAAGAAATAGTGATTTTGCGCCAGCACTGCAAAGGGCGATTGCTTCAGGGCTTCCGGCTGTAATCGAAGTTGCAGTCAATCCAAAGATTCTATCTGTTGGCCAAGACAAGAAGGAAGTGCACCAAAAGCTATTGTCCAACAAATAGTTGCGGGGCAAATATGCTGTGGCATGTTTTTGCATTAGAAGGTAGTAGGAATAATAAAATTTTGGGGAGGTTTCACAGATGTTCAAACCATATTTAGTTGTGGAATGGAATGATACGGAAACAGATGCAAAAGGTTGGTTGGTCGTGCATAACTTTGTCAAAGGCTACACAGGTGGCGGTACAAGAATGCACCCAACGGTCACAAAAGAAGAGGTCGAAAGGTTAGCTGAGGCGATGGCTTATAAGTATGTAGCCGGTGAATCTGAGACGACTGGCGCATGTAAAGCGGGCATTGCCTATGACTATAAAGCGCCAGACGCGTATGCAGTATTAAGAAGATTTCTAATTGCGATGATGCCTTATATAGACATCGGAGTATCTTTAGGCAGTGATTTAGGTACCAAATATGAAGATGTGCTCAAAATATTTAATGAATTTGGTATTGATATCCCTCTTACGAAATCAATGAAGCAGAATCCAAATGTTCTACAAGGGATAAAGGATTTTGATGCACTGTTGAAAACAAAAATTGACGGGTTGTTTTTAAACGATGTCGTAACAGGCTATGGTGTGGCATTTTCCGCAGATGAAGCATGGAAATTTAAAAGCGGAAAGGGTGGAGCGAGAGTTGTCATTCAAGGATTCGGCTGTGTAGGAGCAAGCTGTGCATTGAAAATGTCCCAGTTAGGTTATAAAGTCGTGGGAATTTCTGATGCAACCCTTTTGGTAACGTGTGAAGAAGGATTAGATGTCCAAGAACTTATTGATCATAAGAATGTGTACGGAGAAATGGATAAAGCCTTTTTTGAACCACATTATAATGTAAGGTCAAACACGGAATGGCTCGATATAGATTGCGACATTTTAATTCCGTGCGCACTAGAGGATGTTATCCACATATCCAATGCTAAAAGCGTAAAAGCAAGCTTAATTGTGGAAGCGGCAAACATTCCCATTTCTTCTGAGGGAGACGAAATCATAAAACAAAGAGGAATTGATGTTGTCAATGATTTCGTTGCCAACCTGGGGGCGATAAGGTTTTATGATGTAATTATTTTCGGACTAGTTAAACCAGATCCGCAAGCTGTCGTTGATGATATCGAAAAACTATGCAGGAAAAATACATTTAAGTTGTTTACAGAAGCAAAAAACCAAAATAAATATCAAAGAGAAGTAGCTTATGAAATATTCAAACCGACAATTAGTGACATGTTAGAGTATGCTGAGCCTTCCGAAGCGTTATCTGCACAATAATAATGTGGTTTAATTTCAGAATAATGGGAACTCTCGTTATCTTGTGTTAATCATAAAAATGTATAGAGCAGTTTATCGATTAGAAACGGGGGGGAATTCATGCAAACAGTACATGAAAATCAGCCAAAAGAATTACAGCGTTCGATGAAGAGCAGACATTTATTCATGCTCTCCTTAGGTGGGATCATTGGAACAGGTCTTTTCCTGGGATCAGGTTATGCGATCGGTGAAGCCGGACCCGCAGGAGCGATTGTTGCCTATTTGTTCGGTGGTTTATTAATGTACTTGGCGATGATTTGTCTCGGTGAATTATCGGTAGTGATGCCGGTGTCCGGTTCCTTTCAGGTCCATGCAACAAAATTTATTGGACCCGCCACTGGGTTTGTCATTGGTTGGATTTACTGGCTAAGTTGGGCTCTTTACGTAGGCTTAGAATTTGTAGCGGCTGGATTGCTTATGGCTAGATGGTTCCCTAATATACCAGTATGGGTATGGTGTATGATATTTACCGTACTATTGTTCACTATAAATGCCTTAACAACGAGAAGTTTCGCGGAGACTGAGTACTGGTTCGCAGGGATTAAAGTACTTACTGTTATTCTGTTCATCATTATCGGTGCGGCAGCGATGTTTGGATTGATTCATATGGATGCACAACCTGCTCCGTTTTTATCTAATTTTATGGGTGATGGACTATTTCCTACAGGATTCACGGGTGTGTTTATATCGATGATGACGGTCGTATATGCATTTCAGGGATCAGAAATCATGGGGGTTGCAGCAGGCGAGACGGAAAACCCGCAACAAAGTATTCCGAGAGCGATTCGAAGCATCGTAATACGTGTCCTGCTTTTCTATGTTCTAGCAATCTTTGTCTTGTCGGCTATCGTTCCGTGGCAAGAAGCTGGGGTGCTGGAAAGCCCATTTGTTACCGTGTTTGAAATGGTAGGTATTCCTTATGCAGCTGACATTATGAATTTTGTAATTTTGACTGCGGTACTCTCTGTTGGGAACACGGGTCTGTTTGCTTGTACCAGGATCCTTTTCTCCCTTTCTCAAACCGGAATGGCGCCCCCTTTATTTGGAAAGCTAAACCGGCGCGGTGTACCTATTAATGCCTTGCTCATCACCTTGGTCTTTGCCTTACTGTCGTTACTTACAAGTGTAGTAGCAGAAGAAACGCTATTTGTTGTGTTACTTTCCATAAGCGGGGTTGGAGGGGTACTTACCTGGATGGCGATTGCGTTCGCCCAGTACAGATTCCGTAAGCAGTATATCAGAGAAGGAGGAAAGGTTGAAAATCTGAAGTTTAGAGTACCTTTCTTCCCATTTGTCCCGATTCTCTGCATCCTTATGTGCCTAGGTATTTTCGTGTTCACCGCTTATGATTCGACACAGCGTAATTCGTTGTATTGGGGGGGAGGTTTCGTCGTTGCTTGTTATATATTTTACTATTTTAGATATGCGAGAAGAAAAGTAAAAGTGGAGGTGCCAGCCTTAACAAATGATCAGACCAATGATTTTGTTCAATAGAGGTTCTAGTAGGTAGCGTTGAAGGATCCATTTAGAAGTTCCCAGTTATAAGCAAAACTATAATTTAGAAGTAGAATAATAGAATACGGAGGAAATCGTATGCGTTACTTAAATTATATTAATGGGAAATGGAAAGAACCAACTACAGGGGAGTATAGGGAAAATCTTAGTCCCCATAATGGAGAAAATTTAGGGGAATTTCCATCCAGTGCTGCCGCAGATTTGCATGATGCAGTGGCTGCCGCAAAAAATTCATTTCCTGATTGGAAAAAACTGTCGTTTCAGCAACGAGCTTCATACTTGCAGCAAGCAGCTGATATTTTGAAAAAGAATATGCAGGAAGTGGGGCGGGATTTGATAAAGGAAGAAGGAAAAACATTTCTGGAAGGGATGGGGGAAGCCAAGCGTGCTGCTAGCATACTTGAATATTATGCCGCTGAAGCTCGGCAGCCACTTGGAGAAGTAATTCCTTCAGCGAATGCCAATACATTTTTGTACACCACCCGTACTCCGCTCGGTCCGGTGGGGTTGATTACACCATGGAACTTTCCAATAGCTATCCCCGTGTGGAAATTGGCGCCTGCCCTGATTTACGGGAATACAGTCGTGATTAAACCGGCTGATCTTACACCTAAGTCGGTCTATCATGTGATAAAAGCATTTGATGAAGCTGGTCTTCCTGCTGGAGTCATTAATTGTGTATTCGGAAGGGGTTCGGTCATTGGTGCTGAGTTAGTGGAACATCCGGATGTGAAGGCTATATCTTTTACAGGTTCGAATCAAGTAGGTCAGCAAATTCAAAAACAAGCGATTGAACATGGGAAGAAAGTGCAAACGGAAATGGGAGGGAAAAACCCGCTCATAGTTCTCGCTGATGCTGATCTTGAAAAAGCAGTAGAAATTGCTGTAGGCGGAGCCTTTAAGTCCACAGGGCAAAAATGCACAGCCACTAGCAGGGTGATTGTCGAAGAAGGAATATATAAAGCATTCCGTGACCGTCTTGTCGCCCGGACGAAAGAATTAAAAGTGGGCGACCCGCTCAACGAAGAAACATTTATTGGTCCGGCTGTATCTAAATCACAACGCGATGGCGTGCTTGAGATGATTGATACTGGGAAATCAGAAGCAACGCTATTGTGTGGAGGAGAGATTCCGACTGAAGAGGAATTGGCGAACGGTTTTTATGTCCGACCGGCTATCTTTGAAAATGTTCCTCAACATGCTCGCATTGCACGTGAAGAAATCTTTGGACCAGTCATCGCACTTTTTAAGGCAGGAAATTATGAGGAAGCAGTTAAGATGGCGAATGATACAGAGTATGGATTGAGCGCAGCAATTTGCACGAATAATTTAACGACGGCTCAAAGGTTTATTGAAGACGTCGAAGTGGGTATTGTCCATGTCAATTCGGAAACAGCAGGAACTGAACCGCAAATGCCATTTGGCGGATGTAAAAATTCAAGTGCAGGCAGCCGTGAACAAGGGAAGAGTGCCGTTGAATTCTATACAGAAGTTAAGACAGTTTATATGGATCGGATATAACAACATATTGCACCATGAGGTTTTTAAACTTTTAAATTAGAACATAATTCAGGAGGGTTTTCAATATGTCCACTAAAGAAAATGTACAGTTCAGCCCGACACTCCCTTATTCACGGTATGTCGATCCAGAGGTATTCAATGAAGAACGGAAAAAAATTTTTAGAAAGAGCTGGATTTTAGCAGGACATGCAAGCCAAGTTGAAAAAGTGGGCGATTTCATGACATTGGATATCGCCGGAGAGCCGATTATCGTTTCTCACGGTACCGATGGTGAACTGCGTGCTTTCTATAATATTTGCCCTCATCGCGGAATGAAAGTAGAAAACTCCGATAAAGGAAATAAAAAAGTTTTACAATGCGGATATCATGGATGGACGTTCAAATTAGATGGAAGTGTATATAGAGCACCTAATTTTAAAACGAATGAATTGGGCATACACAGCTGTATGAAATCCATACGCTTAGAAGTTCAGAATGCTATGATTTTTGTCAATCTAGACAAAAATGCACCTTCCATGGCAGAAGCATATCAGGAATTTTTAGAGGAAATGAAAGAGTATCCCTTCTTTGATTCACTGAAACTAGTTAGGGAAACCCGCCGTGTAGTTAAAGCTAATTGGAAAGCTGTTGTTGACAATTACCTTGAATGTGATCATTGTTCCATTGCCCATCCTGGCTTTGCGAAATCTTTTGATTTATCAAACTTTTGCACAACGACACACGACAAATTCACCCATCAATATATGTCGGTAAGCAAGAATGGTGAGGGTGACCAAGCACGTTTTTATTGGGTTTGGCCAAATATGATGATTAACGTTTATCCAGGAGATGGGAATGTGAATACCATTCAAGTAATTCCTGTTGATGCTGAGTCGTCGTTAGGTATTTATCGTGATTACTCCCTCGATGAAAAAACAACCATAGAAAAAGAAGAATATTTTAAATTTGTTGATCAAGTACGGCAGGAAGATTTTGAACTGGTGGAAAAATTGCAAAAAGGATTAAGTTCCGAGGCATTTACAAATGGTATCTTTTCTCCAACTGAACATGCTGCAGTTTATTTTCATGAACTTATTAATAAGAACCTCCAGAACTAACTACTGAGCTGGCAATTGGGATCCACTTAAAGAAGAATCGTTCATAGTGAAATTGTTAATGTATTAGCTCTTAAACAACCAACCAGTATACCGAAGCATACTGGTTGGTTGTTTTATTTGTGATGACTTTTTTGGACGACCGATAAAGTTATGAAATTTGCGAAATGCCCTTAATTCATTCCGGGTGTGAGGATTGGTTCTTCCATTGTTGTTCTTCAGCAAGAAATTCAAAAAAAACATTCATGGCAGTAAGCGGATGCTCATTTACTCTCTTAAAGTAGTTACTTTTTCTGGCATCTGTTAAATAACCACTTTTTTTGATTCTTTCCAACATATATTTTTGACTCATTTTCACTATTTCTCTTTGGTTGTGTTTGTTTTCTTTTAATAAGGCAAATCCTACAGCTCCCGCCAATGCATAGATTCCAAGTGCGATTTTCGAGATGGGTAACGATTCGTTCTTAAATAAAAGAAAAAAAAGATTAATGATGGAAAAGCCTATCATTACCGTCGAAAAAAAACCGTATTTCATATTTTTCTTCAACAAGGGGGACAATGTTGATTGAAGTTGTTCGAGTTCGGCTTGCATGAAGCCCGGTATATTATTTATTTTGATATTCATTGTTTCCTCCTTATTATCTTGCATGAACCCAATAAGTATATTCACTAAAAAAAATGTACCTATTTAATGAAACAGGAAAAGGAACCTGATAATATATATCTTATCGTTTGGAAACGTGTTTGTCATTTAATATACCCCATGAACTTTCTTGGGGAAAGTAAACGAAATTGATGTATGTGGGTGATGAATGAAATGCCTAATTATATGTGTTGAACTAACTCAGATAGACAGCGTTCTCGCAGTATGAGGGTGCCAAATAAAGATCATTAGCCTAAATATATTAGCAAAGGTATCAATGATGAATGGAATATGGTAAAATGGTCCTCAAATGGAAGTCGTATTTTTCGTTTTTTCATCATTAATCGTTATGGATGGCCACCCTGCGCCTTTTTTTGTCATAAATACGTGACTATTGTGGTATTTTGTTCATTTAAATCGAGTTTTGGAACGAATCAATATATAATTAGAAAGCGAGATAGTAGATTCAAAGATTAAGGAGGGACATAGAATGATGGAATGGGCTCTGATCATTTTGTTTGCTGCAGCAGTATTACTGTTCATTTTATCGTTTATTAAAAAGGATTCTGTAAAAGTGGACAGTCAATTGGAACAGGTTGCTATCACTTTTGGAGATGAAATGAATGTATTACAGGAAAAAATCAGGAACATCGAGATAGATGCTGAAATTACGGTGCAAGAGGCAGGCGTTCTAGCAATGTCTTCCGAAACGCGGATCTTGTTGCGTGAAGTGCTCGACCTACATAAGCGAGGCTATTCATTTGAAAGCATCGCACTGAAGACAAAACAGCCGGAAGATGAAATAGAACGCATGCTTACTCCTTACATAAAAACGAAGAATGAAAGGAGAACTGTGGCCAATGACATCTAAATCAATGCGCAGCTTTGCCGGAGGCATTGTTGTTGCGGCAGGATTGTGCGGTGCAGTGTACTTCTTTGGTCCAAGTGAAGCGACCGGCACATCGGAGAAACTATCAGAAGATGAGATGAAAGAATCTCTGGTTTCTGAAGGGTATGTCATACATTCAGAACAAGAATGGGAAGATCAGATTGCTGAAGCAAAGTCGATTAAAGATAAAGCGGAAGCTGAAAAAGAAAATGTAAAAGAACCAACAGAGAAAGTCATATACCGTACAGTTCTGAAAGTGTCTAAAGGCTCGACAAGCATCGATGTTGGTAAAACCCTTCAAAAAGCAAAAGTCATTAAGAATGCCAATGATTTTTCTAACGCGGTTGAAAAGAAAGGCAAGGCCAACGGATTACGACCTGGAACGTATGTGGTAGATAGTGCGATGACTACGGAAAAAATAATTTCCATTATATTTAAATGAACATAAAAACGACCATCGATAAGATGGTCGTTTCAGTTTGTAGACAAAAGGGGTTCGGAATGTTTTAATTCCGAACCCCTTTTGATATTTTCTTGGAATTTTGCTCAAGATTAAGAGCTTGGGTCTCTACGAGCCCCTATGTTAGGCCATTTTTGGACTTTGCCATGTCCAATTGGCCATCTTCTTTAAATTCATGGCAGCGAAAGTAAGCATCGCCTGCATCGACAATTTTTTAAGTCCCCTTAAAGTAGTCCAGCGCATACCATGCTTTTCTTTTGCATCTGCGAATACACGCTCAATCGTTTCCTTGCGTTTCGCATAGATAGGTTTTACATCTAGATGATGACGCAGGTGATCTGCTTCTTCCATATTTTCTTGCCAGATATGGCGCGTCACCACCTTTTGATGGTCTTTGCTTTCTGTACACTGTGATAAAAATGAACATGTCTTACAAATGAGTTTGGGAGATTTGTACTCGCGATATCCCTCTTTATTTGTTGTTGAGTACTTTAAAATCTCGCCCGATGGGCAAAGGTAACAGTCAAAATGTTCATCGTAAACATACTCATGTTTGCGGAAGAATCCTTCTTTTGTTCGAGGCCGTGTATAGGGTAAAGCCGGTGTGATTTCTTTGCCAAAAAGGTAGCTTGTAATGGCTGGTGTTTTATAAGCTGCATCTGCGGCAACGGCTTCAGGCTTCCCAACTTTCTCGATCACTTGTTCAACTAGTGGCTCTAACATATGGCTATCATGCGTATTTCCAGGTGTTACAATCGTCCCTAGCACAAAACCATTGCGGTCTGCAGCCGTGTGAAATGAATAGGCAAACTGTTTTGTCCGTTCATCTTTCACATAGTAACCACTCTCAGGATCTGTTGTACTTTCTTTAATCTCTTTGGTTTCTTCCTTATCAAATTTATCTGGTGGAAAAGGTTTCTTTCCATGGTTTTCACGATCTTGATTTATTTCTTCTTGAAGGCGTTCTTGATACGCTCGTGTTTCCTTGCAAACGACTTTCTTTGCGAACTTTCGCTTATTTGCACTGGATTTCACATGAGTGGAATCAACGAATACATGCTCAGCACTTATTAACTTTCTTTCGGAAGCTGTCATTAAGATGCGATAGAAAATCTGTTCAAACAGGTCAGTATCTTTAAAGCGTCGCTCGTAATTTTTCCCGAACGTTGAGAAGTGAGGCACTTTATCATGGAAACCGTAACCTAAAAACCAACGGTAAGCCATATTCGTTTCAACTTCTTCAATTGTTTTACGCATCGAACGAATACCGAAGGTATATTGAATGAATGTCAATTTAACTAAAATAACTGGATCAATACTTGGGCGCCCTATCTCTGAATACATATCTTTCACCAAGTCATAAATGAAAGTGAAGTCAATGGCCGCCTCAATTTTACGAACCAAATGGTTCGCTGGCACCAGTTGATCCAAAGTAATCATTTCAAGTTGATCTCGCTGAATAGAATTATGTTTCGAAAGCATCGTCATCACCTCAAGTTTTAATACTCCTATTTTAAAACAAAAAAGACTGTAGGCAAAAGCGGTTATATCTAATTGTTAAAACAAAGTTGATTGGAGCGGGTGTGCGAGACTCCTGCGGGAAAAGCGCGTCCAAGGGAGACCCCACAGGCGCAAAGGCGCCGAGGAGGCTCCCGGACCGCCCGCGGAAAGCGAGTGCCTGGAGTGGAAATCAACGTCCAAATTTGTACAAGCCAAAAAAAACTGTAGACAAACTCGATTTTCATCGAGTTTGTCTACAGTCTGAAACGACCATCGATAAGATGGTCGTTTTTGTTTGTCTACAAAGGATGTCAGGAATGGTTGCATCCCGAACCCTTTTCATTTTATATGGAATGAAATCTCATTAGATTGAAGAAATTTGCGGCACTCCTGCCGAATAACTGGCTAGCCGTGACCCCGCTAGATGCTTACGGCGAGTTGTCTTGGCAGGCAGTCGGCGGTAAGGGAGCGGATTTCTGAACTCAACTGGAACGTTTTTTCATGTTTTCTTTAACTTAATCTTTGTCCGCACTCCGGCCCACACTGCAATGATAAGTCCTCCAATAGTATCCGCGATTAAATCTATCATTGTATCTTTATTCCCTCCGCCTTGTAGTGTCATTCCGAATAATTGATCAGAACTGAATTCGTAGATCTCCCATATGACACCACCAAGTGCTGAGAAAGAGAGGGTAAACAAAAAGACAAACCAAGGGGAAATCTCTTTGCCTGCATTTCTGAATACCAGTCGTTCATATAAAGCAATACCCGTAAAAGCTAGAAGGGAACCGCTTAGTAAATGTAATAATGTGTCCCACCACCCCAGTCCATACCAACCTAAAATAGAACCTAAAAATTGTGAACCGAATAAGAAGATTAAATAGGAAATGATAATGGGCAGATTGAATTGAAGCTTGGTAAATAAGGCCAGTAAAAGGGGAATTGCCCCACATACCACACCGCCTATCGAAACCAGTGATTTGAAAGTTTCATCGGCTGAATAGAAAAAAATAGATAAAGCAGCCATGAAAAGGACATACACTAAACTTAATGAAATAACTAGCTTACGATTCATATGATTACCTCAACAAATTATCATAATTTTATTTTTTGTACACTAGAATAAATGGAAATAAGAAGACCACCAATAAGACCGAAAATTAGATCGTACATAGTATCTTTATTACCGCCTCGCTGCATGGTTTGAGTAAAAGTCTGGTCTCCTGCGAACTCATAGATTTCCCAAAGAACAGAGGCAGTGACTGAAAGCGAAAGAACAAATAGAAAGATGACCCACCTTGAAATATCTTTTCTCGCCGATTGAGGGATGTATAGTTTATAAAGAGCAATCCCAACAAAACCTACGAAGATACCTTTATAAAAGTGAAGGGTAGAGTCCCACCACTTAAAATCCACATAAAAATTTGCGATTGACCCTAAAAATGTCGTACAGAAAACAAAAACATAATAACCAATAATGATCGGAATGTTAAAGGGATTATGTTTAACAAATAATAATGAAATGGGCAAGGCACTTACCAATATTCCCCCAAGAGCTACCATCCATCGGGAAGTATCATCTTTAATGAGGTAAAAGATAAGTAAAACAGTCATGAATACTACAAAGACTAAACTAAGAATAATGATTATTTTATGTTTCACCATCCCACCCCATTCATAACATTCATTGGATCATATCTTATTGTATTCAACCCAAATTCAACCGTGAATATGGATTTTATATCGAAGTTCTAGCATATTTTTATGATGATCTTTATATGCCGCCAAACTCGCATTATTTTAATCATTTTGGCTACCTAAGCGTTTATTGGCTTAATAGTGGCCCAAAAACCAAGATATCCAGAATTAAAATGATTCCTCTGATCAATGTCCAGTATAAAAAGCTTTTTCTACTTCTATTCTTTTAGTGAACTTTGAAGGGAAAATCATTAAAAAATTTAATGATTTTGTTGAAACCTTCCAATGTTAACTAGGTGTTTTGTATATTACTTGAGGAATGAAAGATTTTTTTAAATTAGTAAGTAATATTAAAACGGATATGTAGAAAATTTCCAACGTTCGTGTAACAGTTTCAATACCAAAGCGAACGTTCAAGAAAACACTACAGCTAACAAAAACAGCTAAAGAAGAAGGGGAATGTAAAATAACCGTTCCAACTAAATAAAAATGATTAAATGTTGAAGCGTTCAGGCATTCACCTTTTTGCTTTCTTAATACTTCCTATTTTTGGCCATTCATGTTCAAGTTATTCATATAGATAAATTAATTTGAATGGTCACTGTCATCATTGGTGTTAAAATGCCCATTATCAACGGTTTAAAGTTCCCCAAAAATAACAGATAATCATTTCTTCACTTAATAGAGTTGGAGCGTTTGAGACGATGCTGAAAACTAGGGAATTTTTTATGATTAGAGAATTACATCAAAAAGGATGAACAAAAACAGCTATTGCCGAGGAAACGGGGTATGGTCGCAAAACAGTCAGTAAATACATAAAGGAAAATCAAGTACTTCAATCAACTATGCGAAAGGGTAGGGAGAGTAAATTTCGGAACATTTAAGAGCCTTATGCTTTGCAAAGAATTCAAGAAGGAACGAAAAATAGTATGGACCTTTTTGAAGAAATTCAGACTTTGGGTTATGAGGGGAAAACAACGACTCTTAGAGAATTTGTTAAACCCCCATCGGGCTCAGCCGAAAAAACAAGCTACAGTAAGATTTGAAACTCCACCGGGAAAGCAAGCTCAGATGGATTGGGCGGAAGTAGGAATGTATGAGGTGAATGGAAAGCTCCAAAAATTGTATTCATTCATCGTGATTTTAAGTTATTCCAAATGAAATATGTGGAGTTTTCAACGGATATGAAATTAGAAACACTGATGAATTGCCATATGAATGCCTTTCCCTACTTTAAATGGGCTGCCGGAACAGATTCTCTACTACAATATGAAAACAGTCGTATCGTCCTCTAATAAATCATTTATTGAATGGGGAAAAATAAACCGGTATTGACAAGGCACAGTAGTAAAGGGTTAAAGGCTCTTGTCAATGCCAATTCTATGACTACTTTTTATATTTAACTTTTGCCTTTGTAAATAAAATGCCTGCGTTACAAATTTGTTTCATTTCTATTAATATGCTTTCCAGTCGATTGCCCTATTGGATTGTTAGATTACCCTCCATGTATTAATGATTTCTCCTTCCTTGAAATATAGCATCTTCACGATGCAGCCCCAGCGACTTCTCGTTTTGTATCAAATATGCGTTCCCTATATTGGTAGTCTAAAGGACAATTTTTATGTTAATTATATCAGTTGAACAAAAATTTAAAATATTTTGACTAATGTAATTTTCTGTTATATAATTACGGTATTCCATGGTCAGACCAAAAAAACAGTGTAAATTGCGGCTTAATGTAAACGTTATCATTTTAAATTTCCACCTTGAGAGGGGTTGATATATTAAAGAAAACGGGAAAGTCCATTTTTTCACCTAATCAGGTTTCCCTTCTAACCTACGATGTAAAAAAAGAAGAAAAGGATATTGTACTATATCTAAAAAGAAATCCTGAAAACAAGTACTTAAAGACTGCCATTTCAGTCATATCTGCTAATTAAAGTTTCCTAAATTAATAGAGAAGTTGGTAAGGGGGTGATAAAGGTGTTAATAGTATATCCAGATGCGGATCCTCAATTTAAAAAATTACTAACGGATGAACTTCTCAATCCATTACAATTTGCCGAAATTCGTGTTTATGAAGGAAGACCTGAAACTCAAGAAGAGTTTGTAAACAGGGTAAAGGATGCCGATGGGATACTTCTGGGATGGTCAATACCGAATGAAGTTATTGCTAAATGCCCTAAATTGAAAATCATTTCATTTACCGGGATTGGTGCTTCTAATTTCATTGATTTGAAATTTGCAGCGTCTCGAGGTATTACAGTTACAAATACCCCTGGATATGCAGATAATTCAGTTGCAGAACATGCATTAGCATTAATGTTTTCGCTAGCAAAAAATATTAACCGGAATCACCAAAATGTAACAAGAGGGATTTGGGATCAGTCCAATATGATCATGGAGATAAAGGGAAAAACAATCGGTTTGATTGGATTGGGTGGAATAGGGCAGAGAATGGCTGAATTATGTAAGGTACTTGGCATGAATGTCATTTGTTGGACTTTTAACCCAAATAAAGAAAGAGCCCTAAAATTAGGTGTAACATTTACTAGTTTGGAAATGCTTCTAGAACAATCAGATTTTGTTTCACTTCATCTGCCGTTAACGGAAGAAACGAGGAAACTATTAGGCGAAAGGGAACTTTCACTGATGAAACGAGAGTCATATCTAATTAACACATCAAGAGCAGAATTAATCGATACAATTTCATTAGTTGAATTTCTTTCTTCATCACGAATTGCAGGCGCTGGTATTGATGTTTTTGATGAAGAACCCATTTTGGAAAATAACCCTCTGCTATCAACATCAAATGTAGTTCTTAGTCCGCATATTGCATTTAATACACCCGAGGCTTCAAAAGAAATCTTTATTATAGCAATAAATAATCTAGTTCAATTTTTTAATGGAATCAATCAAAATGTTGTTATTTAATTTATTAAGAGAGGGGAATTAAGATGAAAATTATAGTTATTGGTGGAGCAGGAATCCAAGCATTAGGGACAATTTATGATTTGTTAGAAAATGATGAAGTTACAGAGGTTATGATTGCTGACATTTTAATAGAAAAAGCAGAAGAAAGAGCTAAGCAAATCGGAGATCCACGTTTAACAGCCAAGCAGATTAATGTTCTTAACGAAGAAGAAACTGCCAATGTCATTAAAGGCTTTGATGTTATTATCAATAGCGGTCCAGCTTTTCTATGTCCAAATGTAACCAGGGCGGCATTAAAGGCGGGAGTCAATTATGTAGACCTTGGCGCTTGGCCAAAAGAAACTGCAGAACAGCTAGAATTGACAGAAGAATTTGAGGCAAACGGAATCACAGCCGTCCTTGGAATGGGGAGTGGTCCTGGAATTTCAAATATGATGGCATTAGCTGGGGTAGAACAGTTAGATACAGTATCTGATATTGATATTACAATTGCCATGAAGGATTTTACAGAATACTCTTCTCCGTTAGTTACACCATATATGCTAGATACTATTATCGACGAGTATACTATAAATCCGGTAGTTGTTAAAGATGGTGAAATAACGAAAATTGACCCACTTATTTCTAGACCTGTTGAATTTAAGGAACCGATTGGCCTTGCAAATCCTATATATACAATTCATCCTGAACCCGTTACACTCTATGATTCATTTAAAGACCAGGGTTGTAAAAATACTACCTTCAGCATTGCTCTTCCAAAGGAGTTCCATGAGAAAGTGGAGTTTTTAGTTCAGCTTGGGTTTGGTAGTAAGGAACCTATTAATATGGGTGGGGCTGAGGTATCTCCAAGGCAAGCATTACTAACTGTTGCTAATCAACTTATACAACCAAAAGTGGATAAAGATCAGTATAGTGTAACTCGTGTTGACGTAACAGGTGAAAAAAATGGTCGGAAAGAGAAGGTTGTAGTTGAGGTATATGTTGGGAGTGAAAAGAAATGGAATATTCCTGCTGGAGCATTGAAAACATCTGTACCTCCTTCCATTGTGGCTCAAATGCTTGCAAAGGGCCAAGTTAAACGAAAAGGTGTATATCCTCCAGAAAAATGTATTGAAACCGCTGCATTCTTTAAAGAATTAGCGTTAAGAGGTATGGAAGTATACTCGAATAAGGTTGAACATACTTTGTAAATATAAAATGATTTACCGGCAGACAACGTATTTAATCTAATGTCCTGAAAAGCTTGCTTTGGTTAATATCATGTAATAATTATTTGTGGGGGCCCAGTTTAGTATTTTACCAATAATTCGTTGATATTTTATGGGTTTTCGTTAAAAATGCGATTTTGTTTGTCAATTTAATAACGAAAATCCTTAATCGAGTAAAGCATTACTTTTCCTTCTAAGTTCTTCATAATGTATTTCTTAATCATACAAGCTATTGAGAATGTTATAATTTTTTGATTATTTGCGAAATTGATTTTGCCCACCTTTCATCCGGACAGACTTTTGAAAAATGGGGACAAAGAAGAAATGAAGCGCAAATTATTATGAAGAAAAAAAGAAACCTTTTATTCAAAGGGGGAAATAGTAATGTCAACCAAAGCGCGTAATATTGTTGATGATTCACCATTAACGAAATTCCACATGAAATTAACAATATTTACTGCAGGTGGTCCTTTTCTTGATGGTTATATACTTAGCATCGTCGCAATGGCTTTGATCCCATTAAATCAATCATTTGAAATCAACGGTTTATGGAACGGGCTACTGGGTTCTTCTGCTTTAATTGGAATATTCATTGGTGGAATAATATTCGGCTATCTAACGGATAGGATTGGCCGAGAAAGCATGTATCGTTTGGATTTAATAGCATTTCTTGTTTTATCCATACTTCAAATATTTGCAACAAATGTCGAACAGCTATTTATTATCCGAGTGTTGTTAGGTATAGCCATTGGGGCGGATTATCCAATTGCCACCTCATTGTTAACGGAATTTGCACCTAAGAAATATCGAGGGAAAATGATCGGATTCCTTACTATATCTTGGTATTTGGGTGCAACTGTCGCTTACTTTGCAGGCTACTTTTTATTAAACTTAGGACCAGATGCTTGGAAATGGATGTTAGGATCAAGTGCTATACCTACATTAATTGTTATATTCATGCGTTTAAATACTCCTGAATCACCAAGATGGCTTTTAAGCAAAGGACAGAAAGAAAAGGCATTACGAATCATGAAAAATATCTATGGGGAATCCACGACACTAGAAGATATTCCTTCAGGACCAGTTCAAAAACCAAGTCTCATGAAACTCTTTTCGCCCGCCTATCGAAAACGTACGATTTTTGTCATGCTATTCTGGAATTTTCAATTAATCCCGATGTTTGCGATTTATACATTTGCACCAACTTTGTTAGAAACCTTTAATTTAAATAAGGGGGATTTATCCCATATTGGATCGGCATTAATTTCATTCATGTTTTTAATTGGGTGTACGGTCTCTATGTTCTTTATTGATCGCATTGGACGGAGATCACTCTGTATCGGGGGCTTCTTTTTTACCACAATCGCCCTGCTAGGTCTGGGGCTAGCACCTGAAGCAAGCGGTTGGATCATCGTTAGTTTATTCTTTATGTATGCATTTTTCGCAGGAGCTCCTGCTATCCTTGAATGGGCTTATCCAAATGAACTATTCCCGACAGATATTAGAGGAACTGCAGTTGGCTTTGCTACAACAGTAACTAGAATCGGTGCCTCAGTCGGAACATTCGGTTTACCAATTGCTTTAGCAACATATGGAGTTGGACCCACGATGCTATTGGCAGCAGGATTGAACGTTATCGGATTACTTGTATCCGTCTTTATGGCACCTGAAACAAAGAACCTTAGCTTAGAAGAAGCGAGCCATGATGAAGCGAACAAAATGGATGAAAAAGAGGATGTATCAAACTATTAAAAGAAACGTAACTTAAAAATATTTTTGAAAGTAAAAAATGGAAAATGAAGTTACATGGCAGACTATAAAAGAAGTCTGCTTTCTCTCTTTTTATAAAGATAGACACTTTATCATTATTCAAAAACATTAGGAGTCTTTTTAACATAGTTGCCATACAAAGCTATTTTATAAGTTTAGGATGACTCCTTTTTATATGAAAATTTTGATTCGGAAAGATACTTAGTATAAAAAACTCAGACAAGTTTCCCTGTATCAATATTCTAATACTCCTATTATTGAGATGACCAACCCCAAAACCATTGAGATACTCCTCTTTATGTTAGGATATGATATTTGTGTGGAATATTAGAGTTTGAATCTGCCTAATCAGTGGCAAAATAATTGGAATTAGCTATATGATTATTTCCCGTGTGCATTTTCTTATTTATTACGGAATATATCAGTTTGAGAAATCGGAATCGGACTAAATGAGTCAGGAGTTTCTTTTGATTTTAATTTTCTACCTTTACTGCAATTTCTTGCTTTTTTTATTGGTGGGTGAAATAACGAATGAGCAAATCTTTGGCGGCAATACTTGATCAGAGGATTAAAATAATCAAGGAAAACAGGCAAATATAATATAAAAGTTATTTCATTAAAAAATCTAGAAATAGTTTGAATAATATGAAATACTTTGAAATATCACTAGATGTCTCGTATAATAATTGGGAGTAACTCCCTGGTCTGACCGAAAGTTCAATTTGTTTATAGCTAAAAACTATAGAGAGATATTTTATTAATAGAGCAAAAGGGGGTACTGAAAATTAAACTAAGTAAAGAGTCTCCAGTAAAGTCGTACGTAAAAATAATGGAGGAAATTAGACACTTAATTCTTGAAGGTGGGTTATCACCAGGAGATAGATTGCTATCTGAACGCGAATTGTCTACACAGTTAAAGGTTAGCCGGACAGTGATAAGAGAAGCTTTAAAGTCATTAGAAATGCTTGGTATGGTTGAAGTGAAGGCTGGTGGTACCTTTATTAAGGAACCTGAGTTGAAAGGGATATATCATACCCTATCCTATACAATGGCTTTGGATAGTGTCACTATATTTGATTTGTTAGAAACTAGGAAAATCATTGAGGTTCAAGCAATAAAATTAGCATCAATCCGGAGAACAAGTAATGACCTGGCGATCATATCTGAAATATTAGAAGAAATGAAAAAGGCATTCATTGAAAATGATTTTCAGAAGAGTGTAGCTGCAGATCATAAATTTCATTCTTATATAGTAAAATCCAGTCAAAATAAGGTTCTCTCAATAATGATGGAAGCGGCATCCGATTTATTTAGAGAGGTCTTATTTATCACAAGAGAAAAATTAGGTCAATACAGTGGAATGGATAAGGCAATTTATGCCCAACATTTTTCAATCTTTAAAGCAATTAAAGATCAAGATGTTGAATATGCAGAGAAAATCATGACAGAACACTTAGATTCATTAGAAAGTGAATTGAAAATGATTTTCCAAGGTATCGAACCAGAACTTCCAAGAATAGATGAAGATGATTTAGATGATCTTTAAATCTTTATAAATAATTCTAATTTTGTGCTTTTCATAATATGCATTTTTACTGCTACTATCTTTCTAACTCCAGTGCTGCAAACGTCGGAGAACTGTATTATCAATAAATTATCTATTATTGTGGGCTCTTATAAAAGCAATATGAGCGAATTTCCAGAAGTTTTTTTCGCAAAGCAGGATTCTGAGCAAGGGAAGGAATTTAGTGGTGATATAATAGACCCGGTTGAGAATCATTGGGTAAGCGAAGAACGGGAAATTTTACTTTTAGATATTCCTAGCGGAAAGAAGAAATAAAGGGTGATAATTCTTGGCCAATCTTATTTAAGCATGTCAGAATTTGAACTCTTTTATTCAGCAATTTGAACTATGTTTACTATCTTGACATTTTAGTCTAGTAGCCGGAATCACAGCCATAAAAAGGGTCTTTCATGAATGATCCGATAAAAATAATAGCAATTAACCTTAGAAAGAGTAACCTAAATGGTTACTCTTTTTTTGGGAACATTAGGGAGTTAGGCGTTAAAAAGACGAACTTTAATGAAGCAATACGAAAGTAGTTTAAAATTAGTACTACTTACTTCAATGTAATATATTCAGCACCCTGTTTCTTTTGCCCAATTATGTATATAACTGAGCAGGCTATATCCAAGGCCACTAGGCCGATCATTAAAATCCATAATACGACATCAAATTCCAACATATTTCTACTTTGCCCTTTTGTATAATGAGATAGAATAATATTTTTAGGGAGTGATTGTTGTAATATGAAAAATAGGAAAATTGTTTCAACTCTAGGAGTTGCCGTTTTATCGGCGAGTATTGCGGCACCAACATTTGCAGCTAATGAAACGTCCCCAGGAACACCCATTCAACAAACTTTTTCGGTTTCAGGTTTTACAGATCATGCTGAATTAGGGAAAAAGCTAAAACAAATTGCGAGTGCTAGCCAAGGTAAGGTGAAAGTGGATGTAGCTGGATATTCCAATAGAAATAGAGAAATCTATAAAGCAACCGTGGGAACAGGTGACAAAGTCGTTTTAATTCAAAGTGAGATTCATGGAAATGAGAAAACTGGTACGGATGCCATCTTGAATGTCTTGAAGTTTTTGGGGACCAATTCTCCTGAAGCGGAGAAAATTCGTAAAGAAATTACCTTGGTGGCTTTGCCTAAAATGAATCCGGATGGTGCTGAATTGAACCGCCGGGGAAATGATATGACCTGGTCAGAGGTCGTGGAACAGTTTCCACAGTTAGCAGGAGCGAATCCATCTTGGAACTATTATACATACAAAAATGAATCATTCGATTATGAGTCCAATCCTGGTTTCGATGTCAATCGTGACTTTAATCCTGATTTAAATTATACTCCTCAAGCTAAAGACTTCCCTGGAAAATCATCCACCCCTGGTTGGTTCATAACACCTGAATCACAAACTACGCGTGATGTTTACAAGTCTCTCCTGAAGCAATATGGAAAGGTGGAGGTTTTTGTGGACTTGCACCACCAAGCTCCCTATTATGAAATTGATGGAACGGATGATTTAGTCACATACTCGCTTTCCGCTCAATTTGTTCCTGATCCAAGCTCGCCTTCAGGACAAGAGTATGCCAAATATGCCAAAAACTATAATTACGATTTTTCCAGACAATTGAATGTAGCGGTATATAATGCTATGAAAGAACAAGGTAATTCTCCATATGGAAATATATCTTTATATCCGCAAAACCAAAATCTTCCTGGAACGGCTTTAGGAGCCTTTGCTTTAAACGGAAGTGGGACAGTGCTCTTTGAAGTTAGAGGCCAGACACAGTCTTTTGGCCAAAAGAAAAAAGGCATGCTTATTCAAGCAGTGGAAAGAGGGTTATATGGAATAATTGATGGAGTTACTGATGGCTCAGTATATAAAATCAATCCGGAACAATACGAGTCAATTCCACTGACGGAGGGCAGGCAATAATAAAAATTGATAGTTTCATCAAATTAATTAGTAACCAGACGGGTACCCGCCTGGTTTTTCTTCCTGATCGGTTTCGGCAACCAGAAAATGCTTTTTGAATATCGCCATTGTAGATCAGAAGAAAATGATTTGGAACATAGGTATTTTCCACTATTAACACAAAGTGTTAAAAATGTCAGAATATTATTAATGGTTATTTTTTTGTAATTAAATTTTAAGGAGGGTTTTTATTGAATTTTAAAAAGAAGGTCCTAACAGTTTCATTATCTAGTTTAATGACATTAAGCGCAGTTACAGCTGTTGCGCTGCCAGTCGGAGCGGTTGGAAATGGTCCCAGTGCTGGAAATGGTCAAGTGACAACTTCAAAACTTCATACATATGAAAGCCTGGTAAGCTATCTTAAAACGCAGGATGCTAAACAAGAAAGGCTGGCACTGGAAGTAATCGGCGAAACGGTAAAAGGGAGGGATATTTACTTAGCGAAATATATTTCAAATCCTAAGAATCCTACTATACTATTTTTAACTCAACAGCACGGAAATGAACAACTGACTACTGAAGGTGCACTGGAATTCATTAAACATCTAGGCACTAATAAGACTAAAGGTTTATTGGAAAATGTTAATATACTGATCATTCCCATGTTAAATGCAGATGGGGCAATGGGAGATGTTAATTTCCCTCTTGATGACTATTTAGCAAAAGGAGATCGGCATTTAACACGGGCAAATGCAAATGGGGTAGACTTAAACCGTGAGCATGATAAAAAAACTGATTCCATGCAAGTGGAGGTAAAGGCTTTACACGAAAATGTATTTGCGAAATACGATATAGATTACATGATAGATCTACATCATCAAGGGACGCTAAGCGAAACAGATGGTGAACTTGTTTCAGGTTCAATTCTTTATCCTACAAATGCTAACGTAAAGCCTGAAGTTTTAGAAGCGTCAAAAAAACTGGGTGCTGTTGTATATAACTCCATTGAACCAACTGGTTGGGGGCATATTGGTAAGTATGATGGCGGTTCTGGAGAAAATATAGGCCGTAATGGTGCAGCCGTTCGTTATGATATTGCCACACTGCTCTTTGAGATGCGAGGTATGTCGGACCACAATATCGAGTCAGTGGCGCTTGGACAAAAAAGTAATGGCTATCTAATAAAGCAAACAATAACCACTTTGGATGCAGCTGTCAGAGCTATCGCCGATGATTCAATAGAAACTGTTGATGCAAGCTTTTGGAATACCCTGCCAACACAATCCAATCGTCCTGGGGCAGAATCAGACGAATAAAATGATGACACATCCCATTCTTTCAGAGGGGATGTGTTTTTTTATTTTTCCCACACCGATAGCTCGAACTTGTTCATCAGTTTATATGAAATGATTTATAGAGGAAATCCAGGACAAGATAAAAGGTGATAGAGAAAAAAGGCATCTGCTCTCACTACATGCAGATGCCTTTTAAACGATACTGTTTGCTTCTATAAACTTTTTTCGGCTGAATTCTCCTCCTTTTGTTCTTCTTTTAGCTGTAAGGCTACTAAACTGGCAAAGTCATGAATGATGGTGGCTGCCAATAGTGATGTAATTTGTGTTGGATCGTATGGCGGGAGGACTTCCACCAGGTCGAATCCAATAAAGTTGAATCCTTGCAGAGAGCGTATCATCTCTAGGGTTTCAAAGCTATTTAGACCGCCGACCTCCAATGTGCCAGTTCCAGGAGCACATGATGGATCTACAAAATCAATATCAAAGGTCAAGAAACATGGTGTATCCCCTATGGTTTTCTTGACTTCCTTCACGACATCTTCGATTCCTCTTTTCTTCAGTTCAGGCGTAGTTATCACATTGTAACCTAGATCTGTACTTGAATCTATATCTCCTGGATGATTGAGCGTACCCCTGATGCCAATCTGGAAAACTTTATCCGTTTGGAGCAAGCCTTCCTCATATGCACGGATAAACGGGGAACCATGCCAGTATTTTTCATCATAATAAGTATCCCAGGTATCTGTATGTGAATCAAAATGAAGAAGAGCAACAGGACCGTGTATTTTGGCGGCAGCTCTTAGATTAGCCAATGTTACTGAATGATCTCCTCCGATGCCTATTGGAATGATACCGTTTTTCATCAAGTCTGCCATAGCCTTTTCAATTAACTCATAGCTTCGATGTATATTATGGGGAATCACCGAAACGTCCCCAATATCAATTGCATTACATTCGTCAAACGGAAATACATTGTGAATCGGATGGTAAGGAAACAACGTCATGGATGCCTGGCGGACTGCCTGCGGAGCAAACCGGGCTCCTACCCTGAATGAAGCAGCTGTATCAAAGGGCATACCTACCACTGCCAATTTGGCATTTTCTCTTGTAGAAGGTAAGCGCATAAATGATCCGGTGGTACAAAACTCTGGTTTAACATCAGGGGATAAAGGATATTTCATTTTTCTATTCCTCCATTTTCTTATAAAGATAATAGTTTTGAAACTCATATAATTGAATTCCTATGGATGATTAATTATGCAATTATCATGCCAGTTCACAGTAAGTGATTTAATGAGGATTTTTACGCATATCATTGGCTTGCGTTATGCAAAGGCGAATAATTTATGGGGAATTGAATCGCCGATGAAGAGATGCTCCAAGACTTCATTTCTTTAAATCAATCATATGCCGGTAAGAATACAGGAATTAAGTAGCATTTTTGGCGTTTTTCGCTGGTCGAGTAATCCGAAATCATGTGGCACAGAATTTGCATTAAGGTATACAGGTAAAACTTTTAAAAGAGGGAGGCATGAAGATTTATCTATTTTAAAAAATTGACCCACTGATTTGAAAGCGGTTTCAAGGAGGAATGATAGATGGAAAATGAGGTTACATTGAAAAGATCACTGAAATTATGGCAAATCGTTATGATGGGGTTAGCATATATGACCCCCATGGTTGTATTTGATACATTTGGAATTGTATCTGGGATTACGGGCGGCCATGTGCCGACTGCCTATATCTTTGCATTGGTGGGGATGCTTTTTACAGCTGCAAGCTATGGAAAACTTGTAAAGGTATTTCCTGCTGCAGGTTCTGCCTATACTTATACGCAAAAGGCCATAAATCCGCATTTAGGATTCCTGGTGGGATGGTCTTCGTTGTTAGACTATTTGTTTTTACCTATGGTCAATGCATTGTTGACCAAAATTTATCTCACAGCATTATTTCCAGGGGTTCCTACATGGATTTGGGTAGTATTATTCGTAGCAATCGTCACCATTTTCAATCTCCGGAGTGTCAATGTACTTGCTAACTTTAATGCGCTTTTTGTTTTAATTCAGATTGCCATCATGGTAGTGTTCATCATTCTTGTTGTCAAAGGTTTAAATGCTGGAGAAGGTACAGGAGAAGTGTTTACGATAAAGCCTTTCGTAAATGAAGGAATGGAAGTTTCGGCAATAATAACCGGGGCCACGATCCTATGCTTTTCCTTTTTGGGATTCGATGCGGTAACGACCCTATCTGAGGAAACGCCAGATCCGAAAAAAACGATTCCAAAAGCGATTTTTTTAACTGCACTTTGGGGTGGAATCATCTTCATTACCGCATCTTTCTTTATTCAGCTCTTTTTTCCGGATATATCCCGTTTTAAGGAACCGGATGCTGCATTACCGGAAATCGCCCTTTATGTAGGTGGGAAGCTATTTCAATCCATTTTTCTTTGTACGACTTTCGTCAATACGCTAGCCTCGGGACTAGCATCGCATGCCAGCGTTTCCCGTCTTTTGTATGTTATGGGACGTGATAAAGTGTTTCCGGAAAAATGGATTGGGTTTATTCACCCTAAGTGGAAGACTCCAGCCATTAATGTACTCATAGTTGGAGTCATTTCATTGTCTGCTTTATTCTTCGATTTAGTGACAGCGACTTCACTGATCAATTTTGGTGCATTAATGGCATTTACCTTTGTAAACCTTTCAGTGATCAGCCATTTTATCATTCGGGAAAAGAAACATCGAACGATAAAGGGGTGTATTCAATACTTAATAATGCCTTTAATTGGAGCTATAGCAATTGGAATTCTTTGGATCAATCTTGAGACAAGTTCCCTAATAATGGGGATAAGTTGGTTCATTATTGGTTTTTGTTATCTATTATATATCACAAAGGCATTTCGGAAGGCTCCGCCCCAATACCAGGTTGAAGAAATTCAGCTATGAGACTTTGACAGTAAAAACTGATCCGATAAGGATGAGTCAGTTTGTAGCCAAAAAGGTTTTGGAATAGTTTCATTCCAAAACCTTTTTGGTTTTTTTTATTTGAATGAAGCATGTATTGAGAATAGTTGACCACGGCCCCCTTACCAAGTCCATGTGGCCTCCTTCTTTGCATTCATCGCAGAGAAAGCAGGCATCGCAGCAATCAACAATATTTTACGTCTACTTGTTGTCCGGGTTGAAAGCATTCGGAAACTCCGGGGGAGACCCAGCAGGCGCAAAACGCAGAGGGCGGACCGCCCGTGGGTGACTGGAGGCAACGTTCAAATTGTACAATCCCTTAAATGACTGTAGACAAACTTGATGGTCACCGACTGACACATCTTATAAGGGATGCGTTTTTTTATCTATTTAATCATCGCTGTTTACATATGCAAACCTGAATTGATTATGAATTCATACATATTTCCTGATGATGGTATGTGTGATAGTGATGATTGCAAATGGCGGTATATGGCTATCCACACGAAATCTTCAAAGCTGGCATGAAAGTTGCTTAAGTAAGATATAAGAATAAAAGTGAGGTGCTAAAATGACAGGGGAAATTAAGGTGATTGAAAAACGGCAATTGGATAATCCATTGCAAGAATTCCAGGATATCTTAGAAGAAGCGATTCATGTTTTGGGCTATCCAGATCAGGTTTTTGATTTTTTGAAAGCGCCAATGCGTTTTCTGGAAGTCAGTATTCCTATTCAAATGGATAATGGGGAGACAAGGATGTTTCAAGGGTATCGTGCTCAACATAATGATGCAGCCGGTCCAACGAAAGGGGGGATTCGGTTTCACCCGGATGTAACTCCTGAAGAAGTTAAGGCATTGGCCGGATGGATGAGCTTGAAATGCGGAATAACCGATCTTCCATATGGAGGGGCAAAAGGTGGCATTGTGTGTGATCCCAGACAGATGAGTTCATCTGAGTTAGAACGATTAAGCAGAGGGTATGTCAGGGCAGTAAGTCAAATAGTGGGCCCTACTAAAGATATCCCGGCACCTGATATGTATACGAATTCACAAATCATGGCCTGGATGCTGGATGAATACGATCACATCAGGGAATTCGATTCTCCCGGGTTCATTACGGGAAAGCCTCTGAGATTAGGAGGGTCGAAGGGCAGGGAAAAGGCCACTTCCAAGGGAGTATTATATACACTTCAAATGATATGTGATTTAAAGGGGATTCCTATTGAAGGCATGCGGGTAATCATTCAGGGATTCGGGAATGTTGGCAGTCATTTAGCGTTGTATTTACATGAAATGGGGGCTAAGGTTGTCGGAATTGCGGATGAGCTTGGAGGCTTATATAATCCGGATGGCTTGGATATTCCTTACCTTTTGGAGAACAGGGACTCTTTTGGGGTCGTTTCGAACTTATACAAAGATTCATTATCCAATCAAGAATTGTTGGAAAAAGAGTGTGATGTGCTGATTCCCGCAGCTATTAGCGGAGTGGTGAATAATGAAAATGCAAAACGATTAAAATGTGAAATCCTGATCGAAGCGGCAAATGGGCCGACAACAAAGGAAGCGATCAAGATCCTCGATGATAAAGGTATAGTGCTAGTCCCGGATATTTTGGCGAATTCAGGAGGGGTGATAGTCTCTTATTTTGAATGGTGCCAGAACAACCAAGGTTATTACTGGACGGAAGAGCTTGTGGATGAACGATTGAAGGAAAAGATAACGGCCAGCTTTTTGAATGTCTACCATACTTCAAAAAAATATTCCGTGAACATGAAAGTGGCTGCATATATTGAAGGGATTCGCAAAATAGCAGAAGCATCTCAGCTCCGAGGTTGGGTCAGGTTCTGAGCGAATTAGGGCTTACAAGAAAGGAGGCAATCCGTTGAATTTTGATATTCTTTCCGAAAATAAAGAAAACCAGGCTATTCATCATTATTGCTTATTGTCACAAGATTATAGATATGATGTGACCATTGTATATTCGGCCCAGTTTTTCGGTAAAGCAATGGTTACTTCCATGCAAAGCGGAAGAATGATCCTGCTTTGTGCAAATGATATTAATTTAGATCAATACTGGGCTCCGACCCTTGGGATTGAACAAGAAGATATACATGAGTTCCAAAACTTTCTCAAGTTGGTATTACAAACCCCATTTCATTTTGAAGAATACTGAAGGAAGGAATGATGTAAATGTACGTTGATGTGATTCTTAGCCCATGTGAAGGCAGGGTTGAAAAAATTTCAATATCCAAAAATTCGAGATTTTACGAATGGGAACAATTATTTCAGATTAAGAAGGCAGATGGACATGTGGAAATCATAGATATGGGTGTCAGCGGGAAAATAGAATCATTGGAGGTATTGGAGGGTGAACCAGTGGTGGCCGGAGAGGTGCTCGCCTATTTTAAAGAAGATTTATTTGTGACCGGCAGCGATTAATATAAAAACGAAAAAGAAGATGAAATGACTCATCTTCTTTTTCGGCTTAACCGATAATCCTCCACTGCTCTCTTATTCATATTCCCCTATACCCCAATTTTGCAGAAACCCGATTGCCAGTTTCCATAACATTCTTAATGAGGAAATCAAGTCTTTCATCTGTCAGGTTAAAGCTGACAAAACCTATGCTCACTGCACCGTGAACTTCCCCAAAATGGTTCAGTATCGGCACGGCAACAGAACATGTTCCCTCTGTCCTTTCACTGTGGCTGATTCCATGTCCCTTCATTTTAGTCTCTTGCAATATATCCCAAAAAGCTGCTCTTTCTTGAATTGGCACAAGAGCATCCACGATTATTTTGGCTTGATTATATGGCATATAGGCAAGCATCACTTTATTGGCAGCCCCAATATGCATAGGTACTCGTGAGCCAAGCTGGTCATAAACCCGGATTTGGCTTTTTTCACTGTCGATTCGTTCGATAACGAGTGATTCCATCCCTATTGGCTGGCTAAGATAGACGCTTTCATCGACTTTGTTCATCAGCCTTTCCAGTTCAGGCCTTATTTGGCTGATGTAATCCATTTTGTCATACATACGTAAACCATATTCGAGCCAAATATTCCCCAAACCATATTGTTTGGATTGCCCGTCCTGTTGGATCAATCCATGCAAGGACATCGATTTTAACAAACGATGCATGGAGCTGACAGGAAGATCACATTCTTGGGAAAGTTCCGTAATTGACAGCCAGTTTTCCGATGAATTGGAAACCAGCACCTTTATAACGTTCATGGCACGGTCGATCGACTGCATAAACAAACCACCTATCTTTCATTACAAGTTGAATAAAACCTTAAGTTATTTGAAAATTTAAAACATATTGACATTATACCAAAGTTGATTTTATAATAAAAGAAAAATTCCTATTAGCGGAAACGTTTTCCGCTATGCGGAAAAGGAGGGGGAGGCAGTGACATATTGTTCGTCCATGTACAATCCATTGGAACGTGTCATTGTAAAACATCCGAGAGAAGCTTTTATTAGTCAAGAGCATTTAAGCCAAGCATGGCGGAACTTCAATTATGCGGAAGAGCCAGATTTCAACGAAGCTTTAAAAGAGTATGGTGATTTTATTTCCATTTTGGAGAAATATGTTCCAAACATCGATTATTTGCCAGCATCTTCGGTAGTCGGCATTGACTCCTTATATGCTCATGATCCGGTCAAATTCACTAGCCAAGGAGCCATTATTTTAAAGTCCGGGAAAGAATTGAGACAGCCTGAAGCTAATGTATACAAAGAATTTTGTAGGGAAAAGAACATCCCGATTATTGGGTATTTAACGGGTGATGCGGTTGCGGATGGCGGTGATATCGTTTGGCTTGATGATAAGACCCTAGTTGTCGGACATGGTTATCGTACAAACGCTGAAGCCATTCGGCAAATAAAAGAAATGACCGCTCATCTTGTGGAAGAATTCATCGTAGTTCAGCTTCCGCATGATCAAGGAGAGGGAGAGTGTCTCCATCTTATGTCTTTAATCAGTATGGTCGACCAGGATTTAGCAGTGGTTCACTCCCGCCTTATGCCTGTCTTTTTCAGAAAAATGCTGATTGAACGAGGCATACAGCTTATCGAAGTGCCTGTTGATGAGTACTTGACCTTGGGCTGTAATGTTCTTGCCATTGCTCCGCGGGTTTGCGTGATATCTTCTGGTAACGCTTACACAAAACAAAAGCTTATTGATGCGGGAGCAACGGTTTATGAATACAAAGGAACTGAGATCAGTTTCAAAGGCACTGGCGGTCCAACTTGTTTAACCTGCCCGGTGGTGCGTACAAATATCAATGAAGGGGGATTGGAATGAGTCAATTACTATGGGGGACTCCAGAAACGCTCCGTGCTTTGTTATGTGAACTTGTTAGCTGGGATAGTCGTACTCTTACACAAGGAGAACAATTGTTTCCGTATAAAGTGCAAGAGAAATTGAGGGAGCTTGATTATTTTAAAAGGAATCCGGCGCACTTATCGCTTCACGAAGCTGATTTAGGGAGGAACTTTGTCAATGCCTTTTATAAACATCCCGATAGCAAGGAGACTGTTGTATTAATTAGCCATTTTGATACGGTTCATACTGAAGAATACGGTGATCTTGAGACTCTTGCATTTCAACCAGAGGAGCTCACGAAAAAACTTCATGAGAGGAAAGATGAACTACCGGAAGAAGCGCGTATTGATCTTGAATCAGGAAAGTACTTGTTTGGTAGAGGAACGATGGATATGAAAATGGGTCTTGCCCTTCATATGGCTATCATCGAAAAGGCAAGCATCGAACAATGGCCGATCAATCTCCTGCTGTTAACAGTTCCTGATGAAGAAGTGAATTCCGCGGGAATGAGGGCTGCAGTTAAAGAACTTGTGACTTTACGTGATAAATATGGCCTTTCCTATAAAATGTTTTTTAATAGTGAACCGTCCTTTTCACAGAAACCGGGCGATAATAGCCATTATATTTATTCCGGAACTTTGGGGAAAATCATGCCCGCTGCACTTTTTTATGGGAAAGAAACTCATGTAGGTGAGCCATTAAAGGGCATGACGGCTAACTATATAGCCTCGTTCCTCACGCAGCTCATGGAGTGGAACACTCTTTTTCAAGAAAGTGATCTTGGTGAGGAAACACCTTTACCGGTATCGCTTCAGCAAAAAGATCTAAAACTACAATATTCAACACAGACACCTTATCGGGCAGCCGCGCTTTATAATGTGTTCATTATGAAAAGGACAGCTGCAGAAATAATGGACCTATTCGAACAGGTTGCTAACGAAGCAGCGATGAAATGCAATGAATCTTATAAAGGGCTTTGCCTTCGTGAACAAATTGAAGGTGTAGGTGAAGTACAAGTATTGCGTTACGAAAAGTTACTTTCATATGCCGAGGGCAAATTTGGCGGGAGTTTTGTTGAGCAAATAAAGAGTGAAGTTAAAGGAAACATGGAATTGGATGAGCGGGAAAAATCAGTGCGGATCGTTGAAAAATTGATGATACAATGTCAGGAGCTTTCACCCGCCATTGTATTGCTGTTCGCACCGCCATATTATCCAGCCGTCAATACGTCCGATGATACGCTTATCATGGAATCTGTGAAAGTAATGAAGGAAACTGCCAGCATGCTTGGTGAGGAAGTCAGCCAAATTCATTATTTTAATGGCCTTTGCGATTTAAGCTATGTTCATTATAATGATGAGTCTGATGGCTGGACAGCTTTTGAAAAAAATACACCAGTCTGGGGCGATACTTACAGCATTCCTTTCGCGGATATGCAAAAACTCCAGGCACCCGTACTTAATGTGGGTCCTTTCGGCAAGGATGCCCACCAGCGTACAGAGCGCCTTCACATCGATAGCGCCTTCGTCCATACGCCCGTCATGCTGGAGAAGTTAATTAAGAGTATGTTTAAGTGTTTGGTTAAGAAGTGATGGTCCGTCAGGAGAACTGGATTAAAAGTATAAAACTTTAACTGGGGGAATTTAAATGAATGACCTGCCTAATGGTCAAATCACTTCCGAGCCGCTTAATCAGAAAAATAAGCCGCTTAACCAACTGACGGAGCTACCGGAAAAAGGGATTAATCCTTTTGTATTAATGTTTATCGTAATTGTAATCGTGACGGTTTTAACCTATATCTTACCCGCGGGCCAATATGAAAGAATTGAAAAGGATGGCCGAAGTGTAGTCGATCCCACTTCTTTTGAATTCGTTGAATCAACACCAGTGGGATTATTGGAAATGTTCAGCAGCATTCACGCAGGGATGATTGAAGGAGCGTCAATTATCTTGTTCGTCTTTTTGTTTGGCGGAGCACTGGGAATCATGCAGGCAACAGGAGCACTGGATTCTTTCATTAAGTTTGTGGCTGTCCGATTCGGAAAAAAAGAGAGATTGCTTATTCCGTTGATGGTATTAATCTTCGCATCATTAGGGACACTGATCGGCTCTGCTGAAGATTCATTGGTTTATATCGCAATCATTGTTCCGATGACGATTGCATTGGGCTTTGACGCCCTTACAGGTTTTGCGATCGTCATCCTTGGAACATTGGCGACTGGATTCATCTCGGGCATTACGAACCCTTTTAATGTAGGGGTTGCCCAAAGCATTGCAGAACTGCCCATGTATTCGGGAATGGGATTGCGGATCGCTCTTCTTGCAGTGTTTTATGTCGTTACAGTATTGTACATCTATTTCCATGCAATGAAGGTTAAAAGAGATCCTGAACAGGGGGAGTATGGGAAATTCAGGCGTGAAGAACATGCACATATTGATAAAAACTTTAGGATGAGTAAAAGACATAGCGCTGCTTTAATAATTTTATTGGTGAATTTCATCCTATTAGTATATGGAGTTATTAAATTAGGATGGTATATAAGTGAAATTGGCGGCTTGTTTTTATTAAGCGGGATCATAATGGGCCTGATTGGTGGCTTGACTCCATCCAAGATGGCTAATGGTTTTATTTCAGGAGCGGGCGACATGGTTTCCGGGGCATTGATAATAGGAATTGCGCAGACAATCTTGGTCATCATTACAAGTGGTGGAATGCTGGATACGATTTTATATTATGCTGCAGGATTGGTTGAGCAGCTTCCTCCCGCCATAAATGCAATCGGAATGTTCATTGTCCAATTGTTTCTTAACTTCATTGTTCCATCCGGAAGTGGACAGGCCGCATTGACGATGCCGATAATGGCTCCATTGGCGGATTTGATGGGTGTGACAAGACAAACCGCAGTGTTAGCTTTTCAATTAGGGGATGGGATTTCGAATATGATATTTCCGACTTCTGGAGTGCTATTGGCTGGACTGGCAGTGGCAGGCATATCATTTACGAAATGGGTAAAATGGGTGTTTCCGTATCTTTTGATTCAGGTTGCGGTAGCAATTATCTTTTTGATCATTGCTCAAAGCATACAGTATGGCCCTTTTTAGAGACTTTAAAAGTCTGAATATTGGCACTAAATGATTGAGGAGGCATTTATGATGAAGACAATACAGGAGACAGTTGTCGATGAAGTGATTTCATGGCGACGTCATTTTCACGAAAATCCGGAGCTCTCATATCAGGAGTACCAGACTTCTGAATTCATCTATAGGAAATTAAAAACCTTTACAGGATTAGAAGTGACGAGACCTACAGAAACGAGCGTTTTAGCGGTTCTCAAAGGAGCAAAAAAATCTGCCCGAAAACCGAATACCATCACCTTTCGTGCCGATATTGATGCACTCCCGATTCAAGAAGAAGCAGAAATTGATTATCAATCAAGAAATCCTGGGATTATGCATGCATGCGGACATGATGCACATGCTGCGATGTTATTAGGTGCTGCTAAAGTCCTCTCTGGGAAAAAAGATGCGATCGATGGAGAAATCAGGTTTATTTTCCAACACGCCGAAGAGGTTCTGCCAGGGGGAGCTCAGGAATTGGTGAAAAAAGGGGTCATGGAAGGGGTGGATTATGCATTTGCACTGCATGTTACTCCTTATGAACGAACAGGGATGATATGTTTAAGGGAAGGGGTATTCTGTGCAGCAGCCGATGATTTTGAAATTAAAATCATTGGGCAGGGCGGTCATGCGTCGACTCCGGAATTAACGGTAGATCCGCTGCTCATTGGTGCAGAAATTACGACGAATCTTCAACATATCGTTTCGAGAAAAATTTCGGCTCTTAGGACACCCGTCATTTCAGTCACTCAGTTCCATTCAGGTAGTGCGCTCAATATCATACCTGAATATGCGGAAATCGGTGGTACCATTCGTTCCTTAGACCCTGATAGCCGATTGAAAGCAAGGGAGTATCTAGAGCAGATCGTTAAGGGGATTTCAGAAACGCATGGGGCAAAATGTGAAATTACTTGGTACTTAGGGTATCCAGCCGTGGTAAATGATAAAGCAGCTGTCGATATTTCAAGAACGGTCATGGAAGGTATTTTTGAAGGAGATAATATCATCCAGGTTGATGATCCTATGTTCGGGACAGAAGATTTTTCGGCTTTTTCCGAAATCGTACCCTCTTCCATGCAATTTCTAGGCGTTCATAATGATGAGTTTGGAAAAGCTTACCCTTTACACCATCCTAAATTTAAAATCGATGAGAAGGCTTTAGGGTACGGAGTAAGATATTTTGTAGGTATAGCGGATAAATTATGCGGTCATTAAAATAATTGAGCAAGCATTGGGCTGGTGTAGACACCCGTTATAGTTTAAAAGAAAACTTACGGTGTCTTTTCTCCCTATCATGACTGGTTTTTCCATGGTTTCCGCTTCTGGAATAGTTAAGTGCAGCAAAGTGATGAAAAGAAATTTCATTTAAAGAACTTCTGGTTCAAAAAGGTTAATAGCCTACATTTAAAAAAATGGCTCTTTTCGTAAAGATTGTTGTTTTTAAAACAAAACGCTTTACGGTTGATTGGAGCGCAAGTGCGAGACTCCTGCGGGAGCAGCGGGACAGGTGAGACCCCACAGGCGTTTACGCCGAGGAGGTTCACCGCCCGCCCCGGGGAAAGCGAGCATCTGGAGGGGAAATCAACCACACCGCTTTACTTGGTAAATAGCAACAAAGTATGCGAAAACAGCCAAAAAAATAAACTACCTATTTAGGAGGATTATATATGTTTAAACACGCGATTGTAAGAAAGATTGGAAAAAGTTATGTAAATGGCTTAACAACATCGGATTTAGGAAACCCGGATTATGAGAAAGCTCTTATACAACACGATGCTTATGTAGAAGCATTAAAACGCTGCGGTGTGAAAGTGACCGTTCTCGAACCCGATGAGAGATACCCTGATTCCACGTTTGTGGAAGATACAGCCGTGTTGACGCCAAAATGTGCCCTTGTAACGAATCCTGGTGCAGAAAGCCGGAATGGTGAAATTAATGAAATGAGAGAAGTTTTAAAGAACTTTTATGACACAATCGAATATATTCAATCTCCAGGTATGTTGGATGGCGGAGATGTAATGCAAGTTGAAGATCACTTCTATATTGGTCTTTCAACTAGAACAAATGAAACAGGTGCTCTTCAGTTCAAAGATATTATGGCTAAATATGGTTATGATACGACGATCATTCCCCTTAAGAAGTTCTTTCATTTAAAAACGGGTGTCAATTACCTGGGAGACAATAATTTATTAGTAGCCGGGGAATTCATTAATCACGAGGCTTTTTCTGGCTTCAATCAAATAATCGTAAAACAGGAAGAGGAATATTCGGGTAACTGCGTAAGAATGAACGACTGCGTTATTGTCCCTAAAGGGTTTGAGGGTACAAAGAAAAAAATTGAAGATTTGGGATACACAGTGATTGATGTGGAGGTGACTGAATTTCAAAAACAAGATGGCGGACTTAGTTGTCTCTCTTTGAGGTTCTAAGATAGTTTAGGAGAAGGATAGGCTAATAGATAAGATAAGGAAGTGATTATATGGGGTATGGACTGGAGAATAATGATCAGCTGCAACGCTCGATGAAAAGACGCCATTTATTTATGCTTTCACTTGGCGGCGTAATCGGTACAGGCCTTTTTTTAAATGCAGGCTATACCATTAACCAAGCAGGGGCAGGAGGGGCCCTTGTCGGTTATCTAGCCGGCGGTCTTATTTTGTATATGGTAATGGTCTGCCTAGGCGAGCTGGCCGTTCATATGCCGGTTACAGGTTCATTCCAGAAATATGCTACCGAATATATAGGGCCTTCCGCTGGTTTCTCTCTAGGATGGATGTATTTCGTAGGTTCAGCCGCCACTGCAGGAGTTGAGTTCACGGCTGCAGGGATATTGATGAAACAGTGGTTCCCCCATAGTCCTACCTGGATTTGGTGTGCTGTGTTCATAGTGCTTTTATTTACTTTGAATGCATTAACGACAAGAGGTTTTGCAGAGGCGGAATATTGGTTCGCTGGAATAAAAATCGTTGCAGTGATTTTGTTTATCTTGATTGGAATCGCAGGCATCTTTGGTTTTGTCTCTTTATCTGATCGTCCAACCCCATTCTTTGAGAATTTGGCTCCTTCTGGTCTATTTCCAGCAGGGGGGATTACCATTATCTTTGTGACAATGATGAATGTAATATTTTCTTATCAAGGCTCAGAACTAATAGGAATAGCGGCAGGGGAAAGTGAAAAACCCGAAGTGAATATCCCTAAAGCCATTCGAAACGTACTATTTAGAATCATTGTTTTCTACATTTCGTCCATCATCATCCTTTCCGCCATATTCCCTTCTTCGGAATTAGGCTTATTGGAAAGCCCTTTTGTAACTTTGATGAAGATAGCCGGGATTCCTTATGCAGCAGGTATCATGAATTTCATTATTTTGACAGCCATTCTTTCTGTGGGGAATTCATGTCTTTATGCATCCACAAGGTTGCTTTGGTCGATGGCTCATGACGGAATGGCACCCAAGGTGTTTGGTCTATTATCCAAGCGGAAAGTGCCATTGAATGCCCTTCTTTTTACAATCTGTTTTTCGCTTCTATCGTTATTGACTAGCTTCATTGCGGCCGATACCGTGTTCGTGATACTTATGTCCATAGCTGGTATTTCCGTCACGATATCATGGATGGGAATTGCTTTATCGCAATATATGTTTAGAAGGAAATTTATAAAAGCGGGTGGTAAAACGGAAGATTTACAATACATAGTACCCTTTTACCCATTTGTCCCGTTGTTTTGTTTAGGCTTTTGTTTGCTGATTCTAGTATTCCTTGTCTTTGATCCTACTCAACGAGTCGGACTGTTTTATGGGATAGGATTTTTGATAGCCTGTATATTATTCTATAAATTTAAATTGGCTAAGAAAGTGGAGTCAAACACCAGCCTTGAAAATGAAAAAATATTGTAATTGAGTTGCACCAAAGGCTAGCCAGTTTTTACTGGTTGGCCTTTTTAAATCTTGTAAATGCGGTAGCTTGGATGATTATACACTGAATCGGAAGGGAAATACTAACATTTTAACGAAAAAGAAGGCATACCTTACAAAATAGGAAGGGAAAATTAACTTTTTTACCGAGAGACGGAAAGAAAACAATAATATTAAAATGGGGGGAAGTAATGAAAATCAATCATATAAATTTAACAGTTAATGATGTTACAGCATCAAGGGAGTTTTTAGAAAGATACTTTGGATTGTCATGTGCAGGAAGCCGGGGAGATGGGTTCGCTGCAATGAAAGATGATGATGGTTCCATATTGACTCTAATGAAAGGAAGCGATGTACGATACCCGAAGACTTTTCATGTTGGATTCATACAAGAAAATGAAGAGCAAGTTAACAGGATCAATCAACGGTTGAAGGATGATGGATTCATGGTGAAACCTCCACAACGCTTACACAGATATACGTTCTATGTAGAAGCGCCTGGAGGATTTAACGTAGAAGTACTATGTTAAAGAATTACTTGGAGATAAATCGTAAAACTACTATAAAAGAGAATAGTGGAAGAACAAGATATACTATTGCCTATAAGTATGGTCAATATGGGAAAAACCAGTTAGATCCGAAAAATGGGTGGCGTTAATGCCATTTTAACTCCTGCATTATGTTCATGATGTATATATGGTTTGATAATACCGAAAAAGCTGAATGCAAAAGCCTGTTCAAGAAGGCTCCTGTCATCAGCTTTTATTTTTTTGCTTTATTCCCCAAACGTTTTGATCCTGCATGACTGCATCCTGAAATCAAACATGTATATTGAGTTGTTTACGGAGACGTTGCATTTCCGAATTGAAATAGGCTTTGCTGTAATCACAACCTACAATAGCAACGATATTGCCGTCATCATCAATAATAGGCGCAAAGCTTGTTTTCCACTCACCGTACCTGTCTTCATATATCGGAGTCACACCAGCCTTACCATTAAACGCCTGGTATGCGACATTAACCATTTCAGGGGGACCAATATATTCTTCCCCTGGTTCAATTACAAAGCCTTTGTCTGCAACGAGGTGAATCAGACGTCCATCCTCCGTCATGATAAATATAAAGACCCATTCAATTACGCCTTCCTTTTCTTGAATCATGGTAAGTTTTTGTTTTAATTTCTGGGAATAGGAAGTTTGCCGGTTCATATTTTTTTGCAGACTGATAACCTCTTCAGCTGGAATGATAGCTGCAGTTACAACGGCAATGGAACGAAGCCGTTGATTTATTTGTTCTTCTAAAATGGCCCGTTTATCCACTGGTGAAAAGCGTGCCTCCTCAATTTTATTACGTAATTTTTTATATTTCCTGCTCATCGTAGGCTGGCTGACTTCCAATACCTTCGCTGCTAGTTTTAATGATTTGTATTGTTCCATCGCCATATTGATGAGCTGTTCCTCCACAAGCTCGACTGCTTCCTGCATAGGCATCAGAAAATCGATAACAGGTATTGAAGCGGGTTTGGGCCCTTTAAAAGGAAGGACCTCTTTAACCAACGCAACATCTACTTCCGGCATTCCGCTAGTAATCACAAGCCTTTCAACTGTATTTTCAAGTTCGCGCACATTACCAGGCCATTGATAGATACATAGCAAGTCGATTGCATCCGGGGTGAAAGCCACATTTCGATTGTATAGTGCATTGTACTTTTGTAGAAAAAACTGAACCAGGTGGGGGATTTCATCTACACGATTCCTAAGCGGCGGAAGATGGATAGGTACGACATGAAGGCGATAATATAAGTCTTCTCGAAATTCACCTTTTTTCACCATTTTTTCGAGCGATTTATTTGTTGCGGCAATCACTTGAATATCAACAGGGTGTGATGTCGTACTCCCAATTGGTGTGACATCGCGTTCCTGAAGGACGCGAAGCAGTTTTACCTGTACGTTAGGCGGTAACTCGCCAACCTCATCCAAGAATAAGATACCTTTATGGGCGAGTGTGAATTTCCCTTTGGCGCCGTCTTTCCGTGCGTTGGTAAAAGCCCCTTCTACGTAGCCAAAAAGTTCGCTTTCAATCAGGTTTTCCGGGATTGCACCGCAATTGACAGGTATGAACGGACCGTCGCTTCTGTTACTCATATTATGTATGGCCCTGGCGGCCATTTCCTTTCCTACACCGGATTCCCCCAATAAAAGGACTGTTGCGCTAACATCGGAAACCATTTGCATTTTATGCAGAACATCAAGCATCGGTTTACTGCGGATCACAAATGGAAAAGATGGCTTCTTCGATTCCAACAAAGGCCCCGATTGCCCCCTTGATGTATCTGGATACGAGTCTTTAATTTCTTTGTAGGCCCACACCCATGCCCCAGATTCAATCGGGTATGCCGTCATCAGCATTTCCGGCCCCTGCCATGAGGACTGCATGAAAGATCTTTTTTCATTTTTGCCCATTATCTCTTCTGCCACGCTTATGGAAAACAAATCTTGTTCAACATCCTTGATGGAACCGCCGACATTAGCGGATTTGACTGTTTGGAATAAGGGGTTTCCTGTTCCGGTCGATTTCAGTATGGTGCCATTTTTATCTGTCACAATAAGCTGATCGTAAATAGACAAGAGTGCAGAGGTGAAGTGATCCATTTATGTCTACCTGCCTTTCATTTAACTTCCTAGTTTTTATATTACAGAAATTTCACAATTGTTCAATAGTTTCAAAAATGAATATTCTTCCTATTGGAAACCCAGTAAGCATGGTGTTTTCTGATTGGCATGTTTATTGCATTAAAGTAAAGAGAAGGGACTGGAAAGCGCGATTGCAAAGGAGGGAGAAGCGATTTTGAGTAAAGAGAATCAGTTCCAACAGAATATCGATTCTGAAGATCCCTTTATTAAAAATCTATATTCAGATTTGAATGAGCGGATCAATGCGTATGAGCAGGAAGATGCCGTGAAAATCGACAAAATGAAATGGAAGGATGCGACAGGTTCTATTTTTCTCATGATATTAATCATCTTTTACCTGGTCTATACACTTGTCTAAAGTAGTTTGTTTAGCTCACCCAAAACAATGACAGTCTTATTTCCAAGCGATACAATCATTATTTTATAGTTGGGAGAGAAGCGTGTGAGTAAAGATAATGCCTCCATTTCAAAGGATGTGGCCTTTGGTTTTTTACCGGCAAGTAAAAATGACCGGATTTTTAATCTTCGGGATTTAATTTTGGTTCAGGTTGTTATTGGCCTCTCATCTTTTGGGCTGTTAACTGGTGGATACACAGGTACAATGCTTGATGTGAAGCAGTCACTTGCAGCGATATTATTCGGTAACGCCTTCCCTTTGCTGTTGATTGTTCCCATTACCCTTTATTTTGCGCGTTATGGCATAGATACTTTTGTAGGGTTTCGAAGTTCACTAGGGTATCTAGGATCCAATATCTTTTTCTTTGTTTTTCTTATTTTAACTCTCGGCTACATTTCCATTGCGCTTTTCATGTCCGGCCAGGCGTTAGCAGAGGCTGCTAATTGGATGGGGATGCCCGCCATTTTCTCAAGCCAAGCAACTGGAGCGCCGTTTTTCTCGATTTTACTCTTCATTTGTGCATTTCTAGTAACGGTGAGGGGACCGATAGCGATTCAAAAATATACCGCAGTAGCCGTTCCGGTTTTTATGGTTCTCATGTTTGGTCTTCTCGCAATAGTCTTGTTTGGCCAGGGATTCACTAAAATCGCTCAAATACTTCCTTCCGAGCCATTTGAAACGACTTCTCGTTCATTCGCGACGGCCCTGGAATTAAATATCGGTCTCGGATTCTCATGGCTGCCATACCTTGGTCAATACAGCCGTTTATCTAAAACAGAAGGAGGAGCATTTAAAGCAGGATTCTACAGCTATGGAATCATCGTTTGTATCGCAGCTTTAGTTGGGGCCATTGCTGCATTAGTCGCTGGTTCACTTAATCCTTCTGACTGGATGTTTTCCATCGCAGGAAGTTGGGGCGGCTTCATTGGCTTGATTTTACTTTCGGTTGGGAATGTCGGTGCAGCCATTTTCCTTATGTACTCACAAGCTGTCAGCTTTAAAACCGTATTCCCGAAAAAGTCATGGATGATTGCGATGGGGACAACCGTACCGACCATATTCTTACTTCTAAGCTCGACGTTCTACGATGCATTTGGTTCATTCATTGCTGTCATTTCCTTTATTATGGCTGTTCTTGGCGGAATTGTCGTTGCAGATTACTTTTTTGTAAAGCGACAACGCATTTCAATAAGGGATTTGTATGACACACAGGGCTCTTATACTTATTGGAAAGGCCTTAACCCGTCGGCAGTTCTGACGGTGGTCATTGGAACGATCGTTTACTGGGCACTTTATAATCCATTGACTTTTGAAGCAAGTGACTTTTTCCTTCATACAGCTGCCGGAATTCCAACATACTTTGTCGCTTTAGTCACCTACTATGTTTCATCGAAATACATTTTCCGTTTTGAAGTTGACATGGAGCGTCCATCCGTTGAATTAAAGGAAGCTAAATAGAAAAACGCAATTTAAAGAATCTAGGGAACGAGAGGAGATTGTTCAATGTTTACACAAAGTTTAGATTTCAAAACAACTGATTTAGAGACATTTCCATTTCCATTCACTTCAGGTAACTATCGTTATTCAAACGATTTGAAAAGACTCTCAAACATTAACTGTATTGAAGTTACACCAGAATACAGACTCCAAGTGGAAACGAAGCGTCGTCTCCTTCAAGAACAGCCGCATATAAGGTTTCAATCCTTTTCGCACACAATGGAAATGCAATGGGAAGTGTTGGAAATGCTCATCGACATGGCAACTGATCGCTATCCGGAGCATTTCGAGGTCATTAAAGATGGAGACAACTGGACTTTCAAGAACCATATTTTCGGGGAATCCGATTCATTCGTGTATGGCGATGCCAGCACGCTTCCGAATGAGCCTCTTGATTATATAGGGCGCCATTTCCACAATGATTTTGTTTTAATGGTTCATCGCGATAGTAATTTCTATTTGGAAGTGGGACAAGTTTCATACGCCGCACTCTTCTCAGCTAACTGGAATAAAGGCATGTCCTTTGATGAAATCCATGCACCCGTTCCATTTGTATCGCGGAAAGGCGATGAACTGGCAGATCGTGTTCGTAAGTTTTTATTATCCATTGAGCCAGGAAAGCCATGGACACGCATCAACTGGAACCTGATGGCTGACCGTTGGGATGTCAACTATGAAACGATGGATGTCTGGGGACCGCAGCGTTCAGGGATAACACCGGAAAATGCAGGTAAACTTGTTCGTTTGCGTGTTGAAGAACAAAAATTTTATCGTATGCCACGAAGCAACGCCATTCTATTCGTATTGAATACGCAGTTCCTGCCACTGGAGGATTTGACATTGCGCCAGGAGTGGTTTGATCTGACATATAGCGTACTGCAGGATATTCCGGAACCTATGGCTGCATACAAAGGAATAGCCCCGTTTCTTCCGCAATCGGTCGAATATTTGAGGCGTATTGATGAAAAACAAAAAATCGAAGATAAACAATAAGTAGGAGGATAGGGCCTTGTACAATAGTCCAGTATTGTTTGATAAATCAATTACAATCGTAAATCAATTTACTCCTCGGAATGAACGAAGAAAGTTTGTCGTCATTTCTGATCAAGCAGGATATGAAAAGGCGAAAAGTTTCACATCTGAGCTTGCAGGTACAGTGCATTTTGAATGTATTTCCATTAACGGAATGGAGGATAAAGAGGAGATTAAGAGATTCATCTTGTCACAAAAGATGGGCACCCAATTTTATATTGCGGCTGCATGGAACAATGCTGTTATGATCTTCTCGCTCGGGGTGGAAGCTGGTCTATCTGAAGCTGAGATCCAGACGGTGATTATCGGGCCTAAGCGGCGGTACGTATATTGCATGAAATGTTTTGAAGTGTCGGAAGTCGAAGAAGAAGCAGAGATTGCCGAATGTGACCATTGCAGAGCAAGTCTTGAAATAGGACCTTTTTATTCCGTAGTACGGGAAGGTTATATTGGTTACCCATTCATTCCAATCGGAAAAGAAGAAGTAGGGAGCTGATCATCATGCGGGTAGTAGGAAATATTCAAATGAAAGTAAACAAGATCATTCAAGAAACTCCATTCGTAAAACAGTTCGAATTGATTCCAGTTGACGGAAACCCATTGCCTGCTTTTACAGGCGGTTCGCATTTGACCACATTCATGCCGGCCGGGGATACGATATTCGAAAGGGAATACTCCCTTATCAGCAACCCAAGGGACCGTAAAAAATATGCAATTTCCATTCGGCGTGATGAGGCGTCACGCGGAGGTTCCGCTTTCTGGCATGATCAAGTACAGATAGATTCCAGGTTGGAAGTCAGTTTCCCTAAAAACAACTTCCCTCTCAGCTTTCGAGCAAAGCATCATGCTTTTTATGCAGCTGGAATCGGCATCACCCCATTTCTGGCAATGATGGAAGACATGGCTGCCGAAGGCCAAACCTTCGAACTCCATTATGCAGCGCGCACACCGGAATTATGTGCTTTTTATGATCTATTGAAAGCCAAATACCCTGATCAATGCACCTTTTATTTTTCGCAGGCAGAAGATAAACGCAGAATGATGCCTGAGACGATGAAGGATCATCGCATTGGCACGCATGTATATTTTTGCGGACCAATCGAGATGGTTCAAGAATATCGAAAAGCCGCCAGTTCCTATGGTTATCCGGAACATGCGATCCACTTCGAATTTTTTGCGACAAAAAATGATGGGCCGCAAGATCCTTTCATTGTCGACCTTACAGACAGCGATCGTTCCATCCAGGTTCATGAAGGTGAAACACTGCTTGATGCGCTATTAAGGGAAGGGATTGATGCACCTTATTCTTGTAAAGTGGGAGGGTGCGGAAGTTGTGAGGTAGATGTTGCAGAAGGTGAAGTGGATCACCGGGATTTCTTCCTTAGCGAACAAAACCGCCAATCACGTAAGTCAATCTTGACATGCTGCTCACGTGCGAAGGACGACAGACTTGTATTAAAACTTTAACGATACCGTACAGGCTTACAAAAAAATAATAAAAACCGGAGGCAAAAAACATGACAATTTTAGAAACGGCAGTTATAGAACTTAAAAATTACATCGACGGTAAGTGGCAGTCCTCATCTTCAAATGAAGTAATCCAGGTAATCAATCCTGCAACACAGGAAGTCATTGCAAGGGCTCCTCGTGCCACCAAGGAAGATACTGAAAAGGCAATCTCAGTTGCGAAAGCAGCTTTTGAAAGTGGAATCTGGTCAGGACTGACGGCACAGGAGCGAGCTTCCTACCTATATAAAATCGCTGATAAAATTGATGAACATGCGGAAGAGTTAACGATTCTCGAAACAATGGACAACGGGAAACTTAAAGCAGAGGCCGGTTTCGATATTGCCGATGCCGCCGCATGTTTCCGTTACTACGCTGGTTTGGTCCTTCATCCGGAAGGGGAAACTTATCAAGTTCCCGCTCCCGTGCAAGCGATGGTCGTTCGTGAGCCAGTAGGTGTTGCCGGTTTGATAGTACCTTGGAATTTCCCTCTTCTAATGAGTGTCTGGAAAATCGCACCGGCCCTTGCGGCGGGTAACACCATTGTATATAAACCGGCTGAAGTGACACCTGTAACCGCAATGAAATTATTTGAAATCCTAGAGGAAGTTGGCATCCCTAAAGGTGTGGCTAATATGGTGATGGGACGCGGCACTGTTGTCGGTCAAACCATTGCAGAAAGCAAGGACGTTGACATTGTATCATTTACGGGAAGTACGGATGTTGGCCGCACTATCATGAAAGCGGCCGCGGGCAACTTAAAGAAAATTTCACTAGAGCTTGGCGGTAAATCACCTAACATCGTTTTTGCCGATGCAGATTTAGAGACAGCCATCGATTACGGATTATTTGGCATCTTCTTCGGTGCCGGCCAAGTATGTTCATCAGGTAGCCGCATCCTGGTTGAAGAAAGCATTTATGATGAATATGTAAAACGCTATGTGGAACGCGCAAATAAAATCAAAGTTGGACCTGGCCTTGCAGAAGACAGCAACATGGGGGCAATTGTCAGCGAAGCGCAAATGAATAGCATTTTAAATTATATTGAAATCGGCAAACAGGAAGGGGCGACACTTGCAGCAGGGGGTTACCGTCTTGTTGATGACGGCCTTGACAAAGGATACTTCATTGCACCGACTGTCTTCACCGATGTAACACCTGACATGCGCATCGTACAAGAGGAAATCTTTGGTCCGGTCGTTGTCATTCAAAAGTTTAAAGACGAAGAAGAAGCTATTAAACTTGCAAATGATACAGACTACGGCCTTGCAGGAGGCGTCTTCACTAACGATGGCGCAAAAGGATTGCGTGTGATCAAGAAAGTTCGGGCGGGGATTACATGGGTGAATGATTATCATCCAACATATGTCGAGGCGCCATGGGGCGGTTACAAACAGAGCGGGATTGGACGCAGTTTAGGAAAATACGGCTTGGATGAATACCAGGAAATTAAGCAAATCAACATTAATCTCGATGTAAAACCTGTAGGCTGGTTCCCAAATTAAGCATATGATTGGAGATGAAGCAACTTACTTTCTTTAATCAAACCAAAAACCTAATCCAATACGGATTAGGTTTTTGGTTTGTAACAAAAGGGTGCGGAAATAAAAAATCCGAACCCCTTTATGTTAATCAATGGCCGCCTAAATATTACGAACCAAATGGTTCGCTTGCATTAGTTGGTCTCGCTGAATAGAAATATGTTAAAAAAGCATCTTCATCATCTCAGGTCTTAATCCTTCTATTTTAAAAAGATTATAGTCTAAATGTTAAAACAAAGTTGATTGGGGAGGTAGGTACGAGACTCCTGCTTAGAAAAGCGCGTCCAAGGGAGACCCACAGGCGCAAAAGCGCCGAGGTGGCTCCCGGACCGCCCGCGGAAAACGAATGCCTGGAGCGGAAATCAACGGACTAATTGTAAAAGCCATATGTGGAAAGAGGGTCGGAATACATATTGACACCTTCAACTCCTTAGATATGGTTTCTATCGGAGAGTTGAGCATCCAAAGGAACTGGCTTTTTCGTACAACAAAAGGAGGAGTTTTCCTTTGGTGAGTGAAAATGGATTTGAGCATAAAAAACACCATTGGTATGATTAAAGTGTCATTCCGGTGCATGTTTATCGCTTTAATCAGAAATAGCATATATGGATTGATTTGTTTTATCGGTGTAGCACTTATAAGTAGTATCATAAAGGAATCAGGTTAGGAGTGGATATTGATGACTAAGTTTTATTCGGATATGGCAGTGGAGGAAGCAATATCATGTTTTCCCATAGGAAGCACAGAAGTGGAAGTTTTGGATGATTCAGAAGTTTTCATCGGATTTTTGACAATAGAGGCGTTATCTGCCGCAGTGCAGCAGAGTGATTTGACGAAGCCTATTTCCCATTTCATTACTGTGAATGCACCACTGCAAAATTTACGCAATTACTCCATCCCATATGAACAATTTCAAGCATTCTTTGAGAGTGATTTATGCAGGGTTGTATTTAATGCCCTGTATGATGGCGTATATATCACGGATGGTGCTGGAACGACATTATTTATCAATCAAGCTTATCAGCGTATTACCGGAATAAGAGAAGAGGAAATCATCGGAAAACCGATGAGTTATTTAATTGAGCAGGGTATGATATCCGTTTCCGCTTCATTGGAATCTATACTGACGAAGAATCAAGTTACTTTGACGCAAAGAATCCGAAATGGAAGAAAGATTATCGTATCGGCCACACCTATTCTATCGCCACAGAACGAAGTCATATTTGTCATAAATAGTGTAAGGGATATAACTGAATTAATCCGGATGAAGTACACGATCGACAGTCAAAAGCTATCTTTCCAGCCTATTTCTCAATTATTGCCTGGCTCGGAACAGGTCAATTTACAAGAAATAATCATTGGGCCTTCTACAACTCCCTTATTTAAACTGGCAGATAAAGTAGCTAAAACGGATGCGAAGATCTTGTTACAGGGGGAAACGGGAGTAGGGAAGAGTTTAATCGCCAAGTACATACATGCCAAAAGCTCCAGGAAGGAAAAAATTTTCCTTGAATTAAATTGCGGGGCGATCCCTGCGAGTTTGGTGGAATCTGAACTTTTTGGATATGAACCAGGGGCATTTACCGGATCCCTTAAGAATGGGAAAATGGGGATTTTCGAGAAAGTGAATGGTGGCACTTTATTTTTGGACGAAATTGGGGATTTACCTTTAGAGTTACAGGTGAAACTTTTGAAAGTGGTAGAAGAAAACAAGTTCATGAGAGTAGGTTCCACCGAAATGAAAGAGGTGGATGTCAGGTTAATTACAGCCACCCATCGGGATCTTGCCTCGCTCGTTCAAGAAGGGTCTTTCCGCGAAGATCTATATTACCGGCTTAATATCGTATCATTTGAAGTCCCGCCCTTACGCCAGCGAAAGGAAGAAACGATCCCGCTTTTAGAAATGTATTTGAAAAAATTCAATGAAAAATATAATGAAAAGAAAAAGATGACACCGGAATGCTATGAATGGCTGACGAACTATTCGTGGCCTGGTAATATACGTGAGCTCGCGAGTCTTGCAGAGCGACTGGTCGTCACAACTTATGATGATACGATTGATTTGCCTAATTTACCATCTTTCATCCAGCCGGTCATATCAAAAAAACCTACAAAACATTCATTGAAGGATGCCGTTTCCGAGCTGGAGCGATCCTTGATCCTGAATGCGATGAAAAAATATGGGACTACAAGGGCTGCGGCCATCTCGTTGGATATCAGTCAAAGCGCTTTAGTGCAAAAAATGAAAAAATTTCACATTCGATTAGAAAACGAATCGAATTAGTTTTTTTGATTTGATTTCTACTCGTAATTTCTATTGTTATCCATGAAAAAAAGGCTATCCCCCTTATAAATTAAGCGTTTTCACTTTGGCATGATTCCTGCATTAGTAAATACATGAAAGGGGAGATGACCATGAATATTTCTATTTTTTCAATGGCTAACAAATTGGTGACAGGATCAGATTCTTTACAGCAGCTGACTGATGAGGTCACGCGATTAGGGATGAAGAATCCTTTGATAGTTACAGATAAAATTTTACTGGATGCCGGGGTAGTGCAAAAGGTTGAGGATCTGCTTTCATCGGCATACGGTATTTTCTCGGATGTGAATCCTGAACCGGAAATTGAAATCGTTGAGCTATGTGTACAGTCTATCAGGGAGGGAAATCATGATGGACTGATTGCGGTAGGCGGGGGTAGTGCGATGGATATTGCGAAAGCCTCTTCCGTCATGGCTACAAATTCAGGTAGCATCGAGACATATTTCGGTACGAATTTGATTGAAGTTCAGGGTCTGCCTTTAATAGCCATACCGACGACGGCCGGAACCGGGTCTGAAGTGACGAATATTTCGATTTTATCGGACAAAAAGGAACAGGTGAAGAAGGGAATTGTTAGTTCATATCTTTTACCGGATGTAGCGATCGTATCGCCTGTCATGACGCTGACTTGCCCGCCAAGTGTGACGGCTGCGAGCGGAGTGGATGCACTTGTCCATGCGGTAGAGGCTTATATTTCCAAATTTGCTTCGCCCGTTACAGATGCTTTGGCAATTGGTGCCATGAAGTTGATCGCAAAAAATTTACCAAAGGCTTATGCTGCACCAGATAATCTGGAAGCACGTGAAGCCATGATCACGGGAAGCCTAATGGCAGGGTTAGCTTTTGGAAATGCAGGTGTTGGAGCTGTCCATGCCTTAGCTTATCCTCTTGGAGGCCGCTTCCATCTATCACATGGAGTCAGCAATTCATTATTACTGCCATTTGTCATGAAGTGGAATAAAATTGCATGTTTGGAAAGGTTTCGAGACATTGCTGAAGCACTTGGAGAGAAAGTCAATCATTTAAATGACGATGAGGCAGCGGATAAAGCTATAGAAGCGATGACCAGAATATGCCGTTACGTAGATATACCTGAGTCACTAAGAGAATTTGACATTCCTGAATCGGCTTTAAGTGAAATGGCTGCTGAGGCCATCAAACAAGTCCGTTTACTTCGCAATAATCCCCGTGCATTAAACGTTCGGGATATCGAAAAAATTTACCGTTCAGCCTATGGCTTTTAAGTGGAGGAAACAATATGAAATGGAAAAACCGTCGCTACGGAGATGAGACATCGTATATACCTGCGGGACCTTTTAAGATTAGACTTCCATTTGTCCATTATCGTTTCGAGTGGCCTGACTATGTTCAAGGGTTATTGATGTGTGCAGTTGACCTTGGAGCGATTACACTGCTTGCAGACCATCTGGGGATGCCTTTTGATGTAGCTCTAGCCGTCGTTGTCTTGAATGGATTATTGTATTTAGCGCATCATTTACTCGGGGACCCAGTAATACCAGGTTGGATTACACCTGCAGTTCCACTGCTTGTATTGTTCGTCGGGCAATTTCCGGAAGGACCTGATCGAGTCTATGCACTCGTTGCATTTCAATTAACATTAGGTATTTTATCAATAGTGCTTGGAATGACCGGACTTGCGAGTAAGGTCGTACGATTAGTGCCGAATGCAATTAAATCAGGCATCATTTTAGGGGCAGGAATTGGTGCTGTCGTATCCATTTTCGAAGTGGGTGGAAAGTTCGATTTATTTCCTTATACAATAAGCATTTGTATCGGATTTGCCTTTTACTTGCTTTTTTCGAAAAATTTCGGAAAGTTAAAAATGCGAAATAAAGTTTGGGTATTCATAGGCAATTTAGGGATATTGCCAGCAATCTTGCTTGCTGTTTTTGTAGCCCCTATTTTTGGTGAAGCAAAATGGCCTGATATTCAATGGGGATTCAGCAGTCCGGACTTTGCTACGCTTTGGTCGGACTATACTGTGTTCGGTTTAGGTTTCCCTGCCTTGACCTTCTTTTTAAGTGCGATTCCAGCTGTTTTTGCCACTTATTTAGTTGTATTCGGGGATGTGCTGAAAACAAAAGCGTTGCTTTCTGAATCCGATGAGGTCAGGGAGGATGAAAAAGTGGACTATAATCCAAACAGAGCTCATTTAATTTTTGGTGGCCGAAATGTGATCATGAGTTTTATCGGACCTGATATAACGATGTGCGGTCCGTTGTGGGCAGCCATGCAGGTCGTGGTTGTGGAACGGTTCAAAAATGGCAAGAAAGCGATGAATTCTTTCTTCGGCGGTGCTGGCTCGTTCCGTTGGGGTACAAATACAGGGTTATTCTTATTGCCGGTAGTCAGCTTGGTTGAACCGATTCTCGGTGTGGCCTTGGCCCTAACGCTCTTGGTTCAAGGGTATGTTAGCGTACGCGTCGGTGTGATGCAGGCGAAGAGCCAACGCGACCTGGGAATTGCAGGGGTCGTCGCTGCCATCCTTGTAATAAAAGGTGCTGGAATGGCGTTTGCAGCGGGAATTTTATTATGTGTCCTTCTATATGGCAAGGACTTTTTCAAAGGCGAGAATGATAAGACTTTTACAGATCATGCAGAAGAAGAGGAGATTAAAGCAGGATGAAAAAAGTAGTGGAAAAATGGCCAATTTATATAAACGGAGAACCTGTTCATACAGAGCATCATTTTGTAGTGGAAAATCCAGCAACATTGGAGCCTGTGGGTTATGTTCCGGACGCTAACGAAAAAGAGGCAAAGGCTGCTGTGGATGCAGCTCAAGCTGCTTTTCTGACTTGGTCGAAAACCAGTGCTTACCATAGGGCGGAATTACTTGAGAAGTGGTACACGATCATTGAGAACAGGCTGGATGAAATCGCAACGATCATGACACTGGAACAAGGAAAGCCATTGGCTGAAGCAAAAGGTGAAATGAAATATGCTTCAAGTTTCGTGAAATGGTATGCTGAAGAGGCAAAGCGTAACTATGGGGAGATCATTCCAGCGTCTGTTGCTTCAAAACGTATTTTTGTGCAAAAGCAGGCAGTCGGTGTCGTCGCTGCCATTACCCCGTGGAACTTTCCTGCTGCCATGATCACGAGGAAAGTGGCGCCAGCCCTTGCTGCAGGATGTACCGTGGTCATCAAACCAGCGGAACAAACGCCTTTGACCGCTTTGCTATTAGTTGAAAGTGCCCAGGAAGCAGGCATTCCGGCCGGTGTGATAAATATTGTGACAACACAAAAACCGGGAGATGTGTCAGACGTCTGGATGAATGATTCACGTGTTAAAAAGATCACATTTACTGGCTCCACTCCTGTAGGGAAACATTTAATGAAAAAGGCGGCAGAAACAGTAAAGAAAGTCTCGCTTGAACTCGGTGGATTGGCTCCGTTCATCATTGCTGAAGATGCGAATATTGAAGAAGCAGTAAACGGTTTGATTCAATCGAAATTCAGGAATGCGGGACAAACATGTATTTGTGCGAACCGAATATTCGTCCATGAGACAATTGAACAGCCGTTTTTACAAGCTTTTAAAGAAGCCGTTTTAACTTTGAAGGTTGGAAATGGAATGGAAGGGACCGACCTTGGTCCATTGATAGATGGAGCCGCAGTTGAAAAAGTCCAGCATCAATTAGAGGATGCTGCAAGTAAAGGGGCCATCATCCATAAAACCGCAAAAGTCGATGAAAAACAAGGCTATTTTATCGCACCAGCCATACTTTCCAATGTAACGGATGATATGCTGTGCATGCAGGAAGAAACGTTTGGGCCAATTGCACCGGTCAGTACATTCAAAACCGATCAAGAGGCGATCGATCGGGCCAATAACACGAATTTTGGCCTGGCAGCTTATGTGTATACAGAGTCATTGAATAAGGCAGTTGCCTATTCGGATAGTCTTGAATATGGAATCGTCGGTATTAATGACAGTGCCCCATCCACTGCCCAAGCACCCTTTGGAGGGATGAAGGAAAGTGGATTAGGCAGGGAAGGGGGACACTACGGCATGGATGAATATTTAGAAGTGAAATATGTCTCCATGCTGCTAGGCCAGTAAATAAATAGAATGGAATAGTCCACCATGATTTTCAGGTATTCAAAAAAGAGCAGAAGGCACATCAAATATCGATGTGCCTTCTGCTTTTTTCCAATGGTTAAAAAGCATACATACCTTCCATGGCAAATCCAAATCGTGACGTTATTTTCTTCAAATAGCTGCTTTTAGGATAAATAAACCAAGTGGGTGGTCCATATACAGTTATGTACGGGGGGCATCGCTATCATACTAGGTGATTGCCATTATAGTGAATTTATGACGATCAAATGAAAAAACCCCCTAAGAAATCTAAGGGGGAAGGGAGGCTTTTATCTTATGTTTACTTATTGATTCGATGTAAAGGAGGGAAGGTCATGTTTCCAAGGATGACATCGAAGTCAGCACCGGTAGCCTTGGGAACGTTACTTGTATTACCATGGAAAGTCTCATTTGCAAGTAATGCAAAGGCCACCGCTTCTTTCGCTTCGGAAGAGTATCCCAAATCTTCTTGAGTCAAGACTTGTATGGAATTTCCAAGCAGTGATTGAATCATATTTAATAACGTTTTGTTATAGCTTCCACCGCCGCCAATAATCACTTCTTCTATATTGGCTTTCGGAAAGATGAAATTTCGATAGTTCTCCACAATGGACTTTGCTGTAAACATCGTTACTGTTGCTAAAATATCTTGACTTGGAAGTGATTCAAACATCTTTAATAGTTTTACTACATACTCCTTGCCAAACAATTCCCTGCCAGTGGATTTTGGCGGAGGGCTCATAATATAAGGATGACTGATGCAATAAGATAAAAGTTCGTCATTGATTTTGCCTTGTTTAGCTATGTTACCACCTTCGTCATAGCTTATATTGAACAATTGGCGGCATACTTCATCAATGATCATATTCCCAGGCCCTGTATCAAAAGCATACATGTCATCAAGAGATGCTTGCTTGGGTAAAACGGTAACATTTCCAATGCCACCTATGTTTTGAAGTAATCTTCCTTTCCCTTCACTTCTATAAAGAATGTATTCGGTAAAAGGAACAAGAGGAGCTCCTTGTCCACCAGCTGCCATGTCCATCGTACGAAAATTTGAGATAACAAGTGTGTTTGTATCATGAGCAATTACTGCGGCTTCCCCAATTTGCAAAGTGGAGGGTATATAATTTTGGTCCTTTAAAGGCTGATGGTAAATGGTTTGTCCATGGGATCCAATAAGATCCAGTTTATTAAGGGGAAGTCCAGCTTTATGACAAACTTCCTTTACCGCATTGGCAAATAATTTTCCTAATTTAAAATTCAAACTGCATATTAATTGAACATTGGATGTGTCTGCAGATAAAGACTGCATTATTTCTTTTTCAATATCTTTTGGAAAAGGGCATGTCATGAACTCAATCATTTCCATTTCAGTCTCGAGTCCACTATTATTCACCCGAACAAGTGCGGCATCAATTCCATCCAGTGATGTTCCGGACATTAATCCAACTATGTACATCGTCATTCCACCTACTTCGATTCTTTTAAAATCCTAATTTAGCATCATATGAAACAGTATATGATACTAAGGTAATACCATTTCTAACATATTGTTTAATATATACCTTACGTCCATTGTTCACTGACATGCCTCTTGAACCGTAAAGCTATTTCTTGAAGTTTATTTTACTTTTATATTAATCTGTTTAGTTTGTTTACTTTCATTGTGGGTTCGGTCTAAGGCAGTCACAACATATGTGTATGTCTTTCCTTTTTCTACACTGCCGTCAATATATAATTGACGTTTATTTTCTTTATGCACTGTGGCAAGTAAGTTCGTTGAGTCTTCTATATTTCCTTTTTCCTTCCCATCAAAACGATAAATGGCATAATAGGATGCATCTGATTGCTTGTGATCGTGAATTTCAAATTGTATTCCATCACCAGCTTGTGTTGCCTTGCTCACCTTTGGAGCCTTTGGGGCATGATCATCAATCCAAGGCATGGCAGGAACCAATGCGGGATGCTTATAAATATCCTCACTTAAACGATCCACTATCCCAAGGGGGTTTTTCCGTAAATCTTTGGCACTGAAATGCATGCTTCCATCAAATTCCTTATATGTTCGATTCAGTTTTAACTGGTTTGGCATTTCTTCAGGATTGAACCAGTTTTGGACACCATTGGACTCTGTATTAATTTTATAGTCTCCTTGTCCAATATAGAGTTGAACATTTTTACCTTCGACTTCTTTTGTCCACCAATCAAGAAGTTTGGCATAGTCAGCTACTGGCAATCCTATATTCCAATATAATTGAGGTGCAATATAATCAATGTATCCATTATTGATCCACGTCCTGGTATCCGCATATAAATCATCGTAATTCGTTTGTCCAGCGGCAGTGTCAGACCCTGTGGGATCAACTGCTTTGTTGCGCCAAACTCCAAATGGACTAATACCAAACTTCACATATGATTTTTCAGCCTTGATTTCTTCATTTATATTCTTAACAAGGTTATTTACATTATCCCTTCGCCAATCTTCCACATTTGTAAATCTATCTGCTCCATATTTTTGATAGGAAATTTCATCCGGGAAAGGTACTCCTGCAATCTTGTAAGGATAGAAATAATCGTCCATATGGACTGCATCAATATCATAATTCTTAACAACTTCCATTATTCCATCGATCACAAACCGTTGTACGCCAGGAATGCCTGGGTCAAAGTACAACTGTTGCCCATAAGGTATGACCCAATCAGGGTGTTTTCTAGCAGGATGAGATTCTGGAAGGTTATCAATATCCGATAATTCAGCTGTCTTACCTAAAGGCATAGTAATGCGATATGGATTAAACCATGCATGAAATTCCATATTACGATCATGTGCTGCTTCTACCATGAATGCAAGAGGGTCATACCCAGGATCTTTTCCTTGGATTCCTGTTAAATACTTTGACCAAAGGCCGTATTCAGAAGGGTAAAAAGCATCTGCAGTTGGTTTAATTTGCATAACGACAGCATTCATCCCCATTGCTTTTTGTTCATCCAAATATTTTATGAATTCTTCTTTCTGTGCTGATATGGATAAACCTGGTTTGGACGGCCAGTCAATATTTAACACAGTTGCAATCCAAGTTGCGCGCAGTTCCTGTTTTACATAAGTAGTTTGCTGAGGGATCGTCCCCGTTTCTGCATGTGCAATCAAATCGGATGGAAGGAGAAGTGATCCTCCCACTAAAGCGGCTAGCGCCAGTGAACCAAATCTTGTCTTTGTAATTCTTTCATTCATCAATAGTAAAACCTCATTTCATTTAATAGTTATATTTAATTATTTGTAAGCGTTAACAAATAATGAATATATGAATTTGTTACATATGAATAGTGAGATAAGATCTAAACAATAAAAAGAATCGGAGGTTTGGTTCATAAGATGGCTAGTCAGTTTACATTCCAATTTTAGTAGAAAGATAATAATCATTTAGCTATCTCCGTTTATTTTAAAATTAATTTTTAAAAATGTATACACAATATTGAAATTAATTTTTAATAATGATATATTCTCTATAGCTAAAAAAGTTTCACCACTTTCACCACTGAAATAAAAAAGGATGATATGTATGCTAGAGCATTTAACGACAGAGCGTCGTAATGAAAAGACCATGAGTTTGGATGAAATGGGAACACTTGAGTTTTTAGAGGTAATGAACGAAGAAGACATCAAAGTTGCCCATTGTGTAAAAAAAGAACTTCCGCAAATTTCTAAAGCCGTGGAGATGATCGTCGAAGCCATGAAAAAAAACGGCAGATTAATTTACATGGGTGCAGGAACAAGCGGGCGCATCGGATTATTGGATGCAGTAGAATGTCCCCCGACATTCAATACCGATCCTAGTGAAGTAGTGGGTCTTATAGCTGGTGGGGAAAAGGCTTTCATTAAGGCAGTGGAAGGTGCTGAAGACAGTTTTGAATTAGGTCCTGAAGATTTGAAGAAAATCGAATTAACAAACAGGGACGTCGTAGTGGGCATTGCAGCCAGTGGTCGCACTCCATATGTTATTGCTGGATTGGAATATGCCAATCAAGTTGGTGCAGGAACTGTGTCGATAAGCTGTAACAAAGGTTCTGAGATAGGTAAGATTGCAAAAGTTGCGATTGAAGTTGTAAACGGGCCTGAAGTCCTGACGGGTTCTACACGTTTAAAAGCTGGAACATCGCAAAAGTTAGTATGTAACATGCTTTCCACCGCTTCAATGGTTGGAGTTGGAAAAGTTTATGGAAATTTAATGGTAGATTTACAGTTAACTAATGAAAAGCTAGTTGAACGTGCAAAACGTATTATCATGGATGCTACTGACTGTAGCTATGAAATTGCAGGTGAATTTTTAGAAAAGGCACATGCCCAGCCTAAGATTGCAATTGTCATGATTTTAACGAATGTATCATATGAAGAAGCCTCAAATCGTTTAGTGAAGGCACAAGGATTCATAAGAAAAACGATTTAACGCTTTTTATAAAAAAAATGAAAAATTGGAGGAAAAAAGAATGAAAGTATTATTCGTATGTTCAGGTGGAATGTCTAGTGCAATCGTTGTAAGCGCTTTAAAGAAGGAAGGGGAAAAACAGGGTGTAACCATAGAAGTATTGGCAGTCGGCACTCAAGAATTTGATGCGGAAGTACGAAATGGCTGGGATGTTGCAATGGTAGCTCCGCAAGTCAAACATCGTTTCGATGGCTTTAAGGCATCGGCAGATGAAGCGGGCGTCCCTTGTGAAGCCATACCAGCGCAAGCTTACAGCCCTCTTGGCGGACCTAAACTACTAAAGTTGGTAACGGAACTAGCAAAATAATAAACTAATTACTATTTCTTTTCACTAAACGTAAAAGGGGAAAACACGAATGGACAAGTTTGTAGCTTTTTTAGAAAATAATCTTTCAACACCTATGGCTAAATTGTCTGAGCAAAAACATTTACGCGCAATTCGGGATGGAGTGGTTTCTGCGTTACCTTTCATCATCTTTGGCAGTTTATTCTTGATCATCGCATTTCCGCCCGTTGCAGCAGATACTGCATTAGGTGAATGGTCTGCAAAACATATAGCTGAAATTTTAATACCATATCGATTAACGATGTTCATCATGACGCTATATATTACTTTTGGTATAGGCTACAGTTTATCTCAAAGCTATAAACTTGATCCTCTATCTGGAGGTTTACTATCATTAGCAGCCTTCTTGTTCACAATTGGTGTAAAGACGATGGATGATGTGGGATTTGTTCTGCCAATGACAAATCTCGGCGGACATGGTCTTTTTGTAGGAATGATTGTATCCATTTTTGCTGTCGAAATTTTACGTCTTTGTAAGACAAAAAATATCACAATCAAAATGCCGGATTCTGTTCCAACTTCAGTGGCCCGTTCATTTGAAGCATTAATACCAGTTTCAATTGTTCTGCTTGTTATGACTTTAATTACAGTCGTTTTTGCTGTTGATTTACACTCACTTGTCGATAAAGCGGTTGCACCACTCATCAGTGCAGGCGATACATTGCCAGGTGTATTAATTCCAGTATTTTTGATTACATTCTTTTGGTCATTTGGTATTCATGGCGTATCAGTCGTAGGTGCCGTAGCTCGTCCGGTTTGGGAAGTATACTTGGGGAATAACTCTGCTGCGGTTGCTGCTGGAAAGGCAATTCCCCACATCGCTCCTGAAACATTTTTCCAATGGTTTATTTGGATTGGTGGGTCTGGTGCAACATTGGGTTTAGTAATTGCCATGCTCTTAACGGCAAAGTCCACCTATAGTAAAGCAATGGGGAAAGCAACAATCGTACCAAGCATTTTTAACATCAATGAACCTGTAATATTTGGGATGCCAATTGTACTCAACCCGGTACTGATCATTCCATTTATCATTACACCGCTAATTGGTGCAACACTTGCCTATATAGCAACGTCCATCGGACTGGTGAATCCGACTTATGTAATGGTTCCCTGGACACTGCCCGCTCCAATAGGTGCCTACCTTTCAACAGGAGGTGATTGGAGAGCCATTGTTCTAGTGATGGTGAATTTAACCATTTCCGTTATTATTTATCTGCCATTCTTTAAGATGTACGATAAAAAGCTTTTAGCGCAGGAAAACATGGTAGAAACAACGGATCAAAAAAATATCGCTTTATAAGGAATACCTAAAAGGGAGTTTGGGACTAAATGCTCCAAACTCCTTTTATGAATTGAGAGGGGGAAAGAACATGAATTCAACTTCCAGAATCCACTTTTTTAGTTACAAAAGTGCCTTTCTATTTTTTAGCTTCATTCTTGTTTTTAATTTTATCTTTAACAGATTAATGGATGCCTTTGAGATAAATGAACAATTATCACTATACATGGGAAATACCTTTGCCATAAGCGCAGGATTGACGATGGTTGTTTGTTTTGTTGAAGGTAAGTTTAAAAACAAGAAACAAGCAGCACTATTATTCTTGTCTTTATTAGCGGTAAGCGCATTGGTTTGTTATGCAATCATCTATAAATAAATGAAGAATTCAGATTAGCTTACAATGAGGTGTTATGGGAATGGAAATGGAAAACGGGTTGAAGATTGCCACAATTGGTGGAGGCTCCAGTTATACACCAGAATTAATAGAAGGTTTTATTAAACGATATGATGAGTTGCCCATTAGAGAACTGTGGTTAGTGGATATTGAGGCAGGAAAAGAAAAACTGGAGATTGTAGGAACATTAGCAAAACGTATGGTTGAAAAAGCAGGACTTCCAATGGAAATACATCTAACGTTAGATCGCCGTCAAGCCTTGCAAAATGCGGATTTTGTCACAACGCAAATGAGAGTGGGTTTACTTGATGCACGAATCAAGGACGAGCGGATCCCATTGGAATTAGGCTTAATTGGTCAAGAAACAAATGGCGCAGGAGGATTGTCCAAAGCATTACGAACTATCCCCATTCTTCTGGAAATTGCAGAAGAAATGCAGGAGCTCTGCCCGGATGCATGGTTAATTAATTTCACAAATCCAGCTGGGATGGTAACGGAAGCCCTTCTCCGCTACAGCAAGCATAAAAAAGTCATTGGGGTATGCAATGTTCCATTTAATATGCATATGTCTATTTCCGACATGCTTGGTGTTGATATGAAGAGAGTGCACATGGATTTCGCCGGGTTAAACCATATGGTATTCGGGATGCATGTGTTCGTTGATGATGAAGAAGTCACGGATAAAGTGCTTGAAATGCTTGGCAATCCTGAAATTCAACTGACGATGAAGAATATTGCCCCATTGGCTTGGAACAGAAGATTTTTGAAATCTTTAGGAGTGGTGCCTTGCCCGTACCATCGTTATTATTACAAAACAAAAACGATTTTAGAAGAAGAGTTGGAAGCATTCAAATCAGGGAAAACTCGAGCAGAAGTTGTAAAAAAACTGGAAGAAGGTTTGTTTGACCTATACAAGGATGAAACCCTTGACATCAAGCCTCCACAATTAGAGCAACGTGGTGGAGCTTACTATAGCGATGCAGCATGTAATGTTATTTCTTCCATTTATAATGATAAAAAAGACATTCAAGTGCTAAATGTACAAAACAAAGGATCGCTTACGGATATAGATCATGATTCAGCAGTCGAAGTAAGTTGTATCGTCACCAAAAATGGACCAATTCCTTTGACTATGGGAAAATTACCCATACAAGTGCTTGGCTTAATTCAACAAATTAAATCATTTGAAAGAATTGGTGCTGAGGCAGCCGTTACAGGTTCTTATGATAAAGCGTTATTAGCTTTAACGATTAACCCGCTTATTCCAAGTGATGACTTGGCGGAAATTGTTTTACAAAAACTTTTAAAAGCGCATCAAGAATACTTACCACGATTTTTCAGTGAAAATGCTGTACCGAACATCAAGTGAATGGTGTTTTAAACGGATTACAGTATTCCAATGAACCTTCAAAATCTAACATAAAATAGGAGTGTAATGATATGTCAACTGAAATGAACAATAATGAAATGGAAATTTTTGAGATAATATCACATAGTGGAAATGCGAGGGGTTTAGCATTTGACGCACTGAAAGAAGCGGAAGAATTCAATTTTGAAAAGGCAGAGGATCTAATTAAATAGGGTCAGGAGGAATTGAACTTGGCCCATAAAACACAAACCAAACTGATTCAGGCAGAATTGAATGGAGTTCCAAGTGAGAAAACATTATTAATGATTCATGCTCAGGATCACTTAATGACGGCAATGAGTGAACAAAAGCTAATTGAACATATGATTCGCATTGTAAAAAAGCTAGCTCCACAACAGTAAAGAGGTGATTAAATAATGGGTAAACTCGGTATTTCTATCTATCCAGAGCATTCAACCGTTGAAAAAGACATGGAATACATTGCACTTGCACACAAATATGGATTCAAAAAGATCTTTACTTGCTTGCTATCCGTCGAAGGTGACAAAGAGAAGATTTTAAAAGAATTTAAAGAAACGATTCGTTATGCCAATCAATTGAATATGGAAGTGATGGTCGATATTGCTCCCCGAGTATTCGGTTCGCTAGGCATTTCTTATAATGACTTATCGTTTTTTGCAGAATTAGGTGCGTATGGGATCAGACTGGACATGGGCTTTACAGGTAACGAAGAGTCGATTATGACACATAATCCATATGGTCTCAAAATTGAAATAAATATGAGCAATGCAACAAAATATTTAGAAAATATTATCGATTACAAACCAAATAAAGAGAATTTAGTAGGATCGCATAACTTCTATCCTCATCGCTATGCAGGGCTGAGCTATCCTCATTTTATAAAATGCTGTGAGTCATTCAAAAAGCATAATATACGCACGGCAGCTTTCATAAGCTCACATGCAGCAACGTACGGACCTTGGCCTATCATGGAAGGGCTATGTACATTGGAAATGCACCGGGAATTGCCCATTACGACACAAGCGAAACACTTGTATGCGACAGGGTTGATTGATGATGTAATTATTGCAAATGCCTACGCATCCGAAGATGAATTGAAGGAGCTTAGCCTGTTAAACAGCGGTCTGTTAACATTTAATGTTAACCTTCACGACACCATAACAGCTTTAGAGAAAAAAATAGTATTGGAAGAATTCCATTTTTACCGTGGTGATGTTTCCGATTACCTTATTCGCTCGACTCAATCACGAGTGAAATATAAGGGCGAAGAATTTAAACCAACATATACCCCTGATATTAGACGTGGTGATATTTTAATTGAAAATGAGCTCTATGGACAATATAAAGGGGAACTGCAGATTGCATTGAAGGAAATGAAGAATTCGGGGAAAACAAATGTAGTTGGCCGAATAGCGGAAGAGGAAATCTTTCTCCTCGATTATTTGGAACCATGGGGGAAATTCCAATTCGATGTTAATGGAGAATCTTCAGGGAAGGAAGGGTAATTTCCTTCCCTTTTTTACTGAATAGGAGAATGATATGAATTATATTATCGGTGTTGACGGCGGTGGCACTAAAACTGAAGCAATGGCCTATGATTTAAAGGGAAATAAAATAAGTGTAGGCAAAGCGGGGTATGGTAACCTGCTTATAGATGAAAAACAAGCCATCGCTAACATTATACAGGCAATTGAACAATGCATAACGCCTATTGATAATGGAAGCTGCCATTACATTTGCTTAGGTCTAGCCGGGTATGGAGGAGTTGAAAATCCGCAGGGCATAAAACGTGCATTAAGCAAGGCATTTAATGCCCCGTTCACGATTGTAAATGATGGAATTATCGCTCATGCTGCTTTACTAAAAGGAAATGATGGCATTTTGACCATATCCGGAACTGGATCTTTAAGTATCGGCATCCATAAAGGTATCGAGAAATCTTCTGGAGGCTGGGGACACATTCTTGGGGATGAAGGAAGTGGCTACTGGATCGCCATGCAGGCTTTTATAAAAATGACGAAAGAAGAGGATGAGGGATATGAATATAGCCATTTAACCGAGACAATACTTAAAAAACTTGGGCTTCATAGTGTAATGCAACTGAAGAAATTCATTTATTCCGCCACGAAATCCGAGATTGCCGCGTTTGTTCCCCTAATTGTCCAACATGCGGAGAAGGGCGATGGTTTCTCGCAAAATATTCTGAATCAGGCTGGGTACCACCTTTCAAAACAAACGCTTGAGGTTATCAAGAAGTTAATGTTAAGTGAGAATGTTACAATTGCGATAAAAGGTAGCATATTGACAAATATACCATTGGTGCAAAGCTCTTTCATCAATCATATTAAACTTGAAAAACCAAAAGTGAAATTTGTTTTGGATGACGTATCAGCTACCTTGGGTGGTTACTACATAGCAATGAAGCAGTTAAAGTAAGTAAAGATCAAGGAGAGTAAACGATATGCCCGTTGAAAATATTTTATTGAGAATTGAAAGTTTATTGAACCAGTTGCCTAATTCAGAAAGGAAAATTGCCCAATATATCTTAGAAAATCCACAAGATATTATAAGAATGACGATACATGAATTAGCTGACCATGCCAATGCCAGCAGTTCTGCAGTAACGAGATTCTGTCATTCGATAAAAGTTAACAGTTTTTCAGAACTGAAGGTATCCCTATCATCACTGATTTCGCAACCGGAGAAAAAAGGTTTCCATGACATTGAGCCTAATGAAACAATAGCGTCCATCAAAAATAAAATAGTGTCCAACTCTGTCCAAGCTATCCAGGAAACGGCACATTATTTGGATGAGACCGTTCTAGACAATATCATTGAAACCATGAGAAGTGCAGATGTGATTTATGTTTATGGATTAGGGGCATCATGGCTTGTTGCTGAAGATATTACACAGAAATGGTTACGGTTAGGAAAAATTGTAAGTGCTAATCAAGACCCGCATATTACGGCCACAGCACTCGCTGCATCATCAAAGAATACCGTTTTTTTCTGTATTTCCAATAGTGGCGAAACTGAAGAAGTTCTGGAACTCGTTGATATTGCTAAAGCATATGGAATTAAAACAATTGGTTTATCACGATTGGGGAACAATGGGCTAACTAAAAAAGTTGATATGTCCCTAAATCATGTACGTGCTCCTGAGGCAAAATTCCGAAGTGCTGCAACAAGTTCGCTTTTTGCACAATTTCTAACGGTCAGCATTATTTTCTATGCGTACGTTTCAAAATTCTATAATGAAAATAAAAATGAAATTGAACGTTCAAGGGAATCGGTATTGAAATTCACAAAAAGGAATTTGGATACTTAAATATAAGTTTGTCTTATCGTGTTTATTAGCATGGATAGGGATCATCGAACGGAATTTTAGCTTGAGATGTTTCCGAACAGGATGCCTTGTAAAATTTACATCACGATGAAAGGAAGATGTACGCTAAATGATCCAAAAGAATTCCCCGAGTCCCATTTATCATCAACTTGAAGAGGAGATTAAAGGAGCGATTCAAAACCTTGAATTGGTGCCAGGAGAGATGATTCCTTCAGAAAAAGAATATACTGAAAAATATGGAATAAGCAGGATGACGGTGAGACAGGCGATTTCTAACCTCGTAAATGGCGGTTATTTATACAGGCAGCGCGGAAAAGGAACATTCGTTGCCCAACAAATATTGGAGCAGCCCTTGCAAGGATTAACAAACTTTTCAGAGGATATGATATCAAGAGGACATAAACCAAGTACACGAGTCATCAGTTTTACAGAGGTCAATGCTGATCATGAACTTGCTGCAAAGCTTGAGATTGAAGAAGGAACTCCTATTTTCGAACTGGAACGTGTAAGGCTTGCTGATCAGTTGCCGATGGCATTTGAAAGGCTATACATCTCTAAAGATCTTGCCCCGGATCTAACGGAAGAAATGGCCGTGAGTTCCATACATGACTATGTTAAAAAAACCTTCGGCTTACAAATCCAGCATGGCAGACAGATAATTGAAGCCTCCATCGCTCAAAAAAAAGAGGCGGAAATGCTCGAGGTAGTCGAAGGTTCCCCTATATTGCTGATAGAACGAAGAATTATCCTGGATACGAATCGACCCCTTGGGGTTGTCAGATCAGTCTACCGTGCAGATCGATATAAATTCAGAATTAATTTGGAGCGTATACCACCAGTAATATAAAACAGAATCCCACTTTTAAATAATAATAGCAAAAATGATTAATCTGGATAAGTTAAACCCCTTGGCCAATATGGACAAGGGGTTTTTTAGTAGAATATCATTTTTCAAGTTTGAGAGTTTTCCAGCCCGAAAAGGAAAGGTGCATTTAAAATCTAAGGAATTCGATCCGGGACATTAATATTTCGCTAAGCTTTCTGTCAATCGGTTTTCTTTCCAAATGACTGTAATGCCAAGGCCAATGACGATAATGACAGCAGCAAAAAGATAAGGGTAGTGAATGTTTACGTCAAACAACAATCCTCCCATGGATGGCCCGGCGATATTTCCTAAGCTCGTATAGGTGGAGTTCATTCCAGCAACGAATCCTTGTTCTTTCCCGGCAGCTTTTGATAAAAATGTCGTCAATGCCGGACGAAGCAGGTCAAATGCAAGGAAGATGAAGCAAGTTACCACTAGAACTGCCAAAAAGCTGGAAATCATAGTGGACGCTACCGCAAAAATGGCACCGACAATTAAACATAATTGGATAAGCTTCTTTTCGCCGAGAATATCCACCAGTTTTCCAAACATGAATACTTGCACAATAACTCCGAAAATAGAGCTTATTGTAATGATTATTGCAATATCCTTCGGCGTGAAGCCGAATTTATGATCAGAAAATAGGCTAAAAACAGTTTCATAGGCTGATAAACCAAAAGCGAGTACAAATACGATGATGAACGCAATAAAGTAAAGCGGGTTTAGTGATTTTTTTAAATCGCCCATAAAGTTTGTTTGGTTAATATTTGCAGAAACTTTTGCAAGCTGTTCCTTTGTCATCGGCTCTTTTAAAATGAATATTGATGAAAGGCATGCTACAAAAGCAATGGCCGCCGCAAGGAAGAAGGGCAAGCGTATACCATATTCTGCAACAAAGCCACCGATCCCTGGCCCAATTATAAAGCCCAAGCTAATGGCAGCTGAAATATAGCCCATTGCTTTTGGCCTTTCCTGAACGGATGTAATATCCGCAACATATGCAGTAACACCTGGCATGATAAAGGCGGCACTTATTCCCCCTAGGACCCTTGATAAATAAAACACCGATACGTTTGTCCCTACACCGAAGATAAGTTCTGAAACACCAAAAAGGAATAAGCCGATGATGATGATTTTCTTTCTCCCATAACGGTCAACCCAACGACCTGCGAATGGAGACATAACAAGCTGTGATACCGCAAATACGGCAACAAGATAGCCCATCGTACTTCCTGATAAATGCATGATATTCATAAATGACGGCATGACGGGGATGATGAGTCCAATTCCCAGAAAAGCAATGAATATATTGCTTAGAAGAATAATTAATACCGCCTTTTGTTCTTTAATTGGTTTATTCATGTGTTAACACCACTTTCGTTGTGAATCATTCTTGTGAAATACCTCTCCAAAACACTTTCCAAGAGGCTGCCAATTTTTCCTTCAGCCGTTTCTCATCATTGCCGTATACAAGCTCAAGCAAAATGGAATCCACTACTCCCAAGAAAGCATAGGTCGGAGTTATGGCTGCATCTTCGACGATTAATTTGGCATTAATCCAATCCTGGAATTTACATTCCAGAATTGCCTGCACCTTTTCCTCGATATCTATGACTTCCTGCTCGATTTCTTTTTCAAGATGCGCTGGCGGAAAAAAGGACATACGCAGCCAAAACTTTATATGCTCATTTTTTTGGAAAAGATCGATGACCAATTGCAGGAATCCGTATAAATCTTTTTCAGGATTTTTTGAATCGACTTTACTGAAATATTGGAGTTTCGAAGATAGCTCCGTCTCTTTCGCATCACGTAAAACTTGCAGAAAAAGATCATCCTTGCCTTTAAAATGGGCGTAAATGGATTGCTTTTTCATGCCGACTTCTTCAGCTATTAGAGAAAGGGACGCTCCTTCATAACCATGAATCGTGAAAAATTTTAGAGCGGCTTCCTTAATTTCATTACTTTTCAATAATATCACCTCATAATTTAACGAACGTTCGTCAGTTATAATAGCAAATTAAATAAATATATGCAAGCGAAAAAAGTTCATAAAAAGGTATTAGGCAACAGAAATCATTCATAATAAGGGTACTAAATTTGAAAAGGACAATATTGTTGTTTCCAGCAATAGATATGTACTCAAGATTATTCACTAAATTCCCGCATACAATTCATATGGATAATAAAGTGAGACAGGTGGGATGAAGTTGGATACGTATGACATCAGAAAAGTGATTCATTACTATTACACAAAAATACAAAAAACGAATGATCCCTATTATTGGTACTGTTTGGCTGAGACTCAAAGAAGAGCCGGTTTAACAAGTGAAGCGGTGCAAACAATCGATAACGCCTTGTCGTTTCCAAATCCTTATCCTTCAAAGCAGGAACTGCTAGACATGCAATTGAGCCTCCAATCTGCTCTTTCAAGGGAAATGAACTTGTACAGAACAGTCACAGTGACCTCAAAGCAAGGCGATATTGATGGGGATGGGATAAAGGACAATGTTTTTCTTACCGCAAACAAAACCCCTGATAGCCCCTTTTGGAGGAATGTAACTTTGGTTATCCAAAAGGGGAGGACTGATCAATATGAACATGTTCCCATGAAAAATAACGGAGGATATAATCCGACCCTTTTTCTTGGTGATTTTACAGGTAACAAAGGGGATGACATTTTAGTGGTCATTGATACAGGAGGAAGCGGTGGTTCCATTTATGCGTATGTTTTTTCATATCTTAACGGTCAACTCATGACCATTTTTAATTCAGACGCATTCAATGAAACCTATAAATATGCTGTTAATTATGAAGACCAATACAAGGCAAAGGTGAACAGTTATTACCTTAAAGAAAGGTACATTCTTGACCTTACTTATAAGGGTGAGGAATATTTATCTGAAATTTATAACAAGGTTGGTGTATTGAAGGCGCCGATAGATGGATGGGTCAATCCTTTATCTGGTTTATATCCGGTTGATTACAATAGGGATGGCATATATGAGCTCGAAGCGTATCAGAAGATCGCAGGGAGGTACAATGCTGACTCACTAGGATTTGTACAGACTGTATTTAAATGGAACGGGCTAGAGTTTGCTCCTGACAGGCAGAATGTGGCTATTTTTGGAGGGGAAATATAGCACAATGGAATGGAAGGTTCATGAACAAGGTACGGGCGAAATCTTCGCCCTAATGAAACCGGAAAATATTCTTGGCAATGGTTCAGCTGACTGTGTGCATTTACAATAATTGTACCGGCTTTAAAAGGACGAGATGGTTTCTTTACTTCATCTAAGATTAAACAAATATTTTTTCAAAGGGGAGTATCAATAATTGGAATTATTAGTAGGCAATACCTACTCGTGATTTTAAATAATCACTACTTTTTATTTGGCTAAATGCAAATTCCGCTGTATCCGGCACGGATATTTCAACCCCATTCTCCGGTAAAAAGTCACCTTCCACACGATATGTACCAACACTTTCTCCATCCGGCAAATATGTAGGGCAGACAATAGTCCATTGAAGTGTTGATTGTTTCAGCATTTCGTAAACTTGATGATGTTCTTTCGCTGCGCGGGTTGACTTCTGCTTAGATTCACGTGACTGATAACGCAAAGTATTTGGGGTTGTTCTACTTTGCAGGATACCTGCTGTTCCAATGGTAATAATTCGTTGGATACCTTCGTTTTCCATTGCATCAATAATTAGTGGCATACTTGCTGATAAAGTGGTTGTCCCATCAGTATTCAGTGCACTAAAAACTACATCAATCCCATGCATGGCACGTCTGATATCATCTTTATTTAAAGCATTACCTTGAATAATGGTTAAATTGTCATCGTTCATTCCAATCTTCTCTGGAGTGCGAACCAAAACTGTAACATGATGTCTGTCTTGGAGACTATAAGTAACTAATTGCCCCCCAACTCGTCCAGTTCCACCCAAAATTAAAATATTCAAGAAACGAACCTCCTTTTGCGAATACAATCATTCCACTAACATTATATCGTCATTTTCAATTAATGAAACGTTAGTGCATTAAGACATCATAATTCAGAGTCTTACTGTTAAGGAAATGTACGTTGATGAAAATACAAAATGGCCCCCTCAAAAGCTTAATAGGGGCCCGATTGAATTAGAATAACAACATTTCTTAAACAAGATATTAGCGACCAGAGTTTCTCCTTAATATTCCTGTCCTTCTTTCAATTTTAGATAAGAATCAACTGAGTCATCTAATAATTTTTCGCGAATGGGATCTTCATTGACATCAGTATCCACTTCCATTCCGTTGTAATGTAATTTACTAACCTGACTTTTATGTTGAGCTGGATTATGTTTTTTTTTGTTTGGCATATAAACTCCTTCTTTAACAGATACTTTTCTTTAGTATGAACAATTGTTCCAATAAGAAATCCAATATTCTGTACGATTATTTCAGCTTGGGTCCTGTTGTCTTGATGGAAGGTTGAATTAGTATACAGGATTTTACTTTGGGAGTTATTGACCGAATATTATAAATATTGTAACATTCAGTTTGTGGAAGTATTTATAAAACTATGTTTTATATTAAAAACAATTAAATTGTTCTTCCATGAGTAAAGAAAAAATAAGGAGGTTTTTGATATGAAGAAAAGAATAAAGAATATTTCTTTTGTTTTTTTGTTGGGAGCTTCAATAGTTCTATCATTATCATTATTTCTTCCTTCATTTGGCCAAACAGCTGAACAGCAAACCGACTTTAAAGTAACGCTATTAGGAACAGGTTCTCCTCTTTTAAGTACAACCCGCTCCGGCCCATCTACACTTGTAGAAGTTGGTGATGAAAAACTTCTCTTTGATGCTGGACGTGGTACTGCTTTACAATTATATAAAGCGAATCTGTTACCTGGCAGTGTTGACAAGTTATTTCTTACTCATTTACATTCGGATCATACAATCGGCATACCAGACGTATGGCTTACAGGTTCTTTACCAACAGGAGGGAAAAGAGACCAAGCATTTAACATTTGGGGACCTAAGGGAACCGAGAAAATGATGTTACATATGAATAAAGCATTTAAAGCCGATTTGGATGCAAGAGATGATTCTGGAAATGGAAATGTAGAAGGAGCAAGTATCGCCGCAAATGATATCAAGGAGGGGATCGTCTATAAAAGAAAAGGAATTGAAGTGATGGCCTTCAAGGTAGACCATAAATCAATTGAGCCCGCTTTCGGTTATCGGATTAATTACAAAGGACATTCAGTAGTTATCTCAGGTGACACCCGCTATAATGAAAACCTAATTACAATTGCTAAAGGTGCCGACGTAGTTATTCATGAAGTTGCAGCTGCAAAACCTGATAATGAATCAGAAACAATCGCCAATATACTTGATCTTCACACTACACCGGAGGAAGCAGGTAAAGTCTTTAGCCAAATACAACCAAAACTTGCTGTGTACTCACATATAGTATTATTGGGTGGATTAACAGAGGAAAAAGCTAATTTGCTTGAAAGAACTAAAAAAACATATGGAGGAACTGTTTTAGTAGGTGAGGATTTGTTGTCCATTGAAATAGGGGACAAGGTTCAAGTACAGCAGCCAGGAAACGAGGCGACCCCGGGGAATTAAAAAACAGACCAGCTTCAGCTATTTCATGAAAGAGAGGGCTTACTTCAAAGGGAGGTTGCTGTTGCAACCTTTTTTCTTATGTAGGCAGTTTAAAAAGTGCCGATAGTTGACTCAATCGATAAAATTGGAGAAGTGTTAATTCCAGGTGAAGAACCAGGTGAGATAGACTAACCGAAGAGGCAAATGAATTATTATTATTAGGTACACTAGCATAAATCCAGAAAAGGGCGCTTGAATTTTAAAAAAGTAAAGCACATATTATACGTGACTAATATGTGCTCTTCTTTATTATATAGGAAATTATAATGTAGGTTTGAAATCTAATGCTCTAATACCATTCACAAGGTTCTGAAGGTAAATTGAAAAAGGAAGTTTAATTAAAACGGATACCCGTTTAATACTGTGCCAAAAAGATCGAATTCAGGATCTTTTGACGGTGTTATTGGAGGGGCTTCGGATCTCCCTATTGAAGAGTTAAAAACATCCTTACCTTCAACTGACTCTACAGAGTTTTCGTCATTCTCTTTATGCAATGGGTTATCAATCATACCCAAATCAACTCCTTTTTATAAGATTAACGAATGGTAAGTTATTAATTTCCCTAAATATTTTGATTTTATGCTAAAAAATAAGATGATGACTGGGATTAGTTGAAATGAACGGGTAAGAACTTGTAAGCAACCGTGCTAAAATTTTTTTTACAGAATGCTTAATGATTATTTTATGTTCATAAAAAAGATTGGTACCGATTCTTTGATCAGATGAGGGGTTTAATGAGATTCGAAGCAGGATCATAACCGATACCTGGACACGAATTTTTTTTGCATCGCCCTTCTTAGCAGCAAAAGGGTTGAAAAAACCATCCCTACGATACACATTGTTAATGGATACTCAAGCGATTGGACAAGTTCTAACCCTATTGACTGGAAGGTTAAAGTGGAGTGAGAATCCTTTGCTTGTTAACAAAGTAAGCCCACTCAGAAAAGCCGATTTCCTTTAGTCTTTTTTTTACTTGTTCAAATTCATCGCCAATACGTTCAGGTGTATGCGAATCTGATCCAAATGTTACCTTCACATTATAGAAAAGAGCTCTTTCTAAAATGTCATCTGCTGGATACCACCCACCACACTCTTTTGTTTTACCAGAGGTATTAATCTCAATGGCGATATCTTCTTGACTAATGATTTTTAACGTTTTTTCAATACTGTCTGTTTCAATGGATGAAAAGGCAGGATAAAACCCTTTCATTGCATCAATATGGCCTAAGATTTGAAACACTCCGCTTTTTGCAGATTTCTGTATTAATTCATAGTATTCATTCTTTAATTTTGACTGTTCTTTAGAAGTTAAACCATTCCAACGCCCTTTTTTAAAAATGCTAATGTCTTGAACATAATGAACAGATCCAATTATGTAGTCAAAAGGGTGTAAAAGAAATTGATGACGGTAGACTTCAATGTGATCAGGGAAGAAATCACTTTCCATTCCTAATAACACGTGAATTTTACCTTCATATGTTTCTTTTAAGCGAAGAACTTCCTCAATATAAGGGACAAGTTCACTTTTTGCCATTGCGATAGTTGGGTAGAGATGGTCGTCCTCACTATAGAAATATGGAGAATGATCAGAAATCCCAATATATTGCAAGCCGTATTCAATGGCTTGTTTTACATAATCCTCAATTGTGCCGATAGCATGTCCACATCGTTCATGGTGAGTGTGCAGGTCAAATTTTATTGAATTCGTCATTTTCTAAAGCCTCCTAAAAATAACCGGTTTGTCTTGTTATATCATATCCCAAATTCGCATTCTTTCTCAAAACTTGAAAGAAGATTTATACCTTCCTTAAATCTGCGTTTTATGGGCGGGTAACGAATAATTTTATACATATCAATTAAAGTTATTTTAGTTAGAGTAAATGTATAAATGTTGAATTTCCAAGACAAACTAGAATGTTCAAATATGTAAAAAGAAAGGAAAGATACAAAATGACTAAGGTATTGTACATCACAGCTCATCCTCATGATGATAAACAATCTTACAGTATGGCTGTTGGAAAAGCATTTATTGACACTTACAAAGAAGTAAATCCTAGCCATGAAATAGTGAATATTGACCTTTATAAAGAAAATATTCCTGAAATTGATGTAGATGTTTTCAGTGGTTGGGGGAAACTTCAATCTGGAAAGGGCTTTGAAGAACTTTCGGCGGATGAGAAAGCAAAAGTTAGTCGACTCTCAGAGTTATGTGAGCAATTTATAGCTGCCGATAAATATATATTTGTAACACCTTTATGGAATTTTTCATTCCCGCCAGTAATGAAAGCATATATAGATTCTGTAGCTGTTGCAGGTAAATCATTTAAATACACCGATCAAGGCCCAGTTGGTCTTTTAACTGATAAGAAAGCCTTGCATATTCAAGCTCGTGGTGGTATTTATTCAGAAGGGCCAGCTGCTGAAATGGAAATGGGTCACCGGTATCTAAAAATCATCATGCAATTCTTCGGAGTGCCTTCCTTTGAAGGTGTATTCGTTGAAGGACATGCAGCAATGCCTGATAAAGCACAAGAAATAAAAGAAAATGCTATAGCACGATCAAAAGATTTAGCTTCTACTTTTTAAATCAAAGAGTCAACAACTTGTTGGCTCTTTTTTTTGTCAAAATAAATGGATTTATTCTTACCAATCAAGGACATCTCTAATAAAGAACTATGTTTTTTTATTATGTGCGGCTATTCATTATTGTTGCTTTTGTATTCTGGCTTTTTAAAATTCCCCCTGATTAATACATACTATGTAATTCTAGAAGTAGCACTCTTTAGTTCACTTTATTTGAAACCGATTTGGAAGAATATTAACGAAAAAGTCTGCTTTTAACACTTGATGGTTTAAAGATGCAAACGATATACCAATGCTTTTCTGTTTTGATAGTGTGGTAGATGAGATGCCTTTGTAATTCCTTTACCCAGTGGGATGAAATCCTGAATTAAATGAGGGAGTTCTATAAGATGAAGTAAAAAATTCGATTCTTCACATAGACGGGGTCGACTTTGGAATTCTCTGTACTTTTTTAGTTTTAACTTCCATATTTTATGTATGTAGTATATTTTTATCAAGCTCTACTAATGGATAAGCAAGTCAATCATGGTACTTGAAAAAGGAGTGATACGATGAATAAGATGTATGACGTCATCATTACCGGTGCTGGATGTGCCGGCTCTGCTCTGGCAATTTATCTTGCTAAGGCAGGTTTCCATGTGTTGTTAGTTGACCGATCGACTTTTCCAAGGGACACATTATCAACCCATACCTTTTTCAATAATACTGTCGCTCTTCTTCGGGAAATAGGTGTAATGGACAAGTTACTGGAAACAAATGCCCCACCGGTACGGGATATTAAATTTCAATTTGAGGATACAGTGATAGAAGGACTCATCCCTGTGGTTTACGGTGAGGACAGTTGTTATTGCATTAGGAGAACTTATCTCGATCATATCTTACTTGAACAAGCCAAATCTCAAATGAATGTTACCGTTTTAGAAGGATTTCGTGTGACGGATGTCATCCGTGATGACGAAACAGTAATAGGCGTGAAAGGTTTAGACGGAAACAACAAGAAGCAAGAATTTTTAGCTCGCCTGGTAGTGGGGGCAGACGGCCGATCCTCAATTATTCGCAAGCTGGTAAAAAGTGAACTCAAAACAAGTATTCCGGCAACAGTCGGCATCTATTTTGGGTATTTTTCTGGATTTCGCCACGATGATGTCCCTAAATTTGAAGTATACAAGAGAAAAGATAACACAGCCATTCTCTTTCCGACGAATGATGATTTATATGTTATTGTCGGCATTTTCTCATTAGAAAATAAGGAATTGATAGAACGGTTGAAATTAAATCCGGAAAGCTGTCTGCGCAATCTCTTGACAGATAACTTTCCTAATACAACAATTGGAGCTCGCTTGGAAGATGCTGAAATCGCTGAACCTGTCAAAGGTATACTGGGATATGATAATTACTGGTATAAGGGAATGGGAAAAGGATGGGCGTTGGTTGGTGATGCGGTTTGTTTTAAAGATCCTGGCATGGCGCAGGGGATCCATGATGCTATATGTGGAGCACGTATATTATCCAATATTCTATTAAAATATAAGGGGCAATCCAATACATCAAATCAAATGTCTAAAGAATATCAAAAGGCAATAGAAGATGAGTTTATGGTTCGGTTTCACATGGGATGCCAAATTTCGAAGAATGAACGCATATCTGAACAACAGGAAGCTGTCAACAAGCTGATCAGTTCCCATCCAGAGGCTATAGAGAAGTTTTTAGGTATTTACAATTACGCAAACGAGCCCGCTGTTTTAGAAAAAGAACTCGCACGAATTATGCAGTCGAACTAGGAAACACTTTATAAAGGCAAAAGAAGAGAACGCAATAAATCTGGTATGTTCACCCAAAGAATGTGAAAAATTTCTTTATAGCGATTCTTCTAATCCGTTATGATTATGTTTACATATTGTACGGAGATGAAATCATGTTATCGAAATGGATTTTCTTTTAACAGGTATAACGGTTGTATAAAGAGTCAGAAAAATATAAAATATACTTAAATCTGAGGATTTTTTCTTATTTGAATTTGTGATTATTAATCTGGCTGACTATTAAACGACGATTGTCATGACTAGGGAAAGTGGCAATCATTTCTTAATATTTACCTTTTACTATTCATTAGGCTGTTTTCTCATATTTTGTTGCTATTTACCAAGTAAAGCGGTGTGGTTGATTTCCCCTCCAGATGCTCGCTTTCCGCGGGGCGGGCGGTGAGCCTCCTCGGCTAAACGCCTGTGGGGTCTCACCTGTCCCGCTGCTCCCGCAGGAGTCTCGCACTTGCGCTCCAATCAACCTTAAATCGTATTGTTTTAAAAACAACAATTTTTACGAAAAGAGCCATTCATTAATTTTAATTTCTAAAAAGAAAAGAGTGAGTTTTATGAGGAAAGACATTAAAAATATTTATTGTGTAGGTCGAAACTATGCCTTGCATGCAAAAGAGTTGAATAATGAAATCCCAACGTCCCCTTTTTTATTTTCAAAACCAACTCATTCGCTTGTTGAAGCAAAAGGTCAGTCAATTGCTTTGCCGGGTAATCAGGGTTCCGTTCATTTTGAAACTGAACTTGTCATACATATCGCAAAGCAGTACGAACCAGGAATGAAAGTAGATGAAATGGTTGATGCGATGGCAATTGGGTTGGATTTAACACTTAGAGATGTTCAATCACAGTTAAAACAGAAACAGCACCCTTGGCTTTTGGCTAAAGGTTTCAAAAATTCAGCTGTTGTTAGTGATTTCATTCCATTTCCAGGTGTCGAAGCATGTGAACAATTAGATTTTTCCTTGTTAAAGAATGGAGAGCGTGTACAAGTCGGAAATATTAAAGACTTACTATTTGATTTGCAAACGATTATAGAATTTACAGAAGAGCATTTTGGACTTGGGAAAGGAGATATTATTTTTACAGGTACTCCAAGTGGTGTAGGACCTCTTTCAGACCAAGACAAGCTTTCACTAAACTGGGGTGGAAATGAAATTGGATCCTGTTCAGTTACACTGAACTCATGAAAAAAGGAGCAGTCATTTTGACTGTTTTTTTTATGGAATAATTCAAACTTAGACAAAAAGAAGAAACTCGTCTAAAATGAAGAGAACAATTTAACAACATGGAAACTGCCAATATGGCACGTACTTTTCAAAAAGTTAAATCATTAAATTTCGGCTTGGGAAAATTAATTTTTAATGAATTAGAACAATTTAATTGAATGAAGATTATCAATTTTAATTATAAAGGATAGAACAGGGTGGAATGTGCATGAAAAACAACCAAGAAAAGAAGTATTTAGATAATTGGCTATCTCTTACTAATATTCAAATGAGCATTACGAATGAACTGGAAAGTGCTTTGCAAAAAAATCATAACCTTTCGTTAAAAGAGTTTTACGTTCTATACTTTTTATCCAAAACAAGCGAAAAACAATTGAGGCTACAACAATTACAAGAGATGGTAGGATTAAGTCAAAGTGCTATATCTAGGCTGGTAGTCAGACTGGAAGCAAAAAGCTGCGGCGTTTTACAAAGACAAATATGCGAAGATGATCGACGAGGTATTTACACACGTTTAACTAGAATAGGTGAAGAAAAACTACAAATTTCCTTAAATACTGTTCATGAAATTCTGCACTCTGCTTTTTCGAAAGGAAACCTTCAAGATGAGTTACAATCCTTAATCCAGAAATTGTAATGGTTCTTGCATCTATTTAGTTGTAAGTGAAGTCTATTATTACTATATATTAGCAAGGACTATTACTTTGCCCCAGTAAGATTTAAATGAACTGAAATTATTTAAATCTTAGTGTTGCCTTTCGTTTTTATTATGAACGGAACTGTTGACAAAAAGAGAAGTGTCAATGCGGAATTAAATGTAAGCGCATGCATTTAAGGGGGTGTTTTACTTACTCCTTTTATCAAAATCACCTACGGCAGTAAATTCATTTGAAACTATTTTCATATTTCGACGTATTTCTATAGGTGTAATTTAGAAGTTTCCTTAAATGCGAATAGATTTCTTGCTATTTCTTATTACGCGACTTTTTATTTACATATTCTTAAGACGGTTTGAGATAATTTCGAAGGGAAGAGGTAGCATGTTCAAAAAGATTTTAGCAAGTTTAGGAAAAGGAGCCGCAACTGTAGACTTACAATGTGATAATCGTAATTATCAAGCGGGAGAAAGCATTCAAGGGGAGGTTGTCATTCAAGGTGGTGAGGTGGAACAGAACATTAATCAATTGACTGTCCGGCTTATGATGAATGTGGTATTAAAACAAGGAAGCGTTTCTAAGGAAGTTGCCCATATACCATTAGTTAATCGTGATTGTATTCACCCCAAAGAACGTAAGGTCATTCCTTTTCATTACGTCCTGCCTACGAATATACCTATTTCAAGGGGAACTGTCTCATACTATCTGGATACACATCTTGATATTGAGGGTGGGGTTGACCGCAAAGATGTAGACCGGCTAGTCATCCAACCCCAGAATTCTATTCAAGCCATTTTTAATGCAATGGCTCAATTAGGTTTTCGCGAGACAGCCGACTCGGGTAAACTCGACCAATATGGACAGGAATTTGCTTTTTTCCCCACTCAACAATTCATGGGACAAGTAAATGAAGTTGAAATGCGTTTTGCCAATGAAGAATCAGGTATCCGGGTCTGGATGGAAGTTGACTGTAAAAGCGGCTACAAGGAAATTGAAGCAAAACGTGAGTTTCATTTAAATCAAAATGTTCTTGAACATGAAGCCGGACTTGAAAAACTACTAGCAAAAAATATAACGGAAGCTATTGATCAGCCTTATGCTTTTACACAGCCCTTCTCTTATTCCGCAAACCAGCATAATGTTCGCGCTTCCCAATTTAACGCTATACCTGGAATGGTTGGTGGATTGGCAGTGGGTGTTTTAGGGACGATGCTATTTACTGAGATGTTGGAAGGTTTTGATATTGAGGAAATGTTTGAAGAGGCAACAGAGGATTTTGATGGGGGATTTGATTCATTTTTTGATAATGGAGATGGGGAATCCTAATAAGGCCATTAGTTAGTTCCTGTGTTAACGTAAGAAAGAAAAAATACCCACTAATCATTGCTTGGGTAAGGATTGGAAGACAGGCGTTACTTACTTTGATCAGTAAGTAACGCTTGTTTTAATGTTGTTTTGCCAGGAGGGCACATTTAATAGTGCAATTTATTTCCTTTTATATTTGCTCCGGTTTTCCTCTAATCCGTAGTTTTTTGCCTATTAATACTCCTATATTAAAACAAGTTTTATATCAACAGCCTGAAATTCCGATTCTTCACCGTGGTAAAGTATCACGTCATGTGTTCCCGGAACAGTCAGTGAAAGCGAAGTCATATTTAATCGATTGTGATAAACGGATTAGGTGAAGGTGATCATGAAGCTAATCATTTTATGTGGATTTTATGTTTTATTGACTTTATATATTAAACGCAATCTTTAATTAAGGATGAATTAGTTACCTACATGTTTTTTCTTTTCTTGACGCTTATTTGATGGTACCGACATTTTGATTTCTGAATGGTTTTAATGCTTTCATCTCCTGAAATAACCCTTCGGTTTTTAATTTGCTGTAAAAAATGAATAAACAATCATATAAAGCCAATTCTATATACAAGAACGATAAAAAGGAGATTACATCGTGAAACCATTTGAAATAAAAAATATGATTATTGATGACGAGTTTGATGGTGAAGAATCGGTTACAGCCGATTTTACTCACAATCATAAAGATTATAGCATTACTTTTAAAAAAGAAGATCTTGAAATAATAAATACATGGGTTTTTGAGGATGGTTCATCTCTTCCAGCAAATTTATCAGGTACTATCATTGAATCGATAAGGGAAGATATTAAAAAGAGAATCTAGTCATCTGCACTAGATCTTTTTTATGGTCACTTTCTTAATCGAAGAAAAATTTAACCTTGTTTATTTTGATGATAAAAGATAACTTGTGGTGCAATACCATAAGAGCGATAAGGCTTATATTTGTTTACTTCGGAAAACTATCGTGGACAAGGAAAAATATAAGAATCAAAATGGGGAGTGGCGTAGGATAGAAACATACCCTACAAAACAAGTGAACAATACGGAGGTCCCGGAAGAAATTGCAGAAGCAGGGAAGCTGGTATTCTCATTTCCTAAAAGGGAAGTGACAGAGTTGCAAATCAAAGTTAAGCAGCCGTACTGGTTCCGCAATGATAATAAGAGGGTGTTTATGTATGGGTTCCAAGATATCATTGTTGAGTACAGAGAGTATTCACAAGATACCGCTGAATTTGTAACGAAGTTTTCTTTAGAGGGAACAGATCGAAGGTTTGCCAATATTGATTCTCCAAAGGTTACAACACCAGTAGGGTGCCCACCATTCAATGATTATACGGTTAAACACGAATTGTATTTTGACGAAGGCCTATCTGAGAAGTTTAATTTTTCAACTGATATCTTCCAACCACTACAAGCTGTGTATGTAAAAACAATACTAAAAACAGCAGGAGATCAAGTACCTATCTTACGGGAAATTGAGCTACCTTACCGCCATGAAGAAATAATCGAATAAGAAAAAAATAAGAGCATCCTCAATAGGATTGCTCTTTTTTCCGGTTATAAGAACCTTTTCCTTTTTTGTTTTTAATAACACGAGTTGAGGGGTCAAAGGCCCAGCGCATCCGGCTATTTGTCATTTCACCAATTGTCTTCTTTTTTGTTTTGTTCATAAGATACCTGCTTTCATAAATTAATAGAAATGAAAAAGACAGCCGGGGGTGGCTGTCTTTTTCGATGTGTGAGGGAGGAAAATAAAATGTCGAACTAAGGTAAAGGTAGGTTTAATCAGGTTGGATTCACGGGAGGTGTGAAGGTAAAACTTGTGAGGTAACTTACATTCTTAATAAAACCTTTTAAATCTTATAATGCAAACTACTACTTTCATTATTTCAAGACTTAGTATACTTTTTAATTAAGTGAAAAAATAAATACTTATATGGTAAAATTTACAATAATGAGGGAGAGCAGTGAGTGGCGTCTTTTAATTTATATTAAATTGCAATTAATACCTAGAAATATATACGCGAGATTAATTGATAATTTAAAAAAGACGAATGTTTATGCAAAATCATTGTAGGTCTTTTAAAAAAATATTAGATGGGGTGAGGAATTGAAGAAGTTATTATATCTTATATTAATAATTCCTATGTTTTTGTTTGGATTTAATCCAACATCAACCTTTGCAAGTTCTCCTACTAAAGAGGTTGATTTAACAAAAGAGGGAAGCCAACCAGGTGAGTTTCCGACAGAAGATACAACTCTATTAGGTACTGATGTACTTTTAGGTCAAGAAATACCCGTTCTTGTAGATGAGAAAACAGGAGAAATGACTAATATTGAAAATGGTATATCTATAATGTGTGCTACTTGTAATCAATATACTTGGAAAACAGCCACAGATACAAGACAATCAAGAGTCTTTCACAAAAAAATAACTGATACTACAACATGGAGTATTAACCTTAGCTTTAAGGTGGAAATAAAAGATATAATAGCTGTTTCTGGTGGTGGAGAAAGGGTATACTCGGCAACGAAAAAATGGGACCAATACAAAGAAACATGGAAATTGACTGGAACACTAAAAACCTATAACCCAACTGGTAATTTGATAAAAACAGAAAAAAGAAATGAAACCTACATTAAATATAAAAAAGTAGCAACAAAATAAATTAAAAATAGTGAAAATGCAAACCCTTTTTAGAATAAGGGTTTGCATTTTAGAATTTGAAATTTTCGTATAACAAAGGGGTAAGAATGGGTACTAATATTAAGCAAACTCATCGCTTTATATTTTATATAACAATACTAATTATGGTTATTTTTCCTCTTGTGGAAATTGTATTACAAGAACTTTCTTTACAAATAAACAAACAATTATTTTTCTTTTTAAGTAAACTGGTAATTATCTATGTGCTTTTTCTTTTCTTAAAAAAGAAGAAAATAACCTTATCTAGCATTCGGCTTAAAAAGGTACATATAAAATATATTCTTCTTGGTATTTTAATGGGTATTGTAGTTCACATGCTATCTGTGATATTCGGTAGGATTCAATATTATCTACTAACTGGCGAATGGCTTTCTGCTGAAAAAATTGTTAGTACACTTATGGAGAGTAGTAAAAACATAAGTTTTTACAGCATTATTATGATTGGCTTTTCAGTAGCTATTAGTGAAGAAATTCTTTTTAGAGGCATATTATTAAAAGAATATCAGAGAATGAACATAAAACCGGCAATAATTTTAAGTGCTCTTATTTTTAGCATTTACCATATGACGGTTGGGAATTTGGTTTTTGCATTTGTAATGGGTATCTCTTTTGCACTAGTAACTATCTATACTGAAAGTATTATTCCGGCTATCTTTTTTCACTTTTTAGTGAATGAAACATTGAGGATCTTAATGCATTTCCCAGAAAAGGTTACTGAAACTTATTTTAAGGTAATGGTGTCTCCAATTAATACCATAACTGGTTTAATACTTTTTCTAGCTATATTAACTTTCTTATTTATAAAAGTAATAAAAAATAATCATTTTCAAAGTGAAAAAGTCAAATTCTTTGATAGGTATATTATTTTGTTGTTTTTGATGTATGTTATTTTCCTAACAATAAAATAAATTTCACCAAAGACAAACGGGTAAATGATTACTGCGCATTTTGGTATGTCACCTACCGTGGAGTCAATAGCCTGCGCCTACGCTAAATAGTATGAGAAAGCGAAAGCACAAGTTTAAAAGAAATGAGCAGAAGGGGAATCATTAGATTGCCCTTTTCGTAGTATACAAACACGTCTTATGCTGCTTACATATTTTATCCTAATGTATTTGTATTTTAACAGCGGAGTAGGGGTCTTAAAAAGAAATCCACTCTTTCAACATAATATCAATTTAGTTGAAAGAGTGATGTAGATAAATAAAAAAACAGGAAAAACCCTGGCATAATGAGCAATATGTATATAACTTTATTAGTTTATCAATTGCATAAATCTATTCTTCTTTTTCCCAAACTTCTTCAGACTTGTCCCTTTTTCTGCTTTATGATAAATGCTTTCTCCACCTACACCTTTAGCATTTCTTAAACCAACTGGTAATTTATAAAATGAAGTGTCGTCTGAGTCGTATTTGTAAACAAACCGGTAATCCCGTTTCACTCTAGGTAATGGTTTACTCATTGAAAAGAAGTCTAAGCGACTCCAGTCTTGTAATGCATACCTTAGTTCAGTAATTCGATCTAGGAGCTCAATCACTTCTCTAATCATCTTTTCCACTGATGCAGGTAATTCATCTAATGCCAACAGTGATCGAAAATCGTCTTCCAATTTTATTTCTGTAAATGTATTTAGAACCTCTTGCATATCTATTGTATGGAAATCGGGATAAAATATATATTCATAATCATCTGGATCAAAATTAGCTATTGGATAGAGAGTGAAACCATCGTTTTTGATCCACTTACTTGGATAAAGAAGGTCGCCTTTTTTAATCAAAATATCGTTGTAGAAGTAATAGTATTGAGCAATACATTCCTTTGATAAAAATAAATAATTAACACCTTCATTTTCTTGCTTAAAAACACGTTTGTTGTTTACCTTAACTGTTTTGTTAACTAAATTAGTCGATGTTGCTAATAGGTATTTAAAAAATATGGCTTTATGAACATAAGAAAAGCCCTCAAGAAAAAAGGGCTTTTTCGTAGTGACCCATTATGGTAACTAACATAGTTTCTCTTGAGGATCTTTCATTTAAAAATACGATGCGAGAGTTAATTCACTCGTATTTTTTTAAAACGATTGCTGCATTATGGCCTCCAAAACCAAATGAATTGGATAGACCAGTATTTATTTCCATCTTACGGGCAATACCCGGTACATAATCTAAATCACATAATGAGTCAGGCTTTTCCAAGTTGATGGTTGGAGGAATGATTCCTTCCTTTAAACTTTTTGCCAAAGCAATTGCTTCCACGCCTCCAGCTGCTCCTAACATGTGGCCAAGCATAGATTTATTAGCTGTTATTGGGATTTGATAAGCTTTTGATTCAAATAGTTTTTTGATTGCCAGTGTCTCAGAACGATCTCCAACTTCTGTACTTGTTGCATGAGCGCTAATGACATCAATCTCTTCAGGAGAAATATTTGCGCTTTTCAAAGCCATTTTCATTGCAAGATAGGCTCCTTTACCTTCTGGGTGTGTAGCCACCATATGATAGGCATCAGAACTTGCACCATACCCAATGACTTCAGCGTGAATTTTTGCGTTTCTACGTAAAGCGTGAGACAAAGATTCCAAGATTAAAATTCCTGCTCCTTCTGACATGACAAATCCATCTCGATCTACATCAAAAGGACGGCTAGCTTTAGTTGGATTATCGTTTCTCGTTGATAATGCTGTAGCATTGCCAAAACTAGCTAAAGATAAATCTGTTATAGCTGCCTCTGCTCCTCCTGCAAAAACGGCATCAGCTTCTCCAAATCGAATAAGTCTGAATGCTTCACCAATAGCTGTATTACCGATCGCACAAGCAGAAACAGGTGACATAGTAGGTCCCATTGCGTTCCACTTAATACTAATTTGGGCCGCGGCAGCATTTGAAATCATGGCTGGTACCAGGGTTGGACTGACTCTTCTTGGACCTTTCTCTCGAAGAGTATCCACATTATCAATAAATGTTTCAATTCCTCCTATCCCCGAACCAACATATACGCCAAGTCTTTCCAGATTGACATCATCAATATCTAAATCAGAATCAGTCCAAGCTTGTTCAGCAGCAGCCAAAGCAAATTGAGTAAAGCGATCTAGACGTCGTGCTTCATTTTTTCCTAAGATCTCATCTGCATTAAAATCACGAATAATTCCTGCAATTTTTGCTTTATGATTACTTACGTCAAATGTATCAATAGTGGAAATGCCAGACTTCCCTTCAGTCAGATTCCTCCAAAATTTTTCTACGTTGTTTCCAATAGGAGAGACTACTCCCATTCCTGTAATAACGACTCTTTCCATTTTTCATCACTCCAAATGAATAGTATACTTGTATTATACTTCGGGGTTATCCTATTACAAGTGAGTGTTTATCCTGGTATAATAACTACTAGGTTAAATTGTTATGAAGGGGGCTTTAGAAATGAATGATAAAACCAGGCTTGAAGCTTTGTCTTCATTTTTGAAATCGAAGCGATCCCAAATAAAGCCTGAATCTATAGGTATACCTGCTGGTACACGGAGAAGAACACCTGGCTTACGAAGAGAAGAAGTTGCACATTTGGCGGGAGTCAGTACTACTTGGTATACGTGGCTAGAGCAAGGACGGGATATAAAGGTCTCCACAAGCGTATTGGATTGCATATCTACAGCTCTACAATTAAATAATGATGAACGGGAGTATCTATATGATTTAGCTTTAGAAGTGAAATCATCCATTATTCATCGAAAGAAGGATCAGCCAAAACTAAGTCCTTCTTTGGAAAGAATTTTAGCTGAGTTAACGTATTGTCCTACTATCATTACAGATCGACATTGTCATATTGTAGGCTGGAACAATGCTGCTGCTCATGTATTTTTAGATTTTGAACAACTCCCGGATGACCAACGAAATTTGATCCATCTAATATTTACAAGAAAAGAATTAAAAGCATTAGCTGTGAATTGGGAGCATTTTGTTAAAGGGTTTCTTGCCATTTTTCGTGCCTATTATGGTCACTACTTAGGGGATGAATGGTATAACCTATTCATTAAAGAAATGAGTGATTCCCACCCGGAATTTCAATCTTTATGGCAAGAAAGTCAAGTGAGCAAAGCTCCAGAAATGATGATTGAATTTAGACATGCTAAAGCCGGAAAGATGCTGTTTAATTTAACTTCTCTCCAAGTCCAGGGGGACATGGACTTAAGGTGCAGTATCTATACACCAGTAGAGGGAACAGCTACAGAAGATAAATTAAAAAGATTAATGAAGAAAATCTCCATTGAAAGTTCATAACCAGTATATTCACTGTCTTTTATAGATAGATTATCATGGTTAAACCTTACCCAAACTAATCAACATTTAGTAAAGCTCTTGGTGCCGATTAATCTTTAGGACAAGTTTTATAATCGGCCTGATATTCCCGATCTTCGCCGAAGTAAAGCAGTCATTTCATGCTTTTCCGGAACAGTTCGAATTTAATACTCTGTTTAAATCTTCTGCTTCATTTTCCTCGTTGATACACAATGTTTATAGAGGGAGGTTAGTAGAAGAGAGATTTAAACACAATCATACTTAGATTCTGTTTTGAAAAAAATTAGATCGGACTGGAAGGACTTTTGTAATCTCTCAGAATTACCAATAATATTCTGGATTGTTTGGCGGCATAAAGGAAAGAGGTAAACATATTTTTCCAAAACTTTATGGGGATATATATGGATATGCAAAAAGGTACACTTTAAACTGAGTGCACCTTTTTGTTTTATGAATTATATATTTCTCTGTTCATATTCACAATATCTTTACTTGAGAGGGGTTTGAGGTTAGAAGCTGATAACTTTTCTATTACCTTATCCCGTAGGTATGGGGCTTTTCTTTATTTGCTTTTTCCAATGCTTTTGTTAGTTCTGTGCAGTATGCAGGAGTTCCTGGCTGTTGTCTCCACGAATCACTTAAAGAACCAATATCCACTGTGTCGAAGCCTAGCTGGTTTACTTCAAAAAACTAGGGTTGATGCTGCAGTCTTTTTATGGAACTAAGTGGGGATCTTCCTTAGGTGTAGAGTGACAATTTTGTTCATTAATTCCTTTGAATTTCAGAATCTTCTGGTGGGATACCTCCTATATTTCTTTCTTCGACTACCATGCGCAATCCACGCTTCGGTCTGAGTGTAATAGACGGAAGCGGCTTTACTTCATGATGGTCCGGCGCAAGCCTTATCCGATATCGTTGAGCAATGCACGCTAGGACAAGCACAGCTTCCATCATTGCGAAATGATTACCGATACAAACTCTTGCCCCTCCGCCAAACGGAAAGTAAGCGAACTGAGGTAGAGTTTTCACAAAGTTGTTTTCAAATCGCTCTGGATTAAAAGACTCTGGATTATCAAAATACTCTGGCTTGTGGTGCATCACATACTGACTTAACATGATCATATCGCCTTTTTTAAAATGATATCCTCCTATTACCACATCCTCCTCCACCTTCCTTGATATGATATAGCCAGGAGGGTATATGCGCATTGATTCATTGATAATATTTTGTGTGTACGTTAATTTCATATAATCGCCAGGAGTAGGGTTACGATTGCCGATTACGCTATCTATTTCATTGAAAAGTTTAGTTTCCACATCAGGGTGTTGTGAAAGCAAGTATAAGGTCCAGGAAAGCACGTTTGCAGTTGTTTCGTGACCGGCAAGGAAAATGGTCATTAGCTCATCACGTACCTGCTGGTTTGTCATACCTAAGCCATCCTCATCATCTCGAGCATCCATTAAAATCCCAAGCATGTCCTCATGTCTTTCTGAATCTGCCCTACGTTTTTCAATAATGTTATAAATCACTGTATCAAGTCTTAGTATCGAATTTTTAAATTCACGGTTATTTTTAGTCGGAACCCATAGTGGCAATTGAAGAAGTGTTCTCATCCTTTTAACAGCAATTCTCATAGATGCTTCTATAGGTTCCCCGAGCTCGTCATATCCTTCTTTGAGGTTCAAACTGAACATGGTCTTGCTGATGATACCGAGAGCAAGGCTCATCATATCCTCCGTAATAATCCGTTCTTCCCTGTTTTTCCAAGTGGAAATATAGTTCATTGTTATATCAATCATATCCTGGGCATAATTGCTAATATGAGACTTTTTGAAAGAAGGTTGAATAAGCCTTCTTTGGCGCATGTGAATTTCCTTTTCACTTGTAAGAAGGCCTTCTCCAAGTAATGGTTTTAAAGCTTGGAAGTCATTTGATTTCAAGAAGGATTTTTGTTTTGTTACAAGTACCTGCTTAATTAAATCTGGATTTGAAATGAAGTAAACATTTTGGAAAGGTCCAAAACGAATTTTAGCAACTTCTCCATATTCATTTGCTAAACGGGTAAGAAAGCCAAGTGTATCTGAAGTAAACTCCTTTGAATGGCCAGTAATTAGTCTTCCTTTTGGGCCCTTGGGAGAATCATTTGAAAAATCTGTGTCACTCACTGGTTTGTTTCCTCCATATCTTATAATCATTTGTATTCATTCTATGATGAAAGTATCGATTGGTTTGGACAGGTTGTTAATAAGAAGACCAATAAATACAATATTTTTTAAAGATAGTTAATCAATTTGAATTCAAAGTGTTTATGAAATGGTAAAGGCATCTATCCCTTGGTTGTCACTTTTTTAGGAAAGCAGGTATGTATGGAACTAACTTACAAAAGTTAATCTTGTTGACTGCTGGCACATGGCATAATGTAACCAATACAGGTAATGTTCCGCTAAAACTTTACTCGATATATGCTCATCCTAACCATCCATTTGGTACTGTTCATGAAACTAAAGCAGATGCAGTGGCTTCGGAAGAAGGTTACGGTCCATGGCAATAGTAATACAGTTATTCCTGGCAGGAATCCAGATGAATGGATAAAGCACATGGAATTTTTGGTGAATGAAGGATTAGAGGATGTTAAAAGAGGAATAAATGCTACACATATTCTTCAAGAATTTATTCTAATGGGAGTTCTTGTAGGGTAAGGATATTCTCCTGAAAAAGCATGTGAAAAAGTAGAAGAATGGGAACGTACCGGAGAATCCCAACTTCTTCAGCAAAGCAAAAATATGTATAAATAGAGTGAAACCTATCTTGCTGCAAGCGAGGACAGTTCTCTTATCCCTTTTTAAGGCCGAGAGTAGGATTAGAATTATCATGGTGAACCGATCACAAATAGTGGTAAAACCGAGGGCGGAAATTGTTATTAATAATGAATGAATCCAAAAGTTAATATGAAATATACTAATGTTGAGGACAGGGAAACCTGTCTTCTTCTTATATATCGTGAAAGCGGATAATACAATATGAAATAAATAATTAATTAAAATCAAGGATATGATATGACTAACAATAGATAAAATTGGGGTGGGGAAATGCCTGAACATATCGAAGTAATTCTGAGGTCAATTACTTCTTTCACTTTATTACTAATTGGAACAAGAATATTAGGTAAACAAACGATATCTCAAATGACAATGTTTGATTTTGTTGCAGCAATTTCGCTAGGTGCAATTTCAGCGAATTTAGCCTTTAATACTTCTGTTAAGGTACATCATACAATTATTGCATTTACTATATATGTAGCAATTCTTTTCATGATTGCAGTTATTTCATTAAAAAATAGAAAAGGAAGAAAATTTCTGGCTGGAGATCCCACAATTGTGATGCAAAATGGAAAAGTATTGGAAGGAAACATGAATAAAATGCGATATACATTAGATTATTTAAATCAACAACTAAGGGAAAGAGATATTTTTAACATTGAAGAGGTTCTATTTGCAATAGTAGAAACAAATGGAACGTTAACAGTACTAAAAAAGCCGCAATTTAGAAACGTAACAAAACAGGATTTGATGATTGCAGTAATGCCTGAACATAAGTTACCTATTGAACTTATTATGGATGGAGAAATAATTAAAGAGAATTTAGAACAAAATAATATAACGTTTTCCTGGTTAGAATCAGAGTTAAAAAAGCGTAAGTTATCAAAATATGATGTTGTTTATGCAGTACTGGCTGCCAATGGTAATATGTATGTTGATACATATAGAGATCATATTCATTCTCCTATTGATAAAGAATAATTATTTTTTTACACAAAAGTAAAGGATAAAAATAATAGGGACAACGTAATCATGTGAGAGTAAAATTTTTTTCTAGCAAGCCCTCTTTCAAAATGCTGATAGAAGGTTTAAAGTGGCATTGCGTAGTTGCGTAATGCAAGAACAGCGAAAACCATATATATTAGCGCTGTTCTTATATTTTAAATATTGTAATTATTTAAGAATTCACAATTTCTTTCATTTGTTTTAGTTCCTGAATCCAGTTTAGTAAGATAGTAAAACCCTCCTCGTTATTTTCAAAAGATAGGGTTTCTCGACCACAATGCCCCGAAAGTTTACAGCACGGCCCACGTGTACGTGTTCGGCAATATCCACACCAACAACTAGATGTTGATCCGTAATTCTCTCAATTAGTTGATTTTGTTTTACATTTTAAAATTCATAGTAGGGCTTCCTCCTTAAGTCTTTGAGTTAAATGGGTCTCTATACTCGTATCTTACTGAGGGGTTCTATTTTTTTAAACCTGATATTTAGAGTTGCTTTGGCAGCTTTTTTTCTTATAGAGCTAGTCTGATTCTATAGTGTTTTAAGAAATTAGTTTTTCATTTGGGATTATCAAAGTCACCATTGATCAATGGGAGATAAAATTAAATATGGGAGAAATCATAATAGAACCTTGCTTTTGAGGCACAATAAATTGAAAAGATATAAAAAATGATGCAAAGCGAGGAATTTTATGAAAAAGCTTGTAATGTTTTTCCTATGTCTTCTTATCTTAATTCTTCCATCACAAGTTTTTGCTCAACGAAAAGTACCTATTTTAGTTTATCATTCGATTGACGAGTTTACTGGGCATGGTTCTAAGGAGCTATATGTAACTCCTGATAATTTCCAGAAACAAATGATTTATTTAAAAGAACATGGCTACACATTATTAACTTTTGATCGTTGGCAAGACATTTATAAAGCAAATAAACCCATTTTCATTACCTTTGATGACGGATACAAAAACAATCTGAATGCATTCGCTATCTTTCAAAAACTTAAAGACGAACGTTTTAAACCAAGTGGTACCATTTTTGTAATTTCTGACTTTATCGGTCGTTCAAACCGATTATCTAAATCGGATTTAAAAATGATGGCTGATTCGGGTATAATCTCAATCCAGTCTCATACTGCTACACATCCTAATTTGACGGAAATAAAAAATTATGAATATGAACTGAAAGGGTCCAAAGATAAAATTCAAAAAATAACAGGCAAACCAGTAAATGCTCTTGCGTATCCATACGGAAATTTCAATGACAAAGTCGTAGAAGAAACGAAGAAATATTATTTATTTGGACTTACGACAACTCCTGAACTATTTTCTGAGAAGGGCATTAAAGATGAACTTTATCTTTTACCACGAATTTATATCAAGTATTCGACTACTCTTGATGAATTTGCAAAGATTGTTGAAGGCGGTTCCTATACCAGGTAATCGCTTTTTTCTTTTGGAACCAAGGGAAAAGTACTTACTATTGTTTATAAGCAAATGGGTACGGAAAATAAGGGGAAACATCAAATATAATCAAAAGTTTAAGGAGATAGATATTGAACTAAATGGCTGATTTATGATTCAAGTTCTTTAAAAACAATGGAGTTGATGAATATCACCTTCATATGTCACCTAGTAACAAGCAAGCAATAGCTTTTAAAAAAAGCAATGCTAGAACTTAAATTTGAGTGAGGTGCGAAAGTAATTAGAATGAAAGGAACAATTTAACTTTCACCCTTTTCAACTATCGGGTGCGTTAGCTGAAGATCGGAGCTGTCTTTAAGGCAGTTTTTTCTTATGGGGGTGCCACCAAAAAGGCCGGGCAAATACTGCCCGGCCTTTTATACCACACGACATAGTTAATGGGATATTTATAATACGAAACTATAAAAATATCATTCCTCAATATGTATGTAGATTAGTTTTACTTTGCAAATAAGTGGTTGCCTATTCTAATGACTGTTTTCCTTGTGAAAATCCATTCATCTGTTGCCAAGAACGGATTATAATAATAAACAGAACCATGAGTAGGATCCCAACCTTGTAATGCATCAATAACAGCTCGATAAGAATAGCTATTTGGGGTCAAATAATATTGCCCATCATGTACAGCAGTAAAAGCATTTGTCTGGAAAATAACATCGTAAGTATTTTTAGGAAAACCTGGCGTTGACATTCGGTTCAAAATTACTGCAGCGACAGCTACTTTTCCTTCATAAGTTTCTCCTCGAGCTTCTCCATAAACAACCCTGGCCATCATTTCAATACTATTTAATTTTTGTTGTGTTTGGAATCCAAAAACTCCATCTGGTAATATTCCAGAATCTTGTTGAAGTTGTTTAACTGCATGATCAGTAATTGAACCATAATACCCTGTTGGTTGTCTGTTAAAGTAACCCATTTTCCTTAAATTTTCTTGTAAATCATAAACTGCTTGTCCTTGACTTCCATTGTGTAAAATTTCTTGAGCAAGGATTGAATTTGGTATAAAAAACAAGAAACAAATAAAAACAACAAACGACATTTTTTTTACATTTAACCTCAAATAATACCACATCCCTCGATTTATTTTCCTACTATTCTACCTTATCATACAAGAAAAATAGATTTATCTTACATTATTCCTATTTTAAACCAAAAATTGAAGGGATTTTAGACGTATTTGGAATAACAAAAGAAAGTTATATACATTTTGTAAAGTAATATGCTTTTCTTTAGTTCTTTTGCCAATTAACGTTCCTTTATAATAAAAGGGGCTGTTAGGGTCAATAATTAGCTGTGTTGCAATCAAAAAAAATTATTTCCTCACCTTCATCTAACCAATGGAAGGCAAGAAAAGGAACATTTAACATTGAATTTGTTGTTTTTGTATATAGCTCAATTCCTCCGAAACTATTTTGGCCATCCATTAATGTTTTTTTTGCAAATTAAACTGCCTATTCGACGGCTTTTATCATCAGCCTGAAATTCCCAATCTTCGCAGCAGTAAAGAAATCATTTCATGCTTTTCCGGGACAGTTCAGTAAAAACGATGTCATATCTAGCCGATTGTGATAATTAAGGTATAATGATAGGGGAAGATATTTTTTAACGGATTAGGTGAAGATGAACATGAAGCTAATCATTGCGGAGAAACCCGATCAAGGTTCAACGCTTGCGGCTCAATTTAAAAAGAAGAAACAGCAAGGCTATATAGAAATCATGCCGAATGAACTTTTTCCCGATGGAGCTTATGTAACTTGGGCCGTCGGGCATTTATGTCAACTCGTTTCGCCGGAAACCTATCATTCAAAATGGAAAAAATGGTCGATGGAAACGTTGCCGATGATTCCTGAGAAATTTCAATATGAAGTGACCCGACAAAAGGCAAAGCAATTCAATGTTGTGAAGACTTTGCTTAGGAAACCGGAAGTCGATGAAATCATTCATGCAGGTGATGCCGGGCGTGAAGGAGAATTGATTGTACGCAATATCGTTAATCTATGCAATGTCAATAAACCGATGAAACGGTTATGGATTTCCTCTTTGACCCCAAAAGCGATTTATGAGGGATTCCAAAATCTGAAGAGTGAGGAAAAAACCAGGCCGCTCTATTATGAAGCGTATACTAGAGCTTGCGCGGACTGGGTTGTGGGAATGAATGCGTCGAGAGCGTATAGTATTTTATTGAAACAAAGGGGCGTTTCGGATGTGTTTTCAGCTGGAAGGGTTCAGACACCGACACTCGCCCTGATTGTGAAGCGGGAAATGGAAATTGAGCAATTCAAGTCCGAACCGTTCTGGGAAGTGTTCGCTGACTTCAAGATGGATGGAAAGAAATATAAGGGAAAATGGCAGCAGAACAATGATTCGAGAATCAAGACAAAAGAAATGGCTGATAAAATTGCCGCTTTTTGCAAGGATAAGGAAGCTGAAATAGCTGAAATGGATACAGAAAGGAAAGAATTTCAGCCGCCTTTATTATTTAATCTATCGTCATTGCAAGCGACAGTTAACAAGATTTATAAATATTCTCCGAAACAGACGCTTGATATCGTACAAAGTTTATATCAAAAAGGAATCGTTTCATATCCACGTTCAGATTCCAATTATGTGACGGAGGGGGAAGCTGAAACATTTCCCGATATTTTGCAAAAACTAAGCGGATTTTCGGAATATGAATCCCTGTTTCCCTTGCCACAACCGAACATCATGAATAATAAAAGGTTTGTGAATGAAAAGAAAGTGACTGATCACTATGCCATCATCCCGACGGAGCAGGTAACCGATCCAAAGCGCCTTTCAGCTGAAGAACGGAATATTTATGACTTGGTGGTACGCCGTTTGATTGCGGCCCATTATGAGAAAGCCATTTTCGATTACACTACCATTAAAACGCTTGTCGATAAGCGTGCCGAATTCATTTCTAAAGGAAAGCAGCAGATTCAAGAGGGATGGCGCAAAGTGATTTTCCAAAATGACAAGGAAGACGATGATATCATTTTGCCGTCCGTCTCAAAAGGGGATTCTGGAAAGGTCGCCAATATAAAGGTGAAAGAAGGCAAAACCCAGCCTCCAAAGCGCTATACAGAAGGTCAGCTGATCACTTTAATGAAGACTGCCGGAAAGCATCTGGATAATGAAGAGTTAGAAAAGGTGCTGATGAAAACCGAGGGTCTTGGAACCGAAGCAACCCGGGCTGGCATCATTACCATGCTCAAAGACCGTAAATACATCAATGTTAAAAAAAACCAGGTGTTTGCGACAGATAAAGGGAAAGTGCTGATTACTGCGATTGGGGAGAAAATCCTGGCTTCACCCGAGATGACAGCCAAATGGGAACAGCGTTTAAGGGAAATCGGTGAAGGGAAGGCATCAGCTGGCGGATTTATGGAAGCTGTTAAAAAGATGTCAGCTAAAATTATCAGTGATGCCGTGGAATCATCGGAAAGCTGGAATTTTCAAGGGCTGGACACAGAGTCGATTCAACGAAGCGGCCCAAAAAAGAGAAGTTCAGCATCTGTGGGCAGCTGTAAACTATGCGGTTCTAAGATTGTCGATAAAGGGGAATTCTATGGATGTGTTAGTTATCAAAAAACAAAGTGTAACTTCACTATCTCCAAAAAAATCCTTAATAAGAAAATCAGTCAAGCAAATATAAAAAAGCTGTTGGCGAGCGGTGAAACGGATTTGATAAGCGGTTTTAAAAAAGGGGAAAAGACCTTTGATGCCATTTTATCCTGGTCCGACTCTGAAAAGAAAATCAGTTTTACATTTCCGACAGAACAAAACGTCAAGCAAACTTGAGAAGAAACTACATTAAAGGCGCCCTGAGACTTATATCTTCTTGTTTCGGGGTCGTTTATATAGTAAAATTTTTAGATATGCGTTTGAATGGGAGGATTCCGAATGCCTACACCAAGCATGGAGGATTACATAGAACAAATTTATTTACTTATCGAAGAAAAAGGATATGCAAGAGTTTCCGATATTGCCGAAAACCTTTCCGTCCACCCTTCTTCTGTTACAAAAATGGTTCAAAAACTTGATCAGGAAAAATATTTGATATATGAAAAGTACCGGGGGCTCGTTTTAACTGCAAATGGGAAAAAAGTTGGTAAACGGCTCGTATACCGTCATGAACTTTTAGAACAGATGCTAAGGTTGATTGGGGTCAAGGAAGAAAATATTTATCATGATGTAGAGGGAATCGAACACCATCTTAGTTGGAATGCCATCGATAGGGTTGGAGACCTGGTTGAATTCTTTGAAGAATCCCCTGACCGTGTCGAGGATTTACGAAAGATACAAAAAAGAAATGAAGAAAATTCGAAATAAGCTGCCGTCGGCAGTTTTTTTTTATGTATTTGCACATCACCTGTATTCCTGAACGAATTTTATAAAAGAGGATTTTTTAACTTTGAGCAGAATAGCTATATAGAAGCCCCGGTAATTTGATTCTGGAAACTGAGGGTATTAATATAGTAGGAACTTGCCAGTTAGGAGGGTGGAATTTCTGATGAATTTACATACATGGCATAATGAATCGAAAAAGGAATGGGATGTTTTTGCACCGATGTGGGTGAAGAATTCGCAAGAAATGTGGGAAACGGGAAGCCGGAAAAACATTATTCCTTTCTTTTCTGAATATGTACCTTCGGGAGTGAAGGTGGCTGACATTGGCTGTGGAGATGGAGTTGGTTCCTTGAAATTGGCCGAAGCGGGATTTGAAGTAACCGGAGTTGATTTATCCAATGTGATGATCGATTTTGCAAAGGGGAAAACCGCTCAACAACCAGAACTTTCTTTCCTGCAAGGGGATTTTTATAATCTTCCATTCAAAGATGAAGAAATGGATGCGGCAATGGTCATTAATTCTTTGGAATATACGGGTGAACCATTAATGGTGATGAAGGAAATTCAACGGGTAATAAAGCCTGGCGGTTATGTCTGTTTTGGAATACTTGGTCCAACAGCTGAACCACGAAAAAAATTCAGTTTTCAACGGTTATTAGGAGATAAGGTCATCATGAATACAATGCAGCCTTGGGAATTTGAAAAGATGGCTTTAGAAACCGGATGGAAGGCAGTGGTAGATACCGGCGTTGCAAAGAGAGGGGTGGACTATACAAAACTGGGGCATTTTTCAAAGGAGTTAAAGCAAGCTGTATCGTTCATGTGGCTTTTCCTCCTTCAAAAAGAGGTGGGGCAGTGATGGAGAAGTATCAAATCGATCAATTCGTTGAAAAGACGAAACAGCAGGATAAAGGGCAAGGTTTATTCGAACTTGAAACGGAACGAATTTTGGAAATTAATTTGGAACAGCAGATCTGGGCAAAGATGGGGACGATGATTTCTTATCGCGGCCATATTAAATTCGAGCGGGAAGGCATCTTGGAGCATGGCCTTAGTAAACTCTTCAAAAAGGCTTTGACAGGTGAGGGTGCATCTTTGATGAAGGCGACTGGAAGCGGCAAGCTGTACGTCGCGGATCAAGGAAAGAAGATTTCCATTTTACAGTTAAATGGTGAATCAATCTGTGTTAACGGAAATGATTTACTTGCATTTGAGCCGGGGATTCAATGGGATATAAAAATGATGCGGCGCATTGCCGGGTTATTGGCGGGTGGGTTGTTCAACGTAAGGCTCGAGGGGAGAGGCATGGTTGCCTTCACTTCCCATTATGAGCCGCTTACTTTAATGGTGGAACATGGGAATCCGGTCTATACGGACCCGAATGCCACAGTGGCTTGGTCAGGGGATTTGCAGCCTGAATTCGTAACGGATGTTTCACTGAAGTCGTTTTTTGGAAGGGGAAGCGGCGAATCCGTTCAAATGAAATTCGAAGGTCAAGGATTTGTGGTCGTCCAACCTTTTGAAGAGGTTTATTTCGGCAATAAGGAATCATGAAACAAACAACCTGAGTCAGAAACTCAGGTTGTTTCCCATGATAATCGGAAGTGGCTGCCCAATAAACGATTCACTTAAAAGTGAAAGCTTCTTTTCTCTTACCCTTTCAATCCCACTCATAAGGGGTTGATTGGTAGACATAATAGTTCAGCCAATTCGAGAACATCAGGCTGCAATGGCTTTTCCATCGGTGAAGAGGAACCTTGGTCGGATCGTTATCAGGAAAGTAATTTTCAGGGAGTTGTGTATTGATTCCACGCTCCCTATCGCGCTTGTATTCTTCACCAAGGGTATCGGCATCATACTCGAAATGGCCGGTAACCATAATTCTTTTTCCATCAACTGAAGCAGCAATCAATACACCGGCTTGATCGGACTGTGCAAGAACCTTCAGTTCCGGATGGTTAACTAATTTTTGATAGTCAATATCCGTATGGCGAGAATGAGGGGCCATAAAATAATCATCGAATCCGCGGACTAGATTTTCATTCGGTTCAAGGACCTCATGGGTGTATATCCCGAAGCATTTCTCCGGAAGTTCGTATTTGCCTATTCCATAATGATGGTAAAGGGCAGCTTGTGCCCCCCAACAAATATGTAGGGTGGATGTGACATTTTCGCTTGACCAATCCATGATACTCTGCAGTTCTTCCCAATAATTAACGTCTGAAAATTCCAGCTTTTCTACTGGAGCGCCTGTAATGATCAAGCCGTCATATTTCTTCGTGCGGATATCATTAAATGATTTGTAAAATTGATCTAAATGAAATTTACTTGTGTTTTTTGATTCATGTGTGCTCAAGCGCAGGAATGATATATTTACTTGAATCGGAGTATTGCCGAGAAAGCGCAGTAACTGGGCCTCCGTTTTTTCTTTCTCTGGCATTAGGTTTAAAATTAATATATTCAATGGACGGATTTCCTGATTGGTAGCCCTTTCCTCATCCATTACGAAGATATTTTCCTGTTCTAAAATTTCCCTTGCTGGCAGTTGTCCCGGAATTCTGATTGGCATGATTAGCCTCCTTCTTCAAAAATCATAATATTTTAATTATATAGAAAATTATTGAATAGAAAAGCTATTTTAATAATTTCTTGTAAATCCCAAAGGAAATGGCCTGGGAATGGTAAAATGGGAAGATCATGAATACATAAACTATGAAGTTGGAGAGGTGTTTGGAGATTGTTTGATCCTACAGCATTTGAGAACATGAAAGTGGTATTGGAAGGAGCGGTTTACGACCGTGACTTCATTGGAGATATATTGGTCATAAAACGTGATGATATAGTGAATCTCTCGACTTTGTCCAGATCATATAAGATTGAGATGGAATTGAAAAAGCCAATCGCGCCCATTTCGATTAGCGGTGCCATTGAGTTACAGGCTTCACTTAAAAACCTAAGTTCGGAGTTACTCGATGCAGCTATTGATGATACGCATTCGGGCTGCACCGTCGATATTTTCATAACTTTCCCGAAAAAACTCGATGAAGTGAATGCTGAACAATTGTTGAATGATCTGGAAAAAATTTGGGGAGATCAGAGAATCATTACAGTGACGACCAGCGATACGGTCAGTAAAAAAATGCAACTCGTTACTTCTTCTATATATAAAGTTTCATTTGGAAGGCTTGTAAAAGAAGAGCAAATGGATGATTTGGAAGACATGGTAGAGTATTTGATTCAATCCATTCAAGCAGTGAAGATTCAGGGATGAAAGGGAAGGATAAAAGTTGGTAAACCTACCTTTAAATACGGTAAAATGAATCATCATACTATAGGGAGAGATCATACATGTCCATTTACGAATTTGAAGTCAATAAAATCAATGGCGAAACCATCTCGCTTGAGGAATATAGAGGGAAAGTGATGATTATAGTGAATACCGCAAGCAAATGCGGTTTTTCGCCACAGTATGATGATTTGCAAAGCCTGTATGTGCAATATAAAGAGGATGGGGTTGTCGTGCTTGGTTTTCCTTGTAATCAGTTTTTGAATCAGGAGCCTGGTGATAATCTGGAAATCGATTCATACTGCAAATTGAATCGTGGCATAACATTCCCGATGTTTGCAAAAGTGAATGTCAATGGCAAGGAAGCCCACCCTTTATTCAATTACTTGACTGAAAATGCTCCTGGAGTGATGGGGTCCAAATCAATAAAATGGAATTTTACAAAGTTCTTGATTGATCGTAATGGAAATATAGTGAGCCGGTATGCACCTAAAACAAAACCTCTGGAAATGGAAGAGGATATAAAAAAATTATTATGAAGAATGATATTGAGTCCAACGGAAGTTCCAGTTGGGCTCTTTTTATGAAGTAAGATATTTATATGCATCTGTATTTAATTGGGGACAGATGGGTGGGATGTTGAATATAATAGAAGACACAACGAGGGGGGAAACCATGGAACGAATTGCATGGGTAACAGATAGTACGGGAACTTTGGACGAAGAATTATCATTGAATGAACATGTATACGTCGTTCCGATGGTCGTCATCATTGATGGGAAGGAATATGAAGATGGTGTCGACCTATTACCTGAGGAATTATACCGGCGGATGAGTGAGGAAAAAATTACAGCCACTACGTCACAGCCCTCGGTTGGCAGATTCCAAGAGTTATATATGGAGCTTGAAAAACGCTATGATCGAATCATAGCCGTACATCTTTCAAGTGAATTGAGCGGGACCGTTTCCGCGAGCAGGCAAGCTGCACAAATGGTTGCGATCCCCGTTGACGTTTTTGATACTTTACTTATTTCCTTTCCAATGCTATTAATCTTGAAAAGGCTCATGCATTATATGGATAATGGGGATTCCATCGATGAGGCATTCGTCAAAACGAGAATGTATGCGGATAACCATGAAACCTATGTATTAATTGGTTCTTTAGATCAGCTGCATCGCAGCGGCAGGTTAACGAACGCACAGTATATTCTTGGAAACCTATTGAGCTTTAAGCCCATCATTTCAATCGAAAATGGTGTGCTCCATACTAAATCTAAACCTCGGAACCTTAAAAAAGCGGAAAAACAGATTTTCACTGATTTTCGCAGATCAGTCGAAGCAGGAAAAGTGAAAGAATGCACCATATTATATGGTGCAGTGTCTGAGCAGACACAAAGATGGAAAAAGATGATTACCGAAGAATTTCCTCATGTGTCGATCCATGTATCCCCACTTGGCAGTGCCATCGGGGTGCATACCGGTGAACAGACGATTGGAATCAGTTGGTTCAATGAAGATTAAAGCACACCATTTTATGAGAACCATGGTAAAATAGAAGGGACATGGAGTGGTGATATGAAACAAACGATGATTGAACTGACGGAGAAGTATGTATATGACCAAATGAATTCCGATGCCAGCGGCCATGATTGGTTCCATATCGATCGTGTTCGTAAGCTGGCTTTACATATTGCTAAAGAAGAACGAAAAGGAAATGAGTTTATCATTGAAATGGCGGCTTTGCTTCATGATATCCCGGATGATAAACTAAACCATGAAGCCGATGAAGGCTGGAAAAAGCTTGACGTTTGGTTTGATGAAATTAAGTTGGATATTGATAGTGTTGATGCCGTCAAACGGATCATCCATACAATTTCATATAGTGCAGGGCAGTTGAAGCTTCCTTCGATTGAGGCTGAAATTGTTCAGGACGCTGACCGCTTGGATGCAATTGGTGCCATTGGCATAGCCAGGACATTTGCATATGGCGGAAAAAAGGGACAACTTATGTATGATCCTTCATTGCCCATAAGGGAAAACATGACCAAGAAGGAATACAGGAGTGGCAAAAGCTCAACCATTCATCATTTTCATGAAAAATTATTGCGTTTGCAAGATATGCTCAATACTTGTACAGCCAAGAAGATTGCAAGTGATAGGCATGAATATATGGTTGGGTTTTTAGAGGAATTTAATAAGGAATGGGATGTACGATTATGAAAGTTTTTAGCATGGAACATGTAATGAAAACCCAAGGGGAAAAGCTGCTTTTTAAAGATGTCTCTTTTTCCATTACCGAAGGGGAAAAAATCGGGATCGTTGGCATAAACGGCACCGGCAAATCGACATTATTGAATATCATCGCAGGCTTGGAAGACAGTGATTTAGGAACGAAGGATCATCCGAATGATTACACGATTTCCTATCTATCCCAAGATCCGCATTTTGATGAGAAATTGACGATCATGGAATATATGTATGAAAGTTCAACTCCTGTATTTTCGTTGATTAAGGAGTATGAAAAGACGCTCGTTCAACTACAGGTAGATCCACAGAATAGCGTAATTCAGGACCGTTTGTTAAAGCAGCAACAGGATATGGACACGCTTGGTGCCTGGGATACAAGTGCCAATGCCAGAACGATACTGACCAAACTTGGTCTTCCTGATCACTCGAGGAAATTGGGGGAACTGTCAGGTGGCCAAAAAAAACGTGCGGCCCTGGCAAAAACCTTGATTGAGACCCCTGATTTACTGATTTTGGATGAGCCGACGAACCATCTCGATTTTGAAAGCATCACTTGGCTTGAAGAATATTTGGGGAAATATCAAAAGTCCGTTTTATTTGTGACCCATGATCGATATTTCCTTGATCGCGTGTCCAATAAGATTTGGGAAATTGCCCAAACGCAGCTTTTCGAATACAAAGGAAATTATGCGGATTATTTAGAATCAAAGGCCATTCGTGAAGAGAACGAAACGGCTGAAAGATCGAAAAAGGAAAGTCTATTCAAAAAAGAGCTGGCCTGGATCCGTAAAGGCGCAAAGGCCCGTACAACGAAACAAAAGGCCAGGATCCAACGCTTCGAAACATTGGAATCAGGTGTAAAGGATAAGCAGAAAACCGAGAACCTGGAAATGGAATTAAGCGGTGCCCGCCTTGGGAAAAAGGTACTCGAGATGCAGGATGTTTCTAAATCCTTCGGTGATAAAACCATCATCAACCATTTTTCCTTCCTCTTCAAACCGGGTGATCGAATTGGGATCGTCGGTAATAATGGCAGTGGAAAATCAACCTTGTTAAATATCCTGGCCGGACGGGAATCGATAGATGAAGGAAACCTGGAAAAAGGGCAAACCGTGAAAATAGGGTACTATACGCAAGAAAGCGTCGATATGGATGAGAATTTGCGCATGATCGAGTATATTCGGGAAACGGCGGATTCAATTGCCCTTAAAGATGGTAGTTTCATATCGGCTGCACAGATGCTTGAAAGGTTCTTGTTTCCAATGGGGTCTCATGGGACGCCTATTCGCAAGCTTTCCGGTGGGGAGAAAAGGCGTTTATATCTTCTTAACATTTTGATGTCGGCACCTAATGTCCTGCTTTTGGATGAACCGACGAATGATTTGGACACACAAACCTTGACCGTTCTGGAGGATTATTTAGAAACGTTTTCAGGTGTAGTCATTACTGTTTCACATGATAGGTATTTCCTGGATAAGACGTGCCATCAGCTTCTTGTTTTCAAGAATAAAGCTGAAATTGATTTCTATTACGGCAGTTATTCAGAGTTCTTGGAAGAAAAGACTGAAGAGGCCGTGACAGTAAAAGCACCAGAACCTCAGATGAACCGGACCGAAAAGAAAAAGAAAAAACTAACTTATGCGGAAAGTAAGGAATGGGAAGAGATAGAAGGGAACATGGAAAGGGTCGAGTTGCGCCTGAAAGACATAACATCAGAAATGTCTGCAGCGGGAAGCGACTTTGAAAAAGTCCGCATGCTGCTTGAAGAAGAAAAGGAACTAACGGATAAATTAGACCATTTGATGGAAAGATGGACGTATTTAGCGGAAAAATTGGAAGAGGAATGAGCGGGATGACCGGTCCAAGGGAACAAGCCTGGACCGGTCTTTTTTTGGCCAATCTCAATTGCATGAGAATCTGTTGCCGATGTGATAATATCTAGTACATGGAAACGTCTTGTTAAAGGAGAGAAATGCATTGAAAATTAAGTCGATAGAACCTACACCAAGTCCGAATACAATGAAAATCAATTTAACTGAAGAGCTATTAGCTGGTAAAAGCAATAATTATAAGAAAGATCAAGCTGACCAAGCACCCCAGCTGATTAGAGATTTATTTACGATCGAGGGAGTGAAAGGGGTATATCATGTTGCGGACTTCTTAGCCGTTGAGCGAAATGCGAAATATGATTGGAAAGATATTTTGGTCCAAATCCGTCAGGTTTTCGGGGAAAAAACCGAAGAACAAAATCAACAAACGGCATTAAATGAACATTACGGTGAAGTAACTGTTGCCATTCAACAATTCAAGGGCATTCCGATGCAAATTAAAGCAAGTGATAGCCAACACGAAAAACGTTTTGCCTTACCGGATTATTTCTTAAAGGGCATTTCAGCGGCCCAAAAAGAAGAGGACAATGTAGTCCTGCTTCGAAAATGGAAGGATTATGGCGTAAGGTATGGTGATATGGAAGATATCGTGAAGGAAGTATCCGATGAGTTGATTGCAGCTTACCCGGAAGAACGAATTAATCGGCTGGTAGCCGCTGCAAAAGAAATGGTGGATGCGAAGGAAGCAATTTTGAAACGACCAAAAATTAAACTGACTGCAGAAATGCTGAAGGACGAAAGCTGGGAAAAGCGATATCAGGCTTTAGAACAAATGGAAGATCCAACGGTTGATGATATACCCGTATTGGACATGGCACTCTCCGATGGTAAGGTCTCGATTCGACGGCTCGCGGTAGTATACTTGGGTATGATCGAAGATAGAAAAGTGCTTCCGAGCTTGTATAAAGCATTGAAAGATAAAAGTGCAGCCGTAAGACGTACGGCTGGGGATTGTTTATCCGATCTTGGCTTTGAAGAAGCGATGGGAGAAATGTCTCAATCACTTTCGGATAAAAATAAATTGGTTAGATGGAGGGCGGCGATGTTTTTATATGAAGTGGGAAATGAAACGACCCTCCCTTATCTAAAGCAAGCGGAACAGGACCCTGAATTCGAAGTGGCCCTGCAAGTCAAGATGGCCATTGACCGTATAGAAAATGGGGAAGAAGCAAAAGGTTCGGTTTGGAAGCAAATGACAGAATCAAGACAAGCAAATGACAAGTGAGATTTAATGGGGAATTACTTAATGGAACCTGTAAAGGTTACAGGCAAAAGGCATGCGGATGATTTAATCCGTATGCCTTTTTATTCTTGAAGCGGATCTTCAAGTCACTTGACAATCGTTCCCCTAGGTCGAAATCCAAAACATTCAAAATGGCTAATATTTCGTTATACAGAAGTTTTTCTGATATAAATTTGATCGCTATTATTTTAGTAAAATGATTTTTGTAGATATTTTGTATTGAATGGTTGCATTTGGATGTAAATATGTTAGAATTTTTAGAGTATACTAAAAATTATATTATATTGAATCATTAAACATTTAGTGGAAATTGGGGGTACAACAAATGTCTACATCAAATATGAGAAGTGACATGATTACAAAAGGGGTCGATCGAGCTCCACATAGAAGTCTGTTGCGGGCAGCAGGGGTTAAAGAAGAAGATTTCGGTAAACCGTTCATCGCGGTTTGTAATTCTTACATCGACATCGTTCCAGGTCATGTCCACCTTCAGGAATTCGGAAAAATAGTGAAGGAAGCGATTCGCGAGGCTGGCGGTGTTCCTTTCGAATTTAATACGATTGGGGTGGATGATGGAATTGCAATGGGTCATATTGGTATGCGCTATTCGTTGCCAAGTCGTGAAATCATTGCGGATTCCGTGGAAACTGTTGTATCAGCACATTGGTTTGACGGGATGGTTTGCATTCCAAACTGTGACAAGATAACGCCGGGAATGATGATGGCAGCACTTCGTGTCAATATTCCAACAATATTCGTAAGTGGCGGACCCATGAAAGCAGGTAAAGACAAAAACGGTAAATCTCTTTCACTAACATCCGTGTTTGAAGGTGTGGGCGCTTATCAAGCAGGTAATATCAATGAAGAAGATTTGCAGGAAATCGAGCAAGTTGCTTGCCCTACTTGCGGTTCTTGTTCAGGAATGTTCACGGCGAACTCCATGAACTGCCTGGCGGAAGGCTTAGGACTTGCACTTCCGGGAAATGGAACGATTTTGGCCGTAGCCGAAGAACGTAAGGAATTCGTTAAGAAATCCGCTAAACAGTTGATGGAGTTAATCAAACAGGATATCAAGCCTCGTGATATCGTAACGATTGAAGCTATTGATAATGCCTTTGCCTTGGATATGGCGATGGGCGGTTCGACCAACACCGTTCTTCATACACTTGCATTGGCACATGAAGCAGGTTTTGAATATCCAATGGAACGCATAAATGAAATAGCTAACCGAGTACCGCATTTAGCGAAAATCGCACCGGCATCCGATTATCATATTGAAGATGTCCATAATGCCGGTGGTGTAAGTGCCGTCATTAATGAGTTACTCAAAAAACCAGGTGCCTTTAATGGGGACTGCCTTTCTGTCTCAGGTAAAACGCTCCGTGAAAATGTTGCCGGCTGTGAAATATTGGACAAGGATGTCATCCATCCGTTAGATAATCCGCATTCTGAGCGTGGCGGGCTTGCTGTATTATTTGGTAACCTTGCTCCTCAAGGCTCCATTGTAAAAGTAGGGGCGGTTGACGCATCAGTTGGTGGCTACCACAGGGGTCCTGCCATTTGTTTCGATTCCCAGGAAGATGCACTTTCAGGGATCATTACTGGGAAGGTCAAAGAAGGGGATGTAGTGGTCATTCGTTACGAAGGCCCTAAAGGCGGGCCGGGTATGCCGGAAATGTTGGCACCCACTTCCCAAATCGTCGGGAGGGGACTTGGAGCGAAAGTCGGTTTGATCACCGATGGCCGCTTTTCAGGCGCATCCCGAGGCATCAGCATTGGTCATATATCCCCCGAAGCAGCTGAGGGAGGACCGATTGCCTTTGTTGAAGATGGAGATATCATCGAATTGGATTTGAATAATCGTAAAATCGAATTGGAAATTTCCGATGAAGAATTCGAAAAACGCAAAGCCAATTGGAAAGGCTTCGAGTCAAAAGTCAGGACAGGCTATTTAGCACGTTATTCCAAACTTGTGACGAATGCCAGCTCAGGCGGCGTGATGAAAGTTTAAGCTAAAAGGAAGCTTAAAAAAACATGGAGACAGAATGAAAGTGGATTCTGTCACCATGTTTTTTTGTGAAGAACAATGAAATTTTACAAAGCTTTAAGCGTCATTTTTGCATATGCACTTAAGAATATAGTATGATTAGACTAATTGAAGAATTGTAACCAAGGAGGTTTTTTTATGTCTATGGCATATGATGAATATATGAAACAAATGGTGAAACCAATGCGGGCGGAACTGGTGCAAGCAGGTTTTGATGAGTTGGAATCCGCAGAAGCGGTAGAAAGCTTTATGCAATCGGTAGATGGTACGACACTTGTGGTCGTGAATTCAGTTTGCGGCTGTGCAGCCGGGTTAGCCCGTCCAGCTGCTACTCAAGCGGTACTTCAAGCAGACAATAAGCCAGATCATTTGGTAACTGTATTTGCTGGCCAAGATAAGGAAGCGACAGCTAAAATGCGGGAATACTTCGATGGAATAGAACCTTCTTCACCATCCATGGCTCTTTTAAAGGGCAAAGAGGTCGTACATTTCATTCCTCGCCATGATATAGAAGGACAGCCAATGGAAGCTATCATGGAAAATTTATTGGCAGCATTCAGTCAAATAAATAAGTGATGAAGCGGAATGCCCTGGAAACAGGGCATTCTTTTCAAATTTTAGAGAGTATGAAGGGGTAGGATACATGTTTGTCACAACAGTAGGAAGAGCCGGTAAAGAAACGATGATATTAGCCAAAAGGTTAGCTGAAGAATTAAAAATCCCCTTTATAGCCAGAAGAAAAAGATCGGTCAGAGATATTCAAGCGGAACAGAATGAAGATGATTGCCTTGTTTTTGGTAATAAGCGGATGGAGTTATATCGATACCAGGAAGAAGAACCATTCTTTTTTCACCCGAACCTGGCGATGATCCGTATTAAAAGAATAATGCGCGGCGAGAGTGACCCATTTCTCATTGCCGGAGATATAAACAAAGGGAACGCTGTGCTTGATTGTACAATGGGCTTGGGCTCGGATGCGATAGTCGCAAGTTTCGCAGTGGGTGAACATGGACAGGTTGTCGCATTGGAAGGAAATCAATATTTGGCATTGCTCGTGGGACACGGGATGAAGACATGGGAGAATGCAGAAGAAAAGATGGTTTCTGCGATGCGAAGAGTTGAGGTCATGCACGGTGATCATTACGAAATATTGAAAACATTGCCGGATAATCATTTTGATGTCGTATATTTCGATCCCATGTTTGAAGAAACGATTCAGGAATCGAATGGAATCAGGGGACTTACTCATTTTGCGGTAGGTAAGGAGTTATCTGTGGAAATAATGAATGAAGCCAAGCGGGTTGCACGCAAGAGAGTCGTGTTGAAAGACCATTTTCGCAGCTCCCGCTTTGAGGAATTTGGATTTGAGGTAATAAAGAGAAAAACATCCAAATTCCATTTTGGCTTCATTCAATCCAGTGATCACGATTTATAATCTGTTTCATCAAGACCAATGGCACAGCCTTCTCGGCTTGAATCGGCAGCACCATAGTTCGAGCCATCAGGGTTGATTTGAATCGCTTGGACATTCCCTATAGAGTGGGGAACTTCATTAAAGGCGAAGCCCATCGCTTCCAAGTGGCCTTTGCTAGTGATATCCATTCCAGGCTCCCATTCAATATGAGGGCCCATTGGAGTGAAAATTCTAGGTTCCTCGATGGCTGCTTTCAAATCCATTTTTAAATCGAGTACATTAATGATCGTTTGTACGACTGAACTGATGATGGTCGGTCCACCAGGTGAACCTAACGTCAAGATCGGCTCGCCATCTTTAAAGATGATGGTCGGGCTTTTACAGCTGACTGGGCGTTTATTGGGCTGCACTTCATTCATGCCGCCTGGAATGGAATCGAAATCAGTCAGTTCGTTATTCAGCATGAAACCATAATCGGAAACCATGATCCCTGATCCGAATGGATGTTCCACTGTAGAAGTGCATGCTGCTATATTCCCCCATCTGTCACGGACAGTGAAGTGTGTCGTTTCACTGATATCTTCTTCATTAGGCTGCGGAACGACTTCCCTTTGTTTTACGGAATCATAAATCCAAGGGTTTCCAAAGTCAATGGCATTATTTCTTGTTTTGAAATTTATGAAGGAGCGGCGTTTAGTTATATACTCATCATGCATGAGACCAGCCAATGGCAATTCGGCGAATTCAGGATCAGCGAGGAATGCCTTTTTATCTGTAAATGCCAGCCGCATCGCTTCTGCTATTAAATAATATTTTTCCCAAGAACGGACATCATATTGTTCTATATGGAAGCTCTCCAATATTTTCAGGATTTGGATGACCGTGAATCCGCCAGCACTTGGGGCATTCGATGATGCAATTTGATAATCCTTATATGTCCCATACAAGGGAACATCGATGGTAGCTTTATAGTCCTTTAAATCAGAAAGCTCCATGAACCCTCCAAGTTCCTGTATGCAGGAAATGATGCCTTCTCCGATTTCACCTTCATAAAAAGCGGAAATGCCTTCACGCTGTAATATCCGATAGGTATTCGCCAGTTTTTCTTTTTTGAGCAGATCACCATCTTGATACGGTTTTCCGTTTGGCATGAAGAACTTACGCGCTTCAGCACCCAATCGATATTCAAAATTTTTAAGTGCATCGCAAAGAACCCAATTGACGGGAACTCCTTTTTCAGCAAATTCAATGGATGGCTCGATGAGGTCCGCTAATGGCTTGCTGCCATTAGCGGCGAGTGCTTCATCCATAGCTTTCAAGATTCCGGGGATGCCAACTGCTGTAGCTTTGATTGATCTTTCTTTAAAAGGGATGACTTCCCCTTTATCATCAAGAAACATGTCTCGATGTGCGGCTTTAGGTGCCCTTACATGGCCATCGTATATTTTCGTTTCTTTATCTTTAGCGTTATATACCATAAGGAAACCACTTCCCCCGATACCAGTCATCATGGGTTCCACAATATTTAGGGCAAATTGGATGGCAACAGCCGCATCGACAGCATTTCCACCTTCACGTAATATTTTTTCCCCGATGGAAGTGGCTACAGGATGGGCTGTAACGACCATTCCAGCGTTCCCTTTATCTGTTTCCCTTTTGTAATCCCTATCTTTAATGATTTCATTGTTGTTTTCCAAAATGATTCCTCCATTATTCAGTCCTTTTATCTGCCAAAAGGTTAGGCTTATGTTTGAGTGAAAAGAAAACCTTGTCATTGTAGAAAAATGACAAGGAGATTTTTCGTAGGTATTCATCTATTCTTAATCAGCAAATGATAAATATACGAAAAATGCTAATGTTACAAGACATAAAGCCAACATGGCAGTCGAAGCCATATAAGACCCCTCCTTAAAAAGACTTGAATCTAATTAATTTCTCCAATAATCGTCAAAATCCTTCATTAAAAAGTAAAATTGTTGAAATTTACTAAAAAAGTTCTGGTTCATGAAGTTTATATAGGTATTTATCCTTTTTTTTGATTTTCAAAACATAGGTAACTATATATTCGTAATTACCAAAAAATAAAAGTATACTAAATATAAAGACAATACAAAAAAGGAGGGGGAGTGTGAGTTGAAAGCAACGGTTTGGTTCAGGAAAAGTCTCGTCATTTTAGTATCCGTTTTGACGTTTGGTTTTGTCACTCCTTCAGATCTGGCGTGGCTAGCGGAAGCCGATTCGTTAAAGGATACTAAAAAGGGATTAGTGGAAGAAGAGGGATTAGCCTATCTTCCTTCGCAGAATTCAACTGAACTTAAGGAAGAATTCAATCGGGAAGAATTTTTATCGGGCATTCTGAATAAGGCAGAGGAAAATGCATTTATGAAGTTTGGCGAAAAGATCAATCCTAAAATTGGCGATGAGTTCAAAATGGCCATCTTACCAAAAATGGAAGAAGCCATTACAGAAATGGCTGAACAATTTCCAGATGAAAAATTACAGCAATTAACCATCACTGAGCAGCCGAGTGCTGGCAGGGCCGAGAAGATATTTCATATTTTTGATTCAATCAGCGGGAAGGATATCATCAGATTCCATGTCAGGCAGGAAAATCCCCCACTGGAAGGATATTGGTTCGATTTTCACTATCATACCCATCATGATTCATTTGCCACCCATTATAATATCGGGAAAATATATTGGGATAAAAATACGCCGCCAGAGTGGACGAGTAAACAAAGGCTCTCATAGTGGTTGGTTTCGTTGATTTTATTTAGTTGTAAGAGTATGATGAAATGTAAATGGATTTCTAATAATCATCGAAATGATACGTTGTAAATGCAACGTATTTATTTTGTGTTTAAATAAAAGTAGAGTTTTTATCATAACGGGGAACAAGGTTATTTTTAAAAGGTTTTCTAATTTTGCTGTTATAGTAGCAGAGGAGTCTTTATCATGTCAGAGTTGTTAAATAACATCATGCAAACGTATGCCCAATTTTTTGACTGGCATATGTGGGTGGAGGTTTTATCCGACCCGGTGAGCTGGGGATTGATTGGAACGCTCGTATTAATGGAAGGATTACTATCAGCGGATAACGCTCTGGTATTAGCTGTAATGGTCAGGCACCTTCCTGAAAAACAACGGAAAAAAGCACTTTTTTATGGTTTATTAGGTGCTTACGCTTTTAGATTCTTTGCGATAGGAATCGGTGTTTTCCTCATTAAGCTTTGGTGGGTGAAGGTGATTGGAGCCGCCTACCTTGGCTGGCTTTCGTTTAAATACTTTAGAAATAAAAAAAAGCAAGCTGGGACTGACGAAGATATCCAGGGAATGAGTAAAAACAGCATTCTGATTCGTATGTTTGGTACATTATGGGGAACGGTTGCGGCAGTGGAATTGATGGATATAGCATTTTCCGTCGATAGTGTCTTGGCCGCATTCGGGGTGAGTGAAAAAGTCTGGGTCCTTTTGACAGGCGGTATGATTGGTGTCTTGATGATGCGGGGAGTGGCGGGGTTATTTCTAAAATTGATAGATAAGGTTCCTGAATTGGAAACTGCTGCATATGTCCTTATCGGATTCATTGCTATAAAAATGCTGATGGCCGTTGCAGGTATCGAAATCCCGGCTGCAATCTTTTTTGCCTTTATTTTGCTGATTTTCGGCACTACGATAGTATTTCATTTGAAGAAAGGGAAAAAGCTCAAGAAACATGTTTGAGCACAATTAAAAAAAGCTGACATCAAAGATGATGTCAGCTCAGTTTGTAGACAAAAGGGGTTCAGAATTTTATAATTCTGAACCCCTTTTGAAATTCCCTCTGAATTTCGCCTAAAGTTAAGAGATTGGGGCTCTACGAGCCCACTATATTAGGCCATTTTTGGACCTCGCCATGTCCAATTGGCCATCTTCTTTAAATTAATGGCAGCGAAAGTAAGCATCGTCTGCATAGACAATTTTTTAAGTCCCCTTAAAGTAGTCCAACGCATACCATGCTTTTCTTTTGCATCTGCGAATACACGCTCAATCGTTTCTTTACGCTTCGCATATATAGGTTTTACATCTTGATGATGACGCAGATGATCTGCTTCTTCCACATGTGTTTGCCAGATATGCCGTGTCACCACTTTTTGACAGTCTTTGCTTTCTGTACACCGAGATAAAAATGAGCATGTAGTACAAATTTGTTTTGGCGATTTGTACTCGCGATAGCCCTCTTTATTTGTTGTTGAGTACTTTAAAGTTTCGCCCGAAGGGCAAAGGTAACAATCAAAATGTTCATCGTATACATAGTCCTGTTTGCGGAAAAATCCTTCTTTGGTGCGAGGACGTGTATAAGGTAAAGCCGGTATGATTTCTTTGTTAAATAGGTAGCTTGTAATCGCTGGTGTTTTATAAGCTGCATCTGCGGCAACGGCATCCGGTTTTCCAACTTTCTCAATCACTTGTTCAACTAGTGGCTCTAAGATCTGACTGTCATGTGTATTTCCAGGTGTTACAATCGTTCCCAATACAAAACCGTTGCGGTGTGCGGCCGCGTGAAATAAATAGGCAAACTGTTTTGTTCGTTCATCTTTCACATAGTAGCCACTCTCAGAATCCGTTGTACTTTCTTTAATCTCTTTGGTCTCTTCTTTATCAAATTTATCTGGTGGAAAAGGCTTTTTTCCATGGTTTTCACGATCTTGATTGATTTCTTCTTGAAGACGTCCTTGATACGCTCTTGTTTCTTTACGAACGATTTTCTTTTCAAATTTCCGTTTATTCGCACTGGCTTTCACATGTGTGGAATCCACGAAAACGTGTTCAGCACTTATTAAATTTTTATTAGCAGCTGTCATTAAAATGCGATAGAAAATCTGTTCAAAAAGGTCTGTATCTTTAAAGCGTCGCTCATAATTTTTCCCGAACGTAGAGAAATGAGGTGCTTTATCATGGAAACCATAGCCTAAGAACCAACGGTAAGCCATATTGGTTTCAACTTCTTCAATCGTTTTACGCATGGAACGAATACCGAAGGTATATTGAATGAAAGTCAGTTTAACTAAAATAACTGGATCAATCCTTGGGCGTCCTACCTCTGAATACATATCTTTCACCAAGTCATAAATGAAAGTGAAGTCAATGGCAGCCTCCATTTTACGAACCAAATGGTTCGGTGGCACCAGTTGATCTAAAGTAATCATTTCAAGTTGATCTCGCTGAATAGAATCATGTTTAGAAAGCATCCTCATCACCTCAAGTTTTAATACTTCTATTTTAAAAAAAAAATGACTCCAGGCAAAAGTGTTCTATCTAAAAGGTAAGACAAAGTTGATTGGAACGGAAGGTACGAGACTCCTGCGGGAAAAGCGCGTCTAGGGGAGACCCCGCAGGCGAAAGCCGAGTGCCTGGAGTGGAAATCGACGTCCAAATTGTACAAGCCATAAAAATAGACAAACTCGATTTTCATCGAGTTTGTCTACAGTCTGAGCTGACATCAAAGATGATGTCAGCTTTTTTTTAGGAAAATTTCAAGTAAGTGAAGAAGGCCGGTAAATGTAGTGAAGAAAAGAAAAGGCAATAAAAAGTTAAGCCAAAGAGAAGACATTAGCGGATGCAGCAGTATGCCAAAGAAAATGGAGAATAGAAAAAGGTCGAGAATGATGAACACTTTTAAACTGTAGATATCAAGGACTTCTTCTGCAAGTTCACGGTGTTCATCCAAAATGGCTTTTTTATTGTTGGTTTCCATGCGATCACCTTAAACCTTTTACGATTATATATTGTTGATATATGAAAAGACTGGATCGATTGTTCTTCTTCGAATGAATGTGCAACCGGAAATACCAAAAAAACATAGATTTTTTACACTAGATCAATATGTTATACTAATATAATAGTATGTAAGATTTAGAGATTGTAAATTACTTATATTTTCTTAACGATAATAAGAAATGAAGAAAGGGGAGAAGAGTGTGAAAAGGAAGAAATGGTTATCCATACTTGCATTATTTGTCTTTTTACTCTCCATGCTCTCCTATACGTTAGCGAAGGATGAAGGGGTAAAATGGCGCAATTTAAACAAAGATAATCTTTTAAGACAAGCTGAACTTTTTAAAGGGAATAAAGAATTACAAAGGATATTTTTATTTCCGGAAGAGGAGTTCGATGAAAGGGAAGCACTCAAAATTGCTGGAACCATTAATAAACTGCCTCATTCCCTTTTGGTGAAAACTGCAGAAAGTGGTGTGAGGATCAAACTATTTGATGGTGATATAACAGAAAATCAATCCGCGGCCAAATTAAAGGGGAAAACTCCGCGTGGTTATTTGAATAAAGAAACAACTTGGGATGATGTGCCTGGTATGGGCGGATCACATACGGTATTGGTTAAAATCGGAGCAAGTGACAAGGGTAACGGGCATGGCTCCGTTAATTTGGAACTGCATGAGCTAGGGCATTCAATTGATAATATAGTGTTTGGTGGAATCCGTAAAGACATGGATTATTTGAAGATTTGGGGTAAGGAAGTGGATGGGCTGTTTCCGGGGATTACGTATTTTTCCAATTATCCTGAGGAATACTTTGCAGAAACGTTTGCCATGTTTTATGTGAACAATGAACAAAATCAATTGCTTAGAAAAAAAGCCCCCGAGACTTATAATTTTATTAAACAATTAGATTAAACATTGGGCAATAATACGTTAAAATAAGGAGAATGAAAGTAGAAAAGGTGGTTTATCATGAAGCAATATTTAGATTTATGTAAGCATGTACTCGAAAATGGAACGCAAAAAGGCGATCGTACGGGAACAGGAACGATCAGCACCTTTGGATATCAAATGAGATTCAACTTAAAAGATGGATTCCCTGTACTTACAACGAAAAAGGTTAGTTTAAAAGCGATTATCCATGAATTATTATGGTTTTTGAAGGGTGATACAAACGTTGGCTACCTTCAGGAAAACAGCGTGCGGATTTGGAATGAATGGGCTGACGAAAATGGGGAATTAGGTCCGATTTATGGTCATCAATGGCGTTCTTGGGGAACGGCCGATGGAAGGCAAATCGACCAAATCAGTGAATTGATCGAACAAATAAAAACGAATCCAAATTCAAGAAGATTGATAGTCAGTGCTTGGAATGTTGGGGAACTGGACGAAATGGCCTTGCCGCCTTGCCATGCTTTCTTTCAATTCTATGTCGCTGATGGAAAGCTTTCATGCCAGCTATACCAACGTTCAGCGGACGTCTTTTTAGGTGTTCCATTTAATATAGCCTCGTATGCGCTCTTAACGATGATGATCGCCCAGGTGTGTGATCTGGAAGTTGGCGAATTTGTACATACTTTCGGGGATGTCCACATCTACTCTAACCACCTTGAACAAGTGGAACTGCAGTTGACCCGTGATCCCAAACCATTGCCAATCATGAAAATCAATCCAGATGTGAAAAATATCTTTGATTTTAGCTTCGAGGACTTCGTTTTGGAAAATTACGAAGCCCATCCCCATATAAAAGGTGAGGTTAGCATATGATATCGTTGATAGTGGCAATGGATCAAAATCGTGTGATAGGTAAAAACAATGAACTGCCATGGCATTTACCGGCAGATTTACAGTATTTTAAAAAAGTGACGATGGGCCATCCGATCGTAATGGGCCGAAAAACATTTGAATCGATCGGCAGGGTCCTGCCTGGCCGGGAAAATGTCATCGTTACCCGAAATCAGGATTTTAAAGCGGAAGGCTGCGTAGTTTTACATGATATTGCACAAATCAAAACGTTTGCAGATAACCGTGATGAGGAAGTTTTCGTTATTGGCGGAGCCGAAATCTTCAAGGAGATCCTTCCTGTTACCGATCGCCTGTATATAACGGAAATTCATGAAACCTTTGAAGGTGATACGTTCTTTCCCGTGATTGATGAAAGTCAATGGGATAAAATCTCATCGAACCCAGGCAGCATCGATGAAAAAAATCGTTATGCACATGATTTTATTATTCTACAAAAAAAATAAAGTGCTAATCCGATTATGGGGAAATGACCGTAATCGGATTTTTTTTGGTATGGAACGAACAAAAGAAAGAATTTTTAGAAAAATCAATTACATTAATAACAGTAAAGTGCTATAATGATTGAATTCATTAAGGAAGGAAATGAGGGATTGTTATGAATCAGACTGCATCTAAGAATAGGGGGATTCAATTGGAAGATATTCTAATTGCCTATAGAGAACTAAAAGAAATCGTTTTGCATACTCCTTTACAAAAAAATCAGAGGCTCTCTGAAAAATATGATTGTAATGTTTATTTAAAACGTGAGGACCTACAACACGTACGTTCCTTTAAATTAAGAGGGGCTTACTATAAAATGAAAAGCCTGACCGAGGAAGAGACGAAGAATGGAGTCGTTTGTGCCAGTGCAGGAAACCATGCACAAGGAGTAGCTTTTTCCTGCAGCCAATTAGGTATCCATGGGAAAATTTATATGCCTGCTACAACTCCAAGGCAAAAAGTCGATCAAGTGCAGTTATTCGGCAGGGATAATGTGGAAATCATCCTTGTCGGGGATACTTTCGATGATGCATTTGCCATGGCGATGGAATGCTGTGAAAAAGAAGAGCGTTCCTTTATCCATCCATTTGACGATGAAAAGGTAATCGCCGGGCAGGGTACAACGGCTGTAGAAATCCTGAATGATTGTGAAGATGGAATCGACTATGTATTTGCCGCTATGGGCGGTGGCGGTTTAATGGCCGGAGTATCGAGTTATTTCAAATCGGTTTCCCCAAATACGAAATGCATTGGTGTTGAGCCGCAAGGTGCTGCTTCGATGGAGTACTCCTTCAAGGAAGGAAAAGTTTCTGAACTTGAAAACATCGATACATTTGTTGACGGGGCAGCGGTCAAGTGTGTGGGACAATTGACATACCAGCTTTGTAAGGAAAACCTGGAAGATATCGTTGTCGTTCCTTCGGGCCAAATCTGTACGACGATTCTCGATTTATATAATCAGCATGCGATTGTCGCTGAACCGGCAGGGGCTATATCTGTAGCTGCGTTGGATTTATACAAGGAACAAATCAAAGGCAAAACGGTTGTATGCATGGTCAGCGGAGGGAATAACGACATTGGGCGTATGCAGGAAATTAAGGAGAAATCCTTATTATATGAAGGGCTGCTTTATTATTTTATCGTGAATTTCCCACAACGTGCTGGAGCTTTAAGGGAATTCCTCGATGAAGTGTTAGGACCGAATGACGATATAAGCCGTTTTGAATATACGAAGAAAAATAATAAAGAAAGCGGTCCGGCCTTGGTTGGCGTAGAACTGAAAGATAAAAATGATTATGAAGGGCTCATTCAGAGGATGAACAAGAAAGGATTCTCTTTCGTAGAGGTCAATAAAGACAGTAATTTATTTCACTTATTGATTTAATCATGGATTAAATGTTAAATTAGGATAGAATAAAACCTATGTTTTTACATTTTATTCTGCCGGCTCAGGCGTATATGGGCAAACTGTCGATAATTGTTACCATTCTATGACGAATTGCCAGTTCCCTTTCAATTGGTTGGAAATGGTATTATAATCGGAGTAGGTCTAATTACAACACCAAAGGGGATGTATCCATGTCAAACATTGGAGTACCTGGTCTAATTCTCATCTTAATATTGGCTTTAATTATCTTTGGTCCGAAGAAACTTCCGGAAATTGGACGTGCTTTTGGACAAACACTTCGTGAGTTTAAAAAGTCCACGAGTGATTTAACAAAAGGTGATTATGAAGAAGATAAGAAGATACAACAAAAAAATCATGAATGATTGAATGCTGGGCGTAAGATGCAATCGTCTTGCGCCTTTATGCTGGAACAAAGATACGGATTTTCAGATGAAGGCGTGATCAACTTTGGAAGATAAAGAATTAAATATCATCGATCATCTCGATGAATTGAGAAAACGGCTCATCATTACTGCTGTTGCTTTTTTGATCTTTTTTATCGCCAGTTTTATTTATGTCGAGGAGATCTATAATTGGTTCGTGAAAGATCTTGATTTTGATCTGATGGTATTGGGACCGAGTGATATTATCTGGGTTTACTTTATGCTCTCAGGTGTCGTAGCCATTGCGGCAACCATACCTGTAATTGCTTTGCAAATCTGGCTATTCGTCAAACCCGCTTTGATGCCAAATGAAGTAAGGGCGACCCTTGCTTATATTCCGGCACTTTTCCTGCTTTTTATCGGAGGGCTGGCTTTCGGGTATTTTGTCATCTTCCCGACCATTCTTCAATTTTTGATTGAACTGGGAGATGGGATGTTCATAACCAGTTTTACAGCAGATAAGTACTTTTCATTCGTATTTAATATGACGATACCTTTTGCTGTACTATTTGAACTTCCTGTCGTTACCATGTTTTTGACTTCCATTGGCATAATAAATCCTTACGTGCTTCAAAAGTTAAGGAAGTATGCATACTTTGTACTGGTTGTCATAGCGATATCGATTACGCCGCCTGACTTTATGTCAGACTTCATGGTGATGGTTCCATTGCTGTTATTATATGAAATCAGTATATCGTTATCAAAACTCGTTTATAAACGAAGGGTGAAACGTGAAAGCTTGCGGGAAGACACCTACGAGGAAGGTTTATAAGAAGAGGCCCATAATGGCATTTTGCCCTTATGGGTCTTTTTTTTTATGAAAGTCAATCTGATTTCTCTGTTTTTTTCCACATTTGAATATTTATACTTTTGGATTTATTGTGTATAATGTAAGCAATCGGTTAAAAATGAGGATTGATATTTTGATGTTCAAATGCTTGGAATTCAAAGATTGTTTTGGACATAAGGTTACAATTTCAGAAATACCTGTCTTACTGCCTAGTGATCCGAATTTTTTTATGTTGACCGTGCGTTTGGAAGTGTTTGTTAAGAAGGTTTTTGCCAATAAAGATCATAAAGAAAATTACTCATTTAAGCATTATTTAGCATCCGTACTCAAATGGCCCGTCTATAACAAGCTTTTTTTTGGAAGTTTACTCAATAATGCTTAATGCGGACTGTTCCATAGCTAACTTCTCCGTTAAAAGAGATGACACAATGCCAAGCAATATCGAATAAATCGGGCATGTGTTCAGGTTAGCTCATGGAACGGTCTTTTTTTGTGTAATCATTTCAATAGAATAGTATCACTTCACTTGAAAAAGAAGACCTTTGGTTTGAATGAGTACCTTGAATAGGTATAATACAATAGATATGTTAAGTTAGGGATGTGTAATGATGAATAAAGTAAAGATAGTAACAGACTCGACAGTGGATATGACACCAGAGGAACTGGAATTTTATGAGATAACAATGGTCCCTTTATCCATCTTTATAGATGGGGAGACCTTTTTGGATAAGGTTGAAATCGAACAAGAAGAATTCCTGAAAAGGATGAACCAGTCAAAAGAACTGCCAAAAAGCTCACAACCAGCCGTAGGTACCTTTGTGGAGGTATATGATGAACTCGGAAAAGACGGCAGCGAGATTATTTCCATACATATGACAGGAGGCATGAGCGGCACCGTTCGCTCAGCGGAAAGCGCAGCTAGCATGTCTGAAGTGAAGGTTACCGTTCTTGATTCTAAATTCATTTCAAAAGCGATGTCATTTCAGGTGATCGAGGCAGCGAAGATGGCGAAGGAAGGGAAGTCCGTAGCCGAGATAATTGAACGATTGGAACATATTAAAAAGCAGTCAAGTTTAATCATTGTCATAGAAACTCTTGATAACCTCGTTAAGGGTGGAAGGATTGGCAAAGTTTCTGCTTTTATCGGTTCATTGCTGCACATAAAGCCGATTGCACTTCTGGATGATGGTGTACTGAATCCTGTAGCCAAAGCCAGGAGCCAGTCACAGGTCGTGAAGTTCATCGTCAAGAAATTCAAAGAAGATACACAAGGAAAAAAAATTAGTGGCATTGGTTTTGTACATGCGAATGGACTCGAAATAGCGGATAAGGTCCGCCAGGCCATTGCAGACTTAACAGGATATAAAGATATAAAGATAGAAGCAACAACGGCCGTTGTCAGTACTCATACAGGTGAAGGCGCCATGGCAATCATGTATTATTGGGACTGATATGGACGAAACATATGAAACTGCATATGGCGGAGGTTTTGTCACTTTACAATTGTCTTTAATTCGTAGAAATAGTTGCTGTTCTCATTACGATTGGTCTGTTAGAATAAATGAAGTAACAGAATATTTTATACATAAAGGACGGGGTAGGGATGAGAAAGCTGCATTTGCTTATGGCAGCTATGGGAGCATCAATTTTTTTGCTGTTGGCAGCATGCGGTTCCAATGGTGTACCTGATGCTAAAAATTGGGACCTTGAAGATTTCAGTTACATTGATCAGGAGGGTAAACCTTTCTCAAAAAGCGATCTAAAAGGAAAGGTTTGGGTAGCGGATTTTATATTCACAAGCTGCGAGACTGTCTGCCTCCCCATGACTTCTAATATGACGAAGCTTCAGCAGCAATTGAAGGATGAAGGTATTACGGATGTTGAGTTCGTTTCATTTTCCGTGGACCCGGAAATTGACAAACCTGATGTTTTAAAAAGGTATGGCGACCAATTTAATGTAGATTACGGAAATTGGCACTTTCTGACCGGTTATGGTCAGGAAGAAATCGAGCAGTTTGCATTGGATAACTTTAAAACGATCGTCAAAAAACCTGAAGCAGAAGATCAGGTGATTCATGGGACCAGCTTTTTTCTAATTGATCAAGAAGGAAAGATCATCATGGATTATACAGGTCTGCAAGATATTCCCTTTGATGAAATCATTAAGCATATTAAAATTTTACAGAATTATTGAACAGGTTAAATGACCTGTTCTTTCTGTTTTCATCCATCATTTTACAATGGCTTCATTAGGGCTTAAGAGATGGTGAAAAAATGGCAATTTGTTTTTGAAGAAACAGCGGAAGTGAAGAATGATTTTGCATGCTAAGTAACATGCTAATTTTTATAGGACTAGCTTTAATTCACTGCATTTTTCATATGGTATAGTAAGGAAGGCTCAAGCTAAAAGTACAATGAAAAAGAAGATATATTGTTTGCAATCATTCGTTTTCTGCATGATATAATATATGGGTAGGAAGGTGAGGGTCATGAGGTACAGAATCACCTGTCTTTTCATATGCTTAGTTTGGATCTCGGGCTGCGGCCAAAGTGAAACAGCCTCAAATCAGCCATCTGTTCAGCAGAAAAGCATAGTTGAGCTGAGTAAAAAGGAAACCATTCCTGCCAGCTTTTTTCCGGACCCTGTGAAAATCGTATCGATTGGCGATTCCTTGACTCAAGGTGTCGGCGATAGTAAAGATAATGGCGGCTATCTGCCTTATTTACAAAATAAGCTGGAAAAAGAACCATCGATTACTTCCGTTGAGATGATTAATCATGGCATACGTGGAAATAGGACCGACCAACTATTGAAAAGACTGGATAAAGCTAGGATTAAAGAAGACATAAAGCAAGCTGATTCGGTTGTCGTCACGATCGGTGGAAATGATATCATGAAGGTCTTTAAGCAGAATTTCTCGGACTTGGAACTGAATCAGTTTGATTCTGCGAAAATAGGGTATGAAAAAAGATTAAGGCAGATACTTGATAAGGTTCGTTCCGAAAATGATCATGCGCAAATTTATCTTGTGGGCGTCTATAATCCATTTTCCAAATGGTTCGCAGATTTTTACGAACTTGATATGATCATGAATGATTGGAATGAAAGCGGGAAAGAGATTATCGAAGAATATGATTCAGCCTATTTTATTGAAATAGCAGACATTTTCGAGAATTCCGAAGAAGATTTGCTGTATGCCGAGGATTATTTTCACCCAAATGACCGCGGTTATGAATTAATCGCGACAAGAATTTATAATGATATGGATATTACCACTATCGGAAAGGACACATTGGAAGCGAGTGCCAAAGGAGATGATGACCAAGAATGACAAATGTCAAATGGAAGACTTTGTTTATTTCCCTATTAGCCCTAAACATCCTGGTCATCCTGTTTGTAACGATTTTAGTTAATCTGCCGACTAAAGATAAAGAGCTGATACCGAAAGTAAGCCATGAAGAAGATATCCAATTTCAAGTTCACACGAATCGGGAAGATTTGACGAGATTAATCAACCAGTATTTGGATAAAGAAGGGCTCACGGGATCCATTCACTATGAAGTGTATTTGACGGATGAAGTTGAGTTATATGGAACGATGCCATTTTTCAACCGTGAAGTGGAAATGAAATTGACTTTTGAACCAATTGCCCAAAAAAATGGGGATTTGATCTTAAAGCAAAAATCAATTGCAGTCGGAAAAATGAACCTTCCTGTTTCATATGTAATGAATTTAATAAATGAGCGTTATAGCATGCCGGATTGGGTTAGCATCAGTCCCAATGACGAAAGTATTTATGTGTCATTACAGGATATGGAACTGAAAAGTGATATTAGGGTGAAGGCGAAAGAATTCGACCTTGAAAATGATGACATTTCATTTTTATTGACCATCCCATCATCTTTACAGTGATAGCGAGTAAATGGAAGAAAGACCAGGTTAGATGTGTTAAGTATTTGATGTAAAAGGACCACGCATTTTAGATATGTCTAAAATGTGTGGTTTTTTTTACGCCCCCTTTGGTTGAAAAAAACCTAAAACCCTGATCTGGGATACTCGCCTTATTATTGCGTGTACTAAATTCCACCAAATGACAGGTATAAGTGTTTTATGCTCCTTAGAAGGCTTTACTTATCTACAAATGATTTAGTAAGTGGTAAGAGAATAATTGATATTGCTTTTGATTATGATTATTCTTCGCAAGAAGCATATAGTAGGGCGTTTAAAACTGTTTTTGGCATTAGTCCTAGAGAATTTCAACTTAACAGGATGCCGGTTCAATCATTCAATAAGCTCACTATTCATAAAAAAAGGGTGGTGCAGAATGAATTTTTCGAGAAAAATCGAGATTGATCAAATACACAACCAACAAAGAGAGTTGTTTGACGAATATGTACTCAATATATTGAATGGCCAAGCTATGTATGATGAGTTTAAAGATAAAAAACTAATGAGGAATACAGACTATGCTCCATTTAACGAAGCTATGTGTGTAAATACAACTACTAAGAACATTTTTAATGAGGAATTCATAAAAACAAGAGCGATAGGACACCATGAATTAGTTGAAAATTATATCGACAAGGTAATTAATCCATTAAATAATCTATTTAACAAAGATTATGAATGCATCGTTTTGTGGTTTGGTGAAGATATGTTTTGCCAAATGAATCTTCTTACAATTCTTGCTCACCTTGAACAGGGCGATTATAGCGGTAGAGTGTTCTTGAACAGTTTTAGAGAGGATGAATTTAAAGTAAGGCAAACTGAACTTAAATTAGGCAACTATTTAACGGTATATGAAGATGTATTATTAAATCATACAAAAACATCAATTGAAGTATTGCCAGTAATGTATCAGGCAATAGACATATATTTAGAAATGTTAAAAGAAGATAATCCAGTTACAAATTATATTTCTAAAAATAAAGGCCTGCCAGAACCACAATTGATTAACAGGTTATTTATCCACTTCCCAACATTAGGATATGGTGATTTACAGTTTAAAAAACTTATTAGTAAAATTAAATAACAGCCCTCTCCTAGAAGGAACGAGTATCTGTTCTTATGAATCATCAAGTCTAAATACAGGGGACTTGGAGATTTGATTAAAATGCTAAATATTGGTTGTGAACAAATGGGGAGTTACCTTACTATTTCCATATGGCTGTTTTCACGTACTTTGTTGCTATTCCCAAGTAAAGCGGTGTGGTTAATTTCCCCTCCAGATGCTCGCTTTCCGCGGGGCGGGCAAGTGATCCTCGTGGGGTCTCACCTGTCCCGCTGCTCCCGCAGGAGTCTCGCACTTGCGCTCCAATCATCCTTAAATCGTTTAGTTTTTAAAAACAACAATCTTTACTAAAAGAGCCTTCCATATCAATTCTTTTTATCCATATTGATCAGCATTATTATTTGGTGGAATATGAAAAAAGGATGATTAGCCCTTATAGACTAACTATCCTATGTTTTGTTATCTAAGTATTTCGATGAACCCTGTTTTTTTATCCATTATGGAGAGAGCATTAGGGATTCTAGTGAAGATGATTCCCGATTCGATCCGATTATATAAATGGTGGATGGTGTATTATCTTGGAAAGCCTTGTTTGGCAAAGGGAGTGCGATCTCTTTTGTTCCCGATATCCTCACTTCAAAGTCAATTATCATTGGATGAATATTAAGATATTCGCTTGCTTTCCTGAAATGGAGTTGATCAAAAACGACATCTCCATCTTTGACGGCAATATCCACCGAGAGTAAATCATGTGAAAGCTGGATGAATCGAACCTTCGCTTCATTCGGAGGAACAAATGGATTATCCTCGAAAGATAACATTTTCAACGATTCATTAGCCTGTGGAGGCGCTAGAGCAATGGTATAGGAGCTCCCGCTTTCGAGGGCCAATTTACGGCTTAAAAGAGGTAAGGTGCTTTGGCTGCTGAGGTATATATCCAATTGGTGCTTGCCAGGAGGCAGTGGTAAATAACCATTGTTCTCTTTATATGAGAAACTTTTGAGGATAAGCATTTCATTTGCATAAACATCAAATGAGGGAGCTGTCGGGACAGCGTGTAAAAAGCGAACTTGTGCCGGCAGTGTGATATCCAGTTGTGCAAATCCCAATTGTTTTGTTGCTTTTTCGAGATTTTTCAAATGCTTATGGTAATAATAATCTTGGAATTGCGGATCGCTGTTTTTATTATAAGACGATAGTAAATCATATGTTACCGATTTTTGTGAATATGATTGTTTATCGCTCATTTCAAACACCTCTCATTTTTCCATTATGTTTTTAACATATGTAATTATGCTTGGGCGTGTGTCTAATTTTTTAAAAGGGAATGGACCATTTTCGTAAAGAGGTTCGATCGGCATATTATTTTACAGGGTAAAATAAAAGCGTTAAAATGCATTCAATGGATGGTTTGTAAAAAAGGAGGATTTTCATTTGACAAAGCAATTAGAGAAAGCAACATTCGCAGGTGGATGTTTCTGGTGCATGGTGAAACCGTTCGATGAACAGCCTGGCATCGAATCCGTTATCTCAGGCTATACAGGCGGGACTACGAAAAATCCCACATACAAAGAAGTTTGTTCTGAAACCACGGGACATTATGAAGCCGTTCAGATCACCTTTGATCCAAGCGTATATCCATATGAGAAGATTATCGAGTTGTTTTGGCAGCAAATTGACCCGACAGATGCTGGCGGGCAATTTTATGACCGGGGAAGTTCCTATCAAACGGCGATTTTTTATCATGACGAAAACCAACGTGAAATTGCAGAAGCATCCAAAGCCAAGCTGCAGGCGAGCGGGAAATTTTCTGGATCGATCGTAACTCCGATAATACCAGCCAAAACATTCTATCCGGCTGAGACATACCACCAGCATTATTATAAAAAGCAACCTGAGCATTATGAAAGATATTCGATCGGCTCAGGACGCAAAGCATTCATACAACATCACTGGGGGGAAAAAAATGAAAAGTAAAGAAGAATTAAAAAAGAAACTCACTCCGATTCAATATGAAGTTACACAAAATAATGGAACGGAACCCGCCTTTAACAATGAATATTGGAACATGAAGGAGGAAGGATTATATGTGGATATCGTTTCAGGTAATCCTCTTTTCACTTCAAAGGAAAAGTTCGATTCAGGCTGCGGTTGGCCAAGCTTCACTAAACCGCTTAAAGAAGAGGAAGTGGTGGAAAACCTCGATACGAGTTATGGTATGAGAAGGATCGAAGTTCGCTCAAAAACGGCCGATTCCCATCTGGGGCATGTTTTCAATGATGGACCGGGACCATCGGGCTTACGTTATTGCATCAATTCTGCTTCATTAAGGTTCATCCCGCTCCAAGATCTTGAAAGAGAAGGATACGGAGAATACAAAAAGCTTTTTGATTGATTGGAAAACCCCCTATCAGAAAGGATAGGGGGTTATTTTAATATTGGGTGGGATTCAATCCGTGATGATTGATGCGATCCGGACAAATGGAATGGTGGTAAGTTCCATTGCCTTAGTCCTGCCAGTCACCTCAAACCGGACAGTATGTGAACCGGGACGGAGCCCATTTGTGACAAATAAATATCTTTCACGGGCAAATGGCCACCACGTATTCAAAGTCGTGATTTCATTTCCGTCGATCCATACATTCACTTCCCCGCCATCAGGACTTCTAAGCAGTTTCACACCAAGCATACTCCCTTTGAAGGTATATTCAATCACACTGCCCTTTTCACTGCTAGTGAAATAGCCGCCCCTTGGACGGAACCCGCTCATTTTTTCATAGTGGTCAATTTCCGATAATTCAAATTCAGAACGGGCATGCAGCTTAGATGGAAGGCCTGCTACAGCCTTTTCCTGTTTGATGTTATCAAGGAACCGTTCATAAATAGCATCAGCATATAATTTATAACCAAGCCCATTTGGATGAATCAAATCTCTGGTCAGCTGTTTTTCCGTATATCCTGAATTTTTGAATATTGGTCGCATATCCACATTCGTTGCACCGTAGTGTTTGGATAAAAGTCCGATCGCTGAAGCAAATTCTTCATATTTCAAGGAACTCTCTGTTATTGTGAATAATTCAGCATTAGGGTGGAGGCGTTTTGCCTTCCTCATTAACGCTTCATATGTCATGGTAAAATCATCGACATTCATATATTTGCGGTCATTTTCACCAAAAACGAAGAAAATCAGATCTTTATGATCATGCTCCCTTCTTTGGGAGAGCTTGAATAGCCCTTCAAAAGCAGTGGATCCGCTTTGGACCACATAATCACCGTGTAAAGGTATATCATTGGCATCATTCATCTTATTTTCCAACTGTTTGAACCATGTTAGATTAGGATTTTCAGCTCCGGACCCTCTTCCGATACTGTCACCAATGACAAGATACTGAATGGGCTGGCCTGATTGGAATTTTTGATAAACATTTATCGAATCATCTGATCCATAAGTTTTTGGGACTTTTTGAAGGATATAGCTGATTAGAAGGATCGTGGCAATTGCAGCGAAAGGGATGAAGGATTTTGCGTTCGTTTTCAATTATGTTCCCCCGTATTGCCTTTTATGTATCCATGCTGGTATGAGATAGCTTAAAAAGGCTAAGAATTGTTTTTTTCCTTATTATATCCCAATTTTGAAGTAACACAATAAATATAAAACGTTTTTTGACATTTTTCATGGTTAATTGTGGTATTTCAGACATTGAATGATTAGCGGTGAAGATGGTGTCGATTGAAGTTTTTTCTAAAATCCAGAAAAATGGGCAAATGCACAGACCGAGGCGGGCGTATTGACATATGGTAAGGTGTAAAGAGAAATCAGAATTCTAAAAGGAGTGAAACTTTATGTACGGATATGGTGGAAATGTTGCAGGACCAGGGTACGGTTATGGTGGAGGTGGATACGGATACGGCGGCGGTTGCTGCGGATTTGGATCAGGTTTCGCATTAATCGTTGTCTTGTTCATTCTATTGATCATCATCGGCGCTTCATTCTGCTGCTAAGGCAATAACCCAAAGACCAGTTGATAGCTGGTCTTTTCTTTATGTAAGGAAATTGGTGGGGGACGGTGGACCTTTTAGATTCCAGGTCTCTGATTGAAAAAACATGTAATCCAAATGAGACAGGAGATGCATAACCATTCCTTTTTCCAATCCTGATTATGGCACGTCGGGAATGACGAGAGAATCTCATTGAGGAGGTAAATTAGGCCAATCAGGAAGTAAAATGAGTTGTGTGAATGCCATTAAGGGTCTTGGTTTTTCTTTGTTCACCATTTCTGCTAAAATAACGACAGAATGTAATTAATTTAGGGGGATAAAGATATGAAACCTTCCCGTTTAAAAGCAGGGGATGAAATACGCGTAATCGCTCCTTCAAGAAGCTTGGCGATTGTCAAAGGGGAACAACGCAGATTGGCAGAAGAAAGATTGACTGAGCTTGGTTTTAAAGTGACGTATGGTGAAACGGTTTTGTTCCATGATGACTTTTTCTCGAATTCGATCGAAGACCGGATCGAGGATTTGCATGATGCGTTTAGGGATCCGAATGTGAAGGGGATTTTTACAGCCATCGGGGGATATAATGCTAACCAATTGTTACGGTATATCGACTATGATTTGATTAAGGAAAATCCAAAAGTGTTGATGGGGTATAGTGATATAACTGCAATTTTATTGGCCATATATAATAAAACAGGCTTAACTACATATTCAGGTCCTCATTTCTCGACGTTCGGGATGAAGGCTGGTCTGGAATATACGATTGAATATTTTAAAAAGGCTGTAATTGAAAGTGAAGGCTTTTATCTTGATCCAAGTGAAACGTGGAGTGATGATTCATGGCATTTAGAACAGGATGACCGCACCTTCCACCCGAATGCTGGATACATGGTCATTCAGGAAGGTGAAGCTGCTGGGACAATCATTGGGGGAAATCTTTGTACACTCAATCTATTACAAGGTACAGAGTACATGCCCTCTTTAAAGGACAGTATTCTTTTCATAGAAGATGACGAAGAAAGCCACCCATTCAGTTTTGACCGGGATTTACAATCCTTGCTCCATCAGCCAGGTGCAAGTGGGATTAAAGGAATCGTCATCGGCCGTTTCCAAAAGGATTCAGGAATGACGGAATATGCGTTGCAGGAAATCATCGCCGCCAAAAAGGAGATAAATGGCATACCCGTGATCGCTAATGCCAACTTTGGTCATGTTCATCCATTTGTAACGGTGCCGGTTGGTTCAGAGGCAGTAATGAAGGTGAAGAACGGAAAAGCGACGATCCAAATCCATCCATGACAAAGTGTGAAGACGCCGTTCAAAAGTGAACGGTGTTTTAATCTGTTCGGAATATGCATGAATATATTTTACATTAGGGTGTATTTTTAGGAGTCTTTCCTCTTGTCAGCCCTGGAAATAGTCCTATTTTACAAGCATTATTAGGGAATATGAGTCTAATAGTTCAAATTCTATATTTTTCTGATATAATACTAAGAGATTTAAAATAGAAAAGGTGATTATGTGTTATTAACAATTCCAGCATCCATTCGTTTAGAAGGGGCTTTGGCCGAGTATAATAAAAAAGGCCGTGTGAGCCATACATGTTTCGTTTGTAACGAAGATACTTCTAATGGGGATGCAAGTAACTTGAACTATTATAAGTTAGGAACTAAAAAAGTTTGTCATTCCTGCATGAAAAATGTTTTGCGTCATCCGTCTTTAAAAGAGTATGAATATGTGCATACTTCAGTTATCGATAAAACTGCTTTTTATAAAAATGTGCTGGCTGTTTTAAAGGATGAAAGTTTTTTGGAGTCAATTCGTGAAGAAAAACTAAATAGCGCATTGTAAGAAAAAAAGTGTATCTCTCGGGGATACACTTTTTTTGTCGCCTTTTTTGGACAATCACTCATGAAAGCAAGAAATTTATCCGTTAACATGCTTAGGCCAATTTCTTTAGCAAGATTGCTTTCATCTGGACATACACTTTACTATATTGCATTTGTTTTTAAAGAGAAGGGGTGTGTGGGCTTATGGAGCAGTCTTCATTGATCAAACCGGTCCTGGGAGGAGCCTACCCGACTATCAGTCATGGTCAGGGAGTGTTTTTATACGACAAAGATGGAAAGGAATACCTTGATGCTTCTTCCGGTGCAGTTACAGCCAATATTGGCCATGGAGTCCAGGAAATCATTGAAGCGATGATAAAACAGGCTAAACAGGTTTCATTTGTGTATCGTTCCCAATTTACCAGCGATGCTGCGGAGAAACTTGCCGGAAAAATTGCGGAATTGACCAAAGGGGAACTGACATACAGCTTTTTTGTAAACAGCGGCTCCGAAGCGACTGAAACGGCATTGAAAATTGCCATCCAGCATTGGCAGGAAAAAGGGAAGCCCAAGAAACAAAAAATCATATCGAGATGGATGAGCTACCATGGCATCACGATGGGAGCTCTTTCAATGTCTGGACATCCGATACGCCGGGAAAGATTTACTCCTATGCTTGAATCATATCCTTCTGTATCTCCTCCATATTGTTACCGATGTCCACTTCAACTTGATCCACATACGTGTGGAATGTCCTGTGCTTCGGAATTGGAAGCATCAATCCGGCGGATTGGCAGTGAAAATATAGCGGCTTTCATTGCAGAACCTGTTATCGGCGCAGCCGGAGGGGCCATTGTTCCTCCTGATGGCTATTTTCGGAAACTCAAGAAAATCTGCGAAGAGAATGAAATTTTATTCATTGCGGATGAAGTAATGACCGGATTTGGACGCACCGGTAAGATGCTTGCTTCTGAATATTGGAATGTGGAGCCTGATATCGTAACATTTGGTAAAGGTATGAGCGGAGGGTATACACCGATCGCGGCCGCAGTAATGACCAAAAACGTGATGGAGCCCATAATGAAAGGGTCGAAGTCAATTATAGGAGGCCATACTCTAAGTGCAAACCCGTTATCGTGTGCGGTATCTTTGGCCGTTTTAGAATATGTCGAAAGGAATGAACTTGTCGAAAAATCAGCCGACAGAGGGAATTACCTGATTAGGGGCCTGAAAAAGTTGGCAGGGAAGTATTCCTTTATCGGTGATATACGCGGGAGAGGTTTATTGATTGGCATCGAATTTGTCCAGAATAAAGCAACGAAGGCCCCATTTCCGAAGGAGGCAGACGTGACTAATGAAATCATTGAATTGGGAATGAGGAATGGAATACTTCTTTATCCCGCAGCTGCAGGCCTTGACGGTGTAACAGGGTCAGCGATCATCATCTCCCCGCCGTTAACGATATCGGAAGAGGAGTGTGCTGAACTGTTAATGAGGGTCGATATAACTTTTAGACAATTTAAAGAATCGATAGGTAAACGGCCATTACAACAAGGAAGTGAGTCATAGTGGCGGAAAATACATTCCAGAAGATTTGTCGTTTGGAGGATGTCCGCCATCACTTTAAAGATAAACAGTCCATCCTGTTTGGGGGATTCGGCGGCATAGGGACGCCTCCGGGATTGATCAACCTGATTTTGGAATCAGGTATTAAGGATTTGACCTTGATTGGGAACGATACAGGTTTCCCCGATATCGGAATCGGAAAACTGGTCACCCAACGCCGTGCGAAGAAAATCATCGTTTCCCATATCGGTTCGAATCCCAATGCAGGACTATTAATGAACAATGGAGAACTCGAAGTGGAGTTCTCTCCGCAAGGGACACTTGTCGAACGCATCCGGGCCGGAGGGATGGGACTCGGCGGGGTATTGACTGATATTGGAATTGACGCCGATATCGTCCGGGACGGCAAGCAAACCGTCAAGATAGGTAAGAAAAATTATCTGGTGGAACCGGCATTAACTGCGGATATCGCCATTGTTTACGCAGAAATGGCAGATCCTTATGGAAATCTTATATTTGATAAAAGTGCCAGGAACACGAATCCAATCGTTGCTGCGGCCGGTCAAATCACTATAGTCGAAGCCATGCAAATCGTTTCGCTTGGCACTTTGGATCCAGAGGACATCATTGTACCCGGTGCCTTTGTGGATTATATCATTCCATCAAAAGGAGTCGATTGGAAATGGGTTTGGCAGCCGGAGATAGAAACAGAATAGCGAAACGGGCAGCAGCAGAAATAAGCGATGGGATGCTTGTCAATTTGGGAATTGGCATTCCATCACTTGTACCGAATCATCTTTTGAATGATCATAAAGTTATGTTTCATGCAGAAAATGGCCTTGTGGGAATTGGCAGTACTCCTGAAATGGGGAAGGAAGATCCGCATCTTTGCAATGCTGGGGGACTGCCGATCACCATTAGAGCCGGTGCTTCTTACTGCGACAGTACTGTTGCATTTGGGATGATACGGCGAGGCAGGGTGGATATCACGATTCTAGGAGCCCTTCAAGTAAGTCAAGCGGGGGACCTCGCTAATTGGATTGTCCCGGGAAAGCGGGTGCCAGGCATGGGCGGTGCAATGGAGCTGGCTGCGAAGGCAAAAAAGGTCATTGTCTTGATGGAACATAACGATAAAGCGGGCATGTCTAAATTAGTCAAAAAATGTACGTTGCCGTTAACTGCCAAGAAATGCGTACATATGATCATCACCGAATTAGGCGTTTTTTCCGTAACTTCGGAGGGCCTTCTATTAACTGATGTATTTGATACGTCCAGCATACAGGAAATCAGGAATCGGACCGAAGCCTCGTTTACCGTCTTTGAAAACATCCATATTTTAAAAGAATGAGAGAGGAGAATGGATATGTATGAGGAAAAAATAAGAACATGGTTAAAGGAACATCGGCTGAATGGGGTTCAGCTTTTGCAAAAACTGGTTCAGGAACCGAGCAAAAGGGGGCAAGAAGGAAGTGCACAAGCAATAGTGGTTGAGAAGTGCAGACAACTTGGACTAGAAATTGATCTTTGGGAAATCGGGGATGAACACTTAAGAAAACATCCCCATTTTTATTGCGACCGCAGGGATTTTAAAGGAAATCCGAACCTTGTGGCTATTAAAAGAGGAACAGGCAATGGGAAATCCCTTATTTTAAACGGGCATATTGATGTAGTTCCTGAAGGAGATCATGCAGCATGGCACGATGAACCATATAGCGGCAAGTTGATAGACGGGAAAGTTTTCGGGCGGGGAACGACGGATATGAAAGGCGGCAATGTATCTTTATTGCTCGCAATCGAAGCGATTGTCGAATCTGGAATCCAATTGAAGGGAGATGTCATATTCCAGAGTGTGATTGAAGAAGAAAGCGGTGGTGCCGGCACACTTGCGGCAGTCATACGGGGGTACAAAGCTGATGGTGCAATCATTCCGGAGCCTACAAATATGAAACTATTCCCTTTACAACAAGGTTCGATGTGGTTTCGACTGAGAATAAAAGGCAAGTCTGCACATGGAGGCACGAGGTATGAAGGAGTCAGTGCAATAGATAAAGCGGTTGGTGTAATGAATGAAATCAAGTTGCTTGAACAAGAACGAAATGAGTCACTCCGTCATTCACTCTATAAAAATGTCCCTATCCCGATTCCAATTAACATAGGTAGCATTCAAAGCGGGAACTGGCCTTCCTCCGTGCCGGATACAGCCGTTCTAGAAGGTAGATTCGGCATCGCCCCGACAGAAACCATGGAAGAGGCACAAAAGTCGCTGAAGGAGCGGATAGATGCTTTAAACCGGACTGATGCATGGTTCAAAGAAAAACCTATTGAATTAGAATGGTTTGGGGCCAGATGGCTGCCTGGCAATCTCGAAATAAATCACCCGCTTATGAAGACAATTGGCACATACTATGAAAAAGTGGTAGGGGAAGAACCGCTTGTCGAAGCGTCCCCTTGGGCGACGGATGGAGGGTATCTTTCATCGGTTGGCTCTACCCCAGTAGTTGTGTTTGGACCAGGGGAAACAAAGATGGCCCATGATTCGAACGAATATATAGAGGTGGACAAAATGATCGAGGTAGCGGAAATCATCGCATTGACCATTATTGAATGGTGTGGGGTGGAACAGGAATAATCATTTTTCCCAAGGTCTGATTCCAGGAAGGGTCAGACCTTACGCAACAATTTTCGAAGCTGTGAAAGGAGCGGACAAATGGAGGCTAAAATCATTGAAAAAAGAATTCAAAAGCCAAGGTGCACCATACATATTACGATCGACCATTTTAATAAGCGAATCAGGGTTGATGATTATCTAGGTCATTTTCAAGATTGTTTGGAGGAATCTTTGAAGGTGGCTAAAGGCGTATCAGCAGAAAAAATCATCTTCAAATCACGCAGGGAAAACGTTATGGCATTGCTTGCTCAAGGCTTTCTATATGAAGGAAGCATCGATAAATTCTTCTTGGGAAGCGATTGTTTCTTCCTTGTTAAATATAACCGGAATGAAAGGCGCAACAGTGCAGAGTGGGAGAAGGAAGATCAAATCCTTACCGATGTTCAGAGCCTGCCGGCAAAATCCGGTCTGGATGATCCGCCGTCAGCCTATCAAGGCCGTAAAGCAGAAGTTACCGATGCACTTCAGCTGGCCCAATTGTATGGTAAGGTTTTCGAAGTGTATCCCACACCGATGAATGATCCGGTATATGTAGAAAAGTGCATGGAAATGGGAACGGTTTTTTATGTTTTTGTCCATGAAGGGAGGATCGTCAGTGCTGCGTCCGCAGAAATTAATTCCTTTTACCATAATGCAGAAATCACCGATTGTGCGACATTGCCGGAACACCGGCAGTACGGCTTGATGAAACACTTGATTTCCGCGCTTGAAGACTATCTTATTTCACATGGCATTTATTGTATCTATTCGATTGCCAGGTCGCTCTCATTCGGCATGAATGCTGCATTGCATCAGCATGGTTACTCGTACCGCGGACGTTTGGCTAATAATTGTTATATCTTCGATAAACTGGAAGATATGAACCTTTGGGTGAAAAACTTAACTTGAATGCTCATTTTTAGGCGGTTGATGACAAGTTTTTGGCATTTCCTCATATACATTTAGCAAGAAGGGCTTGAGGGGGGATATTTTGCCAAGTGAATTTTTTAATACAAGTGAAGTGTTGGAAGCGATATTAGAAACCATTGATGAAGGCATTCATGTGATAGATCCAAAAGGAATGACCATCTTTTATAACGGAGTGGCAGCCAATCATGATGGGATGAAAAGAAGTGAGGTCATTGGGAAACCGTTGCTTGAGGCCTTTCCTTCTTTGAATCACAAATCATCGACCTTACTCCGGGTCATTAAATCTGAAAAACCAATCTACAACTATAGTCAATCGTATGTAAATGCACATGGACGAATCATAGAGACGCTAAATACGACGCTCCCCATATATGTTGATGGGTTTATGATAGGTGCAATAGAAATTGCCAAGGATTATTCAAGCTTGAAGCAATTATCTGAAAGGTTAGCTGATCTGGAAAGCTCGCTCAAGACGATCAAAAGTCCTGAAAGGAAAATGCCTGCAAACGGCGGATTGTATTCTTTTGCGGAAATCCTGACAAAAGATAATGGGTTTAAAGGATTGATAGCACAAGGTAAAAAGGCTGCCCGCTCCTCCTCATCGGTATTGGTTTATGGGGAAAGCGGTGTAGGAAAAGAGCTTTTTGTTCAAAGCATCCACCAAGATTCGAGCCGCAGTAAAGAACCTTTCATAGCGCAAAATTGTGCTGCCCTACCAGAAAGTTTATTGGAATCGCTTCTATTCGGTACGGCAAAAGGAAGCTACACTGGTGCTGTTGAACGTCAGGGATTGTTTGAATTAGCAAACGGCGGAACTTTGTTTTTGGATGAATTGCAATCGATGCCGATTGACTTGCAGGCAAAGCTTCTGCGTGTGCTAGAAGATGGGTTCATCAGGAGGATAGGCGGCACAAAGAGTGTACAGGTGGATGTCAGGATCATGGCAGCGATGAATATGGATCCGAAAAAGGAGGTATCGGAAAACAGGCTAAGGCCGGATTTGTTTTACCGATTGAACGTATTGAGCTACGAGCTGCCTCCGTTAAGGGAGCGGATTGATGATATAGAGCTTCTTTCTCAACATTTCATCTCCACATTTAACAGTAAATTAGGACTGTCGATAAAAGGCATGGATGAGAAGACTAAGGCTTTTTTTCGGAAATATCATTGGCCTGGAAACGTAAGGGAGCTTAAACATACGATAGAGTTCATGATGAACCATACGGAGAATGATGTTTTGAATCTTGAAGATTTGCCCCAATTTTTAAAAAAGCCCACCCCATCAGAAAAAATCCTTCCGCTTCGTGAGGCCATGATTGAGATGGAAACAAAATTGATCACCGAGGCGCTACTTCAAACGAACGGTAATGTTTTCCAGGCATCGAAACTATTGCAAATTCCAAGACAGACCTTGCAATATAAAATAAAAAGGCATATTTGAATGGAAAAAACCGGATGCACCCAGCAGTCCGGTTTTTTTTATGGGCATTCGAATTTTCGGGTCATTTTGGCACCCTTCTTGCATTTAATACTACTATCATAACTCAGGAGGTATAACCATGTTATTTGACTTATATAAGCCAGATCGAAATTGGAAAGATATAGAACTTTGGAAAGATGTAACCGAAGAACAATGGAACAACTGGCTGTGGCAGCTTACGAATACGATCCGGACTGTTGATGATTTGAAAAAAGTGATAAACCTGACTCCGGATGAAGAGGAAGGTGTGAGGATTTCCACAAAAACCATTCCATTGAATATCACCCCATACTATGCTTCGTTAATGAATAAAGATGACCCAAGGTGTCCAATCAGAATGCAATCGGTCCCAATCTCGGAAGAAATGCATAAAACCAAATATGACATGGAAGACCCCCTTCATGAGGATGAGGACTCTCCAGTACCGGGACTGACCCATAGATATCCGGATCGCGTTCTTTTTTTGGTGACGAATCAATGCTCCATGTACTGCCGTTATTGTACGCGAAGACGCTTTTCAGGCCAAATTGGCATGGGCGTTCCCAAAAAACAATTGGACGCTGCAATCGGTTATATACGTGACACGCCGGCAGTTCGGGATGTCCTTATTTCCGGAGGGGACGGATTATTGATTAATGACACGATCCTTGAATATATCCTCAAAAACTTAAGGGAAATTCCGCATGTTGAAATAATCAGGATAGGTACGCGGGCTCCGGTTGTTTTTCCTCAAAGAATCACTGAAAATTTATGTGCCATTTTAAAAAAATATCATCCGGTTTGGCTGAATACTCATTTCAATACCTCGATAGAAATTACCGAAGAGTCAAAGAAAGCATGTGAGATGCTTACCGATGCAGGTGTACCTGTGGGCAACCAGGCAGTTATTTTAGCGGGGATAAATGACAGTGTCGCAATCATGAAAAAGCTGATGCATGATCTTGTTAAGATCCGTGTCCGCCCTTACTATATTTATCAGTGCGATCTCTCGGAGGGCATTGGCCATTTCAGGGCGCCCATTTCAAAAGGGATTGAAATAATCGAAGGGCTCCGAGGCCATACATCCGGGTATGCTGTCCCTACCTTCGTCGTCGATGCTCCAGGAGGGGGAGGGAAGATCACACTGCAGCCGAATTATATCCTTTCACAATCTCCAACAAAAACGGTGCTGCGCAATTTTGAAGGTGTGATAACCACATATCCTGAACCTGAGCAATATACACCAGGACTTGCCGATGATTATTTCAAAGGGGTATATCCTGATATGGAAGGAAAACAGTCAGATATAGGTGTATCGGGTTTAATGAACGACAAGCAATTCAATTTAGTGCCTGAAGGGCTGAGGCGAATGAATAGACGGGAAAATTACGTGACCAACCCAGAGCATGCTTCATTGAAAAACCAACGTGTAAAGCGAGATCTGTTAAAAGAAAAGAAATTCCAGGCACAGCAAAAAAAGGGCACTCAAAAGGGGGATGAATAGCATGAAGACGTGTCCATGGTGTGAGAAAGGGAAGCTTGCATCAGTAAAGGGGACTGTGTATTGGGAACTGCCGGATGGTACGAGGGCGGTTGAAATTACTGAAACCCCTTCATCCCATTGTGAGAGTTGCGATGCCTTTTTTCAAAGTGATGAAATTGTGAACGAAATTGAAAATCAACTATTTTTAATTGATTCGAAACAGCTAGGGAAACAGACGACGTATGACGAGCTATTGAAGATGAAGCGGGTGTTAAAGCGGAATTATTTTGATTTTGGAAAATAACAAAATGATTAGAAGTTGCCTCATCTACTTTTTTGGTGAGGTTTTTCTGTGCGCCCGGAGGTGTGGTCTATATGGTGAACATCTCGAACGGTGAAGGCATTAATGGAAATTTCTTCATTGGGTATTAGGGTAGATGAAAAAGTACGTTAAAACAACTAATTTTTTTTCCAAATAGGAAGAGCAGAAATAAAAAGACCTATTGAAACAAAAATTAAGAACCCTGCGGCTGTAACAGCAACGCAGGGACAATAGATGCAATTAATCCAATCGTTGCTAGACAAAATGAAGGAAGAGGGAATTCCTTATACTTTTTTAGCATTTTAGAGAACAAAGCTGGAGCATCATCGCCATCTGCGAGGGTCACAAGGAGTGTTTTTACCCCAAATAATGAAACGGTCATTGTTGAAAAAACAGCTAAGATAATAGTTGCAGTAAATACATGTGGAAAAAAAGAAAAATGATATTTATCTAATGCCGTTACAAAAGGATTTTCCTTTTCATTAAACGCCTCAAGTGCAGCCAAATAAACTGCAAGTCCGAGTGAAATGATATAAATCACCACTAGTACTATTAACATAATGATTCCCGCTTTGGGAGCATCTTCTTTCATGGCCATAAGTCCAATTACTTTTATTCCTCAATATGCGTAAAAGGCATAGATTAAGGAAAACCAAAACCCTTTCCAATCTTCGGGAAATAGTTCATTGACTGAATTAGGAAACCCAGCGGGTTTTACATCCCCGTGAATCCATCCGAACACGGCAGCCGCTGCAAGAATAAGAAAATATAATGCTTTTTTATACCAATGGCCGATCCAAGAAAAAATCCAGTACCAATAGTGCAGCCACCCCTATTAAGGCCAATTGCAGCCATGTTAAATTTTCATCTTCACTACCCTTACTTTGACCACTAGGATTAAAAAAATCCATGCAGTATCTCCTCACATATTCAAATTCCTTTTCAAAGCAAGTAGGTATTTAGATAACCTGTTTCTCTGAACATTCCCCAAATGAATTCATACATATTCATCCCCCCCTCTAAAAGTGATTGTGAGAAATTACCACTATTAATAAACATTTTTTGGGATAACTTAGAAATAAAATCTTAAAAGAAAGGATAAATATATGAAAACAAAATGGGTTTCATTAGCCATTCTTTCTACCATAGTCAATGTGCTTTCTGGCTGTGAATCATTAGCGGTCTTAGATCCTAAAGGGCCTCAAGCCCAAACGCAAGCCAATGTGATTTGGCTATCAATTGCGATCATGGCGGTTATTGTTATTGTTGTTTGTGCTATTTTAGTCTTTGTGTTAACGAAATACCGTGACTCTAAACTACCTAAAGAATATGAACCACCCTACATTGAAGGGAATCACGTTGTTGAAACGATTATTGTTGGGGTGCCGATTTTAATCGTCATTTTCTTCTCCGTTGTTACTGTAATTTCCAACAATAAAGTGGAAGCCACTCCTGAAGGGTACAAAGGACAAGATCCATTAGTTATTTACGCTTCGTCATCTGACTGGAAGTGGCATTTTAGTTATCCAGAAAACGATATCGAGACAGTAAACTATTTGTATATTCCAACAAATCGACCACTTGAATTTAAACTTTATTCATTCGGGCCTATCACGAGTTTCTGGATTCCACAACTTGGCGGTCAAAAATATGCCATGTCTAACATGGTGACAACATTACACTTAGCAGCGGACGAATCAGGGGAAATGATGGGACGAAATGCAAACTTTAGTGGGAAAGGATTCGCTGAAAACACGTTCCACGTCGAAGCGATGTCTCAAGATAAGTTTGATGAATGGGTAAAGGAAGTTAAAGAAACTGCGAAACCTATTACTGAAGTAAGATTCAATGAATTATTAAAACCGGGTCATGAGGGACAGTTAACGTTTACTGGAAATCATTTGGACTTCTCACCAGCTCCAGAAGGTGAAAATGCTGGACATCATCATGGTTCAATTGACTCTAACGCGAATTCAAAAGGTGAACATATGGAGCATGAACATAAGTCAAGTAATAGTAAAGAAAAATCAGCACACGATCATGAATAATTTCTTAATCTATCTCAAGAAAAATATTTTCAGGAAGGAAACACAAAAGTATGGGTTTTTTCTCTAGATTTCTTATACCTAATCCTAGTCCCGTCATTTACTCATCAATGGTGGCCATTGTTGTTACTGTTCTCTTGATCATTGTTGGTTTAACCCACTTTAAAAAATGGTTTTATTTATGGAGTGGCTGGCTAACAACTGTCGATCATAAAAGAATAGGTATTATGTATCTAATATCTGCTTTGTTGATGCTATTTCGTGGTGGGGTAGATGCTGTGATGATGCGTGCGCAACTTGCCGTACCGGATAACAAATTATTAGATTCACAGCACTATAATGAAATTTTTTCAACACACGGGGTTGTGATGATTATCTTTATGGCGATGCCATACATTATGGCCTTAATGAATTTCGTAGTGCCATTACAAATTGGAGCGCGTGATGTAGCATTCCCACGTCTAAACGCCATAAGTTTCTGGTTATTTTTTATGGGTGCGATGCTATTCAACATCTCGTTTGTAATTGGTGGTTCGCCTGATGCAGGGTGGTCATCTTATTTCCCGCTTGCAGGAAATGAATTTAGCCCGCATGTTGGAACGAATTATTATATGATTGGTATTCAAATAGCCGGAATAGGTACATTAATGACGGGGATTAACTTTTTGACGACTATTCTTAAAATGAGAGCACCCGGTATGACATTAATGAAAATGCCAATGTTTACATGGTCTTCTTTAGTCACAAGCGTTATTATCATTTTTGCATTCCCTGTATTAACAGTGGCGCTGATCATGGGAACAATGGATCGACTATTCGCAACCAAGTTTTTCACAATAACTGATGGCGGTATGGATATGCTTTGGGCTAACCTGTTCTGGGTTTGGGGACATCCTGAGGTATATATCTTAATCTTGCCTGCATTTGGTCTTTTTAGTGAGATTATCCCAACCTTTTCGCGACGTAACCTATATGGCTATCGATCAATGGTTGCTTCAATGGTATTTATCTCTATATATTCATTCTTCGTCTGGACGCACCATTTCTTTACGATGGGGCAAGCAGCATATGTTAATAGTATTTTCTCGATTACAACGATGGTAATTGCTATTCCAACTGGAATCAAGATCTTTAACTGGTTGTTCACGATGTGGAAAGGTAGAATCCGATTTACCGTACCTATGCTTTATTCAATAGGTTTCATACCTCTTTTTACAATCGGTGGAGTTACCGGGGTTATGCTTGCGATGTCAGCGGCGGATTATCAATACCATAATACAATGTTTTTAGTAGCTCACTTCCACAATGTCATCATTCCGGGTGTTGTATTTGCTGTACTTGGTGCCGGAACTTACTACTGGCCGAAAATGTTTGGTTTCATGTTGAATGAAAGGATTGGGAAATGGGCGTTCTGGTTTCTAACCATTGGTTTTTGCTTAGCATTCTTCCCTATGTATATCACTGGTTTAGATGGTCAAGCACGTCGTATATACACATACTCTGAATCGACTGGATTTGGACCATTGAATATGATTTCGTTTATCGGGGCAGCTTTTATGGCAATCAGCTTTGTATTAATCGTATATACGATTTACTATAGCATTCGCCATGCTCCAAAAGATGTTGGTGATGATCCGTGGGATGCACGTTCCCTTGAATGGGCTACTCATAATCCAGTACCAGAATATAACTTTGCTATTATTCCACAAGTGAACTCAAGGGAAACGTTTTGGGATGCTAAATATAAAGGTCATGAATTATTCAAGGGTGAGTATGAAAAAATTCATATGCCCAATAACAGCGGCGTACCGTTTATCATGTCCTGTATCTTCTTTGTCTTTGGATTTGCGTTAGTATTCAGCATCTGGTTTCTTGCGATTATTGGGTTAATCGGTATCTTTGTTTGCATGGCTCATCGTTCATTCGAAATAGATCATGGTCATTACATTTCTGTAGAAGAAATTAAAGAGACAGAAGCAAAATTTGGGGGTGTTAATAAATGGAAATAGATCACTCGCAACCTCTTGAATATAGTACGGAACAAAATCGTCTAAATATTTTAGGCTTCTGGATTTTCCTTGGAGCCGAAATTATGCTTTTTGCAACACTCTTTGCATCATATTTTACATTAGTTGATCGTACGGGTAACGGTCCTACTGGAGCAGAAATTTTTGAAATCACTCCAGTACTTGCTGAAACATTCTTGCTCTTAACAAGCAGTTTTGTCATCGGACTTGGAATTCATGCCATGCGACTTGGCAACAAGAAAGCCATGTTGACATTCTTCGTAATCACTCTTCTTCTTGGATTAGGATTCTTAGGATTTGAAATTACTGAGTTCATTACCTATTATCGCGAAGGAGCTACACTGCAAACTAGTGCATTTACATCGATGCTCTTTACAACATTAGGAACACATGGAGCACACGTTACATTAGGGCTTTTCTGGGGGTTATTTATTATCCTTCAAGTGAAAAAACGCGGGTTGACACCTGAAACAGCCAATAAATCCTTCATTTTCTCTCTTTACTGGCATTTCTTAGATATCGTTTGGATCTTCATCTTCACCTTTATCTACATGAAAGGAATGACATAAACATGAAGGAATTATTCCCGGCTAAACAAATATGGGGTTTTGTATTTTCATTGATTTTGACATTTGTAGCTCTCTTGGTTTACTTCTTCAATATGTCAAAAGCAACAGGCATGACGATTTTTATATTGACAGCATTCATACAAGCAGCTGTTCAACTTGTTGTATTTATGCATGCTCGTGAAACTGATGATAGCAAATCAATTTTTATGACTCTATATTGCGCTATATTACTGGCTCTAATAACTGTCTTCGGTACAATACTATGTATGGTCTGGGGTTTTTATTGATATGAAACAGCTCGGGAATCAGTAGGCGTATGATGAGTAATTGAAGTTGAAATAGGGACAATGAGCTATGAATAGCGAAAAGCTTATAATGCCCTATCGCAATATAACTGCTGATAAAATCTTTTGGAATCTAACTAATGAGTGGTAAAAGTAAAATGATTCTTTCATTTTCTAACGGAGAAATCGATTCTTTAGAGACAGATACAAGCGAATTGCTAGGGGAAATAGCCACTGAAAGTGCGGATTCAGGTGGCCATCTAAGTGAAAAAATGTTTAATAAACCATTAAGTAAAAGTAATGGAAAGGTGTTTGATGGGTGGGAAGAGTACCAAAAAGAAATTTCCTATTTCTCCTGATGCAATGAAAGCTTATCAAGAACTTCATCGTGAAAATCCTACTCGTGAGTTATATTTTCTTCATACTAATCGTAAGAACCCCAATATCATTGAGAAAAAATGGGTAGGTGTAAGGCGATAGTGAAAGGACTGGATTCTTTACAGCAAATAAAAGGAAAAAATAATATAACTAACAATAGAGTTCAATTGAAAGGAAGTAGAGATGATTATTCTTTACTTGCTTTTTCATTTATTTTTTGATTATTAAAGTGTGCTAGCAAAATAACTAAGTAGGCATTGGAACAACCATGTGTCCATTGGTCTTTTCGCATGCTTTCTTTAGAAAAGACTACTATAAAGACCACGTTCCTACCTTTGTATAGTGAGCTAATGAACATGAAAAGACTGCTGAAACGTAAATACTTTAACTTTTAGCGGCAGGTTGTATTCACGCTTCCATAAATAAAAATATCCCCTCATTTTAGACAGAACAGTGAAAACCACTATTTCTTTCTTAGATGAAGGGGTTTTTTCCCTTTTGCAAAATGAAAGCCTGCTGGATAATGAGGTTTTGAAGAAATTCCGCCATCCTTCAAGCGGCACGTCAGAACATGCTTAGCGTATTTGTTAAGGGACCTGGGCATTAGGTTAAACAAGATTGAAGCACTTCGTTTCCTATATCGAATCATGAAGAACTAAGTCGTTAAAGGAAAAAAATTCTTTAAAAGGATGTAATCAATATGGAAGGAGTACGATATCAGTGTAATTCCGTAATATAACGAATGCATTTTGTGTTGAAAAATCATGAACTTCTTAAAATGAGGAAGAAAAAACCAAATTGATTTTTAAAAAAGTGGACGGAAGCGAAAGTTTCCGATATATTAAAGCAGAAATCATAGTTATTTTAGGGGGGCTCGACATCATGAGACCATTTTATTTATATTTAATGAAATTTCGACAACCGAAGGAAATTGATGCTATCACTAAATTTGCCAATCATGCCTATGAGGATCATGGTTTCCCAAAACAATCAACAGATTATAATGAACTGAGCAGTTATTTAGAATTGAATGCAGACTATCTCGAAAGTATGTCCGTATTCGATCAAGCGTGGGAACAGTATGTCCAAATAGAAGAAGGGCTCTTATTGGGAGATCAGGAATAGGGAGGATCGGAAGGATGTTTAAAAGCCTTCAAACCCGAATTTTGCTTTTTTCTTTACTTATTGCAAGTGTGCCTCTTCTGATATTGGGAATCATATCCTATGGATCACAACGTTCCCTTCTGGAGAAGGAAGCAAGAAATGCCTTGAATGCAGGTTCACTGAATATGGTAAATGAAACATATAGCTATTTGAACGAACGGGTCAGTGATGTGAAGTTTATGAGTGCAAATTCGGTAATCATCAATCCTGGCCATTCAAGAGAAGAGAAGTCAGATGAACTAAGAAAGTTTATTGATGCAAAAGGAAATTATTACGGTGTCTTGCATTTGGATATGGAAGGCAATGTCATTGCAGATACATCAAATAAAATGATCGGGGAAAACCTCGCGAAGAGAATATGGTTCAAAGAGGCCATAGCAGGTCATGAATTCCTTTCTGACGTTTATAAAACCAGGGCATTCTCAGAACCCATAATGGTTCTAAGTGCGCCAGTATATGATGATGCAGGGGAAATGATCGGAGTCGTATCTCCAGCTTTCCGATTAAAAGGGCTTTGGGAGATGATGGAGAAAAAGGCTAATGAAATTAGCGATAAATACCCAGTGAACTTTTTCATGATCAATCAAGAAGGCATCTTGATTTCGAAAAAAGACCCGCATGGCCTCATGCAGGGTTCTGCCTTGAAAGAAATGGGATTAACGAAAGGAAAGCTGATGGAAGCTTCGTTATCGGATGATTTGTACAGTTCAGAGAATGGTGAAAAAATATATTCCATCCAGCCTGTCCATACGATTGCAGAAACGGAGAATAAATGGTTTGTTGTTGTGGGTGCTGATAAGAAACAAGTGTTTCAACCTTTGAATGACCTATTAACAAGGTACCTGACAATCTACAGCATCGTTTTAGTTTCTATCATTCTGGCTGTCTATTTACTAACAAAGACCATCGTACGGCCTGTTCAAGAACTTGTAGAAGCTACAGAGGATTTCATTGGAGGAAAGGAATTCATCATTTCCGACAAAAGAAGCTTCGAGGAAATGGAAAAATTGAACCTTGCCTTTCTAAGAATGATGGAAACGATAGAAGATCGTGAGAAGGAAATCGTCCGAACGGAAAAATTGAAATATGTTGGCCAGCTTGCTGCCGGTGTCGCCCATGAAATCAGGAACCCGTTGACGACAATAAAGGGCTTTTTCCAATTATTGAAGAGCCAGGATCATGATACAACATTAATAGAAAAATATAGTGATGTCATGCTTCATGAAGTGGATCGGGTCAATGTATTCGTGACACAACTTCTTGATTTGGCAAAACCGCATCAACTGGAATGGGAGAAATTCGATTTAAAGGATTTCCTTGAAGAAATTTTAGATACTTATACCCCCTCAAATCCGAGTTATCATGTAAGAATAATTAATGAAGTGACACAATCCATCTTTGTTTATTCTGACAGAAACCGGTTAAGGCAGGTTCTCTTGAATGTCTTGAATAATTCTTGTGAAGCCATCGAAGCAAGGGGGCAGATTGAACTGCAACAGACTTCCGTGTCCCAATATGTAAAATTAGTGATCAGCGATGATGGAAAAGGCATCAGTCCCGAGGATTTAAAAAATATCGGTATGCCCTTTTACACCACCAAACCGGATGGTAACGGATTAGGTGTGGCGACGTGTATTCAGATAATGGAGGAATTAAAAGGTAAATTCCAAATGGAGAGCGTCCGCGACGAAGGAACGAAAGTGACCCTCATCATCCCCACTACGAACCGTCTCATTAAATGAGGCGGTTTTTGGTTGGTTGCAGTGCCCTTTAAGCTAATTGAGCAAAATGCCCTCGCATTTCCATTAACCTCCATGTTTGTTTGTGCATATAATTTACTAATCAAACGATAAGGACCATATTGGGGGATGTCTCTTATGGGCAAAAAAAAACAGCCAAAATTTAAATTAGGCGATACAGTCGTAATAACAATGTATGGGACAGTCGGGAATATAACCGATGTGAAATTTCTCGATGGTGCTTATGTGTATGAAGTGAACTATAGTGAAGGCCTATATATCGAAAAAACATTGCAATCGATAAATGAATATGAAGGAGAAATCCTTTATCCAAAAGAACAGATCGATATTGAATATAAATTTTTATTAGGTGACTTGGTCCAAGTGGATGGATATGAACAGGATTATTTCAAGATTATCGGCTATCGAACGGAAATTTGGCGCTATAAGGAAAATGCCTGGGAGGATGTAATCTATGAGTTATCAAGAATCTCAGATGGTGAATGGCTTGAAGCGCATGAAGAAGAACTGACTTTGATAGCCGATGCTAAACGTGCAGATGGAATTATAAAAAAGTTGGGTCTGCTACTTCCTAAAAAGAAAAATGAGCTTGCTATCATTGCTAAACAAAACAACCCTGGTAAAGGTGAGCGAGATATGACAATGACAAAAAATGAAAAAAAGGAAATGATTGATGGACTGTTGGATTTATATAATGATTATTGTAAGCTCTACGAACATTTTGGCGATGATGAATACCGCCATATCATGAAGATTGCCCTTGCGAAAATTGAAAAAGCGGCAGAGGAAATTTATCCAGATCATAAAAAGAAGCAAACGAAGTGAAAGGTATCCCAAACTTTTAAAGGGCAATTTCCAAATTCCCTATAGAAGCTTCCATTCAAATTGAACAGAAATGGACCATGATATTTTTAGGTCCTTCATATGATTTTCCATTATGGGGTGCCTTATTGGTATATTTGACTCTACACATTCATAGACCTTTAAATAAGGGGGCGATGATTTGCGAGAAATTGAGGTTTTTATTGATACAGAAGAGATAGCGGAATTCTTTTTTCAAGAATTGATAAGACGGGGCTATCTTCCATCAGAAGCTGAAGTTGAAGATCTTGCTGACATCACATTCGAATATCTTCTAGAAAAATGCATAATTGATGAAGAAGTCGATGAGTAACCGGTCATAAGACGGTTAGCAGCTTCCTTTCCCTTAATTTTATTAACGATTAAAAAAAGACGGCGGACCTCCGCCGTTTTGTTTGCGGTTTAGAGTAAGGGTGCAATAAGTCATTTCGTGATTTCCAGTTTTTCAAGTTCTAGGATAAGGTTCAATTTTCCTAACTTGTGGTTGATATGGTATAGTAGTTTTTGAATATCATTCAACCACAAGTTAAGGAGGACATAGTCGTATGAGCGTACATATTGGGGCAAAAGAAAATGAAATTGCGGAAACGGTCTTACTACCAGGGGACCCATTGCGTGCAAAATATATTGCTGAAACATTTTTAGAGGATGCTAAACTTTATAATGAAGTTCGAAACATGTTTGGATATACAGGGACATATAAAGGGAAACGAATTTCTGTACAAGGTACTGGCATGGGTGTTCCATCCATTTCCATTTACGTGAATGAATTGATGAATAGCTATAATGTCCAGAAGCTGATTCGTGTGGGAACTGCAGGAGCGATTCAAAAAGATGTAAAAGTCAGGGATGTGATCCTTGCCATGAGTGCTTCCACTGATTCCCAAATGAACCGCATGACTTTCGGCGGGGTGGACTTTGCCCCAACAGCAGATTTCGAATTATTAAGAAAAGCTTATGACGCCGGCACGGCTAAGGGCTTGCAATTGAAGGTCGGTAATGTATTTACGGCCGATCAGTTTTATAACGATAATAGTGAATTGGAAAAATGGGCAAAATACCAAATACTTGCAATAGAAATGGAATCAGCTGCCCTATACACGCTTGCCGCTAAATTTGGCCGCCAAGCTTTATCTGTATTAACCATTTCCGATCACATTTTAACCGGTGAGGAAACGACGTCGGATGAGCGCCAGTCAACTTTTAACGAAATGGTTGAGGTGGCATTGGAAGCAGCTATCAAGGATTGATAATTGGAGGTAAATGTCAGGCGGGTTACCAGGAATAAGTGGTGCAGTATAATGACGCTTTATTCCTTGGTATCCGTATTTTTATTATGTCGGGAGCTGGCTGTTGCCCTTGGAGCTTTCTCTATATTAACGTTTGCGAAGAGGTAAAAAAATACATATGGTCATAAATTGTTATTTTTGATAACTATTATTTTTCGATTGGCATGAAAGCTGATAAAATAGGAATGAAATCGTTTATATCGTCATGAAGAATGAAAGTGGTGAGGCTTCAGTGGAAGAAGAAAATCAAAAACAGCCAAAAGAGGCAGGGAAATTCATTAAAATAAAGAAGTTTACATTCATTATGGGGATTTTCTTAGTCATATTTCTAACTGCAGGGATTACTACAATAGCCTTGACCTTTGGAGATGAAAAAGTAGAGTCATTAGCACCGGATAAACATTCGGAATTTGAAAAGCTGTATTCTACATATGATACGATAAAAGACAACTATTATGAAGAGATTGATCAAGATAAGCTGGTTGACGGGGCAATTAATGGAATGATCAAAGCATTGGATGATCCCTACTCTGCTTATATGGATAAAAAGGAAGCATCGAGTTTCCATGAGAGCATCTCTTCATCTTTTGAAGGAATCGGTGCTGAGATTCAGGAGCAGGATGGACAAATCATGGTCGTCTCACCGATAAAAGGGTCCCCAGCAGAAAAAGCAGGGGTAAAACCGAATGATATCATTTTAAGTGTCGACGGTAAAAGCGTTGAAGGACTAAGCTCTTCTGAAGCTGTCTTGAAAATCAGGGGCAAAAAGGGAACGAAAGTGAATTTATCCATCTCAAGAGCTGGTGAGCCGGAACCGATGGAACTCACCATTAAACGGGATACAATTCCGATTGAAACGGTATATGCGGAAATGCTTGATGATGGAGTTGCAAAAATTCAAGTGACCAGTTTTTCCGAACATACTGTCCAAGAGCTGAAAACGGCGCTTGAAGAAATGTCGAAGAAGGACATGAAGGGGCTCGTATTGGATTTGCGCGGAAACCCAGGGGGACTTCTTGACCAAGCAATAGAAATGGCGAGCCTGTTCATACCTAATGGGAAAGTGGTCCTTCAAGTTGAGGAGCGCAGCGGGAAAAAAGAAGTTTATAAATCGAAGAATGATGGAGAACTGAAAATCCCGGTAGTCGTGTTGATTGATGACGGAAGTGCCAGTGCTTCTGAAATCGTTGCAGCGGCTGTCAGTGAGTCTGCGGACATTCCATTGATCGGTGTCAAGTCATTTGGGAAGGGGACAGTTCAGACTGCCCAAGACTTTGAAGATGGATCTAACTTTAAATATACGGCAGCTAAATGGTTGACACCTGAAGGCAATTGGATTCATAAGAAAGGGATCAAGCCGGATATTAATGTAAAGCTTCCTGATTATGCCAGCCTTCCGTACATTTCACCTGATAAGGAATTAAAAGCATCCGATTCTTCGAGTGAAGTGAAAGCGGCTGAAGAGATGCTGAAGGAAGCAGGCCATGATCCAGGAAAGATAGATGGATTTTTTGATGAAGCAACCACAAATGCGGTCATAGAGTTCCAGAAGGAACAAAAAATTAAAGAAACTGGGACAATTAAAGATGATACTACCGTGAAATTAATGCAGGTCATCCGCGAGAAGATCCTTAAAAACGACACACAGGTGAAAAAGGCAGTAGAAGTATTAAAGAAAGAAATTAAATAAATGATTATGCACGAAAAGCCTGTCAGCGATATCGTTGGCAGGCTTTTTTGTCGTTAAATGCATAAAATTCCAGTATTAGACAGATAATAGGGATAATTTTCCGATGAGGTGAGGCAATGAAAGAAAAGGTATTCTTCATATATCTATTGATCTTGATTCTGGCAGGCTGCACTTATGCCCCTTTACCCAAACAAAATGGAAATGCAGGTACGGAAAAAAAACTTACCAAAGAAGACGACCAGGAAAGCGTGAAAACATTTCTGTTAATCGGTGTTGATACAAGGGGAGAGCAAAAATCCCGATCAGATGCGCTTATATTGGCAAAATACTTTCCTGAGCAGGAGAAACTGAAGCTGGCTTCCATCATGCGTGATAGTTATGTGAAAATGCCCGGGAATAAATCAGGATATAACAAAATAAATGCAGCTTATTATTATGGTGGAAGGGAACTGCTTAAGAAAACCATACAGGAGAATTTCGATATCAAGGTTGATCATGTAGCGGTAATCGACTTCCAGGGATTTGTGAAAATGGTCGATTTACTTGCCCCTGAGGGGGTAGCGGTGAATATAGATCAGGAAATCATTGATGATATGAGCATTCAAGCAAGTGTTGGCAAAAATGTTTTACATGGTGAGGAAATATTGAAATATGTCCGTTTTAGGCATGACGAAGAAAGTGACTTTGGAAGGGTGGAGCGTCAACAAGAAGTCATGGTTCAATTAAAAACAGCGTTCGTAAATCAAATCTCATCCTTCGAAGGGATGGCAGCCCTTCCTAGTATCATCGAACAAGGACTCTCGTACCTGGATACAGATATTGGTCTGAAAACATTAATGGAAATGGGTCCAAAAGTCGTCTTCCATACACCGGACACCGTCGAAACCTTAAGGGTTCCAGTGGAAGGAAGCTTTAAAGATGAAATATATCCCAAATCCGGAGCGGTTTTGCAAATAGATTTCACTAAAAATAAAAAGGCACTTCGGGAGTTCTTTTCAAAATAATAAGAACTATTATGGAAACAACCTTATAGTAAGTGAAAATGTTCGAATTCACTTGAATTATTGTATTATAGATCTCGTAAGAATAATCATAATCATCTATAAAAAACGAGAGGGATAAAAATCCTTCTCGTTTTTTATCACCAATAAAGGAACCTGGATCAATTAACAAAATGCGGAATGTTTTTAATGAAATCCTGTGTTATGATACCGTTTTCGGTAATGATGCTCGTAATAAGATGATTTGGTGTAACGTCAAAGGCTGGATTGAAAGTCTTCACGTTTTCCGGAGCGATCCTTACACCTTGAATGGAGGTGATTTCCGCTTCATTCCGTTCTTCGATCGGGATGGATGTGCCTGATTTGATGGAAAGGTCGAATGTGCTTGATGGTGCGGCCACATAAAAGGGGATGCCAAAGTGCTTGGCTAATATGGCCAATCCCAATGTCCCGATTTTATTGGCTGTATCTCCATTAGCCGCAATCCTGTCGGCCCCGACGATAATTCCATTTATTCGTTTCTGGTGAATTGTATGTGCAGCCATATTATCTGAAATTAAGGTGACATCAACCCCCGCTTGCATCAATTCCCAAGCCGTCAAACGCGCACCTTGCAGGACAGGCCTGGTTTCACATGCATATACTTTTAACGGAAAGTCCCTTTCTTTAGCCAGGTGGAAAGGAGCCAAGGCTGTGCCATACCGAGCTGTGGCAATTCCCCCAGCATTGCAATGGGTTAGTATGGAATCTCCTCTAGTGAATAAGGTTAAACCATGTTCCCCGATTTTCCTGCACATTTCTTCATCTTCAGCAAAGATGGCTTTAGCCTCCGATACAAGTGCTTCCTTTGCAGCTGAAATGCTTTGCGCAGCATGCAAGGTGTTCTCCATCCTCCTTAACGCCCAAAAAAGGTTTACTGCAGTTGGCCTTGAAGAGGCGAGTTTTTCAATATGCCTCGTTACATTTCTCTTGAAATCCCCTAATTCAGCGGTTGTTTCCTGTTTGGCACCAAGTGCAACACCAAATGCTGCCGTCAGTCCAATTGCTGGCGCACCGCGAACTTTTAATGTCAAAATGCTGTCATATACATCATTAACTGAATGAAGTTCAATAAATTCAGTTATGGAAGGTAGGGCTTGTTGATTTAATAATGTAATATGGGTATCATCCCAGTGTACCGAATAGGGTAAGGGTGCTAGTGTAGTCATTTGCAGGGCTCCTTTTAAATGGTTGAATAAGATGGAAGTGTACGTTGCTTCAACGCTTCAATGACAGCTTGAACATCTAATTCATCCCGTTTTTTAATTAAAAATGCACCAATTTCCAACGTTGCCGTTTTGGCAGCAATCCTTATCTCTTTATTTTCAATGACGTTTAAATCGGCAACATGGGAAAGGCCGATGGTTCGCCGAATCAGTTCACATCCGGCAAAACCGAAGGCATCTTTTTTGAATTTTGTCAGTAAGTAAGGCAGATAACCTTTCACATGGCGGAATGGGCTTTTATTTTGACCTTCCCATAAGTCGGTATAAGTTTCTTCAAAGGCATTCCAAAATTCATGAAGGTGTGTGAAAATCTCTTCCTTTCCAGCGCCATTGCGTGTGACTGCCTGGAAGAGAAGGTTGGCGGTGTATTGACCAAGGTCAAAACCAACAGGTCCATAAAAAGCGAATTCCGGATCAATAACCTTTGTTTCAGTTTCACTTGCAAATATACTTCCAGTATGTAAATCTCCATGAAGCAAGGCTTCCTGCTCGGTTTCAAAGCTTTGTTTCAGCTTAGCGACCTCAAGTATCACTTCTTGATCATTCCAGATATTTTTGGCGGCATCAGTCAATTCCACTTCGAAGTCTCCTGGGAGTTCCTCAAAAAATGGATCCGTAAAAATAAAGACCTCAGTGATTTTGCAGAGTTCTGGATTCGTGAAATGTCGGGCCACTTCCTTTTTCGCAGATGGTTCTAGATGATAATCGGATGTATAAAATGCCGTCTTCGCAACAAACTCACCAATATGCTGTGAAAGCAATGGATATGAATCGCCATCGATCAATCCTGTTCTAACGATTTTCAAGTGAGATAAATCCTCCATGACCGTGATGGCAAGCTGTTCATCCGAATAATAGACTTGCGGTACGAATTCAGGGCAATAACTTCTGAAATGAATCAGCGCATTCGCTTCAATGGCAGCCCTTTTCAATGTCAGCGGCCAGCTTTCACCAAGTACCTTGGCATAAGGGACCGCTTGTTTGATGATTATTCCTTTATTTGTGTGTGTGTCTGTAACATGAAAAACATAATTTAAGTTTCCATCGCCGATTTCTTTACACTTTAAACTTGCATCCGCATTGACCAACCTAAGTTTTTTTACAAGGCTTATAGCTGTTTCGTTTGTCAATCTCTTAAAATTTGAATGGTTTTGAGTCATTCTTTTTCCCTCCAGATTCAAAATAAGAATAAAAAAGCCTCTTTCATATATAGAAAGAGGCAGAAGTTTTGGCTTCGGACCTCTTATCTTCCAGAAAATGAATTCTGGTGGAATTAGCACCGTGCTCTGTGGATTTTATAATCCGGCGGTGAATCCGCCCCATTTCACAATGGTATTACAGTCGGTTGCTGGGCTTCATAGGGCCTTTATCCCTCAGCCTGCTCTTGATAAGAGTGAATGTTTTCTGAAATTTTAATCTTCGGGAAAATAATAACAACCTTTTGAATAGTTTGTCAATGGGTAAATTAATAAAAATCAGGGCGGCGATCTTCGAATACAGGTATTTTGTTTCGGGCATCCGTAACTTTATTGAAATCCAAGGTGCCTGTCAAGAGTTCGTTTCCTTCTCCGGCTTCACTAATGAGATTCCCCCATGGATCAATAATCAAGGAATGACCAGCAAATGTATTATTGACATCCGAACCTGAACGATTAACGGCTACAACATAGGCTTGGTTCTCGATGGCACGGCTAATCAATAAGGCTCTCCAGTGATCGAGTCTCGGCTTTGGCCATTCCGCCGTTACGAATAGAACTTCGGCACCTTGAACGGTATGGGCACGCTGCCATTCAGGGAAACGGATGTCATAACAAATGAATCCAGCACATATTTTTTCATCAAGAGTAAATAAACCATCTTTTTCTCCTGGCTGCAGGAAATGATGTTCATCCATTAACTGAAATAAGTGAAGTTTATCATATTCTTTAATGAGATTCCCATGTTTATCAATAATGATCATCGTGTTATAGATTCCCTTGCTTGTCTTTTTCGCGATGGAACCGCCTATGATGTGAATTTGGTGTTTTTGTGCCTGTGTTTTTAAAAATTCAATCGTTTTTTCTGCCTCGTGATCAGCAATCTCATTTAACCTGGTCAAGTCGTATCCTGTTGTCCAAAGCTCCGGTAAAATGACGATATCGGGTTCTGACCGTGCTGCTTTTTCCAACCATTGTTCTGCAACCTGAAAATTGATATCCGGTTGACCAAAAGCTATATCCATTTGAATACAAGCTATTTTCCATTTCATCGATTAAAACCTCCACATGTAAAAAATGCTTTACAAGACTATGATAAACATATATCATTTGTGACTAGAATTTCAAGAAATTTCAGAGAAGGTGTATAAATGGTGCAATTCGAAAAATCCGGTCAGCTTCAGGACCTGCCCAAGCAGTTTTTTGCTTCACTAGTCGCAAAAGTCAATGCAATCACGGAGCAAGGATATGATGTCATTAATTTAGGCCAGGGAAACCCTGATCAGCCGACGCCAGAACATATCGTGAAAAGTTTGCAGTCGGCCGCAGAAAAAACGATTAATCATAAATATTCGCCATTCCGGGGACATCAATATTTAAAAGATGCTGCCGCCGTCTTTTATGAACGAGAATACGGTGTCAAGCTGGATCCGAATAGTGAAGTGGCGATTCTCTTCGGGGGGAAGGCAGGTCTTGTAGAACTGCCGCAGTGTTTATTGAATCCAGGTGATACGATCCTTGTTCCAGATCCCGGCTATCCCGATTATCTTTCCGGAGTTGTTTTAGCCCGGGCAAAGACCGAACTCATGCCTCTGACAGAAGAAAATGATTTTCTTCCGAAATATGATGACATACATAAAGAAGTACTTGATAAAGCCAAAATGATGTTCTTGAACTATCCGAATAATCCCACAGGTGCTTCTGCAACTGATAGTTTCTTTGATGAAACCGTCTCCCTCGCAAAAGAGCATTCCATTTGTGTGGTCCACGATTTCGCTTATGGCGCGATCGGATTCGACGGGAAAAAACCGATAAGCTTTCTCCAATCTGAGGGAGCGAAGGATGTTGGAATAGAAATATACACACTATCGAAAACTTACAATATGGCAGGATGGAGAGTCGGCTTCGCAGTGGGGAATAAGAGTGTAATAGAAGCTCTTGAACTATTGCAAGACCATCTTTATGTGAGTCTTTTCCCGGCGATACAAGAAGCTGCGGCAAGTGCTTTGCTTGATTCGCAGAGCTGTGTAGAGAAGTTAGTGCAGATGTACGAAAGACGAAGGAATGTTTTCATTGAGGGATTGAGGGCAATCGGCTGGGATGTCAAAGCGCCTGCGGCATCGTTTTTTGCCTGGCTCAAGGTACCTAATGGTTTTACGTCAGAGAGTTTTGCAGACTATTTATTAATGCATGCCCACGTAGCTGTTGCCGCAGGGAATGGATTCGGTGAAATTGGCGAAGGTTACGTCAGGGTAGGGCTGCTGACCTCGGAAGAACGACTTGAAGAGGCTGTGGAACGAATACGTAAATTAAACTTATTTTAACGATCAATTGAGATATCCGATTTATTCACCGTTAAAATAGTTAAAACTTATTGACAAAGTAGGGATTACCTGTCAGAATACAAAATAAATTCTTAATCTTTCGATACTTGAATGCAATTTATATATCAGCGTTTTCTTATTTTGAGCAGGTGGAGGGACTAGCCCTATGAAGCCCAGCAACCGACCGTAATTCCATTGTAAAATGGGGCGGAATTCTTCGCCGGATTTCTGAAATCCACAAGGCACGGTGCTAATTCTTGCAGCCAATGGCTGGGAGATAAGAAGATGGCTTTTTAAAGCCTCTTCTTTATGAAGGGGCTTTTGCCATTTTGGGACCATTTCAGGTTAATGACATCGGGAGTTTACTAACGTGTTATAGGAGTGATCAGATGAGCGAGATAGTCGCTACTTATTTAATTCATGACTTCACTGGAAATCATGAGAAAAAAGCAGAGAGCATTGCCCTAGGTTTGACTGTCGGGACATGGACGGACCTGCCACATTTAGTCCAGAAACAACTGGAAAAACATAAGGGGCGCGTTGTATCGGTGACACCACTTTCTGAAGAAGAGAGGGCAAACAGCTACTTTAATCGTAAAGTATACCGTTCGCTTATTAAAATTACCTATCCGGCAGGGAATTTTTCCATTGATTTACCTGCAATCCTCACGACTGTCTTCGGCAAACTTTCATTGGACGGAGAAATAAAACTCATCGATCTGGATTTTGTCGGTGATATTCAAAAAGCTTTTCCCGGACCGCAATTTGGCATTGAAGGCATAAGGGAGAAGATTGGCGTATTTAACCGGCCCCTGGTAATGAGCATCTTTAAAGGTGTATTAGGAAGAGACCTGACATTCCATAACGAGCAACTGAGACAACAAGCATTAGGGGGCGTCGACCTAGTTAAAGATGATGAGATCCTCTTCGACCAGGAACTGACTCCATTTTTCGATAGAATAAAAACGGGAAAAAGAATATTGAATGAAGTCCATGAAACCACTGGCCACCGTACTTTATATGCAGTCAATCTATCAGGGAAAACATTTGAATTGCTGGATAAGGCAGAGCAGGCGGCTGAAGCAGGGGCAGATGCCTTATTGTTCAACGTTCATACATATGGTTTGGATGTATTGCAGGCCTTGAGTGAACATGATCGTATCAAGTTGCCGATCATGGCGCACCCCGCCTTTAGCGGGGCATTGGCAGCTTCATCATTTTATGGAATCGGCTATCCATTATTACTTGGTAAATTAGTAAGGTTATCAGGTGCGGATTTATCCTTGTTCCCATCCCCTTATGGAAATGTCGCACTGGAAAAAAAGGAGACCTTGGCGATTGCTGAAGCTCTGACAAAAGATGAACTTTCATGGAAAAAAGCCTTCCCTGTTCCTTCTGCAGGCATTCATCCGGGCATGGTTCCGGACCTGATCAAGGATTTTGGGCTCGATAGCGTGATTAATGCAGGAGGGGGAGTTCATGGGCACCCTGACGGAGCAAATGGCGGGGCCAAGGCTTTCCGTTCTGCTGTGGAAGCCGTTCTAGCAGGAAAGAACCTATCTGAAGCGGCTGCTGAGGAAGAAACACTAAAAAAAGCTCTTTTGTTATGGGGAGGCCTATAAGAATAATGAAACCGATCATCTTTTGTGACTTTGACGGAACGATCACCAACACGGATAATATCATTTCCATCATGAAAAAATTTGCTCCTCCGGAATGGGAAAAGTTGAAAGACGGTATCCTCCAGCAAAAAATCAGTATATCTTCAGGAGTTGGGGAGATGTTTTCGCTGCTTGATAGTGGCATGAAGGATGACATCATCCAATATGTAAGAAAGACGGCCGGCATTCGTCCAGGGTTTTATGAATTCGTTGAGTATACGAAACAAGCCAACATCCCTTTATATATAGTAAGCGGGGGCATGGATTTTTTCATTGCACCGCTTTTAAATGATATCTTGCCAACAGAGTCCGTTTATTGTAACCAAGCATTTTTTGATAAGGAAAAGATTTATATTGAGTGGCCGCATGATTGTGATGATCAATGTAATAATGATTGCGGTTGCTGCAAGCCATCCATTATGAGGGAAATAGCGGGGGCGGAAGATTTTAAATTCGTTATTGGAGATTCAGTAACGGATTTTGAAGCGGCCAAACAGGCCAATTTTGTCATAGCCCGTGACATACTGCTTGAAAAATGTGAAAGGGAAGGGATTCCACATCAAGGGTTTGAAACATTTTTTGATGTAATTGACATTTTAAAGCGGCAGGAGGCGGTTAAAGCGTGAACAATCATTCTAAAGAATGGCGGGAGTTGGCAGATATTAAAGCTGAACTGGCCGCAAGGGATTGGTTTATGGGAACGAGCGGGAACCTGTCCATCCGCGAGCCCAAAAGCGCTTTCTTTTATATTACAGCAAGCGGTAAGGATAAAAGGAAGCAAACGGATTCGGACTTTTTACTGGTGGATTTAAAAGGAAAACCAGTTGAAGAAACGAACCTAAGACCATCGGCCGAAACTTTACTTCATACAGTCATTTACCGGAAAACCAATGCGAACTGTGTACTCCATGTCCATACTGTTGAAAATAATGTGATATCAGAATTGTACGGAGATGAAGGCCAGGTTTCCTTTCGTAACCATGAAATCATTAAAGCGACCGATCGGTGGGAGGAAGATTCGGAGCTTCGGATTCCAATCATATATAATCATGCTGACATTCCGCTGTTATCCGATAAGTTCAAGCCACATGTCGAATCAGACTCTGGCGCGGTGCTGATCCGCAATCATGGCATTACGGTTTGGGGTAAAAGCGGACTCGAAGCAAAAAGAATACTTGAAGCTTGCGAATTTTTATTTCAATACCAACTATTGCTTAATCAACAAAAGGCGTTTGCAGTTTCTTTAAGATAAACACTCATAGAGGAGGAATGAATGATGGCGACGATCAGATTCCATGAAACAAACGAGGTTATTGAAAACGGTGAACAGGTAAAGGGATTTTTAGAAACACAAGGGGTTATTTATGAACAATGGGACATTTCTAAATTACCGGCCCATCTTGTGGAAAAATACGATTTAACAGATGCTGACAAGGAGGAAATCCTTGTAACATTCCAATCAGAGATAGCGGAAATCTCTGAAAGAAGAGGTTATAAAGCGCATGATATCATCACATTATCAGATGCAAATCCGAACTTGGATCAAATGCTTGAAAACTTTAAGCAGGAACATCACCATGAAGATGATGAAGTGCGTTTCATAGCAGGCGGTACTAGTATCTTTGCCATAGAAGGCAATGATAAACAGTGGTTTGATGTACGTCTTAATCCAGGCGATCTTATTAGTGTACCAGAATCAACAAGACATTATTTCACGCTCGCAGAAGATCGGAAAACTGTTGCTGTCCGTATTTTCGTTACAGCGGCAGGATGGGTGCCGATTTACGAAAAAGACGAAGTTCAAGCATAATCATTGTTGAAAAACCAGCTTACAGGCTGGTTTCTGTTTGTAAACAAAAGGGAAGTCGGAATGGTCCCACCTAACCTTGATTTTTTAAAAAAACATGATTAATCCTTTGTGTTTTTTCTATTTTATAGGAAAGAAATCTCGCAAGATTAAAGAAAATTGCGACACTCCAGCCGAATAACTGGCTTGCCGAGATCTCACAGACGCTTGCGTCGAGGAGGCTCGGAAGACAGTCGGCGGAAAGGGAGCGGATTTCTGAAATCGACTGCAGTTTTTTATATAAAAAACTGCAGTCGAACTCGCTTTTCTTCGAATTTGTCTATGTTTGAAACCAGCTTACAGGCTGGTTTTTTTATGTCGATCCGGCAAGTGCTTTAGTAAGATAAGTATGATAAAATTTAACGGAATCGAATTTAACCGGATCATAGGAGCAGATAAGAATGAAAACAACCGAAGTGTACATATTGGGCGGCTTTCTCGGCAGCGGGAAAACGACGCTTCTTCGAAATATTTTAAAACAGGAAAGTGAAGCTGGTAGAAAAGTGGCCGTGCTGTTAAATGAGCTCGGCAGTGTATCGGTTGACAGCGGACTCATTGGTGATGGAGTGCCTCTTAAGGAGCTGTTTGACGGGTGCATTTGCTGCACAATTCAAGATAAACTAGAGGTTCAGCTCCATGAATTGTTAACGGAAAATGAACTGGATGCGGTTTATATTGAAACGACGGGCGCAGCTCATCCAGTTGAAGTATTGGATGGCATCATGTCGCCGATCTTCGCCAAAAGGCTGGAGTATAAAGGAATTATCACGGTCGTCGATTTATTAAGGTGGCGTGATCGGGAGGAACTGTCTCCACTGCTTCGGCAGTTGCTTGCCGAGCAAATCCACCATGCCGATTTCATATTATTGAATAAAGTGGATTTGGTAAGTGAGATGGATGCCGCACAGCTGATATATACGATACAGGCGCTGAATCCGGATGCTGTATGTTTATTGACGGAGTATGCAGCCGTATCCTTGGCAACATTGCAGCAAATGCAAAGAAAGCGGCATAATGGCCATCAAAAGCTTGATGTACATGACCATTTGCATTTAACTGCAGTCGTTCATACATTCGAAGGTGCCGTGGCACAAACCGACTTTGAAGTGTGGCTTAGGGCTTTGCCGGAAACGGTCTATCGGATGAAAGGGTACATTTCCTTTACACATTCACAATACCCCCATTTATTCCAATACTCATACGGAATGCCGATGTATATGAATGAAATGATGAAAATGCCATTGAATATCGTCATAATCGGGGAAAAGTTGGATAAGGAAATGTTGATCGGTCAGTTGAAAGCTTTGGAATTGAAAGCTGCCCGATAAAAGTTTACCGCCCATTAAAGAAGGGAAACATAAAAAGGAGACATTCTTATCAAGGAGGCGTTTTTAGTGCCATGGAATAAGAACGATTACCCAAACTCGATGAAGAATCTAGATAAAGATGTAAGGGAAAAGGCTATAGAAATCGCCAATGCATTATTGGATGAAGGATATGAGGATGGAAAAGCCATTCCAATCGCCATAGACCGGGCTAAGATGTCGGTAGGAAAAGATTGAAAAAATGGTCAGACCCATTTAGGGGTCTGACCATTTTTATTGTTGCATTCCAAAGGCGGCAAATGTCTTTTCGTCTTCTATCAATCCGCAAGCAGCACATTGAACCCGAACTTCAGGACCATTATAGGCTAGATGGAATGGCTGAAGGGAATCGTTCGAATATTGTTCAATGATCTCACCTGACTGCGGATCCTTTTTAATGGGGGTCGCTACTTGCTGAATGAGATTGAAGCGAGATTTATTTGTCCGGCAATTCGGGCAGCGGTATACTTGAGACATTGTACTCACTCCTTTTTTGAATTTTAAAAAGCGTGATCGTATTATTAAGATAGTCTTTACAAACTTGAACATTAATATGTATAAATTAGTAATGGATGGAAGGGATAATATGAAAGAAAATATCAGGCAAGAAGAATTACTGATGGCTTATTTAAGCATATGGAATAATCGTAAGATGACCAATGATGGAGATGGAAGGGAAGTGTTGTCGGAACTCATCCGCCGTGAGCTTTTGGATGAAAATGCCCATCCCCGTGCCCGAAAACCAGTATTGGAGAAATTTTACCTCTGTATTAAACGAGTGATGGAATCATCGCTTTCAGAAGAAATGAAAAATGCGATCGTCATGGCCTATATCACTGAATTGGAAAGATTATGATTTCCGAGGTGTTACGGATGCTTGTTAGCAAATATTCTTTTCAGCTTCATACTTTTTTCACAAATCATTGTTAAAATCTTTAAAAAATAGATATTTAATGAATAAGGAGCTTAGAATATGAAGTGGGGCATTGGGCTTTTTCTTGCCATCGTACTGCTTACTGGGTGTAATAGCGGTAATGCATTTACTAAAATCAATAAAAATGAATCCTTCCTTGCGACTGTCAATATCAAGGATACCTCACTGACTTTCATAGATGAAAACTATCATCCATTTGCAAAATGGGATATTTCAGAACCATTTACCGGAGCCCTGCTCCTGGCAGACAAAGATACTCTCCTGCTTTATGGAAAAGAGATGGAGAAAGTCCAAGTGTACTCTTTATCAGCAGGAAAGTTGATAAACAGTTGGGAAATTGGCAAAGGGATCGTTAATATGCAGTTGTTACGTGATGGAAAAAGCATCGTGGCGGTCAACCAATCGAATCAATCCATTTATTTTTTAAATACAGATGGAGAGAAACAGGATATTGTCAAGGTTGGTAAAAGACCCCTGACCGTTCTTCAGGGGGTGCAAGAGAATCGTTTGTATGTTATTAATTTTGGTGATACCAAATGTTCTGTGATAAACCTTGAAACGAAAAAGGTCGATTTTGAATTTCCCGTACATAGTTCCAGCACAGGCACATTATTAAGGGAAGAAAAGGATGAAATATGGATCGGAGGACACGGTGATGGGGACAAAGTGGAAGAAGATCTATATATTTATTCGGCAAAAACTGGAGAGTTGAAGAATAAGCTGAAGGCTCCAACCATGCCGATAAAGTTCCTTGAAAATACTGAAGGCATATTTGTCCTTAGTCATGGTACAAGCTCTTTATATAAATTGAATGATCAATATGAAGTAGTGAAAAGCAAAGTGGTCGGCGTTAACCCCTTTGAAATGGCGAACTTCAACGAAGATGTGATCGTGGCGGGTTATGATAGTGATGAAGTGTATGTAATGGATGCTGGAACAGTCGATGTTAAAAAAACGATCAAAGTCGGCGAAGGTCCGTTCCAATTGATGTTGAGGGAGTAGATGACATGCATGTTTATACCATTTTAGTCGTGGATGATGAGGAGGATATGCGAAATCTAGTTGAAATGTATTTGCTGAACTCAGGTTATCGATGCCTTCAAGCTGCGAATGGAAAAGAAGCTATTAGTATGGTTGAAACAGAGGAAGTGGATTTAATCCTATTGGATATCATGATGCCAGGTATGGATGGTTTCTCCGTTTGTGAAGAAATTCGAGAAAATTGGGAAATCCCTGTGATATTTGTCAGTGCGAAAGGTGAAGAATGGGATAAGGTGAAAGGGCTGAAGCTTGGCGGCGACGATTATATCGTCAAACCGTTCAATCCAGGAGAATTGGTCGCAAGGGTCGAAGCGGTATTGCGAAGGACAGGGAAATTATCATTGAATGAAGAGAGTCAAAACCATGTCCGGTTCGGTAAAATTAGCTTGAACTTACAATCCAGAACGGTTTTGGTCGAAGGGAAGCCGATCAATTTAACTTTGAAGGAATTCGAATTGCTGTTATTCCTCATGCGTCATAAAAGCCAGGCACTCAGTCGTGAACAACTGCTTGAAAATGTATGGAGCGGGGAGTATGGAGGATCTTTACGTACAGTGGATACCCATATCAAAACGTTACGAATGAAATTACGAGCGGCCGATTACATTCAAACCGTCTGGGGAATCGGTTATAAGATAGAGGAAAAGAAATGATCAATAAATGGCGGACCCTTTCTTTTAAATTATGGCTCACCATCATCACCGCCATCATCCTATCCGTGCTGTTCGCTTATTCACTTTCTCAATATTATTATAAAAATCTATATGTGGAGAAGCTTAAAACAGATTTAGTCAATGAAGCGTCATTGCTAGGGGCGGATTACTCCGGCGGTGAAATCAGCGAAGATTTCAAGGAAAAAGTTGAATGGTTTAACAGTAAGAATGACAGCGAGATCTTTGTCGTCAACAATCCCAGGGAATTGAGTGCCTGTCTGCCTTTTGAAATCAATTATGACACCCTTATTTCTGAAGAAGAACGGCAAATGCTTTTAGATGGGAAAGCCGTTGAAAAAGAGGGATATGAGAAAAGGTTTGAAAAGAACATCGTAGCGGCGATCATACCCCTGATTGACGAAAATCGGCTCGAAGGTATCATCTATACATATATTCCTGTAGATTCCATTACGGTCTTACTTAAGGAATTTGCCGCAAAATGGTTGGCGGCCGTTCTATTATTTTTGATTGTAGCGATTTTGTTTACTACGAAATGGTTGAAAAAGCTAGTCAGTCCGATTAAGGAAATCGAGACTGCAGCCCATCGTGTCTCAGAGGGGAATTATGACATACAGGTCGAGGTAAGGAGTCAGGATGAAATAGGGAAACTGGCAATGGCCTTTAATGATATGGCCAATTCCATCCAAATGGAAGAAGAAAGAAAAAAGGAATTTCTTGAAAATGTTGCACATGAACTCAGAACTCCGCTTAGTTACGTAAAGGGCTACACGCAGGCTATATTGGATGGTGTCGTGAAAAATGATGAAGAGCAACGGAAATACCTTCAACTCATTTCAAGGGAGGCTCTTAGGCTGCAGCGGCTTGTCGGAGATCTGATGGACTTATCAAAAATGGAAAGTGATCCATTCTTGTTAAATAAAACCCCGATTGCCTATGCGCAATTCATTGAAGACGTACTAGTGAAATATGAACCGATAATAAAAGAAAAGCATTTGGGCTTGCAGCTAGATCTGGATCCAGACCCGATTATTTTTGGGGATGAAGGAAGGATGGAACAGATCCTGCACAACATTATTGATAATGCCATTCAGTACACGGATTCCGGAGGGGCGCTCCATATTGCCCTAATTCAGCATAAAGATGATTGCGAACTGCTGGTTACTGATACGGGTAATGGGATTCCGGAAGCCGATCTGCCATATATCATGAATCGTTTTTACCGAGTGAACAAGGCACGCAGCCGTTTTGATGGCGGGTCAGGGCTTGGACTGTCCATTGTCAAAAAATTGGTGGAAATACAAAATGGTAAAATCGAAATAGAAAGCAAGGAAAAAAGGGGAACAACAGTTAGGGTCATCCTACCGATTATAAAAGAAGAATGGAATTCATAAAAAGGGGATACGTTCAAAAATGAAAAAAATCATGTTATTTTGCATGGCGTTAATTTTTTTGGCTGGATGCGGCAAGGAAGAGGAAATTCCGAAACTGTTAAATGTCGATTTAGCTGTCGATCCAATTCAGGGTAAAGTGAATGAGCCTGTGAAATTTAAGGCAAAAGTAACATATGGGGACGAAGCCGTGACAGATGCGGATGATGTCAGTTTTGAAATTTGGCTTGCGAATAGCGATAATCATGAAAAAATCGCAGTGAAACATAAAGGGAACGGCATATATGAATTGGAAAAGAATTTTGATGAAGAAGGAACCTACTATGTATATGCCCATGTAACGGCAAGGGATATGCACAACATGCCAAAGAAAGAATTCGTAATAGGAAAACCAAGCACTCCTGAACAAAATGGCGAAAAAAAGGAAATGGACGAGATGAATGATGAAGAAATGAAATGAAGAATGTACGATCGAAATCAAGACAATTCGGGTTTAAAACCGGATTGTTTTTTTGTTTGGAAAAATGTTCAAGACAATAGGGGGGAATGACGAAATGTCGAAGTTAAACCGAAAAATTTGTAACATAAAAGTAAAGAAAGTCATAAAAAGCAGGTTGGAAATGATATGTCAAATAAAATTTATTAGTATTCAATGGAAATGGTTCTATGTAACTACCATTGACAAGAAATAAATGGGAAAATATGAGTATTTATACTACTGGCAGAAACATAGATAGTTAAAGCATTTTTGCAAGAGTACTCTGAAACTTGAATCATAAATATATTTTCATTCCCTTCCTGTGAATTTGATGGAAATTGATGGAGCCATTATTACAAAAAACGCATGTTATGATGATTCCAGAAGCAAAGCACAACAAAAAACGAACATCACAGGAGGAATTACGAATGAAAAAGAAAATGTTTATGTCAGCAGCAGCGGCTGCAGCTATTATATTCACAGGAGTAGGAGCTAACCAAGCTGAAGCAGCCAACTGTGATACTGTGAAACAAGTAACTTTTAAATCTACTAATAAAGAGGATATGCAAAAAGCCCTTAACCAATACCTAGCTAAATACAATATGACTTTACCTGCAGCGCAGGCACAACAAACGCCAGTTCAAACGCCAGCTCAAAAACCAGTTCAAAAACCAGTTCAGCAAGAAGCTGGAACAACGAACCAAGCAAAACCTGAAGCAAAACCAGTTACACCTAATAAATCAACTGATGAAAAACAAGAGACAAACTCTGAATTAAGTGCTTTTGAACAACAAGTTGTTAAATTAACTAATGCAGAACGTGAAAAACAAGGTTTGGCAGCTCTTAAAATCGACACTGAGTTGAGCAAAGTTGCACGTATTAAGTCTCAAGACATGAAAGATAAAAACTACTTTGATCACAATAGCCCTACTTACGGCTCACCATTCGATATGATGAAACAATTCGGAATCAGCTATACAACAGCTGGCGAAAACATCGCACAAGGTCAACAAACACCTGAAGAAGTTGTACAGGCTTGGATGAATAGCCAAGGACACCGTGAAAACATCATGAACCCTAGCTTTACTCATATCGGAGTAGGTTATGTAGAATCTGGTAACTACTGGACTCAACAATTCATCGGAAAATAATAGATTAATAGAAAAGAGCTTCCCATTGTGAACTATACCCCGGATAACGGACACACATAAAAAAGTGTCCCTTATCCGGGGTTTTTTATGTTTCAATAGGTGTAATGAGTATGGACGGAGGGTTTCTATGAGTAAGAAAATATATACTGAATTTCAGATTAAAGAACTTGAAAAGAATCCAAATATCATAAGTGCTTCAGAGCGTTCTATTTCATATAATCCTGAATTTAAAACAAAAGCTGTTAAGGAATATAAAAAGGGGAAATCCCCCTCTCAAATTTTCATAGAACAGGGATTTAATCTCGAAATAATTGGTAAGGAACAACCTAAGCGTTGTCTACAGCGCTGGCGTGATACCTTTGAAAGGTTTGGTGAGGAAGGCTTCCTTACGGAACGCCGTGGAAAAGGAAGTACAGGCCGCCCTTCTTCCAAGCCACAGTCTGTAGAGGATCAACTTAGGAAGGCCGAAGCGAGAATCAAATTCCTTGAAGCAGAAAATGACTTTCTAAAAAAGCTGGAAGAGTTAGAAAGGCGGGCGTTGAAAAAGAAATAATTCTAACTACAGCTGAGAAGTTCTATCTGATTGAAAGAACGATCAGGACATACCAGTTAAAGAAGGCTGTTTCCTATCTATGCAAATTGGCTGGTGTAAGTCGAAGTGGTTACTACGATTGGTTAAAGGCAGCTCCAAGCCGTGAGTTACGCGAGGAACAGGATGTTTTGGACATAGACTTAATTAAAAATATATTCCTCACTAAAAAGGAAAAAGTAGGCGCTCTCCAAATTAAAATGGTTATGGAAAATGATTATTCGGCCGTCATGAATCATAAGAAAATCAGACGGTTGATGGCAAAATATAATCTCTTCGCAAAAATCAGAAGGGCCAATCCGTATCGAAAGTTGGCTAAGGCAACCCAGGAGCACCTTACTTGTCCAAATCTTCTTAATCGTGAATTCAAACAGAAGGAGCCAGGAAAAGTTCTGCTTACTGACATTACCTACCTTTATTATGGAAAGGGTCAAAAAGCGTATTTGTCATGCGTAAAAGATGCGGCTACAAAAGAAATAGTTACGTATCATTTATCCACGTCATTAGATATGAATATCGTTTATGAAACGTTAAACAAGCTAAGGCAGGCTGTGAATCACGAGTTCCATACGAGTGCAATCCTGCATTCTGACCAAGGATTCCATTACACCCATCCTCTATTTCAAAACAAAGTGAAGGAACTTGGGCTAACCCAATCCATGTCCCGTAAGGGAAACTGTTGGGATAATGCGCCGATGGAAAGTTTTTTTGGCCACTTTAAAGATTTAGCAGAATATAAAACATGTACTAATCTAACGGCTGTGAAGGAAGAAGTTGATCGAGTTATAGAAGAATACAATGAGTGTCGTTATCAATGGGGACTAAAGAAAATGGCCCCGGTACAATACCGGGACCACCTATTAGCCGCATAGGCACTTTTTTATACTGTCCGAAAAATGGGGCATAGTTCATTGATATGGGGTGCTCTTTTTTTTGCGGGAATGGATCATTCCATTCCATGAAATAAAATACATCGAAATCTAAAAAGGGTTGGGACCCAAGAAAATAACAGGAACCGCACTTTATTATCAGCGAGGTCCCGGTGTGTAGCAGCTTATATCTCGGATACATCGATTTCTGAATACTGGGTATTGAAACTTTTCTGAAGACGTATTTCCAATGTTGATTCTTTATATTGGGCCGATGCCCCTTTTTTCTTAACAAGTGCGGGGAGTGTAATGACATGCCGATCTGACTCTTCAGGAATCCCCTCGATGATGGATTGGTTAGATGTATGGTAAAGTTTCATTTTTTTTAACCAAGATTCATCTTCTATGGGAATTCTTACAAAGACATATAAGTGGGTATCAAATACTTCTGCATGTAAAGGAAGTTCAGATCTGGCATTTACTTGTGAGCCGCCATCATTTTTTTGGTTCATCATACCTTGCATATTGTCAGGGATGACTTGTGAAAATACTTTTTCGATGAACGATTGTACATCACTTTGCTGCATATTTTTCATGAATTCATTCTGGTTCGAGTTATTCTTAAAAGAAAAAAGTGAATTCCAGGGAAACATATTGGATTCCTCTCTCCTGCTTTTGGTCTGACAGGTTTATTTGTTATATTTTATGCAGTTAAAGCCCATAGGTTCTTTTTTATAATTACTAAATTATCGAAAATGGAATAAACTTATGTATAATTAAGTAAAATCCATTAGATAAAGAGGGTAAAGCCTGTGGATGACAAAGTAGCTTTTATTACTGGTGGAGCAACGGGAATCGGCAAAAGGATGGCACTTTCACTCGCGGATAATGGAATGTCCATTATCATTACTTATCGAAAAAGTAAAAAGGCAGCTTTAGCATTAGTGGATGAATTACAGGATAGGTACCATGTTAAGGCACTTGCGATTCAAGGTGACTCGTCGAGTGAGGAGGATTGCCTGAATATTTTACAAAAGATTTCGGAGTCATTTGGCCATGTTGATATTTTCATTCATAATGCAGGGCCATATATGCATGATCGTAAGCCCATGACTGAATATGGCAGTGATGAATGGAAATACATCATGGATGGAAATTTAAATGGTTTTTTCTATTTTGCGAAAGAGCTTATTCCACAAATGCGCAGTAGAAACTGGGGTAGAGTCATTACGTTGGGATTTGAACGGTGTGAAACTGCACCAGGTTGGATCTATCGTTCTGTATTTGCTGCTGCCAAGAGCGGCTTGACCTCCTTGACAAGAACTTTAGCTGCCGAAGAAGCTGCACATGGCATCACCGTGAATATGGTTTGTCCCGGTGATATCGTAGGTGACTGGAAAGAGGAGGAAATAAAGGTCGCGAGAGAAGAAAAGGATGATACGGTTCCAGTCGGCAGACCGGGAACAGGGGAAGATATAGCGAGGGTCATCACGTTCCTTTGTGATGAAAAATCAGATTTCATTACCGGCAGCATCATACCGGTAACAGGCGGTAAGGATGTTCTTGGGAAAATATATAAAGCCTAGTGGTTTAGGGGTTTAATTCAGAATGAAAAAGGGTGGGGCCGGTATAATCCAGCCCCACCTTTTTTTACGTCATTTTTTTATATTTTACTTGCTGTATGAACCGTAAGCGAGCCGCCAAGCCTATAGCTCCGAGAGCCAAGCCGGAAATTAAGCCGATCCAGTACCCAAAGGCTCCCATATCCGTATACTTTGCAAAGATATAGCCAATGGGAAGCCCGAGAATCCAGTAGGAGACAAGTGACATCGCAAATGTGACATTTACATCTTTATATCCACGCAAAATACCCTGAATAGGTGCCTGCAGGGCATCCGATATCTGAAAGAAGATGGCATATATCAAGAAATGTGATGTCAGCATCATTACCTCATGGTCTTTGGTGTATAAAGCGGCCACAGGTTCGCGGAAGAGGAATAGGATGGTAGACAAAACGAGCGACATCGTCAATGCCATCGAAATGCCAATCCAGCTATACTCTTTGGCGTCTTTATAACGGGCTGCTCCTATTTCAAATCCAATGACGATCGTCAATGCCATGGAAATACTTAGCGGGATCATATAAAGCAGTGACGCAAAATTCATGGCAATCTGATGCGATGCAATTGTCACGGTATCATACTTACTCATTAAAAGGGTGACGGCCGAGAAAATGCTGGTTTCAAAAAAGATTGCCAGTCCGATGGGTACCCCGATCAATAATAAGGCCTTCCATTCTTTCCAGGAAACCCGGAAAAATTCACTGAAAACCTCATATGTCGAAAATGGGTTGATTTTTATTACAACAATGATGGCCACAAGGGCAATTAACCAATACGTAATGGCAGTGGCGTAACCGGAACCCACCCCGCCAAGTTCAGGGAATCCAAACTTCCCGTATATTAACAGGTAATTAAAAAGGACATTTACCGGGAGTGCACATAGGGTGATAATCATGGAAATCCTAGTCTGTCCCAGAGCATCGATGAAAGCTCTCAACGCATTATAAACGAATAAAGGAAGGATACCGAGTGAAAGGGCGATCAAGTAATCATGGGCCACCATGTGAACACCATCTTCAAGGTCCATGGCACTCAATACGGGGTTCAAAGAAAACGCCCCAATGACTAAAATGATCAAGGCTAAAGTTACTGCTAAATAAATGGCCTGCATCACGGAATAGGAAACGGATTTAGACTTCCTTGAACCTACCAGCTGTGAAACCACTGGCGTCAAGGCAATCAATATCCCGCTCAGCCCCGTGTACACTGGTGTCCATAGCGAACTGCCGATGGAGACGCCAGCAACGTCCTGGGTGCTGTATTGTCCCGACATCATCACATCAAAAAAAGTCATGGCATACATGCTGATTTGGGTGATCAGGATAGGTATCAATATATAAAATAACAAGCGGATCTTTTGTGATTTAGTATAAGTCTGGTTCATCAAAGTACCTCAATATCAATATTTGGAATTTTCAACACAATGAAAGAATTATATCACATAACCATGTGATGTTTTAAGAGTTTTTATTAGAGGCTAAAAAAGACTTGCCGTATGGGCAAGTCCCAGTTTGTAGACAAAAGGGGTTCGGAATTTAAAAATTCTGAACCCCTTTTGAAATTTCATTTAAATTTTCGCCTAAAGTTAAGAGATTGGGCTCTTCGAGCCCACTATGTTATGCCATTTTTGGACCTCGCCATGTCCAATTGGCCATCTTCTTTAAATTAATGGCAGCGAAAGTAAGCATCGCCTGCATCGACAATTTTTTAAGTCCCCTTAAAGTAGTCCAACGCATACCATGCTTTTCTTTTGCATCTGCGAATACACGCTCAATCGTTTCTTTACGCTTCGCATATATAGGTTTTACATCTTGATGATGACGCAGATGATCTGCTTCTTCCACATGTGTTTGCCAGATATGCCGTGTCACCACTTTTTGACAGTCTTTGCTTTCTGTACACCGAGATAAAAATGAGCACGTTGCACAGATGTGTTTGGGGGATTTATACTCGCGATAGCCCTCTTTATTTGTTGTTGAGTACTTTAATAGCTCGCCCGAAGGGCAAAGGTAACAATCAAAATGTTCATCGTATACATAGTCCTGTTTGCGGAAAAATCCTTCTTTAGTGCGAGGACGTGTATAAGGTAAAGCCGGTATGATTTCTTTGTTAAATAGGTAGCTTGTAACCGCTGGTGTTTTATAAGCTGCATCTGCGGCAACGGCTTCCGGTTTTCCAACTTTCTCAATCACTTGTTCAACTAGTGGCTCTAAGATCTGGCTGTCATGTATATTTCCAGGTGTTACAATCGTTCCCAATACAAAACCGTTGCGGTCTGCGGCCGCGTGGAATGAATAGGCAAACTGTTTTGTTCGTTCATCTTTCACATAGTAGCCACTCTCAGAATCCGTTGTACTTTCTTTAATCTCTTTGGTCTCTTCTTTATCAAATTTATCTGGTGGAAAAGGCTTTTTTCCATGGTTTTCACGATCTTGATTGATTTCTTCTTGAAGACGTCCTTGATACGCTCGTGTTTCTTTACGAACGATTTTCTTTTCAAAATTCCGTTTATTCGCACTGGCCTTCACATGTGTGGAATCCACGAAAACGTGTTCAGCACTTATTAACTTTTTATTAGCAGCTGTCATTAAAATGCGATAGAAAATCTGTTCAAACAGGTCTGTATCTTTAAAGCGTCGTTCATAATTTTTCCCAAATGTAGAGAAATGAGGTACTTTTTCATGGAAACCATAGCCTAAGAACCAACGGTAAGCCATATTGGTTTCAACTTCTTCAATCGTTTTACGCATGGAACGAATACCGAAGGTATATTGAATGAAAGTCAGTTTAACTAAAATAACGGGATCAATACTTGGGCGTCCTATCTCTGAATACATATCATTCACCAAGTCATAAATGAAAGTGAAGTCAATGGCAGCCTCTATTTTACGAACCAAATGGTTCGGTGGCACCAGTTGATCTAAAGTAATCATTTCAAGTTGATCTCGCTGAATAGAATCATGTTTAGAAAGCATCCTCATCACCTCAAGTTTTAATACTTCTATTTTAAAACAAAAATGACTCCAGGCAAAAGGTTCTATCTAAAAGGTAAGACAAAGTTGATTGGAACGGAAGGTACGAGACTCCTGCGGGAAATGCGCGTCTAGGAGAGACCCCGCAGGCGAAAGCCGAGGAGGCTCCCCGACCGCCCGCGGAAAGCGAGTGCCTGGAGTGGAAATCAAGGTCCAAATTGTACAAGCCATAAAAATAGACAAACTCGATTTTCATCGAGTTTGTCTACAGTCTGAGACTTGCCGTATGGGCAAGTCCTTTTGTCAGTCGCGCATGGATTCAAAATCATTCATGGCTTCAAAATTTGAGTCTTTTTGAAGAATGAATGCCTGTGAAGGAATGGCAATTTGTACATCTTCCTGGTCCAATATCTCCATTATTTTAAAGTTCACATCTTCTTTTATTGATAAATATCCCCCAAAGTCCGTCGCTTTCGTGAAGAAATAAAGGTAAAGGTTGAAACCGGAATGACTGAACTCATCAAATTTAACCAAAATCGTTTCAGGATGCACTTCAGGATGATCAATGAGCATTTTTTCAATTTTCCTAATGACATTTTCCAATTTTTCTTTCGGTGTCGTGACATTCACGCCCAAATGAAAGGCAATCTGTCTTTTGCCCATCTTGGACCAGTTGATGATCGGTTCATTCGAAAGGGTCGCATTTGGGACTGTAACTAAAGCTTGGGCAAAAGTCCGGACTTTGGTGCTTCGGAATGTGATGTCTTCGATAGTTCCCTCCACACTTGGAGTTTTGACCCAATCTCCTATGGTAAAAGGTTTTTCGGTAACGATGACGATACCCCCAAAGAAATTGCTGACGGTATCTTTAGCGGCAAGAGCGAAAGCCAAACCACCCAAACCAAGCCCCGCAACAAATCCATCGACATTAAATCCCCATTCTTCCGCAATGATGGAGGCACCAAAAGCAATGATGATTAATTTTATGATTTTCGTAAAGAACGGCATGACGATTTGATCGACTTCAAGTCCGAATTTACTTACCAATTTCGGAAATAATATAGTAAAGCTCGAACTGATATTAAAAATCGTCCAAAAGAATAAGAAAACAAAAAACGATCTATATATTTTCGATCTGAATTCAATCGAAGGTGAGTCGATCGGAAAATAGTGCATGGATATAATGACACCAATCAAAACGATAAGCAATCTTACCGGTTGTTCAATAGCGAGCATTAAGTTGGCGGCAAATTCTACTTTGCGTTTTTCTGCAATTCGTAGAAAGAACTTGAATATATATGTAGTAAATACTTTTCGAAGCAAAAGGAAAATTAGAAAAATGCCAATGGAAATTCCTAATTCGGTCCAGGCTTCGATTCCATCAAATTGATCGAGTGATTCAGAAACTTCTTGCAATGTATTACTCCTCCAATGTATCTTGTAGTATTGTAGAATACTAAGATTATAATATATTCATGCTGAAAAAGGAAAAATAATCGATGATTACATTCATCATTGGGATTTAGCGATTCACTGAATACTTTTTCAAGTTATTAATGGCAAGGATATATGGTAATATGGATGCAAAGTGATTTTTTAAGTTTGGAAGGTGGAAATATTGACTAAGAAAATAGTATTTACCGGAGGCGGTTCTGCCGGTCATGTATCTGTTAATGCAGCAATCATCCCGGAATTTTTAAAGCATGATTGGGATGTTACTTATATTGGATCAAAAAAAGGCATTGAAAAAAATATCATCGAAACGGAATTTCCCGAGGTCCGTTATGAAACGATTTCCGTTGGAAAATTCCGGCGTTATCTATCTGTTGAAAATATGAAAGATCCTTTCCGGGTCATAAAAGGGATTTTTGATGCACGAAAAATATTAAAAAAGACCAAGCCGGATTTCATTTTTTCTAAAGGTGGATTCGTTTCGGTTCCAGTCGTTTTGGCAGGCAGGATGCTAAGAATACCGATCGCGATACATGAATCGGATTATACGCCTGGTCTGGCTAATAAGATTGCCATGCCGCTTGCATCTAAAATCTTCACTACTTTCCAGGAAACGGAAAAGGATCTTCCTAAAGAGAAGGCCATGTATCTTGGCGCTGTATTGCGCGATGGGATTTTTACTGGAAACGCTTCTGCTGGAAAGACATTTTGTGGATTCACGAATAACAAACCGGTATTGCTCGTTATGGGAGGAAGCCTTGGGGCCGTTAAAATCAATAATCTGATTACAGATAACCTTGATGCCTTATTAAAGGATTATCAGATTATTCACATTTGCGGGAAGGGAAATGTGAAAACGGAATTGAAACAAAGGGGATATGCTCCTTTTGAGTTCGTACATGAAGAATTGTTCGATCTTTTGGCGGCTGCTGACGTCGTTGTGTCAAGGGCAGGTTCAAATTCAATTTTTGAATTCCTTGCTTTGCAAAAGCCGATGTTGCTTATCCCTCTAAGTGCCAATGCATCCCGTGGAGATCAAATCCTGAATGCGTCAAGCTTTGAAAAACAGGGTTTTTGTAAAGTCATCGAAGAAGAAGAGCTAAATGACCGGATTTTTAATGCTACATTAGCGGATTTAGTGAAACAATCAGATGAATATCAGGAGAAAATGCGTCAAAAGCGCCCATTCAAAACGGCAGCTGAAATGTATGAATTACTACTTAAAGTAATGGGTGCAAAAAAATAAGTATCATTCCCCTCTATGAAGCATATCTTTTTCGAACAGAGGAGGGGGTAGAATGGCTTATGAATATTCCAAAGGGTGGTTCATTCAGCAGCTGAAAGCAGCAGGGATTAGCTATCATCCAATTGAGAAAAAAAAGCTGGAACTGTATAAAACCTATATTTTAAGGCGTCTATACGACGATCTGCAAAAAAAATAAATCATAAAGAAGAACCGCAACGTCGTTGACGCTGCGGTTCTTTTTATAGGAAATTACTTATAAAAGGAAAGAAACAGGAAATAAGGATACCTGCGATAGCCATTGCCGCACCTGCGACAGCCCCGGTAAACTCACTTTCCTGGGCAGCTTGAGCCGTTCCGAGACCATGGGCGATCGTACCATAAGCGATACCGCGTGCGAAGGGCATCGTAATGTTTAGTTTATCCATCATTTTTGGAGCGATCATCGTACCCAGTACCCCAGTCAAAATGACGAAGGCTGCTGATATATTGGAATTTCCGCCATAAAGTTCGGTGATTTCAACAGCGATGGGCACTGTAATGGATTTAACCGCCAATCCTTGGAGTATGATTTGCGGAAGTGAAAATGCTTTAGCGATGGCAAAGGCAATGAACAATGTGACCAGAAGACCAAAAACCATGCCGCTAATTGCCGGCATTGCATATTTAACGATTATTTTTCTATTTTTATAAAGAGGTACGGCCAAAGCAACGGTAGCCGGTCCCAGGAAGTAGGTGATGATGTCCTTTCCTGGTGAATAATCTTCGAAGTCCAAACCGCTGATCAGCAGTACGAGAATAATTGTAATCGTACTGAAAAATACGGGTGTCGTAAAAGGCGATGGATGTTTAGCATATATTTTCCTTCCAATGAAATAGGCAAGGATGGTTATCAAGATGCTATAAGTTGTGATGAGCTCTGTCATGCTGCTTAACCTCTTCTCTATGGGATAGCTTCTGGACGGTCCAAGCCGAAACGATAAATCCAAAAACCAGGCTGACTCCCAATGTCAGTGCCAATGGTAAACCGAATTCAATGAAAAGCCATCCCATGGTCATTAAACTGATTGAAATGGGAATGAAGAAAAAGGCTAAGTGCTTTACCAAAAATCCTGAAGTAAGTTCAATCCATTCTACTTTTATTACCTTCGTCTGTAATAAACCGAATAATAGAATCATGCCGATGACGTTGCCTGGTATCGGTAAATGTAGTAAATTGGCTAAATAATAGCCGAGCTTGCAAATGATGAGCAGGAAGATGAGCTGCACGATAAAAGCAAATGTTTTTTTCATGATTAAGTCCTTTCAATGACGCTTTGAATATATTGTTGAATTGGTCAATTGTATTCATTATAAAAAAATATCCCTAAAAAGAATAGGGATTTGCAGCAATCGATCTTAAACATCCTGTGAAAATGGAAAAAAGAGCTTTCCAGGTTTGGAAGCTCCGGCCATTATATGAAAAGAAAAACAAAGCCATGCTGAAATGTTCTTCGCTCTATGCTTCAAGTAACTGTTGTTCGTCATCATCATGCTGTCTAAGGATATGAAACGTGTATAAATCTTTAGGGATTTCATACAAATCGTAGATATCTCCTTCATGATTGATTTGATCATAAAGGGATTTTCTTGTTTCGTTGGCATTGACGGCATAGGGAAGCTTTTCTGCGGCTTTTATAGAGCGGATATTTTTTTTGCGGATACGCATGAATACCGTTTCCAAACCGAGCTCGAAAAAAAGCTCTTTAAAGAAAGCGTCTTTTGCGATGGCATTATACCCTTTTCCATGATAAGGCTTGCCAAGCCATGTGCCTAAGAAACCTGCACCATTTTCAATATCGTATAAAGAAATACAACCGATGGGATTTTCCCATTCATCCAAGATTGTTCGTGATATGAGTTGCCCAGCATCTTCGGCTTCGATCGTTTGCTTAGTAATGAAAACATATTCTTCATATGAATCTACCTTTTGGCGCACGAAAGGGAAGACATCTGGATGCGTCATTTGTTCATAAAGAGAAAAACAATCTGTGAAATCTCTCTTTTTTAACATTTCCGTCCCTCCGTTTGAGGGCAGTTCTTATGCGTAGTCGCTGCCCACCCTCGAAATTTTTTAAGTCGTTCATCAAAAAATTTCGGGGTGGGAATCGAACCCACTAGAACCGGAAACCGGTGGCGCACCATTTGCCTTCCCTATTTTTATTGTCAGAAAATATGCAAATCAAAAGAACCTTACGAAGGTATAATACTAAAAAAAAAACAGTTTGGGAATAGGTTTTTTGCCTTTTTTTTTCGTCAAATTTCAACTTTTTCAACAAGGGTGAATTTGAAAGGCAAACGTATGCATTTTTCCATGAAAAACTGGTTTTTCGCCTGCTTTTTTCGTTAAAATTCACCTGTGAATTGCATGAATAAAATGATCGCGCCTAGGGCCCATACATAAATGGAGAATATTTTCAGTGATCGCTTTTTTAAGAAATCGATCATCCATACTACGGCTATATAACCAAAGATTGCTGCTGCAAGGGTTCCGACGAAAAGTGCAGTGAGTGGCAGCCGTTCAACTTCTCCTGTAAAAATCGGTTTCATCTGAAATACAATGCCCCCGGTAATGGCAGGAATTGATAGCAAAAAGGAAAAATAGGCTGCAGTGGCCCTATCCAGCCGGCAGAATAGGCCAGCGGCTATCGTCAGGCCGGAACGCGAAAGGGCAGGCATGATGGCAGCAGCTTGAAAGGTACCGATGATCAAGGCATCTTTAATCGAAATTTCATTAAGGGATTTACCGCCTTTTCTTACTCCGTCCGCTACCCATAAAATCAGTCCGGTCGCTAAAAATTCCCAGCCTATGGTCACGCCTGTTTTTGAAAGGCCATCGAACCAATCCCCGAGTAAAATGCCGGCAATCACTGCAGGGATTGTCCCGGCAATGAGAAGTAGGGTCATTTTAGAGAAAGGTTTTTTCAAAATGGCAATAATGTCATTCTTATAGACGACCAATAACGCTAGCAAGGTACCGATATGGAGCATGGTATCCAGAAAAATGCCGGCGTCGTCAAGATGGAAGATATGCCGTCCTAAATATAAATGCCCAGTGCTTGAAATAGGTAAAAACTCAGTCAAGCCTTGAATGATCCCAAGGATGAAGGCTTGAAATTCGTTCAGCAAAAAAACATCACTCCATTCTAGAAGGTATGGGACATCCATTATTTAAACTGTATGCACAAGACGGATGAACATATTCTGATTTTTTGTCATATGTATTGCCATTTGGGTTTTATAAAGAAAAGGCAGTCCTAATTTACTTTTTTCGAATATAATGAGAGGAAAAATGAAACTATTTTGCATTTGATTCGTAATTATTCATATGAGAAAGGAGGAGAAGACACTATGCCTACTAAAGATGAAAGAGTGTTTGCTGCCCTTATTTATGTGATCAGCTTTTTTACAGCATTTATCGGTCCTTTAGTGATTTGGTTATTGAAGAAGGACTCGTCACAATTTGTGGATTATCACGGAAGGGAATACCTGAATTTTTTCATTTCCTACACCGTATATTCAATAGTTGCAGGGATACTCACTATAGTATTGGTTGGATTCTTGCTATTGCCGGTTATCGGGATAGCTTTAGTCGTATTCACCATCATCGCTGCCATTAGGGCTTATGAAGGAACGGATTATAGGTTCCCGTTGATTTTCAGGATTTTATAGTAATGATGTAAAAAGGATTCCGTTCAATTAGGAGTCCTTTTTTATATGAACCAAGTTGGGAATTGACCTACATTAAAAAAGGAATAGATCACATTAAAGCGAATAAAGTATTATGATAACTACTTCAATGCACTTTTAGGAAGTGGATGCCGGGCGGTTTGTGGTACTGCAGATCAATGTTCGTTGCGGCAATCTTTCTTGTAAGGAGTGAGGAGCAGAGCAGGATATGAATATACGTGAATATTATCAGAAAACAAGCAATTCAAATTTTCATGCATCTTGGATATCACTTCTTTTGGCCATTGTATTTTTCATTTGTCATATTTTTAAAATGATTCCGGGCAATATATTATTGATAACGTCTCCTTTTATTTTCATTAGCATTGCCCAATTTGTCAGTCATCGTATATATGAAAATAGATTGAAGGAATTGCCTGATGAACACATCGGGACAAATCCCGGGTTATTTAAAAATGAACATGTTTTGTTGACCTTTATGCCAGCACCGACATTGCGCCTCCTTCTTTTTGCACCGGATGGGTCTCTAATGGGCGAGGTACGGGATTTGAATATGAAGTGGTTCATGTGGATGATACCCAATTTCTTGTCGATGCTCCTGGCCAAGCGTTATGAACTGGTGGACCATGAGGGGCGATTGTTGGCTAAGTACCATATTAAAAGGGGACTTTTCAATAAATTGACGATCATGGATGATCAGGGTGGCATTATTGGATCGTATCAAGAAAATCGGTCATTCTTAAAGATTAATGGAATGATATATAAGGAAGATGGTACGGAATGGATGCCCATTGAAACGCCGGGAAGTGTGAATTCATTCGAGATTTCCACAAAAGAAGGGGAAAAAATCGTTTCATACCAAGAGGGCTGGATGCCTTTGGAGTGGGGGAAACGATTCAAGACAAATACACCCATACTTTCATTTTCATCAAAAGTTGATAAAATTCCTAAAATCATCGTCTTGGGCTTCTGTGCAGCCACTTTAAATCATCGTTCAAATTGACTAAGGTTACTCTTTAGCAAATCTTTTAAATATTTGATATAATCTTAGTGGAATACATAGATTAAATACTTAAATTAAAGGTGGTAAATATGAGTTTACTTAATGAGATTCTTGATTTTAATGAACAGTTTGTAGAAAAAGGCGAATATGTCAAGTATAGAACGGATAAGTTCCCTGAGAAACGTATGGTCATCATAAGCTGTATGGACACACGACTCGTTGAACTATTGCCAAAATCCTTGAATGTCAAAAATGGCGATGTCAAAATCCTGAAGACTGCCGGGGCAATCGTCTCCCATCCTTTCGGAAGTGTCATGCGGAGTATCCTTGTTGCCGTTTATGAGCTAAAGGCAGATGAAGTATTGGTCATTCCTCACCATGATTGCGGGATGGCATCAGTGGATGCTGATTCTGTAGTAGGGAAGATGCTCGAACGTGATATTCCACAGAGCACCATCGATACCCTTGGAGCTTCAGGAATAGATATTCGCAGTTGGCTTCGCGGATTTGATGATGTTTATGAAAGTTGTAAGAAAAGTGTGGAAGTGATTAAAGGACACCCTTTGATTCCTAAAAATATTCCTGTTCATGGTCTTATCATTTCACCTGATACAGGGAAGCTGGAATTGGTAGTCGATGGGTATGCGGAAGGACAAAAATAATATATTCAACAAGGCTGTCGGGATTATTTCCGACAGTTTTTTTCAAATTTTGATCTTTACTATTTATTTTTATCCTTTTTTTTGTTAAAATCGCCAAGTGTAGTTTGTCACTAATACAAACGGGTGGGCGAGGGACAAATTTAATAAGGATACATCATGAAGAAATTAAACTTGGAAACGTTTTTTCATTTTTCCGACTATGGAACGAATGGAAAACGTGAAATCCTTGCTGGAGTGGTCGGCTATTTTACAATAGTCTATATTCTCATCGTGAATTCCCTGATTTTATCGGAAGCGGGCATTCCGATTAATGGTGCAGTGATTGCGACGATTCTTTTATCTGCTTTAAGCTGTGTCATGATAGGACTTTGGGCGAATGTCCCAATCCTCCTCGTTCCAGGAATGGGCGTAAATGCCCTATTTGCTTATACAATGGTTCAAGGGATGGGTCTATCTTGGCAATCGGCATTGGGTGCTGTATTTACCTCAGGGGTCATTTTTGTAGTCATCGCTTTTACAAAATACTCTAAGTTAATCAGTGATTCGATTCCAAGGTCGATAAAAGAAGCCATATCTGTCGGTCTTGGCTTATTCTTGATGCTAATCGGTCTCGAAAAGGGCGGGATAATCACGAGAGGTTCATCATCTATCGTCGCACTGGGAGATTTAAGCGATCCAGCGGTGTGTGCAACGGTGTTGACCTTTTTGCTGGCAATCACTCTGTTCATCAAAAATGTCCCCGGTAATTTCATGATTACCATCCTGGCAGGCAGCCTCATTGCTTATTGGTTCGGGACGGTTCAACTTTCAAAAATCCATTTTTCAGGCATTGACACAGCTTCCTACGGCGATCTCTTCTTTTCATTATCGTTCTTGGAAGCGAACCGGATTGAATTCTGGATAAGTGTATTTGCAATGACGATGGTTCTTGTTTTTGAAAATATTGGTCTTGTACACGGGCATGTAGATAGCATAAACCGCCAGGATGCCTATAAAAAGTCGCTGCAGGCGACAAGTGTGTCCGTTCTGTTTTCAGGTATATTCGGTTCGAGTCCTACCGTTGCTACAGTTGAAACGGCAGCTGGAATCGCATCAGGAGGCAGAACTGGTTTTACTTCCGTGGTGACGGGCGTGCTATTCATTCTATCACTTCTATTTATACCGGTGATTAAAGTAATCCCTGATAGCGCCATTGCCCCCATCTTAATCATCATTGGCATTTTGATGCTCGGAAATATAAAAGAGCTGGATTTCAGCGATTTAACCGAGAGCATACCTGCAATCATGATCATCACGATCATTCCTTTCACATACAGTATTGCCGATGGAATGGCATTCGGTTTCATCCTGTACCCGTTCTTGAAACTGGTAACCGGAAAAGCGAAAGAAGTGTCAGCCCCGATGTATGTGAGTGCCGGAATGTTTATCGTCTATTTCATCATTGGTATGATCGGTTAATAATTCAATAGAGCGGTTGGAAGGAGTTAATTCTCATTCCAACCGCTCTTCTTATTGGTTTTTTCTTCGGAAAAAATAGATATATTGTGATTTACGCGATGACACATCCATCTTGAAAATGCTATGATATAGAATATTAAAAAAATGATAAATGACAAGCAGCATATTAGAGGATGTGACAGGATGATTATTGAAGGTTTAAAAAGCCATGGTTCAGGAAATGATTTCTTAATCATTGATGAATTGACTACGACCCTGACGTTTACTGAAGAAGAGCGGAAAAATTTCGCGAAGGCCCTATGCAATAGGGAAAAGCTTGGGGCGGATGGTATTTTGTTCGTAATGAAAAGTGAACATGCTGATTGCCGGATGCGTGTTTTTAATGCGGATGGATCGGAAGCCTCGATGTGCGGCAATGGACTTCGCTGTGTTGCACGTTACGCGAACGACGTTCTAGGACTCGATAAAATGATTGTGGAAACCATGAAGGCAAATCTACTCGTGGAAAAAACGGAAGATATTTATGAGGGAATTCCGACTTTCAAGGTGGAAATTTCACCGGTGAGTTTTAATGTGAAGGATCTACCTCTTGTATTGGCTAAAGAACAGTTGCAAAACGAATTATTGCCGGAACTTCATGATACCCTATTATTTTCGGCATTGGCGGTTCCTAATCCACATTTGATCACGCTGGTTGATAGTGAGGTTTTGCAAAGTGGTTTGCAGGATGAACTTTCAACAAAGGTCAATCAACCGAATGAGCTTTTCCCTGATGGTGTCAATGTCAGCTTCGTGAAAGAGCTGGAACCAGGGAGCATTTATGTGCGGACATTCGAACGGGGGGTAGGCTTCACGAATGCGTGTGGAACGGCGATGTCAGCTTCAAGCCTAGTAACATGCTCTGTTGGATTAAATGCGTTGGAAAGTGAAATATCTGTCTACAATAACGGCGGAAAAGTTAAATGCGTGGTCCACCATGATGATGAAAGCCAAAAGTATTCAATTGATTTAATCGGGAACGCAACCTATGAATTCAAGGTATCGATTGAAATGGACCTAGATCAGCCTGAAAAATTTGAAGTGCTTGAAAAAGAGGATTTTGAATTGGAAACAAGCTTATATGCCAAGCTTCAGGATGAAGTTCAAAGTTATTTGAAAACAAAATTATAAAAAATTTCCAGACTGCAGCAAACTCGAAGAAGAGAGTTTGCCTGCAGTTTTCTCATTTAAAAACCTCTTAGTAATGTAATCAAAAGACCATTCCAGTTGATCCGGACCGGAAGTCAGGGGACTCCTACTTAGAAAAGTGCGTCCCAGAAAGAGTGCCTGGTGAGGGGGATCAACGGTTCATTTTAAACTCGCTAAGACCAATCAGCTGTTGGTCTTTTTTTGTTTTAGGAACGACAATACTTCCAAAAAGGCTGGTCCATTATCGATGAGTCTGTAATCCATAAATGCACACCCTTCCTTTTTTATTCTGCTTGGTATGGTTTCAATCGTAAAGTCCTTTAATTGGAGATTTTCGTCCACTTCCTTCCAAAACAAAGGTGTAGCCACACCAGCGAAAGAATTTCCCCGCGGGGAATAAGGAAGGATGATGGTTTTTCCTTCACTATGCTGCACAAAGTCCAAGTAAAGTCGATTATGCCGATTTATTTTCATCCTTTCCGTTGTAAAATCATTTGGGTTGGAACTTGATAAGTAGTCACCGAGAAAGTCAGTGAAAATGCGTGTCTCCTGATAAGTAAATGTGTCTACAGGCAGTGGGATGTGTATTTGCAGTCCTTTGTTACCTGAAGTTTTTACAAAAGCTTTTATCCTTAATGAATCCATCACCTTCTTTATTTCCTGTGCGGCCTTTATCGCTAAGGAGAAATATTCGATGGAAGGAGGATCCAAGTCCAGGACGATTTCGTCGGGGCGTGTTTTACCCGCTTTCTGAAATGGCGCATGGAATTCCAATGCAAGTTGATTGCCGAACCAAAGAAGCGTTTCAATATCGTCACATAGCATATACTCGATATCTTCATCAATGAACGTTTTAATAAAGGACGGTGCATAATCAGGTTTGTTTTTCTGGAAAAATCTTTCTTTATCCAAAGTGCCATGAGGATAGCGGATCGTCGTAAGCAGTTTATTCTTCAAGAAGGGTAAGAAGAAAGCTGAAACCTCCCGTAAATAATGGAGGTATTCAACCTTTATCACCTTTTTATTTCCTGTTATCCAAAGCGGTTTATCCCTGGAAGTTATTTGCACAGAATCTGGAAATGTATATTGACCTAGCACGAATTTCTCCCAGGTACATTCTTCGGGAGCCGTTTGTAAAAGCCATTGTGAAAATTGAGGCTCACGCAATTCATTCTCCTCATACACGTGCAAGAATTGGACTTCGATGCAAATGGATGGATGGATATAAAAAAATTGTGTGTCCTCGTCTGATGCATTTTGCTTGATCAGTTCATGCAATATCCTTTTATCTTGAGGACTCAGTCCATTTTTAACACTTCCGATTTTGGTTACGGCACCTTCTTTGAAAACTGCGAGGGAAACGTAACCATTTTCTTTATGCAATGCTGTAATGAAACAAGAAACGGTCTTCCAATTTTTCACCTTGATCCATGAGGCAGTACGTTTCCCTTCTTGCCAAGTCCCACGAATTTCCTTGGCGACAACCCCTTCGCCATCTAATAGGGTGACCTTATTCAAGGCATTATCCAATATGTCAAAACTCTCTATTAATTGTATCAAAGCCTTATCGTTGGGATCAGGGGGCATAGGAAAGCCAAGATTTGCCCCCATATTCAACATCAATTCCCTTCTTTCTTCCATGGGTTTAGCTGCTACGTTTTTTCCGCTGATGCTAAGCAGGTCAAACGCTATGAACCGGCATGGGGAAAAACGGGCATTTTCTGAAATTAAGGATTGTTTCCCAAGGCGTCCTCGCCACTGTATTTGAAAAAAGTCGGCTTTCGCCTGATTGGTAAGCCAGACCAATTCGCCATCTAACCGAAGCGGGAGATAGTCTTTCAGGTGCAGATTTTTGATGTAAGCAATGATTTCCGGGAATTGTGGTGATAATTCCTTTTCGTTCCGACTCGAAATGCTAATGGTATCGGAGTCTATCGTTAAAATAGCCCTAAAGCCGTCATATTTGACTTCATAACGCCAATCCTTGGAATTGGGGGCTTCAGGGTAATAGGTAGGCAGCATCGGTTTCATTTTTTGTATTTACCTCCGCAAATAATTGGTTAAGATTATTTTGCCAAAAAAACGAAGTGTTAGAGTTGGCAATTATTTTTTCGGTTTTTTTTGAACAAAGGGGAATAATAAAATCGTTCTTCTCTTTAAAAATAAGTTATGAGGTGACGAATATGCATACGATGTGGAAGGGGAGCATATCATTCGGTTTGGTGAACATTCCGATCAAACTTCATGCTGCTACGGAGGATAAGGATATTTCTTTGAGGACGTTGCATAAGGAATGTCATTCACCGATTAAATACGAAAAGGTTTGTCCGGTATGCCAGAAAGAAGTGGGGAAGGATGATATAGTCCGCGCTTTTGAGTATACAAAGGGAAAGTTTGTTGTATTGGAAGACAATGAACTAGAACAACTGAAAAAACAAAACGAAGAAAAAGCCGTGGAAATCGTGGATTTCGTTAAAATTGAAGAAATAGATCCCATTTATTTTAACCGGAGTTATTACATGTCTCCTAATGACGGAGGGATAAAAGCTTATTCCCTTTTGAGACAGGCCCTCAAGGAATCGAATAAGGTAGGGTTAGCGAAAATCATCATCCGCTCTAAAGAACAAATGGCAGTAATCCGAGTCGTTGATAATACCTTGGTGATGGAAACGATTCATTATCCGGATGAAGTTCGCCCCACAGCGGATGTTCCGAATATTCCTGCCAACGATACGATTGAAAAAAAAGAAATCGATACTGCCGTTTTATTGATAGATCAATTAACGACTACTTTCGATCCGGCAAAATACACCGATGACTATCGAACCGCGTTGCTTGAATTGATTGAATCAAAGAAAGCAGGACAGACGACGATTACAGCCAAAACAAAAGAACCAGTTTCCAACAATGTAACCGATTTAATGGAGGCTTTACAGGCATCCATTGACCGTACGAAACATGATGAAACGGAAATGAAAAAGACGACCCGAAAGAAAGTGGCACCGAAAAAAAAGAAACAAGCTTAAACAGGAAGCTGAGCGGAAGACACATGATGTCGCTCGGCTTTCTGCTTGTTTTAGCAAGGTAATTTGCTTTCTAAATGGTAAGGAAAGTGAATTAATAGGGGAGATTTACATAGGTAAGGAAAGTGCAAATATGTAAGTGGATCACGATGTAAGAAACAAAATGGGATTAATAGAAAATGGTGGATGGAAATGAAGGCAAAAAAATTCGCTCCCTAAAGAGCGACAATGAGGAATTCAATCGTGAAAATCAACATATAGGCGAACGGTTGTAGTTTTCGACTATATATTGTGTTCATATTCTACCATATTTAATTCTGAAATAGCAACAAAATTACTGAACTAACCTATGAATTTTTCTGGAAATCAATGATATTTCCCCCATTTAACGGCTCATGAGGCTTTTGCATTTTCATATTCTTATAAATAACTACAGAATAAATGGATTTTTAGTATAATTTATACATACAGGATGATAAAAAATATATTTGAATGGAAGATGCAAAATGGAAAATGGAAAAATCAAAGCACTTCATGCCGGGAAGCCGAAGCATGAAATTTTTTCGAATATCGAAATCTTTTCAGCAATGGATAAACAAGCACAGGAAAATGTGACAGTGACTAAATCAGGTATAATTGGTGATGGGGTTGGTAATGTAAAGTTCCACGGAGGTCCTGATCGCGTTTTGTGCTTTTACCCCTTTGAGCATTATTCATTATGGAATGAAAAATTCTCTAAAAAACTGGAAATCCCTGCATTCGGTGAAAACTTAACTGTAGCGGGGATGAGAGAAGAAACAACATATATTGGCGATATTTATCAAATAGGCGAAGTGATTGTTCAAATTAACCAGGGGAGGATACCTTGTTCGACCATTTCCCATTTCAATCAAGAACCTAAGTTTTTGGAACTCGTGCTGAAAACGAGTTTAACTGGTTATTTTGCACGAGTACTTCAAGAAGGAACGATAAATAAACAAAACGAGATTGTGCTGATAGATCGTTTGCAGGAAAAAATTTCAGTTCATTATGCAGCAGAGGTAATCCTTCATAAACGAGATGGGCTGGAAGGCGCAAAGGCTTTACTTACACTAGACTCGTTAGCGGAAGACTGGAAACAAAGGATCCTGAAGAGGGTTCAAGCTGCAAAAGGTTGAATGATTTTTGCAAAAGTGAAAAAAATGTCGATCAGGTATTGAAATTGACAGATTATTAATGTAAATTAAGTATAATCAAATTTTGAAATCTTGTGAAAATTATATAAATGGATCTTATCGAGAGAGGTGGAGGGACTGGCCCGAAGAAACCTCAGCAACCAGCTTAGGCAAAGGTGCTAAATCCAGCAAGCAGAGCTTGATAGATGAGGAGAATGTTTCAAAAAACCTTCTTCTTTGAGAAGGTTTTTTTCCTTTTCTCTCATACTCATAGAATACGACAAAAACAGGATTGTTTTTGAGAGAGGATGTAATGATGAATTTTCGTAAAGACGTGAAAGAAAGAATACTGGTTGGGGAAGGGGCAATGGGGACCTTATTATATTCAAATGGCATCGATCAATGCTATGAGGAATTAAACTGCACGAACCCAGATCAAATAGAATCCATCCACCGTGCCTATTTGGAAGCTGGTGCAGATATCCTTCAATCGAATACATACGGAGCCAATTTCAACAAATTGAAACGGTATGGACTGGAAGATGAGGTAAGCAGAATCAATCGCCAGGGAGTCATTCTTGCTAAAAAAGCGGCAAAAGGAAAGGCATACGTCTTCGGTACCATAGGGGCACAGCGGAGCATCAGGAAATCGGATTTAAGCATGGAAGAGATAAAACGGGGTTTTCGTGAACAGCTATACAGTCTTTTGATGGAAAACCCTGATGGAATTCTCTTGGAAACATTTTATGACCTGGAAGAACTGGAAACCGTCCTGCAAATCGTTAAAAATGAAACTGGACTGCCGATCATCGCAAATGTTTCGATGCATGAACTGGGAAATCTTCAAAATGGAATCCATTTAAATGAAGCCTTTCAAAAACTTGAGCAATTGGGTGCCGATGTTGTGGGGGTGAATTGCCGTCTCGGTCCACATCATATGATTCGGGCCTTGGAAGAAGTGAGTTTGCCAAAGCAAGCATCAATTGCCATATACCCAAATGCCAGCCTCCCGGATTATGTGGATGGAAGGCTCGTCTATAAAGCTGTGCCGGAATACTTCGGTTCAAGTGCCCTAGAACTTCGTGAGCAGGGTGCCGCGATCATAGGAGGGTGCTGTGGAACGACTCCGCTGCATATTCAAGCTGTAAAGAATGCGATTGGAAGTTTGGCTCCTGTGAAAGAGAAATTCACGAAATCCCGTGAAATAGAAATAATTGAAGTGAATGATAGAGAATTGGAACGTCCCCTGTTCGAAAAGGCCAAAACAGAAAGGACGATTCTAGTTGAACTTGATCCACCGAAAAAGTTAGGTATAGCGAGCTTCATGACTGGTGCCGAGGTTTTGAAAAAAGCAGGGGTCGATTCCGTTACATTAGCGGATAATTCGCTTGCCTCACCAAGGATATCTAATGATGCACTGGCTAATTTACTTAAGAACCAATTGAATATAGAGCCGATGGTGCATATAACATGCCGTGATCGAAATTTGATTGGACTGCAGTCACATTTAATGGGTCTGCAGACGGTGGGCCTGAACGAAATATTGATCATCACCGGAGACCCTTCAAAAATTGGGGACTTCCCGGGCGCCACTTCGGTTTATGATTTATCTTCCTTTGACCTAATAAGTATGGTCAAACAATTTAATGAAGGTCTTTCCTATTCGGGGCAAAGTTTGGGCCAACGGGCAAATTTCAAAATTGCTGCAGCGTTTAATCCCAATGTGAAATATCTGGATAAAGCGGTACTGAGAATGGAAAAGAAGATTGCCTGCGGTGCCCAATCCTTCTTGACACAGCCAATCTATTCCGTGGAGCAGATCGAAGAAGTATATGAAGCTACAAAACATTTAGAAACCCCGATCTTCATCGGTATCATGCCCTTGACCAGCACCAGGAACGCCGAATTCATCCATAATGAAATCCCAGGCATCAAATTGCCTGATAACGTTAGAAGAGCCATGGCGTTAGCGGGGGATGACCCTGTAAAGTCGAGGATTGAAGGAGTGAATATAGCGCGAGAGCTAGTGGACGCGGCAAGGGAAAAATTCAAGGGCATATATTTAATCACTCCGTTCCTTCGCTATGAAATGACGGCGGAACTTACGAAATATATTAGAAAAGTCGATAGTAAACATACATCAGAGGTGGCAGTACATGAATAAAAAAGCGATTCAAGATCAGTTGAATTCTAAAATACTCCTTCTTGACGGGGCGATGGGAACCATGCTTCAAGCGGAGAATTTGACGGCAGGGGATTTTGGAGGGGAACAATTTGAGGGCTGCAATGAATATTTATCATTGACGCAACCGGAAATCATCCAATCCATTCATGAAAAATATTTAGCGGCGGGTGCAGACATCATTGAAACAAATACCTTCGGAGCGACCAGCATCGTACTGGAGGAATACCAAATAAGCACTATTGCTTACAAGCTTAATAAGATTTCAGCTGAGCTTGCCGTTAAAGCTTGTGAAAAGTACTCCAATGATGAATGGCCAAGGTATGTAGCTGGCTCGATGGGTCCAACTACAAAAACGCTTTCCGTAACGGGCGGAACGACTTTTGATATTTTAACCGATTCCTATGCAGAACAGGCACTGGGTCTCTTGGATGGCGGGGTAGACTTGTTATTGGTGGAAACCTGTCAGGATATGCTTAATGTCAAGGCAGCCTTTTCCGGAATCAAAGCAGCATTCGCTAAAACAGGAAAAGATGTGCCTGTCATCATATCAGGGACAATCGAACCGATGGGCACTACACTTGCTGGCCAGTCCATAGAAGCTTTCTATTTATCGGTTGAACATATGAAGCCCGTTGCGGTTGGCCTTAATTGTGCAACAGGGCCGGAATTCATGATAGACCATATCAGGACACTTGCAGATATATCAAATAGCGCCATCAGCTGTTATCCGAATGCCGGGCTCCCTGATGAAGAAGGCCACTATCATGAGTCACCTACTTCACTGGCAGAGAAAATGAAGCAATTCGCCGAAAAGGGATGGATCAATATCATTGGCGGATGTTGTGGTACGACACCAGAACATATTAAAGAACTTTCCAGGGTCCTCGAAGGCATGAAACCCCGTACAATTACGGAAACAGCCCATGGTCATGCCGTATCGGGCATAGAGCCGCTAATTTATGATGATTCAATGCGGCCTTTATTCGTAGGTGAAAGAACGAATGTTATCGGTTCCCGAAAATTCAAGGAGCTGATACGCGGAAAGCATTATGAGCCAGCTGCCGAAATTGCACGCTCCCAGGTAAAAAAAGGGGCCCATGTCATTGATATCTGTCTTGCTGATCCTGATGGAGATGAGCTTGGCGATATGAAGGAATTTGTGGAAGAGGTCGTCAAAAAAGTGAAAGTCCCATTGGTCATCGATACTACGGATGAAGCCGTGCTTGAACAAGCATTAAAACATTCACAAGGAAAATCGATCATTAATTCCATAAACCTTGAAGATGGTGAAGAGCGCTTTGAAAAAATAGTGCCATTAGTCCATCAATATGGTGCTGCCGTTGTCGTAGGAACCATTGATGAAACTGGGATGGCAGTCGATGCTGAACGGAAATTGGAAGTGGCTACACGGTCTGTGAATTTGCTCGTTAATAAGTACGGTCTGAACAAAAGTGACATCATTTTTGATCCGCTTGTATTTCCTGTAGGCACAGGGGATGAACAATATATTGGATCTGCATTGGAAACGGTGAATGGAATAAAGGCGATTAAAGAAAAGTTTCCGGAATGCCTAACGATACTTGGCATTTCTAACGTTTCATTCGGTCTGCCAGCGAGGGGAAGGGAAATATTAAATGCAGTTTTCCTTTACCATTGTACAAAAGCGGGTCTCGATTATGCTATCGTGAATACAGAAAAACTTGAACGTTTCGCTCTGATACCGGAAGAGGAAGTGAAATTGGCTGAGGCACTGCTATTTGAGACTTCAACTGAAACTTTAGCGATTTTTACCGAGTTTTATCGCGGGAAAAAAGCGGAGAAGAAGGATAATGGTGTGATCCTGCCATTGGATGAACGTTTAGGTAACTATATTATCGAGGGAACGAAAGAAGGATTGGTTGATGATTTAAATGAAGCGATTGAGCGCGGTGACAACCCATTGGAAATCATCAATGGACCATTGATGGATGGCATGAGTGAGGTGGGGAGGTTGTTTAATGACAACCAACTTATTGTCGCAGAGGTGCTCCAGAGTGCTGAAGCGATGAAGGCGGCTGTATCCCACCTTGAACCACTAATGGAAAACTCAGAAGATAGTGCTAAGAAAGGGAAAATCCTTTTGGCGACCGTCAAGGGAGATGTGCATGATATCGGGAAAAACTTAGTGGATATCATCCTATCCAATAATGGCTATGAAGTCATTGATTTGGGAATAAAGGTCGCACCGCAACAAATCATAGAAGAGGTTCGAAAACATGAGCCAACTATCATTGGCCTATCTGGGTTACTTGTCAAATCTGCACAGCAAATGGTTTTAACAGCACAGGATTTAAGGCAAGCGGGAATAAATACCCCAATTTTAGTGGGAGGGGCAGCATTATCCCGTAAATTCACCGATTTTAAAATATCACCTGAATATGAAGGACCGGTTTTATATTCCAAAGATGCGATGGATGGTTTGGCTGTAACGAATATTTTACATGACTCTGACAAAAAAGTGGTGTACTTGGAAGAGTTAGTCGAGAAACGGGAAAGAGCGAAAGCGAATGCCGCCATTGCTGCCACGATGGAAAAACCTGTTCGGAAGCAGTCCACAGCTGCCCCTTTAAGCGATGCTCCTGTTCAAATACCGCGTGACGTCAAGCGTCACGTCCTGAAAAACTATCCATTGGATGTCATCCAGCCGTATATTAATAGGCAAATGCTGATTGGACATCATTTGGGGTTAAAAGGTAAAGTGTCCGAATTGCTTAAGCAAGGGAATGAAAAAGCAGTGCAACTTAATGATCTCGTTGATGAATTGATTGAATTTCTAAAGATGGAACCGGATTATGGTTTGAATGCAGTTTATCAATTTTTCCCTGCTCAAAGCGAAGGAGATAAGCTATTGGTATACAACCCGGAAAACCATAACGAGGTTTTGGAAACTTTCGACTTCCCCCGGCAAGATACGAATCCGCATCTTTGTTTAGCGGACTTCGCGAAACCAATCTCCTCCGGGCAAATGGATTATGTTGGTTTCTTCCTTGTCACTGCCGGAAAAGGGATTAGAAAATGGGCAGAAAAACTAAAGCTTGAAGGCGATTTCTTGAAAAATCACGCACTTCAATCACTTGCTCTCGAAACAGCTGAAGGTTTCGCAGAAAGAATTCATCAATTAATGCGGGATGATTTAGGTATAAGCGATCCGATTGAAATGTCCATGAAAGAGCGGTTTGCCGCTAAGTACACCGGGCAAAGGTTTTCATTTGGTTATCCTGCTTGTCCTAATCTGGAAGACCAGGAGAAGCTATTCCGCTTGTTACAACCTCAGGATATTGGCGTGGAATTGACAGAAGGATTCATGATGGAACCAGAGGCTTCCGTGTCAGCCATTGTTTTTGCACATCCTGAAGCCCGTTACTTCAATGTCGATCGATAACTCATTTAATAAAGGCAGCGGTATTTTTTACCGCTGCCTTTTAGTGCATGAAACCCCTTAATTGGTACATCTTAATGGTCAAAAGGAAGGGGATGCAACACCTATGAATAATTTCCTGAAATTATTTCTTTTCATGGCGGGTTCTTTCATTATTATTTTGTTGGCTGTGGATGTCCAGAACATTCAAGTACATGCAATGGTTCCCGAAGAGATCACACCGCTCCTGAAAAGTAAGGAAAATCAGAAAATCGCTTATTTGACATTCGATGACGGACCATCTTTGAATACCATGAAGATATTGGATATTTTGGACGGCTATCATGTTAAGGCCACATTTTTCGTTAAAGGGAATGAAGAACCATACGCAAAGGAAAGTTATCGGGAAATGGTTTCCCGGGGTCATGCGATTGCCCTTCATTCTTATACACATGATTATTCCATCGTTTATCGATCGACTGAGAGTTTCTTTCAAGATTTGAATAGGCTTGAAACCATGCTGCAAAAGGAATATGGGATAAAAAGCCGTATTGTGCGCCTTCCTGGCGGCTCGAATAATCGTCTGCGGCATCAGGCTGCAACGAAACCCATCATCAATGGAATCCTTCAACAATTAAAGGAAAAAGGGTATATTTACTTTGATTGGTCCATTGACTCGACAGATGGCTTCAGTCCGTCAATAAGTGAACAACAAATCATTACTGCCGTACAAAAAGGGACGAAAAATCAAAAGCATGTTAATATCTTATTGCATGATATCAATAGTATGAAGAATACAGTGAAAGCATTGCCTGATATAATTGAATTTCTTAAAAAAGAAGGGTATACCTTCGATACTATTGATGAGACAACCCCGAAATTGCAATTTAATTGATGAACACAATGTTTATCTATAGTAAATTAAGGTATAGGGTATTGAGATTACAATGCGAAAGGATTTATCGTTTCTATGATGCCATCATTGTTTTTATCACATGGAACACCGCTATTGGCTTTGGAAAAGAATGGCTACACTTCTTTTTTGAAGGATTATATGCAAACTATGAAGAAACCTGCTGCCATCGTAATTTTGTCAGCACATTGGGAAAGCGAAGATCAAATGATTTCAGCAGTAGGGAAGCATGAAGTCATTTATGATTTTGCAGGGTATCCTGAAGAAATATTTCAGATTACTTATCCAGCCAGGGGATGTCTTGAGCTGTCAGATCGAATTTTAACCTTATTGTCCAGGATAGGTGTATTGGGGGAACTTGATGATAGGCGCCCCCTGGACCATGGATCATGGGGGCTTTTGCATATCATGTATCCCGAAGCTGACATCCCGACCGTATCTATGTCCATTAGTCCTGCACTGCCATTGGACAAGCAGTATGAAATTGGGAAAACATTGAGGGAATTAAAGGAAAGTAATGTCCTGATTATCGGGAGTGGTGGAATTGTCCATAATTTCGCCCAAATACAGGAGGATATGCATGTTGCAGAAGGATGGGCAATCGAGTTTGAGAACTGGGTCGAAGAGAAAATCATGAATTGGGATTTGCAATCCTTGTTTGAGTATGAAAGATTCGCCCCATACAGTACAGAAGCTGTGCCCTCCAAAGAGCATTTCGTTCCATTGGTCATCGCAATGGGGTCAGGGGATGACAAAAAAAAGGCAGCTCTCCTGCATAGGAGCTTTCAATATGGCAATCTAAGTTTATCAGCTTGGAAGTTTGATTGAGCTGAAAGGGCTTTCAGACTAGTTAAATTTACCTGAAAAATAATCATTATACAAAAATACAAAAATCTTTTTTTAGCGAAAAAAAGACTTAAATGAGCAAAAAAGTCAATTAAAAGCGTATTTTGACGAATTAAACAGAAATATAGTTGCAAAAAGGTTGCATAAAGTAGTTTAACCTTTGGATATTTCGACAAAAACATGTTAATATAACATCTGAAAACGTTTTATCCTTTAAAATTTTATTATTCAATGACCAAAGTTATTTATTGTATATCTTAATATATATCATATATTTGGGGGAAATTTAGAAGAAAGAAATTTGGGGATGGATAAAACGTAATGAAAAAAATTATGAGAAAAATTTGGGGGTTTACAAAATGACCATCAATGATTCTAAGGTATTAGACCACTGGAAAGCTTTTTCAGGTCCAAACCTTGGGTATGTCATGGAGCAATACGATCTATTCCTAGCCAACCCGGAAGAAGTGGATCCGGAACTGAAAAACTTTTTTGAAGTAGCAGGTCCTCCTTCATTCGATGTATCGGCAGAAACAACGACTGGAAGTGCGCCAACTGTACAAGCTGGAGAAGTTCTTCCGATGAAGAAAATTATGTCTGCAGTCAAGTTAGCTGAAAATATCCGTGCATACGGACATCTTGCTGCAAATATTTATCCTTTAAAAGAAGAAGCTCTGGACACTGAACAAATTCACTTTGAAAAATATGGCTTGACTGCAGATGATTTAAGGAAAATACCGGCTGACTTTATTTGCCCGGAATCACCTGAAGACGTGAAAGACGGATACGAAGCCGTACAATACCTAAAACAACTCTATACAAAAACGATAGCCTTTGAATTTCACCATGTTAATGACTTGGATGAAAAGCAATGGCTTACTGATATGGTCGAATCCGGAAACATGTTCCCGGAAGTGACTAAAGAGAAAAGGGAACTATTACTTAAACGATTGAATGAAGTCGAAGGTTTCGAGAAATTCCTTCACCGCACATATGTAGGGCAAAAACGTTTCTCTATTGAAGGACTGGATGCTTTGGTTCCGATTTTAGATGAAATGATTTCACAAACTGTTCAAAGCGGTACTGGGAATGTGAATATTGCCATGGCTCACCGAGGACGTTTGAATGTTCTAGCACATGTATTAGGAAAGCCATATGAGGTCATCTTCTCTGAATTCCAACATTCACCGAATAAAGATCTGGTTCCTTCAGAGGGTTCAACTGGCATTAACAATGGATGGACCGGTGATGTTAAATACCATTTAGGTCTGGATAAACAGATAACTAAATCAAATATACAAAAAGCAAGGATTACACTTGCCAATAACCCAAGTCACTTGGAAGTAGTCGGTCCAATCGTGGAAGGGTATTCTCGTGCGGCACAAGAAGACCGTTCAGAAAAAGGATTCCCGGTTCAAGACATTTCCAAATCCCTTGCAATCCTGATTCATGGTGATGCAGCATTCCCAGGTGAAGGAATTGTACCTGAAACGTTTAACTTAAGCCGTTTACGCGGTTATCAAGTTGGCGGCGCCATCCATATCATCGCCAATAACATGATCGGTTTTACAACGGAAAGTGAAGATTCACGTTCAACCCTATATGCTAGTGATTTGGCCAAAGGCTTTGAAGTGCCGATCGTGCATGTGAATGCAGATGATCCGGAAGCATGTATGGCTGCTGTGAACCTTGCTAACCTATATCGTGAAAAATACAACAAGGATTTCTTGATCGACCTGATCGGTTACAGACGTTTCGGCCATAACGAAATGGATGAGCCATTGGTGACTCAACCTGAAATGTATGCATTAATTCATAAGCACCAAACCGTTAAAGAGCTTTATGGAAAAAAACTGATTCAATCCGGTGAGTTCACTGAAGCTGAAGTTAAAGCGATTGCTGAGCAAGTGGATACAAGGCTTGCAGATGCATATGCAAAAATTTCCGGAAATAAACCGGAAGCTTCTAAAGAATGTAATCCTCCTGGGATTATTGAAAAAGGACTTCCAGCCATTGATACGGCAGTTCCTAAACAAGAACTTGTTTCAATTAACGAAGAACTTGTTAAGTGGCCGGAAGGATTCACTCCTAATAAAAAGTTAGGAAAGATCTTATCACGTCGCTTGGATTCCTTTGGTGCTGACGGAAAAATTGATTGGGCTCATGCTGAGACATTGGCATTCGCATCCATATTAAGTGACGGCACTCCAATCCGTTTGACAGGACAAGATTCAGAGCGCGGAACATTCGCACAACGCAATATCATGTTACATGATAGTGTTAACGGAAAAACATATTCACCACTTCACACACTAGAAACTGCCAAAGCATCATTTGCTGTTCATAACAGCCCGCTTACTGAAACGGCAGTTCTGGCTTATGAATATGGTTATAATGTATTTGCACCTGAGACACTGGTATTATGGGAAGGCCAATTCGGTGACTTCGCTAATACAGCACAAGTGATTTTTGACCAATTCATCGCGGCAGGCCGTGCAAAATGGGGTCAAAAATCAGGTCTTGTCATGCTGCTTCCACACGGTTATGAAGGACAAGGACCAGAGCACTCAAGTGCCCGCCTGGAGCGTTTCCTCCAATTAGCGGCGGAAAATAACTGGACAGTTGCCAACCTGAGTTCGGCAGCTCAATACTTCCATATCCTTAGAAGACAAGCGAAGATTTTGGATCAAGAGCAAGTACGTCCGCTTGTCATCATGACACCGAAGAGTATGCTTCGTAATCAAGTGATGGCTTCTACAGCAGAAGAATTCAGTGAAGGCTCTTTTGAATCATTCGTAGAAACCAAAGCTTTGGGCAAAAAACCTAAATCGGTTGAACGCATTGTATTTGCATCAGGTAAATTGGCGGTTGAACTTCGTGAAAAAGCGGCAACTGAAAAAAATACAGATTGGTTGCAAATCATCAGTATCGAAGAAATTTATCCATTCCCATTCACTGGAGTTCAAGAAGCCCTGAAAAAATATACAAATCTTAAAGAAATCTTCTGGGCTCAAGAAGAACCTAAAAACATGGGTGCTTGGACATTTGTTGAACCTCGCCTAAATGCTGCGGCTCCTGGCAATCTTTCAGTAACATATATAGGAAGGAAGCGCAGATCAAGCCCGGCTGAGGGAGATCCACTTGTCCATAAAAATGAACAACAACGGATTATGACTCAAGCAATTACACGCAATAATGAGGGGGAGAAATAAAATGGCTGAAGTAAAAGTACCTGAATTAGCAGAATCAATTTCTGAAGGATCTATTGCGCAATGGTTAAAACAACCCGGTGATCACGTTGAAAAAGGAGAATATGTCCTTGAACTTGAAACGGATAAAGTGAACGTAGAAATCATTTCAGATTATACTGGTACACTTTCGGAACATTTAGCAGAAGAAGGCGATACTGTCCAAGTTGGACAGGCTATTGCCATCGTTGATGAAAATGGATCAGCTGCAGCAGCTCCAAAAGAGGAAGCTCCTAAGGTTGAAGAAGCTAAAGCAGAACCAGCTAAGGCTGAACAAGCGGCTCCTGCTAAAGAAGCTCCTAAATCAGAAGCAAAAGAAGCATCATCCACTCAACAAGTTATTGCATCACCAGCTGCAAGGAAATTGGCTCGTGAAAAAGGTATTGACTTGACTCAAGTGCCTGTAGCCGATCCACTTGGTCGTGTACGTGTACAAGACGTAGAAGCAGCAAGCAATGCACCTGCAGCACCAGCGGCAGCTCCTAAACAAGCTCCTGCAGCTAAAAAGGCAGCAGCTCCTGTTGAAGTGAATGATGACCGCATTGAAGTGGTTAAGATGACACGCCGTCGTCAAACCATTGCCAAACGTCTAGTTCAAGTACAATCCGAAGCAGCCATGCTTACTACTTTTAACGAAGTCGATCTTTCTGCAGTCATGGAATTGCGTAGCCGCCATAAGGATTCTTTCGTGAAAACAAATGATGTTAAACTTGGTTTCATGTCATTCTTCACTAAAGCGGTCATTGGCGCATTGAAGAAATATCCATTATTGAATGCTGAAATCCAAGGCGACCATATCCTGAAAAAGAACTTTTATGATATCGGTGTAGCTGTATCCACTGATGAAGGTCTTGTCGTTCCGGTAGTAAGGGATGCTGACCGCAAAAGCTTTGCTGAAATCGAGAAGAACATTTCGGATTTAGCTGTTAAAGCGCGTAACAACAAATTGGGACTTTCAGATTTATCAGGTGGTACTTTTACTATCACAAACGGCGGGACTTTCGGTTCCCTATTATCTACACCAATCTTGAATGCCCCTCAAGTTGGGATCTTGGGCATGCATACAATCAAGACTCGTCCAATCGCAGTTGGAGATCAAATCGAAAACAGACCGATGATGTACCTTGCATTATCTTATGATCACCGTATCGTTGACGGAAAAGAAGCTGTTGGTTTCTTAGTAGCCATCAAAGATATGCTGGAAGATCCAGAACAACTTTTACTTCAAGGCTAATAAAATAAATACGAACCCCCATGTCATCATGACATGGGGGTTTTTTGCGTGAAGAACTGAAAGGATATTTTCATAGAAAAAAGATAATGGTATTGAAGAAAGGTCATCTCTAACTATATGAATGTTTTTGGAGGTATTTTTGAATGAATTTGGTTACTTTTAAACGTTTTTGATTGATTATTGCTTTGTTTTCATATATGATGATGATATTAAAGTGAGGTGGGCGAATTGTTGACAACTGAAAGGCACCAGTTCATCTTATCGATCCTTAAAGAACAAGGAACGGTAAAGCTTCAAGAGCTTGTAGATCAGTTACAAGCCTCGGAGTCGACCATTCGGAGAGATTTAGTGCAACTCGAGGAAATGAAGCTCTTGAAACGCGTGCATGGTGGGGCCTCTTTACTTCAGAGAAAAGGCCTTGAACCAACAACTATGGAAAAGCAATACAAAGCAAGAGCTGAAAAACAACTTATAGCAAAGCTGGCGGTTTCATTCATAGAGAAAAATGATTGTATATATCTTGATGCAGGCACGACAACTGCGGAAATGATTCCTTATTTAAAGGATAAAAATATAACAGTGCTGACGAATGGTCTTATGCATATACCAAAACTCATCGAATTGGAAATCAAAACAGTGTTAGTGGGCGGGACGATAAAATTTTCGACAAATGCTGTTATTGGAAGTAATGCTGTACAGTTCCTGAATGAATACCGCTTTGATAAATGTTTCTTGGGAATGAACGGAATCCATCAAGATCTGGGTTTCACAACACCCGACCCGGAAGAAGCGCAACTGAAGAAGATGGCATTACGCCTCTCTAACGAGTCCTACGTACTTGCTGACAGTTCAAAACTGAATGAAGCTACTTTCGCTAAGGTGGCAGATGTAAGCGATGCCATAATCCTTACTGACAGCAATGATGAAGAGGCAATTGCTCAACTCAAAAAAAATCCAAAGATAAAGGTCGTGACCATTTAATGATTTATACAGTGACACTAAACCCATCCATCGATTACCTGGTCGAGGTGGAGAGTTTTCAAATGGGCAAGGTGAATCGAACCAGTTATGATGCAAAATTCCCAGGAGGGAAAGGAATCAATGTTTCCAGAGTGCTAAAAAGGCTGGGAAATAGTACGACAGCGTTAGGATTCATCGGTGGACAAACTGGTGAATTTGTAAAAAGGTTTTTAAGACAAGAAGAGATTTTCACGGACTTTACAGAGATAGCTGGAGATACAAGAATAAACATTAAATTGAAAACAGGGCTGGAGACTGAAATAAATAGTCAAGGGCCAATCATTTCAAAAGGGAATTATCAACAATTAATTAGTCAGATCGAACAGTTGAATAATAATGATATCCTCATTTTGTCAGGAAGCATCCCTCCAAGCGTTCCTTCGGATGTATACGAAGCCATGGCAAGGTCATGTTCCCATAACGGCATTAAAGTGGTAGTGGATACGAGTGGCAAGGAATTACTGGATGTCCTTCCACACCGGCCATTTTTAATAAAGCCCAATCATCATGAACTGGGTGAGCTTTTTTCAACCGAAATAAGAACGGTTGATGATGCTAGGGAATATGGCGCTAAATTGGTTGAAGCAGGAGCACATAACGTTATTGTATCAATGGCGGGACAGGGGGCCGTGCTTTGCTCCGGTGGAGTGTCATATTCCGCAAATGTTCCAAAAGGGAACGTCATCAATTCAGTGGGTGCCGGTGATTCCATGGTCGCAGGTTTCATTGGGACATATGAAAGTACAGGGGACATTCTATCTGCATTCCGCTTCAGTCTTGCAGCAGGAAGTGCTACGGCCTTTTCATCCGATCTTGGTACATTGGATAAAATTGAAGAGTTATTACCGCAAATTGCCATCAATTATCTAACAGGAGGCTGACTCTATGAAAATTACAGACTTGTTAAAATTGGATACAATCATCATCAATCTGCAAAGCGTTACAAAGCAAGCAGTCATTGACGAACTATCAGGAAAGCTAGCCGAGGCAGACAGGTTAAACGATGTGGAGGGTTTTAAAGCTGCCATCTTAAAACGTGAAGAGCAAAGCACGACTGGGATTGGTGAAGGAATAGCCATACCACACGCAAAAACAAATGCTGTAAAGGTACCTGCCATCTGCTTCGGCAAATCTGTCAGTGGTGTGGATTATGAATCGCTTGATGGGCAGCCAGCTCATTTGTTCTTTATGATTGCAGCAAGTGAAGGAGCGAATGCAGATCACTTGGAAACCCTTTCCCGGCTTTCTTCATTACTGATGGATGATAAATTCAGAGCCCGATTGATTTCTGCTACTTCTGGTGAGGAAGTGTTGGAGATAATCAATCAAAAAGAAATGGAAGCTTATGAAGAAGAAATGGAAGAGCAGCAATCAAGTAATGCTGCCATTGGTAAAAATAAAGGAGGTAAAATCCTAGCCGTTACAGCTTGTCCAACAGGAATTGCCCATACTTATATGGCAGCCGATGCGTTAAAAGCTAAAGCTAAGGAAATGGGAATCGATTTCAAAGTCGAAACAAATGGCTCCACAGGAATCAAAAATGGTTTAACCGCCGCAGAAATTGATGAGGCGGATGCAATTATCGTTGCAGCTGATAAGCAGGTGGAAATGAATCGTTTTAACGGGAAACATGTCATTATTGTCCCAGTGGCCCATGGAATCCGGAAGACCGAGGAGCTGTTAACCAGAGCCCTGAATCAGGACGCCCCTGTTTACAACGGAACAGGAAACGATAAAAGTGATGAAGGGGATTCAGCAAAAGGAGGATTGGGGATTTACAAGCACTTAATGAATGGCGTAAGTAATATGCTTCCATTTGTTGTCGGTGGCGGAATCTTGATTGCGCTTTCTTTCTTTTTTGGAATCGAGGCGGCCGATCCGGCAAATCCGGATTATAATCCCATTGCCAAAGCATTAAGTGATATTGGCGGGGGAAATGGTGCTTTCTTCTTACTTGTCCCTGTCCTGGCTGGGTTCATTGCTTCAAGTATTGCCGATCGTCCGGGTTTTGCTCCTGGTATGGTAGGGGGATTATTGGCAGCACAGGCTAATGCCGGTTTTCTTGGCGGACTGATCGCCGGTTTCCTTGCAGGTTATGTCGTCTTACTTTTAAGAAAATTGTTTTCCAGATTACCGCAAACACTCGATGGCATTAAACCAGTTTTACTCTATCCTGTATTCGGTATGTTAATTACAGGGTTTATCATGTTATTTCTCATAAATGAACCAGTAACCGCAATAAACATGGGCTTGACCAATTGGCTGCAAGGTTTATCTGGTACGAACGCAATATTCCTTGGCTTGATTCTTGGTGGGATGATGGCTGTAGATATGGGGGGGCCCCTAAACAAGGCTGCCTTCACATTTGGGCTAGCGGCCATTGAAGCTCAGAGTTTCGGACCGCATGCTGCTGTAATGGCTGGTGGAATGGTTCCTCCTCTAGGGATTGCCTTGGCCACTACATTCTTTAAAAGCAAGTTCACTGAAATGGAAAGAAAATCAGGATTCACTAATTATTTCATGGGTGCTTCGTTCATTACAGAAGGAGCGATTCCTTTTGCGGCAGCGGATCCATTGCGTGTTATCGTCAGCAGTGTTGTCGGGGCAGCGACAGCGGGAGCACTGTCAATGGCTTTTAACGTGACTCTCCCTGCACCACATGGTGGAATATTTGTCATCCCACTTGTCAATCACCCATTTTTCTATTTATTGGCCATTTTAATAGGATCCCTCATCACCGCCTTACTATTGGGGTTCTGGAAAAAGAAACGGATATAAAAAAACTGAAAGAAAGCGGATCCAAATACAGTGGGTCCGCTTTCAGTTTGTAGACAAAAAGGTTACGGAATGGCATCATTCCGTAACCTTTTTCAATTTTATTGGATGGAAGCAGTAAAAAATTGAGGGTCTAAGATGACTATCAGGCATATCTACTGCTTTACATGAAATGAATAGGCAAACTGATTTGTTCTCTTGTGCATAGTAGCTGCTCTCAGGAACAGTTGAACTTTCTTTAATCTCCTTGTTTTCTTCCAAGTTAAACTTATCTGGTGGAAAGGGCTTCTTTACACTGTTTTTGAGATCTTGATTTATTTCTTCTTGAATGTGTCCTTGATGGTAAGTGTTACCTTATGATAGATGTTTCACTATATCTAATAATTAAAACCAACTCAATTGTAGAAAAGGCCAAACTATTAGTATCCGTCGTTGTTAACTGATGGGCATGCGGTAGGACCTCGAAAAGTCATTCTGTCAGGATATCTATCGGGTATGTATAATTAGGGGATGACAATCTATGCAGGATTGGTCATTCTCCTTTTTTATTTGGTCATAGAAAAAGAGCTTATATGCTCCATTGTGTTCACTCTCAAAAAAGTCGAACAAAAAAGCCTTTTTCTGTTTCGGCAATTTGTTCTAGTTACTCATTCATTTGCTTCATTTCCTTTTTTGAAACTCCTTAAGATGTTCCAACAGCCTATTATCCCTATTCTTTGTAAAGTCCTCCAAATATGATAAGAACGCACCCGTTAGTCAAGAAGAAAATTTAAAAATCACCTTTTAACATCTCTAAACAGCAAAGATGATTGCAAGTCCTGTAAAAGAAACAATACATAAAAACACCATCATTCCTTAAAAGTATTGCAACCTCATTCCTTATAAATCCAATATGATAACAAAATAATTATAAAAAGGTTTGTTAATCTTAATATCGACTGGTTTAATAAAGCATGAACCTTTATGTTTATGGGTAAAGGAATATAAAAACGAACAAAAAAAGGAGTGAACGTACATGCTGAAGAAAAATACCTTAAAAACGACGAAGAGGGATGATATGATTGATGTCACGACAGAAGTACAGGCGTTCATCAAGGAAAACGGGATTCAAGAGGGAGTAGCTCTTATATATTGTCCACATACGACAGCAGGGATCACGATTAATGAAAATGCTGATCCTGATGTCAAAAAGGATATGTTAAGAAGACTGGATGAGCAATACCCATGGAATCATACATTGGATTTACATATGGAAGGAAACACGGCAGCCCATTTGAAATCAAGTGCGGTTGGTTCTTCACAGCAGGTGATCATCCATAAAGGGAGCTTGATCCTTGGTACCTGGCAAGGTGTATATTTTTGTGAATTCGATGGTCCCAGAGAAAGGCAATATTTTATTAAATTATGTGTCGACAGGTAAAATGGAAAGTACGGCAAGGTTGAATTGGGAGGAAGCGGATTGGACGATGTTTGGATTGAAGGAAGTAAAGTAATATTAAGGAATGTTAAACAAGCCGATTTAAAACTTTTATGGAGCCTGAAATATGGAGAAGCCGATCCAGAATGGAAAAAGTGGGATGCACCTTATCATCCTCTTGAACTCATTGATTTCCAAACGTATATCGATAAAGAAACGAAATATAGAACCTATGATGAAAAAATGGGGGCTTACTCTGAGCTATTAATGGAAAAGAACGATCAAATAATAGGATCTGTTGTATATTACTGGGAACATGAACCTTCACGTTGGCTTGAAATCGGAATTACGATATTTGAGCCCAAGTATTGGAATGGCGGTTATGGAACAGAAGCGTTAAGGTTATTCATAGGCTATTTATTCGAAAAAATGGAGATTGAGCGGGTGGGACTGACGACATGGTCAGGTAATGAACGCATGATCACAGTAGGAGAAAAGGTAGGTATGCAAGTAGAGGGAAGGATGAGGAAATGCCGTTATCATGATGGTTATTATTATGATTCAGTCAGAATGGGAATGCTACGGGAAGAATGGGAATCATTAAAATTTCGAAGTTAATAGACCCCTGTGAAAATTTTTCCTTCATTTCCTTGGAAAAAATTTAGCACTGTTTTCTCCCATATGGTCTGTTATCCTTGGAAGATGCTTAACGAGGAGGTTACAGGATGAAATTATCAGTTATAATAACCGTGATAATGACTCTAAGTGTCATCATACTTGGGATAGCTTTTCCTAAGGGAACGACCAGTAAAGCTTCGGATGGAGCAACCAAACATGTCATTAAACAAGGTGAATCGATATGGGATATTGCGAAGCAGTACGGTGTTCCTATCGGAAAGTTGAAAGAAGTCAATAATAATGTAAATAATGTTGCCGAACCAGGTAAAACATTGATTATTCCACATGTAATGAATGAAAAAGATAAAGAATTATTAGCAAGGCTTGTGCATGCAGAAGCTAAAGGGGAGCCATACAGAGGTAAGGTCGAGGTGGCAGGAGTCGTTTTGAATCGCCTTGATAGCGATGAATTTCCTGATACGGTACGGGAAGTGATTTATCAAAAAAACCAATTCTCGCCTGTTGGTGACGGCAGTATAAATAAACCAGCAGGAGATGATGCGAAGAAAGCTGTCAATGAAGCATTGGCGATTCATGGCTATACAAATGATGCCTTGTATTTTTGGAATCCTAGTATTTCGGATAGCGAATGGATGAAACAATTACAGGTAATAAAAATTATCGGCGGCCATCATTTTGCCATATAAACGACATCTCAAGAACCGGCTTTCCAAATGGGAGGCTGGTTTTTAATTTTGAAACCTTCCGTTAAACGATATCAGCCCACATCTCGCGGGGATTCAATTCATAAATGCTGTTTTCACGGTACATGATACTCCCGATAATGAGTTCACGCCTTATTGTTGCATAATCATCATGGAAAGTCTGGATGAATTCATTCAATTCTTTTTCTGGATATTTACGTCCCGTTTCCAAAAGGCTGGCTATATGATGAAGAACGATCATTTTCTTTTTTCTCTGTGCAGGTATGGTTTTTAGTCGACCATCTGGCATCAAAAAGTTTTCAAGGATCTTTTTGTGTTCTATATTAAGCTTTTGATTATCCATTTTATTGGAATCCCCCTTAGTTGAAACGAGTTTAGGTAATGCTGACGAATAATGCTTCAGGACATCTTCATTCAAAAAATAATACACCGTATTTTTTTCCCTTCGATCCTTCACTAAATTAATGTCCTTCAATTTAGTTAAATGGTGCGAGATGGTCGGTGCCGTCAATTTTAATATTCCGGCAAGTGCTTGTCCGTGTTTTGGACCATTTGCCAGGATGGATATAATTCTAATCCTTGTAACATCACCAATCGTTTTATGGAATGCGACCAATTTTTCTAATTGCACTTTTACTCCTCCCTGTAATTAGATTATCATCTAATTAGATAATAATCTAATTACAAGGTGATAATCAAGTTAATATTCACTTTTCTATATTGCTTGGAAAATCTGTTGTATACTTTGGTTGGATACTAAAAAATTAATTCGGAACTAAGGAGCTGTAACATGGCCAATACACATGTTTATACAAAAAAAGAAGAAGTGGTCAATGCGATAACCCACGGTGTCGGCGTTTTGTTAAGTATTGCAGCACTTGTGTTTTTAATCATATTCTCAGCCCAAACAGAATCGCCTTGGCATATAGTCATTTCAGTCATTTATGGTGTTTCCATGCTACTTTTATACGTCTCTTCCACATTAGTGCATAGTTTTCCTGAGGGCAAAACAAAGGATATATTCGAAATCTTTGATCATTCAGCCATATATATATTCATTGCAGGAACATACACGCCCATCATGCTTCTTGTGATTCAAGGGTCACTGGGCTGGACACTGCTGGGTATAATCTGGGGAGTTGCCATAGTTGGGGTCGTCTTCAAAGCTTTCTATGTGAAAAAATTCCTCTTCCTTTCGACGATTCTCTATATTGCAATGGGGTGGATGATCGTTATCGTTTGGGGACCACTTACAGCAACGATGCCAACAGCTGGTATCCAGCTACTGATTGCAGGTGGATTGCTTTATACGTTTGGAGCCATATTTTATGTTTGGCGCGGTTTTCCGTTTCATCACGCGGTTTGGCATGTATTCGTGCTTGGGGGATCTGTCACACACTTTTTTGCGGTATTGTTTTATATCCTTCCACTATGATCACTTGGCCGATTTGATGTATATGAGGAAATCTTGAGTTTTATTTAACCACTATTAGGAAATAGATAAGGTATACAGACTATAGGAGGGAAAACTCATGAGAAGATCAATCAAAATATTATCAGTTCCGTTTGCCGCTATGCTTGTTTTGGCGGGATGCGGCGAAGAAAACGATGAGGTGAAAAACCCGCCGGTTCAGGAGAATGAAAATCAAGCTGAAAATAACCCTGAAACAGGAACGGATAATAATGAAAAACTGCCATTCACTTATAAGGATTTTCAATTGGAAGTAGATTACACAGGCAATGATAACGAATACGAAGCTGAATATGATACCATGGGTGCTCAAACAGAAGCTTCGATCGAGGACAAACTTAACAAACATGAAGTTTACGGTGATGAAGCAATGAAAGAATTGACCCCGATTCTGGAAAAATTGACATTCACCAAAGATTCATCAGAGGAGGAAGTCATTCAAGAAGTGACAAAAGCTTTTAATTTGAAGGATGACTATCAAGAATTTGATTTAGAGGTCGTTTTCGAAGATGGTACGAAAAAAGAATATAAAGTGAATAATAAGTAATTAAATCAGTTATTTTATTCTTCCTTAAGTAATAAAATGGCAGTAAGTTCATGTGTATCTTCAATAGTTGTCAAATGACGGTTACTATAGTAAAATGATTACGGTTAGCAAAGGGGATCATATACATTTGCTATTTATATTCGGACTTATGGGGATAGGACCGCAATAATTACTTGTAAAAAAGATTCTTTTTTAAGAGTCTTTTTTTTGTGCAAGTTTTCGGGAAGTTGAATATAAATGAAAGAGAGGGTACCACAAGCGGTACCCTCTCTTTCATTTACCCATCATTGGGAAAGTGGTGCATTTTTTTTTGGCAGCATATTAGCCGAGGCTAACCTTGAACGGATTGTGATGCCAAGCCATGATGCAAGGAATGCTTTTAAAACGCCTACGATTATAAATGGAGCAAAACCGCTGGCAAATGCCACTGGCCAAGATAATGAACTCATATATTTTAACCAAACCGTACCGATGACTAAAGTAATTATCATCCCGATTGTATTAGCAAGGAAAGCCATTGCAACTGTGAAACGGGTTTTTTCCAATATCAGCCCCGTTATATATACTGTCGGGATATAGGATAATAAATAACCGCCTGTCGGACCGAATATCTTAGCTAATCCTCCAGACATTTCAGCGAATACCGGGACTCCCGCTGCTCCTATGAACAAGTATAATAAAACGGAAGAAGTTCCATAACGTGAACCGAGTATCGTTGCTGCCAATCCGACGGCTAGAGTCTGTCCTGTAATCGGTACTAAGGGCAGTGGAATTGTAATTTGGGCAAGTATTCCTATAAGTGCTGCAAATAAAGCTGTAACCATCATCATTCTTAACTTCTCATGACGCTCCTTCATTGTGCTTCCTCCTAATGTAAACCTATTTGTATGACGAGTTAACATATAAAGAATTTTAATATGTTAACTAAACACTGTCAATGAAATTATGTATTTTAATACATTAATGATTTATTAGACTACATTGTTTGTAAGTGAACACAAGGGTAAAATTCAAAACTTGGAAAATAAATGAAACTTTTTTAATGCATCATTCGTATGAATGGTAAGCGAAGAAAATGGAGGGGATTATAACAAAGACTATCAATGTTGGTAAAACGCTTATCCCAGGTCCTTAAAATAGTATGCGGCCTGGAAAAAATCGAATTTAAAGGATGAAAGAGATGGAGTTATTTGGGGTTCCATTAGAAACAGTCTATTTATATGGATTAATTATATTCGGGGGGCTAACTTTCTTATTTATCTTGTTTAATGATATATTTTCCGGACTTGAATTACCGGATATATTTAATCCTACACTCATTTTTAGCTTTTTGACCGTGTTTTTTGCGAGTGGGTTTTTACTTGAATCTCTTTCAGGACTTCATGCTGGGTTGATTGCCGGCATTTCCCTGATCATTTCATTTACCATCGTCACTTTACTGAATGTATTTGTTTTGATTCCCATCTCATCAGCGGAAGAAAGTTTGACATTTCATGATAATGATCTGAGAGGGAGGGTCGGCAGGGTTCTGACATCAATCCCGGTTGACGGGTTTGGGGAAGTCCTGATTGAAAGCATCAGTGGAAGCATCGCGAAAACTGCGGCCAGTTATAAAAATGAAGGAATTGTTTCGGATTCAAAGGTCTTGATCATCGAAGTTAAAAACGGGGTTGTCTATGTTATGCCCCATCAGGATTAAAAAAAGGGTAGGAGGTAGTTTATGTTTAATTTGATTTGGGTTGTCGTCGCCATTGTTGCATTTTTACTTATCGCACTTATTGCTGTCTTTATTACGAAATACCGCACGGCTGGTCCTGATGAAGCATTGATCGTGACCGGAAGCTACTTAGGAAGCAAAAATGTTCACATCGACGAATCAGGAAATAAAATTAAAATCGTCCGCGGAGGTGGTGCTTTCGTTCTCCCTGTGTTCCAGCAAGCGGAACCACTAAGCTTGTTGTCAAGCAAACTTGAGGTCTCTACTCCTGAAGTATATACGGAACAGGGAGTTCCAGTCATGGCTGATGGTGTATCGATCATCAAGATTGGCGGTTCAATCACCGATATTGCCACAGCAGCGGAGCAATTCCTTGGAAAATCCAAAGATGACCGTGAACAGGAAGCGCGGGAAGTCTTGGAGGGACATCTTCGTTCCATCCTTGGATCGATGACAGTCGAGGAAATTTATAAAAACCGCGAAAAGTTTTCACAGGAAGTACAGAGGGTAGCCTCGCAGGATTTAGCAAAAATGGGACTCATCATCGTATCATTTACAATAAAAGATGTTCGGGACAAAAATGGATATCTTGAATCCCTTGGTAAGCCAAGAATCGCTCAAGTGAAAAGGGATGCCGATATTGCTACCGCAGAAGCAGAGAAGGAAACGCGAATCAAGCGAGCCGAAGCTTCGAAGGAAGCGCAGCGTGCCGAACTTGAAAGGGCAACAGAAATAGCCGAAGCCGAGAAAATCAACAAGCTGAAGGTAGCGGAATTCCGTCGAGAGCAGGATATTGCCAAAGCACGAGCTGACCAAGCTTACGATCTGGAAACGGCCCGCTCCAAACAGGAAGTAACCGAGCAGGAAATGCAAATCAGGATCATCGAACGGCAAAAGCAAATCGAGCTGGAGGAAAAAGAAATCCTCCGCCGTGAAAAGCAATATGATTCCGAAGTGAAGAAAAAGGCGGATGCCGACCGTTATGCGGTAGAGCAGGCAGCCTCCGCAAACAAGATGAAACAGATTACGGAAGCGGATGCCGATAAGTATAAAATCGAAGCCATGGCTAAAGCCGAAGCGGAACGCGTTCGCATGGACGGTCTTGCTAAAGCGGACGCACAAAGGGCACAAGGTACGACAGAAGCGGAAATCATCCGGTTAACAGGGGTAGCAGAGGCCGAAGCCAAGCAGAAGATTGCCGAAGCATTTGAACAGTTCGGTCAGGCAGCCGTCATGGACATGATTTTGAAAATGCTTCCGGAGTATGCCAAACAAGTGGCAAGTCCGCTTAGTAATATCGACAAAATCACTGTAGTGGATACAGGCGGAAGCGGTGCGAATGGCGGGGCCAATAAAGTGACTGGCTATGCAACGGATTTAATGGCCACATTGCAGGAGTCATTAAAGGCATCTTCGGGCATTGATGTCAAAGATCTGCTTGAGAATTTCTCAGGAAAGAGAAATTTACCATTTACAACCATCAGTCAGGAGAATGTCGAAGCGAACATGAATATGGCAGCAGGCAAGGAAGAGTAAAGAATAAAATGAAGAAAGGTAAGGGCACAGAGATGCTCTTACCTTTTTTGAATAGTTCTCGTTTAAAAAGGAAGGATTGGTTTATCTGGCCTTTTATGCATCTTCCGATGCGAACTATATTACAGGACACGTACTGAATATTTCAGGCGGTTATCACATCGGTTATTAAAAATTTGTGTTTATAAGGTAGATTGAAAAATGACGTATGTCAATTCATACGTCATTTTTAGTAGCTATTATTATTTATTCTGAACGTAAGAAAACTCAAAAGAATCGGCAATGGAGGAATGAATAAGATGTTATTACTACTGAACTTTCTTCCTTCCTAGCTGTGACAGGATATGCAGTTTAGTTATTTGCTCACCTCGTATACAGCCGGTATTTGTTTGTAAAGCTTGGTAAGAAATCCGCTTTCGAGCCGAACCTAAAAGAACGAATCAATGCTGTGTTAGTGAATGGGTTTGGCCAGCGAAAATTGTATAAAGACAAGAAAAGTGGTCTTATGCATTTAGTATTGTTTTATGGCTTTTTTATCCTCCAAGTAGGACTCATAGAAATCATCATTAAGGGATTTATTAGGGGGGATGAATTACCTTTAGGTGCTGCGCATAAATTTTTCAGTCTCATGTAGGAGTGGACTACCTTCCTTATGCTGTGCGCCCAATGTTATATGCTTTTTATCGCCGTTATATTGAGAAGTTGAAGCGGTTGCAATGGAAGCGAGACGCCAAAGCCGCGTTTGGAATTGTTCTTGGAGGTGATAAAATGTCAATAGATACAAATGACTCAGTATTGGAAAGTTATTAGGGAGTGTTAATGAAGTCTTTCGAATCCCCCTATATCAAAGGCCATATAATTGGGGTAAAGATCAATGGAATGATCTATGGGAAGATTTAATCAAATTAGATGGTGACCAAACACATTTCTGGGGTTTATTATTACCATAAGCCAAGAACGGCAAAAAGCTTTTGGGTATTTTGAGGTAGTTGATGGACAACAACGAATTACAACAATTCTAATACTTTTAACTGCAATTCGTGATCTAGCAGAGAAAATTGATAAGGAACGAGCGGCCTACATAAATAATTACTTTTTAAAAAGTTCTACAATAGATGAAACTGAAGCCAAGATAATATTAGGAAGGAAGGATAACAAATTATTCAAAAAATTAGTTGAAAAAAGTATTAAAAGGGAAAAATAAAAAATGAAAAAATCATTCAAGCTTATAATTTCTTTTTAGAAAAATTAAAAGATAGTAAACTGCAATGGCAGCACATCTATACAAAGTTATTGGGTGAATATGGTGTAGTCCCAATACCTAAACTGTATTCGAAATATAAAAGTTGATTGGTCTGATAACCTACTGAGTTTAGTCGAAGATATATGGTTGAAATTTGAAATGTATTTAAAGCTGTATAATGGAATATTAGGCATAAAGGAGGTGGATGATCGGCTAAATACGTTAGTACGTATAGAAGCAACTACGTGCTACCCGCTTGTAATTAAGTGCCTCTCCGAGAACCTTAATAAAGAACAATTGATGGCAATTTTGGAGGCTATCGAAGTTTTTACATTGCGAAGAAGTATATGTAATATTTCAATCCGAGACATAGATAGAATTTACAATCATTTGGCTTTAGAATCGTTCAATAAAGAAATGCCAGTTTCTTATATTGTTGATTATCTTAAGAGGAGAACCCCATCTGATACTGAATTTTATTTAAACTTTCAGAACCGGGACTTTACAAGGTCAGCACAAACGAAATATATCTTAGAAATGATAGAAAATGCACTAACAAACAACACAAGAGAAAAAACGATAAGTGGTCGGAATGATGTTCACATCGAACATATTATGCCAAGGGAATTACTAAGGAAAAGAAATAAAGTCATTGATAATTCTTGGCAAAAAGAACTAGGAACAAGAGCTTCTGAATATTCAATGTTCGTTAATAGAATTGGGAACCTTACGCTGCTTGGAAGCGAATTAAATATTACTGCATCTAATTATCCTTTTCTTGAAAAGAAAAAAAAATATGAGCAATCCATCATAATGTTAACCAAAGAAATTTGCCAAGAAGACAAATGGACCTTCGAAGAAATAAATATAAGGAGTGTGTATCTTGCGGGTATAGCTAAGAAGATTTGGAATTTCAATAATCTTTAAAGTAGAGGGGTGTAAAGAATTATCCCTCTTTGTTGTTGGTGTTGGCTTTAATATTAAGTATTAAAATAAGCGTTGCTGTTAGCAATGCTTTTTTTAACTTAGAAGAATAAGTTTTTACTGTTGTTAGGTAATTTACTCGCAGATAGAACATCGATTCTTTTAGCCTCTAACCCTAAACTTAGCCGAGTTTTTAAAGCCGTGGCCCTTATTTGGTCCAACCCTCTTTTCTAACGTGTTAAGATCCAGATATGCGGAGAAATCTCGTTTCATTTTTGCTAGATAAGATGCCTTGTTGAGTGCAAAATCATACATTTTATCAACAAAATAAGATTCATCATCGTAAATGACATTATCAGTAATGTAATATTTACTTATATTTTCATCCAACATATCTGGATTCCCGACTAAAGATCAATAGAGTACCTTCTTTTTATAAACTCATTTTATAAAAAGAAGGTTTTCCTTTTAACAAGCAGAAGAATTATATATAACGAAAATTATTAAGGATCTATGTCTTACTAAATAGGGGGAGGAAGATGGGAAAATCGATCCTTTTTGAAGTGCAAGAAGAAGTGAATTTGGTAGCAGAAGCAATTAAGTCAGTATTAGATTTGGAAGTCATTGTTTATGATCAGAATAAAGTGGTGGTTGCTGCTACAGGTGGTGGTCATCATGCTGTTGTGGGTGAGCCAGTTCGAGGACATATTATAAAAGAAGTGATAGAAACAGGGAAGCATGTTTATAACTTTGAACCAGGTTTTCATGATGTTTGTAAAAGCTGCATTCTCCATGGAAACTGCCCCGAAAAAGCAGATGTGTCCTTTCCCCTGAAACATGAAGGGAAAAACGTTGGGGTGATTAGTTTAACCGCATTTTCTGAAGAACAGAAGGCAGAGTTTAAAGATAGACAGCTTGTTTTATCGAATTACCTTGGGAAAATGGCTGACTTAATTAGCAGTAAAATAAATGCAAAAACGTTGTTAGGAAAGTATCTACATATGTTTCAAATGCTTCAAGTGGCTATGCAATCGATGTATGAAGGAATCATCGCAGTAGATCAAAATGGGTATATCTTGGAGCTAAATCGTTCTGCAGAAAAAACACTAAAGATGAAAAGAAATGAAATCCTCACTCTTAATGTCTCGGATATCATCCCTGATTTGCCTATTACGAAAGTTTTATCAACAGCGAAAGGATATACAGACATTGAATTTTCACTTCAAATACATAAAAAAATGATTCAGGTCATTGGTAGTGTTATCCCACTTGTTCATGATGATCGTATTATTGGAGTGGCCATTTCATTTAAGGATTTAAAAGATGTGCAAAAATTAGCATATTCGATTACGTCAGAGGTAGATGATTCAACCTTTGACATTATCGTAGGGAAAAGTAAAGCGATTCTACAAGTGAAAGATATAGCGAAACAAATCGCAACCTCTGACTCCACCATAATATTTTTAGGTGAAAGTGGGACTGGTAAAGAACTTTTCGCAAGGGCCGTGCATCAAGAAAGTCAAAGGGTAAACAAACCCTTTAGGGCGATTAATTGTGCCGCAATTCCAGAACATTTGCTAGAGAGTGAATTATTTGGATATAACGAAGGAGCATTTACTGGGGCGAGGAAAAAAGGGAAGCCTGGAAAATTTGAGATGGCCAATGGCGGAACTATTTTTCTGGATGAAATCGGTGATATGCCACTTCATCTACAAGTTAAAATTTTGCGGGTTTTAGAAGATAGAAGGGTTGAAAGGATAGGTTCTAATTCGACTATAGATATTGATGTGCGGGTGCTGGCAGCAACCAATAAAAACTTAGAGCAAATGGTAAAGGATAGAGAGTTTAGAGAGGATTTATTTTATCGATTAAATGTTATTCCTCTTCATATTCCTCCATTAAGAGAGCGAGTGGGAGATGTAGCCGTCCTTCTTCACCATTTTGTTAATCACTATGTAAATATTACTGGAAAGCAAGTAAAGGGCTTTACTCCAGAAGCCGAAGCATGTCTATGTTCTTATAATTGGCCAGGAAATATTAGAGAGCTACAAAATACGGTGGAATACGCTATCAATATGGCAAAATCTTTTTGGATTACATTAGAAAATTTACCCACTAGAGTTAGGGTCAAAGCCAATCAAAGTGTTTTAGACCAAGGATTAACCTTAGCAGATATGGAAGAAAAAATGATTATCGAATCTTTAAAAAAACATGGTGAAACATTGAATGGAAAGAAGAAGGCTGCGAAGGATTTAGGAATAAACGTAGCTACTCTCTATAGGAAAATCAATAAGTTTGAAATTAATCGCAAAATGCAAATGTAGTTTGCATTTTGCGATTAATGAAGAAATCGGTAGTAGGTTAGTCCTTTTTAATATTTATTAGGGCTAACCTCTTTTTTTAATTTGCATTTTGCGAAATGAAAAGTGTCTTGCTACTGATTGTTTCTCTGAAAAGTAAAGCTAAATTCGTCTAGAATAAAGGTTTGTTTAATTTTTCGATATTTCTAACAACTTGGTACAGTAATTGCATTAGTAATAGATGAAAAAGAAAATGAAAGGTGAGGGTGACTTATGAAAAACTAATGTATTTTCGATTTCCATAACAAAAATAATCTTTCGAAAATTGTAAGCGTTTTCCATGAAAATTCCATTTGGGAGTGATTTTATGAGGATCAAGCGAAGGATTGAAAAAGTACCAGGGGGGCTTATGGTGATCCCACTCATGTTGGGGGCACTCTTTAATACGATTGATCAGCTCCATATTCCACTTGTTATGGAGTTTCTTAAATCATTAGGAGTAACACCTGTCGAAGAAGGCATTTATGAGTTTATGAGAATTGGAGGGTTTACGGAAGCTCTCTTTAAAAACGGGACATTGACACTTATCGGTTTATTCTTGTTCTGTGCAGGTAGTCAGATGAATTTACGAGTGGGTGGAAAAGCCTTAAAAAAAGGGATTCTATTAACTTCTAGTAAGTGTTTGACTGGAATTACAATTGGCCTTCTATTCGGTTACTTTTTTGATCCTATGAACGGGCTCCTTGGATTATCCACTCTTGCCATTATTGCTGCAATGACAAATGGAAATGAAGGAATGTATGCCGTTCTCACAGGACAATATGGTAACCGTTCAGATGTTGGAGCAATTTCTGTTTTGACATTAAATGATGGTCCATTCTTTACCATGATGGCATTGGGAATAGTAGGAATTAACTTCCCTGCTATTGCATTCATCGCGGTATTGTTACCAATTGCATTAGGGATGCTATTAGGAAACTTGGATGAGGACATTAGAGAATTTCTAAAGCCAGGTGAAACGTTACTTGTTCCCTTTTTTGCCTTTTGTTTAGGAGCAGGAATGAACTTCATGAGTTTCTTTAATGCTGAAGCTGTTTGGGGCGGTCTTGTCTTGGGTTTTGCAACGGTCATTATTACCGGTCTAACAGGAATCCTTGTTTATCGTATATTTGGAGAGAAAAGTACAATTGGTCCCGTTGCCGAGGCATCAACCGCAGGGAATGCAGTGGGAACACCAGCGGCCATAGCAGCAGCTGCTTCAGTTGCTGCAGGAGCAGGACTTATGTCATTAGAAGAGGCACAAAGTTTTCAGCAAATAGCTAATCTAGCCACAATTCAAATTTCTATCTCTACTATTACTTCTTCAATTCTTTGTCCAATAGCGGTAATTTTTTGGGATAAATATCAAAGAAGCAAAGGGATTGACGGTCGATTGGAGGATTTTTCTAAGAGAAATGAGAAGTCGTTGGAAGTGAATCAGCAAGGTTAGAAAGGAGATGGAACGATGAAGTGGATAAAGGCCAATATTGAAAATCAGATTTGCACCATAACGATTAATAACCCACCAATGAATATTTTGACGAAGGAATTCCGTGAAGAATTTGTGCCGTATATGGAAAATCTAAAGTCTCGTACTGATGTTCGAGTCATTATTTTGACAGGAGAAGGTGACAGGGCATTCTGTGCAGGAGCTGATTTAAATGAAGAAGGTGAATTGACCCCTGAGACGGTACGCTACTTTCTTGAAGAAGATTGCCGCATTTATGATGTTGTTAATGAAATGCCACAGCCAGTGATTGCTGCTGTTGATGGATATGCTTTTGGTGGGGGATTTGAACTGATCTTAGCTTGTGATATTCGAATTATGTCCGAGCGAGCTAAGCTGTGTGCAGCAGGAGTGAAGGTAGGATTAGTTGTCGGACCTACCCGACTTGTAAGGTTAGTAGGAGAGGCTTACGCAAAAGAAGTTATATTAACGGGAAAAACCGTCGTTGCTGATGAAGCATTTCAACGTTGTTTGGCTAGTAAAGTTGTTCCTCATACTATATTAATGAATGAAGCTTTAGAGTGGGCAAAAATGATTGCCTCACGTGCACCAATAGCTGTCAGGAATGCGAAAGAGACAATTCAAAAAACAATGGATTTAAATTGGAAGGAAGCTATGACATATGAGTTAGATGCTTTCATAACTTGCCAGGATACACGAGATCACAAACATGCCATTGAGTCTTTTTTTAATAAACAAATACCAATTTTCCAAGGAAGATGATTAAGAAATTAATAGACGAAGGGGAGGATCCACAAGCGATGAAGGAAGTTATGATGTATCCAGGTGCTATTGCGTTGATAAAAGTATTGGCAGGAGTTGTAGAAGGAGAGAAAGTGTTGATCTTAACGGATTTTCAAACAGAAAGTATTGCTAAAACATTAGCAACTGTAACCTACTCTTTAGGTGCTGAACCGATCACGATGTCCATGCCACCAAGAAAGGGGCATGGTGATGCGCTACCCGATCCAGTCGCTGCAGCTATGAAAGAAGTAGATGTTGTGATTGCTCCAACTACTTATAACATTGCACACACAAATGCTCGTCATGAGGCACAAGAAGCTGGTGCTAGAGTTTTAGTCTTGCCAGAATCCCATGATAACATTTTGCTGAGTAAAGGATTACAAGCTGATTTTATTTCACTTAGACCCCAAGTGGAACAGGTAGCAAATTTATTAACCACCGGTGATGTAGTTAGGATAACGACTTCTCAAGGAACGGATTTACGACTATCCATTAAAGGAAGGGAAGGGCGAGCATTAACAGGTTTTGCTAATACCAAGGATATATCTGCTGTGCATTGCATCGAATCCAGTATCGCACCTGTTGAAGGATCAGCAGAAGGTGTCTTAGTGGTAGATGGAAGTATACCAGGAGTTGGCCTTATAGATACTCCTGTGGTTGTTGAGTTTAAGAGGGGGAAGGCTGTTTCCATTACAGGGGGAAAGGAAGCTGATTTATTTAGAAAAATATTATTTGAACGAAATGATGAAGATGGGAACATCTATCATGCAGGTGAATTTGGAATAGGTATGAACCCGGAATGTGAGTTAGAAAATAGTATGTTAAGTGATGAAGGTGTGTTTGGCACCATTCACGTTGCTTTAGGTACGAATGCTTATATTGGTGGGGTAATTAAGGCAAAAGGTCATTACGATATGGTTGTTAAAGACGCTATGGTGGAAATAGACGGTGTAACTATTCTTCGGAACAATGAACTTTATTTATGATTTTTATGGAGGATACTGTGTTGATAGATTAATAAATATTTATTAAAAGTTAGAAGGGATTGATTTGATGAGTGCTTTGAATGGCATCCGTATCGTAGATCTCAGTCAGGTAATGGCAGGCCCATATTGCAGTATGTTACTAGCGGATATGGGAGCTGATGTAATTAAAATTGAACCACCCACTGGTGAGAATACTAGAAGATGGCCACCTCACATCGATGGAGAAAGTGCTGCTTTTATGGCTATTAATCGAAATAAGCGGAGCATGACGCTGAATTTGAAAGATGATGAAGACAAGAAAATATTTTATAAATTAATTGAAACAGCAGACGTACTAGTTGAGAATTATCGTCCCGGTGTAGTTAAGCGATTGGGTGTAGATTATGACACCCTGAACAAGATTAATCCTCGATTAGTTTATTGCTCTATTTCCGGTTTTGGTCAATATGGACCTTATTCATCCCGCGGGGGCTATGACTTAATTGCGCAGGGAATGACGGGAATCATGAGTGTGACCGGAGAACGAGGTGGAAACCCAGTAAAGTGTGGGTTGCCTATCACAGATTTGGGTGTAGCACTTTTCGCTGCCTATGGAATACTATCTGCTTTGTATGCACGTGTTCAATCAAATGAAGGTCAATTTATAGATGCTTCTTTATTTGATACCGGCCTTGCATTATCTGTTTGGGAAAGCACGCAATATTGGGTTAATGGTGAAACCCCAGAACCTACTGGGAGCGGACACCGATTGTCGGCACCCTATCAAGCCTTTCAAGCGAGTGATGGCTATTTCACTGTCGGAGCAGATACACCACATCATTGGCCTGTATTTTGTCATATCATAGGGAGACCCGAACTCCTAAATGACGTAAGATTTATCGATGATCCTTCAAGGATCAAGCATTTAAAGGTTTTTATACAATTAATTGAAGAAAAAACAAGTAAACGCCCAAGAAGTTATTGGCTAGAGAAGTTTGAAGAAGTAGGGATACCTGCCGGACCAATTAATTCTTATCCAGAATCATTAACTGATTCACATACTATTTCCAGGGGAATGGTTGAAGAGTTAGAACATCCTATTGCAGGAAAAATTAAGGCGTTAGGTATTCCTATCAAATTATCAAAAAATCCTGGTCAAATAAGAAATGCAGCTCCTTTGCTAGGGCAGCATACTGAGGAAATATTAAAAGAATTAGGATTAGAAAAATCTGATCAATCTTATAAAGAGTTAAATATATAACATCTAATATTAATTACGAGAGTGATAGGGGGATGGTGTTGATGATTCATCGTTTAAGAGGAAGAGTTCCATCCATTAATTCTGAAACCTTTATACATGAGTCAGCGCAAATTATTGGAGACGTTAGGATTGCAAAGGATGTGAGCGTCTGGCCACAAGCCGTGTTAAGGGGAGATGATAAAAATTTTATTGAAATAGGGGAAGGTACCAATATGCAAGATGGTTGTATCTGTCATGTTACACCCGATTTCCCTTTACATATAGGGAAAAGGGTAACTGTTGGACACGGTGCTATCCTACATGCCTGTAAAATTGAGGATGGAGCTTTGATCGGCATTGGAGCGAAAGTTTTAGATGGTGCTACCGTTAGAAAGGGAGCACAAGTAGGAGCTGGGGCAGTTGTACCACCAGGTAGGATTATTCCAGAAGGAGCGCTAGCTATAGGAATTCCTGCTAAAGTGGTCAGGGAGCTGACGGAAGCAGAGAAGAATGAAAATATTCATAATGCAACGGAATATATTGAACTTTGGAAGCGCGAGTATTCCAAGGAAGTGGAGGATGAAATTTGAAGTACAAATGCTTATAGGAATTGGCGACAAAAGTATTGCAACCAACAGCCTACAACTGCTCAAGCCCCATTCGGAGGAATTAATGGAAGCGGCGTTGCATGAGAAGGAGCCAAATAAAATGGACTTGAAATTGAATGAAATAAAAGGAATCATTCCTTCTAACCAAATTTTTACGAGTTTATCTGATAGACATAGTTATAGTTACGATGCTTCTTTTGGTACGTTTCTCCCTGATATGGTGATTCAGGTGAAGAATAAAATAGAAGTGTCATCTATTTTAAAATTGGCAAATAAATATAAGATTCCAGTTTACCCTCGTGGGCAAGGGACTTCTCTAAGTGGAGGTCCATTACCTGTAAAAGGAGGGATTGTTTTAGATATGTCTCAATGGGATAGTTATTTAAGTATTGAGCCTGATGACCTAATTGCAGTGGTTTCACCTGGAGTTCTTACAGCTAAGATTAATGATGCAGCTGAGAGGTACGGACTCATGTACCCACCTGATCCAAGCAGTTCCCATGTTTCTACGATTGGAGGCAATTTAGCCGAGAATTCGGGAGGGCCCAGGGGGCTAAAATACGGAGTGACAAAGGATTATGTTATTGGCCTAGAAGTTGTAACCCCTGAAGGAGAAATTATTAAAACAGGGGGGCGAACAATTAAGAATGTAACTGGTTATGATTTAACAAAGCTAATTGTAGGATCTGAAGGGACACTCGGCATAATAACTGAGGCAACGTTAAAATTGGTTCCTAAACCACCTGCTACTTTAACCTTGATGGCTGTGTTTGATGATCTCATTTTATCAGGAAAAGCTATATCTAAAATTTTAACATCAGGCATTCTTCCTTCAAAAATGGAAATAATGGATCAGCATTCTATGATTGCCGTTGAAAATTATCAGCCATTAGGCCTTCCTATCGAATCTGAAGCGATACTGTTAATCGAACTTGATGGCCATCCAATAGCCATTAAAGAAGAAATGAATACTGTTGAGAAGGTTTTTACAGAGATTGGGGCTGTAAGTGTAAAGATTGCCGGAAACGAGAAAGAAGCAGAAATATATTGGAAGGCAAGAAAGTTGGTTTCTCCAGCTATAGTCAAAATAAAACCTACAAAGGTTTCAGAAGATGCCACGGTACCACGTAGTAAGATTCCGGAGATGTTTCAAAGGTTAAAAGAAATCGGTGAAAAATATAAAGTTCATCTTGTTGTCTTCGGTCATGCAGGGGACGGAAATCTTCATCCTAATATTATTTGTGACAAACGAGATGTAGAGGAAATGAAACGAGTGGAAAAAGCGGTTGAAGAAATATTTGAGGCTGCGATTAAATTAGGAGGGACTTTGTCAGGAGAACATGGAATTGGAACATTGAAAGCTCCCTTTATGGAGATGGAGTTAGGACATTATGGATTAGATATGATGAGAAGGGTTAAACAAGCTTGGGATCCCAATAATATATTAAATCCAGGGAAAATATTCCCGGAAAAGGGACAGAAGTTGGTGTTAAGAGAATGAGTATGATTTCTGAACTCCAAAGAAAGTTAAACTATGATGAAACCTTCAATTGTGTCCAGTGTGGATATTGTTTACCAGCTTGTCCGACATACGAAACTATGAAAAATGAGTCCAATTCTCCAAGGGGACGTATTAATCTCGTAAAGATGTTTGCAGAAGATAGAATCACAATAGATGACCTAAGAGAGCCAATAGAAAAATGTCTTGGATGCCGCGCATGTGTAACAGCTTGTCCGACGAATGTCCAATATGGGAAGATCTTAGAAGGGGCGAAAGAGGTGTTGGATTCATCAGAAGAGAAAACAAAAAAACAAAGAATTACTGAAAAAATAATTTTTGAACAAGTATTCCCCTCGAAGAAATGGATGGATTTTATCGGTAATGCAACATGGTTGTATCAGATATCAGGACTGCAAAAAATCACCCAAAAGACGGGAATTACAAAAATGGCCCCTCTTCATCTTGGGACATTTGAAGCGGTTCTTCCAGATATCTCTTCCCCTTTGACTCGTAAAAAAATGTCTAAACATTACTATGTAAAAGGACTAAAGAAAATAACTGTTGGTTTTATTACAGGGTGTGTAATGAATGCTATCTTTCAAAATATAAATAATGAAACTATTCATTTATTAACCTTGGCAGGGGCAGAAGTTATTATACCAGAAACTCAAACATGTTGTGGGGCCCTACACGCGCATGCAGGGAAAATGGATTCTGCAAAAAAGCTTGCTAAAATTAACATTGAAGTCTTTGAAAATGAAAATGTGGACTATATTGTTAATAATGCCGGTGGGTGTGGTGCAACTCTAATTGAGTATGATCATCTTTTTCATAATGAAGAAGATTGGAAAAAACGTGCTAAAAGCTTTGTTAATAAGGTAAGGGATATTTCAGAGATTTTATGTGAATTAGATGGTTTGAGTTTTACCAAAGAAATGAATTCAATTGTGACTTATCAAACGTCATGTCATATGACACATGTGCAAAAAGTTACAGAGGAACCACTTCTCCTGCTAAATCAAGTTCCAGGTATACGTTACCAAGAGATGAAAGACTATAATAGGTGCTGTGGATCAGCAGGAATCTACAATTTAGTTAATTACGAAGAATCCATGGAAATTTTAGATTTGAAGATGGGAAAAGCAAAGGATACTAAAGCCTCTATAATCGTAACGACAAATCCTGGTTGCTTGTTACAAATGAAATTGGGGATAAAAAGGGAAGGTCTAGAAGGAAGTATAAGGGCCCTTCATCTCGTAGAATTACTAGTTGAAGCAGGAGCAGTAACTAAATAAGAAAATCAAAAAATTCTGCACTTTCCAGAGGGTTCCTTATTCATACGACAGAAGCGGAAATCATCCGGTTAACAGGGGTAGCAGAGGCCGAAGCCAAGCAGAAGATTGCCGAAGCATTTGAACAGTTCGGTCAGGCAGCCGTCATGGATATGATTTTGAAAATGCTTCCGGAGTATGCCAAGCAAGTGGCAAGTCCGCTTAGTAATATCGACAAAATCACTGTAGTGGATACAGGTGGAAGCGGTGCGAATGGCGGGGCCAATAAAGTGACTGGCTATGCAACGGATTTAATGGCCACATTGCAGGAGTCATTAAAGGCATCTTCGGGCATTGATGTCAAAGACTTGCTTGAGAATTTCTCTGGAAAGAGAAATTTACCATTTACAACCACCAGTCAGGAGAATGTCGAAGCGAACATGAATATGGCAGCAGGCAAGGAAGAGTAACGATTAAGAAAATACATGGTAAATTATACTGATATTAAAGCTGAGGTTATTGGACTTACTTATAGAGAATAAACAACCAAGGATGATTGGTTGTTTATTTTTTTGCTTTTTAAGCCTAAATTCGTTTTTAGTTTTCGCTATTATTAAATGTTTGAAACCGATATTTGGATGTACATATTACTTAAACTTAGTAACATATTTTAAGACAAGTCTTTTCTTTAAACCTACTTAGTCAACGTATTTAAATCAACTATGCGGAGAAATCTCGTTTTATTTTTGCTAGGTAGGATGGTTAGTTCAATGCAAAATCATACATTTTATCGACAAAATAAGATTCATCATCGTAAATGACACTATCAGCAATATAATATTCACTTATATTTCACTTTTATTTTCATCCAACACATTTGGATTCCTCACTATAGCAACTTCAATAATTTTCTTCATTAACCTCTAACATATTCTGTGTAAAATCTTGAGATTTTAATGTTAAATTAAATACCTTTTCTGACAAAGACGTATTGTAATAAGATTTTGGGTCAGGTGATTTAACCGTTTTATTTTCGTGTATGCTAAATGTTCATCAAAAACGATCGTTTTTAGCATGAAACTAATGTCATTTCCACCGTATAAAAAACTTCTTCTAAATAACAGCGGTTAGTATATCTTGTTCTATAGAACGTCCGTTTCTATATATCCTAGTTCATGAGAAATTTGACTGGCAGTTTCTTTTGTTTTCTTACGAATAGTTTCTTCAACTTTCTCCTGCATTCTCGTATTCGGACCACTTACAGTAAGCGCAGCGACAACCTTATCCGTATAGTCAAGTACAGGATAGGAAATACCTATTGTTTCTTCATCCTGCTCACCCTTACTAATGGAATATCCATTACACCGTATTTGTTCAATTTCCTTATACAGAATTTCTTTATTTTTAATTGTATACGGCGTGAATTTAGTAAAAGTCATTTTTTCCAGAAGAGTTTCCCGATCTGTCTCGGGCAAATAAGCAAGCAACAATTTTGGACCGGAACCGATATATAACTCAGAACGTTTCCCAACCCTTGTATGCAGCCGTACCGCTTGGCTGCTTTCTACTTTTTCGATGTATACAGCTTCATCTCCATCGAGTATAACCAGATGTACAGCTTCATTAATGTCAGCACAAAGTTCTCTCATCCAGGGTAAAGCAATGGTACGTAAATCTAATTGTTCTGAGACTATGTTTCCTAATTCAAGCAGTTTTAGACCCAAACGGTAGCGAACATCTTGTTCGGTATTCTTTGTCTTTACCAAAAAACCACATACCTCCAGAGAGGTAAGGAATCGATAGGCTGATGGCTTTGGCATATCAGATTTTGTTGCTATTTCACTAAGTGTTAACTCTTTTTTTTCTTCTAAAAAAAAATCCAGCAACTTGAGTGCTTTAATTACACTTTGGTTCATATTTCCCCCCCTTAAACGGTTCATATCTATCAAATATTTAATCATATTTTAAATGGTGTTTCAAATATCGAAACGATTTTTTTGTAATATTATGATAAATATAAATTTATTAAAAAAGGTTAAGAACAAAAATATATAACATTATTTTACAAAACTTTTGAATATTTAGTTTATTTGTTTTAATATTAGATTATAAAAAAAGAAATGCCGTTTCAATAGTTGAAACGCAATATGAAATTCCCTTTTGAATATTGAATTGGGATTGCACAGAAAGGAGAAAAAATGTTTATAAAACCGAAGCGTGTTAAGAATGTCCCCCCTTATTTGTTTAATGAGATTAATAAAAAGAAACAAAATTTAATTGAGCAAGGAGTAGATATAATTGATTTAGGCATTGGATGTCCAGATCTGCCTACTCCACAGCACATTGTAGATCGATTAATTGAGGAAATGAAAGACCCGGATAATTTTAAATATCCTGGTTACAGTGGTTGTCTAGAATTCAGAAAAGCGGTGGCCCAATTTTATAAAGACCGTTTTAATGTTGACTTGGACCCAGAGACGGAAATTCTTGCGCTAATCGGTTCAAAAGAGGGAATCTCTCATTTTATTACTGCATCGATTGATCCAGGGGATGTTGTATTGCTTCCAGACCCGGGATATCCCACATATCGAACGGCTACTTATCTGGCCAATGGCATTCCTTATAGTATGGCGCTATTAAAAGAAAATGGATTTCTACCGGATTTTTCATCAATTCCCGTGCAAGAAGTCGAAAAAGCGAAGCTAATGTTTTTGAATTATCCGGGAAATCCAACGGCCGCTACAGCGGATTTAGCTTTTTTCCAGGGAGCCGTGGATTTTGCTCGACGTAATCAAATGGTCGTTGCACATGATGCTGCATATCAAATGGTTACATTTAACGGATATACAGCTCCAAGCATTCTGCAGGTAGAAGGCGCAAAGGAGATTGCCGTTGAGTTTGGTTCTCTTTCAAAGACATATAGCATGACAGGGTGGAGAATTGGGTACGCAGTAGGAAACAAAGAAGCTCTTCAATCGCTATCCGTTGTGAAGAGTAATATGGATACAAGCCAGTTCCTTCCCATTCAAAAAGCTGCTGCCACTGCACTTGTGTCTGAACAATATTACGTAGAAGATTACAATCAGATATATAGAGAGCGGATGGAAGGAATGCTTGCGGCGCTTCGGGAAATAGGAATTGAATCCGATACACCGAAAGGAAGTTTTTTTATCTGGGCATCTGTACCAGAAGGATACACTTCTAGCGAATTTGCAACCAAGTTGCTTGAAGAAGCCGGTGTAATTGTAACGCCGGGCGCAGCATTTGGAGAATACGGAGAGGGATATTTCAGAATTTCTTTATCCGTACCAACCGAAAGACTGTATGAAGCAATACATCGAATTAAAACAAAAGTAACGATTACTGTTTAGTTCTGCGATATATATGAAATGCTATTTCAAATATTGAAATTATGGAGGAGAGTAAAACAATGGGAAAATCGATGAACGGAGCACGTGCTATTGTAGAATGTTTGAAATTAGAAGGTGTTGAGCATGTTTTCTGCGTTCCCGGAGAAAGTTATTTACCTTTAATGGATAGCATCTATGAAACAGAAAGCATTCAATTGATTTCTACACGTCATGAAGGCGGTGCCGCTTTTATGGCTGAGGCATACGGGAAAGCGACGCGTAAACCGGGTGTGGCCATGGCGACGCGGGCGGTAGGTGGTGCCAATTTAGCTATTGGTATTCATACTGCTTACCAGGATTCCACGCCTATGGTTGTTTTCTTAGGCCAGGTCCATAGTAAATTCCGGGGCAGAGAAGGGTTTCAAGAGGTAGACTTGGATCGTTTTTTCGGTCATATTGCCAAATGGACCGTGGAAATTAAAGATGTAGAACGTATGCCAGAACTTGTTCAGCGGGCGTTCCGCATCGCAAAGAGCGGGCGACCGGGACCTGTTGTCATTGCTCTTCCGGAAGACGTTCTCGTAGCAGAAGCGGAAATGAGCTTCGGACCTGTTACTCCAGTTCCGGCACCACGTCCAGGTACGCAAGAGATCGTATCCGTTCAACGACTACTGGAACAATCAGAGCGTCCAGTTATTCTTGCTGGAGGAGGCGTAATTGCAGCAAATGGAGAACAGGCGTTGCGTAAACTGGCAGAAAAATTTGAGATTCCAGTAATGTCGTCATTCCGTCGTCATGATGTGTTTCCTAATGATCATGCGTTGTATGTCGGTCACTCTGGACTTGGCACATTTGCGCCTATACTCGGTACGCTTCGTCAGGCTGACCTAGTGCTGGCAATTGGCACACGTTTATCGGAGGTTACAACACAGGATTATAGCATTCTAAACCAGGAACAGAAATTGGTTCATATCGATATTGAAGAGGAGACACTCGGTAAGGTGTATAGTCCACATGTTGGTATTGTTGCTGATGCGAGAGAAGCACTAGAAGAATTACTTGAGATGAATGTGGACAAAAGCTGGTCTAAATGGGCAAAAGAGAGGAATGAAATATATAAGCATGCTGGAGACGGAGTGGACTCGGAGAAGGAGCATAGTGTAGATAATAAGGAAATTATTCGAATTCTTCAGGAAACACTTCCAGAGGATGCAATTATTACGAATGATGCCGGTAATTTTGCAAGTTGGTTACACAATTTTTATTCCTTTAACCGTTCTAAAACATATATTGGCCCAACATCTGGTGCGATGGGATATGGTTTACCAGCGGCTTTAGGTACCAAACTGGCAAATCCAGATAAAACGGTCGTTTCATTATCAGGTGACGGTGGTTTTATGATGACGACACAAGAGTTAGAAACGGCAGTCCGTTACAATATTCCAGTGATCGCACTTGTATTTAACAATAGTATGTATGGAACGATTCGCATGCATCAAGAAATACATTATCCGGAGCGAGTGATCGGCACTGAGTTAAGTGATGTGAATTTTTCTTCTTTAGGGGCTGCCCTAGGAGCCCAAGCTTTTAGGGTAACAAAGGATGAAGAATTTAAAGATACGCTTGAGCGTGCACTTAAATCTAAAGGAGTAACACTCATTGAAATCATGACAAATCCTGAGCGTATTTCTGTACAAGCAACCATTAACTCTATACGTGAAAAGTCGACGCAAAAAGCCTAAACAAATACACTCATATACAGAAGGGAATTCTTCCCTAGTAGAGCAGGACTTTCAGTCTTAATGTATAATTTCCCCAAAAACGGCTGGACCTCATAGGTATCTAATATTAAAACTATTAAGGAGGTAAGTTATGAATAAAAAAGGTTTAATATGGCAAATTGTCGCAGGTATGGTGTTGGGGCTTTTATTGGGATTTTTGTCTAAGCAATATGGTCAAGCCGTAAAGCCTCTTGGTGAGATTTTTATTAACATGATTAAAATTGTTATTATCCCTCTTGTATTTTCAGTTATTGTTTCAAGTATTGCCGGCATGGGGAACTTGAAACGGATGGGCAAAATAGGATTCAAAACAATCATTTATTTTGAGATTTTAACGACGATAGCCCTAGTTGTAGGATTAGTTGCCACTAATTTGGCTCAACCTGGTGTAGGTATCGATAGTAGCCAATTGGAAAAGGCCGATATTCAGCAATATACGCAAACAGCAGAAGACACCAAACCTATTGACGTTTTAATCGGTATTTTTTCACCTAATCTTTTTAAATCATTAGCAGAAGGAAAAATACTTCCTGTTATATTCTTTGCTGTGATGTTCGGTATCGCGCTGGCTTCCACAGGAGACAAAGGAAAAATTGTGCTGCAATTTTTCCAAGGGGTTTCGGAAACGATGTTTAATTTCGTCCACCTTGTAATGAAATTTGCTCCGTTCGGTGTTTTTGCCATAATGGCTAATACCGTTGCAACCTTTGGATTTAAATCTCTCATTCCGTTGGGCAAATTACTAATCGTTAACCACATTACGATTATAGTATTTATTGTAATTATATTTGGTTCCCTCGCATGGTTTTTAAAAGTAAATTTGTGGACACTGATTCGCAACCTAAAAGAGGAATTAATTATTGGTTACGTTACTGACAGTACGGAAACTGTAATGCCGCAGCTTATGGATAAAATGAATCGATTTGGATGTGATCGCTCTGTAGTATCTTTTGTCATTCCTACTGGATACACATTTAATTTAGACGGTTCAGCTTTGTATCAGGCAATGGTTGTTCCGTTTATCGCACAGTTATATGGTATTGATTTAACACTTATGGAGCAGTTTACGATACTTCTAGTATTGATGCTAACATCAAAGGGGATTGCAGCTGTACCTGGGGCATCATTTGCTGTTTTATCCGCAACGCTTGTCGCTGTTGGATTGCCGGTCGAAGGTCTAGCTCTGGTTCTTGCAGTCGATAGGCTTATGGATATGGCACGCGGAATCGTCAATATTATTGGGAATGCATTAGCAACTATCGCCATATCCAAATGGGAAGGATGTTTTGATCATAGAAAAGCCGTATTGTTCAAAAATTTTCCGGTCATAGTTGAAAAAGGAACTGGAACTTCAGTTGATTAAAAAGAAACATACTCATTAACCTGTTGAAGAATTGACACAGAAGGTTGCATAGAAAAAGTTGTTTAAAAAATGAAAAAGACAAAAGGGTCTAACCATAAAGGGGTTAGATCTTTTTTTGTATGCGTTTGCATGGAGAGGAAGAGTGCTAGGGGGATGATGAATAGATAGAAAAATAGAACGGACAGTCATTTTATTTATCATCGTCCGTTTGATTTGAAGGAGTTGTGGCTGCTTCTTTTTATAGATTTGGTGTCAGTCTTACTGTTGGAACAGAGAGGGAGATTCAGAAATACCCTTCTCCAACGTCACCGAAAGCAGATCCAGGGGTTACAACCATCTCCAGCAGGATAGCATTCCTGTAGTTCGTTATTTTTCAGCTTTGAAAAAAATAGGACTCCTCAGTAAGATATGAGTAAGACACCACTTTAACTTAAACCCTAAGGAGGAACCTTAATATGAAGTTACATTTCGACCCTACAGAACGGCATGACCAGCGACTGGAAAAAAGCAGGCCCATTCTGGACCTTTTTCCAGCATGGCTTTATGAACAAAAAGATTTCGTTCTACCAAAAAGTGCGCTAGGATTAGCTATCACTTATTGTTTGAATCAATGGAAGCATCTTGAAGCTTTTTTATTGGACGGGTATTTAGAAATCGACAACAACAGAAGTGAACGTGCCATTAAGCTAAGCCGTTTGTGATTGGGAGAAAAAATTGGATGTTTTCTTATATTACACTGCGAGGTGCTAGAGGGAGTGCCATCATGTATATTGTGGTTGTAACGGCAAAAGAGAAGGATTTGAGTCCCTATCATTATCTTCGCTATTTGTTTGAGATGCTGATAAATATGGATCTAACGAATAAAATAAAATAGATAAGTCTTGCCGTGGTCATCTAGTTTATCCTCGGCATGCAGAGTACCGATAAAATGTGAAGCAAACAAAACATAGTCCCGAAATACACCACCCATGTAGTATTTCGGGACTACTTGTTCACTTTCTTATGGGGTCAGCTGTTGGACAGCTGATTAATGTTATGTTTGTATTTCTCATTTTTATCTTTAGTTCATTCACAGTTAGAACATGGCTATATTACTTGCGACTTAGAAAGCGTTATGAATTTAGTTTGTAACATAAAATTTCCAAAAAACAGCTCATCCTTTAATGTTTGAGCTGTTTTTGGATTTCTATCTATTGATTGTTGAAATTATTTCTGTGAAGTAGTATTGGAGAGGTACTCTGATAATATTGAGTATTTACAGTGGGAATGGTATTGGAGTTGGATAAGCATGTATGTTTTATTACATATTTCATATAGGATTTTCACTAGACTTAGAGCTTAGAAATAGTGAAAAAATTAAGCACGAGGCGCTGGCCGATAAAAAGAAGAGAGCATCTGTAAACTACACAGGTGCCCTCCTGATTTTCTCCAAGATCCATTATTAATCTCGTAATTCTGTACAATGAAGTATTTAATCTACCGGACGATCATCAAAATCATAGTCTACCGTGCCAGGAGCTACACGTGCATTTGTTAATGCCGGAGTTTCCGGACGGGCAATTTGATACACACTGGCACCGACAATTTCAGCTGCTTGCTGCAATTTTTCTTTCGATATCTTATCCAGTGTATCTGTAGGCTGGTGATACCAAGGCTCTACAGGGGAATGGATAAACAAGGCGGATGGAATGCCAAGCTCATGGAATGGTTGGTGGTCACTCCTGCCCAGCTGTCCATAAGGAATCGCAACATCCATCGTTCTGGCCCCTGCTGAGGAACCCAGGTCCGTCACAAGGTTTTTCATTCCATCAATGGTATACATAATCAAACCACCTGCAGGATTATCCTCGCCAGCATCACGTCCGCCTATCATATCCATTTGGAAGTGAGCCACCATGCGGTCTACATCCTCTTTGGGAAGGGAATCTGCATAGAAGGATGATCCAACTAGCCCTCTTTCCTCAGATCCGAACGTGAGGAAGCGAACTTCAGTGTCAATTGGCGTTTTGGCCAGGATCCTTGCCAGTTCCAGCACAGCTGATACACCCGAAGCATCATCGTTTGCACCAGGGCCGCCCGGGACAGAATCATGGTGGGCTCCAACAGTCACGATTTGACCATTATCCTTATTGGCTTTTGGTTTTAGGGAAGCGATGACATTGTAGGATGTCTTTTCGATCCTTTCAGCTTTTCCCACTTCCAGAGTGGACGTGATTTGTTTAGTTTTAAGCTGTTCGACCAACTCTAATCCTTGGGCTTGGGTAATGGCTACAGCAGGTATATTTTGCCCCGCTGATACTTGTCCGAAATTATTTCCTGATGGTGAGTTGTTGTACATTAAAACGCCAACCGCTCCTTTATTTAGGACATTCTGAACCTTTTCAACAAAGGTAATGTCTCCACGTTCAACTAGTGCAATTTTCCCAGATACATTTTCTCCAACTTCCTCTGGCTTTGCTTTTCCAACATTAACAAGTTCGGCCGTTACCTTTCCGCTGATACTGCCGCTAAGGGCACGCGGTGTTCCTCCTATATCACTGTCACCAATTTTCACTTTTACATTTTGCACCGTATCATAGATGGGAAAAGGCTGAATCTTTGTTTCAAAGCCAAGACTCTTAAACTGACTTTCTATGTATTTGACTGCACGGAGCTCCCCTTCTGTACCAGCAGCCCTCGGTTGCTCTGATAGATAGGCAATCGTATTATACATATTGTCCGCACTAATTTTTTTGATAACTTTGTTATCAAAAGCTGTGTCAGACTGGGCATTTGTTGCCCCGTTTATTTGTGCAAATACTGTACCAGTTGATAGAACCATACTCGCAGCTAATAGTGCTGTTAGTGATTTTTTATACATATAGTCCCTCCTTATTCATAATATTCCTAATTATGCATTTAATTGAATAGTTTGTAAATGAGTCGTTAGTCTTTAAATTCCATCTATCAATCGGTGTCTGACACCCGCTCTCCCTTAAGATTATGCCGCAAAGAAAAAGCGATCCTTCTTAATGAAGAATCGCATCATGTATTGAAGCCGTCAATATATAGTATTGTAAAAAAATATCAAACATTCAAATCTATCAACCTCATTTTAATCTAACTTTTGAAAAGGAATATGATTCCGAAGTGAAGAAAAAGGCGGATGCCGACCGTTATGCAGTAGAGCAGGCGGCAGGCAAGGGGAGATTTGAATGAAAATATAGAGCTGATGAGCTTTACCTAATATGGTTTTCACAAGTGGACACTTACCAAGAACTTCTAACTAAATATATCCACCTATACAAAAATTGAAATTTTATCCAAATTAGACGAAAATTTAATGCAGATTCACCTGATATTCATTTTTTTATCATGGATTTTACCATTTCCTAGCCTATTCTAATTTTCCCAAAATACGCTAATGTTCAAAGTTTCACAAATTGTTCACAACAATAATGAAAACGCTTACGATTTTCAGTATATAATATAAGTATCTTAACTGATTTCATAGTATTGCACCAATTATCATACAAATATTAATAAATAATTGAAAAGACAGAAAGGAGATAATCAGATGATCTTGAAATCGTTGAAAAAAAAGGGCATAACGACCATCATTTATTATAAAGAAGGAGTATTAAAAACATGTAAGGGTCAATTGCATAAACTCAACCTTCATGAACAAACCCTTTCCTTAAAGGATGAAAATCAAAAGATTTTCTCTATTCGTTTATCTCGAATTATGGAAATATATTAACTTAATTAATTAAAGTTACAATATATTTATTAATCCTGAATCTCTAGTATTTTACTAGAGGTTCTTTTTTCATATATGGAAAGCTAAAGGGTCATTTAGCATTCCTGTATTTGGTAATTTTTCAGTTTTGAAAAAATAGGGCTCCTCATTTTTGAATTGATAAATTTAGTTTTATTCTTTGTAGATGGCAGTATCCTTACTTGAAAAGACAGTCTCTTTTATTTTTCCATGCTTCTTCTATGGTTTACGAAATAAAATCTTGAGTACATACGTTCAATATAAGTAAAAAAAGTATAATTGCTTCCACTGATGAAACGGGAATTTCCCTAATAATTAACTTTCAAAGTATCGTTAAAATAAACGATACGGCAGAAGAAGCTTAAGTGTTTTATTAAACTTTAAAGTGGTAAATAGATAGTATGAAGCTAGCAGGGAGGTATTAAAATGAGAGTACTTGTAATAGGAACAGAGGATATGACGGGAGAGCACGTTGTAAAACAGCTGGCAGACAGGCACCATAACCCGGTAGCACTAGTGGGTGCTGAAAATAAAGTTGAAGAAATGGTTAAACTTGGAGCATCAGCAGTGGTCTCTTTGGAGAGAAGGAAATTTTCGAGTGCTTTTTCGGACTGTGAAGCAGTAATCTACTTGAGTAGCGCCAGCCCTCGGACTGGGGAGGGCAAACCAATACTGGTTGACCATCAGTCAGTAATAGACTCAGTTGAGGCTGCCAAGAAACATGGGGTGAAGCGCTTTGTTCTCATGAGCGCCATGCGAGCAAATGAAATGGGAGATGCTAGTGCAATCCGTTTCAACTCAGAGGAGCTATTAAGACAGGAAAATTTTACATATACGGTTATACGGACAAGCATGCCTGTGGACAAGCCAGGAATAGGTAAGGTAGAAGCTGGACTATCAATTGAGCATGACAAAGACGAGATCCCAAAAGAGGATATTGCTTCCGTATTGGTCGAAGCGCTGGATACTAAAGAAGTATTTAATAAAACGATCAATGTAACTTCTGGAGAAATTCTGATTCATGAAGCACTCCAAAGATTATAGACAGCTCGAATAACTTGCACAAAAAATAAGAAACAAAGGGTGATAAAATGTCCAAGTTGAAAAAATACCTTCCTACAGTTTTAAAAGGATCTGCCGTTTTAGGGACAGCTGTGGCCGCAGCGTACTTTTACCGTAAGGATGATACACAAAAACAACACTCAATCCTGAGGAATTTCCCCCTAATCGGTAGAATTAGATACATGACAGAGCAAATAGGACCTGAACTTAGGCAGTATTTATTTGAAAATAATAATGAAGGCACCCCTTTCTCAAGAAAGGAATTCGAGGATGTTGTAAAAGCAGGTAAATATAAGGAGCGTCTAATCGGATTTGGATCGGAACGTGACTTCAATGAAGCTGGATACTATATTCGTAATAGCATGTTTCCCAAACTCCGGGAAGAATTGAGAATAGATAATAGCCAAAAAATCAATACAAAGGTATATGAAGTAGTTGATGAAGGACTATTGACCCGAAAGGAGAAGCGGGAAGATAGACAAATAGAACCGTACTATTTACGAGACGAGGATGCTGTCATAATCGGAGGGGATACATGCCAGAATCCATTTAAATTAAAGGGGCTCATAGGACAGTCTGCAATGAGCTACGGTGCACTCGGAGAGAATGCCATCACTGCACTGTCGGGAGGATTAGGCCTTGCAGGAGGAACATGGATGAATACCGGTGAAGGCGGTCTTTCCAAATACCATCTCTCCGGAAATCCCGACATCATCATGCAGATCGGCCCGGGACTGTTTGGAGTAAGGACACCAGGTGGGGAGTTCTCCTGGGAAGAATTCAAGAAGAAAAGTGAAATCGAGCAAGTAAAGGCATTTGAAATTAAGCTGGCACAAGGTGCCAAAATCAGAGGTGGGCATATTGAAGGACAAAAAGTGACTGAAGAAATTGCCCAAATCCGCCTGGTAGAGCCTGGCCGAACGATCAACAGCCCTAACCGGTTCTATGAATTCAAGAATTTTAATGAATTGTTCGAATTTGTGGAAAGAATGAGGGATATAGGCGGAAAGCCAATCGGTATCAAAATTGTTGTGGGGGATCTTGATGCACTTGAGGAAATGACGAAAACCATGAGAGATACAAGTAAAGGGCCGGATTTTATCACCGTGGATGGTGGAGAAGGTGGAACTGGGGCAACCTATCAGGAGCTTGCTGATGCAGTCGGACTTCCAATTATGTCAGCTTTGCCACTTGTAGACGAGATGTTAAAAAAATATGATGTACGTAACAGGGTCAAGCTGATTGCATCCGGCAAGCTGACTTCTCCAGATAAAGTGGCAGTCGCTTTAGCGATGGGGGCAGATTTGGTCAATATTGCCCGTGGTTTTATGATAAGCGTTGGCTGTATCATGGCTGAAATCTGTCATACAAACCACTGCCCCGCCGGCGTAGCCACGACTGATTCAAAGTTGCAGGAAGGGCTGGTTATTGAGGAAAAACAATACCGGGTCGCCAATTACGTGATTTCACTCCGCGAGGGGCTGTTTAACCTTGCAGCTGCCGCAGGTATAGATACTCCGACCAAATTTGAACGAAAACACATCGTTCACAAGGATGAATGGGGAAGAGTTTCACCTGTCCGGGACATCACCCTCACTCCCGAAAAAGTGGAGAAGTTAAGAAATAAGGAAAAAGTGGAGAAATAAAGGGTTGGGTTTAATGGATACTCCATATTCCATATATAAGTTCTTTAACCCTGTTACAAAGAGGGACATCTTCGTTCCATTCTTGGGTCGATGACAGGGGAGGCAGATGTCGAAGTCAAGCAGAAGATTGCCGAATCATTTGAACAGTTCGGTTAGGCAGCCGTCATGGATATGATCTTGAAAATGCTTCCGGAAGATGCAAAACAAGCGGCAAGCCCGCTTAGTAATATCGACAAAATCACTGTAGTGGATACAGCTGGAAGCGGTGCGAATGGCGGGGCCTGGGTATGCAACGGATTCAATGGCCACATTGCAGGAGCCATTAAAGGCATCTTCGGGCATTGATGTCAAAGACTTTCTTTCAGAATTTCTCAGGGAAACGCAATATACCATTACCAGCCATAAAACAAGAAAATGCTGAGGAAAACATGAATAGGGCAGCAGGCAAGGAAGAGTAACGGAGAAGAATAAAATGAAGAAAGGTAAGAGCACTTATATGCTCTTACCTTTTTTGAATAGTCCTCGTTTAAAGAAGGCAGGATCAGTTTATCTGGCCTTTTATACTTAACATATATGTTCGTCATACTCGGTTTTCAAGTAATTTATCATCTTTTGTTTTTGGTGGGAATAATGAAAGCAATTAAAATGAAAGGAAAAGTCGTCAAAAAAAAGAGGATTTTTATCATCGAATCCATAGGAATTTAAAAAATCCGAGATCGTTTTTTCTTGATCCACTAAGTCGAACAATCCGGATACATAAAAATGATAACTGAATTTATCATATAAAAAAAGGTATCCTGTATCATCAAAAATATTTTTCACTGTATGAGCATCCAATTCTAACTCACTCCTTCCTTATCAATATACCTTTTTATCAATGAAATTATTCAGTGCCCATCTTTCGGGAAATATTATTATATTTAATGCAGCGTGTTTTTTATACCTTCAATACATTAATAAATGGAGCAGAAGAATCGGGAACGAAAAAAGCACATCCAACTAAGGATGTGCTTTCATAAAGCATTATTTGTACATTTCAGCTACTTGCTTTTGCAATTCGCTATTTTCAAGGTATTCATCATAACTCATTTGCTTATCGACTGTACCTTTTGGTGTAAGTTCAATGATCCGGTTCGCTATAGTTTGGATGAACTGATGGTCATGAGAAGAGAAGATCATAGATCCTTTAAAGCTGATTAAACCGTTGTTCAATGCCGTAATCGACTCTAAGTCCAGATGGTTGGTAGGTTCATCAAGCATTAGGACGTTCGATCCGCTTAACATCATTTTGGAAAGCATACAGCGGACTTTTTCGCCCCCTGAAAGTACGCTTGCCTTTTTCGTTACTTCATCGCCAGAAAATAGCATTCTGCCTAAGAAACCGCGCAGGAAGCTTTCGCTCTGGTCATTAGGAGAATACTGACGGAGCCAATCGACAAGATTTAAATCGACACCTTCAAAGAATTCAGCATTATCCTTAGGGAAGTATGCCTGGGATGTCGTAACGCCCCATTTGAATGAGCCGCTATCCGGTTCAATTTCACCTGCCAAGATTTTGAACATTGTTGTTTTAGCAATCTCATCTTTACCGACAAATGCAATCTTGTCGCCTTTATTCATCGTGAAGCTGACGTTATCCAATATTTTTACACCATCGATCGTTTTCGAGAGTCCGTCTACACGAAGCAGGTCGTTCCCGATTTCACGATCAGGTGTAAAGCCGACATATGGATAGCGGCGCGAAGAAGGCTCGATGTCATCCAAGCTGATTTTATCCAATAATTTCTTACGGGATGTCGCCTGGCTCGATTTCGATGCATTGGCACTGAAGCGCGCGATGAAATTTTGTAGCTCTTTGATTTTTTCTTCCTTTTTCTTATTGGCATCTTGAGTCAATTTAAGGGCAAGCTGGCTTGATTCATACCAGAAGTCATAGTTCCCGATATAAATTTTGATTTTACCGAAATCAAGATCCGCGATATGTGTACAAACTTTATTAAGGAAGTAACGGTCATGGGAAACTACGATAACAGTGTTTTCAAAGTTGATCAAGAACTCTTCCAGCCATTTGATCGCTTTTAAGTCCAAGTGGTTGGTAGGCTCATCCAGTAATAAAACATCCGGTTTACCGAATAGTGCCTGGGCAAGCAATACTTTAACTTTGTCGCCACCAGTCAACTCAGCCATTTTCTTTGTATGCAGGTCTTCTGCAATGCCAAGGCCTTTTAAGAGGATTGAAGCTTCAGGTTCGGCTTCCCATCCGTTTAATTCGGCAAATTCACCTTCAAGTTCGGCCGCTTTCATTCCGTCTTCATCCGTGAAGTTTTCCTTCATATAGATGGCATCTTTTTCTTGCATGACTTCATATAATCTTTCATGTCCCATAATGACAACTTTAAGGACTTCTTCCTCTTCATAAGCGAAGTGATCTTGTTTTAGAACGGCAAGGCGTTCGCCAGGGCCCATATGGACATCGCCGGATTGCGCTTCAATTTCACCTGAAAGGATTTTTAAGAAAGTGGATTTACCCGCACCATTCGCCCCAATCAGGCCATAGCAGTTACCAGGCGTGAACTTTATGTTAACATCTTCAAACAGTTTACGATCGCCATAGCGTAAACCAACATTATTTACTGTAATCATTTATTTACATTCCTCCAAAATACTTTTGTTTCAACGTGTCCAACACTTTGTTTCATTAGTTATACGCTGATTCACACAAACAGCAGTTTACGGTCTTGTATGTTTTAAACTGTGCATCATTTAAATTGTATCTTATTTCTTATGAAAATTAAAGGCAGATTAGCAAAAACAAACGTTTATAGGCAAAAATTACACAAGGATTAAATTTTATTTTAAAATTGTAGCGTATAAAGTATGTTTTATTTTTTAAACAAAAATGATTATAGGTATAAAGACTCGTTACGCATCACCCTTTTAATTGGTAATATAGGTAACTGTAACTAACACGACAGGAGGATCATAAATGAGTGATTCAGTAGGTTTTTGGAAACGTTTTTTAGCAGGATTATTGGATGGCATAATAGTATCTTTACCATTAGCGATAATTTTCGGGTTGATTACTGGAGATTGGGAAAATGAAAACTATTCAACGCTCTTCGACTTTCTTTACATGCTGCTTGTCCCGATATTATGGTATGGCTATACAGTAGGTAAACGGATTATGGGAATACGCATAGTAAGGATGGACGGCAAAAAATTAGGAATCGGCACAATGCTATTGAGGTATTTAGTTGCTGCTTTGGTTTATGCCATTACATTGGGGATAGGGTTTATTGTTAGTGCATTCATGGTCGGCCTAAGGAAAGACCATAGAGCGATACATGATTTCATAGCTGGTACATACGTGACATCAAATAGACCATGATTCAATGATAAGAGTTTAATAGCTGTTTCAGACTGTAGGCAAACTTGGAGGATCAAGTTTGTCTATAGTTTTTTGAGGGTTTTTAAAAATTCAAACGTTGATTGGAACGGAGGGCACTCGCTTGTTCGAACTTTTCTATGCGGGAGTCACTTTGTTTAACATTTAGATAGCCATCCTTTTGAAAAGCAGCTAATAGCTGCTTTTTTTTATGCGTAATTATCAAACCGATATGATTTTTTCAGGAACCCTACATGGTATCTTAATCAAATATGAAGGGGATTTTGCTGAATATTTTATAGGGCTATTTTTAATAAATATTATATTGGAAACCACGATAGAATATTTATCCATTAAAACAGTGGCAGTTAGGAAGCAAAAAGCACTTCACCTATATGGTCAAGTGCTTTGGTTATTCAAAACCTCTTTATTTTGATTGATGATGATTTTATTTCTTAAGATCATTTCCTTATTATTAAGTCCAACATTCAGTTCTTTAGTATTATTCACCTTTTCCAGCAGTGACACTACAGATATTTCCAATATTTCGGAGATAGGCATATTTGTTTTGGTTGATAAAATTTCAAGTTCATGGATTAATTTAGGGGATAGCATTGGTTGTCTTTCATTCATTTCCATGACAGTACCCACTTTCTTAAAAAAATTATTTAATTGTAATGTAAGTATATAATGGGAGTTTCCAATAAAAATATTAAATTAGCGTTATTTATGTTAAGAGATGATGACAATTGTAGAAGAAAGTATAATCGAGCACTTTATCCTAATGGAAGTGCTGGGTCATTCCAGAGAATCATGAGGACCATACATTATTGAAGCCAGAGACTTGATTAGTTATAGCCGTAGGAGAAACATTATAATATTTTTAGTCAGACCCTATCTGAAAAAAATGTATCTTGAAGTAAATTCCTTGCCGAATAAAGGTATGTCACCCCCCGCCAGTCCATTGGGATATCCCAATCCAACATACCCATGATGATGCCTAATGCACGGTCGCAGTTATACCCGCACAAATTGTAGCTTTCTATGATGTCCGCCCCTTTTACCTCGGCCAACTTTATTTGATTGAATTCCTTTTCAGGGGACGGCTTTCATGGATAAGAAAAAGTCATTAAAGCGTGCATCACATACATAACTACACTAATGATCAATCCAATGCTGCCAAAGTGCCTGAATTAAGCCTTTCCTAATATATGAATAATAAAATAACAAGTAAAACTGTGGTATGGTTGCCCCCTAATACATGCAATAACTGTTGTGCAATCTTATAGCAGTTTTGATAGGGGAGGGGGGCAGTTGTTTTTTTGATATACATGAATTCATTGCATATCATTATGTATAAAGAGGATAGTATAATTGTCATTGCATCGGATCATGTGATATCCAACTGATGAAATGGAAATAAACTTCCCATTCCCAGAATGGTAAAAAAAGCATTAAATGATTTTCCTACTGGAAGTTTGAATGTTCCTTCATAAGTCAACATATTATAGCAAAATCCAATCTGGAATTATTAGCGCATTCTACAAATTATATGAAGTATCAGGGAAGGTAAAATTTCAACTATATCATTCTATGTCTCCAGATTTGTCAACCATTGGCTTTTCTGATAGTATAAATGTCCATTTCGTCTTAGCATCGGCATTTTAATGAGTGTGATAACTAAATAAGGAAGGGGAGGTGGTTTCATTGGGTAATCACCCTGATTTTGAACAGGAACGGCAGCGGCTGGATTTTACGAAACGTTATATCGATGTAGTCATCAAAACATCAGAAACAAGCAAAGATCAGTTTCAGCGGAATATGCAAGAAGCTTTTGGCGATGCCGATTGGTCTGAATCGGGCTTATATTCACAGTTACTGACGACGGCCAACTTTTTTGAGATGTCCAAAACCGAACTTGAAAGTTTACGCAAAGCAAGTAAAAAGCCTTATTTTGCAAGAGTGGATTTCGAAAGGAATGACAGTGATATAGGCGAAGTCCTTTATTTCGGAAAAACATCGCTTTATCAGAGGGAAAGCCAGGAACAGATCATCGTCGATTGGCGATCGCCGATTGCAAACCTCTATTATGAGGGACGGATTGGTGAAATAGAATATGAAGCCGAAGGAGAGACATTCAGCGGGAATATCACTTTAAAAAGACAGCTAATGATCGAAGAAGGTGTCTTGGAGGAGATAAGGGACATTGATTTGACAACGACGGATGAATTATTGCAAGAATCCCTTTCCAAAAGTTCCAGCAATCGACTGACAGATATCATTACCACGATCCAGGAAGAACAAAATAAAATCATTCGTGCAGATTTGAATAAACCTATCATTGTCCAAGGCGCAGCGGGCAGTGGTAAAACTACAATTGCTTTACATAGGATCTCTTATTTCATTTATCACTATAAAGACCTGTTCGATCCGCGCCAATTAATGATTCTTGCTCCGAGCCGGGTTTTCATTGATTACATATCTGAAGCTTTACCTGAATTGGGTGTGGAAAAGGTAAAACAATTCACATTTTCCGAATATGTTCAGGCAGCGATAGGAAAGCAGGTGAAGCTTGTAGCGGATGATAAATTAACTCGATTGCTGGAAAAGGATGATCAAGAAATTAATTCAGCGGTCTGGATATCAGGTCTGAAGGGCTCCCCTGTCTTTAAATATATATTGGACGAATATGTAAAGGATATTTTCAAGGGTTTCCATCCTAATGCTGATTTTTATTGTGATAAATATCGCCTCTATTCCGCTAAGAAGTTCATTAGATTATTGGAAGAGGATTATTGGTATTTACCATTATACAGCAGGCTGGACAAACTGAAGGCCATTTTACAAAATGAAGTGAAATTGAAAAAGAAAATAATGCTTGAACGTGTTGTTGATCTTTATGATGCCAAAATTGAGAAAGCTCTCTATAGAAATATTGATCCAGTCATTCGTAAGGATTTTGTTACAAAATGCCTCGATAAAAAGGAGGAAAGGATTGGTCAGATCCAAAAGGCGATCCGTACTTCCGTAAAAGGGTATTTTAAGCAATTCAAAAGTAAAGATCTCTTGGATTACTATAAGGAGTTATACGAAGATCCGGAGCGTCTTGCCTCTTACAGCAACGGTAAACTTACTGTTGAAGATGCCAGTGTATTATGTGAGTATAATCATAAATTATTTTCTGTTAAAAGTTATGAGCTGGAGGACTTAGGAGCATTGTTATATCTTCAGGAGCGGCTTTTTGGTGTCGATAAAGAAAACAAAGCAAAAAATGTCGTCATTGATGAGGCACAGGATTACAGCTTCATGCAGTTACAGGCACTAAAGACGGCAGTGGAAACCGATATGTTCACTCTTGTAGGCGATCTTGCACAAGGCATCCATTCATACCGCGGACTTCAAACATGGGAAGAGGTTCACAGTCGTATTTTCCCTCGGGCAACGTATACTGAATTACAAAAAAGCTACAGAACTACTGTTGAAATAATGAAACAAGCTAATGAAATACTTCAGTTGTTAACATATGATTTCCCGGAAGTTGAACCTGTAGTCCGTCATGGTAAAGATCCAGAATTCGTTTCCATTGAAAAGGAAGGTTGGGAAGAAGAACTTATCGAACTTATTGCAAGCCTTAAAGAAGAAGGATTTAAAACGTTTGCCGTTATTGCTAAAACGATGAAAGATTGCAAACTGGCAAACGAGAAACTAAAGGGATTCCATCAAGGCTTTCATTTAATTGATGAAGCTGGAAACATCCCTAAGGATAAAACGTTGATTGTTCCTTCCTATCAAGCCAAAGGTCTCGAATTCGATGTCGTTTTTGCAATATCCCTGGAAGAAGCGTATTGCCATGGAAATGAACTTGATATCAAATTGCTGTACGTAACAATGACAAGGCCATTGCACAGGCTTTATTTTTTAGGTAATGAGAAAAATGCTTTCCTTATCGAGACATGAAAGAGAGGGTGGGGTGTAACACCCTCTTTGAGATACGCTTACAAATGCAAAAGGATATCCTGAATATCTTCCCACCCGAAACCGACTTCGATGAGCTCGATGCCTGCCATTTTAACGGTTTTTTCAGCTATCACTTGACCGCCAAGGGCTTTGTAAAAACCGCATGAAGGATTATCCTTTAGTGCCCAGATTATTAAATTCTTATGTCCCATTTCAATAAGCTCATGTATGACCGCTTTTATCATTTTTCGGCCGAGTCCCTGCCGTTGATATTCTTTTAAAAAATAAATCGCATATACTTCACCTTGAATATGCGGATCCTTCGTTTGTTCAGGCCCGCCGGCAGCGAAACCGATAATTTTCCCATTGGCGTTTTCCGCTACAAAGGTGGCATTATGCAGCATCTTTAAATTTCTTAGCCAGTTTTTCTTTTTGGCTTCCAGATTCATGGAGGACAAATATTGGTCCGGGAGGATTCCTTTATAAGTCGTTTTCCAGCTGTTAATATGAACATTTGCTATTCCAATTACATCTTTTTCTTTGGCTTTCCTTATCTTCATGAAAACACCTTCTGATTTTCGTATTTTTCCCTAGAATATCATGGAAAAAGTGAATTGGCATTTTATTTATGTTTAAAACTGCATGAGAAAGGATAAGAAATAAAAGAGTGATTCAACCAGATGAGGGGAAGGATGAGAAAGATGAAATTGAAAGTTAGTTTTTATTTTCCGGGTGGCAAAGAACTAGAGCATGAGGTTGAAGGCGATGACTCAACTCAAATGATTTCAAATATTCAAAAGCACCGCTATTATAATTTAGTTAAAGGCGATTGCCATTATGTCGTAGATACGGAAAAAGCAGCTTATTTTTCAGTAACGGAAATATTGGATTGAGAATAAACCGCATTGGACTTTTGTTCCATTGCGGTTTATTCTTTTTGTTGTAAGGAAACCGGAAAAGGAGTATCGACATGAAAATCAATTTTACCAAGAAACAGTATGAGACATTATTCAAAATGGTTCAGTACGGATATTGGGTTGCTTCCGATACTGAAAATAATAAAGAGTTCAGTGAAGTGGAACAGTATCTCAATTCCTTTGCCAAAGATTTCGGCATGGAAGGTGTCCAGTTTGTGAAGGAACATGAAATTTATGATATAAGCAGGGAATTGGAGGAGCAACTTCATGAAGTCATAAATGAGTATGAAGAAGGAGTGTTCAGGGATAAGCTTGCTTACCATTTAGCTAGAAAAGAGTTTGCCGAGGAGTCGGAAAAACATGAATACAATCAGGAGGAAGCGTTTAAACGTATCATGGAGCTTGAAGAAAAATATCATCTTCATATTGAAGAACACGGATTAGTGAAATTGAAAATTGAAGAATAAAAAGAGAGGGGACATAATTTGTCCTCTCTTCAGACTGTAAACAAACTCGATGTAAAATCAAGTTTGTCTAGTTTTTATGTGGGTTTATTTATAAAATCCTGAACGTCGATTTCCACTCCAGGTACTCGCTTTCCGCGGGCGGTCCGGGAGCCTCCTCGGCGCCTTGCGCCTGCGGGGTCTCCCCTCGACGCGCTTTTCCCGCAGGAGTCTCGCACCTTCCGTTCCAACCAACTTTGTTTTGAAATTTTAGGTAAAGCCCTTTTTGTCTACAAACTCGAGAGAGGACTTAATTTGTCCTCTTTCTTATCGTTCTTGGAAGTCATGATTTCCTTGTTCATCACGAATGTCTTCAACCACTACGCAAAGGTTTTATACACCAAGATTATGGCCTAATTTTTCAACTGTGTATTGGTAAAATTCAATTAAGTCATTTTGTGACGCAAAACCTGCTTGTGCAGTCTGTTCGTTCCCTCCGCCTTTCCCGTTATAAGAACCGAGTTCGGCCCTGAAATATTGTCCGCAGTGTAAGGGCATGGCCCCACTGTGCGTAAGGATGACCTTTTGCTCCTTACGTGATGCTAATAATACGGTAACCTTTTCCTTTTTTACAATCGTACCTGCAAGGTAAAGAAGTTCCTTCATTGATCTATCTTCGAAAATATGAGAGATGAATCCCCCTGCATTTTCTGCAAGCAGAGAGTCAGCAAGAAAATTTGCATTTTCAAGTTTTAAGTTTTCATTTGCCGATAGTAACTGCTTATAGTCATTCTCCAGTTTCTCCACCCTATTCAGAATCTCTGTACGTCCGGTATTGAACTTATTCGATAGTGCTGAAAGAATGCCTAGACTTTCGGAATAATCGTTCAATGCCCTGAAGCCGCACTTAAAATAGAGACGGGTATGCTCTTTCTGCTTTTCCGTTTTGAAAATTTTTATTAAGCCAATCTCACCTGTACGCTCTACATGGGTTCCACCGCAAGGGTTATATTCAATCCCTTCAATCTCGACAATACGGATATTCTCTGAAACTTTAGGCATTTTGACGACAGGAAGTGTCTGTAATTGCTCGTTTGTCACGTAATAGATAAGTATTTCGCGATTCTCGATGATATATTGATTAACTAGCTTTTCAGCAGCAGCCGTATGTTCTTCAGTCCATTGAACTCCTGACATTATATCGATCGTTAAATATTCGTTTCCAAGGTGAAAGCTGACCGTATTAGAGTCGAACAGTTCCCTGCAGACAGCAGAGAGTAAATGCTGACCGCTATGCTGTTGCATATGATCGAAGCGACGGGACCAATCAAGTTCACAGTGTACGATTTCTGAATCTGGCCTTTTCTCCGTCTTATGCAGAATCGTTCCATCATTGCCTTTTTTAACGTCAAGAACGGTGATTCCTTCTATTAAACCAGTATCTGCAGGCTGACCGCCCCCTTCGGGATAAAAAGCGGTTTCTTCAAGAGTGATGTAATAAAAGCCATCTTCTTCAAAGCTCTCCTGAATTTTGGTAGCCCATTGGGAAGTCTTTGTGGATGTGTAATACAATTTTTTTGTCATGAATGATTTCTTTTTCCTTTCTGTTGATCATTAAATTATATCATCGAAATACCTGAGTATGAAATTGCGGATTTAGAAGAAAAAGCCAGGTAAATAAGTAAACTTTATGACAAATTTTAAATAAATTGTGCAAGATGGCAATATTCTATTTATCAGACTAACCCTTATGATGTAAAATATTCCTGAAAGCATATACTTTAGACCTAATTAAAGTGAATTAAACAGATTTTAGTAGTCAAAAAGTCATTGTTGAAATTGTTGGGAGTAGGATGACCGTAGGGTCGTTTAGGTGGAAAGGGTTAAGTGATAAGAAGTGAATCTTGTAAATATGGAAAAATACAAAAATAGCTTATTTGGAAATATAAAAAACAAACTATCTGATTGGTTAGAGCTGGATGCAGAGGAGACCATTCCTGCCCAAGAGATATTCCGTTTTCTGCATTCAATCAAAGGAACGGCTGGTACCCTGCAATTGTGTGGACTTATGGCCATCACCGAACAGCTATTGGAAGGGATGGATGAAGATAGTGAGCAGGTCTGGAATCGGACGGAACTTAGGAATTTCCTTTTTGAGCTCATTGAACATACATATGAATATGAGCATTTTGATGAAGTTGAAATAAAAGCAAAACCTGTCCGCGATTCACAAGCCCCGCTCATCCAGATCATTGATGATGATATTTCCATGTTGATTTTATTGAAAGATCTATTGGAGGATAAGGGATGGATGGTCATAACGAACGCCGACCCTGTCAAAGCGACAAATCAATACTTTGAAATGCAGCCGGATTGCCTAATTCTTGATATTCAGTTACCTGCAAAGGACGGTTTTCAAATCCTTCAAGAGATTCATCTACATAACGAGAAATATTTCATACCGAAGATCATGATCAGCATACAGAACGATAAAGATTCCCGGATAAAAGCATTCAAGATGGGTGCGGATGATTTTATTGGTAAGCCGATTGATATCGATGAGTTTATCGTAAAGATGGAAAGGCATATACAGCGGAAGAAAATCTTTGATCAATCGGTGCTTATTGATGAGTTGACACAGGTATATAATAGAAGATTCCTAGAAGATACACTGCCACGCTATTTTAATGATTATAAGCGGTCAGGGCGTCATTTTTCGATAAGCATCATTGATCTAGATCACTTTAAAAGGGTGAATGATCAATATGGACATTCGGTGGGCGACTTTGTACTGGCTGAGTTTGCCCGATTCATGAAAAGCAATATAAGGAATTCGGACTTGATTTGCCGGTATGGAGGGGAGGAATTCATCATTATTTTCCCCGATACATCGAATGATGAAGCTAAACACAAGTTAACAAAGTTAATCAAGGACTTTTCTGCAAAGAAATTCAACCAGAATGGTCACACATTTTCGGTTACATTTTCTGCGGGTGTTTTTACGGTTGATAATGAAGATGTTACGCCCAAGAAGGCATTGGAGGAAGCCGACACATCTTTATATGAAGCGAAACGCTCAGGTCGCGGAAGAGTTGGAAGCATGCAAATAGCGGGAAATAACAAGAAATCCCTCAATGTGTCCGTTATCGATGATGATTTCATTATCCGGACCATCTTAACTAAAGCCTTGCATTCGCTACAAATTCCGCATTTTGATTTGAATATCGCTGTATATGAAGATGGTCCATCATTTTTGAAATCCAATCGAGCAAAAGAAGATGTAGGGCATTTTTTAATCCTGGATGGAGTGATGCCCATCATGGATGGAATTGAAGTGCTGCAAAATGTGAAACAAAGCAGTAATGCTGAGTTTTTCACCGTTTTAATGCTAACTGGAAGGAAAAGTACAAATGCTATTGCAAATGCTTTGAAACTTGGTGCGGATGATTATGTAACGAAACCATTTAGCATTAGGGAACTTCAGGCTAGGATAGAACGTCTATTGACGAAGTTAATTTAACTGGGCAAGGGGATTTTACGGTCACATATTGCGATGGAATACCATCTGCAAAATGGAGCATGAACACTTCAGGAGTCAAGTCACCAATCGCATGAAGGTTAATTAGGAGGATGAATGATGAAGCGTATTTTATTAGCGGAAGATGAGGAAGTGTTACGTATGCTAGTAGTTGACACTTTAGAAGATGAAGATTATGAGGTTGATAAAGCAGCGGATGGAATGGAGGCCATACAGCTTCTCGAAAGCAATACGTACGACCTTATAATTCTTGATTATATGATGCCCGGATATACCGGATTGGAAATCATTGAAAAAATCCAGTCGTCTGAAATTAAAAACCAAGGGAAAATCTTGATGTTATCTGCAAAAAGCCAACAATTTGAACAAGAAAGGATATTGGAAGCGGGTGCGGATTATTTCATGTCCAAACCATTTAGTCCGTTAAAATTAATAGAAAAAATCGAGGTCATTTTGCATGAAACTGAATCCTTACTTTACTAAGAGCCTTTCTAGGCAAGTAGTTTCTTTAATGACGGGTTGCATCATTTTATTTATTGTCGGAACAGGGGTTTTATTTTATTTTTTGCAGTCTTTGAATGCTGAATATATCCAACAGAGGCAAAGCATTGTGGATAAACAATTGCTGATGGATGAAATATTCGATCAATATAATACCGTCTTTTTAGATATTAAGGGATATATAGCTTTCAATAATGATGCATTAAAGGATAAAGCATTAAATGAGGAAACTTCAATCACGGAAAATATTGAAGCGTTTAAGGAGATTGCCAATACAAAAGAGGATAAGAATATCTCCAATGAGCTTGGGACTTTTACTGAATATTATTTTAGTGGGGTTCTTCCATCCTTATTTGATTCCGAAAAAAAAGGGGGGAAGTTAGAGGTTGAAAAAATGGATAGTACTGAAATTACGGCACAAATTACGAGTCTTCGCAGTACTATTAAATCATACTCGGGCACTTTAACGGAAAGGCTCGATAAAAATGTGAAGGATCTCACGAAAGAGCAGTCCTATATTCAAGGAGCCTTTGTCGGGTTCGTTCTTATTTTCTTATTCATCTTCTTATTCATCGTCAGATCGATCATCCGGAACATAGGAAGACCTCTTTCGGATTTTTCAATAGCGGCGAATGAAATTGCAGCCGGACGGGAGGCTGTTATTTCCGTCAAGGAGAACCGGAAGGATGAGCTAGGGGTATTGTCGATTGCATTCAAAAAAATGTTTACAAGCGTTCAGGAAAAAGAGCAGGAATTGATGGCGCATAATGAAGAACTGCTTGCACAGCAGGATGAACTTCAAGCCCAGCAAAATGAACTTCAAGTAACACTTGGAATCATCTCTGATAATGAGCAGAAGCTCACGAGGAGAAATGAACTGATCAATGGTATATCATCGACTTTAGATAAAAAGGAAGTGCTAAAAAGCATTGTCTTTAATATGAGCAGGTTAATTTCTGCTGATCGTGGGATGATTGCTTTAGTACATGAGGATGTCTCCTCATCATTCGGAATATCGGAAAATGGAATACGGCAATTCCGGAATAATATCCACAGCGGTTTGAATCATCGTCTCCTTGAAGAGAAGAAACCCTTCACTATAAAGAGAGAACAAGATGTGGCTGAGAAAGGGTATCACGAAAATAAGAATTACAGTTATGATTTATATCTTCCCGTTTTATCCACGTTTAAAGAAGTGGATGCAATCATGGTTTTCAGCAGGTACGGGACACCATTTACCGATCAGGAAGTGGAAGAATGCGAAACCTTGGCTAAGCAAATTTCAACGTCGCTTGACAAGATCAAGCTTTACGAACAGACAGAAGAGAATAGGAAGCTGAATCAGGATATCCTGAACACGATTCAGGAAGGCATCCAATTGATTGATCAGGAAAGAAAGATCATTCAGGTCAATCAGCCATTTTGCGATATTTTTAAAATAGGTTCTTTTCCTGAGCAAATAATTGACATGCCATGGGAAACGTGGAGTGCTGAAATGGCTGCTCAAATGGAGGGGGAGAGGTTTTTACATGCAATGGATGAAGCGATTAATAATCCGGAGGGAGTGAATTATGAAGAACGAAGTTTTACATTTAAAAAGGAAGAGACGAATCAGGTCATAAAGGTATATCTTGAAACACTGCATTATCGCGATGAAGGCTATGGCACAATTTTGGTTTATCGTGATATTACAAAAGAATATGAAGTGGATCAAATGAAGTCCGAATTTGTCAGTACAGTTAGTCATGAATTAAGGACACCGCTTGCAAGCGTCCTTGGTTTTACTGAATTGATGCTGAACAAACCATTGAAACCCGAAAGACAAACAAAATATTTACAGACAATTTACAATGAAGCAAAAAGGCTTACCGCACTTATCAATGATTTCCTGGATGTTCAAAAAATGGAGTCCGGTAAACAAATATATGAAAAAAAATATGTGGAAATCATTCCATTAATTCAAAAGGTAATTGAACATTTGGAAATAAATACAGCACAGCACGATATTCGGCTCAATATCGAAACCAAGGATTTAATGATCCTAGGGGATCGCTTAAAAATCGAACAAGCGTTTTCAAACCTTTTAAGCAATGCAATCAAATATTCTCCTGATGGGGGCGGGATCTCTGTCCGAGTATATAGCAGGAACCATATGCTTTTCATAGATATCCAGGATGAGGGTTTAGGCATCCCAAAAGAATCACTGCCGCATTTATTCCAGAAATTTTATAGGGTCGATAATTCAGATCGCAGGCGGATTGGAGGAACGGGCCTTGGATTAGCCATTGTTGATGAAATCATAAAGTCACACGGCGGAAATGTTTCGGTGGTTTCCAATTATGGACATGGAAGTACATTTACCATATCCTTACCTAGAGTAACTCTGAAAGAATTGGGGCAGAACCATGAAGGACAGCCAAGAAAACTTAACCATGAAATCATGGTCATTGAAGATGATATAAACTTAGCGGAACTGCTAAAATATGAATTGATGGACAGTGGCTTCCACGTTAGCTATTTCAACAGTGGTAGAAAGGCATTTCAAAAACTGAAAACCTCACCTCCGGATGCCATTGTACTGGATATCCTTCTTGAAGAGGGAGAGATGGACGGCTGGACGATCCTAAGGGAATTAAAAGGATCTGCTCACTTGAATGAGATTCCCGTTTTTGTATCGACTGCACTTGACGAAAGGGAGAAGGGAATTTCCTTGGGAGCGAAGGATTATTTAGTTAAACCTTATAAACCGAGCCAATTATCCAAAGTGATCATGCATACCTTGTTAAGTAACGGTAAACAAGGGCAGATTCTGATCCCGCAAGTATTCCATGAAGAAAAGAAGGGTTAAAAAATAAAAAACCGTAATAGGTATACAGAACACCAAAAAAATGATAAATTCAAATATGTTGGAAAAATAAATAATTGGGTACAATTGTAGGTAAAGGTAAGTTACAGGAGGATTTTTATTCATGCAAAAAATTCAGGCCGGTATGGCTGTAGAGTTAGAAGTGGAACGTAAGGCTGATTTTGGATGGTTTTTAACGGATGGTTCAGAAGATGTCTTACTTCATCATAATGAAATGAATGAAGGAACGGAACTTGAGATTGGCGATGAAGTAACTGTGTTCATCTACCATGACAAACAAGCAAGGCTAACAGCGACAATGAAGATACCCGAAATTCAGATTGATCGATATGGCTGGGCGGAAGTTGTCAATGTGAAAAGGAAACTGGGTGTTTTTGTGGACATCGGTCTTTCCAAAGATATTCTTGTATCCCTGGATGACCTTCCCAATATAGATCGCTTATGGCCCGAGGTTGGTGATCGTTTATTTGTATCCCTGAAGACAGATCGTCATGATCGCCTGTTTGGTAAACTTGCAACGGAAGATATAATTCAGGAGATTGCAGTGAAAGCTCCTTTAAAAGGAGTCCGTAATACCAGTATTAAGGGAAATGTCTATCGTTTGCTTATGGTTGGATCTTTCTTTATTTCACAAGAAGGGTACCGCTGTTTTATTCACGAGAGTGAACGCAAGGAAGAGCCCCGTCTTGGTGAATTAGTTGAAGGGCGCGTCATTGATAGTAAAGAAGATGGAACGCTTAACGTTTCATTAATCCCCTTTAAACAAGATTTAATGGGGGAAGATGCTGATGTCATCTTCACTTACTTAATGAATCGCGGCGGTGCAATGCCTTATGGTGACAAAACGCCACCTGATGATATTAAGTTTCACTTCGGTTTGAGCAAGGGAGCGTTCAAGCGTGCTCTCGGCAAACTGATGAAAGAAGAAAAGATTTACCAGGAAGATGGATGGACATATTCTTCAGACAGAAAATGAAAAAGCAGCGGATTTTCTCCGCTGCCTTTTTTTATGTGAATTTCATTAAAAGAACTTCTTTTTACCTTTTTCTTCTTTTAAAATCTCCACAGCTTCCCTGAACCTCATCGAATGGATAATTTCCCTTTCACGTAAAAACCTGAGTGAATCATTGATATCAGGATCATCCGAGATGTCAATCAACCACTGGTAGGTTGCTCTGGCCTTTTCTTCAGCGGCAATATCTTCATATAAATCAGCAATCGGATCGCCTTTAGCTTGAATATATGTGGCAGTCCACGGACTTCCTGCCGCGTTTTGATAAAAAAGAGCACTATCATGATTGACATAATGTTCACCTAGGCCGGCTGCTGCCATCTGCTGTGGTGTGGCATCTTTTGTAAGTTTATAAATCATTGTGGCAATCATTTCCAGATGAGCGAATTCTTCCGTTCCGATATCCGTCAGCAGGCCAATCACTTTATCCGGAATTGTATATCGTTGATTTAAGTATCGGAGTGCTGCAGCCAACTCACCATCAGCACCCCCGTATTGTTCTATTAAAAATTTAGCCAATCGAGGATTACAGTCCCTGACTTTAACTGGATATTGCAGCTTCTTTTCGTAAACCCACATAGCTCATCTCTCCTTATACCTGCCATGGCCAAGGGCCTTGGCCCCATTCCCATTTATTTTCACCGCCTGGACTGTTTCCAAATCCCAATAATGGACCATATTTAGGCTCAAAAACTGATTTCAACTGTTTGGAATATTCATGAAATTGATTAAATTGCTGTAAGGCCTGCTGGTCGTTAGGGTGTGTATCCAAATAAAGAGTCAACTCGACAAGTACGAAATCGGCAGCCTGTATTTGTTCAAGCAGCTGATAATATTCATCATCCAGGTTCTTATTCATTTACGTCTCCCTTTCCCGATATGGATTATCATAAAAATCATAAAAGAACTTCCAAAGTGTACCGTATTTCAAAGCTTCTTCCGGTGTGAACTGCTCCATATTAGGCGGTTGAAAATTAATATACAAATTAGGAGGTGTCCTGTAATACTTTCTCCCAATAGGCGGACAAGGATCGAATTTACTATGGAAAGGTTTATATGACTTAACTAATGTAAAAGTCTTTTCGCGAGTCAAAAAAATACCTCCTTTGTAAAGATATAGCTTTTAATTTTTATGCCTGGATAATGCATAATATGACTTCTCTGGCCTGGAAAGGAAATTATCTGGAAAATGATGTTTTTTCAGAATATTATAAAATCTTGTTATAGTCCCGTTATCTTGCTGTGATGTTTGTCATCTATTCTTTATCTGTTTGTTCTTTGTATAGAAGAATACTATGTTAAGATTTAACTCATAGCTTATAAAGCAGCTCACAAGGAGGTAACAAACATATGAAAAAATCAATCTTATCGTTAGCGGCAGCGGCTGCAATATCCGGTGCATTTACAATTCCGGTACAAGCAGAAGATGTCAAAGTGAAAGATGGAGACACATTATGGGGGATATCTCAAACATATAAAGTATCAATAGAAGATGTTAAGTCTTGGAACAATTTGTCTTCAGACGTGATTTATGCCGGAGAAACCATACATATTTCTCAAGAGGAGCATTATAAAGTAAAGTCAGGGGACACATTATCGGAAATTGCAGACAAATATGATGTAGCGGTAAATGATATTAAATCTTGGAACGGTTTAAATTCAGATACAATCCATCCTGGCCAGAAACTGGTCATTAAACCTGCAGCTAATAAAGTAGAAGCTGCGAGTGTAGGGCCAGCGCAGGAATCAAAGCAAGCTGCACCAGCAGAACAATCAAAGCCAGCAGAACAATCAAAGCCAGTGGAACAATCGAAACCAGCAGAACAAACAAAGCCGGTTGAACAATCGGAACCAGCAGAATCATCTGAAAAAGCAGACACAAACAATGAATCCAACGATCAAGCAGGAATCAAAAAGGAAATCACTGTTAGGGCAACTGCCTATACGGCTGATTGTCAAGGCTGCAGCGGTACTACAGCCACAGGAGTTAACCTGAAAGCTAATCCTGATGCAAAGGTAATATCAGTGGACCCATCAGTCATTCCGCTTGGATCTAAAGTTTATGTAGAGGGTTATGGCTACGCGACCGCAGCTGATACAGGCAGTGCCATAAAAGGGAATAGAGTGGACATTTTTGTACCTAACGAAAAAGATGCCGTGAATTGGGGCGTTAAAAACGTCAAAGTTCAAATCCTGAATTAATTAAACCATACAAAACATGTTTATATATTGAAAAAAGTAGACACAGACATAATGTGTCTGCTTTTTTTGTCCTTTTGGTTCAAGGGAAAAGCAGGTACAATGAAAGAAATAGATCCTTATGAATCCTAACAAGGAAAATTGGAGGAGTAGTAAATTGATGGAAAAAGCTCGTGATTATTTACAGGAATACTTTGGTTATGAATCATTCCGAAAAGGTCAGGAACAGATTATCGAACAAGTTTTAGAAGGAATAAACACGGCGGGAATCATGCCTACTGGCGGAGGTAAATCAATATGTTACCAAATTCCAGCCCTTCTGTTACCAGGTGTAACACTCGTGATATCCCCACTTATTTCCTTGATGAAGGACCAAGTAGATGCCCTCGAACAAAATGGGATTGATGCCACATTTCTTAATAGCTCCATTTCTGGGATAGAATCATCCAATAGAATGAACGATATTAAGCAGGGGAGATATAAGCTAGTTTATGTTGCACCTGAACGGCTGGAAAATCCTGCATTTCAACAGGATCTATTTAATGTGGAAATTTCATTGGTTGCCATTGATGAGGCCCACTGTATATCTCAATGGGGACATGACTTCAGACCAAGTTATTTAAAAATCAAAACCTTATTGAAAAACATGCCATCAGCTCCGACTGTCCTGGCATTAACGGCAACAGCCACACCGCATGTGACCGATGATATATGTCAGTCACTAGGAATATCAGTGCAGCATACAGTATCAACGGGATTTTCCAGGGATAACCTGTTCTTTTCCGTTGTGAAAGAAGAAAATCGCGGACGGTTTTTAATGCGCTATTTAGAGAAAAACAAAAGTGAATCCGGTATCATATATGCAGCCACTAGGAAAGAAGTCGATACCTTGTATGCCAAACTTATTAAAGCCGGGTTCAAAACAGGTCGATACCATGCTGGCATGAATGAACAAGACCGGTCGGAACAGCAAGACCAATTCATTCGGGATGACGTTCCCTTGATGGTGGCAACATCCGCCTTTGGGATGGGAATCGATAAGTCGAATGTCAGATACGTCATCCATTACCAAACTCCAAAGAACATGGAGAGTTATTATCAAGAAGCCGGCCGTGCAGGGAGGGATGGATTGGAAAGTGAATGTATCCTCTTATATTCCCCTCAGGATATGCAGATACAGCGTTTCTTGATTGATCAATCTAATCCCTCGCAGGAGTGGCAATCCCAGGAATTAAAGAAATTGAACAGAATGAAGGATTATTGTTTTACAGAAGGGTGCTTGCAAGCCTTCATCCTTCGATACTTTGGAGAAGAAAACCCGGAAGATTGCGGTCATTGCGAAAATTGTACAGATAAACGTGACTCTGTTGAAGTAACTACTCAGGCACAGATGGTCCTTTCATGCATGTTGCGAATGGGTGAGCGATTCGGTAAAACGATGATTTCCCAAGTGCTTACGGGATCACGCAATAAGAAAATTGAAGAGTTTGGATTCCAGAAGCTTTCAACCTATGGTATCATCAATGATCAATCTGCGAAGGATGTAGGTGATTTCATTGATTTCCTGACTGCAAAACAGTACATCGAAATGACGGGCGGCCAGTTTCCGGTCCTCAAGGTCACCAATGCTGGCAGGGAAGTGTTACTGGGACAGAAAAAAGTCCTGCGTAAGGAAATGAAAAAAGTAAGCAGCATCAGTGCAGATCATGGGTTGTTCGAAGATTTAAGACAGTTAAGAAAAGAATTGGCAAGTAAGGAAAATGTACCTCCATTCATTATTTTTTCCGATGCATCTTTGAAAGATATGGCTGTCAAATTGCCGAGGACAGAAGAGGAATTCCTGGAAGTTAAAGGCGTAGGGATGCAGAAATTTGAACGCTTCGGATCTGTGTTCTTACAAGGTATTTCCCAGTATGTACAGGCACATCCTGAAATAGAAACGAATACTATGGTTACAAAGGAAACGGTAAAGCGAGCTACTAAACCATCTCATTTAGAAAGCTACCGCTTATATCGGGAAGGCAAATCAATCAAGGAAATAGGAACATTGAGAGGGCTGTCTTCCGTTTCAATTGAAAATCATTTATTAAAGTGTGCAGAAGAACATTTGGATATCAAATGGGATGAGATTTTCTCGGATAAAGAGTTTGATCTTGTTTTGGAAACTGCGAAACAATTGGATTCTGAAAAATTGAAACCGCTAAAAGAAGCCTTGCCTGAGCATATTTCCTACTTCATGATTAAAGCGATCTTGGTTAAAGCAGGGTTGGAAAACGAAAGGCGATAAGGTTTTTTGGATAATTTTTTCATTGAATAAATAAGAATTTAGTTTATTGCGTATACTAGGAATGATAAAAAGGAGGAATTTTGCGCCTTTAATCAGAGTCTTTATATAAAAAAGAGGAGGTTGCTCATGTATTTTGGTAAAAAGAATTCAGAGGAACCAGAAATCGTTATGGAAGATACGATAGTATATGCATGTGGATCAGCAGATTGCAATGGTTGGATGAGAAAAGATTTTGCTTCGGAAAACTATGATTGCCCAATGTGCGGAAGTCAATTAATTGAGGAAGTCAGGGAACTTCCAAAAATTGAAAATGAGTATAATGCGTTTAAATAAAAGAGGTGAATCATAGCCTCTTTATTTTTTATTTTAAGAAAGAAGTATGACGAGTGATTTCATTTTGAATAACGCTTTACATATAAAAATATTTATGGTATTATTAAGTTTCAGTGTTATGGAAATAAAGCACTGGAGGGTAATTTAAAGTAACATTTTTATTAATAAAATAATTTTTCATCATTTTAATGATGAAGTAGAAACAAGTTAAACACATCTAGAAAAAAGAACTACATGTAATTATTTTCCTCGATCCATTTCTGTTCTTCATTAACTTACTTCTATGTACCATTTGTCTTTTGGAATTTAATCTACCCAATTGGAATTACGGACGGTTTTAATTAATAAACATGTACTTACAAGCTTTTATCTGATTCTCGCAGGCACGGTCTAGGAACCGTATGGATGGGAGAGAGGCAGGGCTTTCATTGTTTTAGGTTTTGGCATTAAAAATTACTCTCATGCTCGATACGCTTTGAAATGTTCATTGAACGAGCAGGAAGAACCATATGGAATGGATTCTTGAACAGCGCAGTCTCGATTATCTCGAAGGGTAAGTCAGGGACTGTGTTTCATTTTGGGGAATCATTTCTTTTTTAGAATTTTTCTTCAAATAAAAAAAGCATATATATGATATAATGGGTACTGAGATATGAAAAATTCATGTCGTAATCTCAAGTTCTTACCATTCAAAAGTTTGTTTGAAAGAAAACAATAATCATACTTAGATTTGCGAATGGTTATTTACTCACAATTTAGATTAAACGCCATCTATTCTTTCTTTTATCTTTATGGCTTGTGATCTGTTATGCAGGACGGAGTCAATTCAATTCTAAGGAGTGAGATATATGTATAGAAGAAATAATACGGAAGAAATCATTCCTGAAGAAACTAAGGTGTGGGAATGTACATCAGAAGATTGCAAAGGTTGGATTCGCGATAACTTTACAAGTAATGATGAACATGTTTGTCCGTTATGTAGCAGCGAGATGAAACCCGGCACCAGAATGCTTCAAGCAATCAACAATCCAAGGAACTATTAAGGCTAGATAAAAAAAGCTGAAGGGGATTCTCCCTTCAGCTTTTTTTATCTTTTTGCCAATTGGATGAAGCAAAAAGCAGGTGAGGTTAGTGGATATCTTTTTTCTTGAATCGACCGCCTCGAACTTCCGCGATATCCCCTACGGCAAGAAATGCAGATGGATCGAAGCTTTTGACTATCTCTTTAAGTTTTGCTTCCTCAAGCCTGTTTATTACACAAAAGATGACTTTTTTATCATCACCAGAATAAGCACCTTCTCCAGCTAAAAAGGTTACGCCCCGTCCAAGACGATTCATTATCGCTTCGCCGATATCATTAAATTCATCACTGATAATCCAAACAAATTTAGATTCGTCTAAACCTGCGATGACGATATCCATCGTTTTATATGCCACGAAGTAGGCTATGATCGAGTACATGGCACGATCCCACGAGAATACGAAGCCCGCACTGCCAAGGATGAATAAATTAAAGAACATGACGATCTCCCCAACGGAAAAAGGGAGCTTCTTGCTAGCGAGAATAGCAAGTATTTCTGTGCCATCCAACGAGCCGCCATATCGAATGACCATTCCAACACCAATTCCAAGAATCATACCGCCGAAAGCGGACGCTAGAAGGATATCCTGAGTGAAAGCTGGTACATGATGAAGCAATGCAGTGGTAATGGAAAGGACTAAAATTCCATAAAGGGTAGAGAATGCGAAGGTTTTTCCGATTTGTTTATAACCGATAAAAAAGAAAGGAAGATTCAAAATGAAAAGAAAGATTCCAAGCTTCCATCCAGTGATGTAAGATAACATAATCGAAATACCCGTTATGCCCCCGTCGATTACGTTATTCGGCACTAAAAAAATCTCGAGGCCGACAGCCATTAAAACTGCACCGATTGTAATTAATAGACCTCTCTGTAAAATTTGTCTAAGTGTTAATCTTTTATGCTGGGTCTTCTTTTGCATAATTTCTGTTGTACTTGCACCTGCCAGGTCTGACATAATCATGCCCCCACTCCTTCTCTCTATATAAGTTCTATTTAATTATAAACCTATAGGTATAATTAAATAAAGAAATTAACATTCCTAATTATTATATTCCTGAATAATTATTGGTATTATTTATCATTCCCTGGAATGATGAAGCAGGGTTGTGAATGCTTGTCAATACCATGTATTCATATTCTACTCCATATAAAACAATAGTATTTCTCATTTAATTGATTTTATGAAAAAACCTGTATTTTCTTGAGGAAGGGGTTGCGCCGAAAGAATCAGAGTGTAAATATACAGGAGTAAGGAAATAAAAAACCTTTGAGGTCCTATGAATTTACATTACAATATAGGAGAATAGAACGTTAGAGGTGATCAAGTAAAAAAATGGAACAATCAATTGTGGCATCAAATCCTGTCCTCTTTATGATTGCAGTACTATTGATAATAATGGCGTGTTATACGGCATTGGATTTATTGACAACATTACTGACGATAGAGAGATATAAACGCCTGGTATATATAGGGAGCAGCTGCTCTATGGGAGTGGCAATCTGGACGCTTAATTTTGTGGTCATATATACCCTCGATAATTCAGGAATGGCAGCATCCAACTTTTCTACAATAATTTTTTCGTTAGCTTTAGCGATAGCGCTCGCAGGGGTTGGGTTATTGGCCATATCGTATAAAACCCAAGTGCTGCAAATCGTATTTTGCGGCTTTATGTTTACGATGGCCATTTTATCTAATTATATAATGGGAACATCTTCTTTAAATCACTCCTTGCACTTTAGCCCATTGTCGGTTCTCAGTACGCTTTTCAGTATCTTTGTATTATTTGTAGCAGCGCTTGCAATATTATTTTATTTTAACAAATTAAGTCAATCTTCACTAAAGCCAGTCAGTACGCTCATGATGAGTGGCGCAATCATTGAAGGCTATTACCTTTTTGTGAGAGTGTTACCGATGAATGTGAAAAATGAAACGGAGGAATTTGTTCCACTCACTCCATTTATGCTTTATCTTACATGCTTCGTTTCAATATTCAACCTTGCTAGCTTGATAGCTTCAAGTACGATCGTGGGCCGTAGGTTAGCAAAAAGTGATAATACTGTGAGTGATATCCGTTATGCTTTAGATCAATCGGCAATCGTCGCCATCACGGATGCAAAAGGAATCATTACATATGTTAACGAAAAATTCCTGGAAATATCACAATTTGAAAAACATGAACTAATTGGAAAAAATCATTCGATAATCAATTCTGGTTATCACGCAAAAGAATTTTTCACTGACTTATGGCAAACGATCAGTCAAGGGAATACATGGCACGGTGAAATATGCAATCGGGCTAAAGATGGTAATCTGTATTGGGTGGATACAACTATCGTTCCGTTTATGAAAAAGGGGAAACCATATCAATATATTTCCATCCGTTCGGACATTTCCGCTCGTAAAAAAGCAGAAAATGCTTTAAAGGGGTCAATCAAGGAACTAGAAGATATGCAATATGCAATCAACCAATCTTTGATTGTGGCGATAACCGATGATAAAGGAGTCATTATTGAAGTGAATGAAAAGTTCTCGGAGGTTTCAGGTTATGGCAAAGGTGAATTGATAGGCCAGACCCATAGAATGGTTAATTCCGGATACCATTCAAAGGAATTCTTTGAACAAATGTGGAAGACCGTCCATGACCGGAAAGTTTGGAAAGGTGAAATTAGAAACAAGGCGAAAGATGGCAGTTTATATTGGGTCGATACAACGATTGTTCCATTTTTCAGCGAAGAAGGAAAGCCGTTTCAGTTTTTGGCACTGAGATATGACATAACTGAGCGTAAACAATCTGAAGAGATGCTCCATCGGCAGGATAAATTAGCCGCTGTCGGTCAGCTTGCTGCTGGGGTGGCGCATGAAATACGGAATCCGCTGACCTCCATGAAAGGGTATACGGAATTTTTGCAATTGGATGAAACGGACGAAAATAAACAAGAATATCTAGAAATAATCATGGATGAAATCAATCGTGTGAATGAGATAGTTGAAGAGTTCTTACAATTGGCCAAACCCCAGGCATTGATATTGGAAACGAAGAACCTTGTGTCGATCATTCAAAATGTTGTATCTTTGACGGAGTTTGAAGCCAGGAAGAAGAACATCACGCTGATTTCGGAATGTAATGACGAAGAAATCCTCGTTCGTTGTGATGAGAATCGGTTAAAACAGGTCATGTTGAACTTCATTAAAAATGGTATGGAAGCTATGCCTGATGGTGGATTCATAAAAGTCATTACTGAACTTAAAGAGGATAATGTGCATATATCCATAACCGACACAGGAATTGGAATGCCGCCAGAGCAGCTTAAGAGATTGGGAGAACCATTTTTCACAACGAAAAAATCTGGTAATGGGTTAGGTCTCATGATCAGCTTTAAAATCATAGAAAGCCATTCTGGAAATGTCTATGTCGAGAGCGAAGTCAATAAAGGAACAGTCTTTAATATCGTGCTCCCTAATGTCTAATAGGAAGCAATGAAAAAAATCATCAACTTTTTAGAAGATGTCTGTGTGGGGGAACGGGATTTGGAAAAACAAAAGCATGTCAATATTATTAGCTTGAAGGTATTTTACCTTTTTTCTTTTTTTGCAGTGGGAAGTTTAACACCGCTATTAAGCGTTTATTTGGCCAATGAGGCAGGTTTATCAGGTATTGAGATAGGGACGATCATGTCTGTTGGACCGATAGTGATGATCGTTTTTCAACCTTTTTGGGGAATTGTTTGTGATTGGAGCGGGAGACCAGCAAAAATACTCGCAATGACATCGTTTCTTGCTGGTCTATTCGGTTTAGGCTACTTGCTGTTCGAACACTATTTCCTTTTCGTATCCGTCGCAATCGCTTTGGCCATCTTTCAAAGTGCGATAATACCAGTTTCTGATAGCATCACCCTTCAATATACAACAAAAATCAAATCGAATTATGGGAAAATCCGTTTATTCGGATCACTTGGTTACGGTGTGGCTGTTTTTGTAATGGGCAAGTTATCTGAATCCTTCATGGGTCCTTCCGTTATATTTTATGCCTTTTTCTTCGGCCTGCTGATAGCGGCTGGTCTGGCTCTTCGTTTGCCCGAAGAACCACCAGGGGGGAAAGTGAAACTTTTTGGTGGTATGAAAGAATTGATTACCATGAAACGATTTCTTATCTTTCTTGCTATAACGTTCTTGCTTTTTGGTCCTAATCTTGCAAATAATGTATACTATGGTTTGTTTGTCGAGGCAAGAGGCGGTACATATACAGGAATTGGCATCGCGTTCCTATTAGCTGTATTATCGGAAATCCCCTTTATGAGAATGGCAGGTGCCTGGATCCATAAGATAGGCTTGCTGCCAATTACCTTACTGGCTGGCACGGCTTCATTGCTCCGCTGGGGTTTATACTTCACTGAACCAAGTTTGGCTACCGTATATGTGACTTCGATCATTCAAGGGTTTTCACTTGGCTTATTCATTCCAGCAGCTTTACAATATATCAGGGAAGTTGTCCCAGCACGTATAACAGTAACAGCAATAACGCTTTATTCCGCCATTGGCAACGGATTGGGGAACTGGTTCAGTACCTTCAGCGGCGGGATAATATTGGAAAAATCAGGGATATATTCAGTCTATTTATTTTATGGATTACTCACACTGATCGGGATCCTGCTTACAATATGGCTCATGAAGGTAGAAAAGAATGTAAAAGTAATGGGGAAACCCATAGGTATAATGGAAAATTGATGAGTGAACAGTTCTAATAAGGAAGATCATAAATGATTTCAATTGAAGTGGGCATGCAAAACTCAGGTCTAGGGCTGCATTAACAACTGTTCATTTCTCATCACTAGCGACCCCCGAGTGCCTTCTTTAGTGCGTGGCATCATGTCTCAAGTCAAAAGGGAGTAGACAAAATCAAAGGGACTTACGTGAAGGGTCAGGAATCGATTAAACAGTCATTCAAAAAGGCAGAAAGGGAATACATATGTCCCATTCTGCCTTTATTTTTTTGATAAGTTATCCATAAGTAAACGTTTTTTTATTTTTGGAAATAATATGATTTAATGGAAGATAGAGAATGAATGGAAGGGTGAGTGTTTTTGAGTAAACCAAAAGTGTTAGCTACTACCATCGTATCAGCCCTAATCAGCCTGTTCTTTGTATTTTGCCTAGGATGGGCGATGATGGACCATTATGGAAAAGGAACGTCCGATATGGAAGTAATTGAAGAAACCCCCATTAAAAGTGACCTTCCTGCTGATTTTACGGTATTGGCATTAGGCGATTCATTAACACGTGGCACAGGTGATGAAACAGGCAAAGGCTATGTTGGACTTGTTGTTGAAGAGTTGAAGAGTCAATATAAAAGAAAACCAATCATTCATAACCTCGGAATTAATGGACAAGTGTCTAAAGAATTGGTGCAGCAAGTGAAACAACCGGAAGTTAAGCGCCAAATCCAGGCAGCTGATGTTATTTTAGTTACAATCGGGGGGAACGATTTATTTCAAAAAGGGCAGACCCTGCTTGAATATGATCATGAAGCTATATCCGTTTCACAAAAGAATTTCTTGGGAAATTTACATGAAATTTTTAAAGATATAAATAAAGTCAATGATTCAGCTACTATTTTGTTACTTGGTCTGTATAATCCATTTATAGATTTGGATAAAGACATAGATACGAACCGCATCGTACGGGACTGGAATAATGCAACGGCGGAAGTCGTGGCTCATTATGAAAATGCAATTTTTGTTCCAACATTCGATTTATTTCAATTGTCGGTAAATGAGTATTTGTATTCGGACAATTTTCACCCTAATAAGAAAGGGTATCGTTTAATTGCTGATAGAGTTGCTCCTTTAATAAAATGGGAGGATGTGGAACGATGAAACAGGTGACATTGTCTGTTAGGGAATTGAGAAAAAAGATTGGCAAACGGGAAATTATTAAAGGAATAGATTTTGAGTTGAATGAAGGTGAGGTTTTCGGCTTTTTAGGACCGAATGGGGCAGGTAAGACGACGACAATCCGCATGTTGGTCGGATTGATTAAGCCATCCTCGGGTTCCATCCATATATGCGGTTATGATGTTCGTCAGGAATTTACGAAGGCCATGAAGCAAATGGGCTGCATCGTTGAAAATCCAGAATTATATCCATTTTTGAGTGGGTGGGATAATTTACTCCACTTTGCAAGAATGTTACCTGAAGTCGATGAAACAAGAATGATCGAGGTTGTTGAACTCGTCGGTCTGCAAGCAAGAATTCACGATAAAGTGAAGACCTATTCGTTAGGTATGAGGCAGCGTTTAGGAATCGCGCAGGCAATGCTGAACAGTCCTAAGCTATTAATATTGGATGAACCGACTAACGGTCTAGATCCTGCCGGAATCCGTGAAATGCGACAATTCATCAGGAAGCTGGCTGAAGAAAAGGGTATGAGTGTGCTGGTTTCCTCACACTTATTAGGTGAAATACAGCAACTTTGTGACCGGGTCGCAATTATTAAAGGCGGGGAAATTATTAAAACGGATACAGTGGAAAGCTTATTATCCCAGCAGGAGCGGATAATTTGGCGGGTGGAACCTATTCAAAAGGGAGCGGAAATTCTTAGCCGCTTCACCGATATTACCTTAGATCAAAAATATATCATTACAGCTTATGATGAATCCGAAACGCCTGAATGGAATGCAGCACTTAACCAAGCAGGGGTGAGGGTGCATGAAATGAATCGAAAGCTCCCAGGATTGGAAGAGTTGTTTTTACAAGTTACCGGTGTCGGAGGTGCAGGCATTGAATAAATTGGTCCAAAATGAAATGATGAAGATGTTGGCAAAAAAACGGCTGATCATAATCGGTATTATCGTTGGAATTTTAGTGTTGATGTTTACATATGCCCAATACAAACAAGTGGAAGAGCAACGGGAGAAGTTGGGAACTGATGATTGGCGTGCGGCTCTTCAGCAGCAAATCATTGATACTCAAAATCGGTTGGGCTCGAATAGGATGCTGGATGAGTGGCGTGAACAGCTGCAAGTAAGTCTGAAGCAGCAGCAATATTATCTCGATCATGATATTAATCCCTCAGAACCAGGCGCAGCTACTTTTACACGCATGTTTTTGGAAAATGCAATTGATTTGTTCATTCCGCTGTTGATCATGATTGTGGCCAGTGATTTGGTTTCTTCCGAAAATGGACAAGGCACGATCAAACTTCTGTTGACAAGGCCAGTGGAGCGCTGGAAAATCTTATTGAGCAAATATGTAACATTATTATTATCGGTTTCGATTATCGTGGCGATGACAGCCTTATTGTCTTACCTTTTATCAGGAATCGTTTTCGGGTACCAAGGCTGGGGGGCCCCCATAATAACGGGATTTGAATTGAATGGTGCTGATGTAGATGTCAGTCAAGTAAGGTTAGTTGAACAATGGAAATTCCTATTGATGGATTTGGGACTTGTCTGGCTGGTGGCGGTTGTTGTAGGGACTCTTTCTTTCATGCTTTCGGTTTTAGTAAGGAGCACTCCTGCAGGCATGGGCATCATGCTGGCTGCATTAATTTCCGGGGCTATATTGAACAATATGGTTTCATCATGGGAATCAGCGAAGTATTTCTTTATGGTGAATTTGAAGTTGACCGCTTATATTAGCGGCACGGCTCCACCGATAGAAGGGATGACTTTATTATCATCTGTCATTACCTTGCTCGTTTGGTGGGCTCTTGCTTTAATTGTATCTTTTACAGTGTTTACCCGGAGGGATGTATTCTGAGAAACAGCCTATATAGATTATTGGATGTTTCAGTTTGTTGACAAAAGGGCTTCCGGAAGTGTCGCACCCCGAACCGGATTTCAAAAGAAGAATCGGTTTAATGGCTAGCCGAGACCCCCGGCGGAAAGCGAGCGGATTTCTGAAATCATCTTCATTTTTAAAAATGAAAAAACAGAAGGCAAACTCGCTTTTTACTTTGAATTTGTCTTCTGTCTGAAACAGCCTATATAAATAATAGGTTGTTTTTTATTTTCTTGTACAGGGTATCCTTTTAAAAAAGAATGTTCAAAATTAGGAGGATTATAAATGGATGATAATCATTTGAATAAAAAATTCATGCCAATGACTTCAGTCTCCAATGGTGATGTACAGAAAATAAATGAGGATATATATTGTCTGTCCGTCCAAATCGTTAATGTAATATTTGTAGGGTCACCCAAAGATGATCAATGGGTATTGATAGATGCAGGGATGCCACGCTCAGCAGAGGTAATAAAGAAAACTGCTGAAGAAATATATGGACCGCAAAATCCACCTGCTGCCATTATTTTGACACATGGACATTTCGATCATGTTGGAGCACTGATTGAGTTAATGGAGCATTGGGGAGTTCCAGTTTATGCCCATATAAAAGAAATGCCTTATTTAACGGGACAGGAAGATTACCCCCATCCGGACCCTACTGTTGAAGGAGGGATGGTCGCAAAAATTTCATGGATATTTCCGAATGAGGGAATCAACCTTGATGAAAAAGTTCAGCCATTGCCTGATGATCATAGTGTTCCCGGACTTCGTGATTGGAAATGGGTTCACACTCCTGGCCATTCAAAAGGACATATTTCACTTTTCCGTGATAGTGACCGAAGTTTGATTGCTGGAGATGCTTTTGTGAATGTCAGGCAAGATTCACTATACAAGGTCATCACTCAGGAGAAAGAAATAGCAGGCCCACCGCGGTATTTGACAACCGATTGGGAGGCTGCAAAAGAATCTGTAAAGTTATTGGAAAGTATGAAGCCGGCTGTTGCCATAACGGGGCACGGGTATCCTGTTGAAGGGCATGAGCTGGAAATGGGTTTATCAAAGCTTGCAAAGGAATTCGATTCATTAGCTAAGCCGGACCATGGGAAATATGTGGAATGAAACATGAACATGTTTCATGAATAATTTCTCTTCAGAAGTCAAAAATAAACAAGCAACTTATGAAAATGGAGGGATATCCGTGACTACATTAAGAGATATCATGACAACAGACGTGAATTGTTGCACTGCGGAAGATAATATATATGAAGCAGCAGTCAAAATGAAGAATGATGATGTTGGTGTCATTCCTGTTTTGGAGAATAACCATTTAATTGGTGTCATCACGGACAGGGATATCGTCATTCGCTGTGTGGCAGAGAAAAAGCCGAATTCAACTAGAATTACTGATGTCATTTCCACGAACCTTGTAACAGGCACGCCAGGTATGTCAGTGGAGGAAGCTGAAGAGTTAATGGCTACCGAGCAAATCAGAAGGCTCCCTATCATTGAGAATGACAAGCTGGTGGGAGTCGTGGCATTAGGTGATCTTGCTGTACACCATCAGACAAATTCAATGGCGGGAAATGCTTTAAGTTCAATTTCCGAAGACAGGGACCAAATTCAACACTAAAAACAAAACTCTGTTAGCTTTTGCTAACAGAGTTTTGTTTTTAAAGATACTTATTGAACCATCCTTTGATTTCCTCAACATGTTGCAGGCGCATTTTTGGAGATCCGCTTCGGGATACTTCGTGAGTTTCATCTGGGAATGAAACAAGCACTGCTTCTTTTTTTTGCCGTTTTAAAGCGACAAAAAATTGCTCGCTCTGTTCAATGGGACATCGGAAATCCTTTTCACCGTGAAGTAAAAGTAAAGGGGTATTCACATTGGAAACATATTTTAAAGGAGAGTGCTGCCATAATTTTTCAGCAGAGTTAACGATATCGCCGCCTACTTCCCACTCTGTAAAATAATAACCAATGTCGCTGACACCATAAAAACTTAGCCAGTTACTGATGCAACGCTGAGTCACAGCGGCTTTAAAGCGGTTGGTTTGTCCGATGATCCAATTTGTCATGAACCCTCCATAACTTCCTCCGGATACACCTAAATCTTCATGCTGAATAAAATCATACGTAGCTAAAACGTGATCAACTCCAGCCATTAAGTCCTTATAATCCATGCCTCCATAATCGCCCCGGCAGGCATTTACGAAATCTTGGCCATATCCAACACTTCCGCGCGGGTTAGTGAACAAAACAGTATACCCTTCATTAGCCAAGGTCTGGAATTCATGAACATATGTATTGGCATACATCATATGCGGACCGCCGTGGATTTCTAAAATGAGCGGATATTTTTGATTACTTTTAAAATCAGTCGGTCTCATGAGCCAGCCGTGAATGGTAAGTCCATCAACAGATGGAAATGTAATGGGTTCAGCCATGGACAAATGTTTATCCTTCAAAAAATCCTCATTAACAAAACTGATTTGTTTCTTATCGCCATTGGTAAGGTTATAAGCAAAGAGATTCCCGGGATGAACAGGTGTACTTATGGCCACGACAGCACGATGGCTTTGGGGATCTATAGTCAGGCCGTATATATGCTGCGGGTCAAGGATCGATGGATACATGGCTCCTTCAATGGAACCATAATAAACTCCGGTATTTCCGTAATCGCTTATTAAAAAATAAAAGCCTTGGCTATCGTTTGTCCATAAGATACCTGGGTCGACAGCTCCGATTTGGAAATCCCCAATTGCGGAATCTCCAATTTGGACGTCCCATCCATCGGTCAAACACTGAGTCGTTTGATCGAATATGGAATATAACCAGATATTTGAAAAGGTGGCACCGGCAAATTCTTTATTATGGCCAATGAATGATAGATATTCACCATTTGGTGACCATTTCGGATCTCTAAAGAAACCTTTGCCATCCGTTATCTTCTCTAAAGCTTTCGTTTCTAGTTCCATGATGAAAATATCGGAAAAAAGTTCATCATCACTTCTTTCTGCATCTCCGCTTATGAAGGCAATATGCTGTCCGTCTGGGGACCATGCATTCGGATGATGATCAATATTGTTTTCTGTTAGCAATGTGGAATCTCCCTTAAAAATTCCTACTATAACCAGCTGCTGATATAACTGATCAAAATAGCCTCTCCCATCCCATTTATACTTAATACGGTCATACCTATGAACTTCTTTGGACAAATCATTTTCCTTAACCGTATTAAGGTTTTCGCCCACCTTTAAACCGGTTGAAAGCAGCAACTTTGTGGAACAAGGAGACCAAATAGGCTTTGTTACGCCGTTAACGAAATGTGTCAGCTGTCGAGCTTCCCCACCAATGCTCCCAATAATGTGAACTTGTTTTTTACCTGATCTGTCCGATATGAAGGCGATATGCTTGCCGTCGGGGGACCAGGCTGGTGATGTATCACGATTATCCCCAAACGTCCATTGCTTAGTTTCATTCGTAATCAGGCTGAACATATACAGATTGGAAATGTATTTTTCCGTTTTTTCATCTATTCTGGTTTGGACATAAATCGCCATGCTGCCATCCGGGGATAGCTTTGGATCGGTTACTGATTTCAAGTGAAATAAGTCTCTTGCTGTAATGCCTATTTTGTTCATCCTTTTCACCCTTTCATTTCTCATAGTTATGTATTTCGCTAAAGAGAAATATAAATCCTTTAGTAAATGGTAAACGCGTAATGTTTATTTATCAAGGACAAAAGAATGAAAATAATCCGGCCTATTCATCAGGTCGGATTATTAGGCTATATAGGCAAAAAACATACAATTACTTATGCATGTGCCGAGCATGTGGGAGGTGCGGCGGAATTTGGAAATTATGTTCTTCCATCATTTTATAATGTTCTTCAAAATGTGAAACCATTTTATTTGCTTCTTCTTTCGAGAGAGCGCCATACTCGACATATTTTTCGATCAATAGCTTTTTGTCAGCGAGTATCTGCTTTTGGATCTTAGCGATTTCCGATTTTTGGGCTTCAGTGAATTGGACACTTTCCTGTTTTACTTTATTTTCCTGTGCAGCCGGATGATTCAGGTTAACCAAGAACAGGGAACAGGCTGTTAGACAGATGACTAAAAACTTTTTCATGAATGAACGACTCCTTCTAATTGATTTTTGCGGTACCTATAAAGCTTGTAAGTCTCTTCCTGATGGTGGATGTTTTTCAATATGGAAGATTCCTTATTTCTTTATTATCATTTACAGCATTTACAGTTTTATGTAAAAAATAGGGTGAGGGTTTGTTACAGAAAGATATGGGTAATTTAAATGTAAGCAAAAAATTTCGTTGTAGCTTCTTATTAATAAAAAATCATTTAAAGAAGGGAAGAAGGAGGATTATCATGATTTGGACAATTATTGGTATAATATTATTATTATGGGTTCTTGGTTTAGTCTTTAAAGTGGCTGCAGGATTTATACATATCTTGCTTATCATTGCGGTCATTCTCATTTTGGTTAAAGTTTTTAAGGGAAGGAATCGAATATAGATGTGTATGGAAGGCTAACGTGGAAAACTTTATAAATACCAATGTAAAAGGCGGCCTGGTGGACAGGTCGCCTTGTGTTTTTCCATCAGGTTGTCAATCGTATGGAAGTGGCTGGCCTAACAGCCTTTTATGAATCCATATCGCTGCTTGGGTGCCATCCCCCATCGAAATGGTGACTTGTTCGGAATGGGCAACGAGGTCGCCGCCTGCCCAGACTCCTTTAATATTCGTTTCTTTAGTCCGTGGATGAATCACCACATGATTGTTTTCATTTACTTGCACACCTAATTGCAAGGCTAGCTCATTATTAAGTTTGTTACCTTTAAATGCCGTGAATGCTTTTTCAGCTTCGATTATTTTACCGGATGTTAATTGAACGGCTTTCAACTGCTGTTTGGCATTAATATGAACTTCACAAACTTCCTCTTCAATTACAGGAATCTGATTTTCCTTTAACTTTTCCCTATACTCATCATCAATTCTTGTTCTCGAATGATTTACGTAAATGATATCTTTTGACCAATATAATAGAGTAAGCGCCATGCCCGCTCCCGCATTTCCGCCTCCGATGACAACGGTTTGCTTATCCATGATCTCATACCCATCACAATCAGGGCATATATATGTGGATGTCCCAAGGGTCGGATAAATGTTTTTGATTGGAGGAATGTTATCAGTAATGCCAGTACCAAGAAAAATCATTTTGGCTTCATAATCCATGTCATTCTTTGTTCGGATAAAAAACTTGTCCTGCTTTTTTTCAAGAGATTTCACTGTATCATCCAGGAATTCGACACCGAATTTTTCAGCGTGCTGCCTGCCAAGCGTCCTTAATTGTTTGCCGCTTACCCCATCAGGCCATCCAAGAATGTTATGGTAAGCCTTGGCAATGGAAGATCGGCCTTGAGCAGAATCAATGACGATAATATCATGTTTATATCTTCCGAGCTGGATGGCTGCCTGAATACCGGCTATCCCTCCACCAATAATAATGCAATCTGCTTGTTTCATGAATTCACCGCCCATAAATTTGGAATAAACCTAGTGTTATTCTATCTGTAAAAAATATACCACCAGTCTCTGGCGCTTAAACAAAAAAGGAGGGAGTCCGCAGCTGGCGGAACTTCCTCCTTCCTTTAATTCCTATGTCATTGATTCTGTATTGGTTCAAGCCATTCTTGTGCCCAATTTTGAATTTCGTTCATTACCGGTGCAAGAGCCTTTCCTTTTTCAGTTAAGGAATATTCAATCCTGACCGGTGTCTCTGGATATACGTCCCTTTTAACAATACCTTCAATTTCCAAGTCCTTTAAACGTTCAGAAAGAATCCTGCCGCTTATCGGGAATGCAGATTCAATATTACAAAACCGTTGAGGGCCATTAAGTAATTGATTGACAATCAATCCAGTCCAGCGTTTACTCAAGATTTGCATTCCTTTTTCAAATCGTGGACAAAGTGTCGTATTATTCATCATATCACCTCATTATTAATATATTATAATCCATTTACCTCATATGTAACAACTTTACCGATAATTATTTAGTTACTAGAGATGTTATAGTATAAGAAATTTATGAACTTACTTTAAGTATTATGAAAAGTAATCCGCCTCTGAATTGCCACATTTTAAAAAAATGCGCTTTTAAAAAATTGTGTTTTTTAGAGATACCATGAAAAATATGTTATTTTAATATTATAGTCAAAGTTTTGCAAATGGAAGGATCCGTGGAAATGATGAATGATTTACTGCAAGAGGCCGTATCCTTTATCAGGACAAGTTATCCTGAATTATTGAAAACGGAAGAGGACATAAATGGCAGGATCGAACAAATTAACGAGGAAATAAATGAAACAGGCAAATATGAACATACATATGAAGAATTGGTATATGGTGCTAAATTAGCTTGGCGTAATAGCAATCGTTGCATTGGGCGCTTTTTTTGGGAATCGCTGAGGGTGATTGATAAAAGGATGATTCAAAGCGAAGAAGGAATAGTATCGGCTCTCTTTGAGCATATCGAATATGCTACGAATAATGGGAGCATCAGGCCTGTGATTACAATTTTCAAACAGAAAGATCATGATCGAAAAGTGGATATTTGGAATCATCAGCTCATTCGATATGCAGGATATGAGACGGAACATGGCGTGATCGGTGATTCAAGTTCAATCGAATTCACCAAGCAATGTATGGCATTAGGATGGGAAGGGAAAAACGGACCTTTCGATATTTTACCCCTTGTAGTCCAATTGGACGGTAACCCCCCTAGTTTTCATGATATACCTGAAAGCCTCGTTAAAGAAGTCCAAATCACCCACCCTAAGCTAAAATGGTTCAAAGATCTTCAAATCAAATGGTATGCGGTTCCAATCATTTCCGGCATGAGATTGGAAATTGGCGGTATTACTTATTCTGCTGCGCCATTTAATGGGTGGTACATGGGAACGGAAATCGGTGCCAGGAACCTTGCGGACGAAGAACGCTACAATATGCTGCCGGCAATCGGGGAGAGGATGGGCTTGGATATTAAGCGTGATTCGAATTTATGGAAAGATAGAGCCCTGATCGAACTGAATGAAGCAGTCCTTCATTCATATAAAAAACACGGAGTCAGCATCGTAGATCACCATACAGCAGCCAAACAATTCAAGAAATTCGAGGAAAAAGAAGCCTCTTGTGCCAGGAAAGTAACGGGGGACTGGACCTGGTTGATACCACCGGTGTCCCCAGCGACGACACACGTTTTTCATCAGCCATATAACAATGAAATAATGAAACCTAATTTCTTTTATCAAATTCCTCCATATAAATAAAGGTTTAAATTAACTGGCGTGGGGTATAGATATAGCAAGTCAATAAATAAGGGGGAAGGTAATGATGGCATTAGGAAAAAACGTTGTATTAATAGGAGTCGGAGTTGCCGGAGTCTCATTTTTATCGAATAAAGCGAACAGAGGAAAAGTGAAGGACATATGGTCCAATGCAAAAGCAAAAACAGTAGGTTTTTGGAATAGGAAGGCTTCCGAGCTGGATCCCGTAATTGAAAAGGCAGGTCACCCTGATCCATATGATCATGACGATAATAAAATGGTTGATGAAGGCGCCATGTATGGTGTTCACTATTATAATAATGCGAAGCATGGATAATGCAAACAGACTCGCTTGGGGATACCCAAGCGTTTTTTTTATTATATTTTTAAAATTATAAAAATCAGATAATTGCGAATTTCACAGATGGATTCATGGTATTAAATTCTTTATTGTGCTTTAAATGAATAAGGATTAAGATTAAAGAATCGAAAGGAAGTGGATACAAGTGAGCAGCAGTTCTTATGATCCTGAACCCAGAAAGAAAGAGGAAGCCGATATGATGCTAGAAGTCGAGACTGTTATTCTCCCTGAGTATCCGCTCGAAGAAGGTAAATAAGGCTTTCTCTATAGAAGAGGAGGTCAAGAAATGATTGAAATCTACAAGACGGATGAAAACCGTCACCTAATCAATATCGAGGAAATGACAAAAGGTTCCTGGGTGAACATTGTTGCGCCCACAGAAGCTGAAATAGATTATATATGCACGACTTTGCAATTACCGATTAACTTCATGAAAGACCCACTGGACGATGAGGAAAGGCCACGAATTGAAAAAGAGGATGATAATGTCTTAATTATTGTCGACTTCCCATATTTGACCAGGGACGAAGCCGACTTACCGATCTTTGAAACGATCCCCATCGGTATGATCTTTACCAAAGACTGTTTCATTACAGTGTCTTTGAAAGAAACACCGATATTGGCGAATTTCAAAAACAATAAAATCAAAGGGTTTTTCACCAATAAGAAAACCAGGTTTGCGTTACAATTATTATTTGAGATTTCATCCTATTACTTACGTTACCTCAAACAGATTAACAAGATGACTAATGAAGCGGAACGTGAATTGCATCAGTCCATGAAAAATAAAGAATTATACACTTTCCTTGCTTTGGAAAAAAGCCTGGTTTATTTTACGACATCATTGAAATCCAATCGAGTAGTACTTGATAAGATCCTCCGTTTTAATTATTTGAAAATGTATGAAGAAGATAAAGAATTGCTAGAGGATGTAATCATCGAAAATGCTCAGGCAATCGAAATGGCGGAAGTGTATCTATCCATTCTTAGCGGTATGATGGATGCATTCGCTTCGATCATTTCCAATAATGTCAACAATGCCATGAAGTTTCTAACCTCAGTGACCATTATTTTAACACTTCCGACGATGGTGGCAAGTTTTTACGGAATGAATGTCGAACTACCATTTGAACATAATCGGTTTGCTTTCATTTTTACATTATTAATTGCCATCACATTAGCTGGGACGACGGCTTTCATTTTTTGGAAGAAAAAATATTTTTAAAATTAACCGGCTTATTAAGCCGGTTTAATTATGTAGAAAAAGGGATTTTATATTTTAAAACAAAGTTGATTGGAGAGGGTGTGCGAGACCCCGCAGGCGCAAAGGCGCCGAGGGGCTCCGGACAGCCCGCGGAAAGCGAGTGCCTGGAGCGGAAATCAACGTCCAAATTGTACAAAGTGGTTTGTTTTATTCCTCAAAAAAATCAGAAAATCCTTCACTGTTTATCCGATCCGCATAAGGGTTCTCATCCTTTACATTCTTTGCATCCAAATTTGTTTGAATCACTAAACGGGGACTCTGTGATGCTTCTCTGATGATACGATCGTTCAACTCTTTAAAATCCGGTACATTCTTATTGCCGGGTTTGTTTGGTTCCAATAAAACCACCTCCATTCCTATCTTTGCAATAAATGATGGGGTGTATTCATGAATATTCTTAGGTTTGGGAAGAATAAAGGACTGAGGAGGAGATCATGATGACCAAATGGAACGAGCAAGCAGCGCCTAATAATAATTTAAGGGCAAGTGATTTAAACCCATGTGAAGCCGAAAATGCAAAAATGGATTCAAAAACAATTGATGGAGATCAATTGAATGATCTAAAAATTCAAAGGGAAATCAGAAAACAAAATATATAAGACCCTTATTGAATGTATGGCAAAGAAAGGGTCATTCAGAGGAAAAACGCTTGGCGGTTAAACCAAGCGTTTTTTTGCGTATCATGAAGGCGGAGTTCCATGATTGATTTAGAATTCTTTTTTATCAGGAGCGTTTTTGCTTTTTAAGTGAAGAAGGTTGAGTGAAGGCCCCGGTTTCTTTCGTAGTGGTACCTTGCCCCTCTATCTGAGAAGAACCTAAACGAGTTTGTGAAGCATCTTTCTTGTTTTTCCCATTCATGTTTATCACCTCGATATTACTTTCCCTATTTCCTGTGCATCCTATACATATATTGAAGGTGAAAAGGACAGGTTAGAAGGTAGAGGAGGTGTGTGTTGATGTCAAAAATCGGTGTTGAAGAATCTTTAACGAATATTCAGGAAGCACTTCGCGAAAAAGGTTTTGATGTTGTGGAGATTAAACAAGAAGCTGACGCAAAAAACGTGGATTGTTGTGTGGTAACAGGTTTGGAAAGTAATGTGATGGGTATAAGCGATACTTCATTGAAAGCGTCCATCATTGAGGCAAATGGTTTAACGGCTGATGAAGTGTGCCAAGAGGTTGAAAATAAAGTGAACTTGATTCAATAGTTCAAAAAGTGCCTAAACCAACATGGGGTTAGGCACTTTTCCTGTTTCAAGGTTGCTGTGCTATGGAAATTTTCGCATTCAGTTCCACCGCTACATTACCTTTGATCGCTCTAGAAATCATACATGAAGTTTCAGCTTTTTCAGCAAGTTTCCTCGCTTTTTCAACCACTTTTTCAGAAGTGCCCGATACTAATACAAGTGCAGGGCGATGAATGATTTTCTTATAGGTAAATACACCATTCGTAACATCCACTAACGCTTCCGATTGCATGGATAAGCTCGCCTTTTCTATATGGGCACGCTCTAACATGGCAGCAAAGGTAATGATATAGCAGGTCGATGCCGCCCCAAGAAGCATTTCATCGGGATTGGTCCCGATCCCTGGTCCTTCCATTCCAGTAGGAATACTTATTTGTGTTTGAAGATTCCCTGAATGAATCGTGCCGATATCATTTCTGCCGCCGGGCCATTCGGCGGTTAAATGAAAGTGATGTATAGTCATTTTTTAACCTCCTTACTGTTCTATAGTGTAAACGATTTAACAGGTTAAGTATCCGATTTTGCTCACTCAGTCGAATAATCCAGTTATCGGTCGAAAAAAGTGACGAAACGTTCGAATGATCTACTTCCAGCAGGACAAATTAAGTTTCCAGTAGGTCGAATTTCCGACAGCTGACCGAAGCATTCTCATTGATATAAAAGATACATGTTGATGAAACAAAAGGCAGGGGCATTTGGCTATTTTAAGCACAATATTGGATAGGCTTTTCTATAATGATATAGACAGTTTTATATAAAAAATTCTTCATAAAGAAAGGGCTGAAAAGTTGACTACATTGAGTGATATGTTTGATTTGACTAATAAAACGGCTATCATCACCGGCGGCGGCAGGGGACTGGGGAAACAGATCGCCATCGCGTTGGGGGAGGCTGGTGCAAATATAGTCATTGCTTCACGAAATCTTCCTCTATGTAAGGAGGCATGTGAAGACTTGCGATCGATGGGTGTTAATGCCGTTGCCTTTGAATGTGATATCACGGATGAGAGTGCCATTGACCATGTCGTCAAGGAAACGGTTGCTCAATTCGGCACGATTGATATTCTTGTCAATAATAGCGGTACGTCCTGGTCAGGTCCGCTTTTGGATGTTCCCAAGGATAAGTGGGAAAAAGTATTGAATGTTAACGTTACAGGTACATTCCTATTTTCACAGGCTGTAGCGAAGATCATGAAGCAGCAAAATTCCGGAAAAATCATAAATATTGCATCGGTGACAGGTCTTGGCGGGTCGCTTCCTGAGGTATTGGATACGATAGCTTATAACACCAGTAAGGGTGCCATCATTACAATGACCAAGGATTTAGGAGTTAAACTTGCTAGATTCGGAATCCAAGTCAATGCAATTGCACCTGGATTTTTCCCGACTAAAATCACAAAGAATATTCTTGAACAGTCTAACTACGACATATTAGGTAATACTCCGGCTGGCAGGTTTGGCAATGAAGATGATTTAAAGGGTGCCGCCGTATTTTTAGCCTCACAGGCTTCTGACTATATGATCGGTCATATTTTAATCATTGACGGTGGAGTTTCGGCATTAGCGTAAACGGAGAAAGGAAGGAAGAAATATATGACAGGAAAATCAAATTTTTATAAAGGGCTTAAATTACTAGGCGCACAAAAAGAGCAACAGCTTAATGATAAAATTCAGAATTTGCTAAATAACCGTGAGTTAATAGAAGCAGTAAGCGACAATGCCCGATTGCAGATTCCAAAAATAAATAGAATGCAGGAAGCCTCAGAAAGAATGTCCATCATCATGAATTATCCAACAAAAAAAGATGTAGCGAGTATTGCGAAATTAGTCATCCAGCTCGAAGAAAAAATTGATAGTTTAGAAGAGCTGATCTCAACACTTGTAGAGGATAGGGGCGGGAATGTCAGAGGTAAATCTGCAGTTAGTAATAAACGCACTTCATCGCTCAGTAAGAAAAAGAAGTCAAGTTGGGAATCCAATGAAATGGAAGGGCGTAAAAAAAGATTGGCGGATATTATAAATAACTCCTTATTGTTAAGCTCGCAGTTACCTGGGTTCGATTTACATGGACAGGGAAATTCAAATGTCTAAGCGGAAAGTGCCGAAAAATCAATCCGAATCAATACCTAAATGGAAACGTTTTATGGATATTCCCAATCAGCCAATGCCTGAAATGGGAATGACGCCGAAAATTGCGGTGTGGAAAAAAAACAAATCAACGCTTTGGTATTATCCATCAGAACAAAAAAAATATGATGTACCGGTTTTTCTTATATATTCACTAATCAATACTCCTTTGATTCTTGATTTGTCCCCCGGCAATAGTTTAATAGAATCTTTTGTAAATGAAGGTTTTGATGTGTATTTGCTTGATTTTGGAAGTCCGGGCTTTGAAGATGGTGAAATATCGATTGAAGATTATATCGCCGATTATATTCAAAAAGGAGTACAGCGTGCATTACGCCACTCTGGAGCATCAGAAATTACCGTCATGGGGTTTTGCCTCGGCGGTACAATAGCCGCAATATATGCTGCCATTTCAGACGAGCCAATCAAGAATTTGATCCTTTCCGTTACACCTGTAGATTTCAGTGCCTCAGAATTTTTTGATCAATGGCAGGTAGCGTTAAAGGAAGGCACCGCGGATTTTAATGATACGATTGATATTTATCAAACGATCCCAGCCAGTGCAGTTAAATATGGAATCCGATTAATGACATCCCCTATCTATATATCACCCTATCTATCTTTATTGAATCAAGCGGATGATGATGAATACGTTCAAAATTGGCGCCGCTTCAATGCTTGGGCTAATGGGCATATACCATTATCCGGAGCAGCCGCGAAACAAATAACGAAAGACCTTTTGATAAATAACAGCTTGGTTAATGGGAGTTTTAAGGTAAGGGGAAAAAAAGCGAAGCTATCGAAAATTGATGCTAGTGTTTTAGTAATAGCGAATAAGAATGATCGATTGGTCCCACAGGAAATGATTTATCCGGTAATGAAGCATTTAAAATGTAAGGATAAGACATATAGCCTACTGAAAAGTGGACATGCTGCTAAACAATATTCCGGTGAACTCCCATATTATTTGAAGGAATGGCTACTAGGGCGTTCCTCACCAATTCAATAGTTTACTAGGGGGATGCGAAATGTACATGTTGAACGCCATTGAGGATATCAAAATCATGCCGGTTGTAGATTATATAGGCTTTGCGTCATTGGTATTTTCAAAATTTTTTGCTGCATTTCCGGATTACTAAAGTGAAATAAATGAAAGGGCTGGCTCGTTATGCAGAGACAGCCCCTATTGTTTCAATGATAATATTTCACACGTTCTTCAAGTGGTGAGAAGTCTTTATCATCAGGCTCTGCAGTTGGTTTTCCAAAGGGCATCTGTGCGATGAGTTTCCAATCACGTGATATATCCCATGTCTTTCTCACTTCGTCATCGATTAAAGGATTATAATGCTGAAGACTTGCACCAAACCCCTCAATTTCCAAGGAAGTCCATACGACAAATTGTAAAATGGCAGATGATTGGTCCGACCAAATCGGAAAGTTATCGGCATACGTTTTGAATTGTTCTTGAAGCCTATCTATAATAGCCTGATCTTCAAAGAATAAAACCGTACCATAACCATTTATAAATGAATTCATTTTTTCTTCAGTTTTTTCAAAATCTTTGGCGCCGATTGCTTTTCTTAATGTTTTTTTTGTGATATCCCATAATTGGTCGTGGTTTTGACCAGTTAATACAATCACTCTTGCACTTTGGGAGTTGAAAGCGGAAGGGGAATATTGAACGGCATGACCGATAACTTCTTTAATCCTTTTATTAGGAACAACACGTTCCTTGCTAAGGGAATAATAAGAGCGTCTATCTTCAATTGCGCTAAAAAAATCTTTAACCATATATCACACCTCCATTCTTTATACTACCGATTTATTTTGACCTGATTTAAATATTTTATGATAAATGAAAACGGGTAAAATTATTTGTGTGAAAATGGTTGACAAATTTATCTATGTCGTTTATCTTTAAATCAAGATATTTGTATTAAAAGTATTTTGAAGGTTAAATACCTTGAATTCGAGATATTATTTTAGGATTAATTCATTTCCGTATGGGGAGATTTATAAAGATAGGAGTGGTTTGGATGGAATTAAAAGGATTACATCACGTTTCGGCGATTACAGCTAAAGCGGGAAATAACTTTGAATTCTACACAAAAGTCTTAGGGTTGCGATTAATTAAAAAAACGGTGAATCAAGATGATGTACGTGTATATCACTTATTTTATGGAGATCAAATTGGTTCACCGGGTACGGAATTGACGTTTTTTGAAATTCCCAATGCTGCCCGCACTCATGAGGGGAATAATAGTATTTCAGAAATTTCCTTAAGGGTAAGAAATGATGAAGCACTAGAATATTGGAAAAAACGGTTTGTTGAATTCAATGTTGAGCAGGATGAAATATCGAGCCGCTTTGAAAGGAAGGTGCTTTCTTTTAAAGACCCTGAAGGGCAGAGGCTTCTTTTGGTTTCCGATCAGGATAATAACGGCGTTCAAGGAGGATTACCGTGGGATGGAAGCCTAGTGCCGCAAGAGTTTTCCATTCTTGGATTAGGGCCAGTAAAACTTACTGTACCTGATATTGTACAAACAGAACGTGTTCTTACCGACGTATTGGGTTTCAGGCAGTCAGGCACATACCCATCCTCAATCAGGGGGCAAAATCCGATAGTCGTTTACGAGACAGGTGAGGGAGGAACAGGCGCCGAACTCCATATTGAAGAAAGGAATGACATACCTCGGGAAAGATTGGGGAGGGGGGGAGTACACCATATTGCCTTCCGGGTGGATAATGAAGGGGAACTGAGAAAATGGATAGAGAAAATTAGTGAATCGAAATTCGTGAACTCTGGTTATGTGGACCGCTATTATTTTCATTCACTTTATTTTAGGGAGCCGAATGGTATCTTATTTGAATTGGCTACTGATGGACCAGGTTTTGCAGTGGATGAAGCAGAGCAGCACTTAGGTGAGAACCTTGCCCTCCCACCTTTTTTAGAATCGAAAAGAAAGGATATTGAAGCGAATTTAAAACCACTGAATATAAAACCAACAAATTAATCAATGGGAAAGGGAGTATTGGGCATGCAAAAGCAAAATGCAGGAATACATCATATAACCGCAATTGTAGGCAATCCTCAAGAGAACGTGGATTTTTATGCTGGAGTATTGGGACTGCGTATGGTGAAGAAAACCGTTAATTTTGATGACCCTGGAACCTATCATTTGTATTTCGGTGATGAATCAGGTTCTCCGGGAACTATCATCACTTTCTTTCCTTGGCCTGGGGCATACAAGGGGAGAATTGGCTCAGGACAAGTGGGGGTTACAACATATGCTGTTCCGGAAGGATCGATGGGTTTCTGGGAAATGCGTTTAGGTAAATTTAACATAAACTTTAAAAAGGTTTCACGTTTCGGCGAGGAATATCTGGAATTCCAAGACCCACACGGTTTGCAACTTGAACTGGTTGAGCGTAAAGAAGGGAAAAATAGCGAGTGGTCATTCGGCGGTGTACCAGCTGCCAAGGCTGTCAAGGGATTCGGTGGTGCCGTATTATTGACGTCAAAACCGCTCAAAACGATGGAACTATTAGAGAAAGTGATGGGCCTGCAAAAAATTGGGGAAGAGGGCGATTACATTCGCTTCAAATCCACATCGGACATCGGAAATTTGATAGATGTTAAAAAAACGGTTTTGCCAAATGGGAAGATCGGAGTGGGAACTGTCCATCATGTTGCATGGCGTGCAATCGATAATGAAGATCATAAAGAATGGCGGGAGCATATCGCCAACCATGGCTATGGTGTGACACCCTTTACAGACCGCCAATACTTCGATGCCATTTATTTCAGGGAAGATGGAGGCATACTTTTTGAAGTTGCCACAGATCCTCCTGGCTTCGCTCATGATGAAACGAAGGAAACGATGGGCAGTAATTTAATGCTGCCGCCATGGCTGGAAGAAAAAAGGGCGATCATGGAGAAAACGTTACTGCCGGCAGTGCCGAGAGTACTTGAGGAGGATAAATGATGAAGCATATTTTTCAAAAAGGAAGTAATCCAGAAGCGCCATTGCTTTTGCTTCTACATGGCACTGGAGGAACGGAAACAGATCTCTTGCCATTAGCGGAAATGGTTTCACCAGGATCATCCGTATTGAGCGTAAGGGGAAATGTGCTTGAAAACGGAATGCCTCGTTTTTTTCGCCGATTATCAGAAGGGGTTTTTGATGAAGAAGATTTGATCTTTCGTACGAAGGAGCTTAATGACTTCTTGGAATCAGCGTCCAAAAAGTATGACTTCGACCGTGAAAGAGTGGTAGCATTAGGTTATTCCAATGGTGCAAATATAGCGGCAAGTTTGCTGTTCCATTTCGAAGGGGCATTACTAGGAGCGAGTCTTCATCATCCAATGGTGCCTAGACGAGGGATTGCATTGCCTTCCCTTTCGGATATACCTGTATTTATTGCTGCAGGTAAAAACGATCCGATTTGCCCGGCAGCAGAAACTGACGAGCTTAATAACCTTTTGCTGCAAGCGGGTGCTATAGTGGATGTTCAGTGGGAAAATTACGGTCATCAGTTAACACGGTCAGAGGTTGAGGCAGCGGGTTCATGGTTTCAAAAGAACTTTTTATAAGAATGGGAGGGAATGAAGATGATTTCTGTTAATCCTGAAAGTCTGACTGAACGGGATAATTATAAGTTTTTGACTGGAAGCATCATACCGAGACCTATAGCCTTGGTTACGACAAAATCCGAAACAGGTACAGTCAATATAGCGCCGTTCAGCTTTTTTAACATAGTCAGTTCAAATCCTCCGATGATTTCCGTTTCTGTCCAACGGAAAGAAGGGGTTTCAAAGGACACTGCCCGAAATGCAATTCAAACAGGTGAATTCGTTGTTCATATCACTGATGAGAATAATGTAGCTGATGCAAATCGAACAGCGAAGGAACTCCCGTCTGACGAAAGTGAATTGAGTCTGACCCATTTCACGACAACTGTTAGTGATAAGGTATCCGTACCAGGATTGCAAGAAGCGAAGGTACGCTTTGAATGTACATTAGAGCATGCGATACCTATGGCGGGTTCCAAGGATAAACCAGGTTGCGATTTATTGATAGGGAAAATAGTCTGCTATCATATCGTGCAAGATATTTACCATAACGGTCGAATTGACCAGAATGGGCTAAAACCTGTAGCAAGATTAGCGGGTCATACTTATACAAAACTAGGGGAATTATTTGAATTAGAACGTCCTTAAGTTATAAGAAAGAAAAAATGGCGTCATCTTTTTAAGATGGCGTCATTTTTTTAGATCAAAATTATCCCAGTTAGCTTTAGCTGCAATTTTAATGCGGTAAGCGACTGTTCGAAATTGAGCAACCATTTCATAATTATGCCGCCCGGCGTTGCAGGTGTATCCAAGCCTGCTGCAAAAACAGGAAAAAGGGAAATTAAATCATATTTTATGATAGCTTGGGAAAACTAAACAAACAATGATTAGAAAGGAGAGAATGAGTATGAGTCGTGGTAAAAGTTTTAATCACAAAGAAAAAGGGCATCCAGGAAATCTACCCGATAATAGGATTAGCGAAGAGAAGGAACATAGCCGGCAATATGAACAAATCGAGGATATTGTCACACATGAAGCTTTCAAAAATCGGGAAAAAGATGACGAGATGCCTTGATTTTTGACAAACAGTATATCAAATGAGGAAGTTTTAAACATACCAAGATATTGAGCGATTTTTAAATTTCGCTTTCAGCTTTAAAGATGAGACAGCAATTTCTATTTATATACCGAGGAAAACCATAAGCTTTGCTGTGGTTTTTCTTTGATTGCAAATAAATCAAGAGGGAAAGTCGGAGATTACTTAAATAAGCATAGATGGTAGCGAGAAACAGCGGAATACTCATCTTCCCTTGAAGTAAGTTAAAGAAGATAACAGAATAATGATGATGGATGCATTTAATTAGCCGACTTTCTTCTATTATAATTAATAAAACTTAATTTTCTAAACTCGGGTACTATTCAAAAAGCTACAAAGACCTGTTAGTAAGTTTAAGCTGTCATCCAGGAATAATTACATGTAGCGTCAACGATTAATCATAACCGTCATATCCTAACTGTTTAAAGCCATGGGATTTTACAGTCATTCCAGTTGCATCGTGAATATTATAAGTACTTGGTGAAGTGCGGTTCATTCCCCATAACGTCTTAAGCTCAATGTCTGCTATGTTTCTTTTTGTTTATGGCGAATTATTTCCACTTCTCGTTTAGCTCTAATAAAAGCGATGAATTGAATCGTTTCCTCTTCAGAAAGAGAGATTCCATCGACAGCAAGCTTCATATTTGGTGAATCCGTCAATTCCATGGCTCGAGGTGACTCTGTGGTAATATCTTTAGATGGATAATCCACTCGACCTAGAATGTAATCAGTGGATGTATCATATAAGCCTGCTAATAAATTTATCGTTTCCAATGAAGGACGGCGATGGCCCGATTCGTAACCTGCATAGGTACTCTTGGCTATTCCGAGTCTGTCAGCGGTATATTGCAAAGACCACCTTTTGGCCTTCCTTAATGTAGTTAATCTATTTACGATCATTCTTATTACTCTCCTTTTATATAAATCGATTATAACATCAAATTGGAATAAGCGTACGCGTAATGAATGTTTTTAGCTTGATTTCACTCTGGAACATGACTATAATAACATGTGATGTACGCGTAACATGTATATAACCAGCAAAAACATCCTTTTCTAAGATGATGAATGATTGTAAAACAGGGAGGCTTTATAGGGGGTAGTTTATTGGGGAAGTTGAAGTCAAAAATGAAGAAGTTGATGTTAATTACTACAGGTGGTACAATTGCATCGTTAGAAGGGGAAAATGGACTGGTTCCAGATATGAAAGCTGACGAATTTTTAGGACACCTGCCGGGATTGGATTTACTTTATCAGATTGATAGTAAGCCTTTGATGAATATTGATAGTACAAATATGCAGCCGGAAGATTGGACAGAAATGGCACAATCCATCCATGAGCACTACCATGATTACGATGGCTTTGTGATTACCCATGGAACAGATACAATGGCTTACACTTCAGCTGCACTCTCATATATGTTACAAGATTTAAGGAAACCAATTATCATTACAGGTTCTCAAATCCCAATTGCCTATAAAAAGACAGATGCCAAAAGAAATATCTCTGATGCGATCCGGTTTGCTTGTGAAGATATTGGAGGAGTATATGTTGTATTTGATGGTAGAGTCATCCAGGGTACTAGGGCCATTAAATTGAGAACTAAAAGCTATGATTCGTTTGAAAGTATTAACTATCCATATATCGCTACCATATTCAAAGATAAAATTGAGTATCTAAAGCCAGTTCATTCACCAAAGAAAAAGGAAGCTAAGTTAGATGCTTCCCTATGTACTGATGTTGCTTTAGTTAAGCTGCATCCCGGTATTAAACCTGAATTCTTTGATTCTCTGAAAAATCAATGTAGGGGAATCGTAATTGAAAGTTATGGAAGCGGTGGTATTCCATTTCAAAGAAGAAATATTTTAGAAAAATTGAATGAGTTAGTACAGTGTGGAATATCCGTAGTCATTACTACCCAATGTTTAGAAGAAGGGGAAGATATGGATATTTACGAAGTGGGACGAAAAGTGGATAAGAATGTCATCATTCGTTCCAGAAATATGAATACAGAAGCCATCGTTCCTAAGTTGATGTGGATTTTAGCCAAGACACAGGATCCCAAAAAAGTGAAGGAAATGATGGAAACACCGATTGCAGAGGACATTACATTATAGAACAGACAAAGGGGCAAGAGGAAATGTTGACAGAAGAGAGAACATACCGCATCGAGAAAGACTTTCTTGGGGAAAAGGAAATTCCAGCTGATGTTTATTATGGAATACAAACTTTACGCGCTGTAGAGAATTTTCCGATTACCGGTTACAAAGTCAATGAAGAAATGATTCGTGCACTAGCTATGATTAAAAAAGCAGCCGCTTTAGCAAATATGGATACCAAACGGTTATATGATGGTATTGGAAGCGCTATCGTCAAAGCTTCTGATGAAGTGATCGATGGAAAGTGGCATGAATATTTCATCGTTGACCCAATTCAAGGCGGCGCAGGTACATCGATGAATATGAACATTAATGAAATCGTTGCCAACCGTGCGTTAGAACTCATGGGACACAATAAAGGGGAGTATGTACAAGTAAGTCCAAATAGCCATGTTAACATGTCGCAATCAACCAATGACGTATTCCCAACTGCCATTCATTTATCAACATTAAGACTTTTAGAGCAATTGTTACAAACAATGACCAAGATGAGCACGGTTTTAAAGAATAAAGCAAAACAATTTGATCATGTTATCAAAATGGGACGCACACATCTTCAAGACGCAGTGCCAATTCGACTCGGTCAAGAATTTGAGGCATACAGTCGCGTGTTGGATCGGGATATAAAACGAATCAGTCAATCACGCCAACATTTATATGAAGTGAATATGGGGGCAACAGCAGTGGGAACGGGATTGAACGCAGATCCCCGTTACATTGAAAATGTTGTTAAATATTTAGCTGAAATCAGTAACTTGCCGCTTGTAGGTGCAGAACATTTAGTGGATGCAACCCAAAATACGGATGCATATACTGAAGTGTCAGCTTCATTGAAAGTATGTATGATGAATATGTCTAAAATTGCTAATGATTTACGTTTGATGGCTTCAGGACCGAGAGCGGGATTAGCGGAAATCACTCTTCCAGCACGTCAACCAGGTTCATCCATCATGCCAGGAAAAGTAAATCCAGTAATGCCAGAATTAATTAATCAAGTCGCTTTCCAAGTGATCGGGAACGATAATACAATTTGCTTAGCATCAGAAGCAGGACAACTAGAGTTGAACGTAATGGAACCAGTCCTTGTATTCAATTTATTGCAATCAATTAGCATCATGAACAATGCTTTCAATGTCTTTACAGATTATTGCTTAGAAGGCATTGAAGCTAATGAGCAACATTTAAAAGATTATGTCGAACAAAGTGTTGGTGTGATTACAGCAGTCAATCCGCACCTTGGGTACGAAGTGGTTTCACGTATTGCGCGTGAAGCGATATTAAAAGGCAAATCAGTTCGCGAACTTTGTTTACAATATGATGTGTTGACAGAAGAAGAATTGGATCTAATTCTAAATCCTTATGAGATGACAAAACCCGGTATAGCGGGAGCTTCACTTTTTGACCGGCAATAACCAGTAAATTAGTAGAAAACAATCTATATGATTTTGATGTAATGACTATGCCTTTAGGACCGTTGGTGTAAAGGCATAGTCATTTATTTTTATGTATTCCATTATGAAATGTTACCCAAACCGTCCGGCAACAGCTTCTCGGTTATTATCTGAATATACAGATATTGTTTGCCGTCGATCTAATCATGGAGGGTGTTTAACTATTCATAAAAAATCCATCCGCTTTAGAATATATTTAATAACATCAGCCGCTATCCAATCGCAGTTAGATCAATCATTAGGTTGCCAGCAGGGTTAAACCAGTAAACAAGGACTTCGATTAAAGCACCAGGCATAAAGACAACCCCCGATGTTCTTTATAAACTTTATCCGAGATATAACCGCATAATAAAGTGACCGGAATGCCTGATGGAAAAGTTTTTACGAATTGAATAATACGCTGCATATCCAATGAAGTTTCCGAGGAAAACTTGTAAACTGAGTTTCTTATTTTCGGAATCTATCTTTCCTTTAGGTAATCTCTCAACTGGTAAAACTGGCTAAAGTAATTTGAGCATCCAATTCCTCCTTAATATGATATTTTTGAACCTAATTGAATTAAGTATTGATGATGACACAAATAAAAACTCATGCTTAATTAGCAACCTTAAAGATCCTATTTAAGCATGAGTTCTCAAAATCTCCACCATCGTTAGCTTGTATGAATTAACTATCATCATAAGAAAACGGTGTGAGCATTTTTTTGTGCCCACTCGGACAAATGAGGTGCCATTTTCGTCAAGTTAAATAGACTAATATTTCATGCTAAGTTTTTTTAAAAACGAATGGTATGTGTCCAAAGTTCCAATGAATATTAATGGTAAAGGTAAAACCAACTGGAATGACATAAGCATTTTTCATTTTTTTTAGATATTTAAAATAATGTACTTAGTCACTTCCAGGTGGAAAGGGAGGATACCTTTGAAACAAGTGAATCGTTTTATCAAAAGTGTTACATTTCTAATGCTCGCATTTCTCATGTTTAGTGGTCAGGCTGCTTTTGCTTCATCAAATTCACTATCATCACAATCCACGCCGGACCTTTTGATTCGGCAGATCATGGGTTTGGCCTATGAATCCCAGCAAACCATTAGCAGTGGCCCATTTTCTGTAGGTGATTCATTGAAGAAAGTGGGAAAAGCCTGGGGTGCACCGGAAGATTTAAGTACCGTCGCGGCCAATTATTGGTCCCATAATATCCGTTTCCTCTATGACGGTTCAACAGGAAGAAAAACGATTACCGCCATTGATGATTTTGATCCGCGATTGCAAACCATCCATTTATCCATGTTGAAGGGATTGATTGGTGAACCTGTAAGTGAAGTGGAGCAAGAAGGGATGTACTATGTCACTTATACCGATTACGCAAATTATAAAGTGGTATTCGTGTTTGAAAGCGCCTGGATCAACCCTGATCCAAGATTGAGTATGTATACGGTTGAAATTGCGTCAGATTGATAAGGAACAAAACAAAAAAGAATCGTCCCTATATTGCATAAGGGCGATTCTTTACTGTTAGTATCTTTAAATGGTTTCCTTACCACAGGGAGAATTTTGTTTAAGAATCTGAGCTTACCGTTCTATTCAATAATATTCAGCCATACATTAAAAAGATGTAAATAGAATGATTAAGGGGGAACTGCTTTGTCAGAAGGTGTGCACAGTATCATTTTACCTGTTTCAATAAAAACGGTTTGGGGATTTGTAAGTAGCATAGATCGTTGGGCACCTCTTGTCCCAGGATATATCAATCATGAGATGATGAATGAGTGGACACTCATCTGGGAGTTTAAAAGCGATTTGGGATTAATGAAGAAGAAAATAAAACTTGAAGTGAATATATTGGAATGGATTGAACCCGAAAAGGTAACATTTAAACTTAAGGGATTAAATGAAAAATTTGATGGGCATGGCTATTTTTTAGCAGAACAGTGCGGAGTTGGCCAGACTAAAATGACTGGCTGCCTGGCGATTACGGCAAAAGGAGCCAAAGCCCCTATCGTCAATGCTTTGTTAAAAACCTACGTTCCACAAATGACGATTGAGTTTTCTGAGGCAGTTGCACAAAGTCTCCTAGTACAAAAATAGAAATTACATATTGGAGCTATCATTATTGAATTTTGGCACTTGACAATTATACCTAAGTGGTATGTATTATAAATTGTAAGATTTTTTATCAATCCTTCATTTCAACTGAATTTGTTTATGATGGATGTCTGGATAGGATTCATAAGTAATAGGCAAGGTAGGAGGCCTCACATGGAATATGACAATCAGGTTAAAAATAGAGTGAAGCGAATAGAAGGTCAGCTTCGTGGGATATTGAAAATGATGGAGGAAAACAAAGATTGCAGAGAAGTAGTAACGCAGTTATCTGCCACTAGATCTGCAATCGATAGGACAATCGGGGTAATAGTAAGTTCAAATCTTGTAGAATGCGTCCGGGAGGCTAATGAATCCGGAGAAAAAAATCCCGAAGAGCTAGTGAAAGAAGCTGTGAATTTATTAGTGAAAAGCCGATAAGCAATTATATTTATTGTTATTGTTGAATTGGAATGTTTAAGACAATAATTAAAAACAATCTGACCAATCTGAGAAATTCTAAATTTCCAGGGTGGGATTTTTTTAAAAGGGGCCTCTACAGGAAGAGGTCCTTTTTTTGAATTCTCTGTTTTCACTTCTGATAAGCAAATCCTTTGATATAAAGAATTTGCATGGTATCCTTAAAGGGATAAAAATTGAGTGAGGGAATACTATGGAATTTACGCATGTTACATCGGTTTTGCTCGGCCTCGTCATCATTCTAAATATTTTATTTGCCACGATTGTCATATTTTTTGAAAGAAGGGAAGCGAGCACCACCTGGGCTTGGTTATTGGTGTTATATTTTCTCCCTGTAGTCGGTTTTATTTTATATCTCCTTTTTGGAACGAGTTTAAGGCACGCCCATTTATTCCAATGGGAGGACAAGAAGAAAATCGGGATTGAAGAAATCCTTGATAAACAGATGGAAGAGCTTTCAACGAATCATTTTCCTTTTCGAAATGCTTCTTCAAGTAATTACCGTGATTTGATTTATATGCATCTCCGGAACAATGATGCCGTGCTTACTGAAGATAATCAAGTCGATATTTTTACGGAAGGAAAAAATAAGTTTGACCAGCTTTTTAAAGATATCGAAGCGGCAGAAAATCATATACACATACAATACTACATCATTCAAAGGGACGGCCTGGGTAAACGATTCATTGAAGCTTTGACTAAAAAAGCGAATGAAGGCGTCAAAGTTCGGCTGCTTTATGACGAGCTCGGTTCCAGAGGGATGACTAAAAGTTTCTTCAGGGAATTTAGGCAGGCAGGAGGGCGAGTGGAGGCATTCTTTCCATCCAAATTAAAATTTATAAATTTACGGCTGAATTTCCGTAACCATCGAAAGCTAGTCATCATTGATGGAAAAGTAGGGTATGTTGGTGGCTTTAATGTTGGTGATGAATATTTAGGGCTTAATCCAAAATTCGGTTTCTGGCGTGATACACACCTTCGAATAAAGGGTTCAGCTGTCAAAGCCATTCAAACCCGTTTTATCCTGGATTGGAATCAGGCATCAAAGCACCATGATATAACTTATCAGCCTCATTATTTCCCTGTTTTAAAGCCTCAAGGCAATATAGATTTGCAAATAGTGACAAGTGGGCCAGATTCTGAATGGGAACAAATTAAAAATGGCTATATTAAATTAATATCTTCAGCAAAGAAATCGATTCTCATTCAAACACCTTACTTCATACCGGATGCAAGTTTATTGGATGCACTCAGGATTGCCAGCTTATCAGGGTTAGATGTAAAAATCATGATTCCGAATAAACCTGATCACCTTTTCGTTTATTGGGCAACAACTTTCAACGCAGGGCAGTTATTAAGAGCGGGAGCTAAGGTATACATCTATGATAACGGCTTTATTCATGCGAAGATGATCGTGGTGGACGAAGAGGTCTCCTCGGTGGGGACAGCAAACATTGATGTCCGTAGTTTTAAATTGAATTTTGAAGTCAATGCCTTCATTTATGATGAAGGAATGGCCGAAACACTGACAAGGATTTTTTATAAGGATGTTGAAGTCTGTAGGCAGCTTACAATTGAAGACTTTGAAAAGCGTTCAAAATGGATTCGTTTTAAAGAGTCCATTGCAAGGCTGGTATCACCCATATTATAATTTTTAATTACGGTCCATTACTATATGAACCGCTCAGACTGTAGACAAATTCGTAAAAGCGGGTTTGCCTGCAGTTTTTTTCTTTGATCAACGTTCATAATTTCACAAATCTGTTCCTTTCCGCCGACTGTCTGCCAGGCCTCATCAAAGCAAGCGTTTCACAGGGGTCTCGGCTAGCAAATTTTCGGCAGGTTCGCAAATTTCTTCAATCCAACGAGGATTTATTTCATATAATTGAAAAAATCATGGAGTATAGCTAATACGGTTTAAAAATTATAGTAATCATCCTCGGTAAGAATAGTGAAAGGGATTCGGCAGGAGACCATTCGGACTCCATTTTGGTACAATAGTTTATATCCATAAAAGGGGGAAATGCCGTGAAAACGTTTATAATCACAGGAGCTTCAAAAGGTTTAGGGGCTGCCATCGCCAAAGGCTGTTTGCAGACGAGTGATCATTGCATCTTAGTTTCCCGTACAGCACATCCTGAAATGCAGCAGATGGCTGACAGATCCGGGAAGAAACTTACATTTATTTCGCTAGACTTGAATGAAACTGAAAAGTTACCTTCCTTAGTCAATGAGATTCTTGCTGCTGTAGATGAAACAAGTGACATTTATATCATTAATAATGCAGGTGTCATTGAACCGATAAAGCCGGTAGGAAACCTTGGTAGAGTAAATTTGGAAATGAGCATGCGGGTGAATTTCTTGGCACCCATCGTACTGGCTGATGAATTCGTTAAACAGACAAAGGACTGGAACAGAAAGAAGGTAATGGTCAACATATCTTCAGGAGCAGCAAAAAACCCTTATCATGGCTGGTCAGCCTATTGCAGCACGAAGGCAGGGCTAGAAATGTTTACACGGGTTGCAGGGTTGGAACAGGATAAAACATCTTTCCCTGCGTCTCTCATTTCTTTTTCACCAGGTGTAATGGATACGGAAATGCAAGGGACAATCCGGTCAGCAGACGAACGGGACTTTTCCGATCGAGACAAATTTCATGAATATAAAGAGAATGGCATGTTAAGAAGTCCCGAATTTGTGGCAGATAAACTTTTGCAGCTTCTTGAGGCAGAAGATTTGGAGAATGGGAAGTTCTACGATATTAAGAATTTACTTTGATGTATGGGAGAATGTGAAACGAAAATCAACTGATTGCTTATATTGTGGGGCTGTCCCTTTGGACAGCCTCATTTTTGTGATCTTTATTCCAATTAAAATAAAGTCTAAAAAACCAGGATTTCATCATTAGGAAATGTGATAATGCGTTCTATCCAATTGCCTGAATGACATAAACTTTTTTTGAAGGGGTTTGGAGGGCTTTTAATGACGATCATTATTGTGAAAAAAGGTGACAGTCTTTGGGGAATTGCCACGAAAAATAAAGTTGACCTATCGAGAATAATTGAAGTAAACGGATTGGAATCAACAACTTTGGTCCCTGGCCTGGCATTGTATATACCTAATGAAAAAACGGTGAATAGGAGGTATCTAATTAAAAGTCAGGATACCCTTACTAAAATTGGCAGTCGTTTTGGTACGAGTGCAGCGGAAATCATGGCGGCAAATCCAGGAATCGTTGCAAACTCGCTAAAAGTCGGTACGGAGATTATAATTCCGTCTCCTTACAAAAATCAATTGATTACGCTGGGTTTTGCCTTCCCGACTTCAGGTGGGGTAGTGTTTAAAACACTTGAGCAGAATGGTGATAAATTATCCTATTTAGCCATTGTAGCTTATTCGTTTACAAGGGAAGGAAATGCATACGTTGATGGTGATGATCTCCCCCTTATTGCGAAATGCGAGCAGACAGGGGTGAAGCCGCTACTGATGATCCGGAACTTCCAAGGTGGTGATTTTGATGCTGATTTGGCTGGTGAAGTCCTTGCTAGTTCAGTATACAGAGCGAATTTAATCAATAGTATGCTTAATTTCGTTAGGGAGAAAGGCTATGGGGGTGTCAGTATGGACATCGAATTCATCCCACCTGCCAGGCGTTCCGATTATGTGCTTTTTTTAAAAGAATTAAAGGAGGGGTTGAACGAACTGATCCTGCATGTGAACGTACATGCAAAAACAGCGGATAATCCTGATAATCGAATTGTAGGCGGGCATGATTATCGGGGGATCGGAGAGGCAGCTGACCTTGTTGCCGTGATGACCATTGACTATGGGTATCCAACTGGCCCGCCTGAGCCCATTTCCCCACTTTGGTGGATGGGCGAGGTTCTTCGTTATGCTTTGTCGACTATACCTGAGTATAAACTGCAGTCGGCATTTCCTATGTATGGCTACGATTGGATAATACCAAGCCACGAGACTAAGGCTTTATCAGCTCAAAATGCCCAAAATCTTGCCATTGCAACTGGCTCTGAAATAACTTTTGACACTTCAGCGGCTTCCCCTACCTATTCTTATCGAAGAGAGAATTCGAACCATGTCGTTTGGTTTGAAGATATTCGATCAATAAGCGCAAAATATGAAATGATTGATGCATATGAACTGATAGGTGCTACTTATTGGCAAATCGGTTTGGAATTTCCGCAAAATTGGGAGTTTATAGATAAGAATATCTGGATTATCAAGTAGAATGAATGGGTGCCAGGTAATGAAAGGAAGTTTTATATATTTTTTTCCTTGTTTGGTTGTGCAGCTTTATCAGCGGCAAGCCAATCTCATCGAGCAAGATTTTAAAGTGAGACAATATGGTTCGAGGAGTCTTGAAACATAAAAAAGGAGCCATGGAAAAACCAAGGTTCCTTTTTTATGTTAAATCGAAAGAAAAGCATCATCTAGGAATGTTAGAAGGCTGACTTGATAGTGATTGATCACATTTTTTCCCTTGTAGTTCCTTCCTTTTAAACGTTGCATAAAGAAAGGCAAGGAATATCAGGGTGGAAGAAAATTGGAACGTTGTTTTGACACTGTATGTTTCCGTTATATAGCCTAATAGTAAGACAGAGCCGGCAAATGTAAGATTGATGACCGCTCCCCAAACGGCATGAATTTTTGCAAGAGTCTTTTCAGTTGCATGGTCTTGGAATAGCTTGGTGTAAATCACTTCCCGGATTTGTTCCGGGAGACCGTACAGGCATGCCAGCAGCAAAGCCAAAGCTGGAATACTGGTAGTTCCAAAAAGCAAAATCAGCAGTGAACTTAAAAATAGCCCGAGAATGATGAAGAATCCAATATATTTTTCTAGTAACTTGGCAAAACGGATGACGATCAATCCACTGAAAATCATGCCGACAAAGTAGCTTGTGTTGATGTATCCCCACCACTCCTCACCAAGTTGCAGGTTCTGTTCTACATATAAATAAATAATGGCAGCCACCCACACACTTGAAGCTAAAGTAGTTATAAAATCAATGGAAATGAGTGTACGGATAGTTGGGATTTGGTGAATCGCAACCCATCCGGATTTAATGGAACCCCAATTTGTCGGAGCGACAGAATCCGTCGTTTGCCCAGAGATTTCGATTCTAACTGTATAGATCGTTGAAACGGAAAAAAGCATAACAGCAAGCCAAATGATGAAGCTGCTGTTGGTGCTTATCAATAGAACGGACCCTAGTGGCCATCCTGCTACAAAGATGGTCTGGGTGATCACATTCAAGAAACCATTCGCTTTCATCCGTTCATCTTTTGGAACTAATTGAGGAACCAAAGCTGCGCTGACCGGTGCTGCGACTCCATCCAATAATGAAATCAAGGCGATGAAGAAAATGACGGCAACAGAAAAACCATGATTGAAAATTGTTATATAGATTCCTAGGCAAACGAGTAAGATAGTTTTCCACCATTGAGATTGTACAAGAATTCTTTTTAAAGGAAACCTGTCGATGACAAGGGGGGCAAGTAAACTGCTGAAAAACCTAAAAATCGTTGTAGTGAACGGAAGCAAACTCAAATAAAAAGCAGATCCCGTCAAGCTATATAATAGTGAAATCAACCCGACTACATAAAATATATCCCCTAGATTTGCAAACGCCTGACCTATCCAAAGGCATCGAAACGATGTATTTTTCATGAATACCATCCTTTTAAGAAAATAAAGATCATGGATATTTAAAATGGTTATTTTTTTACACTGGATTCACTCCCAAATTTAATAGATTGTATGAGCCGGGTTGGGCAGTTTTATATAGATTATTTTACCATAATATGAAAATGGGGGTTATGAAATGCTTGCTGAATCTTGAATATGGATTTATACTCCTTAATATATGTAAAAAAGGAGAAAAATTTGATGATTCGACGTTTTGCTTCATATTACCTTCCGCATAAGCGGTTATTCATTATTGATTTCTTCAGTGCAGTGGTTGTGGCTGTACTTGAACTTGCATTTCCGCTAGCCGTTCAGTGGTTTATAGATACACTGCTGCCTGGCGACGATTGGTCTGCAATTGTTTCGGTAAGTGCCGGATTGTTCCTCCTTTATATCATTAGTACCTTCTTACAGTTCATCGTAGGGTATTGGGGTCACAAATTGGGTATTAATATTGAGACTGATATGCGTGAGGAATTATTTGAGCATGTGCAAAAACAATCTTTTCGTTTTTTTGATAACACGAAAACCGGCCATATCATGAGCCGCATAACTAATGATCTGTTCGATATTGGTGAACTTGCTCACCATGGTCCCGAAGATTTATTCATTGCCTTCATGACTTTTATAGGTGCATTTTGGATTATGTTGACGATCAATGTGAAATTGGCACTCATATCGGTTTGTATTTTACCGTTCCTCGTTTTATTAATTGTCATAAGTAACTTAAAGATGAATAAAGCCTGGAAGAAAATGTATACAGAAGTTGCAGATGTAAATGCCCGTGTGGAAGATAGCGTCTCAGGGGTGAGGGTTGTCCAATCCTTTACTAATGAAACATATGAAATGAAAAGATTTTCTACTAATAATCGCAGATTCCGTAAAGCGAAACTTCTTGGCTATAAGGTAATGTCCTTTAGCTTATCAGGCATTTACATGATGACGAGGTTTATGACCCTTGCCGTGTTGGTGATAGGAGCTTGGCTAACATTTCATGGGCAGCTCTCTTATGGTGAATTGGTTGCATTCGTCTTATACGTTAACGTATTATTTAAACCGATCGACAAAATCAGTGCGTTGATGGAACTTTATCCAAAAGGGATGGCCGGCTTTAAGCGTTTTACGGAACTTTTGGATGTCGCGCCTGATGTCGTGGATAAAAAGGATGCAATAGAAGTGACCACCCTTTTGGGCGATATTTCCTTTAAAGACGTTTCTTTTAACTATGAAGATAAAAAGCCCGTTTTAAAAGGTATTGATCTAACAGTTAAAGCGGGTGAAACCATTGCCTTTGTCGGGCCTTCAGGAGCCGGGAAAACGACTATATGTTCATTGATCCCACGATTTTATGATGTTAATGCCGGCTCGATTTCCATTGATGGAATTGATATTCGTGAGATGACGAAAAAGTCATTGCGCTCACAAATTGGCATAGTCCAGCAAGATGTGTTTCTTTTTACAGGAACTATAAAAGAGAACATTGCGTACGGAATGCTTGACGCATCGGATGAACAGATTAAAGAAGCCGCAAGGAAAGCCCATTTGGAGACTTTCATTGAAGGACTTCCGGAAGGCTATGAGACTCAAATAGGTGAACGCGGCTTGAAATTATCGGGTGGACAAAAACAACGGATTGCAATAGCAAGGATGTTTTTAAAAAATCCGCCCATACTAATTCTCGATGAAGCAACCTCTGCACTCGATACTGAAACGGAAAGAATAATACAGCAGGCTCTTACTGAACTGGCTGAAAACAGAACTACGCTAATCATCGCACACCGTTTGGCAACCATACGAAACGCTGACAAGATCGTGGTAGTTACGGAGGAAGGAATTGCTGAAGAGGGCGGTCATGATGACTTACTTAAGCAGGGGGGCCTTTTTGCCAATCTGCATCAATTACAATTTCAAAAAAGATAAAAAAGCTATATGTCCTCACAAGGACATATAGCTTTTTTAATAGAATGGGGTGAAGTTCAATCAATAAGGGTCTCTATAAAAACATAATTTTCATTTAATATTTCTATGAACAAATGAGGCGAAATCTAATAGGATGGCCTATAACAATAGGATTGGCTGTGCATACAATAAGGGTAGACGGTGAGGCCATAAACCAGAAAAGATTAAGGAGTGTAAATAGTGAAAGTAATGACTATTTTAGGGACTCGACCTGAAATTATCAGATTAAGTCTAATTATAAAGAAACTGGATCAATATGCCGATTCACATATTCTAGTGCACACTGGACAAAATTTCACCGCATCCTTAAGTGAAATATTCTTCCAACAGCTAAAGGTACGAACCCCTGATTATGTCTTGTTGAATCAACAGCAAACACTTGGTGAACAGTTAGCGGCCATATTTAAAAAATTAGAGGCCATCCTATTAACGGAAAAGCCCGACAAAATATTAGTGTTGGGGGATACAAACTCCGGACTCAGCTCTATCTTAGCAGAAAGAATGGGCATACCGGTTATCCATATGGAGGCAGGGAACCGTTGTTTTGACTTGGAGGTGCCTGAGGAAAAAAATCGTCGTATTATTGATGCTGTTTCAAGCTTTAATTTACCATATACTCCTCAAAGTAAAGAAAATCTCTTGAAGGAAGGTATCCCGAGTAACAAAATATATTTATCGGGAAACCCCATTTACGAGGTCTTGAACCATTACGATAATGAAATCGAGAAAAGTTTAATCTTGGACAAAAGGAATTTGGATAAGGAAGATTATTTCCTCGTTACCATTCATCGTGCCGAAAATGTTGACCATGAAGACCGTTTGCTGGAGATAATGAAGGGCATTAATTTAGTTGCCGAGACCTATCAAAAAAGAATCATATGCAGTTTACATCCCCGGACAAAATCCCGCATTGAACTCAGTCCCAAATTAGAAGTGCATCCATTAATTGAATTTCATGAACCATTTGGTTTCTTTGATTTTGTAAAACTTGAAAAGAACGCTTTTTGTGTGCTGACCGATAGTGGAACGGTTCAAGAGGAATGTTGTTTGTTCCATGTACCGACAGTTACGATACGAAAAACTACGGAAAGGCCAGAAACCATTGAGTCGGGCAGCAATATGTTATCAGGAATTAACGCTAAACAAATCGTCAATTGTGTGAAGGTTATGGTTAATCAGCATAAAGACTGGACTTTTCCAGAAGGTTACGACCATAAAAACGTTTCAGATAAAGTACTTAAAATAATACTGGGAGGCCATGAAATTGATTAAAGATCGAACAATCTTGGTAACAGGCGGTACAGGCTCATGGGGATATGAATTGGTTAAGCAGTTATTGGATTTTGAACCGAGTGAAATACGGATTTTTTCAAGAAATGAGTCCTATCAATTTACAATGAAGCAAGAGTTTGATAATAATCCGAAATTACAATTCATAATCGGAGATGTAAAAGAGAAGGAAGCTTTATTGGAAGCTTGCCAAGGTGTTGATTATATTTTCCACTTGGCAGCGTTAAAGCATGTTCCTGTATGTGAAGATCAACCTATTGAAGCTTTAAAGACGAACGTAATTGGAACACAGAATGTTATAGAAGCCGCTATAAGCTGTAATGTACATTCAGTTGTAAACATTTCTACAGACAAGGCATCGAATCCATCCAACTTTTATGGTCTATCAAAGGCAATGGCCGAAAGACTGATCATACACGCTAATACATTAAACACGAGAACAAGATTTGTATGTATCAGGGGGGGAAACGTGCTTGGCACAAATGGAAGTGTCATACACGTTTTTAAAAAGCAAATTGAAGAAAAGGGAAAAATCGGGATAACCGACTTAAAAATGACGAGATTCTTTTTAACCATTGAAGAAGCGATTAAATTGGTATTTAAGGCAACCTTTGAAAGCATTGGCGGAGAAATTTTCGTAATGAAAATGCCGTCCTGTAAAATTATTGATCTTGCCCAAGTATTAATGGATGCTTCTAAGAAAGAAAATGTAGAGGTGGAAATTCTAGGGATAAGACCAGGAGAAAAAATCCATGAAATCCTGCTTTCAGAATATGAGAGCACAACGGCGATTGCCTATGACGATGAATATTATGTAATACTTCCATCCATTCATATAGATGGGATAAAAGAACATTACTCTAACTGCCAGCCGGTTAGTTTAGAAGACTATAACTCTGGAACAGGACTAATGGATAAAGCCCAGATCAAGGAAATGTTAAAGAAAGGTGGCTTCATATAACATGAAGTTATTAATCCTTGGTGGACAAGGGATGGCAGGACATATGTTAAAAGCATACTTTATACAAAAACCACAGTATCAGGTTTTCTATACATCAAGGGATTTAAATGATAAAAAGAGTTTATATCTGGATGTAACCGATTTAACAAAGTTGGAAGAAATTATAGACTCCATAAAACCGGATATTACGATCAACTGCATCGGTATTTTAAATGAACATGCCAGCAATAATACGAAGCTGGCTTTTCAGGTAAATAGCGTTTTTCCACATCAGCTTGTCAAATTAACTGAACGCTATGGGGGTAAATTAATCCATATTAGTACAGATTGCGTTTTTTCAGGAACAAAAGGTGATTACACAGAAGCGGATATTCCTGACAGTACGACGATTTATGGCCAGTCTAAACACTTAGGAGAAATTAAAACCGAAAAACATTTGACTATAAGGACCTCCATAATAGGCCCGGAACTAAAAGAAGATGGAATTGGTTTATTTCTTTGGTTTATGAAACAAAAAGGAGAAATAAAAGGTTTTGAAAAAGTGCTTTGGAATGGCGTAACAACGCTGGAATTAGCTAAAGCGATTGAAGCAATGATTAAGAATAACGTTACTGGCTTATATCATTTAGGTTCAGAGGATAAGTTGTCAAAATATACTCTATTGAAAATAATCAAGGAAAGCTTTAATAAAACAGATGTTGAGATTATACCAGACTCAAATATCGTACTGGATCGTACGATAAAAAGCACAAGAAATGATTTTTATTATCAAATTCCTACTTATGAATATATGCTGAGGGATTTAAAAAGTTGGATGGAAAAGTAATGAGCCAGATGCCTAAATTGTTAATTACGGGGGCAAGCGGATTCACTGGCCAGCATGCGTGTAATCACTTTGTAAACGCAGGTTTTGCTGTTACTGCTGTGACTAAAAAGAATTTCGTAAATGATCAAGTACAGACAGAGCTGTGTGATCTAACAAATAAGGAGAGTGTAGGAAAGTTAATAAAGAAGGTGAAACCGGAGTATCTTCTTCATTTAGCTGGTCAAAGCCATGTTGGACAATCATGGATTGATCCTGTTTCTTCTCTGGAAGCAAATGCAATGTCAACTCTATATTTAATAGAAGCACTTCGGCAAGAAAATCCAGCCTGTAAAGTAGTTATAGTCGGTTCAGCCCTGCAATTTGACCCTAAAAATATTACAACTTTAACCCACCCTTATAGTTTAAGCAAAACTGTTCAAGTTTTAATTGCTCAATCATGGGGAGAGCTTTACGGCATGCACATAATAATCGCTAAGCCAACAAATTTGATAGGTCCCGGATTATCAAATGGTGTTTGTTCCATTTTTGCGAAAAAAATAGTCGATATGGAAGAAAATAATGCAGAAAAATTACTTGAAGTAAATAATCTGCAAGCAAAACGTGATTTTGTAGATGTAAGAGATGTAGTAAAATCTTATGAAATTCTTTTAACCCAGGGGAAATCAGGAGAAATTTATGATATTGCTTCAGGGAAGAATCATTCATTAGAAAACATCATAAATCATTTTAAATCATTCACAAATGTGGAATTTATAACGAAAACAAACAATAACTTTGCAAGCGAAGTTCATAATGAAATTAATTTGGATAAAATTAAGAAATTAGGATGGGAACCTATTATTAATTTAGAAAAATCTATTTTAGATATTCTTAATTTCTACCGTATGAATAAATGATCAAATATAAATCAGCTGTTACTGAATGTTGATTAATAATTCTAAAAAAAATTATTCTAATAAGAATTTTTTGATAAAAGGACTGTACCATAAATACGAGAAAAAGAATGATTGATTTGTATATATGGGTGCTATCAGAAATAAAGGTTTATAAACTTATATAATTATCATTAGGAGGAACGTAATGAAAGTAGGAGTAGTGCTTCCGGTTTTTAATCAAGAACCACAATACATTTTTGAATGCATACAATCCCTTCAAAATCAGACTTTTCGACAGTTCAAACTGGCAATTGTGATAGATGGGGCTAATGTAGAGACGGTTAATGCAGTTTATGAAGCATCACAAGTGTTAACGATACCCTTTCAAATTATTAACAGAACAGAAAACCAAGGCATTGCGTATACCTTAAATGAGGGATTCTCTTATCTTACTGATTGTCCCTATCTTACTTGGGTATCCAGTGATAACAGGCATTATCCCGAATTCTTGCAGGCATTAGTCAAAACAATGGACTCTACACCAAAAGAAATAGTTCTCGTTTATTCTTTATATCATCGAATAAATGAGAAAGGCATCAATGTATCAAATTCTGAAGAGATGCATCAATTTATGACTTCATTAATGAGACGTCCAAAAGAACAAATATATTCCGTTTGTTTTTTAGGGGCCTCTTTCTTATTTAGGAGGCAGGCATTTGAAAAGGCAGGTGGATACCGAAATAAATTTCCCATCGCGCAGGACCATGACTTTTGGATGAGGATTCTACAGCATGGCGATATTTATTTTCTGGAGAAATATTTAATGGAATACCGAGTGAATGGAAAATATTCACTTACCACTTTGACACCGTCTGAGGATCTGATACTAGAAAGTATGAGAAGCAGCATTGATAATCGGAAAACGATACAAGACATTCCAAAGGTATCAGTATTGTTAACTTCTTATAATCAGTGTAAATATATCGACCATGCTATTGAAAGTGTCCTTAATCAAACGTTTACCAATTTCCATCTTATTGCTGTAGATGATGGTTCCACCGATGGAACTCAAGAGATCATCTATCAAAAAAAAGATTCCAGACTCATCGGGCTTTTCCTTAATCACCGTGGAAAGGCTCATGCATTGAACGCAGGCCTTGAGTTCTGCTTAGGAGAATATGTTCTTGAACTGGATGGCGATGATTGGCTCGATCCTCAGGCTTTGGACATCATGGTAAGGGAAATGGATAAACAGCCACCAAATGTCGGCCTCACATATGCAAATCGTAAATTATGGAACCAAGTTGGAGAGAAACTTATTGAAGGCCCTATAATACCAGGATTAAATTATGGGGATAAGTATGATGTATTATCTAACTTACAAACTCATTGTCCAAGGCTTTATAGAAAATCAGCACTAAAAAGTATTGGGGGATGGAAAAGATTTATCGATGGTCAACCGGCCATTCTAGATGATTTCTTAATGTTTTTAGATCTTGCTGAGAAATATGACTTTCATTGGATTAATGGCGCTTTATATCATCAAAGAAGACATGAAAAAAATATCACTCTTATACAGCAAGAAGAAATTAGTTCAGAAATACAAAAAATCGTACATGCAAAGATAAAAGAATGGGGTAATGAATATATTCCTGAATTCATTTTTAATGAAGGAAGTTTAGTAAAAGTAGACTTGAGACCGAGGGGATTATCATGAAAATTGTCGCTATTTTTGGAACTAGGCCTGAGGGAATCAAGATGGCACCCATCATTAAAGAATTAAGAAACGAAACGAATTTAAACTGTGTCTGTTTAAATTCTGCACAGCATCGAGGCATGCTGGATCAAGTTTTAGAAATTTTTTCGATAGTTCCAGAATATGACCTTAATATCATGAGCCAAGACCAAAAGCTTCAGGATATTACTGCTAAAATGATTACTAGGATATCGGCCATTCTTGCAGATGAAAAGCCACAGCTTGTGTTGGTACTCGGTGATACAGCTACTACTTTTGCGGGGGCATATGCGGCCTTTTTACAACAAATCCCTGTCGGACATGTGGAAGCTGGTTTACGGACAAATCAAATGTATTCCCCTTTTCCTGAAGAGATGTATCGTCAGCTGGTCAGTCGAATGGCGACTTATCACTTTGCCCCTACCCAAGATAACAGGCTGAACTTGCTGAAAGAAAATATACTTGATGATCAAATAAAAGTTGTAGGAAATACCGTTATTGATGCGCTCCTAGACGTTACTTCAAAACCTGTACCTCAACCGGTGTCAGAACTCTTGAAAAATGATAAGAAAAACATCATTGTAACAACACATAGAAGGGAAAACTTTAATGAATTAAAAAACGTATACTTCGCAATCAATGAAATATTACAAAATCACAAGGATGTTCATGTCATTTTTCCTGTGCATAAGAATCCAAACGTCCGAAAGCAAATTGACAGATATTTAAAACCACATGAAAGATTATCCGTTGTTAGTTCAATCGATTATGAAGTATTTGCGCACCTGTTAAAGAAAGCATTTTTGGTTATTACAGATTCAGGTGGAATACAAGAAGAAGCGGTCTCGCTTAAAGTGCCTGTACTTGTAGCAAGGGTTTCCACCGAACGACCTGAGGGTGTCAAAGCTGGAATCCTAAAATTAGTGGGGCTTTCTAAAGAGAGCATATACAATGAAGTATCACGCTTAATATTGAATCCATCGGAATATAAAATGATTGCCAATATCCCAAATCCATATGGGGATGGTACTGCAGCTAAGAAAATTGTTGAATTTATTAAGAATGAAGCGGGTTCTTGGGAGAGTTAGAACGTATCACTTTCTTCGAATAAAATATTTTGTTCTGGTGCCCTAACAGATGTCTATATAATACTTCCCATGGGTTAACTTCCATAATAGAACCTCATATAAATCGATTAATCCAGTATGTGTTGAAAATAGAACAAACCCAATGACAATCAAAAAGAATTGTCATTGGGTTTTTCCAACTAGTTAAAGGATTACTTGCTCGGCCTATTAATCTGAAACTGCGATTGCGCTAAAGCTCTCGGGCCCTACTCTTACAAGCCCTAATGCATTAGTAGAGATAAATAATGAGTATGCGAGTACTTGACCTGCTGGTGGGACTGGTGCATTAAAACGTGTTCCATTAAACGTGAGGACAGTTGGGCCTAATATATTGGCTTCTAAGACCTGTGATGCAGAGTAAACGATTCCTTGTTCTGGAGTGACATTGGTACCTTCAACAACTGTAAGAGTAATAGAAGAGGTTACCGGTAGGAGAGGTAGTTGAACTGCAACCGTTCCATATAGTCCAACACGGATGGTACCAGTTGCACCACTAACGTCCAAACCAACTTGTCCAATAAATTGAGGCGTGCCAGTTCCGGAAATAGGAATAGATATGGAGTTAGCATAACTAGCATTCTGTGTAGTTCTTAAATCAAGAAATTGTGACATCGTTAAATCATCCTTTCAAAAGTGAATTTCAATTTAATATATTCAAATAATTAATTTTTGCTTGTATATCTGCAAATTTTCCACTATTGAATTAATGAATTTATATATTTTTTAAAGCGTGTATATACAAACCAAGTCTATCTAATGTAAAGTAAAGTTGATATTTTCATACTATCAAGAGGAATAACAGAAATCATTTATGTTAATTGTTTTTTGAGGGCAGAGATCATCAAATTAAGCAACAATTTGCTCTATTAGACGGATTACACAATAATCAAAATTATATCATTCTAATGAATGTGGTGATAAGTAGGGATCCAAAAGGACATTGTTGTGTCTTATGCCTATTATCTTGATAAAATTACTGAAGATTCAATGTCTCTTTACGCAAAGATAATAACCTCTCAAAAGCAAAAATATAGGCCCTTCCGAATGGAAAAACTGCCCAAATTTATTTTCTATCACATATGAAGAGCTAGTTTCTCACAGCAATCATTAGCGATCAATAAAGTAGTATTTTTGATGATTAGCAATATCAATCCCAAATGATCCGCAACTTTAGGAGAGGTAAAATAGGAAGTTTGCGTAATGATATTTGTTAATGGGGTTAAGAAGCGTTTTAAGGAAATTGTAGGAAAGTTATTAATTTAATTAGAATACGAAAAATTCTGGAGTGGTAAGTGGAACAGCGGCTGTCTAATTTTTAATACGCTGCTACTCAGTAAAGTTTCAATAGTCAAATAAAAGAGCAGATTTATATTTTGGCTCAAGCCGGGAAGACCTACTTGTCCATGTTTCGTAAATAATTAAGCCTTTCTTACTAATAATTACAATCACATTTACTATTAATAATTCTCAGCTTTTTTCTATGAGGAGTGGACTGAGATTATTCTCGTAATTGATTATCAGCCATCAGTTCTTATCACTACATTGCCTGATTAAAATATAATTTGGTAGGTATCTCGAGTTCATTTTTGGGTATAGACCTTTAGTAGTATACATGGCTACGCATTTATGGGGAAGAAGAAAGCGGAGTTTTGATTACTTTTTTACTGGTGTTTTATGGGTTTCGGTGTTTATCGGCTGTCACTCCAAAGAATCAAATTGGTTGAAATAACGAAGGTATTGATTAACTTTTTATCAGATACTTGATATTGCACAGGCAGTAGTTTTTGGAATATTGCTTGCCCTTACATAAGAAATGAAGTTGTGATTTCAGATAAGGTGTTAAACAGAATTCTACCGTTCATTAAGTAAAATACTTCAGTCTTTCGGAAAGATAGGAGTTATTATCATAGGTGAAATAACTTTATCTTTCCATTAGGTTATTTTCTAAAAAAGTATTACTGGTTCAGGAAGCACTGCTAACTTGTATGAATTTCAGTATTACATTTAAATTAGTACGATTATTATGTTAAATATTCCAAAGGGAAGTGACACTCAAATTGACATTTTGATTTCATTATTAATGAAAAAATTTCAAAGATAGAGTTTTAGAGTGCTTGAGTTCAATACTTTTCATTTTTAAGAGTGTATAACATATTTATGAAGTTTGCAGAATATTTAACAGGTGAGAAGTGTGTTTCTATATGTTCGACAGCCTTTCGTCTAATTTCTTCTCTTAAAGGAATGTTTGACAATAACTCATAACCTTCTAGCACCGCCTGATCGATATTTCCCAAATCGAAAAACTTTCCAGTTATATTATGTTTAATAAAACTGCTCACTCCATCAGAATCAGTTGATAGGACAGGGCATCGGCAAACCATTGCTTCAAGAACCGCATAACCAAAACCTTCTACTTTTGATGTAGAACATAAAAAGCCACCGGAGTCACCAATGATAGAAAAATATTCAGCCATTTTACTATGTGGTTGATTTGCATACATGGTAAGGTGGTTTCTCAAATTTAATTCATCAATTCTTCGTTCAAAGGCTAACCTTTCTTCTTGATTTGATAATGTGTTATCTTCAAACATCCAAAGTTGGATAGAAGGGTTCTTATGGATTAATTTAGACCCAATAATCAGGAAATCTCTCCAGTTTTTATTTTCCTCTAGCCTTCCTACCCAGCCAATAATCGGGTTATCCTTCTTAGGGTGTATTTGGTATTTAAAATCATCTGTATTAAAGCAATTATGAAAACAATATTTTTTCTTACCTGGAAAATAAGTCTCAAAAGCTTGAATGAGGTGAGGTGTTTTAGGGTATAAAATAGCGTCACAGTATTTGTCAATAATGGTTTTGTGACTTTGTAAATAGTTATAAGCATGTGCTTTGTTGTAACCTAATCCTTGATTTTCATAAATTAATATTCCTTGGTACCCAAAATTCTTAATTGTTTGTAATAGACGGAGATCGGAAGCAACAACAATAGCATCATAATTCCCTTGTAAGATAATTGATTTAATCTCATCATTGCTATTTGTCACAAAAATTGAAGTATTAATTTTGTTTTGTAGTCCCGATCCATTTTGTAAATATAAAAAGTGACAGTTTATTTGCCTTTGTGCAAGCGCATTAAAGCGTTGTCTATTTAATGTTTCAATTCCCCCGCTTGGAACAAAAAAAGTAAACAAGATATTCATGTCTTTTTTTTGTGTTCTTGTATTTTTAAGGGAATGAATATTTTTAAGGGAGCGAAAGCTCCATTCTGCCCCTTCAATATTTCCGTCATTTTTATACATGGTAGAATCGTGAGCAATTATTCCGGAACCTTCATTTAATTTCCAATAGCCCAAAAGGGAACGTTCATTTCCGGTAAGAGTCCGGCTCATATTTTTTTGGATTTCATGGTGCATTCTTGCTGTGTTCCATATCCGTATTTCGTTAATGCCACCTTTATAAAAGCTTAAATCCTTCATTCCCCCAAAAACTCCCGAAGGAACTACTGTTTTTTTTCTACTGACTTTTCCCGTTTTTGTAAATTTCCCATTTATATATAATGTAGGTTTTTTATTAACGTATACAACTGCAATATGTGTCCAACCATTTATTGGCGCATCATAAACTAAAGTCGCAGGTAAATGGTCAATTGTGTGCTCGTATATAGAGATCCCATTTGTTCCTACCGATACCCCAACACCTGCCCGAGAACCATCTCCATCCCCAAATGCTCCAAATACAGGTACAATAACGAATCGTTCGTTAATGATTTTGGAAATACCCCTTGATGATTCTTTTTTCAACTCATGAGGAACTTCTGGTTTTGCCCAAAATTCTATTGTGAATGTATTTTTAATTTCAGTGAATAGTTGTTTTTGAGTCGTTATGGTGCTATTCCCATGGAATGTAAGAAAAGTGTTGTATAGCATAATTAAAAAACCTCCAGCAATTTTTTAAAAAGAATCAAATGTATGTATATGTATTTGAACTAGTTGATATACATATAATCTAGTGCTTTGCTCGCAATAAATGGTGGAAATGCCTAATCACATATGTGCTTTATCCGACTTTTGGAATATTTAACAGAAAGGAGACTGAAGGTAATTAAGAAGTTATTAAACGTAAAATCTGTAATATTGGCTTACTCGAAAATAGGTGATTTTTTAGAAAACCCTTTAGCCTATACCATTATTAATCCATTTTCATATATTACGAGTATAGATTTGCTTCTTTTTAACGAGTTTTAGATTTCATTGTTCTTTGAAGGAGGGTTAATGTGAAGAAAGTATCAATTGTTGTTCCGTTTTATAATTGCCCCTACATTGATGAAGCATTGGAAAGTTTGATGAACCAAACATATAAAAATATAGAAATTATCGTTGTGAATGATGGCTCAACAAAATATTCTGATAAAATCACTCCGTATCTAGATAGAATTATATACATCGAAAAGGGAAACGGTGGAACAGCGAGCGCACTAAATATGGGCATAAAAAATGCGACAGGGGACTATTTTTGCTGGCTCAGTTCAGATGACATCTTTTACCCTGAGAAAACAGAAGTTCAATTAGACTTTATGAATAAAAATCGAGCGTTATTTAGTTATACTTCTTATTATTGTATAAATGAAAATGGGGAAATTACCACTCCTAGGATGGGTATACAATTGCCTAATAAATTAGAATTAATTAAAGCAATGAGCAAGGGAAATATTATTAATGGCTGCACTGTAATGATGAATAGGAAGATATTTGATCTAATTGGAGTGTTTGATGAAACACTTCCATATACTCACGATTATGACTTATGGTTAAGGATAGTACAAAAATTTGACATACATTTTTTGTCTCAACCGTTATTACTTTATAGGGTTCATCCACAAATGGGCTCGAACAAGCATGCAGTTAGTATCAAAAAAGAAACTAGACTCGTTGTTAATCGACACCAAGCTAAAATGAGACAATTAATATTTAGGCAACTCAGAAAACAATGATTATTCTAACTGAATGTGCAACTTGCTGGTTTCTCTAAAAAAATTTGTAAGTCCTTGTGTTTAAACAAGGGCTTTTCCTATTGTAATTAATGGATTTTTTATTTAGCGTTATTTTAAAGTTGTGAAATTCAGTCTGTCAAGGGGTTTTTAAAGCCCTTGATACAGTGCTTTACCTTAGAAATCTATATTAAATTTGGCAAAGTACCAATCATCATCATATTTTCGTTTTTGAAAGTAGGCCCGTCTCTGCTTTTTGACTCCATCTAGGAGAACTTGGGATTCAATAGGGTTTGCTTTTACATGGATCATGAGTTTTTTGCATTTTTGTATGCGATGAGTATTAAAGTGAGAGTAGGCCATTCTTAATAAATTATAATATACTTCATCATAGCTAACTTCGTAGGGGTGAGTTTTTCTGAATAAATGGATTATTTTTACATCAGGCAGAACGTGGCAGCGAAATCCAAACAGCCATAGCTTAATAGATAGCTCTACATCTTCATGTCCCCAAGTTTTAAATCTCGTTTCAAATCCACCCACATCTTCAAACACTTTTTTGGAGATAATAAAACATCCTCCGGGTAATACGGCAGTTTCAAAGAGGCCATTTTGTTTAGAATTCCATTTGATTCTAAGGTTTGACTTTAAGGTCTGACCATAGCCGATGAAAACGGAATTGCCAAACGAAGCGATTGCTGGGGTTACTGCATCTGATTTTCCAGAGAGGAGGGGCTCTACAATATGATCGATCCACAAATCTTCAAACTGTAAATGAGCGTCGCAAAAAATCAGGAATTCACCAGAAGCTTTTGTTGCCCCTAAATTTCGTGCGTTTGCAGCACCTATTCCTTCTGTTTCAAAAAGTTTAACCTGGTTTGCGTGAATATAGGTATTAAGGAAATCACAGCAATCATCTGAAGATCCATCGTTTATAATGATCACTTCGAAGGAATAATGTGTATCAACAGAAAATAATGAATCAAGAGTGTTTCTCACATTTTCGCCTTCATTTTTGGCTGGGAAAATTATTGAAATTAAAGGATGAGTTTTCACTTCGTTTATCTCTCCTTTTATAACGAATTTTTCATTATCAAGAAAATATATCAAGGACTGTGAAATAGATGGTAAGAGGGGGATTATCACAATCCTTGATCTTCGATTGCAAGCAGTAGGTAAGTTTTTGTTTGTTGTTGAGTTAAATTGGGAGTACATATACTATAAATAAAAGTTATTGATGTTTTCTAAAATTCTTAAAGGGATCTATCGCTGTTTTTTGCGCTCCAGAATGTAAGTTATATAAAGGATGGTTTTTATAAAACATATCTAATGAAAATGAATCTGTATGAGTGTTTTTAAATTTAGAATCTGGGTAATCTTTTTTCTGATACGATGACATTATCCCGGAATTGTAATTTTGTTGAGTACTATCATTTTTTGTGTAACTCGGTTTATTTGGGGGGAAGATTGATTGACAATGTGATGTTTGCGTATTAAAATTTTTGATTGCAGTTTTTTGTTGGATTGTATCTTTCGAGAATCGAAACGCATTTGGTTGATTAATTACTTCATTGCTATTTGGCGAATTGAAATTCCCCATATTTACACGTGTATTTTCAACTTGCTGTTGTATTCCATTATTATTAAAAGGTTTTTCCATTTTTCTTTTTGGTTGCAAATAATTTTTCTCTTGTTCTTGAATATATTTTGCCAGTTCATCTTTATAACGTATTTCTTTTTCTTTATGATCCTCTACCATTTTATTTATGGTTTCTATTTTTTTGATATAATTAAATTCTTTTTCTGTAAAATCCGTTATGGATGCGGTTAAGTTCTTAATTTCCTGTTGGTGTTGATTTGCATTTTCCTTTAAATTGATAATCTTCTGTTCTAAATGATCAATTTCTGCTTTATATTGATTTTCTTGCTCCGAAACAAGAGCAATCGCATGGTTTAACTGATCGATTTCTTGTTGACGTTGATTTTCGTTTTCCTTTAGATTTATAATCGTTTTTTCTAAATTAACAATCTCCACTTTATATTGATCTTCTTGCTCCGAAATAAGAGCAATCGTATGATTTAACTGACCGATTTCTTGTTGATGGTGATTTTCTTTTTCCTTAAAAGTAATAATCATTTGCTCCAGATTTTTAATCTCGGCTTTATATTGATTTTCTTGCTCCGAAACAAGAGCAATCGTGTGATTTAACTGATCGATTTCTTGTTGATGGTGATTTTCATTTTCCTTAAAAGTAATAATCATTTGCTCCAGATTTTTAACCTCGGCTTTATATTGATTTTCTTGCTCCGAAACAAGAGCAATCGTGTGATTTAACTGATCGATTTCTTGTTGATGGTGATTTTCATTTTCCTTAAAAGTAATAATCATTTGCTCCAGGTTATCAATCTTAGCTTTATATTGATTTTCTTGCTCCGAAACAAGACCGATGGATTGACGTAGATTATCAATTTCTTGCTTATAGTTGTCTTCTTTTTCGGAAAGTCGTTTATTAGCTTTTTCTAAGTTACCAATGTCCACTTTATATTGACTTTCCTTTTCCGATAGGTGATCGATTGTCTGAACATAATTTTTAATTTCATGTTTAAAGCTTTCGATAACTTGTATATGATGATTTTCCTTTTCGGAAAGTTCAGTCATGGCTTTTTCTAAACCTTCAATCTCCACTTTATATTTATTTTCTTGTTCAGATACAACGCTAATCGTGTGATTTAACTGATCGATTTCTTGCTGATGGTAAGTCTCTTTTTCCTTTAATTCTAAAATCATCTGTTCTAAATTTGCAATGTCCACCTTATATTGACTTTCCCGTTCCGATAAGTGGCCGATCATATCATTGAAATTTTCAATTTCATGATTAAAGTTTTTGATAACTTGTTTCTGTTGCTCTTCTTTTTTGGAAAGTTCGATCATGGCTTTTTCTAAATTATCGATCTCCACTTTATATTTATTTTCTTGTTCAGATACAATGGTAATCGTGTGATTTAACTGATCGATTTCTTGTTGATGATAGTTCTCTTTTTCCTTTAGATCGGTAATCATCTGTTCCAAATTCTCAATGTTCACTTTATATTGATTTTCCTGTTTCGATAGTTGGTCGATTGTTTGAGTATATTGTTCCATTTCATGGTTAAAGTTTTCGATAATTTGTTTATGATGATTTTCCTTTTCGGAAAGTTCAATCTTGGCTCTTTCTAAGTTATCAATCTCCACTTTGTATTTATTTTCTTGTTCAGATACAACGGTAATCGATTGATTCAACTGATCGATTTCTTGCTGATGGTAGATCTCTTTTTCCTTTAAATCTAAAATCATCTGTTCTAAATCTGCAATGTCCACCTTATATTGACTTTCCTGTTCCGATAGGTGTCCGATCATTTGAGTATAATTTTTAATTTCATGTTCAAAGTTTTCGATAACATGTTTATGATGCTCTTCCTTTTCGGAAAGTTCGATCATGGCTTTTTCTAAACTTAAAATCTCGGCTTTATATTTATTTTCTTGTTCAGATACAACGGTAACCGTGTGATTTAACTGATCGATTTCTTGCTGATGGAGGTTCTCTTTTTCCTTTAGATCGGTAATCATCTGTTCCAAATTCTCAATGTTCGCTTTATATTGACTTTCCTGTTTCGATAGGTTATCGATCGTTTCAGTATAATTTTCCATTTCATGTTTAAAGTTTTCGATAACTTGTGTATGATAATTTTCCTTTTCGGAAAGTTCGATCATGGCTTTTTCTAAATTTTCAATCTCCGCTTTATATTTATTTTCTTGTTCAGATACAACTCTAATCGATTGACTTAACTGATCGATTTCTTGCTGATGGTAGTTTTTATCTTCCTTTAAATTGTTAATCGTCTGTTCCAAATTTGCAATGTCCGCCTTATATTGACCTTCCTGTTCCGATAGCTGGTCAATTGTCTGAACATAATTTTCCATTTCATGTTTAAAGTTTTCGATAACTTGTTTCTGCTGCTCTTCCTTTTCGGAAAGTTCGATCATGGCTTTTTCTAAACTTTCAATCTCCACTTTATATTTATTTTCTTGCTCCGAAACAAGTACGTTGGATTGATGTAAATGATCATTTTCTAGCTTGTATTGGTCTTCTTTTTCGGTAAGTTGGCTAATAGCTTCTTCTAAGTTACTAATTTCCATCTTATATTGTCTTTCTTGTTCGGATAGGTGATCGATTTTCTGAACATAATTTTCCATTACATGTTTGAAGTTTTCGATAACTTGTTTCTGCTGCTCTTCCTTTTGGGAAAGTTCAATCATGGCTTTTTCTAAACTTTCAATCTCTAATATATATTTATTTTCTTGTTCAGATACAATGCTAATCGTGTGATTTAACTGATCGATTTCTTGTTGTTTAAAGTTTTCATTTTCCTTTTGATCCATAATCATCTGTTTTAAATTTTCAATCTCCGCTTTATATTGATTTTCCTGTTCGGATAAGTGGTCGATTGTCTGAACAAAATTTTCAATTTCATGTTTAAAGTCTTCGATAACTTGTTTCTGCTGCTCTTCCTTCTCTGAAAGTTCGATCGTGGATTTTTCTAAATTTTCAATCTTCAGTATATATCTATTTTCTTGTTCAGATACAATGCTAATCGTTTGATTTAACTGATCGATTTCTTGTTGATGAAGGTTTTCATTTTCCTTTTGATCCAAAATCATCTGTTTTAAATTTTCAATGTCGGCCTTATATTGACTTTGCTGTTCTGATAGGGTGTCGATTGTCTGAACATAATTTTCCATTTCATGTTTAAAGTTATCGATAACTTGTTTCTGCTGCTCTTCCTTTTCGGAAAAATCGATTATGGCTTTTTCTAAACTTTCAATGTCCATCTTATATTGACTTTCCTGTTCAGATAGGTGGCCAATCGTTTGAGTATACTTTTCAATTTCATGTTTATATTTTTTAATATCTTGTTTATGATGCTTTTCCTTATCTGAAACAGTTTTTTCTAAATTATTAATCTCCACTTTATATTGCTTTTCTTGATCGTATAAAAGATCAATGGTTTTAGTAAGTTGATTCATTTCATTTTTATAATTCATTTCTTTTTCGTTGAGAGAAATAATGGTTGCTTTTAACTCTTGAATTTCGTTTTTGAAAGTATTTTGCTCTTGAAAATAAAACATGACTTTTTCAATTAATTTCTCAATTTCTAAATTAATGCTTTGTATATCTAATTTAGTTATTTTTTTATTTACTGGTGCAAGAAGTGATTTCACCTCTGAAAGCCCATCCGCCATTTTTTTAAAATCTTCATCGCCGAACTTTTTGAATTCCTCATCGTTTACATTTTGCTTTTGGGCGGACTCATAATCTTGAATTTTCTTTTGAAGAGAAGCAATTTCCCGTTGTAATATTTTATTCTTATCTACAAGTGTTTTTATTTCATTTTTGTTCTTTTCGTCGTTTGTTTTGGTTCCTTTAACGTACTGTAGTTCGGTCTTATATTTCTTTATTTCTTCTTCTAATTTATGAACCTTGGTTTCTGCACTCTTTTTTTCATGTTCCTTCCGATTGATTAGTTCTTGATATGTTCTTTGTTCATTTATCATTTCTTCATTGTGTTTTATTATTTTTCTTATTTTCTTTCTACTATAATCCACTTCGTATTCATTAACTTTTGATTTGTATAGGGAAAGTTCAGATCTAAGGTGAATGATCATTTGCTGAAGTTGTATTGGAGTTATTTTATTCAATTTACTTTTTTGTATTTCATTAGCTTTTTCATCATCTATATACAAAAATAACCACTCCTTATTTTTGATCACGTGTTAACAGTCTGCAATCTCCTGCCATTACCAATAAGGAATCAATTAGACAGGATGTGATTCAGCTACTGTAAATGACCAAGAAGTTCCTATGCGGAGATGTTTATCAAGATTTTTATGGGTGTGGTAACTTTATATGGAGCACTCGTTCGTGAGAGTATAGGTGCTGGTTCGTGTTAAGGAACACAGCGACACCGGTATCATTGCAGGTGCTTAGTAGACAAAAGTAAATTCCTCCTCATAAATTATCATCTTGACCGAAAATCTTGATTTTTTTCAATATTCATTTGACGTGTTTTAATCAAACACCGATCCCTTTATAAATGATTCCATAATAGTTATATGTACCGTATTTCAAATGGTGATTATATTTATTACTTTTTAATTCCCTCACAAGTTCACAAACAATTAAAGACTGCTATGTTTATTCTTTATCATTTCTTCATTACTCCTACATATCATTAATATTGAGTGAAATAAGGGTTGTGATGAAACAAGTAGCACGGTGTTATTTTATCCTTTCGAAAACCAAATCTGTAACAGGATTAACATAAAGGGGGATACATAAATGGATTTTAGAGTAAAAGTGGGAGATAAGGAGGCAGGAACCATACCTTATGAGTCTCTCCCGGCATTTACTTATCTTTTTAGGGAATTGGGTTTCGATGTTAAGCCAGATAATGGAAATCAGAAAGTGCAATTATGTTCTGCATTACATGGTAAAAAAATTGTAATTTCTTCCGATTATGATGTTAAACGTAACACCTTTAGAAAGCACCTTCTAGAAAGGAAGGTGCTGGAGTATGTTCAAACATTCCTTTCTGCATGCGGGGCAAAGGTAATTCTTATAGATGAAAAGAAGGAATCAGAAAGTGCTGATTTTCATGTATACCTATCACTCTTTGAAGTACCAGTAATAAAAGAGCCCACTCTTGAATTGATTCATAATTCAAAAATATCCAATAAAAAGTTATTGGATATTTTTCATTACGAATGTACAAGAACTGGAACAAAATTTAAATCTAATGAAGTAGTTAGAGGAGCAAATAACCCGTTTATTAATATACAGATAATGTATCCTATTATAACTGAAGAAGATTTTTGGAAAAAATTTGGTGAAAAATATGCAATGTCCATAACAATAGGAATATTAGCCAGATTCCATGGAAGTTCGCCTTTATCTGTTTTGTCATTAGTTCCAATTGAAATTTTCTCAAACATGTTTGTTCATTCTCAAAATACTGAGTTAATTTTAGATCCTGCCTTGCAAAAAGAAAAAAGGTTACCGGAAAAGAAAAAGTTTTTATTAAAGAAACCAACTATTAATAAAAGAAAGGAAGCCGAAGTGTTTTTAGATTATCATATTTTTATTGAAGAACTTGAAGATCGTAACAAAATCAAGCTTATTGGAAATCTTCATATTAAAAATATAGGTACGGAAGTTTTGCGGAATCCAGTTATCTGTCTGCGTTCCACCCCTTCAGAAAGTATAAAAATATCCGGGCAAATATTGCCGCCGAATGTTGCCGATACTTTGGGGGTCATGAAAAATGAAGAAACAAAAGGGTGGAAATATATGAATGATGAATGGTTTGAAGAAATGGAGAAGGGAGAAACCTGGATATGTCCAATTCAATCTAAAAATATAGCCCCTAGGCAAACAGAATCTTTAACTAACTTACAAATAAGCGTCCTTAAACCTGAAGAAAACAGCAATATTCGTGTAGAAGCTTTTGTGTTTTTTAAAGAACAAGATTTGGAAATCAATTCAAGTAATCAAATTTCCTTATTATTAACGAAGAAAAAATAATATAAAAGGGTAAATGGCAGAGCATATCGGGGGTGGAAGTGGGTTGGTTGAAGGAAATTATCACTTTGAGAAATACTTATTAGATAATATGAAGGTGATAAAATTATTGGACCAAGCGATAAAACAGAATAAAGGCTTTTCTCTTGCTCGTTTTGGAATAGGTGAAATAAGCTATTTAAGCTGGCCAGCCAATGGATTATTAGTTCAAGAGTTTAAACGGTATGAATCTTATGCGGGCGTATCCAATTCACCAGAGTTAATTAGGAGGGAATTGGTCAGGGCATTGCGGGATACAGACATTGCTGGTTTGATAACTCCTTGGAGACTGGATCCTTGGGCTAAACAAACTCGAAATGTACTTAAACAACTGAAGTTCATGCCTTTGAAAGCCTGTTGTGCTTGGATCATGCAGAGCCTCTTGGACGAGGGGACATTATGGCCATGGCTGAGTAATAAGAAGGTATTTCTTGTTGGCCGCCGTTCAAAAGAAGCCGAAATCGTTTTTAAAGAACAAGGCGTACAAATTACTGGCAGTATAGGTTTAAATGGGTATGAAGAGTTAAATCGAGTACAAAATGAGCTCCAGTCTAATCAGGAATGGGAAATGGCGTTAATTTCCGCCGGGATTCCGGCAACCATTTTAGCTCCAAGAATTGCTAAATTGACCCAGAAGGTTGCCATCGATTTCGGGCATGCCCTTGATATGATTCTTGATGGAAAAGAATACAAACATTCTGATCTAGTAAAAAAGTGGAATGATCAGTTTTCCTAAATAGGAAACAAAAACTCTAAATGTATGGAAATAAATATAAAAATACTCGCAGATTCAACCTTGAATTCATAAGGAAGAGGTGCGAGTATCTATTTGCGCTAAATTCAGTTTACGAATTTTAATTGTATCGGAAAGACGTTTTTTCCTGTTAGTTGGAAACATTTTAATTCAGGGGTCGAGTTTGCAAACGAAATAATAATGTGACTTACCTCTGGGTAGTTATTTAAAGTAATATCTCCTTCTGACGGATAAGCACAATCCGTTGGGTGAGAATGGTAGATGCCCATAAAATCTTCATTCCTCTTATCAATAAGTTCAAATACATGACGAATTTGATCTAAATCCATCGAGTAGGAAAAGGAGCTCCTATTGACATTTTCCATTGGCCAAATTGTTTCTGCGATCCCATTTTCCCCTGAAACCAGTCCACATGCTTCATTAGGAAGTTCTCGTTTGCAATGGGCAATCATTATTTGCTTAACATGATTCGTCATGTGAAAAGTACCGAATGTTAAACCTGGATCATTTGTTTTTTCCACAGCAACCTTTTGCTCGTACTGGCCGAACCTGCAGGGCAGAGGGAGTGATTTGTTGATGTAATTGGGCTGGCTGCGGGTTAGGCATTCCTAATTTTCTTCTTACTTTACGTCTTAGCTTATCAGATGCCATTTTTTTCTCTCCTTTTATAGGTATGCTCTATAAATATGAAAACATGAATCCTTATGTAACCTTATAATTAATAAATGGGTGGCCTAAAATGCGGGATACATTTACTAAGTGTTGAAGTAAATAATGGAATTAGACTTACCCAAGTTTCTTTACAAAAAAAACCGAGAGATTAATATCCCTCGGGTTTTTAGTATTAAGCATCTGCTGCTTCAACCTCTAATCCAGGGTTAGCTACAGCTGTCAGAGCAATAGTAGCGGTTGAAGATGTGCCAGTTATTATAAGTGTAGCAGTATCTCCTAAAGGATCAACATCAGCTAGAATAAGTGTGAATGTCGCATTTTCTGCTGCACCTCCGGCTGGTGTTATAACACCCGTGCCAGTTGCAGTAAGCCCAGTTACTACTCCAGCAGCATCGGTAGTGCATGTAGGCTGGTTAAAGTCATTGGCTGTAAACGTGAAGCTTTGGTCAAGTTCAGAATCTTCCGGTGTTCCAATAGGAGTAGGTCCTAATGTATCGATATAGGTAACTTGAATCCTGCTGCCAGAAAGGGTACCTTGGTCACAAATTAGCGCAGTCAAATCTAAGTTTCCGGTTGTAGCACCACCTAGACCGCCTTCACTTACTAGGATGGATGCTTCGCCATTGTATTCTGCTGCACCTTGGCAGTCGCACGACAATGTCGGGAAGAAGGTCGGGCATTGTTGCGGGAATCGTGGTGTTGGGCACACGAATCCTTCTTCTTGAATTGGAATGACAGGACGTGGTCCACAGAACTTAGCCTCTACCTCCAGCTTCACCTCAGCCTCGACTTGAACATCTTTACACATGGTCACATCAAGTACAACCATATCACCAAGCATTTGATTTAAAACAACTGTACATTGAACATCGAAAATATTACAGTTGATTTCTGTTCCCTCTGGGAAACATAGGATTACTTCATCCATGAAACTAACAGGTACTACGAAATTACACCCTGGTAGTGGTGCTCCATTGCAAAAGAATTGAACGCGGATATGGACATGAAAGGCAAGGGAGACAATTTGGGCACCTGGAACAGTAGGAATGTTAGCTGGAGTTGCTCCGATAAAATCACAGCTTCGTGTACCAGCTACTTCCGAACAAGTAGCTGTTATAGTGTTGCCCTCATGGCGTGCATCTTCAATTGCTGCAAAACATTCCTCAGGTATTTGAACTTTATTGCGATCACGATTTGTTAGAACAACCCAGTCATATACTTTTGTAACACGAATACATTCAGGTCCGATGGGGTTCGGTACCACTTGTCGGCCCTGAATAGATTTGACGTTCCTTTTTTTCATCAAACATCTTTCCCTTCAGTATCAGGTTTTGAACACATTAACATACTATGGGGATATCATTTTATGGGTACATTTTTCTTAGAAAATGGGCTAATAATATTTTATGAATTTATAAATGGATATTTATATAATCTAAACTCAAATCATAAAATATTAAAGAAGATTAGGAGGTGAATATGTGTTTACTATTGAATGGCTTGATTTTCTTATTTTAATATTGGCTACCTTCCGGTTAACTCATTTAATTGTATTTGATGAAATCACATCATTCATCAGAAAACCTTTCTTGACTGCCACCATCCAAGAAAATGCCTCTGGACAACTGGAGGAAATCATTGAAATAAAGGGATCAGGACTTCGTTATTTCATAGGTTCGCTTTTAAGTTGTTATTGGTGTGTAGGGTTTTGGTGCTCCCTTATTACTGTACTTACTTATTATTATTTTCCTGCTGCTTTTCCAATCCTATTGGTCTTTGCTGTTGCGGGAGCTGCCGCCTTTATTGAATCTAAATCATGAAAGTATAATCGTGTAGGAGGAGAATTTTATGTAATTTGATATCCAGACTAAAATTATATGTTGAACATCATAAAATTGCTTCATAGACAGATAGGCTGGGTTTTAGATTAAAATCAAACTAAAACGCTGTTGTAGATTGATAGCAATTACAAAAGGGGCATTAAATTTTATTATTGAGCATCAGGGAAGCAAACGATTGATTAAAATCCATTCGATACGAATGGATTTTTTTCTTATAATAATAGGAATTGAAGGCGGGCCAGTTTCCATTAAAGCAAATAATTTACCTTTTGAGGAAGCCCAGCCGTTCCAATTGGGGCACGTACAGCTTTATTTTATCTGAGAAAAGCTAACATTCAGAGTGGTCAAAAGATTCTTGTCTATGGTGCTTCAGGAAGTGTCGGAAGTTATGCAGTACAAATTGCCAAGTATATCGGAGCAAAAGTTACAGAATTTTGCCGTACCGCGAATGTAGAATTGGTAAAATCTCTAGCACCGATAAGGTCATATTACACTTCTGAGGATTTTTCCAAAGATGGTGAGACCTATGACGTTATTTTGAAGCGGTAAAAAGTTTTAAGCAAAGGGAGTGAAATAATGTTTCCTATATTAGAAACTGAACGGTTGATCTTGAGGGAATTGGTGGAAGATGATGCAGTGGATATATTAAAATGCTTTTCCAATCCAGAGGTATTACGATATTATGGGCAAACTCCATTAACAAATACAGTTCAGGTGAAGCAAATCATTAGGAAGTTTTCAAAGAATTTCGATGAAAAACGCGGTATTAAATGGGGAATTGAATTGAAAGGGAAGGATGGCATCATTGGGACAATTGGATTACAAGAATGGTCTCATGAACATAAGAGAGCAGAACTGAGCTATGCACTTTTCCCAAATGAATGGGGAAACGGTTATGCAACGGAAGCTGTCAGTAAGGTGATTTCTTATGGCTTTAAAGAGCTTGACCTAACTCGTATCGGAGCAGTTGTTTTTATTGAAAATAAAGCATCCAATAAGTTGTTGACAAATTTAGGGTTCAAAAAAGAAGGGATATTGAGAAATTATATGTACCAAAATGATGTTTCATTTGATACTAATCTATACTCTTTAATAACGGCAAATCCTCAATAAAATAACAAACTACAGACATAGGGGGGGATTACTGTTTTATGGGAAACAAACAATGAATATTCAAATCTATATATTTAAAAATTCATTGTTTTCCTGTAAGATATCAATATGTAAAAACCATGTCGACTTGTCGACTTACTTAGAAAACGTGAGGAAAACATAAATGATGGAATTCGAAAAAAGTCTTGAAAAAAGTTTGAGCAATCAACAAAATGCAGGTTTAACAGCATATTTAAAGAAAATGAAGGGCGAAGCTAGAGAAAAAGACAGAATTGATTATATGGATTCCTTTGTTTCAGCCATAGGTGGACTCATTGCCATTATCATTATTAGTTTTATAGCTGTCTATTTAGGATATCCTATGGCATTAGCTCCTCTTGGGGCGAGCTGCGTTATTGTTTTTGGTGCGCATAAAAGTCTCTTGTCACAACCCCGTAATGTTGTTGGTGGACATATAATCTCTACAACATCAGCCCTTATCATTTGGAGCATTTTTGGTAAGAGCCTATTCATTATTGGTCTGGTACTGGCTATTGTATTAATTATAATGACTTTTACAAAAACCGTTCACCCTCCCGCAGCAGCAAGTGCCCTTGTTTCGATCAATTCTCAAGTTGGTTGGGGATTCCTGATTCCGATTGTAATAGGTACCTTATTATTAGTTTTTGTATCGATGATTTATAATAATTTATTTCAAACAAGACAGTATCCAAAACACTGGTTATGAAAAAACTATTTCATAAACTTTTATATGTGACTCATTATTAAAAAGAGAGATTCAGGTTATTGACGAGAATTAGTTTCCTGAAAATTATCCATTATTCTCGCGACCATATTTTCGCAGAATGCAAAAAAGCATGTATGCGATTAAATTCATAAAAGGCATTCGGAATTAATTCGTTCCGAATGCCTTTTGTCTAAACTGAAGCCAATTTTGAGAAAGGGTGTTTATTTTACATGATGGTTTTTCCATTATGCTCAACAGTTGTGTTATTAGCCTGGGTGAAAGGACGAATGTCAGCGGGCTGGATTTACTACTGCCGGCTTTTAGGGAATCGGCTTGACGTTGAATTTTCAGAAAGCAAGATTTCCAATATGCTTGATAGTGTGAAAAATACGATTCACGATTCGCCGGAACGAACGAAATCCGCTATGAGTAATTTTCTATTCACAGTGGGGATTACATATTTGCCACACCAAGAAAAGGTGTCGGGACTGCAAAGGCAATTGGAATTGTAGAAGGGACAAGAAAAAAGCAGTTTTCTAAATGTTTACGAAAAGATCCAAAAAGAAGTCAATTAAGAAAGGCTTGGGTTTAAACGCAAGAGCCTGTATCCACCTTGGAACAGGCTTTTATGTATATATAGAAAATTAATCACAAGGGAAATTACGTTTATAGACTTTTAAAAAAATCATGCTTGAATCTGCGATTGTCTAGGATTCTTTTTAAAAATCATTTTCGCTTTAAAATGTGAGAACAAATAACAGCCTATAATCACAATGCCACTACCAATTCCTTGTACCCACGTCATTTTTTCACCTAATAATAGAAAGGCTAAAATTGCAGTGAAAATAGGATTAAAATTCAAGAAAATACCTGATGTTGTTGTACCTAATTTTTGTACACCAATATTCCAAAGTACCATACATGCTACAGTTGAGATAACGCCTGTATATAAAATAGATTGTATAAAAGAAGTATTTATATTAGACACTGTAAAATTAGAAAAATTAAACGGAAGAAGAACTATAAGTCCAAATATACCAGAATATAATGTAGACATCATGGGTGTTGTTGTTATCATTGCCCATTTGCTACAAACGGAATATATTCCCCAAACGCATACAGCAGCCATCATATATAAATCACCTGAATTAAATCGTAATGAAAGGAATAGATCAATATTTCCTTTTGAAAGTACCAGTATTACGCCAATAAGCGAAAGAAACATCGAAAACATTTGGAGAATATTAATTCTTTCTTTTAAAAAGAAAAATGAAAAAATAGCAATTGAAATCATGTTTAATGTTGATATTAATCCAACATTAGTGGCGGTAGTTTTCTCTAATGCTGCAAATTGTAATAGATTAAATAGAACCACACCAGTAATTCCCATCAAAAATAAAGGAATGATTGCACTTCGAGGGGGAAATATCTTTCTCTCTTTCCACCATACAATTGGCAAAAGACAACTAATGGCAATGATCCACCTTAAACTCGTCAACGTCATCGGAGAAGCATGACCGACAAGCGATTTTCCTACGACAAAGTTTCCACCCCATAATAAACTTGTTAAAAGTAATAACGAAAAATAATAATATTGCATATCTTTTTGCTCCTTTTCATCTTTCACAGTTTAAGTGAAAAAAGATCGAAGCCATTGTGCACAATGACATTTCAATTTTCATAATTAATTACTACTAATTTTAACATTATAGTTCAGTTCTTTATATATTATTTTGTATAATAGAATAAACTTAAAATATTATTTTAAAAAATTACTGATATGCAGAATTAAATTAAGTTTTGCTATTGGGATGAAACCGTTTTTGGAACAATTGTAAAAGGAGTGACTATAAGTGGAATCTATCGTAAGCAAGGTTCTTGATAATGTTGATATTCAAATTTTAGATTTACTGCAAAAGGATGCACAAATAAGCAATACTGAGCTTGCAAAGCGTGTCAAGTTATCTCCACCAGCTATACATTCAAGGATAAAACGTTTGGAAAATGAAGGATTTATTAATGGACAAGTAGCAATTTTAAACCAGGAGAAGCTAGGTTTTGATTTATTATGTTTTATTTTTATGAGTACGAATATACATCAAGCTGAAAAACTGGAAGTTTTGGAGAAGGCATTAGCTTCTATGTCAGAAGTATTAGAGTGCCATTGTTTAACAGGTGAGTATGATTATCTTTTAAAAGTGGCTAACAAAGATCGGAAGGAATTGGAAATATTTATTAGAAAGTTAAATAAACTAGGTATAACAAGAATTCAAACTAGCCTAGCTCTCAGAGAAATTAAATATTCAACAGTTTTACCCATATAGAAAAAAAGTCCCGTTCGTAAAAGTCACTTTTACGAACGTTTTTTGATAGAACAAGAGAGAGAAAAGTAGTAGAAAGCGACTTCAGGCCATGAGATAAAAGGGGTTGGATAAAAAAACTCGTCAAAAAAATAGCCTTTATAAAAGAGAAAATAGGCTATTATTCATTATCATATTATAAGTTGATATCAATCCATTTCTAAGTTGAACTATAATAATGTTCGTTCAAAATTTTGAACGTCAAAGCTATAATTACTTTATTTCTTTTGAATTTGTTAAGGAGCCATTATAGATTGAAGGAACGACTCTGTATTAATAATTACATATCAACATCACTAGAAATAATAAGCTTATGATCAATCCCCGTAATCATCGCTATAGAAAATTCGACATTTACAATTCCTACTGGATACACCATATATTTTTCTTGAAAATGTAAATTCTCCTTTTGCCCTTAATCCTATAAAATCATTATATTGCTCAACTAGATTAAGCATTGAGCCATGCAGCGATTAAAAAGCAGTACACTTCATTCAAAGTTTGTACTGCTTTTTTAATTTCGCCCGGTTATTATGGGTTTTAATCAGAAAATCAGTATTGAAGACTCGATTAATGAATCATTAAGTTTATTTACTTAACAAAATTCCTTCTGCGTTACTCGGTTGTAGAGCTATTTGCAGTGCTCTTTTTTCTTCATCGTTTAAAGGGACCAATGGTAAGCGGACACCTCCAACATTTAACCCCCGCATATTTAATGCTGATTTTACCGGTGCTGGGCTTGGTGCAGCAAATAATGCTTTCATAATTGGAAGAAGGTTGCGATGTGCAGTGGCAGCACCTTGGACATCCCCATTTTTAAAGCTATTGATCATTTCTTGCATTTCATTGCCAATTATGTGGGAAGCAACCGAAACAATGCCTGTTCCTCCGATGGCAAAAACCGGTAATGTTAACCCATCATCGCCGCTGTACAATGTAAAATGACTAGTTGTTTTGCTGATGATTTGTGCCATGGCATCTAAGTCACCACTTGCTTCTTTTACTGCCACAATATTGTTGATTTTTGAGAGGCTAACAATCGTCTCAACGGACATGTTCACGACACTTCGTCCTGGGATATTATAAAGCATTACCGGTAATGATGTTGAATGGGCAATAGCACTAAAGTGCTGGAATAATCCTTCTTGAGACGGCTTGTTATAGTATGGGGTAACGAGCATGATTCCGTCGACTCCTGCTGCCTCTGCTTGTTTGGTTAAGCTGATGGAGGCCTTCGTGTTATTTGAGCCAGTTCCAGCTATGACTGGAACTCTTCCATCAACAATTTCTACAACCATTTTGAATAAATCCACTTTCTCTTCTGCAGTTAATGTGGGAGACTCTCCAGTTGTACCAGCTATTACTAATCCATCAGAACCATTAGTAATTAAATAATTTACTAAAGTTCTCGTAGCATTAAAATCAACCTCATCATTATGATTAAACGGGGTAACCATTGCGGTTAAAACTTGGCCAAAATTCATAACTTCACACCCTTTTGTATAATTTTTATAAAAATTCAGAGGTGGTTAGGGCCATTCAGGAATAAACGCAAAAAAGCAACAACGAGGATTCGCTGCTGCAGTAGAAACAATATTTATCAAAAAAATGTTTCCGCGCATAAGATAGCCCTCCATATAGTTTCCTATATGACAGTCCTGCATTTATTCAATAGCAGAACCAGCTTCAAGAACATGAGATTCTTTCCGCTTCGGCAAATTCCCCTTTCCACAATAGTCATGGGATCTCATTCTCCTCAAAATGTGTACTAATGGTCTTTGCTCCTCTATCCTCACTTCAAAAAAAGTATGAAGTAAGAAAATATTTAATTGACTGTAATATAACAAGGAATCCTCTTTATTGCAAGGACAATTTAGAAATGTTTTTTTAGAATACATGGATTCACCTTTTTTAATATTATGTAATCTCAACATTTATAGTTTTTATTAAACAAACTGTATGAAAAGTTTCAATCTTTTATAGTCAGTTTTACAATTTATAAAGCTTATGAAAATTGATATGTATCTTATGAATACTTAGAATGATGATCAAGGTGGGGAGTACGACATGATACAAATTTAACAAAGGGCAGAAAAGATATGAAAATCAGTGTCGTTTAGCAAGCGAGAAAACGGATCGCTTCCATGTAAGTAGGACTCCATTGATTCAATTACACTATCAAAAAATTGAAAAGGATGGCCATTGATAACATCAAGCTAATGTTAACCAAACCAAAGACAAAATTATCTGTGGTCCGATAAAAACTGGTCAGAACAATTGCATGCAAGAGGAAAACAAACCGAAGATGTTCGATAGCATTATAGCTGGCAATAATACCAGCGAGTATGTTGCTGAAAATGGATATAAATCCACAGCCAAACAAGATCAAACGGATTGAACTCTTGTTGCTTTCATTCCTTTCAGGATTGGAACGAGATACGTATAACAGAATACCTATCTACAAATCCATGAGATGGAATGATAAAAGCCATTAAGATTCGTGGGGATAACTACGTAGTTTAGGGGTAGTTCCCCCATTACATCAAGCAAAGGCAAATCATTACTACAAGCGAAAAATTATCTTGAGTCTTCCTCAGAAACAATTTAAGTGAACGGAAGGACTATTGGCCATAGGTATTATTTGATTTATTAATATTTAAATTACACTGAACCTATATTTTATTAATAATGTAAAGTTACTATTTAATTGGTAAACCATATAAAAATTAAAAAATAAGGAGGATATTTTACTTCTTGGGAAATACTTACATAATCATAACGGCTAAACGATATATAGGAGGAAAATGATTTTGAAAGCGAAAAATAAATTTGCTGCAATGTTGACAATTGTGACGGTGGGATTAACAACATCTTTATCAAATGTACAAGCATTCTCGGAATCTTCAAATTCAGATAATAAACGTAAACCCGAGCTCGTTTTTCCTGTTATCAGTGATGTACATATAAATGATGGATCAACTGCTGATATGAACAAGTTTAGAACAGCGATGGATCAATTAAACAAAGCTGCGCCTAAACAGGATGCTTTTGTTGTCGTTGGGGATTTAACGGACTATGGCTACGCTACTGAATATGATAAGTTCTTCTCCATTTATAATGAGAAGAAACAAGGCGATGTTCAATCCATGTTCACTATGGGAAACCATGATTATTGGAATGGACTTTCAGTAGAAAAAGCACAAGATCGTTTTCTCGAAAAAACAGGAATGGATTCTCTTTACTATCATAAAAAAGTAAATGGATATGATTTTATTACGTTAAGTCCGGAAAATGGTAATACGCATGGTTTATATTCTGTTCATCAAATTAACTGGCTCGGCGAAAAGTTAGCTGCAGCAGAAAAAGAGAATCCGGGCCAACCAATCTTTGTTTTTCTTCATCAACACATTAAAGACACTGTGTATGGAAGTGACTTATGGGGAACTCAGGAAAATAAAGAACTTTTATATGATACATTAAAGAAACATCCACAGGTAATTACATTTTCAGGCCATTCTCATTATCCACTTGAAGACCCTAGAACGATTCATCAAAAAGACTTTACGTCTGTTGGCACGTCTTCTGTAAGTTATTTAGAATTAGAGCCGGGCAAACTTCAAGGGTTTCATCCTGAAGGATATCGGGATATTAGTCAAGGTATGATTGTAGAAGTTTATAATAATGAAGTTGTCCTTAAAAAACGTGATTTTCATAAAGACGATTGGGCAGGAAAACCATGGGTAATCAAACACCCTTCTAAAAAAAATAACTTTACATATACAGAAGATCGAGATCAGTTACCACCGGTTTTTGCAGGTAAAGACAAGGCTTCGATTGTAAAAGAAAAATCGACACTAAAAAGTTTGAATATTACATTTCCACAGGCAAACGATAACATGCTCGTACATTCTTATCACATTACAGCGAAAAATAAGGAAACAGGAGAGCTGGACGCAGACTTCATCGCATTTTCTGAATTCTATATTGATCCTGTTCCAAAGAATTTAGAATTCCCTGTAGCTGGTCTTAAGCCAGGTACGGATTATGAAATTAAGGTACAAGCACTAGATTCATTTAACAATAGCAGTAAAAAGTCGTTACTGGCTGAAGGTCAGACAAAAGCTCTGGAAATGGTCTCAGCACAAGCTTCCCCTTCTTTAGTAGCGGTAGGTGAATCGACTACACTACAAGTAAAGATGAAAAATTACGGAAATGGTAATGTGAAAGGGAAAATTAAAGTTGATGCACCTGAAGGCTGGAGTGTGGAGCACAATGAACTTGAGTATGAGCTTTCAGGAACTGAAGAAAAAACGTTGCCAATAAAAGCTACACCTAGTAAGGAAAGTTCCGGTTCATCACAATTCACGATTACTGCTTACGAGGGCGGCCAAAAAATTGGCTCCAAAAATATAAATGTATTCGTAAACATGTTACTTGGAGAAAGTTTTGACCAATTAGAGTCTGCATTAAAGCCGGCAGTGAATGAAAACATTCCAAGTTCTATTCTCGGTTGGAGCCATGCAGCTCCTAACGGCTGGTCGGTTACTAATAGCTCAAATATGCCAGCCGGTACAATGGAGTGGCAAGGTTGGAGTTTCACAACAAAGGACTTTTGGACAAAAGCAGAAGACCAAGATCGTAGCAAATTTGAGCTGGGTCAAGATGTAATAGCTGTAGCGGATCCTGATGAATGGGATGATACCGGTTCACCATCATCAAAAGGCTTTTTTGATAGTACATTAACTTCACCTTCTGTAAAAGTTGATGGTACAAAAGATCTATACTTAGGATTTGCATCCCATTATAAACAAGAAGGAACGCAAACAGCAGAAGTAACTGCTGTCTTTGATAATGGTGAAAAACAACAAGTTCTCGTTTATGACAATAAAGATGCTTCCGATAATAAAAATGGACATGTTTTGAATAAGTATGAGGTTAAATCGATTAAGGTTCCTGAAGATGCTTCTTCGATGAAAGTACAATGGAGAATGCATAATGCGAAAAATAATTGGTTTTGGTCGATTGACGATATTAGATTGGATGACCAAATGATCGTTTCACCAAATGAATGAGAAGAAGAGGTGAACTTTTCTTGAAACTTGTATTAGTAAAAAGCGGACTTTCCTTAAGGGGTAAGTTCGCTTTTTTTTATTTATAATGGTTTATCACTCATTTATTTCGTATCTTTGTCAAGATAATACATCAACATGAAGGTATAGTTATTAATTAAAATAGCATGGAAGTGCAACTTTATTTAACTCTTGGATAATTTATAAACCATTCCATTATTATAAAAGGTAGGGTGAAAAACCACTATTTTAACAAAAAACTAGCTAGCCGAGACCCCAGAGAAGCTTGCGTCGAGGAGGCTTGGCAGAAAGTCCGCGGAAAGGGAGCGGATTTCTGAAAACAACAGGAACGTTTTTAACTGTTGTCCGACAATTAAATAGGATTTTTTTCTATGTATTTTAGAAAATTTTAAGATTTGTGTGATATGTTTTTTTAAGTTCTAAGAAAGATTACCGTGGGAAACTTTTTTCAGGCAAGAACAGCAGATGAACGGTGAACTTTTTTCTATAAACGATTTGGGGTGAAAATATTTGTCAATTAAAATGAGATTTCTATTGTCCTACGTTGGCGTAATTCTTATTTCCATCACCTTATTTTTAGCAGCTGGATTTTTGCAATAACAGGTGATATAAAATCGATAGAGCATTTATACAAAAAATCTTATTTTATTGGTCTAGCGAAATATGATGATGAATCATCGAGATATGAATTTTTTGATAAAAATACTAAAAAAAGTCGTGGTGATAATGAAACTTTCTTTATCACAAATGAAAAGATGCGAGTGTTAATCTCAGAATCAATGGGTTACCAAGCCGTTGTTGAAATAACAGAACTGAATGAGGATATGTTTACCTATAAAAGAATGGGTAAAGATGCTAATGGTAATGATGTAGAAGTGTTTGTTGATCATATTCCTTATACTGAAACAGAACTTTCTTTTAGTGATCCAGATAAAACTTTGGAAACTTACACTGGGGAAGTAGATACAGACGTTGATGGAGACAGAATTTTATCCAGCACCACATTGCAAGGAACAGTGGCGTTGGATGAAAAGGGAAATGATGTATCAAGCTATAACTCGAATTATTTAGGACTGGCAAAATATGATGATAAAACAAATAAGTATGAATTTTTTGATGCTAAAACCGGTGAAAGCCGTGGAGATTACGGCTATTACGATGTTGTTCATGGAAATAAGATAAGAGCCCTTGCTTCACAAGGGGAAAATAAGTATGGTGCAGTTCTTGAACTTACAGAGCTTAATGAAAATAAATTCACTTGTAAACGAATCGGTAAAGATAAAGAAGGAAAAGATATAACGATAACGGTTGAACATATACCATATGAAGGTAATTTGAAACTAAAATCAACTAAATAAAAAGAAAGGGATTTTGCATAAATAGCAAAATCCCTTTCTTAATATAGTAATAGAATAGTGGTTCAAGATATTTACGCGTTAAACTGTTCAACAGATGTTTCCAGGTCATTAGCTAGCTTTACCATCGAGGAGGTCGAGAAGGATATATCCTCCATGGATTTAGCTTGTTGATCTGTTGATTGTGCCACTTGTTTTGAAGCCACTGCAGTTTCCCTTGTTAATCCCGCAAAATCTTCTATCGAAGCATTGATTTCCTGGGAACTTGCTGCCATTTGTTCTGTAATGGCTGATATTTCTTGAATCTGATCACTAACACGCTTAAAAGATTCTATGGTCTGTTTAAAAGTTTCTCTTGTATTCAGGACAAATTTTGTCCCTTCCTCTACCTCTTTAGTTCCAGTTTCCATCATTTTCACTGACTCATTTATGATGGATTTAAAATGTAGGAGGGACTCTTGTATATTGATAGCAGATTCCTTCGTACCCACTGCCAATTTCCGTACCTCGTTCGATACCACCGCAAAACCTTTACCCTGTTCACCGGCCCTGGCAGCTTCAATTGCCGCATTTAGTGATAGCAGGTTTGTTTGCTCGGCAATTCCGGTAATTAAATGTACAATATTCACAATCTCATTTGCTTGTTCATCCAATTTCTTTATCTTTGAACTTGTTTGTAGCATCACATCTTTTACTTGCAGAATTTGACTTGAGAGTTCATTTATATCTTTATTTCCAATGGACATTCTAGCTGAAACATGATTAGTCTGTTCGCTGACTTCTGAAGAAGCTTCTGCAATTCTTTGTATTCCTATGGTCATTTCCTCGATGACCCTCGATGATTCTTCACTTCTGTGCAATTGTACTTCCGCAGCTCCTGCGACTTGCTGAATGCCATTAACTATATATTGTGTGGAAGTATCCATTTCTTTGATTTTGTGTTCGATATCACTTGATGACTCCAAAATCTGGAAAGATGAGCTTTTCATGGAGTTGACAATCATAATTGTATTGGTAATCATTTCTTCAAAGGATTTCACTAAAACCTTGATTTCGTCGTTCCCGTTTACTTTTATGTTGCTTATCAGTTTATTGGCTGTTAATAAATCTCCATTTGAGATTTCCTTTGCAGCCAAGCTGACCTTGAGAAGGGGGCTTAACTTTCTAGTCAAGAACCATATTAAGGCACCGACTACGATCGCCATTAAGATTACATTGATTATTATGGTCAGGGGAAGGATGCCACCCAAAACCTTGCTGGCCGTAGTGTCGACTTTGCTGGCATCAATATCCACCCCTAGTATTCCTATGACCTCGTCCCCTTTCTTGATGGGAACAAAAACGGATAAATAGTCACCATATTCAGGATCATGAACGATGGAAGTGGTAGAAACCTTACCCTTCATGACGCTTTCTACATCCTGATATGAAGTTGCGGTTGTGGGTGTTGAAATGGGAGCTGCTTTTTTATCTCCCTTACCCGTTCCATCTATAAGAATATGGACTTTTTCGCTACTTTCGTTAATCCCCAATGTATATACATACAATGCTCCAGTTTTTTGTCTATAATCGTCTAACTGTTCGCGTATCTCCCAATATGTAGAGGTTTCGGATTGATTACTTAAAAAGTCAGCATAAGATGTTGGATTTATTCCTTGAGAGATGTTGCTAGCTATGTCTAAACTGCTCATAGCGATTGTTTTCTCGACCGTATCATTTGTACTTTTATACATCAATAGTAAACTTCCAATTAATGTGATGATCATGCCTGTTAAAAGAACAAAACCTATTTTCGTACTGAGTTTATTCATCTTTGTTTATTCCTTCCCCGTGTTATATATTAACCATGTTTAATATATCGGTAATAATTAAATATATTTAATGAGACCTTTTTAAAACCTTCGGGTGGAGTTTTTATACCTTTCATCTTTAACCTGTTGTATGAGAGGCAACATTAAATATGGATTCTAATTTTTCAAAAGAAAATATAAACCTTTAAAAATGGAATATACCTTTTGTAGGAATGGAAGGGGGAAAAACTTAAATCAAAGAAGAAAAATAAACTCTTAAAGACTGCCTTTTCAGAAGGAAATACAATTAAAGAAGAGTAAGAGATCTGATTTCGTATGATTTTCTATCCTAGTATAGAAAAAATACATTTCAACTTTTACGTTCTGGATCTATAAATATTAATTAGTGAAATAGAGATTTGTTAAGTTGTTGTAAAATTCAAAAAATGGTTTGACATTAGTAAAAATGGAAGCTTATAATCAACGTAAGATTTCAAATACAAAAACAGAGTTTTATATTATAGAACAAATTAACCCTTCATTTTATTAAACGTAATCATTTAAAAAGTCGAATCCACTTGAAAAACGTATTTAGAATTAAAGTGTTTTCCTTACTCCGAATAAAACAAAAACGGAGTTTTATAATATAAAACAATTTTATTTTGGCTTATACAAGGGTGAGGAGAAGTTATAAGATCAGTGATAAATGATAACGCTTACAAAAAACTTCGGGGAGGGTTTTTATTGAAAAAAAGAAAGCTTTTTGTATTTTCCACAAGCTTAACTCTAGCAATGGCATTCCTTTTATCAGGATGTGGCGGAGGAGAGGGAGAAAAAACCAGTGGATCTGGAGTTGAAAAGAAAACGATTAAAGTGGCGCATTATTTTGCTGAAAATCATCCTCAAAACATTGCCCTGAAAGAAAAATTCAAAAAAATCGTTGAAAAGGAGAGTAATGGTGAACTAGAGGTGCGGATTTATGCGAACAGTACATTAGGTGCAGAAAAAGAATTTTACGACGGAGTCAGAAATGGAACGATCGAAATGGGTGTTCCAGGACTAATTATGCAGTCGGACATTCCTAAAATGGGTGTTCCTGAATGGCCCTTCCTATTTAGGGATTACGGTCATGTAAAGAAGGTATTGAATGGACCTATAGGAGAGGAATTGACAAAAGAGCTTGATCCAAAACATGGCGTGACACCACTTGCATGGAGTGCAAACGGATTTAGGATGTTTTCGAGTAATCGTCCAATTAAGAGTATGAAAGACTTTGATGGACTTCGACTCAGAATGCCGAACATCCCGAATTACATAAAACTAGGTGAATCATTGGGGGCGAACGTTAGCCCATTACCTATTTCAGAAGTTTTCACCGCACTTGAACAAAAGGTAGTTGATGCACAAGATAATCCTATTGCCACGCTGAGATCCTCGGGGTGGAATGAAGTTCAAAGTGATGTACTGGAATCCAAGCATATGTTCAGCCCCAATATTTACATTATCAATAGCAAATTCTATAAAGGGCTAACAAAGGAGCAACAAAAAATCATTCTAAAAGCCGCAAAAGAGTCGGCAGCATATGAGTTTGAATTGATGGAAAAAAGTTATGAAGATGACAAAGCATATCTTGAAGATAATGGAATCAAATTCACTACGCCTGACGAAGACTTTTCAGAAAAAATGTTAAAAGCATCTCAACCTGTTTATGATGAAGTCTTTGAGAAAAATGACTGGGCGGAGGAGCTCATTGGAAAAATAAAAGCAGAATGAAGCAGGCGCTCCAGATAGGAAGGGGGAGATGTATAGGTGAATAAAATATCCAGAATCTTGGAAAATTCGTTAAACATTATTATGGCAGCTGCTTTAGCAATAATGGTCGTACTCGTGTTTGGTAATGTAGTTCTTCGTTATTTCTTTAATTCAGGGATTACTTGGTCAGAAGAAATGTCAAGGTATCTCTTTATTTGGTTGACGTTCCTCGGCGCCATCGGAGCTTTCAAAAACAAAGAACACTTAGGTGTCGACATGGTCATTAAACGGCTCCCGAATAAGATGAAAAAAGTGGTACTGGTTATTAGTGATTTGATGATGTTATTCGTTCTTCTCTTAATCTTGGATGGAAGCTGGAAAATGACCATGATAAACATTGATAGTGCTGCACCGGCCACTGGAATGCCACTGGCATTTGTATATGGGACAGGTATTCTTGTAAGTGTTTCAATGGGCAGCATGATCATATTCAACTTGTATCGGATTTTCTTCAATAAAATTAAAGACAAAGAATTAGTTATGATAAGTGAGTCAGAAGAGCTAATTTCCCTCCATGCTGATGAATTTGAATCAGATATTAGGATAATTAAGGAGGAGAAGCAGGGATGATAGGTGTATTTGTCGGATCTTTACTGGGAGCCATGGGACTTGGAATTCCTATTGCATTTGCCTTACTTGTTAGTAGCGTAGTGCTTATGTACTTTCTTGGTATTTTTGATAGTCAAATTATCGCACAAAACCTAATCAGTGGCGCGGATAACTTTCCTCTAATGGCCATACCGTTCTTTATGCTGGCAGGAGAGGCGATGAATCGGGGCGGTTTATCTCGGCGTATCGTTGAGATGGCAATGAAATTGGTTGGCCATATCAAGGGAGGCCTTGGCTATGTTGCGATCATTGCGAGTGTGTTGTTTGCGAGTTTATCGGGATCTGCTGTTGCCGATACGGCAGCGCTTGGGGCTATATTAATTCCAATGATGGTGAAGTCCGGTTATGATGTGAACCGGTCAAGTGGGTTGATTGCATCAGGTGGCATCATTGCCCCGATCATTCCGCCAAGTATTGGCTTTATCATTTTCGGTGTCGCGAGTGGTGTGTCCATTACAAAGTTGTTCATGGCAGGAATCGTTCCAGGTATTTTACTAGCCGTTGGACTTACGGTTACCTGGGCCATTGTTGCACGAAAAGATAAAGTCGCCGTTAACCCCCGAGCTTCAGCAAAAGAAATACTTACATCTCTTCGTCAAGGCATTTGGGCTCTATTCCTGCCCGTCATAATCATTGGTGGATTGAAATTCGGTTTATTTACACCGACTGAAGCGGCAGTGGTGGCTGCAGTCTATGCAATATTTGTCGGTCTAGTAATCTATCGCGAAATGAAAGTGAAAGATTTGTATGATGTCTTTGTCCATGCAGGAAAAATGACGAGTGTTGTCATGTTTCTGGTCGCTGCTGCACTCGTGTCATCCTGGCTGATAACTGTAGCCGATTTACCTGGTCAGGTAATTGGATTGCTGGAGCCATTTATGGATCATCCATTCCTTCTATTAATCATGATAAACCTATTGGTTATCGTAGTTGGAACTGCTATGGATATGACTCCGACAATCCTTATTCTAACACCTGTCTTGATGCCATTGGTGGTCGCTGCAGGTATTGATCCAGTTTACTTTGGTGTCCTGTTTATCCTGAATAACGCCATCGGTTTACTTACACCACCTGTCGGAACCGTTTTAAATGTCATGTGCGGCATAAGTAAGATCAGTATGGAAGATATCATGAAGGGGATTTGGCCTTTCTTGCTCGTTGAAGTGATTGTATTGATCTTATTGATTTTGTTTCCTTCCTTAGTGCTGGTTCCTCTAGAATGGTTTACTTCCTAAGGGATTTATCAAGTAATTGGTCTGTATGCTGATATTCATCTTATTTATTAGGAGGAAAATGAAAATGAATAATTTGTTCAAACGTTTGGCGGTTGGAGTTTTACTGCCTTCATTACTACTATTAAGTGCTTGCGGAAGCGGACAAAATGAAAGCGCTTCAGCCGACGGTATTCAGAAAAGAACAATCAAAGCAGGAATCGGAAATAGTAAAATGCATCCACAAGGAAAAGGAATGGAGAAATTTAAAGAACTGGTTGAAGAAAAAAGCGGGGGGAAAATGAAAGTCCAAAACTTTTTTGATGCCACCCTCGGAGATGATCAGAAAATGACAGAAGCACTTCAAGGCGGTTTACAGGAAGTAACTGTACCTTCAACCTCACCACTTGTGGGGATGATTAAGGAATTTGGAATTTATGACTTCCCATTTGTTTTTAATAATGAAGAGGAAGCTTATACAGTACTTGATGGTGCAGTAGGCAAAAAACTTTTGGATAAATTGCCGGAACATGATTTAGTTGGTTTGGGATACTGGGAAAACGGCTTCCGAAACTTAACCAATAGTAAACATCCGATTAAAACGGCTGATGATTTCAAAGGTCTGAAACTCCGTACCATGCAAAATGAAGTGCATTTAGATGCATTTTCAAAGTTAGGGGCGAACCCATCGCCGATGGCCTTCTCTGAAGTATTTACTGCGTTGGAAACTGGTACTGTTGATGGGCAAGAGAACCCACTCGCAACAATTCAAACGCAAAAATATAATGAAGTGCAAGAATACTTAAGTCTTACGAATCATGTTTATACTCCATTTGTATTCCTGGTAAGTAAAAAGTTCTGGGATGATTTATCAGAACAAGAGCAAGAAATCATGAGTGAGGCCGCACAAGAGGCTGGAAAGTATCAACGGGAAGTTAACCAAAAAGAAAATGAAAAAGCACTTAAGTATCTAAAAGATGAAGGAATGAAAATCAATGAAGTAGAGCCGGAAGAAGTGGAAAAAATGAAGAAAGCCATCCAGCCAGTGACGGACGAATATGCCCAAAAATTCGGGCCGGATCTTGTAGAGGAAATGATGAGCGAAGTTGAAAAAGTACGCGGTAAATAACTCAGACTGTTTGGAGGAAAGAAAATGGATATTATCTCTGAACTATTACGTGAAATCCAATTACCGAAAATGGTCAAAGTGAGGCAGAAATTTAATACACCTCAAATCACTGATGTAGCCGGTGAGGTGAAGAAGTCGATAAAAGAAGCAGGTGTCTTATCAAGAATAAATGAAGATGACAGGGTGGCAATTGCAGTAGGAAGCAGAGGGGTAGCGGACCTTCCTATATTAGTAAGAGAAACGGTAGCGGCCGTCAAAGGGGCTGGCGGCAATCCTTTTATCGTCCCTGCAATGGGAAGCCATGGGGGTGCTACAGCGGAAGGGCAAATCGATGTGTTGCTTCAGCTGGGTATTTCAGAGGAATCGGTTGGAGCGCCAATACTTTCATCGATGGAAGTTATTCAACTGGATGAATTGCCAAATGGGCTCCCTGTCTATATTGATAAGCTTGCATATGAATCGGATAAAATCATAGTCATTAATCGGATAAAACCACATACGGCATTTCGTGGGCCGGTTGAAAGCGGACTAATGAAAATGATTACAATCGGTTTAGGCAAGCAAAAGGGAGCCGAAGCTGCACATGCATATAGCTTTAAGTATATGGCGGAACATGTCCCTGAGATGGCGAAGATTTCCTTAACAAAAGCTCCTATCATATTTGGTCTTGCGACAATTGAAAATGCCTATGATAAACCAGCGAAAATCGTCGCAGTCCCTGCAGAGGAACTGGAGGAAGTGGAACCCGGACTATTGCTTGAAGCAAAATCATTGATGCCAAAATTACATTTCGATTCGATCGACGTACTTATTGTAAATGAACTCGGAAAGGACATTTCGGGGGATGGAATGGATCCGAATATTACGGGTAACTTCGCCACTCCATATGCTACCGGGGGGCCAGACGTTAAACGGACCGTTGTACTTGGACTTACTGAAAAAACTCACGGTAATGCAAACGGCATCGGCATGGCTGATATGACGACGAAGGCCGTCATGAATGAAATTGAGTGGGAAAAAGGCTACGCCAATGCACTCACAAGCACAGTGACAGATGTAGTAAAGCTCCCGATGTTTTTAGATACGCAGGAATTGGCTGTTAAAGCCGCTATCAAAACGTGCAATGCCTTCGATCTGAATAAAGTGAGAGTAGTAAGAATACAAAACACGCTTGAAATCGGTGAAATTTGGATTTCTGAAAGCATGATGGAAGAAGCTTTAAAAAACAAAAATATAGAGATTCTTTCAGAACCAGAGGAATTGGCACTAGACAGATTGGAAGAATTCATTTGAAATCAGAAAAGGAGTGCTCAAATGACACACCTATATCCACTAATCGATAACGAAATTAACCCTTACCGCGATAATGTACAGGGAAAAGCAAATGAACCCATTACGGTTGCGGGTCTGTTGGACCGTTCGAAGTTGACGCTTGGCTCCACATATGAAGGGGGGAAGCCTGATTGGACGCTTGAGGAAATTTATATGCGGCTAGAGAGGAATGCCCCGCGTATCGCAATTATCGGTGGTTCGTCCGATCATCCGGCCCATATAATGGATTACCAAACGTCGGCACGGGCAGCAATCCGCATCTGGCAAAACGGCGGCGTGCCGTTTCATTTCTCGACTCCGGTAATGTGTGATGGAACTGCGCAAAACAATCAAGGAATGAGTTACTCTCTCCAGAGCCGAAACGCGGTTGCACAAATGGTTGTCAACCAGCTAGAAGCTCACAGTTATCATGGTGCATTCGTCATTCAAGGGTGTGATAAGCAGCCTCTTGGTGTTGTAAGTGCACTCGCACATGTTGATCGTGTTCGCCGAAACCGTGGTGAAGCTCCCTTTTTCGCAACATTCGCACCTGCTCACGTATTAGAAGGCGGTTCGATTCCAGCTGACGTGATTGAGGAATTGGAAACTCTTGCGAAAAAAGCGGAAAGTAAAGGAGCTACTGATGTAGCGGTTGATTTACGAGATACGATGGCATATATATTGCAATGTTCATCGAATACTGCATTCCAGGGTGTGTTTGAACGGGCGTATGAACGAGGAATATTGACGAAGGAACAGCATAAATATTTTGAAATGAGACTTGCTGTCGCAACATGCGACGGGCAGGGAGGTGTATGTGCCTTCAATGGAACGGGGAATAGTTCACGTCATTTAGTGGCAGGCATGGGTCTTGTTCATCCAGCCGTGGAGCTGTTAACCGATCCACCAACACAACGCCAGATTAACTCGGTGCTTGATAGCTTTGCAGGCATGATAAACGAAGAGCGTTACGGCGTGGCCAACATTGTCGCTGCGAACATAAAAAATGCAATCCGTATTCACAGCGCTTCGGGTGGTTCTACTAACTTAATGATGCATATTGTCGCCGGCATGCTTTATGCAGGATTCAAATTCAGCTTATGGGACCTTGACCGCATTCATCATTCCCATCCAATTCCTGACTTATTTGATTACAGTTTGACAGAGGGAAGGGACATTTATTCACTTGCGATGCAATGTTGCAGTGGGACAAGCAGGGGGATGGAAACACTTTTTTATGAACTTATCGAGAATGGTGTACCAATGGATCAGGATGCGCCGACTGTTGCAGCAAAAACCTGGAAAGAACGTCTTGCGATTACAAGTAGCCTAAAAGCGGTTAATGTAAAGCAAAATCAGGTCATTTTATCCAATCCACGCCGTGGATTCAGCGGTGTTGATGTATTAAAAGGAAACTTCTTTGAAAGCGCCGTTGTAAAAATCAGCGGAATGCCGACACCACAGCTTGACCAATTCGATGATAAGCTGGCATTTGTCCTTTATTACGAAAACGAGGATGATGCAAATAAAAGCCTGCTTGATTCAAATCTGCTTTCAAAAATAAAAGAGCAAAAGCTTTTCGGACATAATCTATTGCTCGAGTCTCTTAAATACAACAATGAGGCGGAATGGTCTCTTCTAAAAAATGCTTCCTATGGGGAGTTATTTGACAGGATGGTTGAAGAAGGCACATTGAAAATTGCGGTCATTATCTCAGGGCAGGGGCCAGTAGCATTCGGAATGCCGGAAATGTTTACACCAATGCAACACATCAATGCTAATCGCGTTATGAAAAAGATCGCTACAATCATTAGCGACGGCCGCTATTCAGGAGTCACATATGGTGCTGCTATAGGACATATGACACCGGAATCATATGAAGGCGGAGGCATTGGTTTACTAAATTCAGGGGATGTAATCCACCTTCAGCTTCGTGATCGACGGATTGATTTTGTAGATGCTACTCAACTTCATTCAGGAAAGGTTGTTCATGATTTTGCGGATCATTTTATAGAAGAAAGACAATCATTGGCAACTGAACGCAAGCAGCGGATGAAAGTTAGACAAAAAATGGTTGCGGCCAGCAACAGGATGTTTGGACATACAGATGCTGCAAATGGTGTTGTTCCAATCGCTGTCATTGAGGATGCGGTCCTTGATTATGAACAGGATGTCTTACTCCAAGGAAAAAAAGTTGAAATAAAGTGAGGAATGCTCGTCATAAATCCGATAAGATAAAGGTAGACAGATTATAAAAGGAGTGAGGAACGATGCCTATCATCCAATCGGTGGAGCGTGCCTTAAAAATTTTGGATTTATTTGATGAGCGTGAGCGTGAACTAACTATCACAGAGATAAGCAAGCGAATGAATTTACATAAAAGTACGGTTCATTCACTATTAAAAACCTTACAGGAGCATCACTATATTTCACAAGGCGAAGAAAATGGAAAATACTCGTTAGGATTAAAGCTATTGGAGAGGGGAAGCGTTGTTGTGACCCATCTCGATTTGCGCAACGTAGCAAGAAAACATCTTGAATGGCTTTCAGCAACAACGAATTTAACTCTGCACCTTGTCATATTAGACGGGCAGGAAGGTGTTTATGTCGATAAAGTGGAGGGCACTGGGGTAACGGTCCTCTACTCCCGTATTGGCCGACGTGTTCCGATTCATACGAGTGCAGTTGGCAAATCCCTTGTTGCGACGAAAACGGATAGTGAACTGGATTTGCTCTTGGACGGCTATGATTATACGGGACCGACCGAAAGATCGATTAGATCCAAGGAGCAGTTTTTAGCGGAAATCGAAAAAGCACGCATTAATGGCTATTCAATGGATAATGAAGAAAACGAACCGGGCATTTGCTGTCTTGCCGTCCCGATAAAAGATTATTCAGGAAAGGTAATCGCTGCAATGAGTGTATCGATGCCTGCTTCGAAAGTAAATGAAGAAACACATGAGTATTATGTACGTCTATTAAAGGAATGCAGCAGTAAAATTTCGCAGGAGCTCGGTTATGAATATCAAAAAATATAAATGAGGCCTGCCATTTAGGAGGAATTAGAAAATGAGAATTATTCGCTATGTAAAAGACAATAAGAAACAACTTGCTGCCGTGACAAACGAAAACAATGTGGTGGACCTTCCATTTACGGATTTTATGTCGTTGATTACAACGGCACGTCATGATAACAGAACACCGTTTGATATTGTAAAACAAATTATCGCCAAAGGGGAAAAGCGACCATTGGAAGGTCTTGAATTAACAACGCCAATCGATGCGCCGGAAGTATGGGCATCTGGCGTTACATATAAAAAAAGCAAGGAAGCACGTAACTACGAAGCGACACAAGGAAAGCTGGACCGACAAACTTTCTATGACAAAGTTTATGATGCAGTGCGTCCTGAGATTTTCTTTAAATCGACTGCAGCAAGAACCGTGGGCCCGAATGATCCGGTTTACTTGCGTTCTGATTCAAAATGGCAAATTCCGGAGCCGGAGCTTGGTCTTGTCATAGATAAAGAGGGAACGGTACTTGGATATATCGCAGGTAATGACATGAGCTGCCGTGATATTGAAGGTGAAAATCCGCTTTATCTTCCGCAAGCAAAAGTATGGAAAAACTCTTGCTCCATTGGACCGGCCATCTTGTTAAAAGAGGCTGTTCCGGATCCATATGAGCTTAAAATCATGTGCCGTATTTATCGAAATGAAGAAAAAGTATTTGAAGGTGAAGCGAAAGTAAACCAACTGAAACGAAAATTGGAAGAGCTTGTCGACTATTTAGTCTTAGATAACACTATTTTTGACGGATCAGTGTTACTTACAGGGACATGCGTGGTTCCGCCAAATGAATTTACATTGAAGGGCGATGATCGAATCGAAATCGAAATACCAGGGATTGGAGTATTAAACAACCCGGTTATCCAAAGTAAAGCAGTTCAAACAATTTAGGGGGGACAAAATGGGTGAGTATAAAACACTTTACTTAAGTACGAAAGATAGTGTAGCTGTCGCTTTATCCGAAATCCCTGCAAACACATCAGTCATTGTGAAGGCAGACCTTGAAGAACTTGTCGTACCCATTCTTGAACCGATTCGTTTTGGACATAAGTTCGCAGTCAAAGCCATCGAACAAGGAGCAGACATAATTAAATATGGGGAAGTCATAGGGGCAGCCTCAACTTTTATTCCAGCTGGTGCACATGTTCATGTACACAATTTGGAAGGTAAAAGAGGAAGGGGTGACAAAATTGCTGAATGAAAAAATGCAGTTTTGGGGCTATCGCCGTCCGGATGACCGCGTCGGAGTCCGGAATCATGTACTGATTTTGCCAACGATAACATGCGCAACCCAAACTGCACAGCGCGTCACAGAATTGGTGAGCGGAACCGTCACATTCATTCATCAGCATGGCTGTGCGCAAGTGGGCTCTGATTTTGATCAAACGGCCAGAACCTATGCGGGAATGGGGATGAATCCAAATGTATATGGTGTCATAGTACTCGGCCTTGGCTGTGAAACACATCAGGCGCACCGTATTGGAGATGAAATTGCTAAATGCGGTAAACCAGTGGAAACTGTATCGATTCAGGAACATGGAGGCACTCTTCAAACCATTGCCGAAGTAGCTAAAATTGCGGTTAAAATGGTCCAGGATGCCTCGATGGTGCAACGGGAATTATGTGATTTCAGCGAGCTGATTGTCGGCACGGAATGCGGTGGGTCTGATGCATGCTCCGGCTTATCGGCAAACCCGGCTGTCGGACGTACAAGCGATTTGGTTGTTCAGCAGGGGGGAACCGCAATATTAGCGGAAACGACTGAACTCATCGGTGCAGAGCATTTGATCGCAAACCGTGCGGCAAACGACCAGGTAGCCAAAAAAGCTTATGCGGTTATTAAAATGATGGAAGACCGCTCGATGCAAATGGGCGTAGATATCCGCACCGGAAATCCAAGTCCGGGAAATATTGAGGGAGGTCTCAGCTCACTCGAAGAAAAATCATTGGGGGCAGCGACAAAATCGGGCACAACCAGGCTGGAAGAAGTCATTGATTATGCCCAGGTTCCCACAAAAAAAGGACTCGTCTGGATGGATACGCCTGGCCACGACATTGAGCAATTGACGGGAATGGTCGCAGGCGGCGCCCAAATCGTTCTCTTTACAAGTGGAAGAGGCACGCCAACGGGTTCTCCTATAACACCTGTCATAAAAATCTCAACTAATACACCAATGTTTGACAGGATGAATGAAAATATGGATTTAAATGCCGGTACGATTGTTGATGGTTTAGAAACCGTCGATGAAGTGGGAAGGCGCATCATGGAAGAAATTCAGCATGTTTCAAACGGAAAACTAACAAAAGCGGAGATCTTAAAGCAGCATGACTTTGGTATTTGGAGAATTGGACCGACATTCTAAAACGAAAAAGGAGCTGAAGATTATGATATCAACTACATTCGCAACGAAAACATATAAGAATTTCATTAATAATGAGTGGGTGAATGCATCTTCTGGAAATACAATCGAAAGCATTAATCCTGCGGACAAAGAACCGGTTGGCTACGTACAAAGCTCAACAGAAGATGACTTGAACGAAGCTGTGGCATCTGCACATAAGGCAAAGAGGGATTGGCGCAGGATCGGGCAGTCTGTACGTGGACAAATCCTTTTCAAAGCGGCCAATATATTGGAAGAAAATCTAGATGAAATTGCCGAAACCATGACTCGCGAAATGGGTAAAACGTTACCTGAAGCAAAAGGCGAAACTGCACGAGGCGTTGCAATCCTCCGTTACTATGCTGGGGAAGGGATGCGGAAAGACGGCGATGTTATTCCATCTTCTGATAAAGATGCCCTGATGTTTACAAAACGCTCACCACTTGGTGTAGTCGGGATAATCACGCCATGGAACTTCCCGGTTGCCATTCCCATCTGGAAAATGGCTCCAGCTCTTGTATATGGCAATACAATCGTATGGAAACCCGCTACGGAAGGCGCCGTTACAGCAGCGAAAGTCATGGAATGCTTTACGAAAGCAGGCTTCCCTGAGGGTGTTGTGAATTTTATAACCGGTAAAGGATCGATTATTGGCCAAGGGCTCATCGATCATCCGCTTTTAAATGCAATCACATTTACCGGTTCTGAAAGTGTCGGTCAGAGCGTCGCGAAATCAGCTTCCGCCCGCGGGATAAAATATCAGCTTGAAATGGGAGGCAAAAATCCAGTCATCGTGACGAAAGATGCAAACATCGACCAAGCAGTCGAGGCAGTCATCAGCGGTGGATTTCGTTCCTCCGGCCAAAAATGCACAGCTTCAAGCCGTGTTGTTGTTGAATCCCCGGTCTATGATGTATTTAAACAAAAACTGGTAGAAGCAACAGCGAAAATAAAGGTTGGCAACGGCCTTCAAGAGGGAATTTGGATGGGACCATGTGCAAGCGAAAGCCAGTTCAATACGGTGAAAGAATACATTGAAAAAGGGAAGCAGGAGGGTGCAAAACTCATTCATGGGGGGGAGATATTAACTGGCGGAGACTATGATGGGGGCTTTTTCATTACACCTGCGATTTTTGAAGGCGTGACGACGGATATGGTGATAGCACAGGAAGAAATTTTTGGACCGGTTATCGCGCTTATGAAAGCAACCGATCTTGCCGAGGCGATTGACATGGCAAATAATACGAAATACGGATTGAGTGCATCAATCTTCACATCAAATATTAGCTCGATTCTAGATTTCATCGATGAAATTGAGGCAGGGCTTGTCCGTATTAACGCAGAAAGCGCAGGCGTTGAGTTGCAAGCCCCATTCGGAGGCATGAAAGCATCGAGCACGGGTTCGCGAGAGCAAGGTGAGGCGGCGAAAGAATTTTATACAGCCATAAAAACGGTTTTCATTAAAGGTTCTTAATAAGAGAAAGAGAGGTTTCCATGTTTGAAAACCTCTCTTTCCTCCAAAAAAACAATGCGAGGTGCTTGATGAAAATCAATAAAATTTCTTTATACAAAGTTCCGCCCCGCTGGCTGTTTTTAAAAATCGATACAGATGAAGGCATTTCCGGCTGGGGAGAGCCTGTCGTGGAAGGGCGTGCGGAAACGGTTAAAGCAGCAGTTAACGAATTGACCGATTATTTGATCGGGAGAAATCCGAACGACATTGAAGACATCTGGCAAACGCTTTATCGAGGTGGATTTTACCGTGGGGGGCCAATTTTAATGAGTGCCATTTCTGGCATTGAGCAGGCACTATGGGATATTAAAGGAAAATACTTCAATATTCCTGTATACCAAATGCTCGGCGGCAAAGCACGTGAAAAAATTAAAGTGTACTCATGGGTCGGAGGAGATCGGCCAGTGGATGTCGTTGCAGCTGCCATCGAAAAACAGAAAGAGGGCTTCCTTGCTGTCAAAATGAACGCATCAGAAGAAATGAATTACATTGATAGTTTTTCGAAAGTAGAGGCGGTCATCGAACGCGTTGCTTCAATTAGGGAAGCGGTTGGCAAAGACTTTGGGATCGGTGTGGATTTTCACGGGAGGATTCATAAAACGATGGCAAAGGTGATTGTGAAAGAACTCGAACCATACCGTCCAATGTTCATTGAAGAGCCGGTGCTGCCGGAAAACAATGAAGCACTTCGTGAGATTGCCTGGCATACTACTTGTCCGATTGCGACGGGAGAAAGGATGTATACACGCTGGGGCTTTAAGCAGCTACTTCAAGATGGTTATGTCGATATAATTCAGCCGGATCTGTCCCACACAGGTGGTATTTTAGAAGGGAAAAAAATTGCCGCAATGGCAGAAGCGTATGATGTAGCGATCGCTCCGCACTGCCCGCTAGGTCCGATGACTCTCGCTTCATCCATTCATCTGGACGCAACGACACCGAATTTCATAATTCAAGAACAAAGCCTTGGTATTCATTACAACGAAGGCATGGACATTCTCGATTATATGAAAAATCCAGAATTATTCGACTATGAAAATGGTTATGTGAACATTCCGGATAAACCGGGTCTTGGGGTGGAAATTGATGAGGAAAAAGTGAAGCAGGCAGCAGAAACCGGACATGATTGGAAAAACCCAATTTGGCGTAATGAAGACGGGAGCATCGCTGAATGGTAATAAAAGGAGGAAAAACAATGGACTTTCACGGCATCATTCCACCGGTAGTCACCTTATTTGATGAATCGGGGAACTTGGATATGGCGCTGAACAGAAGTTATATCGACCTATTAATCTCACGGAATATAGACGGTATTTTATTGATGGGAAGTTCAGGTGAGTTCTCGTCGCTTACTACGGAAGAAAGAAAATTATATGTACGCGAAATGATCAAGCATATTAACGGACGAGTGCCTGTCATGGTTGGAGTCGGGCATACCGCATTAAAAGAGGTGCAAGAACTGACTTTTTATGCAGAAGAGCATGGAGCGAACGGTGTTCTCGTAGTCAACCCGTATTACTGGAAGCTGTCTGACGACCAATTATACCGTCATTTTTCCAGTGTAGCGAATCATACTAATCTGCAAGTTTTCATTTATAATATCCCGCTTCTGACAGGTCAAAATTTATCAATCGAATTGATTAAAAAATTAGCTGAAGATCATTCAAACATTGCTGGTATTAAAGAGACGGTCAGTGATTTCGGGCACCTTCGTCAAGTGCTGGCGGAAGTGAAGAAAGTTCGCAGTGATTTCCGAGTCTTCTCGGCTTTTGACGAGCACTTGCTTCCGGCTCAAATGATTGGTGCAGCGGGAAGCATTAATGGAAGCGCTGTCTTTGCACCGGAAATTTCCGTTGATTTATATCAATCGTATCATAAAGGTGACCTTGCTGAAGCACAGAAAAATCATCAAGTGATTTCAAAACTGATGGATGTATACAATTACGGTCCGACATTTTTTACTGCCATGAAAGAAGCGGTTCATCAACGCTGGTTTGACGTTGCGGCTGGACACCGTGCACCTTGCGATGTATACCCTGCTGATTTGAGTGACAAAGTAGCTGTTCTTTTAAAAAATATAAATATGAAAGAAGGCGTCCAAAAATGAAAGAATCACGAGACTTGCTCGAACAATTAGGATATCCATCAACTGATTTAAAAGAACTTCCTACATCAACGAAAACATTTCCAGACGGTGCTCAATACCGCATTGAACTCCCAAGCGTAGAAGGTCCGATAGCACTGAAAGAAACATTGAAAGAAATTGACCGGCTCGGTTTGACTATTCACCGAATATCTCAAGGCAGCGGCATCATGCTTCAAACCGATGAAGAAATTATAGAAATGTGTAAAATGACAGCAGAGCGTGGCATGGAGCTGAGTTTGTTTGTCGGTCCCAGGGGATCATGGGATGTCAGTGCGGGACCACTTACGACAGGAGGCAAATCTCAGGGAATTCGCCATGAGGGCTCCGATCAGCTTGTTTATGCCATGGAAGACCTGAAAAGAGGGGCTGCACTAGGTCTTCGCGGTGCGTTAGTTGCGGATGAAGGACTCCTTCTTTTAACGAAAGAAATGAAAAAATACGGACAGCTTCCGGAAGACTTTGTTGTTAAAGTATCGGTTCAAATGGGGTCAGCCAATCCAGTATCCGTCAAATTAATGGAAGACATCGGTGCGGATACCTACAACGTGCCACCTGCATTAACGCTGTCTAAACTTGCAGCGATCCGACAATCAATAGACATTCCAATTGATTTATACGTTGAAGTTCCGGACACTTTCGGAGGATTTCTTCGCTATTATGAAATACCGGAAATAATCCGTGTATTGGCGCCTGTCTACATCAAATTCGGTCTTCGTAATCACCCAGATGTATATCCATCAGGAAAACAATGGGAAAGTACGAACATCTCACTCACAAAGGAACGTGTACGCCGTGCCGCAATTGGTATTCAAATGATCGAACGATACTATCCAGAAGCAAAAACATCAAAACTCGGTGCAAAAGGACTCGGAATTGCGAAAATTGAAAAGGCAGCAGTTAAATAATGATATTAACGTGAGGGATCCCCTCTGATATTCATGTATTTATTACTAAAAGGGAGTTGAGCCCAAATGTCATTTAAAATATTAATAACGGATTACGAATTTGAACATTTGAAATATGAAGAAGAGATTTTTCAAGAAAGCGGTCTGGAAATCGAATTCATCAAAGCGCAATGCAAAACTGAAGAAGAAGTAATGGGGCAGGCAAAAGAAGTGGATGCAATTTTGAATCAATATGCTCCTATCTCACGCCGAGTTATTGATTCGCTTGAAAACACCAAAATCATTTCCCGCTACGGTGTTGGCGTCAATACAATTGATCTCAATGCGGCTAAGGAAAAGGGGATCACTGTCGCCAATGTACCGGATTATGGCATGGAAGAAGTATCGAATCATGCATTGGCACTTTTACTTTCTTCCGCGCGGAAAGTGACACTGTTAAACAATGAAGTGAAAAAAGGTAACTGGGATTTTAAGGTGTGTGTCCCGATTCATCGATTTAACGAGCAAACTGTTGGGGTTCTAGGCTTTGGTCGGATTCCGCGCCGTTTCATTGAAAAGGTGAAACCGCTCGGCTTTAAAACTGCTGCATACGATCCTTTCGTATCGGCGGCAGACATGGCTGCGATTGGGGTTCAAAAAATGGAGCTCGACGAAATTATGGCAGAAGCTGATTATTTGTCGATCCATGTGCCCTTAATTGATGATACATACCATCTGATCAATGAGGAGCGCCTTAAACAAATGAAGAGAAATGCGGTTATCATTAACACGGCACGGGGACCGATAATCGATGAAAAAGCACTTTCTGATGCACTTGAAAAAGGGGTAATTGCAGGTGCAGCACTTGATGTGACAGAGAAAGAGCCGGTCAGCACCGATAGCCCGCTACTCACAATGGACAATGTCATCATTACGCCGCACAGTGCCTGGTATTCAGAGGAAGCAATGGTTGAACTTCGTCAAAAGGCAGCGAGAAATATCGTTCAGGTCTTAAACGGAGAAATAACACCATACGCTTTGACTTAGGAAAGGGGAAAAAATATGAAATTAGCGACTTTTTCCATACAAACCGAACAACACATCGGTCTTGTTAAAAATGATCAAATCATTAGTTTAACGGCTCTTGGTCCAGAAGAATTTCCAACTTGCATGAAAAAATTCATACAACGCAGCAGAGAATTTAGAATACGTGCTGAACAGTTAATTGAGCAACGAGTTAATGACGATGCAATATTCAAGCTGTCAGAAGTAAAGATCCTGCCGCCAATCGCAAAGCCGGATAAAATCATTTGCGTAGGACTTAACTATTTTGATCATTGCAAGGAAACGGGGATGGAGCCTCCTGAATCACCGGTCATTTTTACCAAATATGCAAATGCCATTGCCGGCCATAATGATGCGATTGAAATTCCAATTAATTCAACCGAGGTCGACTTTGAAGCAGAGCTTGCGTTTGTCATTGGGAGAGAAGCGAAACATGTATCTGAAGAAGAGGCGAATGATTACATCTTTGGCTATACAATTATGAATGATATTAGCGCCCGAGACTTGCAATTTCAGGATGGCCAGTGGTCGAGAGGCAAAACGGCGGACACATTTGCGCCATTTGGTCCTTTTATCGTGACGCAAGATGAAGTGGGAGACCCCCACAATCTAGAGATTTCGCTTGAATTAAATGGTGAAATTATGCAGGATTCAAATACAAGCAACCTAATTTTTACGGTTCCGAAAATCATATCATTTTTATCACAGTCCATGACACTGATGCCGGGTGATTTGATTGCAACTGGTACGCCACCTGGCGTTGGAATGGGGCGGAATCCGAAAATCTGGTTGAAAAACGGTGACCGGATGAACGTCAGCATTGAGAAGATCGGCACGCTTTCTAATCACGTAATAGCATGACAAGAGGAAGAAGGTGATGACATGGATGTTGTAACCATCGGAGAAACAATGACAGTGTTTACCCCGAATGAAGAAGGTCCACTTCGCCACGCCCGATCTTTTTCAATGAAGTTCGGCGGTGCGGAATCCAATGTCGCGATCGGGCTAAGCCGACTCGGTCATAGGACACGCTGGATAAGCCGTCTCGGCGAGGATGAATTTGGCGATGCCATGCAATCGTTCATTCGCGGAGAAGGTGTTGATATCTCTTATGTAACAAGAGATCCTGATGCGCCTACCGGAGTCTTTTTTAAAGAATACAGACGGCTGAATGATACCAGAGTTTATTATTACCGGAAAGATTCGGCAGCTAGCAAAATGACGGCGGAATTACTAACTGATCTCGCCATCCAAGACGCAGCTTATCTCCATATTACCGGAATTACCCCCGCACTAGGGAATGCGTGTCAGTCGCTCTTGGATAAAGCGATCCGCATTGCTAAAGAAAACGGAACAAAAATCGTCTTCGATCCGAATATTCGCTTGAAAATATGGTCGGATGAAAATGAAGCGCGTCACATCATAACAAAGTACGCCTCGAAAAGTGATATCGTCATGCCTGGGGTGGCGGAAGCTGAATTTTTATTCGGTTCCCATACTCCGGAGATGTTAGCCGATCATTTTCATGAACTCGGTGTTGAAACAGTTTTACTTAAATTGGGCAAAGAGGGCTCTTTAATTTCAGCCCCGTCTGTACCGAAAACATACGTACCTGGATTCCATGTGGAACGGGTCGTGGATCCCATCGGTGCTGGTGATGCTTTTGCATCTGGTGTACTTTCCGGCCTACTTGATGGACTGCCTCTATATGAGGCTGCAAGGCGCGGAAATGCCATGGGGGCAATGGCAACGATGGTAAATGGTGATGTTGAGGGTTTACCGGTCCGTGCCGACCTCGCTTTGTTCATGAGTGGCGGCACTGACGATGTGACGAGGTAGAAAGGTGGAAAAAATGACTAAACTTGAAGAGCTTAAACATGGGAAGCTGGTCGCCGTCATTCGGGGTGCACGCCCAGACCAAATTATACCAATCGCCCGGGCCCTGAAAGAGGGAGGCATCAGAACACTTGAAATAACGGTGGAAACTCCCCAAGTGTGCCATTTAATTGAAAGAGTGAAAGAGGAGTTCGGTGATGATATCATAGCGGGTGCCGGCACGGTATTGGATCCTGAAACGGCCCGTGCGGTCATCATGGCAGGGGCGGAATTTATCTTTTCTCCCATCGTCAATGTCAAAACGATTAAAATGGCAAAGCGCTATGGCGTTATTAGTATCCCCGGTGCGCTCACACCAACCGAAATATTGACTGCTTATGAGCATGGAGCTGACATTGTCAAAGTTTTTCCGGCAGATACACTGGGTGTTAGCTACTTTAAAAATCTTAAAGGACCGTTTCCTCACATTCCCCTTATGCCAACTGGCGGTGTCAACCTTGACAACCTTGCATCTTTTTTTAAGGCAGGTGCCATCGCGGCAGGACTTGGTGGTTCATTGATCACTCCTGCGAAATTGACTACGGGTGAGGATTATACCAGGTTGACAGAAATGGCAAAAAAATTCGCAGCCATCGTACAAAAAAACTAAAGCAATACGTAGCTTATATGAATTTTGGTCCAATAGGCACTGGTAATGATAGTATGACTGTGTTCATTTCCTCCTTTCCTGCCAATTTGATGTATCTCGTTTAATCTTATAGTAGTCCATCAAGAGTATTATGGCGGAGAGTGGATAAATTAGACAAACCAGAAAGGGGAAAAGTGCTATGTTACTAGAAAAGTATAGAAATCTGCAGGGGATTCTCCAAAAAATGGAGTCGGTAGTGGTCGCTTTTTCAGGAGGGGTGGACAGCACTTTTTTGCTAAATGTTGCGATTGAGACTTTGGGTTATGATAATGTGTTAGCCATTACAGCAGATTCGGAAACCTATCCGTCGAGTGAGTTGAAAGAAGCCATTATGCTATCAAAATGGATAGGTGCCAACCATCGAGTCATTCAAACTTCGGAGTTGGCCATTCCTGGATATTCAGAAAATAATCAGAATCGCTGTTACTTTTGTAAAAGTAGTTTATTTGATCACCTGCTTCCTATTCTTGAAGAATATGAGTTTAAAAATATAATTTATGGTGTCATCGCTGATGATGCTAACGAATTTCGTCCAGGCATGAAAGCAGCTAAAGAAAAAGGAATCAGGGGACCTCTTCTGGAAGCCGGTTTATACAAAGAAGAAATAAGAGAATTGTCCAAGCAAGCCGGTTTGCCAACATGGGATAAACCATCATTCGCCTGCCTATCTTCACGCATAGCATATGGCGATATCATTACGAAGGAAAAGTTGACGAAAGTGGATAAATCAGAAGCTTACTTAAAATCATTGGATATTCATCAGGTAAGAGTCAGGACGCATGAGGATACTGCCCGAATTGAAGTTGAACCCGTTGATATGCCGCGAGTTCTCCAATACCATGTGGCGATCACGAAACGACTGAAGCAATTTGGTTATAAGTATGTATCATTGGATCTAACGGGCTATACAAGCGGAAGTATGAATATAGCGCTAAAAAAGGAAGAAATGTTATGATCGACAATATTTTAGAGCAGGTTCAAAATGGTTCATTGACAGCAGCGGAAGCAAAGGAAAAACTTGCATCATATGAGAATTTAGGGTTTGTAAAAATTGATCATCATCGAAAAAGGAGACAAGGCTTTCCCGAAATTGTATTTGGAGAAGGGAAAACGGCTGAGCAAATTTTAACGATTGTACAATCCCTGCGGACAAGGAATGATTCTGTGCTTGTGACTCGAATTTCTCGGGAAAAAGCAGTTTTTGTACAAAAAGAATGTAGTGAATTTGAGTATAACGATATGGCCCGGACACTTGCTTGGGTTAAAGAAAAACCCAAATCCGTTGGTTCATATATTGCAATTGTGTGCGCCGGGACATCAGATTTATCCGTTGCTGAAGAAGCAGCCGTGACGGCCGAAACACTAGGTATTCCAGTCAGGCGTATATACGATGTTGGTGTTGCTGGGCTGCACCGCCTCCTTGATAATATAGATGAGATACGAGGAGCCACCGTATCAGTTTGTGTAGCGGGGATGGAAGGGGCTCTCCCAAGTGTGTTAGGAGGCCTTGTCACGAATCCAATTATTGCTGTACCGACAAGTATCGGTTATGGTGCCAATTTTAACGGTTTATCGGCCCTTTTATCCATGCTTAATTCATGCGCATCGGGTGTAAGTGTGGTGAACATCGATAATGGATTTGGTGCAGCCTACAATGCAGCGATTATATACAAACTTGTACATAAAAAGGAGGCCAATGATGATGAGGACATTATATTTTGACTGCTTTTCCGGCATAAGCGGAGATATGGTTATTGGTGCGTTGATCGATGCGGGTGCAGACCCTTTACAAATGGAAGAAGAGTTAAAAAAGCTGAATATAGATGAAGAATATACTCTGTCATGGGGGAAAGTCGTCAAAAATGGCATTACGAGTACTAAATTTGATGTCATTCTTACCAGTAAATCAGAGCAACCACATGAACACAGCCACAGTCATGGACATAAGCACAGCCATAATGGTGATCACAGCCACAGTCATGAACATGAACACAACCATAGCCATGCACTTCACAATCATCATGGCAGCCGCACCTACAAACAAATTGTAGAAGCTATCAATGAGGCGAACCTTAATGAATCGGTAACAAACATGTCACTCGCCATATTTAAGAAGATTGGTGAAGCGGAAGGGCACATACACGGGCTTCCGCTTGATAAAGTTCACTTTCATGAGGTAGGAGCTGTAGATTCGATAATAGATATAATCGGGGCTGCAATTTTAATCGAACAGCTAGGTATTGAATCAGTTCAGTCATCAGCCATTCCAACGGGATCTGGACATATACATATTGATCACGGCATATACCCGGTTCCTGCACCTGCCACACTTGAAATATTAAAGGGGGTACCGATTGCCTCAAACGCTATTCGTTCTGAATTAGCAACGCCAACCGGTGCTGCCATCGCTGCGGTTTTAGCTGAAAAATTTGGTTCGCTTCCAGCCATGACTGTCGAATCGATTGGCTATGGTGCGGGGACAAAAACATTTGAAAATCATCCGAACGTCCTTCGCATTATTATAGGGGAGATCCAATGAAGCGCCCACCTGATCATGAGCATCTTGATGGACAAATGGTAAAAATGGAAGTGAATCTAGATGATATTTCCGGTGAATGGCTTGGTCATGTAATGGATTTGTTGTTTGAATCAGGAGCAAATGATGTATTTTATACGCCTATCTTCATGAAAAAAAATCGACCAGGGGTGTTATTGCAACTTCTCTGTTCACAGCAGGTGATTTCGAAAATCAAGAAGATATTATTTGCTGAAACGACGACTCTCGGTATACGCTACTATCCTCTTACCGTGCACAGACTCGAACGATCATTATTATATGTAGACACGCAATGGGGGCAAGTGACGATAAAGAGAGGTTTCCATGAGGGCCAACCCATACAGCAGGCACCTGAATATGAAGATTGCCGTAAAATTGCCGTTCTGTACAATATACCCCTTAAAAGGGTTTATGAAGAAGTATGGAAGTGTCTCGGGGAAGTGATAGAGAAATGAGCTTGGTGTCGATTCTTTCATTAGGGTTCCTATTGGGAATAAAGCATTCGTTAGAGCCGGATCATGTTATTGCCGTAGCAACCACTGCAGGAAAAACGAAAAAATTATCGCGGTCCACTCTAACGGGGGTGTATTGGGGAATAGGCCATACATGTACGCTGTTTTTTATAGGTATGCTATTCATTTGGATGAAAGGGGAAATTCCAGAGTCGTTAAGCATGACGCTGGAATTCGGCGTTGGTATCATGCTTGTTATGCTAGGGGCGAAAAGTTTATTTAAAGCTTGCCCTAATATCACGAACGACAAAGATAGATTTCGCCCTTTTTTGGTGTCTGCTTTGATTGGGTTCGTCCATGGTCTCGCGGGCAGTGCCGCAATGGTCATTCTAACGATGTCGACCGTAAGCGGAATAGGTGAAGGAGCCATCTATATCATTATATTTGGCGCAGGGACGATTATTGGCATGCTGTGCTTTACAACTTTACTAGGCATACCTTTTGCTTTGAATGGTAAGGACATCGTTTTAAACCGAATCTTCATCAAAATGGCGGGAGCTTTAAGTTTTGCATTCGGACTTTACTATATATACAAATTGGGTGTAACAGAAGGCTTGTTTGCAATCTGGGCTAATTGATTTATTTTATAAGCGTGACTGGAATCTCAGGCTGTCTGTAATCCGTAGACAGTCTCTTTTATATTCATTAATTCAACAAACAATCAAGCTTGTCATAATGGGCATACTTCAATGGATATGTCCATGTGAATATAGGGATATATTGTAACTGATATGAATCTCCAATTATTATACTGAAAGTTTGTTTGAAAGGCTTTATCTGTAGATGGAGGAGAGGATGGACAATATATAATAAGACCCTATGACACTGCTAAGCCATTGGGATGGTAGTGTCATAGGGTCTACTATTCTGGTATGAAGAAAGGTACCTGAATCTAGGGGCTGCCGTTGCCGCTAGGCAGAAATACGTTTATTTTTCCTTTGAAGAATCCATATTTCAATTGCACCTGAGCCAAGCAATACCCCCGAAACAATGAAGATAAGTCCAATGAAATGTGCAGGTACAATGGCTTCATTAAGGAAAAATGCTGCCCCTAACAAAGAGAATAAGGTGTTTAAGTTAAGAAAAATGGATGATTCGGCTGCACCTACCTTACCAATGGCATAATTATAGCTCATGTGCCCGAGGGCAGTGGCGAAAATGGCGGAGAAAATGAAAGCTCCCCAGATGGAGGACGGTGCAGTTGCCAGTGAAGATAAGCCCTCTGGTTCCTTCCATAAGCTGATGGCAAAAAGAATAAAAGATCCAATCAGCATCATGTAGCCGGTTAGTAATCGTGGGTCCATTGTTTTTGAGGCTTTATTGATAAGTATGAAACTTAATGCCTGTGAAAGTATGGAAAGTAAAATATCCACATCCCCCAGATTAATAGAATGAAGTCCTCCACTTCCTGCCATAACGGTAAAACTCACACCCATGGCACCGCATATAAAGCCCAAAAGCCTGATTAAAGTGGGCTTTTTACGAAAGAATATCATGGTCAAGATGACTGTCAAAATTGGCCCCATGCCCAAAATCAGTCCAGCATTCGATGCAGAAGTCTTCGTCAATCCCTCAGCTAAAAAATAATGATGAAAAACGACACTCAAAAGTGCGCCTCCAAAAACGTAAAAAAGTTCACTTTTTTTAGGAAGGCGTATTAGTCCAAAGAAGAAAAGGATAAGAATGACTATAAGGGAAGCAGTAAAAATTCTCAAAGAGGTTATTGTTACGGGCTGTGTATTCGCAACTAAAATTTTAATAACCGAGACATTTAACCCCCATGTAATCATTATTCCGGTAAGTAAGATGTATATTCTCAAAAGACTCATTCCAAACAACCTTTCAAACTTATTTAACAATTGATATATTATACAACTTTCTCCAAATTAATAGCAAAGAGTAAATTTAATGGAAAGCCCGAGGATGAAAAATCAGAAACTCTTAATCATTAAAAAGAGGGAAGGAATAATTCCTTCCACTTTACCGCAATAATAAATTTTACCAAAAAATAAAATGGGAAAACTGCGAATAAAAATAAAATTAAAAATTATCAAACTTTTCTATTGTTTTTGATAGGGTTTTCATTTACAATTTCCTTATGATTTACCAAACCGGTTTAGTACTTTACTAAATCGATTTAGCTAAATATGATATGATCAAATGTTTTTTGTTTTCATTTGTGATTGTTCGAAAGAAGGAGGTACTGTATTGTCATCAAAATATGGTGTTTTAACGCTTGGCGACGGCATGATTACGCTAAATCCGGAAGAGACAGGACCTCTAAGATTCGTAAACCGTTTTGAGCGAAAAGTAGGAGGCGCTGAACTGAATTTTGCGATTGGTTGTGCAAGGCTTGGAATGCGGGCAAAATGGATAAGCCGATTGGGCAAAGATGAATTCGGAAAAGTTATCTATAATTTCGCTCGTGGGGAAGGCGTGGACATGAGTGATGTTGCCTATGTAAATGGATATCCAACATCTCTTAACTTTAAAGAAATCCGGGAAGATGGTTCCGGAAAGACATTTTATTACCGCCATCAATCTCCCATTTTAACTTTAAATCCGGGAGATATAACAGAGAAGATGTTTGAAGAGGTTGATATAGTCCACCTTACTGGCGTGTTTTTGGCCATAGATCCCAAAAATGTGGATATTGCCAAGAGGGTAATGGATATTGCAAAACAAAAAAATATACCTGTTTCTTTTGATCCGAATATCCGATTAAAGCTATGGTCCATCGAGGAAGCAAGATCCGTATATAGTGATATTTTTCCATATGTTGATATTTTGCTTACAGGTTTGGATGAAATAAGATTGATCATCGGAACGGACTCTAAAGAATCTTTGGCGGAATTCGCAATGGTGAATGATATTGATCAGCTTGTCATTAAGGACGGGAAACATGGTTCAAAACTATATACCAAAAGTGAATGGCATGAAAAAGAAGCATTCCCGGTTATACCTGTTGATACTGTTGGTGCGGGAGATGGTTATGATGCAGGTTATATTTACGGATATCTTCATGGCTTACCAATTGATGAAAGGTTGACATTCGCAAACGGTGTAGGAGCTCTTGTCACAACTGTTGCAGGCGACAATGAAGGCTTACCTTATTTGGATGAAGTGATGCCTTTCATACAGAATGAGGCTGTTATAGAAAGATAGATGATTGAAAGAAATGGGGGGAGAAAATGGCAACAGTAACTATACAAGCAGAGGAAGCAAAACGATTAGTCATACAACAGCTGACCAAAGTGGGTTTAAATGAAGAAAATGCCGGAAAAATCGCGGAAGTATTGGTTCATGCGGATCTCAGAAACGTCAATTCCCATGGTGTTTTGCGAACAGAGCATTATGTGAACCGTTTACAGGCAGGAGGCATAAATCCCGATGCCCGGATTTCCTTCCAAAAGACAGGGCCAGTTACCGGTGTGGTTGATGGAGATGATGGTTTTGGGCATGTGATTAGCGACGTGGCCATGGACCATGCAATCGATATGGCTAGAGAAAATGGCGTTGGCATGGTGACAGTTTTTAATAGCAGTCATTGCGGAGCACTAAGCTATTTCGTTCAAAAAGCCGCTGATGCAAAGTTGATTGGCATCGCGATGTCACATACCGATAAAATTGTGGTCCCGTTCGGAGGAAAAGCATCATTTCTTGGTACCAATCCAATCGCTTACGGAGTTCCTGCCAAAACGAAGAAACCATTTATTCTTGATATGGCAACATCCAATGTTGCGCTGGGTAAAATCCTCCAGGCACGCGAAGAAGGAAAGGAAATCCCTGAAGGATGGGGAGTGGATGAAAATGGAGCTAATGTGACAGACCCGAATAAAGTCGTTTCCCTTTCCACTTTCGGAGGTCCGAAAGGCTATGGCCTATCCGTAATTGTGGATGTGTTTTCTGGATTATTGGCCGGTGCGGCATTTGGCCCGCACATTGGGAAAATGTATGGCGACCTTGATAAGAAACGGAAGCTGGGACATTATTTTTGTGTAATTAATCCTTCGTTCTTTACGGATACTGATATATTTTTAGAGCAAATGGATCAAATGATCGAAGAGCTTCGACAGGTTGAACCTGCTCCAGGATTCGATCGCGTATATGTACCGGGTGAGCTTGAACAAATCAATGAGGAAAAAAACCTGAAACAAGGTATTACGATAGCATCAAGTGTTTATGAATTTCTTACAAAGTAGGTGGGGAAATGAAAGCGGTTCAAGTACGGAAAGCTCATGAACTGATCATTCAAGAAGTGGAAAAACCTCGGATTTCAAACTCGACGGATGTCCTTGTGAAAGTAAAAAGAGTCGGGATTTGCGGATCGGATATGCATATTTATCATGGTACGAATCCACTTGCTACACTGCCGCGAGTCGTTGGACATGAAGTAGCGGGAGAAGTTGTGGAGATAGGTCAAGATGTCGCGGGCATAAAAGTGGGGGACCACGTTGTTATTGAGCCCATCAGTTATTGCGGGGAATGTTATGCCTGCCGCAAAGGCCGCCAAAATGTTTGTGAAAAACTGTCCGTTTTTGGCGTGCATGAAGACGGTGGAATGAGGGAATGGTTCGTCCTTCCGGAGAAACAATTACATGTCGTGGATCCCGCTTTAGCGTGGGAAGAAATAGTATTGGCTGAGCCATACACTATCGGCGCACAGGCCGTATGGAGAGGCGAAGTGGAGGAAGGGGAAACAGTGCTTATCCAGGGAGCTGGGCCTATTGGCATTTGCATATTAAAGATGGCAAAGCTTCAAGGAGCATCAGTGATGATCACGGATTTAAGTGATGAGCGTTTGGAATTCGCTAAAGAAAGCGGCGCCGATATCACCGTCCATGCTGGTAAAGAAGATGTTCAAAAACGAGTGGAAGAATGGACGAATGGCGAAGGGGCCAACGTCGTCATTGATGCAGTATGCTTGCCGATGACATTTGAATTGTCCTTCGATGCCGTGTCAACGGCGGGGCGGATTGTCGTACTCGGTTTTGATGAACGTCCTTCATCGGTTTCCCAGCTACCGATCACAAAAAAGGAAGTATCGGTGAAGGGGTCTAGATTGCAAACCGATCAGTTCCCAAAAGTGGTAAAACTTTTGAATGAAGGAAAACTCAGACATGAAGGTTTAGTTACCCATACATTTTCGCTCGATGATATCCAGGAAGCATTTAATTTTGTTGAAAATCATCCCGAACAAGTTCGAAAAGCGATCATCGTTTTTAATTAAGGGGGTAGGAGATATGGATAAACATTCAATCATACATCGAATAACGGAAACGAAAGTTGTAGCTGTTATCCGGGGACAGGATGCAAAGGAGGCGGCACAACTTTCTAAAGCAGCTGTGGAAGGCGGTATTCAGGCAATTGAATTGACTTATACAACACCGGGAATTGAAGAAGCTTTCAAAGAATTGCAAAATACGGATGCACTATTAGGAGCAGGCTCTGTACTAGATTCTGAAACGGCTCGGCATGCGATTTTAGCTGGCGCCAATTTTATCGTCAGCCCCTATTTTGTCAATGGCGTAGCCGAACTTTGTAATCGATACGGTATTCCCTATATACCTGGATGCATGACAATTAGAGAAATGGCTACATCATTGGAAGCCGGTTGTGATGTTTTGAAGTTATTTCCGGCAAACCATTTTGAACCTTCTTTCATCAAGTCGGTTAATGGTCCATTGCCCAAAGTAAGGATCATGCCAACCGGCGGAATTAATTTGGATAACATGAAGGACTGGCTGAATGCAGGCGCGGTAGCAATCGGAATCGGCAGTGACTTGAACAAAGCCTATCAAAATGGCGGCTATGAAGCCGCAGTGGAATTAAGCCGAAAATACATGCAAAAAATTGCAGAATAATGGAGGTGCATGATGAACATTACATTTAGATGGTACGGGAAAGACAATGATACGGTTACGTTGGAGCACATTAAACAGATTCCTGGAGTGAAAGGGATTGTTTGGGCACTTCACCAAAAACCTGTTGGTGAGGTTTGGGAAAAGGAAGAAATCCAAGCAGAAATTGAGTTTATCCAATCATTTGGTTTTCACACAGATGTCGTAGAAAGTGTAAATGTCCATGAATCGATTAAATTGGGTAACGAAGACCGCATGATTTATATAGAGAAATACAAAGAGACGATCCGGAATCTTTCGGAAGCTGGAGTGAAAGTCATTTGTTATAACTTCATGCCGATCTTTGATTGGACTCGGACGGAAATGTTCCATCCTTTGGAAGATGGCTCAACTGCCCTGTTTTATGAAAAGGCGAAAGTGGATACGTTAGATCCGCAAGATTTAATACGTACTGTAACGGAAGCTTCAGATTTAACTTTACCCGGTTGGGAACCAGAAAAGATGGATCGAATTTCTGAATTGTTCGAATCTTACAAAACTGTGGACGAAGAGCAACTATGGGCGAATCTTGAAATATTCCTAAAAGAAATATTACCTGTTGCCGAGGCTTGCGGTATAAAAATGGCAATACACCCGGATGATCCGCCATGGTCCATTTTTGGCCTGCCAAGAATCATCACCGGAGAGTCGAGCTATGAAAAACTGATTTCGATTTCTGATTCACCAGCGAATGCGTTTACCTTGTGTACAGGATCGATGGGGGCAAACCCTGAAAATGATATGGTCCAGGTGGCTAAAAAGTATGCTAACCGTTCCCCTTTCTCCCATATACGCAATGTGAAGATCTATGAAAACGGTGACTTTGTGGAAACATCCCATCATACTCAGGATGGATCGATCAATATACAGGGCGTTGTGGAAGAATTGAATAAGCAAAATTATACTGGTTATGTCAGACCGGATCATGGCCGCCATATATGGGGTGAAGTTTGCCGCCCAGGTTACGGTTTATATGACCGAGCATTAGGAATCATGTATTTGCTCGGATTATGGGATGCATATGAAGCTACTAAATTAGGTGAAAAATCATGATTCCCATTCATGAAAACTTATCCAACAGGGTGGCAGTGATCACTGGAGGCAGCGGTGTTTTATGTTCCAAAATGGCGGTGGAATTGGCCCGCCATGGTGTCAAGATAGCTATATTGAACAGAACGGCGGAAAAAGGGCAAGAAGTGGTCGAACTCATTGAACAAACTGGGGGGACTGCGATATCCATCGCGGCAGACGTTTTGGATAGGGCCTCATTGGAAAATGCAAAAGGGAAAATAATAGAATCGTTAGGAAGAGTGGATCTATTAATAAATGGAGCGGGAGGCAATCATCCTGATGCCATTACCGCTCCAGAGAAATATGGGGAAGAAGCAGAAGGAAAATCCTTCTTTGATTTGGATGAAAAGGGTTTCTCCCAGGTTTTTGCCAGTAATTTCACCGGTACATTTTTGGCGAGTCAGGTTTTTGGGAAAGAGTTATTGCAAGTGGAAGCACCTGTTATCGTAAATGTATCATCCATGAGCGCCTACGCTCCAATGACTAAAGTACCAGCATATAGTGCTGCCAAAGCATCGATAAATAATTTTACGATGTGGATGGCTGTTCATTTTGCCGAGGAAGGTTTACGGGTGAATGCCATTGCTCCAGGATTCTTTTTGACGAAGCAAAATCGGGATCTTCTGCTTAATGAAGATGGCAGCCTGACGGCAAGATCTAATAAAATCATTACATCAACACCCATGAAGCGCTTTGGGCAGCCCGAAGATTTACTTGGTACATTGCTTTGGCTCGTTGATGAATCCTATTCGGGCTTTGTCACAGGTATTACGGTACCAGTTGATGGCGGCTTCATGGCATACTCAGGTGTCTGAATTCAGGTCCAATAAAAAGGCAAACAAGTGACCGTGATTAAATTAGTTCCACGGTATGGGAAATTGACTTTTTTACTGCATCAGAAGGTGATTGTAAAGCGTTCCTAATTATAATAGAATATTCCTTATATATCTAAGCCATTTTGGTATTAGAGATTTGAAACCATACGACAGGAATGAATGAAATGAAAACCATTACAATTACTGATGTCGCCAATCACGCTAAAGTATCAAAAAGCACAGTTTCCCAATACCTTAACAAACGTTACGAATATATGAGTGAAAAAACCAGGAAAAAGATTGAAGCAACAATAGAAGAGTTAAACTATCAGCCTAATATAATAGCACGCAGTTTAAAACAAAAATCCACTTTTACCGTCGGGGTAGTGGTTGCCAATATCCTTCATACGTTTTCAACGCAAGTTATTAGAGCTATTGAAAACTACTTTTATGAACAAGGGTTCCATATTATCGTATGCAATGCAGATGACAATCCTGAAAAGGAAAAGAATTATATTGAAATGCTAAGAGCTAAACAAGTGGATGGGATCATCATTTTCCCCACAGGGGACAATCTGGATTTATATCAACGTATGAAGAGTGATCATTTCCCGATTGTTTTCATGGATAGGACGATCGAAGAATTGGATATTGCAACTGTCATGCTCGATAATCATCTTGCTTCCAAGTTAGCGATCGACAGGTTTATTGAAAAGGGTTATGAAACCATTGCAATCATAACCACTTCAATCATACGCGATATCAGTCCTCGTATCGAACGGATCCAAGGGTACAAGGATTCCCTCGCGTCACATGGGATTCCATTCAATTCAGACTATATTAAAACAGTGAACGCAGATGAAATTCTGGTTGCACTTTCAGAATTTTTTGAATTGGAAAAGCCGCCTCAAGCCATATTGGCAGGAAATGATATCGTACTTAATGAAGTGTTGCGTTATATGAAACAGCACGAAATAAATATACCTGATGACATGGCGGTCATAGGGATCGATGATGTACCCTATGCCAGTTTCTATACACCGACCATCACTACGGTTAATCAGCCTGCCATTCAAATGGCCAACTTGGCAGCAGAGTTACTGCTTAGTCAAATCAATAAAACAGGAAAAGAGGATACAAGCGTACATCGCTTGAAACCGACATTGCTTTCAAGGAATTCTTGCTAGAACCGTTTGTAAGAATTCCTAGTGAAAAAGAAACGTTTTTTATACGGGGATTCTAAACCGATTTAGTTAAAGGTCATATAGGCTTTACTCTTGGTTATTAAATGGAAACGTTTCCAAAAATGCTGCTGCATTTATAGAAACGTATAGGGGGGTACTTTATGTTTTCAAATGGTAGAGGAATGGTTATTGTTTTCTTGTTCTTGGCAGGGGTGATAAATTATCTGGACCGATCTGCACTATCCATTGCAGCTCCGTTCATCCAAGATGATTTATCCTTAACAGCGACACAGATGGGGATTATTTTTAGTAGCTTTTCAGTTGGTTATGCCATATTTAATTTCCTTGGTGGAATGGCGTCCGATAGATGGGGTGCAAAGCTTACGCTTTTCGTGGCGATGATCGTTTGGTCTTTATTCAGTGGTGCTCTTGTACTGGCTGTCGGTTTTGCCAGTATAATCGTCATTCGCATCTTGTTTGGAATGGGCGAAGGCCCTCTTTCGGCAACCATCAATAAGATGGTGAATAACTGGTTCCCAGCGAATCAACGGGCATCTGTCGTTGGTTTGACGAATAGCGGTACCCCGCTTGGTGGCGCCATAGCAGGTCCGATTGTTGGATTTATTGCCATCTCATATGGATGGAGAGTTTCTTTCATTGCCATAATGGTGATTGGTCTTATATGGGCGATTTGCTGGTGGAAATTCGTTAAAGAAAAACCAGAAGATTCAAAAGAACAGAAACATACGGGGAAATCATATGTGGCGGCAACATCGGAAGGGAAGTTGAAATTCACCTTTTATTTAAAACAAAAAACGGTTTTATTTACTGCTCTCGCCTTTTTTTCTTACAACTATATTCTCTTCTTTTTCTTAACTTGGTTCCCAAGCTATTTGGTGGATGCACGCGGCCTAAGTGTAGAAAATATGAGCATCATCACTGTGATTCCTTGGATTTTTGGATTCATCGGACTTGCTTTAGGTGGTTTCGTGTCGGATTTCTTCTTTAAAAAATTCGCTCAAAAAGGTGTTTTATTCTCACGTAAGCTCGTTCTTGTAACATGTTTGTTCTTATCGGCGGTATGTATCGGTTTTGCCGGACTGGTATCCACAACGGTCAGTGCGGTTACGCTTGTCGCACTTTCCGTCTTCTTCCTTTATTTGACTGGTGCCATTTACTGGGCAATCGTCAACGATGTTGTCGATCCTGGTAATGTTGGATCTGTTGGAGGTTTTATGCATTTCTTGGCAAATACAGCAGGTATCATCGGACCGACGTTAACAGGATATATTGTCGATACCTCAGGCACATACACAGTTGCATTCTTGCTTGCAGGTGGATTGGCCATCGTTGCATCGCTTGCAGTCATCCGTTTTGTAAGACCGATAGTAAAGCCTGTTTAATAGATTATCAGAATGGAAGTGTCTCCCAAAGGAAATATCAAGGGATGACACTTCCATTTTTAAAGAATTAATATTTTTCATATTTATTAGGCATGCTTAGCGCATCCGATTTTCTTTTCGAAATGTTGCTGGCGTCTTTTCATTGTATTTTTTAAAGCTACGAAAAAATTGGGGCATGCTTACAAAACCACACATTTCAGCAATATGGGCAATGGTGTGATTCGTTTCCAGTAAAAGTTCTTTTGCCTTGATGATTCTTTTCGTATTTAAATATACTATTAAGCCAATTCCAGTCGTTTCCTTAAAAACTCTGCTGAAATGAGCGGGACTGACCAAAGCTTTTTGTGCAAGAGTCGTCAAAGTCAATGCTTCATCGATATGTTCATTGATATAGATTAAAATATCTTTGATCCATTCTGAACTATAGCTATTGCCCTCTGGTAAATCTTCTTTGCCATTTATCCGAGTGCGGTATAAATCGAGTATGATTTGATGAACGGTCAGCAAACAAGCATGCCTCGAGCCAATTGATTCGCTAGATGTTTCTTGCAGGATGAGTTGTAGCTGTTCCTCCATCTTTTCTTGTTTCTTTTGCGGCAATGATATTTTATAATTCTTACTCTTTTTTGTCAGGTCAAACAAATGTAAATATGAAAAAGAATCATCAACCATATCTTTATATATCAATGTGGGACTGAAAAAGATAATGGTGGAGGTAACGGGATCGTCCTTATTGGGTAAAGCCCTATGAATCGTATTATTAGGGATCAGGAATACATCCCCTTGCTGCATATCATAAAACACATCACCGATAAAAAAGGTCCCCTTACCATTATAAACATAAACAATTTCATAGTAGTCATGCATATGATCGGACAATTCATTCTGGGGACTTTTCGTATCTTGATAGACAAAAGAAAATGGGAAGAGTAAATCATGATTTAATGCATTATGAATTTTTTTCATTTCGTTCATCTCCTGAAAGTATAATACAACAAGAATGAGTATATTTATAGCAAAATACGCAATTTATATTTCAAAAATTGATGTTAAAATTAAAATAGATTTAAAAAAGTTCACGCGAAAAATGAAAGGGCTTTCTGAATGGATTGACGTTTGGTTTTGAACGTCTTCACTCGTGATAAGGAGGGGACAAAATGAATAAATTTGTTCAATTGCATTCAAATGATGATGTTGTTATTTCCTTGGAGAAAATTCATAAAGGACAGAGCCTCCAAATTCAAACGGAGGACAGGGGAATGATCAATGTAAAGGCAAGTGATGACATTCCCAAAGGGCATAAAATGTTAGTGAAACCGGTAAACCGAGGGGAAGATGTAATCAAATTCGGCTACTCGATCGGAAAAGCAAAAGAAGATATTTCCATCGGCGATTGGGTTCATACCCATAATCTAGCATCCGGTTTGCATGGTATATTGGATTATTCCTATCAACCTAGCAGTCAAAAAACCAAAGAGCTAAGTCAAAGTCATACCTTCGAAGGATATATCCGTGAAAATGGGGAAGTGGGTATCCGGAATGAAATCTGGATCATCAACACGGTTGGTTGCATCAATAAAACATGTGAAGTTCTCGCTAAAATGGGAAATGAGCAGTTTAAAGATCGGCAAATCGATGGGATTCATCACTTTTCCCACCCATACGGCTGTTCTCAATTGGGTGATGATTTGACACATACACAGAAACTTTTAGCTGCCTTGGCTCAACATCCAAATGCAGCAGGGGTTTTAGTTGTAGGATTAGGATGTGAGAACAATCAAATCGAAGCATTTAAAGATGTCATTGGTGAATTTCCTCCCGATCGCATTAAATTTTTAAAAGCCCAGGAGGTTCAAGATGAATTGGAGAGCGGCTTGCGTTTAATGGGAGAATTAGTGGAATATGCCGAAGGGTTCGTACGCAAGCCAGTACCGCTTTCAAAGTTGAAAATAGGTTTGAAATGCGGAGGTTCCGACGGTTTTTCAGGCATTACCGCTAATCCATTGGTTGGTGCTGTTTCCGACCTTATTGTAGAAAATGGAGGGATCACGATATTGACAGAGGTTCCTGAGATGTTTGGAGCGGAAACGATATTGATGAACAGGGCAAGAGATGAAGAAACCTTTAATAAAATCGTTGGGCTTATTAATGATTTCAAACAGTATTTCATTCGCCATGATCAGGAAATTTATGAAAACCCTTCACCTGGAAACAAGGAAGGCGGCATAAGTACGCTGGAGGAAAAATCACTTGGGTGCACGCAAAAAGGCGGCCATGCCACTGTAGTGGATGTTAGCCCATATGGTGAACGGGTAGTGAAGCATGGTTTGAATTTAATCAATTCTCCTGGAAATGACCTGATTTCGGTGACGGCTTTGGCAGCAGCGGGAGCACATATCGTCCTGTTCACAACGGGAAGGGGTACACCATTTGGCGGACCGGTGCCAACTGTGAAAATAGCAACGAATTCAGATTTAGCCAATCGTAAAAAACACTGGATTGATTATAATGCAGGGCAGTTAATTGAAGGTCGAAAGATCGAGGAATTGAAGGACGATTTATTCCAATACATTCTTGAACTTTCATCTGGTAAAAAGAAAACGAATAATGAAAAATTCGGTTTTAGGGAGATAAGCATTTTTAAAGAAGGCGTCATTCTCTAACAGGTGATACATATTTATTAAGTTATTAAAAAGGAGTGTTATTCAGTGAAAAGTATTGTTTGTGAACGACCTTTTGAATTTAAGATGATCGAGTCGGAAAAACCGGTTCCAAACTCAGGAGAAGCTTTGATTCGTGTGCGCCGCATAGGAATATGCGGTACGGATATTCATGCCTATGGTGGTAATCAACCCTTTTTTAGCTATCCTCGAATACTTGGACATGAATTATCCGGTTATATTGAATCCATACCGGAGAATGAATCAGGGTTGAATGTCGGGGATCAAGTATCGATCATCCCCTATATGGAATGTGGAAAATGCCTGGCTTGCAGGAGTGGAAAAACGAACTGCTGTACGGATATGAAAGTTTTGGGTGTACATGCTGAAGGCGGCATGAGTGAGTGGATGACGGTGCCTTATAATCATTTGGTGAGAACGGAAGGTCTTACACTTGACCAATCCGCAATGATAGAGCCTTTAAGTATAGGGGCACACGCAGTTAGGCGCGCCGCTATTCATAAAGGGGAATTTGCACTGGTAATTGGTGCCGGTCCAATTGGCTTGGGAGTCATGGCATTCGCTAAAGAACAGGGTGCGAAGGTGATCGCAATGGATGTAAATGATGAACGCCTTGCGTTTGCTGGCAAATGGGCAAATGTCGATTATACTTTGAACGTTTTGGAGAATCCAATGGAGAAATTAGCCCAATTGACGAATGGAGATATGCCAAGCGTGGTATTTGATGCGACAGGTAATGCTAAGTCAATGATGGATGCATTCAAATATCCTGCTCACGGCGGAAGGCTGATTTATGTTGGTTTAGTTAAAGCGGATATTACCTTTAATGATCCTGAATTCCACAGTAAAGAGCTTACATTAATGGGAAGCCGCAATGCAACAAGGGATGACTTTGATTATGTTGTGAATACGCTGAAGAATGACAAGCTGGATATGGGCCAGTATATTACACACCGCACACATTTGGATGAAATGATCAATCAGTTTGAAGGGTGGTTAACTCCTGAAGCTAAAGTGATCAAGGCTATTGTCGAAATATGAGCATTAGGTATGCTTCGTAAGGGCGACCTCATAAAACGCACTCTGAATTGTATATTTCAATGAGAAAAGGGGTTCTTTGATCATGAAAATAAAGAAAGGTCAACTAAACGGTCTGAGTAAAGAGACAAAAGCTGTCCAATATTCACATATGATGGATTTTCCCATCAAAGTATTGCAGATTGGGGAGGGGAATTTTCTTCGAGGCTTCTTTGATTGGATGATTCATGAATGTAATAAACAAGGTCATTTCATGGGAAGTATTGCAGTTACCCAGCCTCGCCTCGCCGGAAAAAGGAAAATAGAGGAGGTGAAGCGGCAAGATGGACTGTATACATTAATGTTACGTGGTTTTCACCAAGGGGAGAAAGTGGAGCGAACAGAGATTATTTCCGTTTTTTCGAAGGTAATTGATCCATATGAAGAATGGGAGGGATTCTTAGCATTATCAGAAAATCCTGAATTGGAATTTGTAGTTTCCAACACGACTGAAGCAGGGCTCAAATACCAGCCGATTCCTTTGGAAGAAGGAAAGCCAATGGAATCTTTTCCAGGAAAACTGACTGCTTTTTTGCATCATCGTTATCTCCATTTCAACGGAGATGCGAAAAAAGGACTGATCATGCTGCCATGTGAACTTTTAGAGAGAAATGGTGATTCATTGAAGCAATGCGTTCTTAAGCATAGCAGGGATTGGGATTTACCAAAGCCATTCATGGAGTGGGTGGACCGGGACAACCTATTCCTAAACTCGCTTGTAGACCGTATCGTTACAGGGTTCCCAGCCAATGAGTCGGAAAAACTATTTACGGAATGGGGATATAAGGATACGCTGCTAAATACGGCAGAACCATACCATTTATGGGCTATAGAAGGTGACCCTTGTATTGATCAACGTCTTCCTTTACAACAAGCAGGCTTAAATGTGCGTTGGGTAAAAGATTTAACACCTTATCAAATGAGGAAGGTACGGATTCTTAATGGTTCTCATACCTTGATGGCTCCTTTAGGCATTTTATCTGGAATGGAAGAAGTAAAACAGGCAATCGATCATCCAGAATTCAACCAATTTCTGAGCAATGCCATCGAAAAGGAAATAATTCCTTCATTACCTTTTGATCAAAACGAAATGTTGTTATATGGGGAAAGTGTTCTTGAGCGATTTAAGAATCCTTTTGTACAACACCTCCTGGCCGATATTTCGCTGAATAGCATTTCGAAGTTCAAGGTCCGTCTCCTGCCTACCTTAGAAGAATATCATAAGACGCAAGGCGGGCTTCCTCACTGTATCGTACGGGGTTTTTCAGGCTTGATCCGATTTTATAAGGTTCACGAAGTGAAAGGACGTTATATTGGTAAAAGCTTTGCGGGTAAAGCCTATGTCGTTAAAGATGATATAAAGACCATTGAATTTTTCAAGGAACAATGGCTTCGTTATGATAAGCAAGAAATCCCGCTTAGACAATTGATAGAGGCCACCTTAAGTAATCAATATTTATGGGGGAAGGATTTGAGCCATATCCCTAACCTAGGAAACGAAATATGCCAATATCTAGAAGGGATGATTGACTGAAATTATCCCTTGAAAGGATATGAACTAGTTAAGTATCTCCTGCCTATCTCTATTTTTTTCTTTATTTTATTTGTATTTTTGGTATACTGAATTAGTGATATTTTTTCTTGGTAGTTTCCTAATGGAAAGATAGTAAAAGAGTTACATATTTTTTATTCCCGTGAAGGGGAGTAGCGTCAGGGATAACCTGAAATAAAGTCGTCATTACGTGGGGATCCCACCGGCTTTATTGGCCTAATTCATTTAGTGCTTAGCGAGACCTTTGCCATTTATGGCAGAGGTCTCTTTATTTTTGTATAAAGGAGGAAATGGTGTTGGATTTTTTATCAGGTGAATTCATTTCAGGACTTTTAGCGATCATTATGATAGATTTGGTTCTAGCCGGTGATAATGCGATCCTTATTGGATTGGCTGCAAGAAAGCTTCCAAAAGATCAGCAAAAAAAGGTGATAATTTGGGGAGCGGTCGGGGCAATAGTTATAAGGATCATTGCAACGCTGCTGGTTGTCGTACTCTTAGAAGTGCCTGGACTGCATTTAATAGGCGGATTACTTCTTGTATGGATCGCTTATAAACTTCTAATTGATGAAGAAGAACATGATGTGAAGCCTGCAGACTCGATGTGGGCTGCCATAAAAACGATCATTATTGCAGATGCTTTGATGGGATTGGATAATGTCCTGGCAGTTGCAGGTGCATCACATGGTAACTTCACTTTAGTGGTGATCGGTCTACTTGTTTCCATCCCAGTAGTGATGTATGGAAGCACTTTAATCCTGAAACTGATAGAACGGTTCCCATTCATCATTATAATTGGTGCGGGAATACTAGGCTGGACAGCTGCTAAAATGATTGTAGCTGAACCTTTCATGCTCGACTACTTTGCAAATCCCTTCATTAAATATGGATTTGAAGCGATAGTGGTGATTGGAATCCTGGTAGCCGGGACTTCAAGACAGAAAACTATTGAAAAAGAAAAAGCAAACAGAGAAAAAATGCAAATCGAACGTAATGGATAATGGGTACAAAGAGACTTTTCAAAAATGAAAAGTCTCTTCTTTTTCTCTTTGCCTGAATGATATAAGTTAAATAACAAGATAAAGGCTGTACCGAAGTCCACACTTTGGTACAGCCTTTTGCAAATATTAAAGGAAAAGATAACCTGCATTTCAATCATGATATCTGAGCCGAATGATCATATGGAGCGTTCACTCTTTTATTTAGTTTAAGTTAATCCATACACTTTTGACTTCCGTATAATTTTCCAAAGCATAACTGCCCATTTCCCGACCAATTCCACTTTGTTTATAACCGCCAAATGGAGAAGCGGCATCAAAGGCGTTATAGCAGTTTACCCAAACTGTACCAGCTTTTAATTCATTGGCCACATAATGGGCTTTTTTTACGTCTTGTGTCCATAAACCTGCAGCCAATCCATATTCTGAGTTATTTGCACGGCTTATCACATCATCCAAATCATCAAAAGGCATTGCAGCTACAACAGGGCCGAAGATTTCTTCTTTAGCGATCGTCATTTCATCTTCAACGCCTGCAAATATCGTAGGTGTTACAAAATAGCCCTCTCCTTGCCCATAATTGCCCCCGGTAACCACTTCAGCTCCTTCAGACTTTCCTTTTTCAATATAACTGCCCACTCGTTCCAATTGTTCACTGGAAACCAATGGCCCTATCTGTGTAGAAGGATCAAGACCGGCCCCTTGTTTAATGTTTTTTGCATGAGACACTAAGTCGGCTACCACGTTGTCATAGGATTTCTTTTGAATGTACAGGCGGGAACCGGCACAGCAAACTTGTCCTTGATTAAACATGATGCCCATTAAAGCACCAGGAATGGCTTTACTCATATCTGCATCTGGTAGAATGATATTAGGCGATTTCCCGCCTAACTCCAACGAGATTTTTTTCACAGTTCCCGAAGCTTGGCGCATGATCATTTTCCCTACTGAGGTTGAACCGGTAAAGGCAATTTTATCGACATCTGGATGGTCTACAAGCGGTGACCCTGCTGTTTCCCCAAATCCAGGGATGACATTGAGGACGCCCGGAGGAAAACCTGCTTCAAGCGCTAATTGACCTAAATATAATGCTGAAAGCGGCGTTTGCTCCGCTGGTTTTAAAACGATCGTACATCCGGTTGCAAGGGCTGCGCCTAATTTCCATGCAGCCATAAGGAGAGGGAAATTCCAAGGGATGATTTGTCCTACCACTCCAACTGCTTCATGACGGGTATAATTGAAGTAATTCCCAGCAACAGGTATTGTTTGTCCTACTATCTTAGTTGCCCACCCAGCATAATAACGGAAGTGATCGATTGCAAGGGGGACATCGGCATTAGTGGTTTCCCCAATTGGCTTGCCATTATCCAAGGTATCCAATTGTGCTAAAGCCTCTTTATGTTCTTCCATGAGGTCCGCTAATTTATAAATGAGGCGGCTGCGTTCCGATGCACTCATTTTTTTCCAAGGACCGTTGTCGAAGGCCTTACGGGCTGCTTTGACTGCTTTATCTACATCTTCCGGACCTGCTTCACTCACAACCGCTAAAACCTTGCCGTTAGAAGGATCGAGAGTCTCAAAAGTTTTTCCTGAAGCCGCTTCCACCAATTCCCCATTAATCAAAAGCTTTTTAGTGCCCTTCAAGAATTCTTGCACACGTGGATTAAGTTTAATAGTTTGTTCCATGTATAATACCCCTTTTCATTTAGATTTTAAGTTACATATTTGTTCGGACAATGGCTTTCCTCTAAGTAAAGGATCAGATATGATCTTATGTGTTTGATACAATTCTCTTTGGCTGCCATGCAGCAAGTCAGAATATTTTTAAAAACTTACTGATTCTTTCCCCCCTTATCAATAGGAATCAATTTCTCGACATGTAATTATGCAAGACCTATGCCAAAACAAAAAAACGATGAAACCAATTAAAAGATGGTAGAGCGATATCGGAAGATGTCATCCTGTTCCATATTGGAACAGGATGGTGTTCCAATATGGAACAAAAAAGTTTAGCAGTTCGCATAATGCCGTATTCATTTTGGTGAGTATCTGAATTTTCTGTTATAATTAAACTGTATGAACGAATCCTGAATGGCCTGAAACTTTGAATTACATAGAGTTTCATTTATGAAATTGAATAAAAAACAGTAGCCGATTTACTCGATTATACATACGGGAGGATTATTCAATGTCTGTTAATATAAGCGCGGATAAAGGAACCATACCGGCATTTATTCAAGAATCATGGCAGCGGTGCATTTCGAAGGGACTTCAGCCAAGCATGATGGATAAGGATGATATGCTTGGTGCATTTGAGTTGGCCGAATACCACGATCGATATGCTGAACTCCTGTATCATTCTTCCCCCATTTTAGAAGAAGTTTATCGCTCGATTAATGGTTTGGAGTCCATTTTATTACTTGCTGCTCCTGAAGGATATATCATCGAAACAGTTGGGGATCCAGCTTTCATTCGCCATGCAGATAATGTATCCCTTAGGAAAGGGGCCAATTGGTTAGAGGAATCAAAAGGAACAAATGCAATAGGAACGGCCATTGTAGAGAAAAACCCTGTATTGATTCATGGCAGTCAACACTTTCATCAGGATAACCATTTCCTCACTTGTGCCGCATCGCCCATTTATCACCCTGATGGGCATCTGCTAGGTGTTTTGAACTTAAGCAGTCATCAACAGAATTATCATCCTTTTTCCGTAAGCTTAGTTCAAAGGGTGGCTGATAGCATCAAACAAGCACTTTTATTGTCCCATACACAAAAAAGGGAGAAAAACCTTTATTTTATATATGATTCTTACCCTGATCCGTTAATTACCCTTGATAAAGAGGGGAAAGTTACAGATCTCAATTTAGCGGCGTCACAAGTTATCGGCACATTGAAAAAACCGGTATCGAATATAATATCAGGAACAGACCCACTTGTTTTGGAACAGAGGGTTTCAATTAAAGACCAGGAATTTATGGTGCAAACCCTTGGCAAAAATATGGAACATCAATCATCCGTGATCGTTCGGTTAAAAAAACAAAAATTGATTGATGGTTTAACAACTAATCGTTATCAATTTTCAGATATATTAAGTAACGATCCGCAAATGAATCAAACCATATCCATTGCTAAAAGAGCTGCAGCACTTGATATCAGCTTGCTAATTACTGGAGAAAGCGGAACGGGAAAAGAACTATTCGCACAATCCATTCATGGGGTTAGTTTAAGAAGTGATAAGCCATTCATCGCCATCAATTGCAGCGCAATTCCCGAAAATTTATTGGAAAGTGAGTTATTTGGGTATGAGAAGGGTGCCTTTACTGGCGCAAAAAGCGGCGGGCATAAGGGGAAGTTTGAAGCTGCGGATGGCGGAACCCTTTTTTTGGATGAGATCGGTGACATGCCGCTTCAAGCTCAAGCGACCCTGCTTCGCGTGCTTCAGGAACGTTGTGTGACGCGTGTCGGCGGACATGCTTCCATTCCAATCGATGTAAGGGTCATAGCCGCCACCAACAAAGACTTACAAAAAGAAATTGAAGCTGGAGAATTCCGTGCAGATCTATTTTTCCGCCTTTGTGGATTATCTTTAAAAATTCCAAATCTTAGAAGTCGGAAGGATTTATTGCTGTTAGCAGAATACATTTTAGCGGATTTACCTTATAAGAGTGAACATACCGAATTAACTGACGAAGCTAAAACATTCATTTTGGAATATTCATGGCCAGGAAATTTCCGTGAATTGCAAAACGTGCTGGGACAGGCTGCATTCCTAGCTGAAAATGGACCGATTACAAGGGACTTGCTTGTGGCGCTTTGTCCTGTTTCTTCCATTACACATGAGGAAGGGGCAAATGCCGATCAAGGACCAAGAAACTTTCAAGAACAAGAAACCCAGCTGATCAGAAATGCGTTGGAACGGACAAATGGAAATATCAGTAACGCCGCGAAGCAACTCGATATCGGCCGAAATACGCTTTATAGAAAAATGAAAAAATACGGAATCAAATTTCTAAAGTAAGAGTTTCCTAGTATATTTAAAAACATGAATGATGAGTTTCCATTTTATGAAAATCTCAGATTCCCGACCTGATTTGGTCGGTTCTTTGGTATCGCGAGTAAACATATGCGGAACAGCATACCTTTTCTCCATATAAGCTATATTTCACCTTAAAGACTATGAATAATGAAGTGCAGGTAATCAAAATCTCATATAGAATGATGTTATTGATAGAGTATCTAAAATTCCGTAAGGGGATGTGTGGTCAATAGTATGGAGTTTTCATCTGAACATAAGAAGTATAAAAATGTATTGATTCAATATTTGGAAGAAAAAGAATCTGTGTTTTTAAATGAATGGAACGAGACTATTAAGATCAATGAAATTGACCCCTACAAAGATAAGATTAAAGAAAATGGTTATGGGATGTACTCATTGGTCATCCAAACGTTCAAGGATGTATTGTCTGAAGATAAGCTGATAAAATTGGCTTACCAGGTTGCAAAAGAGCGACTTGAAGCAAATATCAACATTGGGGATTTTCTATATAATATCAATTTGGGGAGAAATATCATAATCAGAAATCTTTTTGGGGTCAATATCCCAATTAATTATATGCAGAAATTCATTAATGATATCAACTTGCACTTTGATACGTTCAGCTACCATGCAGTAACGAGATATACGAATCTTAAAAATGAAGTGATAGAGGAGAAAAAGTCTTATATTAGTGAAAACCACAAAGATAAATTAGCGGTACTGGGTCAGATATCATCAAGCTTTGTACATGAATTCCGAAACCCTCTTACAGCTATTATGGGGTTCAATAAATTACTGAAAAGGGAGAACCCAGGCTTGAAATATTTAGATATCATTGATTATGAGTTAAATCAGTTGAATTTCAGGATAACCCAATTCCTCCATACCTCTAAATCAGATTTTAATGAGGAACAAAGAGAGGAAATTTCCGTGTTGAAGTTAATTGAAGAAATTCAAGAACTGACTTATGCAAATATTGTGGATGCCAGTGTTAATGTGGAAATAGATATTTATCCAAACTTCGTCATGACAGCGAGTAAGGATGGATTAAAACAAGTGTTCTTGAATCTTTTTATAAATTCCATTGACGCCTTAAAGGATAAGGAACATCCAAGAATTTTGAGGATAACCTCTTTAATTGAGGCGAATGAAAGAATAATTAAAATTTCAAATAATGGACCGGCCATTGACAATGAATTGATCGAATCTATTTTTGAGCCCTTTGTCACAACGAAAGAGTTAGGAACGGGAATTGGATTATACGTCTGTAAAAAAATCATTGAAAGCAATGATGGATATATGAATTGTGTCTCCAATGAAAGTTTAACTACATTCAGTATCCATTTCCCCGCAGTTAAGAACGAATTTATAAGGGTTTAATACATATCATATTGGGACATTACATAGAGCGTTATATACTTATCGATATTTTTCGGGACTGTACATTAATCAAAATCATTCTGAGTGAAAATAAATCTATTTGGAAGATGCCAAGAAATAATAATTTGGATTTTGGCATCTTTTTTTCTGTTATTTTTCAAAATGTGTGTCGAAATTTTAAAATAAAATAATAAAATTGTCATTTTGAATCGATTGTGGATCAAAAAGGATTAATAATTAATATATGAATCATAATTTAGGTTAACGATTCAATAATGAATCATTTTAAATTTAAAATAGCGTTAAACCCCAATAAAATAACTATCCTTTTCTTGGCATGGATATTGCTGTTATTTATATATGTATAAAATTTTAATGAAAGAGGGTGAAGATTGAGGTAAGAAATAATAGAGCTGGGTAACTATAATTTTACATAAAAGGACTTCACTCAACAAAAAGCGAAAAGTCCAAAATCAACAAAGATCATTGTACTTTCCGTGTATTTCGTTGAGGGGCTGATGGTAGTAAAAAGGAGTATATATAGAAAAGCACTTACGGTTAATAGAGTTTTTGCTGTGCAATATACATATACCGATTGTGAATTAGGCCTCATTAAAATTATTGATCCAAACGGGAATATGAATGTAATCATTGTTTTTGAATGAAAGATTTCTACTAGGGTACCCATGAGCAGTGATTTACTGCTTACAAAACGGTAAATTGACAGTTTTAAAGGATGGTGACAATAGTGGCACTTCAAACAAATGAATTGAAACATGGTCTCAAGACCAGGCATGTCACAATGATTTCTATTGGCGGGGTAATTGGGGCAGGACTATTTATCGGAAGCGGAACAATAATTGATTCAGCAGGACCTGGTGCTATATTATCGTATATAATCGCAGGATTGATGATTGTGCTTATAATGCGTATGCTGGGTGAAATGGCTGTGGTGAATCCTGATAGCGGATCCTTTTCAACATATGCACATCAAGCATTTGGTCCCTGGGCCGGATACACGATAGGATGGTTATACTGGTTCAATTGGGTTATCATCATTGCCATTGAAACTACGCTATTGGGTACTATGATTCATGATTGGTTCCCTGGCATACCTATGTGGGCTGCCAGTCTATCTTTCCCTATATTAATGACGGTAACGAATATCTATTCAGTCAAAGCTTATGGGGAATTTGAATACTGGTTAGCTTTCATGAAAGTGGCTGCCATTGTAATATTCCTTTTCCTGGGTGCTGCCATGATTTTCGGATTTGTTCCAGGATTCGATTCACCAGGACTCTCTAACATTACTGGAGATGGAAGCTTTTTGCCAAATGGGTTTCTGCCTGTCCTACTTAGTGTGATATTCATTACCTTCTCATTATCTGGAAGTGAAGTAGCTGCCATTGCTGCAGGGGAGTCTGAAAATCCCGAAAAAAATATTATTAGAGCCATAAACAGTGTTGTATGGCGTCTCCTTCTTTTCTTTGTTGGGTCAGTGGCTGTGTTGGTTCTCGTAATTCCCCAGGGGGCTGAAGATTTACTAAAAACCCCCTATGCCAGCGTATTTGATATGGCAGGCCTTCCGGCAGCGGGTCAAGTAATGAATATCGTAATCTTCATTTCATTGCTTTCGGTTTTGAATTCAGGGCTATATACAAGCTCTCGTATGTTATATTCTTTATCAAAGAAAGGTGATGCACCGAAAATCCTTTCTCGAGTGAATAAGCGGGGAATCCCGATTTGGGCGTTAATGGCAAGTGTTTTCTTTGCTTATGTGTGCACGACATTTAAATTTGTTTCCCCTGATAAATTGTTTGCTTTTCTCGCTAACAGCTCGGGAGGAGTCACGATGATCATGTATATCTTTATTGCCTTTTCCCATCTGTATTTGCGGAAAAAGTCGGAAAAAGAAAATCCTGGGACACTCAAAGTGAAAATGTGGCTATTCCCTTATTTAACCTACGCGACGATTGCCTTATTATTTATTATATTCGTTGCTCAGGCGTTTATTGATTCCATGAGATTGCAATTCTTCCTTACAACCCTTCTCACGATTCTAGTAATTGGGTCATACTTTCTGTTTTATCATAAGAAAAATGTAATTTCTACTGACCAAGAAGGAAAACTAAAAAAAATTCAAGTTAAGGAAGGGTAAGTTATGTAGCCCTTTTCGTTCGATTGTAGAAAGAAATGATTGACTATTCAAATAAAAAGGCTGCTCTTAGTGGGCAGCTTTTTTTCTGGTTCCAAAATTGATTGCATTCATTTAACGGGGGATAATTAAGTGTGTTCGTATTTTTGACTGCTATCAACCCATCATGATACTCATTCATTTGCAACTTTGAAATCCTTTGCTAGAATATAATCTATAGAAAAGATTAGGAGTGGTGACTGTGGCTGAAACTCCAGCTGAAGATTTGATTCATTATATTGCACCAAAAGGAGAGTATATCCCTTTTTTAGATGATACGGACTATATCGCTAAAGGATTGGAATGGAAATTATTCACTGCCCGTTCGGTAAAAAGAGAACTATTATATAAAAGCGGTAGTTTTCAAGCTAAAGTTAAATTGGCAGGTTATGAACAATATGGAAATGGCCTTGACACTGTAGTTGTTGAATTTGGAAATGGTAAGCTTAGTTGCATTCACCCTTCCTATTTAAAGGAAATGCAAAGCAACAGTTTCGGAAAAGAATTGTTGAGTGGGCCGGTTTCAGAAACATCCGCAGATTCAAGTGAAACTGAGCAGGTGATGGAAGCACCAATTACGGAAAACTCCGATCCGCTAAGTGCAGAACCAAAAAAAGCAAAAACCAAAACTAAAAAGTCGACTGCAAAACCTAAATTGGACTTACCTGGGGAAAAAGTGCATTTCACCGCAACAGTCAAGGAGTTTACGGCGAAAATGAACCATTTCACTGGTGAAGAAGATGAAGTCATACTCTTGGAGAATGTCAAAGTGACAACGGAGCCTGCATTGACTATCGGCGATGCTTGGTGTGGATATAGCAAGACATTAAAAAAAGCTGAGCTCGAAGAAGGGGACGCAATCGAGTTTGATGGAAAAGTGGTCGACAAAAAATACGATAAAGAAATACGATATAAAGTTAATAATCCATCTAAGTTAGTGAAACAAGAGATGTAAGCTTAACGTAGAAGTTCTTGCGAAAGGGAGTAAGCCGCCGCTTACTCCCTTTTTTGTGTATTAATCAGTTTTCAATAGGAATGAATGCATTCATGTGAACTTATTAGGATAGAAGGGTCCGTTCCTGGAATATATTGGTTTGTGGGAGTTACAACTTATGACCATTACCAATCGTATAGATAACGGTTTGGCTTATGTGGTTTCATATTTTCCAGTGTTGGGGATAATACATTATGATAATGGATTTATAATAATATAAGGGGGGTTTTTATATGAAAGAGTTATTTCGGTTATTAAAACAAGGTAATAAATCGGCGTTCATTGCTGCCTGTGTGAATAGTATCATCGCTGTGCTAAAAGGGGTTGCTTATTTCATGACAGGCAATGTAGCCATGTTTGCTGAAACTTTACATACTTTGGGCGATGCTGCGAATCAGTTTTTCGTATTTATTGGATCCGCACTAAGTAAAAAGTCACCAACTGATCGATTCCCAGATGGTTTTGGACGTTTGGTTAACCTCGTATTATTAGGGGCAGTGTTGGTTGTCGGGATCATGTCTTATGAAACGATTAAAGAAGGATTCCATCACATTTTGCACCCTGTAGAATCAACTGGTATCCTTATTAACTTGTCGGTCCTTTCGTTAGCGGTTGTGTTGGAATCATATGTATTATTTAAAGCGATGAAAGAAGTGGTGCATGAGACTGGAATCGAAGCTAAAGGAGCAGCCATCATATTTAAGAGCTTCGCTGGTTTAAAAAGAGCAAAACCGGCGACGAAATTAGTATTCATGGAAGATATGGTAGCAACCGGTGGTGGGGTACTAGCGATAATTGCCATTTTATTAGCAAACTTCACGCCCTTCATCCAAGCTGAAGGCGTTGCTTCCGTCATGATCGGTCTCGGGATGTTCTATGTGGTTGGTAGGGTATTTCTTGATAATGCTGCAGGTGCTCTTGGGGAAGCCGATATTGAAATGCGACAAAAAATTGGAACTATGGTCATGGATGATCCAGACGTAAGGGATATACAGAAACTTGCCGTAATAAAAGAAGGAGAAGACTTTCATGTTGAACTTGAAGTTGAACTCGATCCCCATATTTCAATCGCCCAAGCGGATGACATTAAAGATCGGTTGTTTAATGAGATATTCAAGGAAAGAGGAGTAACGGATGTCATTATAGAATTTGATGAAAATGATGGTATCCCAAAATGGGAAGGTCAGCTAAAAAAAGAATTGAATGAAATGAAAAAAGAAAGGGAGTAGAGGATGTTTAGATTGGCAGAATATAAAGTGGCCGGATAAAGATATTTGGTGGATTATAAAAATCATGAAAACAAATGGCAATGCCTGTTCAATTATTCACGTACTTTCCTAACGTATGCATTATAAGCTATCATGGACTTAGTTACATAAAGAAGGATTATGGAAGGGTGAATAAGAATGAAGGAACAAGATATTAAGCTGGTTGCACTTGATATGGATGGCACGCTTCTCAATAAGGATGGAGAGATATCAAAAGAAAATCGGAGAGCGATAAAAGAAGCAGAAAATCAAGGGATTTTTGTTGTATTGAGCACAGGGAGATCCTACGCGACCTGCAGTGATTTTGCAAAGTCAATGGAACTCCAATCATACCTCATTACCGTAAACGGAAGCGAAATATACGATAATCAAGGAAAACTGGTGGAAAGGAATGTCGTCGATAGTGAATCCATACAATGGATGTGGGAATTAAGCCAAAAACACGGTACACATTTTTGGGCGATTAGTTGCGATAATATTTACAGGGCTGAAATGCCTGAAAAAATCCATGATTCGCAATGGCTTAAATTCGGTTTTGATACAGCTGATGATGACATCCGCCAAATCATCATGGATGAACTGGCATCAAAAGGAAACTTTGAAATAAGCAATTCTAGCCCAACGAATATTGAAGTGAATGCCATGGGCGTTAATAAAGCGAAAGCGATCAAGCTCGTATGTTCATTGCTCGATATTACGATGGATAATGTTATGGCTGTAGGTGACAGCCTTAACGACCTTGCAATGATTTCTGATGCAAAAGTGGGTGTGGCCATGGGAAACGCCCAAGAAATTGTGAAAGAAAAGGCAGATTGGGTTACAGCAACAAACGATGAAGATGGTGTGGCCAAGGCCATTCGTAAATGGGCGCTTTCAAATTGAATCGAAACTGTATATGGGATGTATCCATATACAGTTTTTTTATTGAGATGGCGTTTCATGACAAGTTAATTCAGCTGCTGAATTAATTTCTTGAAAATTGTGTATTTTAGAAGTATGATAATCTTGCAGTGTTATATTTTGGTAATATACTAAAATGGGAGGTTTCATAGATGACAAGAAGTTTGCCTGAACAATGGTGGAATCAATTATCTTTACCAGTTATCTCAGCACCTATGTTTTTAATATCGGGTCCTGAGTTAGTGAAAGAATGCTGCTTGAATGGGGTAATTGGCTCTTTTCCAGCACCGAATGCGCGGCCGATTGAGGTGTTGGATCAATGGATGAGTGATATAAACGATACATTGATTGCAGCAAAGGATAAAGAACCTGGCTCAAAGATTGCTCCATGGGCAATGAATATGGTTGTCCACCGTACATATAGCCGTCTTGAAGAAGAGTTGGAATTGGTCAAAAAACATCAGCCTCCCATCGTCATTACATCATTAGGTTCACCAAAACATGTGGTTGATGTCGTACATAGCTATGGCGGGTTGGTCTTTTCGGATGTCAGCTCCGTGGATTTTGCAAAAAAAGCTGCGGAGTCAGGTGTGGACGGATTGATCTTGGTTGCTGCGGGAGCCGGTGGTCATGCTGGTGAAATAAATAGCTTTGCTTTCGTGGACAGCGTAAGAACATTCTGGGACGGAATCATTTTGCTTGCCGGATCCATCAGTACTGGTCACAGTATCTTGGCAGCTCAGGCTGCAGGAGCGGATCTTGCATATATGGGTACTCGTTTTATCGTGGCGAAAGAGAGCAGGGCCAATGATGATTATCGTGAAATGCTTGTCGATTCTGATCATGATGACATCATCTTGACTGATGCATTTTCAGGAGTTAATTGTAATATGCTGAAACCGAGCATCAGAAAGGAAGGATTGGACCCGGAACAATTAGCCAAAAAAGAAAAAGTCGATTTTGACAGCATGTCCAAATCATCTGAATCTAAAGCGTGGCGTGATATTTGGTCAGCGGGTCATGGTGTGGGGGCGATTAAAAAAATAGATACCGCCGCAGGCATCATTAAACAATTAGAAAAAGAATATCAGCAATCCTTAAAGAAACTGAACGGACAGGCGGAAAAATTAAAAGGCATTATAACAAAATGATTTGTAAGCGCTTCATTTAATTATGCTTATATACCTTATTAAAAGGGTATCCAAAATGGATGCCCTTTTTTGCCGTGAAAAATAGAGGGGATTTTATCAGCCGATGCTAAGGTCTTAATCAGTTAAGAGGCAATTTAAACAGGATATAAAGGGATAAATAGTAGATATAGGATGTAAGACAGTGAAAAAATATTGATAAAAGAATGGAAAAATGTTATATTATTTTCGTGATAATGACCGAATGAACAATATAGTCATTAGTTATTATTTGCGTGAAAAGTAAATATATATTAAAGATTAAGATAGTTAATTTTAAATATATATTGCAGAAGCAAATGAGTTAAATATGTATTTTTCAATCCGTTTTTCACCGAGATAGATTAAATAAACGGCATATTCGTCGTATAGGAGGGCTTGGTAGGCGTGTTAAAATCTTTAAAGGGTGAATTTTTAGCCATAATAAAACATCCTATGATACTCATTTCCATAATAGGGATCATACTGATTCCCTTATTATACAGCGGCACTTTCCTGTGGGCATTTTGGGATCCATATGGGAAGGTGGACCAATTGCCTGTTGCCATTGTCAACATGGATGAGGGTGCGGAGTTCAATGAATCGGAACTTACAATAGGAAAAGATTTAGTCAAGGAGTTAAAGGAAAAGAAGGATTTCGATTGGCATTTTGTCAATCAAAAAGAAGCAAATGAAGGCCTGGAAAAACAAGATTATTACATGAAAATAGAAATTCCGAAGAACTTCTCCAAAAATGCAACGACCTTACAGGAGGACAATCCGGAAAAACTTGATTTAATTTATACGTCCAATGAAGGGTTCAACTATATATCCACAAAAATAGGTGACGCAGCTTCGGAGAAAATTAAAGGGGAGGTTTCGTCAGCCGTTACGAAAACCTATGCGGAGTCAATGTTCGATAATTTGAACGAAATGGCTGACGGACTCAAAAGTGCCAGTGATGGAGCTGGAGAATTGAAAGATGGAACAGATACAGTGAAGAACGGATCAAATGAACTTGGTGAAGGAATTAACTCTGCTAAAGAAGGTTCCAAAAAAGTCGATGAAGGAATTGATTCCCTTCATTCAGGTTCTGTCGAAATCCATGAAAACCTGGAAAAATTAGCTGAAAAATCATTGACCTTTTCGAATGGGGTCGGTTCGGCAGCCGCAGGATCAAAAGAACTCAATCAAGGGTTACAACAGTTTAGCTCTGGTGTTGGACAGATGAAAGATGGGCAATCCGAGCTTTTGAAAGGAGCCAAGAAATCTGAAGCGGGTACTGGTGGATTGGCCTCTGGACTGCAACAGTCTTTAGAGGGCTTCAATCAAATCGAAGAAAAGCTGCCCGCTTTGACAGAGGGAGCAAATGGTGTAGCTGCTGGGGCTTCCCAACTTTCAGGTTCATTGTCTGAATGGAGTGCAGCATCGAACGAAGCAAAAGCTGGGGCATCTGAAGTTTCGGCAGGTTTGGATGAGGTTATTTCCGGATTGAAACAACAATCAGAAGCTACGGATGATCCTGCAGAGAAAGCGCGTTTGGAGGGAGTGATCACTTCTCTAACCCGCATCAGTGAAGGTAGTAAAGGAGTATCTGAAGGAGTAGGTAAACTATCGGCAAGTGCAACTGAAATTGCTAAGGGCTCAAATAGTCTTAGTGCTGGAGCTAATCAGTTAGGTGAAGGCACAAGTGCAATAAGCGGCGGTTTCACTCAATTGAAGCAAGCTCAGGATAAACTCGCCAATGGGGCGAATGAACTGAAAAATGGTCAAGGTCAATTGGTATCTGGCTTGACAACATTTGGTGATAGTATAGATTCTGCACAAAGTGGGCTTGGACAGTTAACCGAAGGCAGCAATAACTTGGTAAGCGGGCTTGATCAGCTTGAAGATGGCTCCAAGCAATTATCAAGTGGAACCTCACAGCTTTCCGAAGGTTCGAAAGGTCTGGTTACAGGAACGGATAAGTTGAAGGAAGGTTCATCCAGCCTTACTAGCGGAATGGGAGAACTGGCGAATGGAGCCATTAAGTTACAAGATGGAATCGCCAAACTTTCAGATGGATCTGCAGAATTACATGACGAATTAAGTGATGGGGCAGACGAAGCAGGCAAGATAAAGTCCAATGATGAAGTATTTGACATGTTTGCAAGCCCAGTTAAAGTGGATAAATTACCAATTAATGATGTCCCGAACTATGGCACTAGTTTTGCCCCATATTTAATTTCATTAAGTTTATTTATCGGGGCTATCGTTCTGACGATCATTTTCCCGTTAAAAGATCCTGCTGTAAAACCCGCGAGTGGATTTAGCTGGTTTATTAGTAAATACAGCGTCATGGCACTCATAGGAATCTGTCAAGCCATATTGGTGGACTCGATTTTAATTTTAGGTCTTGGAATCAATGTTACGAGCCTGCCGCTATTTTTTGCAGTAAGCATTCTTGCTAGCTGTACATTCATGGCAATCATTCAGTTCCTGGGTTCGGCCTTTGACAATCCTGGCCGGTTCATAGCATTATTGATTTTGATTCTTCAACTGACCAGCAGTGGCGGAACATTCCCGAATGAATTAGTTCCTGGCTTCCTGCAAGGATTCACACCGTTCTTACCGATGACATATTCTATTAATGCTTTCCGTGCAGTCATCTCAACAGGAGATTATAGCTTCATGTGGCATAATCTTGGCATATTGGCCATATTCCTCGTTGTGGCATTAATATTATCACTTCTTTACTTTATTTATCGGTATAAGAAATTGAACGGTGCATTAAATGAAAAACAGGAAGAAGCAACTGTATAATGGTCAAAAAAAACAGCGACCCGTCATGGGTCACTGCAGTTTGTAGACAATAGGGGTTCGGAATTAAAAAATTCTGAACCCCTTTTGAAATTTCATTTAAATTTTCGCCTAAAGTTAAGAGATTGGGCTCTTCGAACCCACTATGTTATGCCATTTTTGGACCTCGCCATGTCCAATTGGCCATCTTCTTTAAATTTATGGCAGCGAAAGTAAGCATCGCCTGCATCGACAATTTTTTAAGTCCCCTTAAAGTAGTCCAACGCATACCATGCTTTTCTTTTGCATCTGCGAATACACGCTCAATCGTTTCTTTACGCTTCGCATTTATAGGTTTTACATCTTGATGATGACGCAGATGATCTGCTTCTTCCACATGTGTTTGCCAGATATGCCGTGTCACCACTTTTTGACAGTCTTTGCTTTCTGTACACCGAGATAAAAATGAGCACGTTTCACAGATGTGTTTGGGGGATTTATACTCGCGATAGCCCTCTTTATTTGTTGTTGAGTACTTTAATAGCTCGCCCGAAGGGCAAAGGTAACAATCAAAATGTTCATCGTATACATAGTCCTGTTTGCGGAAAAATCCTTCTTTAGTGCGAGGACGTGTATAAGGTAAAGCCGGTATGATTTCTTTGTTAAATAGGTAGCTTGTAACCGCTGGTGTTTTATAAGCTGCATCTGCGGCAACGGCTTCCGGTTTTCCAACTTTCTCAATCACTTGTTCAACTAGTGGCTCTAAGATCTGGCTGTCATGTATATTTCCAGGTGTTACAATCGTTCCCAATACAAAACCGTTGCGATCTGCGGCCGCGTGGAATGAATAGGCAAACTGTTTTGTTCGTTCATCTTTCACATAGTAGCCACTCTCAGAATCCGTTGTACTTTCTTTAATCTCTTTGGTCTCTTCTTTATCAAATTTATCTGGTGGAAAAGGCTTTTTTCCATGGTTTTCACGATCTTGATTGATTTCTTCTTGAAGACGTCCTTGATACGCTCGTGTTTCTTTACGAACGATTTTCTTTTCAAATTTCCGTTTATTCGCACTGGCCTTCACATGTGTGGAATCCACGAAAACGTGTTCAGCACTTATTAACTTTTTATTAGCAGCTGTCATTAAAATGCGATAGAAAATCTGCTCAAACAGGTCTGTATCTTTAAAGCGTCGTTCATAATTTTTCCCAAATGTAGAGAAATGAGGTACTTTTTCATGGAAACCATAGCCTAAGAACCCACGGTAAGCCATATTGGTTTCAACTTCTTCAATCGTTTTACGCATGGAACGAATACCGAAGGTATATTGAATGAAAGTCAGTTTAACTAAAATAACGGGATCAATACTTGGGCGTCCTATCTCTGAATACATATCTTTCACCAAGTCATAAATGAAAGTGAAGTCAATGGCAGCCTCTATTTTACGAACCAAATGGTTCGGTGGCACCAGTTGATCTAACGTAATCATTTCAAGTTGATCTCGCTGAATAGAATCATGTTTAGAAAGCATCCTCATCACCTCAAGTTTTAATACTTCTATTTTAAAACAAAAATGACTCCAGGCAAAAGGTTCTATCTAAAAGGTAAGACAAAGTTGATTGGAACGGAAGGTACGAGACTCCTGCGGGAAATGCGCGTCTAGGAGAGACCCCGCAGGCGAAAGCCGAGGAGGCTCCCCGACCGCCCGCGGAAAGCGAGTGCCTGGAGTGGAAATCAAGGTCCAAATTGTACAAGCCATAAAAATAGACAAACTCGATTTTCATCGAGTTTGTCTACAGTCTGCAGCGACCCGTCATGGGTCGCTGTTTTTTGATAAATATCAGGTAATAAGTGAAATGCAGGGAAATAAAAGTGCCCCTAAAATAACACCCATCGTAAAGATATGCATTCCTGTTCTCGTGGAATGGGCAATTTGCAATAAAACGGTTTTTTTGTTTGGTGCAGCCTGTACAATGAAGTAATTATGCAATCAGCTATACCCTTGTCTTTTGAGAAGCAGGTGCATATTTCTTCATTGGATTTTTTGCAATGACTTCCTTTAAATAAGGATGGCCAGAAGGTCCTGGCTTTCTCATGAGTTCCATTAGGTAAGATATATCGTCCATAGCCCTATGTGTTTGGAAATTTGTGATATTATGTGCCTGCAATAATGTTAAGAGTTTACCATTCTCAAATCCGTATTGCTTCCAAGGTACATTCCGCATCGTACAGAACCATTTCTGATCATTGATTTCCGGATACATTTGGTAAAGGAAACTTCTATCGAAAGAAGCATTATGTGCGAAAATCGAATCGGTACGGGAAATGAAGGATTTAACTTTTTCATCATGAAAACTTTTTCCTTCTACGGAGCTGTATGGAATTCCATGAATTCTATAGGCTTGATCATAATTCCTTCTTGCTCCATAGGAGAGGGGCTCCCTTAAAAATGATTCCTGATCAATAAGATTAATAATTTCCCCTGTTTCACTGCTGTATGTAAAGAGTATAAGAGCAAGCTCGATAATTTCATCTGAAGAGGGACGTAAACCGGTTGTTTCTACGTCAAGCACTAAACCTAATCTATTAGACATTTTTTTTCCTCCAGTTGGGTTACATTCTTTTATTATAGCTGAATTAGGATAGCTATTGAAAGTGTAATGATTGTTTTAAAGTAGCATTCTGAAAATTGGTAGAGTAAGTGAGGACAAACAATGATAAAAAAAGATAGAGCATTGCTTTTTTCAAAGCAATCTCTATCTTTTTTTATCCATAGAAGTTCATAAGCATTGCAAAATGCTTTCCAATTCATGTTCGGCAATTCGTATGAATTCTTCGTTTTTTTGAAGACTGAAAAGGTTCTTGGATTGTTCTATATAGTGCAGTCCTTTTTCAGGTTGTTGAAGATGAACAAGATTCTTACCAGTTAAAAGATGGAGTTCCGCATATAAATATAATGATTCTATCGAATTACAAATGTTGATCCCTTTAAGGGTATAATTCAATGATTCCTGATAATAATGAAGTTCATTCAATGTTTGTGCCAATCCATGAATGATCTTCAAGATAATGGTGCCTTCTTGATTCACATGGGGAATATTCTCGATAAACTCCAGTGCTTCATTGAAAATGTTGATGGCCTCTTCATAATTCTTCGTTTTAAAATGGATAATTCCGATACTATTTAAAACTTCTATCTCCTGTTGATGAAGAATGACCCGTTTACCCATGGTAATCTGAATGGCTTCATTCAATAATTCTATAGCCCTTTGTTTGTCATTGTACAAATAAAAAAAAGAGATACCTTCATGCCATTTCAAGAATTGATAAAACGATATCGATTTTTCCGGTGCAGTTGCCATTTCTTTTTGGACGATTTCATAAATTGCTTCAAAATTACGTGTGCGTTTGTATTTGTTAATCAAAAGTTTAATGGTTTCTATGTAATTATAAATCGGTTCATTTTTGGTGGTGAAGAAATACGGCAGGTCAACTTTAAGTCTAACCGCAAAAAGTGCCAATTCATCAATGGTTGGAGAAGTAATGCTTCTTGCATAATCCGACAGGGCATTAGGTTCACATATATCCTTAGCCAGTTCTTCTCTTGTAAGATTTTGTTTTATTCGTAATTCGTTGATAACAGAGCCAACCTCTATTTTCATTACAATTGCCCCTTTGTACCTATGTCTGTGAATTCTATTTTAACATAATTTTATTTTTATAAGTACGATAATTGAAAGATAGTATGATATAACTACTTTATCTATGTTCTGGAATGACATTTTTTTTGAAGTGGAAACTGCATTTTTCTAAATAAAGTGAAAGGTTCCCGCATATTTTGCTTGGAGTTTCTAATAAAGGATAATAGCAAGCTTTAGATTTGGAATATAAGGATAAAAAAAGGAGGCGGCAATCTGCCGCCTCTAACGTTTTTAATTTCCAATGAATTGCTGGGTCCAATAGTGGGTGTATTTCCCTCCTGTCACATGCCCAATTCCAATATGTGTATAGTTCTTGTTCAGAATGTTTGCCTTATGTCCAGGGCTGTTCATCCATGATTTCATGACAGAATCCGCACTAGGTTGACCTGCTGCGATATTTTCCCCTGCGTACTTGTAACTGATCCCAAAGGATTTCATCATTTCGAAAGGCGATCCATAACTCGGGCTTGTATGATTGAAATAATTACTATCTCGCATATCCTCCGATTTCAGAATTGCTACTTGAGAAATGGCTGTATCCATTTTAAGGGAAGGGAGGTCCCGTTTTGACCGTTCTTCGTTCACTAAACTAAGGACCTGTTGTTCAACTGATTGACTTTCTTCTCGATTAACTGTGGTGTTGGAAGCGGGAAGATTTATGATTTGTCCGATTCGAATTTGGTTTGCATCGTTTATAGCAGAGTTCGTTTTAAGTAATTCGTCAATGCTGACATCATATTCAGTAGCGATTTTCGTTAAGGTATCTCCTTTTGCCACCTCGTAAGTATTGGCTCCTAGAGCAATTTTTGGAGCTAATAGGGATAGCGACAGTGCTGATAAAAGGATGATTTTCTTCATTTTGATTCCTCCTAGTAGAATATCTGGATTGGAAGTATAGTATGCTATAAAAATAGTTTTGTGTAAAATTAGCTCATTAACATTCCTTACTGGAATGGGGAAAAGGTATCGAATGGGAAGCTGATGTTAAGGGTCCATATAACCTGGAAGTGTGTTAAGGATAACCAAAATCATAGGGCTTTTTGATAAATTGGAAGAATTATTTCATGTAGAAAAAGAATCATTTTACGTTTGAAGGCCATGTTTGTCAGGGTAAATAATAAAGCAGCAAAACGATATAGTTATATGGAACTAATAAATTATCCTAAGGGTGGAGCTTGTATGGATTTAAAGGCAGGGAAAATGTTTTGGAAAGATACATTTGAAGCTAGAAAATATCCAATTTTGGAAGAGGATCTTTCATGTGATGTTTGTATAATAGGGAGTGGTTCATCGGGGGCGCACTGTGCCTATTTTTTGGCAGAGACGGGTCTGAATGTCGTCCTTATCGATAAACGGGATATAAGTGAAGGAAGTACGCTTGCGAATACTGGACTTTTACAGTATTCAAATGATAAAACATTAACTTCCCTCATCCATAGTTTTGGAGAAGAAGCTGGGACACGACATGTTCAGCTTTGTTTGGACGCCATTCGGACCCTTGAGAAAGAGGTTGTTCCAAATTTAAAGGAAAATCCGGATTTTAAAATTAGAAAAAGTTTGTACTATGCATCCAATCCAGAGGATGTTTCCAAGCTTAAAGAAGAATATAGTAATCTTAAATCCCGTAATTTTCCTGTTGAATATTATACTGAAAAAGAGCTTGGCCGAAAATTTTCGTTTTCAAAAGAAGGAGCGCTGGTTACAGGTAATGATGCTGAAATCAATCCTTATAAACATGCACATTTATTGATTGAAAAGGCATTTTCGAAAGGCGTACGTGTCTATTCAAAAACGAAAATCAATGGGAAGATATTAAAAGAGAATCAAACCCGGTTATTTACCGAAACCGGACACACGATACATGCACAGGCAGTCATCTTCGCAACTGGGTATGAAGCCCAAGAAGAAGTGAAGGATAAAAATGCAGTGATCCTCAGTTCATATGCCATCACAACAAATCAAATAGCCGATCAAGCTAAATGGCATGATAATATGATGATCTGGGAAACGGCACGGCCTTATTTATATGCAAGAAAAACTCCTGACAATCGAATTATCATTGGTGGTCTTGATGAATCTATCAATTATCTGGAGAAGAGGGATTCAATGATTTTGAACAAAAGAGATAAATTATTGAAGCAGCTTATCAATTTGTTTCCAGAATTAGAGAATCGGGTCAGGGCTGATTATTATTGGGGAGCTTTTTTTGGTGAGACCCATGATGGTTTACCGACAATAGGAATATATCCTAACCATCCTAATTGTTATTTCTTATTAGGTTATGGCGGTAATGGGACGGTTTACAGTGTTATCCTCTCCCAAATCATCAGGGATTTGATTACAAAGGGAGGACATGAAGACTCGGCATTGTATGTTAAGGAAAGGAATTTTTCAAAAAGTATTGTCCACTGAGACAGGTATCTCTTCTTCAAGAATAGAATAAAGTAGACAGCAGAATATACCGGGGGGATACTTCGATGTGGTTAAAGGAATTGGAAACAGAAAGGCTGCGTTTAATCGAAATAGGTCACCATCATGCTGAGAGTCTGTTTGAAATTCTCTCTAAAGATGAAGTGACCAAATATGATGGTATAGAAAGTTTAACCCGAGTTGAAGATGCCCGCCGCTTAATCGACTCGTTTAAAAGTGCTTATATAAACAAACGTGGGCTGCGGTGGGGAGTCATTTTAAAGGATTCAGGCAAATTCATCGGTACTGTTGGCCTGAACCAATTGAGCCTTGCGAACAAACGGGCCGAAATAGGTTATGAAATCCATCCCGAATATTGGAGGAATCATTTTACGTCTGAAGCCGTTAACGAAGTATTGCGCTATTGCTTTGAAGAATTGGGACTAAGCAGAATTGCAGCATTAACTTTCACGGATAATATTGCATCCAGAAACCTATTGAAGAAATTTGGATTTAAAGAGGAAGGCACCCTTCGAAGTTATCTATTTCTTCGGGATCAATCGCATGATGCACTGGTATTTTCCTTGTTAATTTCAGAGTATTGCCAGTTAAGACAACAAATTATTCAGGAATCAAATAGATTATAGTTTAGTATTAGAACATTGCAGCTGGCCAATAGGGCCAGTTTTTATTTGTGGGATTTCTCTCCCGTTAGGATCAATTTATATCACTAAAGGACAATATACATATTTTTCATGTTAAAATTAGAATAAGGATTCATTAATCAGTCCGGATGGACATAAAAAGGAGCAAAATCATTGTGAAGATATTATTTCCTTTGCTTGCGGTCCTAGGCGGAATCACCATTGCCATACAAGGTCAAATCAATGGTGGGCTAGGGAAAAAAGTGGGAGTTATTGAAGCCTCTTTCATATCTTTTGGAATCGGGACACTCGCTTTATTATTTATTGTTTTGTTCGCGGGAAATGGAAACATATCTGCCATCGCGTCTGTTCCAAAATGGCAATTGATAGGCGGACTCTTAGGGGCTATTTATGTCATTGTGATGGTATTGGTCGTCCCTCAGATTGGAGTGGCACCAGCATTGGCCGGGGTTATCGCAGGCCAGATACTGATTGGGGCAGTCATTGACCATTTCGGTTTATTTGGAGGCGTACGGATCCCATTGGATGTGAAAAAGGTGACAGGCATTTGTTTGCTTTTCGTGTCATTATATTTATTTAATCATAAATGAAGAAGGGTCATTATCATTGGATTTGACGCTTACTTAAGGTGAGGAATTGAAGGAATATCACTATTCCTACATAGTTATTATCCATTATTTGGGGGGTAATTGAAAAGACCTGAATATTATATGGAGAAAAAATGTTATTCTACTAAAGTTTAATGTTTGTTAGTAAATGGTTTGCTAGGAACGTGGCCTTAGCAACCGACCTGGCTTGAATTATTAGAATATTTAGAAAAAAGTGGGTGAGCGAACTTATATGAATACTGGTATAAATGTGTTTGAAAAAACACTGCAAGTCGGGAGTCATTTTACATTAAAAAGGTAATTATTCCTTTTTACCTAGTATCTAGATCGAATTGATTAGCAAATAAATACTATCTTGTGAAAAAGTACTCATCGGTTTATTGATTTTTTGATTTATTCGTAATATACTTAAAATTCAACATCTTTAATTCGAGGTATAGTACCCTTGGCGAGGTTGAAAAGAGGCTGATTTTTTCACTAGTAAACTGCATTAATGCTTTATTAGGGAGAAATATGGATTTATGCAAACGGTTCGCTAGTTGTTTTGGTGGGATCCCTGCCATGAATGCTTCTTACTTTCCTCGCGGACATTATATGTACTATACGGAAGATTAATAGGTGCTAGAAGGATAATCTCTTAAATGGGAATATTCTAAGAAAGAATAAAGATAGGGGGAATATTTTTTGAAAAAGTCTAAATTTTCAGTGCTTGCTCTTCTTATGGCCATCATGCTAATGCTTGCTGCATGCAACGGCGGTTCGAAGGAAACTTCGAATGAAAAGGAAGGCGGCTCGGGTGAATCATCCGGACCAAAAGTATTAAACGTAAACAACTCAAGTGAACCTGGTTCGCTTCACCCTGCCAATGCACAAGGTACTCATGAATCATGGATCCTTGAACATACGTTTGAGGGACTGACGAAGAAAACAGAAGAGGGCAAAATCGTTCCTGGTTCTGCGGAATCATGGGAAATCAGTGAAGATGGATTAACTTGGACATTCAAATTGAAAGATGGTTTGAAATGGTCAAATGGAGATCCGCTTACAGCGACTGACTTCGAATATGCTTGGAAATATGCTTTGAAACCGGAAACAGCTGCTGATTATGCTTACCAACTTTATTATCTTAAAGGCGGGGAAGCATACAACAGTAAGAAAGGGAAGGAAGAGGACGTAGGAGTTAAAGCGACAGACGAACATACGTTAGTGGTCACTTTGGAACAGCCTACACCATACTTCCTTGACTTGACTTCTTTCTATACTTTCTATCCAATCAATAAAAAGGTGCAGGAAGAAAATCCAAAATGGGCTTTGGATGCAAAAACACACGTTTCGAACGGTCCGTTCAAATTAACGGAATGGAAACATAAAGAAAGCCTGAAAATCGAAAAGAATGAAAATTACTACGATAAAGATAAAATCAAATTGGATGCAGTTAACTTTGCTCTAATTGAAGATGAAAATACAGCATGGCAAATGTATCAGAGTGGCGAATTGGACATCGCTTATCCACTGCCAGTGGATATTCAAGGTCAAATGGTCAATTCTGATGATAAAGAATTCAAAATGGGCAAAGAACTTGCCGTTTACTATTACAACTTTAATACAGAAGTGAAACCTTTCAATAATGCTAAAGTAAGGAAAGCGCTTTCGATGGCTATCGAGCGTCAAAAAATCACCGAAAATGTTGCTCAAGGCGGACAAAAGCCTGCTTTCGGCGTAGTCCCTCCGGGTATTCCTGATGCATCTGGAGATTTCCAGGAAAATACAGGTAACCTATTTAAGGAAGATGTTACCGAAGCTAAGAAATTGTTAAAAGAAGGACTTGCTGAAGAAGGCATGAAAGAATTACCTGAGTTTTCAATTTTGTATAACACTTTAGATTCACACAAGAAAATTGCTGAAGCGGTTCAAGGAATGTGGCGTGATAACCTGGGTGTTGAAGTGACACTTGAAAATGCAGAATTCCAAGTTAAGCTTGACCGTGAAAAAGCTGGTGACTTTGAAATTTCCCGTGCAGGATGGGTTGGTGACTATGTTGACCCTATGACATTCATGCTTTGGGAAACGGACGGCGCCTATAATGATGCAGGTTGGTCAAACAAAGAATATGATAATTTATTAAAAGAAGCAAAATCTACAATGGATCCAAAAGAACGCATGGCTGCTTTGCATAAAGCAGAGAAAGTCATGATTGACGAAATGCCGATCCTTCCGGTTTACTTCTATACAAAACCATATATGGTTAAATCGAATGTTACTGGAGTTTTTGCTCCAATTAACGCTTATCCGAACTTTATTTACGCGGATAAAAAATAATAGAAGGATAATAGTGAAATGGGAGGTATGTCCGATTAAGGACATACCCCATTTTTCAATTGCGAATTTGAATATTTCATGCATTCATTTCCGTTTTCAACTTCTTAGAAAATCGATGATTGGGGTGATTACCATGTTGAGATATACATTAAACCGTTTTAAATGGGCGATTATTACTTTATGGGCTGTTATTACATTAACGTTCATCATAATGCATACGATTCCGGGAAATCCATTTGCAAAAGAAGGAGCCATGCCTCCTGCTGTTTATGAAAACCTTCAAGTCCACTATGGATTGGACAAGCCGTTGTTGACCCAATATGGGAATTATTTATTGGAAGTCGTTCAATTTGATTTTGGTCCTTCATTGAAATCTTCTTCCATTTCCGTGAATGATTACATTTTGAAGGGGTTTCCAGTGTCATTGCACTTAGGGGCACAAGCTTTGGTGATTGCCATCTTCTTTGGCCTCATTTTGGGTGTCGTGGCATCACTGAAAAGAAATAAATGGCCCGACTATTTATCAATGATCATTGCCATCGTAGGGATTTCCGTTCCTAACTTTATCCTGGCGACTATTTTAATTAATTATTTCGCAATTAAATGGAATATATTCCCTGTTGCTACATGGGCGACATGGCAGCATACCATTTTACCATCCATTGCCCTTTCGATGATGCCGCTTGCTTTCATCGCGAGACTGATGCGGACAAGCATGCTTGAAGTAATGGGTCAGGATTACATTTTGACAGCAAAAGCCAAAGGACTGAAACGGAGCGGTGTCATAATCAAACATGCGATTCGGAATGCGTTATTGCCGATTATCACGATTCTGGGCATCCTTACGGCTAATATCGTGACAGGAAGCTTCATCATTGAACGTATTTTTGGTATTCCGGGCATGGGAGATATGTTCGTAAAGGGAATATCCAACAGGGACTACCCGGTCATTCTTGGTTCCACAATTGTGTATAGTGCGGTGCTTATCCTATTGATATTCATCGTTGATATAGCCTATACGTTGATTGATCCTAGAATTAAAGTGACGGGGGAGAAGAAATAATGGCAGAAAAAGTGCATTTAACCGAAGATATGTTCCAACCCGCCGAAGGCAACTTTAAGGAAGCTGAAAAAATAGCAAGACCTACAGTTTCATATTGGTCTGACGTCTGGCGTCGATTTAAGGAAAATAAGCTGGCGATGACGGGGTTTATTCTAATAATCCTCTTGGTCTTGATGGCGATTTTTGGTCCGTATATTAACGGATATACTTATTATGGACAAGATTTCGAGAAAAAGAATCTTAGCCCAAATAGCGAACATTGGTTTGGAACGGATTCATCAGGAAGGGATCTATTTACGCGAGCTTGGTACGGTGCAAGGATATCCTTGTTCATTGGATTGATGGCAGCGCTGATCGACTTTTTAATTGGTGTCCTTTATGGCGGGATTTCTGCCATTCGCGGTGGACGCACGGATAATATCATGATGCGTTTCGCTGAGGTGATCTATGCGATTCCATACCTATTGATGGTTATCTTAATGATGGTCGTATTAAAACCTGGTATTCTGCCGATCATCATTGCGATGTCGATTACGGGGTGGATTCCGATGGCGCGACTTGTACGTGGACAAGTTTTACAACTGAAAGAGAATGAATATATCCATGCTGCAACAATCTCTGGAGCCAATACGAGCTGGACTTTAAGAAAACACATGATTCCAAATACAATGGGACCGATCCTTGTCAATTTAACGCTGACTGTACCTACTGCCATTTTTGCCGAAGCTACACTTAGCTTTTTGGGATTGGGAGTTCCGGCACCTCAGGCAAGCTGGGGAACATTGACAAGTGATGCACTGGGAAGCATTCTGGTAGGGAATTTCTATCAACTTTTAATTCCTGCAATATTGATTTCCTTAACGATGTTCGCGTTCAATGTGGTTGGTGACGGATTGCAGGATGCCTTAGATCCAAAACTACGGAAATAAATGAGTCCTAACATAATGATTTGATATTACTAGAATAGGAGGGACGATGATGGAGAACCTATTAGAAGTCAACGATTTACAAATCACCTTCCATACTTATGCAGGTAAAGTGCAAGCGGTTCGCGGTGTGAACTTTGGCGTGAAAAAGGGGGAAGCCGTTGCGATTGTTGGGGAGTCCGGATGCGGCAAAAGTGTTACAGCGAAATCTATCATGAGATTATTGGAAACACCCCCGGCAGAGTATGGAAAAGGGTCGATAAACTTTGGCGGTAAAGACCTTCTTAAAATGAGTGAAAAGGAAATGCAGAGGATTCGCGGGAATGAAATCAGCATGATTTTCCAAGATCCGATGACTTCGCTCAATCCAACGACAAAAATCGGCAGCCAGATCATGGAAGGTATTTTAAAGCATAATAAAAACATGCCCCGAAATGATGCATATGAACGGGCGTTGGAAACGCTCAAACTGGTAGGTATACCTCAGCCGGAAAAAAGGATGCAGCAATATCCGCATGAGTTTTCAGGTGGTATGCGCCAAAGGGCAATGATTGCGATGGCCCTTGCTTGTGAACCGAAATTACTGATTGCCGATGAACCTACAACAGCATTGGATGTAACGATACAAGCGCAAATTTTGGAGCTGATGAAAGATATCCAACGAAGAATGGATACTTCCATCATTTTAATCACTCATGATTTAGGTGTGGTTGCGGAAACTTGTGAACGGGTAGTCGTCATGTATGCAGGCAAGGTTGTGGAGACGGGTACGGTAGAGGCTATATTTTCAAACCCGCAGCATCCTTATACAAGAGGTCTGCTTAAAACGGTGCCAAGGCTCGATATGGAAAAAACGGCTCCGTTGGTTCCGATTATCGGATCACCACCGGATTTATTGGATCCGCCAAAAGGATGCCCATTTTACCCAAGATGTGAATCAGCAATGAAAGTGTGCAAAGACCATGATCCGGAGCTTGAAGTAGTGGAAGAAGGTCAGACAGCCGCATGCTGGCTGCACCACCCGATGGCAAAGGCAGCACAAGTACAAGCACCGACTAATGTGTAAAGGAGGAGAACCAATGGTTTCACTGAAAAATAAGGCTGTAAAAGAAAAGACATACAACGAAAATTCTCCTCTTGTTGAAATAAAGAATCTGAAAAAGCATTTTCCAATCGGTTCTCAATCGCTTAAAGCAGTAGACGGTTTGGATCTCAAAATCTATCCAGGGGAAACTGTCGGTCTTGTTGGGGAAAGCGGTTGCGGTAAGTCGACTGCAGGTCGTACAATCACTCGATTATATGAACCGACAGATGGAGAAGTTCTTTTTCAGGGGAAAAATATTTTCGATTACAAACCTGGGGAAATGTCACATATCCGCCGTGAAATACAAATGATTTTCCAAGATCCTTACGCATCCTTGAACCCAAGGATGAAGGTGGAGGAATTGATTGGGGAACCACTTGCCATTCATGGGATATCAAAAGGTAAAGAGCGAAGAAAACGGGTGGAAGACCTGTTAAAGCTGGTTGGTTTAAGTCCGGAGCATATCACTCGTTTTCCGCATGAATTCAGTGGCGGACAACGCCAGCGTATTGGAATTGCAAGGGCCTTGGCTTTAAATCCTAAATTCATCGTTTGTGATGAACCAATCTCTGCCTTGGATGTTTCGATACAGGCCCAAGTGGTCAACTTATTAAAAGAACTGCAAAAAGAAATGGGATTGACTTATTTATTCATCGCGCATGATTTATCGATGGTCAAGTATATTTCAGATCGCATTTTAGTCATGTACCTTGGAAGAATGATGGAACTTTCGGATAGTGATTCTTTAACGAAAGATCCGCTACATCCATACACACAGGCCTTGCTATCCGCAGTACCGATACCAGACCCGACTATTAAACGGGAAAGGATCGTCCTTAAAGGCGATGTACCAAGTCCGATCAATCCGCCGAGCGGCTGTGTATTTCGGACGCGCTGCCCTAAGGCGATGGAGATATGCTCAAGTGCTGTACCTGAATGGAAAGAACAAAAACCAGGGCATTTCGTCGCTTGTCATTTATATTGGTAAACAAAAAAACCAGTTGCATTTGCGACTGGTCTTTTTTTACACATTTATGTAAAATATTTTTGGAATGGAAACAATTATCAAATTATTTATCAGCATGTCAAAATAAAAAACTAGGAATCTGAAAATAAAACATATAAAATGTAATTATATGTAAATATAAAATTCTGTTGAATGTTTCAATTTGTGAGAGAAGGAGGGATTGTTAGTGTATTCCACGATAACTAGTGAAATCGTCGATCGTGTCATGATTGTTACTCTTAATCGTCCAGAGAGAATGAATGCTTTCAATGAAAAAATGTGTGAAGAGATGATTCACGCTTTTAATGAAGCGGATGAAAATGATGACGTACGAGCCGTCATATTAACTGGCGCTGGAGATGCTTTTTGTGCTGGGATGGATTTGGAAAAAGGTGCAGAAACCTTTATGGATCACACTCCTTTGGTTGAATATCGCGATGCAGGGGGAATGTTGTCATTACGGATTTTTGAGATGAAGAAACCTATGATAGCAGCCATTAATGGAGCGGCAGTCGGGATTGGGATAACAATGACTTTGCCCATGGACATTAGAATCGCTTCAACAGATGCAAAGATGGGTTTTGTATTTGCAAGGCGGGGGATAACGATGGAGGCATGCAGCGGTTGGTTCTTGCCTAGACTTGTCGGAATGGGCAAAGCTTCCGAATGGATTTTTACCGGCAGGATGATTACGGCCAGTGAAGCATATGAGGGAAGGCTGGTAAACAAGATTGTCGAGCCAGACGAATTGATGTCTGCAGCAATGGAGATTGCGACAGACATTGCGGAAAATACATCTTCCGTCTCTGTGACGCTATCCCGGCAGTTAATGTGGTCAATGCTCGGTGCTAACCATCCGGTTGAATCACACAAAATAGAATCGAAAATGATTCATTGGACCGGAAAACAAGCTGATGCACTAGAAGGAATCGAAGCTTTTCTCGAAAAAAGGAAAGCCGATTTCAAAATGAAAAGCAGCACTGATATGCCACCGTTTTATCCATGGGGAACGGACCGAACCTATGAAGTGGAGAAGAAATGAATGGGGTAATATCAGGGAATCCAGGGCTTCGTAAGTGCGTGATAATTTTTACTTTTCGGATAAATTAGGGTTTCTATTCCTAGTGTGTTATACTGAGTTTACCATTTACTAAACTTGTTTCATGTTCCCTATTCCATGTGAATAGGGTTTTTTTTGATTGCTTTTTCAATCAAAAAAACAGACCCTACAAGTAGGGTCCGTTATATATTGTATTTAAAATTACGCTTTTTGAACGTTAGTAGCTTGGGGTCCACGTTGACCTTGCTCAACTTCAAAAGTAACTTCTTGACCTTCGTCTAATGATTTGAATCCTTCGCTTTGGATAGCTGAGAAATGTACGAATACATCGTCTCCGTTTTCGCGTTCGATGAAGCCAAATCCTTTTTCTGCGTTAAACCATTTTACTTTACCTTGTTCCATTGTTGTTGCCTCCTAGTGTGAATCCACACATTGTGTTACTACCCTTGCTCAATCATTAGACGAAAAGTTTTTCACTTATCAATCTTCCCGAACAAAAATAATTCTTTTTAAATATAACAGATAATGTCGGAGTCTGCAAGCTAACAATGGAAGATTATTTATGTGCACAGGCCATGAATAATTCTTGATACCCATGATTTTCCTCCTGGGTGTGATTGCCGTGACATTACATTGACCCCAGAAACATGGAATATGTTCGAAAAAAAGAATTCAAGTTAATCAATCGCAAATTGTAATTGTGGACATCTCATCTACAAATTTTTCCGATTTATGATGCATTCCTAATACTGTCATCCCAAAGGACTTGGCAATTTTTGAGGTTTCCTGTCCGATTTTTCCAGAAAAGAACTCATTCAAATTTTGGTTTATTATGGGTTTTCACGCCCTGAATCATTCTTTTCCGAATCATTCGTAAGTTTCGATAATATTTTAAATGGGACAGCGAGTGCTTAACAAGCTTGCTATAATACTAGTAATCAATGGAATGGGGTGTATTCATGAACGTGAAAGACATATATGGACAGCTGCCTACTATGGAATCAAAACGCTTGGTAATGAGGAAAGTCACCATGAATGATGCCGAAGACATGTTCGCTTATGCATCCAACAGTGAAGTTTCCCGTTATGTCACATGGGAAGCTCATCGTTCCCTAAGTGATACAAAAGATTTTATCCGGTTTATCCTACAAAATTATGAGGATAAGAAAATTGCTCCATGGGGCATAGAACACAAGCAAAGTGGTAAGTTGATTGGTACGATTGATTTTGTTACATGGCAGGTTGATCATCATAGTGCAGAAATCGGATATGTGCTTGCACCCGAATATTGGGTGAGTGGCTTGATGACGGAGGCAGCTCAAAAGATAATCGCCTTTGGCTTTGAAAATATGAACCTAGTTCGAATACAAGCACGGTGCTTCGTTGAAAATTTGGGTTCAGAGCGAGTCATGCAAAAGTCTGGCATGTCTTTTGAAGGAATCATAAGAAAAGGAATGTTTGTTAAGGGAAAGCATCAAGACCTAAAGCTATATTCCATCATAAAATGATGGCTGTGAAGTCAGCTGATCAAAGAGATAATAATTAAGGAAATATACATCGGCTTTGAAAGCCTGAATTTCTTTCAAGATTACTATGAATATGGGAATATCAAAAACAAACAATATGTGCAAATATTGAATAAAAAACTATACAAAACGTCTAATGAAAAAAGTCGATTTGAAAAATATAATGAAACTATGAAATCGTGTTGAAATGGAGGGTATATTAATGGCAGTTATCAATGATGTAGAAACGTTGAAAAATTATATCGGTGGCAAATGGGTGGAGTCCACAACTTCGAAACATGAACAAGTGCCTAATCCGGCAACAGGGGAAGCATTGGCAATCGTTCCCCTTTCAACAAAGGAAGATGTAGACCAAGCGGTGCAAGTTGCTAAAAAGGCTTTTAAAGAATGGAAAAAGGTGGCCGTTCCAAAAAGAGCTCGCTTCTTATTCCGTTACCAGCAATTATTGATAGAACATTGGGATGAGCTTGCAAAGCTGGTCACTATCGAAAACGGAAAAAGCTATACAGAAGCATATGGTGAGGTTCAGCGGGGGATTGAATGCGTAGAGTTCGCAGCAGGTGCGCCTACATTGATGATGGGAAGTCAGCTACCTGATATTTCCCCAGGCATTGAATCCGGCATGTATCGGTATCCAATGGGTGTCGTTGCCGGGATTACACCGTTTAATTTCCCGATGATGGTGCCATGTTGGATGTTCCCGCTGGCAATAGCTTGTGGAAATACGTTTATCTTAAAACCTTCAGAACGGACACCGCTTTTAGCCAACCGTCTTGTGGAATTATTGACAGAAGCCGGAGTTCCGGATGGTGTTGTCAATATTGTCCATGGTGCCCACGATGTCGTGAATGGGATTTTGGAACATGAAGACATTAAAGCGGTATCATTTGTGGGATCCCAGCCTGTCGCAGAGTATGTATACAAAACGGCAGCTGCCAATAAAAAACGTGTCCAGGCTTTATCAGGAGCGAAAAATCATTCCATCGTCATGCCTGATGCGAATTTGGATAATGCTGTAACGAACATAACGAATGCCGCTTTCGGTTCTGCAGGCGAGCGCTGCATGGCTGCATCAGTGGTTGTTGCGGTGGGGGAAGTGGGAGATTCGCTCGTTGAGAGATTAAAGGCTGCAGCGGATGATATCAAGATTGGAAATGGAATGGATAAGGACGTTTTCCTGGGACCAGTGATCCGTGATACTCATAAAAAGAGAACTGAACAATATATTGAAATCGGGGAAAAAGAAGGAGCTGTCCTCCTTCGTGATGGCAGGAATGAAGGCGATCAGGAAAATGGCTATTACGTTGGACCGACTTTATTTGATCATGTGAAAACAAATATGAAAATATGGAAGGATGAAATTTTTGCCCCTGTCTTATCCATAGTACGGGTTAATACCCTTGAAGAAGCAATCGAATTGACCAATCAATCCGAATTTGCCAACGGTGCCTGCCTCTATACGGATAGTGCAAAAGCCATCCGGGAATTTCGCGAAGAAATTGATGCAGGTATGCTTGGTATTAACCTTGGGGTACCCGCGCCAATGGCATTCTTTCCATTTTCCGGCTATAAAAGTTCATTTTATGGAGATCTTCATGCCAATGGGAAAGACGGCGTTGAATTTTACACTAGAAAGAAAATGTTAACGGCAAGATACTGATAGGAAATTGGGGGTCGACACAAATTGTGGTCGGCCTTCATTTATAAATTATTTTAGGAGGAGTGTACCTTATGCAAGTTGAAAAACATGGTCAGGATCTTAAAGCGATGGATGGTAAATATGTATGGCATCATATGAAAGGGGCTGAATCCAGCCCTGGAGCAATGGTGATCAAAAACGGGCAAGGAGCATGGATAACGGATGTTGATGGGAATCGTTTCCTGGATGGGATGTCAGGCTTATGGTGTGTCAACGTTGGGTATGGCCGCACGGAACTGGCTGAAGCGGCTTACGAGCAGCTGAAGGAACTTCCTTATGCCCCTTTAACGAATAGCCACATCCCGGCCATTAAGCTAGCAGAGAAATTAAATGAATGGCTTGGTGGGGATTATGTGATTTTCTTCTCTAACAGCGGTTCGGAAGCGAATGAGACTGCTTTTAAAATTGCGCGGCAGTATCATCAGCAAAAAGGTGAACATGGACGTTATAAATTCATTTCCCGTTATCGCGGCTATCATGGAAATTCAATGGGCGCCCTGTCAGCCACCGGGCAGGCACAGCGAAAATATAAATATGAACCACTCGCCCCAGGATTTCTTCATGTATCACCGCCAGATTCTTACCGAAATCCAGAGGGTGAAAGCGGTGAAAAAAGTGCAGCGGAAATTGAACGGACCATTACATGGGAGTTGAGCGAAACGGTGGCTGCGGTCATCATGGAACCAATCATCACTGGGGGCGGAATTTTGATGCCGCCTGATGGTTATATGAAACGTGTCAAGGAAATTTGTGAGAAAAATGGTGTCCTTCTCATTTCGGATGAGGTCATTTGCGGGTTTGGCCGTACCGGTAAGAAGTTCGGATTTATGAACTATGATGTAAAACCAGACATCGTAACAATGGCTAAAGGAATCACGAGCGCTTACTTGCCATTATCCGCTACAGCAGTCAAACGTGAAATTTATGAAGCGTATATTGGCTCAGACGTTTATGACCGCTTTCGACATGTAAATACATTTGGCGGCAATCCGGCTGCCTGTGCCCTTGCTTTGAAGAATATTGAAATATATGAAAATGAAAAACTTATAGAACGGTCTAAGGAGCTAGGTCTACGCTTTCTGCAAGAGTTTGAAGAAATCAAATCTCATCCGAATGTCGGGGATGTACGTGGCAAAGGTTTGTTGGTAGGCATTGAACTAGTAGAAGATAAACTGACAAAACAACCGATTGAACTTACCAAAATCAATAAAGTAATTGCATCATGCAAAGAAAAGGGTCTGATCATAGGTAAAAATGGTGATACAGTAGCAGGTTTCAATAATGTCCTGACCCTTGCTCCCCCGCTTAGTATAACTGAAGAGGATTTTTCATTCATCATAACGACTGTAAAGCGAACGCTAGCTGAACTATGAAAATAAGGTGATGAAAAAAACTGAAAATTCAGCATATTATTGAGTTTCTGTATGTACTTATTGATACTCATTATTTATTTAAGAAAGATTGCATCCATACTTTGCTTATTAAATGAGACTGCTGTTTAATTTTAGCACCGTTCAGAACTTTGAACGGTGCTTTTGGCAATGATTTAGGAAGAGGGAGCGGAAAGGATTCTAATGCGAACTGAGGGGGCATTTTGGAATCGTTTTCCTTGCTAAGTTATAGCGGATGTTCGAAAATGGAATGATAAGGAGTGGCAGAAAATCAATACTATCTGGCAGAAGAGGTGAGGGACATGAATAATGAAGATATAACAAAAAAACTGACACTGCATATCCCTGAAATTTTAGGGAGTGGGAATTTTTCAAAGTATGCGGTATTGGTACCGCTTATAGAGAAAGAAGATGGAATTCATGTTCTTTTCGAAGAGCGTTCACACAAACTGAGAAGGCAGCCGGGGGATATATGTTTTCCGGGCGGGAAAATAGACAAGCTGGACCGTGATGAACAGGATGCTGCCCTAAGGGAAACATATGAGGAACTTAATTTGAGAAAAGAAGATATTGAAAATGTCTTTCCAATCGATTATTTGGTATCTCCATTTGGGATGATTGTCTATCCATATGCAGGATTTGTTCGTAACCATCAACGGATCATACCTAATCCAGCTGAGGTAGAAACCGTTTTTACGGTCCCCCTATCCTTTTTCATGGAAAAACCTCCAGAGATTTATCATGTGAAATATAAGGTGGAACCGCATGACAACTTCCCTCATGATTTAGTAGTTGGCGGGGAGAATTATAAATGGCAGCCAAAACAGATGGAAGAATATTTTTATATATATAATGAACGAGTAATTTGGGGGATGACGGCGAAAATCCTTACCCATTTTATTGAAATTCTTCGTTAGCCCCTTCTAAAGCACCTTTTTTTCTAGATGGATTTCTATTAAACTTAAATTATGGTAAAAGTTAGGTTTTAATAGAAGCGGGGGGATGAGTGGATGAAGTATAGTTTTGAAGTACTTGAAAAAGAACGGGAAATGGCAATGGCTGCACTTGTGAACTTCAATGAAAACCGCGAATACTATGATGAAACCAAGGATCAGGAACTTAAGCTGGCATACTATAAAGATGGTTCTTTGGACCGGGAAGGATTGAAGGACCTACTTGTGGCAACCCATAAAAACCAGCTGAACTACTCACCACATCGTCATGTTTACCCTTGGGTGGACTTACAGGAAAATGGCCAGTTGAAAAGCCTGTATTCCGGTAAAGGGATGGACCCTGTACGAGTCATTGAGGAAGATATCCGTATACTTGAAGTGGTGTCAAGAGGCATAGAATCAACAAATACGGAGAACATTCTCGTTAATTGTGAACATGTCGTACCTCAATCATGGTTCGATAAAAAAGAACCGATGAGGGGGGATTTGCATCATCTGTTCGCCTGTGAACCAACGTGTAACAGTAGCCGGAGTAACTATCCATACCATGATTTTAAGGATTATATCCCTGAAAAATCGGCTGCCGGTATAAAAGCGGGTTGCGGGAAATCAGATGAGGGTAAATTCGAGCCTGAATACGGAAAAGGCATCGTGGCGAGGGCTACTTTATACTTTTTACTCAGATATGAGGGCATCATCGATAGCGGCAATATTGACCTGGAGCTGCTTATGGAATGGCATCGGCTTTTTCCGGTCAGCACTTATGAAAAACATAGAAACCAGGCTATACATGAAATGCAGGGTAATCGTAACCCATATATAGATTTTCCCGAAATGGCGGAGAAATGGAATTAAAGAAGGATAACAAAAAAAGGATTGAAGCTGCTGTAGCTTCAATCCTTTTTATTATCGATTATAAGAATTTTACGCAAACAGGGAAGGGAACTTGAACATCTTTTTGCAGTAATGTTAACTTTCCGTCAAGTTCATTTCGGGCAAATAGTGTCAGGTTTCCTGATTGTTCATTAGAAGCAATCAGAAATTTTCCGCTAGGATCCAATGAAAAATCACGTGGCCAATTTCCTTCGGTAGAAACCAGTTCCACGAATGCCAGTTTGCCTGTTTCTTGATTGATTTGGTAAACGGCAATACTATCATGTCCGCGGTTTGCAGCATATATGAATTGCCCGTCATCTGAAATGTGAATGGCGCTTCCTTGGTTATTTTCCTTGAAATCTTCCGGGACGGATCGAACCGTTTGTAATTCAGAAAAGCTTCCGGTTTGACTATCGAAGCTTAAAACAATGACTTCTGGTACAAGTTCTGCCATAACATACGCAAATTTTCCGTTTGGGTGGAAGGTCAAGTGCCGTGGTCCGCTGCCGGGAGAAACAGTTAAGCTGTTTACTTCTTCCAAAACCCCATTATCTATTTTATAGGTTATTACTTTATCTATTCCAAGGTCTACTACGGCAATGAACCTTTCATCCGGTGTGAACCCGGCGAAGTGAGTGTGCGCTTTTTCCTGACGTTCTTCATTCGGTCCTTGACCCTCATGCTGAACAGTGGATGATACGGGCAAAGGGGTCGCATCGCCATGAAGCGGATAGGATTCAATCACACCTTCTCCATAACTGGAAGTGATCAAGACCTGTTTCTTGCTGTCGACACTTATATGGCAGGAAGAACCATTTGGTGTCAGTTGTTTGCCCAAGAAGGTAAGCTTACCTGACTCTTCATTGATCGAATAGGCTGAAACTCCACCGCTGCCCGCTTCTTTTAAAATGGCGTAGAGATTCTTCTTGTCCTGGCTGATGGCGACATAAGTCGGATCGGTTAATTCTGCTGCAAGAACCGGTGTACTGAGTTTTCCTTCTGCTGTATCTAAAGTGAAGCGGTAAATACCTTTACTATTTTCTTTTGTGTAAGTGCCTATGTATCCAATTATGGTTCGTTTATCATGTTTTTCCATATTTATCTCCCCCAAGAAAGATTTGTGTTTAATTTTATTTTAACATAGATGATACCCATTATATCCTTTTCCCGGTTTAAGTCGAGTTGGAACCTGATTCATTTAGAAATTACTGGGGTAAGAAGAAAAAAACCCCGACTAGGGGGTCAAATTTTATCGACTGGCTTTGATGCTTCGATAGGAATATGCCTAAACTCAGAAACTGAAAATAAACCCTTATCCGTCAGTTTAATTTCGGGGATGACAGGCAACGCCAAGAATGCAAGTGTAAGGAAAGGGTTGAAATGCCTGTTGGCACCCAGTTTCAATAGGGCTCCATCGATTTTTTTCAACGAATGGACTACATCGATATAATTCCATTCGCTCATCAATCCGGCTATCGGAAGGGGAAGTGAAGCGAGTATTTCCCCATTTTGGATTACGGCCAATCCGCCCTGCATTTTTTTTATTTCATTTGCTGCCAAAAGCATATCTTGATCATTCGTCCCGGCAATGATCAAATTATGTGAATCATGGGCTACTGTCGTGGCAATTGCGCCTGAATTCAAACCGAGCCCTTTGACGATGCCTAGACCTACTTGTTTGGTCATATGATGCCGTTCAATAACAGCAAGTTTTATATGATCAACAAGTTCGGAGAACCGGAATAGCCCATCCTGATTAAGTGTAACCGGTTCAATCGAATGCTTTGTAATCAAGCTGTTTGGAGTTATCTCAATAATATTAGCGAACTTATTTTTAAAAGGTATCGCCAAATCACCTTCCGTTAATTCATGAAATTGAACGGAGTGCTTCAACCCGGCGTCAATGGCATGATCCTTTTCAGGTGGAAAGTTAAGTAAACGATTATTTTGAACGATAAGCTTTCCCTCTTTAAAGACGGAGTGAATGATGACTGAATCAAGGTCATCCAATATAAGGAAGTCCGCCTTGTATCCAGGTGCTATCGCACCAGTTTCCTTTAAGCCAAAACATTCTGCTGCATTAATGGTCGCCATTTGAATGGCGGTAATTGGCGGGACACCTGTTTTTATGGAAAGTCGGACGTTGTGATCGATACTCCCTTCAGATACAATATCGTCAAGGTGCCGGTCGTCGGTGACGAATAAACAACGTCGGGAGTTCTTCTCATTTATAACTGGAATCAGGTTTTTTAAGTCTTTGGCAACGGTGCCTTCCCTGATCATAAGATACATTCCTTTACGCAGTCTTTCTTTTGCCTCTTCCGCTGTAGTGCATTCATGATCCGTTTTAATGCTTGCACACATATAAACATTGAGCTGTTGTTCGGATAAGCCTGCTGCATGGCCATCGATGCTTTTGCCTAATTTATTAGCATCGTATATTTTTTGCAGCATATCCTCCTCCGTAAGTGAAACGGCCGGGAAATTCATGACTTCAGCTAAACCGAGCACTCTCGGGTTTTGATAAAACGGAATTAAATCTTCACTTTTTAGGACAGCACCAGAGTGTTCAAACTCCGTAGCAGGTACACAAGAAGGCATCATGAAGTAAAAGTCGAAAGGGAGTTGAGCGGATTGATCAATCATATATTCCATGCCCATTTTGCCAGAAACATTGGCAATTTCATGAGGGTCTGCAATGATGCTCGTCACACCATGTAAAAGGAGGATTTTTGCGAGTTCCGATGGCCTTACCATCGAAGATTCAATATGGACATGGCCATCAATGAATGTAGGGCATACGAATTTTCCTGCTGCATCGATTTCTGAAACACCCTCATAACGCCCAATTCCAGCAAAAAAACCATCGACGACAGCAATGTCACCTTTATAGATATCACCATTGAAAACATCTATGATTTGCCCGTTCTTTATGACGCAATCCGCAGGCGTTCTCCCAGCAGCAACGTCTATTCTCCTTTTAAGCAAGTTTTTTTTCATATGCGTAACCCCTTTGACAAAAGTATAACCGGTTAATATTTCACTTTATCAGTATTGGTTTCCCATGTTCGGAATGGTAATTCGTGGTCATTAAAAGAAAGTTGTTCCATTTTTATCGTCCGTTTTTCCATTGGCAGGGCAAGTTCCTTGTATATAAAGTGATCATCAAAGCCAATAAGTGCAGCGTCTTCTTTAGTACATGCGTAATAAATGGCTTTAGGTCGTGCCCAATAAATAGCACCGATGCACATGGGGCAAGGTTCGCAGCTAGTGTAAATTTCACAATCAGTAAGTTGGAAGCTGTCGAGATTCCTGCATGCATCGCGAATCGCCTGTACTTCGGCGTGAGCTGTAGGGTCGTTGGCCGTTGTTACATTATTACATCCTCTGCCTATGACTTTGCCATCTTTAACGATTATTGCACCAAAAGGTCCCCCGTTCTTTGCCATAACATTTTCATATGCAAGCCGAACTGCCATCTCCATGTATTTTACATCCACTAAAAAAACACCCCTTCATATATTAATAACCAAAAAGTGTTGATGTTACGTTTATGAACGTAAATATAATAAACAATATACCATACGCTTTGGGAAATGGATTATTTTTTTCAGAAAATAAAGAAAATTCATTTTGCGGTAATATATAAGAGGTGCAATCAAAAGTGGTTTAAAAGATTTTTTACAAATAATTATAAAACTGATATGGTTAGAAGAAAATCATTAGAATTATGAAGGTGATATGCATGGGGTTTTTGGGAGTTCTTTTACCGATATTTGGTATATTTGTTTTAGGTTTCATCGGTCAGAAAAAGTTTAAACTTGATACAAAATCGATTTCAACGATGGCATTATATTTAATGTCACCTTTTCTTGTATTCCGAACTTTTTATTCCGCTGAATTTACGATTAGTTATGTTTACCTGTTCTTATTCACGGTAGTACTTTGTCTTTCTCTCATTCTGGTAGTCTACATCATATCTTTTTTTCGCAATTATACAGTCACTGAAACAAGCGGCATGATATTGGCATCGGCATTCATGAATAACGGGAATTACGGAACACCTGTCATTTTCCTGTTATTCGGAGCCGCAGGACTCGATTATGCAATCATCCTTATGGTGGGACAGCAGTTAGTGATGTGCACGATAGGCATTTATTTCGCAGCAAAGGGCAGCCCGGAAGGTAACGGAGTTCAAACAGCGATTAAAGCAGTATGTCGGATGCCAATTGTTTATGGAGCCATTGCGGGTACAGTATTTCAGTTCGGGAACATACCTTTAAGCAATTCGGTTATGGAAGCTATTAACCTTGTAGCAAATGCAGCAATCCCAACAATCATGATTACACTGGGAATGCAGCTGGCCAACATTTCCCTGAAAAAGATTGCCTATCGAAAACTATCAGTTTCGCTGTTGCTTAAGCTTGCCGTTTCACCAGCCATTGCCTTCCTGCTATCACTCGCCTTACCAGTGGGTGAAATGGTCAGGCATATCATGATCATCGTAGCTGCCATGCCAACGGCGGCCAACACTACGATGTATGCGCTCCAATTCAACACAGAGCCTGAATTCGTATCAAGTGCTACTTTCATAAGTACTTCATTAAGCCTGATTACGCTTCCAATCATCTTTTTCTTTGTATTATAGAAGATTATGATTCTAATTATGTGGGCAAACTTATTATATGCACGAAGTGGGAGATTCTTATCTAATTCAAAAACGGGATCTTAGAAATTGCCTGTTTTGCCCTTGATGACCAAGTCTTGGGATAGGTTCCCATGGCTGTTAATAAACGAACTTAGCGACTTTGATTTATGTGATGATTGAGAATGATCTTCAACAATTTCCTATTTAAGGGTGAGCTTGTTTAACTGGCGTTTACTTTTTTAAATGCTGTATTTGATTGGAGGGGTTTTGTGTTCCAGACTAAAATTAAACTGATTAATACTGGAAAGATTGATGCCATTTTAAAGGAAATCGTCCTGAAGACCTATGAAGAAGCACTAGAAGAAAAACTCTTGCTATGCATGGAGTGCGGGGATGTCGATTTTTATATCGCGTATTCAAATAATGAGGAACTTCAAGATGCGATTAATGAAAACTTTGAAATTGATGAATGTGGCGAAATCATCAAAATAGATGAACATCAAGAACTTATGGATGATTTATTCGATTATTTCTTGATCATACATAAGGAAAGTGAAATGTATGATTATTTTCCAGCAGGTCCATATACTCTCGGTGGGGAAATCCGTGAATCGGATACGGATATGCTGGCGCCAAGAGGTTTATATTCAGCGCCATTTGAAGATGCATTAAAGGAATGATGAAAAAGACAGCAAATGCTGTCTTTTTTTCGTGCTGATTTATAAAAGCTCTTTGTGCTGATGGGAAATAAATGGTTTTTTACAAGAAGAGGGAATGATTCGGGAATTAACAGTTTATACTTTTCCGTTTTATGAAATATAGCAATAATATCACGAAATATGATATCACTTTTAACAAATTAAAGTTTATATGGTAATTTTAAGAAAGATTTTATATAATAAAAAGTGTGAATATTGAATATATTATTTGAATTACTAGTTTAAAATAACAATAAAAATGGTCGTTTCACTATTACTCTCGAAATATTGGGAAATAATAGTGGGAGAAAGGATTATACATAAAATTTGATTCGAGTTAGGAGAATGCTATATTACGCTTACATAATTCTGATTATTATAAATTTTCAGTTTCTTGAGATTGATTAGGGGCGGAGGGCTAATTATGATAGTTTTTGACCGAGTGAATAAGTTTTATGGCGATTTCCATGTATTGAAAGAGATTAATCTTACGATTAAGAAGGGGGAAGTGGTCGTGGTCATCGGACCGTCCGGATCAGGGAAAAGTACACTGCTTCGATGCATTAATCGTCTAGAGACCATTTCGGAAGGTTCCCTATCCATAAATGGTTCAAATGTAGCGGATAAAAAAACGGACATAAACAAACTCCGTCGGAATATCGGTATGGTTTTCCAGCATTTTCACTTGTATCCTCATAAAACCGTGCTAGAGAATATCATGCTTGCCCCCAGGAAGGTTTTAGGCCAATCCGAAGAGGAAGCGAAAAAGATTGCACTAAAGTATTTGGATAAGGTGGGGATTGGAGATAAAGCGAATTCATTTCCTTCCCAGCTTTCAGGTGGACAGCAACAACGGGTAGCGATTGCCAGAGGTTTGGCAATGGGTCCCGAAATCATGCTATTTGATGAACCTACCTCAGCCTTGGATCCAGAAATGATCGGCGAGGTACTGGATGTAATGAAGGCCCTTGCCCATGAAGGCATGACGATGGTGGTGGTTACGCACGAAATGGGATTTGCCCGTGAAGTAGCGGATCGAATCGTATTCATGGACGAAGGCAGGGTTTTGGAAGAGGCATCACCGGCTGAGTTTTACGTCAATCCTCGTGAAGAGAGGGCTCGTTTATTCCTTAGCCGTATATTAAATCATTAAATAAAAAACAGGGGTGAATTTCATGTTTAAGAAAAAGAAATGGTTAAAATTATCTTTGCTATCATTACTGGCTGTCATCTTATTAGCTGGATGCGGCGGGGGCAAGGAATCAGACAAAGCTGATGAGGGTGGAGGTAAAGACAAAGCAAAAGATGTTCTCGCACAAGTGAAGGAAAAGGATAAAATCGTTTTCGGGGTGAAAAATGATACAAGGCTATTCGGACTGAAAAATCCTAAGACTGGAGATGTAGAAGGCTTTGATATTGATATCGCCAAAGCTCTTGCAGCAGAAATCCTTGGTGATGAGAATAAAGTTGAATTTAAAGAAGTGACATCTAAGACAAGGATGGCATTATTGAATAATGGTGATATCGATGCGATTGTAGCGACCATGACAATCACGGAAGATCGTAAAAAAGAAGTTGACTTCACTGATGTTTACTTCGATGCCGGACAATCTTTGTTAGTCAAAAAGGGCAGTGATATTAAGGGTATTGATAGCTTAAAAGGGAAAAAGGTATTGGCCGTCAAGGGCTCTACTTCTTCCATAAATATCCGTGAAAAAGCTCCTGAAGCACAAGTGCTTGAATTTGAAAACTATTCCGAAGCGTTCGCCGCACTTAAATCCGGACAAGGGGATGCCTTGACCACGGATGATTCCATCCTTTATGGAATGGCGGATGAAGATCCAAGTTATGAACTTGTTGGCGGTACATTTACGGAAGAGCCTTATGGAATTGCCGTGAAAAAAGGAAATGCTGACTTTGTTGGCGAGTTGAATAAAGCTCTTAAGTCACTTAAAGATTCAGGCAAGTACGATGAAATCCATGATAAATGGATTAAACATTAAACATTTTAGCAAATGTATAAGGGAAGCTGGCCTTAAATAACATTTGAACATTTGTCTGTGGGGATGAGCGTTTTGCTCATCCTTACTAGTTAAAGGAGTGTACGCCGTGCTTGATTTCTCCATTTTAACAGAGAACCTGGATATGTATTTATTAGGCTTTAGAAATACGATCATGTCGAGTTTGATCGCGTTGGTAGCGAGTTTGATTCTTGGTGTGCTTATTGCTATCATGCGGATTGCGCCGATAAAGCCACTAAACTGGCTGGGTACCGCCTATGTCGAGTTCATTCGGAATATACCGTTATTGATCATAACCTTTTTCTTCTTTCTCGGTCTTAAACTTAGCGGTCTTTACGCAGGGACATTGGCCTTGACCATTTACACTTCATCTTTCATAGCTGAGGCAATTCGAGCGGGCATACTTTCCGTGCCAAAGGGTCAAATGGAAGCTGCCCGTTCTTCAGGCCTGACATATGGGCAGGCAATGAGGCTCGTCATATTGCCACAAGCCGTTAAAATAGTCATACCTCCTTTAGGGAACCAATTTATCAATCTAGTTAAGAATTCTTCCATTTTAGCCGTCGTTGCAGGCCTCGATCTTATGTACCACGGGGATTTGATTTCTTCAAGGACATTTGTCGTGTTTGATGTGTACATTTTCGTTGCAGCCTTTTACTTAATACTTACCATTCCTTTAAGTTTTGGCGTTGGTTATTTGGAAAAACGTCTGGCTAAGAGTAATTGAAGGAGGTATATGATATGGATTTTGCAGGTGCCTATACACCAGATAATCTTAAGTTTTTATTAGAAGGATTTTGGGTAACGCTCCAGGTAGCTTTTATATCCATCATTCTAAGTTTCATTATTGGCGGGCTTGTTGGTATTATCCGTTACGCAAAGGTGCCGGTGTTATCACAAATATTAGCTTTGATTGTAGAAACGATAAGGAATTTACCGCTGCTATTAATAATATTTTTTACGTATTTTGCTTTGCCGGAGGTGAGGATTAAACTGGAAATCATTCCAGCGGCCATTGTTGCCTTGACAATTTTCGAGTCTGCCATGCTTTCTGAAGTCATTCGAAGTGGACTTAAATCGATTGATAAAGGCCAAATGGAAGCTGCCCGTTCATCAGGCTTGAGCTATACACAGGCGTTGATACATATTATTCTTCCCCAAGCGCTGCGCCGCATGGTTCCTCCTATTGTCAGCCAATTCATTTCATTATTAAAGGATACCTCTTTAGCTGTTGTCATCTCTTTACCGGAGCTGACTCATCATGGTCAAATCATATATGGACAAAGTCAAAAGTACTTAATCCCAATTTTGATCCTTGTGGCTTTCATGTATTTCATTGTTAATTATTGTCTTTCTATGGTAGCCCAAAGACTTGAATTGAAACGAACCTAAAAAAACGACTCAGGAATGAGTCGTTTTCTACTTGTCTACAAAAGGAGGGATCGGATTGCTCTCACTTCGGGCCATCGTTATAAAAGAAAACTTGGATAGGCTCATGTATTTTTACATTTTTAATCAGGGAAGAGTCCCTAACCAGCTAGAAGAATTTGCGACACAACTGCCGAATAACCGGCAAGCTGAGACACCGCTAGATGCATTCGGCGAGAAGGATTGGCAGACAGTTGCGGAAAGGAAGCGGATTTCTGAAATCATCAGGAATAATAGAAGTATAAGTACACAAAAAACGAATCTTTTCCTTTTACTAACCGTATATATAAAGGAAGAAAGAAGGTGGAATATATGTCGGAAATCAAACTAACCAATAGCAAAGCTATAGTATCATTGATCATGGGGGTATTATCCCTGTTAATTCCATTCATAGGCATCATATTAGGTATTCTAGGTTTAATATTTGCTTCGAAGAGTAAACAAGAAATTAAGCTTACTGGTGAATCTGGAAAGGGATTAGTGACAGCTGGAAAAGTGTGCAGTATCATTGGGATAATATGGAATGTCATCTTGATCCTGATTTTCCTGATGTTTTTTTATTTCACAGTAAGTACGGACATAACAACCTTTTAAATCTAAGTATTAACCTAAAAAACTAAGAAAAGTAAATTAAACATATTTAAAATGGAAATTCATGTTATAATTAACTTAAAAACCTAAATATAGTATGAAGGGATGATATTTTGACCATTCAAATCTTTGAGTATCCAGCCGTATTCTATTATGAAAAGCACCCGTTGATTATCGATTCTTTTTCCGTTCAAGTTTGCTTCCCGGATTTTAGGCGAGAAGGAATTATTTCTTCCGTTAGCGGTAGGAATCGGGTAGATGCCTTAGCCTGTGCTCAAGAACTGTTGGAAGCCATGGTCGAACATTTTATTCACGATAAAAAAACAATCCCGGATGCAAGTGAAATGGAAAAGGTGAATCTGGATAGGGGAATTAATATTTGTGAGGCTGCCCCCTTCAGGATTGAAATAGAAAATATCACATATGAAAAATAAAAAAACCTTGTCGATTAGGGGACAAGGTTTTTATTTTGTATTTCTTTACATTCAATGAACATTTGAATGTCAAACCAAATTTTGTACATAGTTTATTATTTTTTGAGTAAGCTGAAGTCGACGGTGAAAATGATTCCACTGCATATTTGATAAACCATCATTGCCTGAAAAAGGAATGATGGTTTTTTGGTTCGCTTGAACCCCTTTAAATATTTTTTATTTTTGGGGAAAGGATATTGCGTTCTTTATAACGAATATGTATAGTATAGGTAACATAGGTAAAAAGTATCAATAGTTATTTATTTTGGAGGTGTATGTGTGAAATATTATATAGCATCAGACGAAAAAAATTTGAAGCAAGTAAGGTCATTGATCAAGAAATTGACTTCAAAAGGGTTTACTTGTGTGAATGACTTGAATTTAATTACGAATGATGAAAAAAACCAAATAAAGGACGGCATTGGAGAATATGAAAAAAAAGGGATTGAGGAAGCCGATTTCATGCTGATCTTCCTAACAGCAGGTAAAGGTAATCTATATGAGCTTGGATATGCTTTATCTTTAAATAAGAAAATTATAGTGTATTCACCCGAGAAAGACAATTATCATATTAATAAAAAATCAATATTTCATAATCTGCCCGAGGTTACAATCTGCAGCGGGACTTTTTATAAGCTGGTTAAATTGATACATACGCTTTCTCAGGAAGGATCTGAAAAAGATTCACTGCATCTAAAATGAATGTCAAATGTAAAATTTAAAGGATACCCTCAAATAAAATTTCTTTTGAACGAAGTGTTTAATGTAATGAAAATGAGGGTAAATACCATTAAAAAAAGGAGAGGACTGTTTTGGCCATTATTGATATAGACCAATTATTGTCAGCCACTGAAGCGATTGCGGAAGAGTCAGTTCCATTCCATCTTGATACATTTGACATCGATCAACTTTTAGATAAAACGGATTATTGGAATTGGTAAGGAAAAGCATGCCCAGAGAGGATATGCTTTTTTTTTGAGTGAAAAATAACCTGATTACCGGTATAAAATTATACATGTAATCAGGCAGGTGAGGATATTTTAGATAAATTTAAAAACGGCGTCCTTTTACGAATCCTAAAATCACAAACATCGCGATGGTGCCTATTACAAAAATTGCTTTAATGGATGTTAAGAGAATTTCATCGTACATTTGTATTACCTCCTTGTATGTAATGACAGTGCGATTATGATTAGCTGTTGATGTATAAATTATAACATAAAGTCAATAACCGATGGTGGGAAAATAAAGACGATATGGGTAATAATGTATAGGTTGTACAATTAAAACATAAAAAAAGATATCCTCTAAAAAGTGGATATCGGTATTGGATATTATTTAAGTCCAAGCGCTTTTTTCGTTTTTGGTCCGACGACTCCATCTGAAGTGAGCTTTTTGGATTTTTGGAAATTCTTTACAGCAATTTCAGTGTTTTTTCCAAATGACCCATCTACTCCTTTAGTGCTGTATCCAAGTTTAGTTAATCTTTTTTGCAGTTCAATTACTTGGGGGCCACTGCTTCCTTTCTTCAGGGAAGGGCTGGTATTTACGGGTAGGCTTACAGATCCGCTCACTTTATAGCCATTCGTGGCAGCTATGGTGGCAAATGATTTATTCGAACTGGCAATCAACACTACAGTGTTCATTTTCACCCTTTCGTACAGCCATTGAACATCATTGTTATACATACGAATACAACCGGCACTTATATATTTCCCAATGGTGGCAGGATCATTATTTCCGTGTATTGCGTAGGTATTTCCTGGTGTATTCCTTGCATTGATCCCCAGCCATCTTTTACCTAGAGGGTTTTTTGGGTCTCCGCCTCTAATGTTGCCTTTATAATAGGGACGATTCACAATCTTTGTCACTACCTTGAACTTTCCTTCAGGGGTGTAGGAGGCTTTCTTTCCTGTCGCCACGCTGAAAACCCTCACCAAATTATCATTTTCGTAATAGGCAAGCTGATTATTGGCTTTATTGATGATAATCAGTTGCCTTGCTGCCGCATCTGAAGTATTACTGAACCCAACAAAACTAAAAGCGAATATTAATATAAATACCATCAATTTCTTCATGTTTTTCCCCGTCCCTCATTTAAGCAACCTACATTTACACATACACTATCCTATGCATGAAGTGGAGCTAAAGTGACAATTTTTTAAAGTGGGGGTAGACTAAAAATATGTAATATTAAAATAAGGGCAACTTTCTGCTTTTTTGGCAAACGTAGAAATGATGGGCACTATTTTTGGCCATATTACATACATTATTGATGTGAAAGCGGAGGTGGGGAAGAATTGTCACGCCTAAAGGTGGAGGACTATCTAGAACAAGGCATCCATGGTCCAAAAGAAATCAAGCCTGGGGAACGCAGGGAATTTCTGGGCACATTACGGGAGCGCGTCGTCATCGTCCTAAAAAAAAGCCAAGTCTTTGAAACGAATGTATATCCGGAGATAGAGCAAATGATGAAGCAGCATCCCCGTTCAAATTTATTTTTAAATGGTCAGATGGACTATCAATATTTAGGGAAATATATAAAATTGGCAATGAGTCATAATATCCCATACAAAATTGTCCTGAATAAAGATCATAACTCCGACTTGGGTCTGGTATTAGCAGAACATAATGCCATAAATAAAGAGGAAATTTATATCGAGAAGAAATATCATATCCAGCAAGTTGTCAAAAAGAAAAGTTACAAAGCCTTTTTTAAAAGCATTGTTAAAAAATTATTAAACAAACGTTGATAGAATTATCAACGTTTTTATTTTGTGTACAAAAGGGGGATGGTCTCACCCGAACCATGATTTTAAAACAAAAATAGGTTATCCTTCTTGTTACCGTTTGAAATCAACAGGAACTTTTTGGAGGTTTGTGAAATTGAACTTTCATTTCCACTCCAGGCACTCGCTTTCCGCGGGCGGTCCGGGAGCCTCCACAGCGCTCTTAACGCCTATGGGGTCTCCCTTGGCGCGTTTCCGGCAGGAGTCTCGCGCCTTCCGTTCCAATCAACTGGAATGTTTTTTTAAAGTTCGAGGTAAACTTATTGGATTCAACTGAACACTTTTCATGAAAAAAACTAAAGCCAACCCGCTTCTCATAGAGGTTACTATACCTACTATCTGAAGCGTTGATAAGATGTCCTTTTTTTAAAAAATACTTCTAATTAGGATTACTAAGGATATAGCTCCTTAATTAAGTAACCCCTTTTCGTAATCTATAAAATTTCCTAAAATTCCCTATAATCGTTTTTACTACAGAATAAGTGGGGATAGCGATTAAAATGCCAATGAAACCGTAAATTGATCCAGCAGCAAGCAGCAATAAGATAATGGTAAGCGGGTGAATGTTAAGCCGTTTTCCCATAATATTCGGTGTAACCAAGTGCCCTTCGACCTGTTGAACAACGGTAAGGACAATGAGTACTTTCACTGCCAACCCAATGTCTTGCTGTAAGGCAATGAAAAGGGCAGGGATGATGCTTATTAAGGGACCAAGGAATGGTACAACGGTAAAAACCATGGCGAATATGGCTAATACGAGTGCATAATCGAGACCGATAATCAAGTAGCCGATATACATCAAAGTCCCAATGACGATTGATATGATGAATTGACCGATAATATAAGTTGAAAGGGCTTTATCGACATCTTTTAATATCGTGTTTCCCTCTGATTCAACATCGTTCGGTATATATTTTAATAGAAATGGTCTTAATTTATCTCCATCCTTCAAGAAATAGAATAAAATGAATGGTGTAATGACCAATACTGTTAATACACTCGTGATCGTGGAAAAAATGGTATTGACATTCACTATTAGTTTTTCCGAGTAATCTTTCAAATGCGTGACCGTTTTTTCTTTTAGATCTTCCATATTAACCATGCCAAAATCATTTTTCTCAATCATCACTTCAGATTCTTTAGAGAATTCCTTGACTTTGCTTGGAAGGGTTTCAGATAATTTTTGAAATTGGTCCACGATTACAGGACTTCCAAAGTAACTTACCATCCCAATCATGCTAAATATAATCAAAAACACGGTGAAGATGCTAATTGACCTCGGGATAAATTCAGTTAATAAGTTAACTACCGGCCGTAATATATAGTATAAAAGCCCAGCCACAATAATAGGGAAAAACATGGCAGCAATGATTTTTTGTAGCGGCAGCAGAACGTAATCAATCTTACCTAGTAAAAAAATAATTAAAATGATCAAAATGGTCGCGCATGCATATTTGAAAAACGGTTTATTGATCCACAAGACAATCCCCCCTAAATCCATCTCTTACTTGATTCCCTGATTTAGCTTAATGTTAAACTTTATAAACCGGCACCGATATTTTTTTGAAAATTAACCATCATTCACAGTGAAAGTCTTGTATTCAATTCCAACAGCTTCGTTTGGTTGCTGCTTTAGCTATCGGAATTCCAAAAAAGTATAAGAAATACGAATTCCAGCTTTTTAAATCAGGTGATTAGATTCAAAAGTGAAACATTCCAATCGAATTAAAGATGAATGATAAACGTTCATCATTACTTTTTCGTTTTCCTGCCTTTACGTGCATAAGTCCTCAATAAAGTCCGCCTATAAGGATTGCACAGCTAACTGCATTTCCCAAGGCTACTGCATTAGAAATGATCACAACTGTACGAGCAAACATTCCGGGGTGATGGCATATTCCATAAAATCTTCGGTTGTGTTACAGTTCAAAAAGATACACCGTAATAACCATAAACAAACAAAAAAGGCATCATCAAAGGTAAATTCCGTTTAGGGAAGTTTACTTGATAATGCCTTTTTGCAAGTTTTTAAATTAGGATATTTGACTTAATGTGTTCGTTACTCCTTGATTCTGTGCTCTTTGCATTTTTTTAATGTCGAGACGCAGCCAGATGGAGATGACGAATGCTATCGCTATTAATACTGCGAAAACGTAGAATACCGGGATGTAGCTGTTCGTACTTTCCCTGATTGCAGTAACCAACATTGGTCCGCAAACCCCGCCTAGAGACCACGTAGTTAAAAGATAACCGTGGATGGCCCCAATTTCCTTAGTACCAAATAAATCCCCGGCAAACGCAGGGAGATTTGAAAAGCCTCCACCATAACAACTAACGACCAGCAAGATGAGTCCTTGGAACAATAGTGTATTTGTAGTCGTTGGAAGTAACAGGAACGCTCCGATTTGAATGATGAAGAAAATGACAAAAACATTTGGACGGCCAATATAATCAGATGCTGCTGCCCAGCCAAGTCTTCCTCCGCCATTGAAGATTCCCATAATGCCGACTAATGTTGCTGCACCTGCTACAGACAGACCAACAACGTCTTGAGCCATAGGTGAAGCTACAGAAATCATCATGATTCCTGCACTTGTATTTATCAATTTCATGGACCATAACATCCAGAAGTGTTTCGTTTTAACCGCTTCTTTTGCAGTTAATTGTCTTAGGTCTTTCTTTAGTTCTTTCTTACCGGATTCAATATCTTTCTTCATTCCTTCAGGTAGCCAGTTGGCCTTTGGAGGTGCAATATAGGATGCACCTAAGAACATCAGTATGAAATAGCCTGCTCCTAAAATATAATAGGTAGTATAAATGCCAACGGATTCCATAAGGCTTGCAGCTACTGGGGCTGTAATGAGAGCTCCGGCACCGAATCCTAATACTGCCATTCCTGTTGCCAATCCCCGGCGATCTGGGAACCATTTGACTAAAGTGGATACTGGTGAAATGTACCCGATGCCCATGCCAAGTCCACTTAACACCCCATATGTCAATAGGTATAGCGGAAGTGAATCGACCATTACTGCTAAACCGGAACCGGCTTGTCCTAAACCGAATAATACAGCTGCGACCATAGCTGACTTTCTCGGACCATTTTTTTCCACGAATTTGCCAAAGAAGGCTGCAGAAGTTCCTGCAAGCGCCATCATTATTGTGAATGCTAACGTTACTTCAGTTTCTGACCACCCCATAGTCTCAACTAACGGTTTTTTGTATACGCTATAGGCGTACGCACCACCAATGGAAAGGTGAATGGCGATAGCTGATACAGCGATTAACCATCTGTTTTTTGTCATGTTGTTACCCCTTTTCGTCAAAAATAAGAAAGTTGCATGCGTTTTATCTATAATATCTCAATTTGCATGCGTTTTATCTATCTTGTGGGATAAGTATATAAGATTATTATTTAGTAGTAAACTACTAAATTGAATTTTGCGAAATTTCCCTCTTTATTCCATTTGATTAAAATTGGGAATGGCACGAAAAAGCCACTTTATAAATCTAAAAAAGTTATATTTTCTGAGGTGTTATATAATATATATACGTTTGTAGGTATCAGCTTTAAGTGTTTTTAGAGCACCTGTAATCACGGACTTGCTGCATATCTTTTTATTTATGTTTGCAAAAAGGAAAACGAATGAATTTACTAAAGGTGCCATGGTGAAATAACTAGAATTATTCTCATTGGATTTATTTTAATTATTTTGGTAAAATTAATCTAATATTCACTATTTCAGGACACCTTAGCGAACCATCGGAATTGATATTTTTTGAGAGATTTCAGGAATAATTCATCCTTTTTTCAGGAATCATAGTCTGGAAATCAAAAAAATTCCATTTATTTTGAAAAAATTCCGAAAATTTCGTCTTGAAGGCTTGAACTATGATTCATGATAGGAGTAAACTAATTAAAGATAGATTTTATGGAAGTGAAATCTTGTAAATTTAATCAACAAGGGGTTTTGGTAATGAAGGAACATGACATGCAAATCACGCTTAGTACAACAAAGAAAGAAAAGCCACAGGCGGACCAGCTTGAGTTCGGTAAGCAGTTTACCGATCATATGTTTATAATGGATTATACACAAGGGCAAGGGTGGCATGATCCAAGAATTGTTCCTTATCAACCGCTCTCATTAGAGCCGTCAGCTATGATTTTTCACTATGGTCAATCCGTTTTTGAAGGATTGAAAGCATATGCAACACCTGAGGATGAAATTATTTTATTCCGTCCGGAAAAGAATTTCCAACGCTTAAATAGTTCAAATAGCCGATTATGCATACCGGATATCGACGTTGATTTTGCGTTGAAGGCCTTAAAGACTTTAATTAGCGTTGATAAGGATTGGGTTCCCCAGGCAGAAGGGACATCCTTATATATCAGGCCATTCATTATAGCTACTGAACCATATCTAGGAGTTTCTCCATCGGATAAATATCAGTTCATCATCATCATGTCACCAGTGGGCTCGTATTATAAAGAAGGTATTCATCCAGTTAAAATTGCAGTGGAGTCAGCCTTCACACGTGCCGTTAATGGAGGTACGGGTGAAGCCAAAACGGGCGGTAATTATGCCTCGAGCCTGAAAGCCCAAGAAGTATCCGAAAAGATGGGCTATGCCCAAGTTCTTTGGTTAGACGGAGTAGAGAAAAAGTATATTGAAGAAGTTGGAAGCATGAATGTTTTCTTCAAAATAAATGGTGAAATTATCACTCCTGCTTTAAATGGAAGTATCCTTCCGGGTATTACTCGTGATTCCATTATCGAATTGCTGAAACATTGGGGCCTTCCTGTGTCGGAAAGACGCATTTCGATGGAGGAAGTCCATGAAGCCTATAAATTAGGTCAATTGGAAGAGGCCTTTGGAACGGGTACGGCCGCGGTCATTTCACCAATTGGTGAATTTTTGTGGAATGGTGAAGAAATGATTGTTCAAAGCGGGGAAACTGGAGAACTTTCTAGAAAGCTTTATGATACACTGACAGGTGTGCAAACAGGTAAAGTCGCAGACGAGTTGAACTGGACTGCGAAAGTAGAAGAAAAAGTGACTCAATAATACTTAAACAAAAAAACCTTCTTTGAAGGTTTTTTTTGTTTTCACATAATCATTTTGTTTCTTATGGCAACCGCGACGGCCTCTGTCCGATGATTCACTCCCAATTTCCTGATAGCAGAAGAAATATGATCTCTGACGGTAAATTCACTAACGCTCATTTTTGGTGCCATTTGCTTTAATCCCATTCCATTGGCTAAATATTGAAGGACCTCCACTTCACGTTTGCTTAGAAGGTAAGTGGGAGGGGCGGAATCCATTGTTGAACCGACAGCCAGTTTTAAATAATGGGAAAGCTTATTTAAATCATTCTTGGTAATTCGCTCGTTAGCGTGAATGGGGTCGACCAAAACTAAACCGATGGCCAAGTCATTCACAATTATCGGAATGATTGCCAATGATGAGATGGAAAATCTTTTAACGTATTTTGCAGGGATGGAGGATTTTGCATGCTGGATGGTTAAGTACATGGGTTTGTTATGGATGACTGCTTGGTGGATGGGGTATATATCATGAATATTTTCTCTAACATTATGTAATGAAAAGGTATCTTCACTTGTACATGCACAAATTCCTTCACCCATTCCCGTTAAACATGAATAACTGAATAAAGATGCTCGTTGAAATGAAAAAAAATCCACACAGCCCTTTACGATCATTTGTGATTTATTTGCCATATCTTTTTGTTGGGATATCTTTTTTACATGATTCAACAGAGTTTCCTCAAGCATTCGACTTTATTCCTCCCTACATTTTCAGTGCTAGGATAAACGCTACTAATATCTTACAATATAATGAAAACTCTTACAAATTTAAAAAATCCAGAGATTCAAAAGTTCAAAGTTCATAATTTCAAGGAGGCATTACCATGAAAAGAATGAATTTAACGACCACCAGCCGGAGTTTTAAAGAAGATTCCCTGCCATTTAAACTTTATCAAAAGGCAAAGAAATTCGGTATATGGAATCCTCGTGACATTGATTTCAACCAGGATAAAGAAGATTGGAAGTCATTTACTGATATTGAAAGGCAAGTGTTATTAAGGATCATTTCCCTTTTTCAGGGGGGAGAAGAAGCGGTGACTTTGGATTTGCTTCCCTTAATTATGACGATTGCCAAGGAAGGCAGGATTGAAGAAGAAATGTACTTAACGACTTTTCTGTTCGAGGAAGCGAAGCATATGGAGTTCTTTCGTTATACATTAGATCAAATAGGTGAAACGGGTGATTTGACGGTTTATCACTCAGACACTTATAAATCGATTTTTTATGAAATATTGCCTGAAGCCATGGAAAAACTTTTATCCGATCAATCCCCTGAAGCATTGGCAGAAGCAGCCACTGTTTATAATATGTTTACAGAGGGTGTGCTTGCAGAAACTGGGTATTTTGGGTTTTATCAGACCCTCGAAGCAAATAAAATGATGCCGGGTTTATTAAAAGGTGTGGGTCTTTTGAAGAAGGATGAATCACGCCATATTGCTTACGGGACCTTCCTTCTACAGAGAATCATCAGTGAACATCCGCATATCTTTAAACAGGTTGAAAAGCGAATGGAGGAACTTTCACCACTGGCCATCGCGTTAAATACTGAGGGATATGATCTGTTAGGAAATCCATTTGATAATGACCAACAAGCTATATTGAATTTTACCATGAAACAATTAACAGTACGGATGGAGATTTTAGCCAGGGCAAAAGGAAAGGGGATTGAAGAGATCTATCAAACTAACGAAAAGGAATATGGGGTTATATAAAGGATAAAAGAGACAAGCTTAGTGTCCATTTTACATTTCAAAATGACTGGCCATTAGAAACTTGATAGCCGGGCATGTACAATTCTTAATTGCGATTATAAACTAGTATATCTGAGGTGAAATTTTATGAAGGTAAACGCTCATTCGAATTTTTGGTTAAGGTCTTCAGTTTACAGTGGCACTAACACTCGTTCACTCATTCCGGCCCTATTCAATGGTTTCGGGGCCAAAAGGATTCTTCTCGTGAGTGATGCCGGCTTGGAAAATGCAGGTGTAGTTAAAAAAGTTGCCGAAACTTTTGAGCAACAGAAATTAGGTGCCAAAGCTGAAATAGTTGGACAGTTTCTGGATGTTACACAAGACGCAGCTAGTGAATGTGTAAACGAAGCATTGAAATATGCACGCGAAGTGAATGCCGATGCCATACTTGCCATTGGTGGAGGGAGTGTCATCGATACAGCAAAGGCATTGAAATTCGGATTATATAAAGGAATTACGGATATAAATGATTCGATACCAAGCGGTTATCTGTATGAGGGTTTTCCAAAAGCGCAATCCATGAATATCCCGCATATTTCCGTAGCCACAACAGCAGGGACCGGTTCTGAAGTATCCCCGATCGCAGTCATATATAATGAACGTAAAAAAGTCAAAATGAATATATACAATGTTTTTTTAAGTTCGGATGTTGCCATTCTAGATCCCGAATTAACAGTCGGGCTGCCATCTGACATTACGGCGTTTACTGGTGCAGATGCATTGACATATGCAATTGAAGCGATCGTTTCACCTGCAGCGACAACAATAACCGATGCGTATGCTTATCAGGCCATTCGAGTTATTGAAAGAAACTTACCGAGGGCCGTAAAGGACGGAACGAATATTGAGGCCAGAATGGAGATGCTTCATGGAAGCATGATGGGAATCACTGCATTTTGCAGTGCACTGAATGCGATTCCAGTTCATAACTTTGCCCACGCATATGGGGCGTTATTCCGTATTCCGCATGGTTTGGCTAATGCCGTATTATTACCGGTCGTCATGGAAACAAATCCGGATTTATATCTTCCAAAGGCCCATTTTATGGCCGAAGCTTTTAATGTGAAAATACATGATGAAGATTCAAAAGGGATCTTAGCGAAAGTGGTAGAAAAGCTCCGTGTTTTCCTATCTGATCTTGGGCTGCCTTCCGACTTCGGCGCCTATGGAATTGACCATTCAGATATGGGAAGAATTCTTAAAGCAGTAATGACGGATCCAGCTGCCACTAATTACCCGATGTCGGAGGAATTAATTATGTCAATAGCTTCAAGAGTTTCACCCGTGAGAATTAATTAATACTAAAAAAAGCCAGCCTATAAAGGTTGGCTCTTTTGCGTTGAGTAATGATTGCCATGTATTAAGTCCCGAAATTTTTCGTTCATTCAGTTCGTTTAATATATGATCTTTTGAATGAGCAACCCCAACCGAGATCGGCTCTTTTAATGTTTTTTTCCTAAGTTTTCCTGTGCCATCTTTATAAGTTCCTTGACCATGCCTCCGCCTAACTTTCCGCCTATTTTTCCATTCTGCTTGGAGGTCAGTTCTCCGTTATAATCCTTTTTCAGCGGTACGCCCATTTCTTTTGCTACTTCAAACTTTGCTTCTTCGGGATTCTTTGTACCAGCAACTTTGGCTTTTAGATCATCGAGTCCTTTTCGTGCTTCAGAAACTAGAATTTTCCTTCTCCTTGCCAATTTGCATCACTCCTATTTTTTTCTTAGGTTATCCCAATGTAAAGAAAATGATTAATAGGCAGATCGAAAGTTTTTAATTGAATTCCGATGAATTGGGATGCAGTCATAATCTCTTAACTAATGAAGTAATTATATAGGATACGATTGATTGAGTTTATTCCAGTCAGAAGAAGTTTTAGTTTATTCAAAGCGGGTAACATATAATAAAATGATGTAAGGAGAAAAATAATGCTGACTGCTAATTCAAGTTTGTTAACAAAAGAAGATATGACAAATCCCGATCGGGTGCCGCAATGGTTAATTAAAGAATATCAAACATTCCATAATACAGTGACCGATAAAACCTTTCCTTGTTATTTTGGTATGAAAGCTGAAAATAAAGGGGAACTTCGTTATGCTTATATCACCCAAGAAGATTGGTCCAATCTCCCAAAAGCAGTGGAAAGCTTTCTTGATTTATTTCAGGAACCACCATATATCAGGCATGGTCTTTTTGTCTTTATGGAGCCTGAATCGATAGAGGGTGATATAGAATTTTACCGTAAAAGGTTTTGGGATATCCTGCAATACCTGCATAAAGCAGATGAAAAACCTTGGCCAATCGAAACGCCGAAAGATCCCGAGCATTATTTATGGGACTATCATTTTGCAGGGGAACCAATCTTCGTCTTTGGTAATGCACCTGCTTATAAACAGCGCAAAACCCGAGATTTAGGAAATAGTCTTGTACTTGGATTCCAACCCAGGATGATCTTTGAAGGCCTGGAAGGAACGGAAAAAGGCGGAATCATGTCGCGTGAAAAGGTTCGGGAACGAGTGGAGAAATGGGATAACCTTCCTAAACATCCTGATATCAGTCACTTTGGAGATGTAAATCATAATGAATGGAAACAATTTTTCATAGGGGATGATATAGAACCGATAAAAGGTAAGTGCCCCTTCCATCATAAAGAGTTAACTTAACCGAGAGCAAATTGCTCTCGGTTTTTTCGTATCTTACTTGGAAGGCATTGGGGATAAAAAGTCAATCCGTGAAAATTCATGAAAATGGACATTTGAAAATAAAAAACAAATTTCTTGCCTTATTGGATTTTCGGTTTTATAATGTGAAAGTAGCAATTGCAGTTAATTCGAGATATATGGATTAAATGCTATTTTTTTAATAACATACAAAATTAACAATTGGGGGAACAAAAATGTCTAAAGTATTATTTGTTAAATCAAATGACCGCCCAGCGGATCAAGCTATTAGTGTCAAAATGTATGAAACGTTTCTGAACACATATAAGGAAGCAAATAGTAACGATGAAATAACTGAATTGGATTTATTTAACCTGAACTTACCTTACTACGGAAATACAGCAATAACTGCTCTATATAAACGCAGCCAAGGTATGGAATTGACTGAAGAAGAAGTGAAAATTGCCGATATCGTGCAACAATACTTGAATCAATTCCTTGCTGCCGATAAAGTAGTATTTGCCTTCCCACTATGGAATGCAACGGTTCCAGCACCATTGGTAACTTATATTTCTTATCTTGCTCAAGCGGGAACAACATTCAAATATACAGCTGAAGGCCCAGTCGGCTTAGTTGGAGGTAAAAAAGTGGCATTACTTAATGCACGCGGATCCGATTATGCATTGCCTGGAATGGATGCTGGCGAAATGGCAGAGAAATACGTAACGATGAATTTGAACTTATGGGGTATAACAAACCCAGAAACAGTCGTAATTGAGGGACATAATCAATACCCAGATCGCTCACAGGATATCGTTGCAGAAGGATTGGCGAAAGTGGCTGAAACTGCAGCAAAATTCTAATTATAAAAGGGGAAACCAGTATGTATTTTTAGCATACTGGTTTTTCTATGCAGATTTTTCTGAAAGTCGATTATAATAAAGGGTAAGCCTATAAGCATGAAAGGAAGTGCAGACAATATGAAAACTTTTAAATCACGTGACGAAATAAAAGTGGAAGAAACATGGAATTTAAAAGATATTTACGATGATGAGTCTAATTGGGAAAAAGATTATCAAGAAGTCCTGAAGATGACAGAGAAATTAAAAACTTACGATGGACATATTCAGTCAGCTCAAGATTTGTTCGAGTATTTACGATTAAGTGAGGAACTTGGGTACATTTATAACAAGCTATATGTTTTTGCCATGCTTCAAGCGGATTTGGATACACGGGTAACCTCATCACAAGCATTACTGGATCGGGCTGGTAAGTTAGGGCAGAAAATAAGCAATGCATCTGCATTTTTCATGCCTTTTCTTTTGAGCCTGGAAGAACGCACATTAAAAGGGTACATAAATGAAATCGAGGGTTTGAAATATTTTGAGGAGGATCTACTGGATTCCTTCCGCTATAAAGCCCATGTGTTAACGAAAGAACAAGAAGAGGTGCTTTCCCAAATAGGCGAAGCCTTTTCAGCACCTCAAAAAACGTTCGGGATGATAAACAATGCTGATATTAAATTTGGTGAAGTTACGAATGTAGACGGCGAGAGGGTAGAGCTGACGCGTGGAATGTATTCCAAATTGATTGAAGACGATGATCGCGATATAAGAAAAGAGGCCTATTTCGCCTATTATCAGCCATATGTACAATTGAAGAATACAATCGCTTCCACACTTTCCACAGCAATCAAGAATAATGTGAATCTGTCAAAACTAAGAAATTATCCATCTGCCTTGGAAAAATCATTATTTGGAGATCAAGTTCCAAAAGAAGTTTATGATAATTTGATTATGTCTACTAAGCAAAATATCGGACCCATGCATAAATACATTCATTTAAGAAAAAAATTGTTGGGTGTAGAAGAATTGCGTGCCTATGATTTAAGTGTACCATTAGTCGAAGGCGCTAAAGAGGAGATTTCCTACGATGATGGTTTTTCTTTGATGGTGGAGGCCCTGAAACCTCTTGGCGAAGAGTATATCACAATCCTGAAAACCTTTAAGGAAAAAAGATATATCGACGTCAGGGAAACACCTGGAAAACGTTCAGGTGCTTACAATTTAGGACTTTATGGCGTTCACCCTTTCATCTTATTAAATCACCGTGATGACTTAGATAGTGTATTTACACTTGCTCATGAATCTGGACATGGTATGCATTCATACTATAGCTCAAAATACCAACCGCAAATAAGTGCTGGGTATTCCATTTTTGTCGCGGAAGTTGCTTCCACTGTGAATGAAATCCTTTTGATTCGCCATTTAATTAAGACTACAAAAGATGTACAGAAGAAAAAACACTTACTTAACCATTTCATAGATAGTTTTAAAGGTACATTCTTCACACAGGTGATGTTTGCGGAGTTCGAAAAGATCGTACATGAAAAAGCTGAAAATGATGAACCTCTAAATGCCGAGGTTTTTAATACAGCCTATGAATCGATATTTCGTGCTTATAATGGAGATGAAATAATTTTCGATGAAGAAGTGAAGTATGGCTGGTCACGCATCCCACACTTTTATCGTCCGTTTTATGTCTACAAATATGCTACTGGTTACGTTTCGGCCATTACTATCGCCGATAAGATCCTTTCTGGGGACAAAAAAACACTTGAAAGCTATTTGACATTCTTAAAAAGCGGGAGTTCCGATTTCCCATTGGAGCTGCTAAAGAAAACAGGCGTAGATTTAACTAAACCTGATCCTATCGAAAATGCAATGAAGATTTTCAGCGATCTGGTCGATCAATTCACTGATTTGTCCGAAGGTTAATCTAAACCATTTCTTCCAAAAGAGCCCATGGTGTGATGTTATAAAAAATGGTATAGTTAAAACATTGGCGTAGGAAAGGCCCAATCAATAGATTGGGCCTTATTTTATATGCTGAAGAAACAGGTTATTCGCGAAAAAAGTCATGGTGACAGCGTTATTTTAAACATCGGAGCCTAGCCAATGGGCCAGTTTCTTTGTACTTCAATGGCATATTTTGTGAGGAAAGTGAAAAATGAATTCGACAGTTAATTATATAAAAGAATGGCAGCAGGCACTACAACTTGAGATCCTGCATTTGAAAAAGTATGGCAGCACAAAATACCTGGTTTCAAACGGCCATCTGCTTACAAGTGACGGTTCTTTCAATTATTATTTTGAAACAGGTTCATCAATAAAAATCCCTGTCGGTTCCCTCGTTCGACTGGAATGGGGAGGGATTAAACAGGATGGAAGAATCCTTTCATCAGAGGGGAAAAGTATAATCGTTGTTTTTGATCGTTCTTTAGGCGATATGATAGGTGAAGCCTTTTTATACCATGATCCCTGGGAATTGCTGGAACAATTGATTATGCGCTTGGATGAAATCAAGAGAAGCAAAAGGAAAAGGCTTCGGATCAAGCGCCTGATGGATCCGTCCATGCCGCAAAAACATCCATTAAATGAAAAACAAAGTAGTGTGAAAGAATTATATGCGCGCTCGAAGTTCAATCCTGTCACTTTTGTTTGGGGACCCCCTGGTACAGGAAAAACCTATACCTTGGCTCGTACAGTAGCCAATCATTATTTACAAGATAAAAAAATTCTGGTTTTGTCCCATAGCAACCAGGCTGTCGATGTTATGATGGCTGAAATTTCATCATTCATTAAAAAGAAAGATCGTTTCAAAGAAGGCGATGTGCTTCGCTATGGATCTCAAACCGGTGAATCACTAGCCAACCATGAAGATATTGTTACAGGGCAATTATTAGGGAAACATGAACCGACATTAGTTAAAGAAAAAGAAGAGCTTGGCGAAGAAAAACGTCTATTAAAGTATGACTTGGCAGGGTCATTCAGTAAAAGGGATACAGATCAATTAATTGAGATAGAGAAAAAGCTGGCCAAAGTCTTGGAGAAAATCCGCCAAAAAGAGGTTCAATTCGTAAAAGAAGCAAAAGTCATCGGAACGACCTTAGCTAAAGCCGCAAATGATGAAACGGTTTATCAAAAAGAGTATGACCTGGTTATTTTGGACGAAGCGAGTATGGCTTACGTACCTCAGGTAGCTTTTGCTGCAGCGTTAGCCAAGCATATTATCGTTTGTGGTGATTTCAAACAATTGCCACCCATAGCTTCGGCTCGCGATTCCCTCGTGAAACTTTGGCTGAAGGAAGACATATTTCATCGGTCCGGTGTTGCCCAGTCTGTTGAAGAAGGAGAACTCCATCCTCATTTATTCCTATTAAAGGAACAGCGCCGCATGCATCCGGATATTTCAGCATTCACTAATCGTGTCGTATATAACAATTTTGTTGGCGATCATAAAAGTGTTTCGACTAGCAGGGAAGGCATAATGCTGTCGGAACCGTTTGCCAATAAGGCAACAGCACTTCTCGATACTAGCTTAGCAGGGGAATATTGCATTACTGAACGGACATCCCATTCGAGAATGAATGTATGGCAATTGCTTTTATCTTTTCAACTGATTCATGAAGCTTATATGGGCGGATCAAGGTCCATTGGTTATGTTGCCCCTTATCGTGCTCAGGCAGACTTGATGGAAAAACTATTGGATGACTTATATGGGAAAGAACGGAAAACGGCGGATATCATCGCTGCAACTGTACATCGTTTCCAGGGAAGTGAACGTGAGATGATGATCTTTGACACAGTTGATAGTTATCCGCAAAACAGGGCTGGAATGTTATTGACAGGGAGAGAAAGTGAAAGGCTCATTAACGTGGCCATAACAAGGACTAAGGGTAAGTTCGTACATGTATGTGACACTTCATTTGTCAACAAACACGTTTATCGCAGCAAAACACTTCGTCAGCTTGTCGATCATCAAATTCAAAATGATCAGATTGTATCAAAGAAAGACATTGGAAAATGGGTTAAACACCAGCACCCGAAATTGCAATGGATGCATGCCCGTAAATTGGGGGACTTTCAGGAAGATATTGAATCAACAAAACAAGAGATGGTTATTGCTGTTCCAGATTTGAACAGTTTGTCAGAAGAATGGCAGCAATATTTGATGAAACGAAACCCTACAGTGAAATTGACGACCATTTCTGCAAAAAGAAACCCTGATATCAACGCTGATCATTTTATTTGTTTACCTGTTTCCTTTTCCTTTATCATCTTTGATAAAAGAGTTGTCTGGCTAGGTTTGCCCGTCGAGTCCAATAATCGGGTCCAGCCCCCATTTATAGCGGCTCGTTTGGATTCGCAAATAATGGCGGATGAATTACTATCTCAATTCAAAAAAAGTGAATAACTTCGAAAAGGCCCTTAAAAAGGGCTTTTCTTTATATGCATTTCTTCCAAAAAAAACCTCGATAGAATAAGTGAAAAAATGACTCCTTAAGCCAGCACCTGCGCAATTAATGTATTAAACCAAATACCTCGCTAGAATATATCATCCGCTTCTACTCCCCGATTTAGTTTCAGCCCCTCATAATATCCGTTAAAGGCTGCAAACTAAAATAACAAAGCAAGCGTTTCAAGCGACTTTCGACTAATTATGATTTACCATTAAGTTACGAAAGCCAAGAAAGGCGGTAACAAAAAATGAAACTGAGCATTTTGGATCAATCCCCAATTGCATCCGGACAGTCAGCACAAGAAGCATTGCAGGCATCATTACAACTAGCACAAGAAGGGGATAGACTGGGTTATAGCAGAATCTGGTTAACTGAACATCATGATCTGCCGGGATTGGCCTGTTCCGTTCCAGAGGTTTTGATAAGCTACATTGGTGCACAAACAAAAAATATCCGGATTGGATCAGGGGCAGTGCTGCTTCCGCATTATAAGCCATATAGGATAGCAGAGACTTATAATATGCTTGCAACACTTTTTCCAGGACGGATTGATATGGGACTGGGGCGTGCTCCTGGTGGCTCTGCCGAAGCAACGATGGCATTATCCGATAATTTCCTTCAGAATGTTTACAAAATGCCAGAACTTGTTCAAGAACTGTTGTATTTTCTAAGAGATGAATTTCCAAAAGAACATCCTTTTTCAAATCTCTCTGCTGCTCCTATCCCAATGGAACCGCCTGAACCATGGATATTGGGGACAAGTGGGAAAAGTGCAAAACTTGCCGCTGAGAATGGCATTGCATACGCGTTTGGTGAATTCATGAGTGAAAATGATGGCGTGCAGAGTTTTCACCAGTACCGTGAGGACTTTCAAACAAAAGGGTTACTTAAAGCACCTAAAACGATTGTTACGGTTTCGGCCATATGCGCAGAAACCGAGGAACATGCAAAAGAAATCGCTCTTAGCAACATTCTATGGAAAATTCAAAGTGGTCAAGGGGAAAGAACGCAGGTTCCAAGTATTGAAGAGGTAAGGAACCATGTTTGGACTGAAAAAGAAAAAGCATTGATGGAAACCTTGGATAAAAAACTGATTTTTGGTACCCCTTTACAAGTGAAGAATCGGCTTTTGGAGATTCAGGAGAAATATCAAGCTGATGAAATCATGCTGATTACCATCACTCATAAGTTGGAGGATCGGCTTAATTCGTTTCGTTTGATTGCCAGGGAAATTCTTAACAGTTAATCCGAGCATTTTATGTGCATTTTGTGTGCATTTTCTATATGATGGCTTTGCGTCCAATTAATCATAATTGAAAGAAAGAAGATGAAGATATGAATGCTGATCAACAAGTTAAAAAACTTAGCGACATTTCTTTTTCCGTTCTGGATCTGGCTTCAATCGTTGAGGGTGGTACAGTTTCGGGAGCTTTTAAAAATACAGTAGAATTAGCTAAACATGTGGAGCAATGGAATTACAACCGTTTCTGGGTTGCAGAACACCATAGCATGCCTGGGATTGCAAGCTCTGCAACGTCAGTGCTTATAGGCTATGTTGCAGGTAGGACGGAAAGAATTCGTGTAGGTTCTGGAGGCATAATGCTACCGAATCATGCACCGCTGGTTATCGCAGAACAATTTGGAACATTGGAAGCAATGTATCCTGGTAGAATAGATTTAGGACTGGGACGCGCTCCGGGAAGCGACCAATTTACAGCCATGGCACTCCGGGGTGATGTACGTAATAACGGTCAGGATTTTCCTGAACAATTGGCACAGCTCCGTAGCTATCTAGATGCGGACTCTAAACATAATCGTGTTCGTGCCATCCCTGGCGAAGGACAGGATATCCCGATTTGGCTGCTTGGTTCAAGCGGATTCAGTGCAGCATTATCAGCACAGCTGGGATTGCCATTTTCATTTGCAAGCCATTTTTCCCCTGAAAACACTCAACCAGCTTTAGCTCGTTACCGCAATAATTTCCAACCATCCGATGTTCTCGATAAACCTTATGTCATGGTTGGTATCAATGTATTTGCAGCTGATACTACGGAAGAAGCGCAAAGGGTCGCTACATCTTATCAACAGCAGTTCTTGAATTTGATACGGAACACGCCTGGTCAACTTGCTCCTCCAGTTGATACGATGGAGGGCCTTTGGACAGAATATGAAAAGGCCATTGTCATGAAGCAGCTGAACGCTTCCATTATAGGAAATCCAAAAGAGGTTAAAGAGCAGTTGCAGGCATTTTTAAATGAAACACAGGCGGATGAAATGATTATAAACTCTGCCATTTATGATCAGGAAGCACGCCTTCGTTCTTATGAAATCATTGCAGAAGTTACTGGAATGAAATAAGTGTCAAAGAATGAGCTTGCAGATTACGTGTCTGCAAGCTTTTTTATAAAATACATACCGATTGTCTTCATAAACATAGTTAGGAGAGAAGAATGAAACGAGAAGATCCTTTATCCTTAATATTTCACTTCACAGATAAACAAGGTGACAGCCGGCCTCTTTATTTTACGAACCCGAAAAAAGTGTTCACCGCCCATTCAATTGAGGATGTCCTTCCCCAATTCCAAAAAGTCCAGGAAGCGATTCAACAGGGGTATTATGCAGCGGGATATGTTTCCTATGAAGCGGCACCTGCTTTTGAAAAGTCTTTTAAAGTAAAAGATGGGGCCAAAATGCCATTATTATGGTTCGGGATTTTTGATCAACCGGAAGAAGAATCACCTGAAAAAATGACCGGGGCTTTTAATCTAGCTGAGTGGCAATCAGAAACGGATTCAAATACGTATCATTCCGGATTTCAAAGAATAAAATCCGAAATCGAGAAAGGCAATACGTATCAAGTCAATTATACGATGCGTTTGCAATCCCAGTTCGAAGGAGATGACTTCGCTTTCTTTAATCGCTTGAAGAGAGCCCAACGCTCGAACTATAGTGCATATTTGAATGTGGGGACACATCGAATCCTATCGGCTTCACCCGAGTTGTTTTTCCGTTGGGAAGATGGTCAGCTGATTACTCGTCCAATGAAAGGAACGGTAAAACGGGGAACGACACTGAAAATGGATAAGCTCAATGCAGACTGGTTAGCAGCCTCGGAAAAGAATCAAGCTGAAAATTACATGATTGTGGACTTACTGAGAAATGATTTGGGAGTGATTGCTGAACCTGGAAGCGTCAAGGTTCCACAGCTTAAGGCAATTGAAAAATATCCGACCGTTTGGCAAATGACATCCACGATTACAGCCGATACGAATCCCGAAACAACAATCATTGATATATTCAAGGCACTTTTTCCATGTGGATCGATAACAGGTGCACCTAAAATAAAAACGATGGAGGTCATCGCTGATATCGAGAATTCGCCACGTGAAGTTTATTGCGGTGCAATCGGGTTTATCACCCCTGAATCCGAAGCCGTTTTTAATGTACCGATTCGTACAGTCGTGATCGATGAGGCAACAGGAAAAGCTGAGTATGGGGTAGGCGGGGGAATCACCTGGGATTCCGAGTTATCGGAAGAATATGACGAAGCCTTTTTAAAAGCCAAATTATTGACGGTGGAAAGGCCTGCTTACAAACTATTGGAATCGATTAAACTCAAGGATGGCGAATATTATTTGTTGAATGATCATATCGATCGGATGAAACAATCCGCTGATTACTTCGATTACCGATTCTCTGAATTGTATGTAAGAGATCGACTCCAAAAGTATGCGGAATTAAACCATGGGACGTTGCAAAAGGTAAGGGTACTACTTAATGAAAATGGTGAAATTGAAGTCTCCGGACAAGCAATCAAGCCCCTTGATTCAGAATTTACGGCCATCTTGGCTGAAACTCCAATATCAAGTGCAAATCCATTTCTATTTCATAAGACCACCAATCGTGATGTATATGAAGGCTTTCAAATGAGTAATCCCGACTTCCAGGATGTTCTGCTTTGGAATGAAGAAGGATTCATCACCGAATTCACGAATGGAAATGTAGTGGTGAAGATAAATGGTGAACTCTATACCCCTCCGGTGGACTCAGGTCTCCTTGCTGGAACATTTCGTCAAGACTTGATCAGGAAGAAGGAAATCAAAGAAAAAACCATTTCAAAGGATGACCTAAATAACGCAGATGAAATTTGGTTTATTAATAGCGTGCGAGGGAAATTAAAAGTCAATTTAACTTTCTAAGCTGAATATTCGTAAAAAGTGAAAATTGAAATCTTTATTGCAGTTTATGTAATGCTTGCGAGTGAAAAAATATTCAAATGCTGACGATTAAACCGGAAATTAAGGAATGAGTATTGGAATAACATTCGGCCGGAGTGTCGCAAATTTCTTCAACGGTTTCATCATAAATAAAAGTCTTGTATTAAAATCATGAAAGGGAATCGGGATGAGAGCATTCCAAACCTCATTTTATTAGACAAGATCAAAGAAGTTCACGACAGTGAACTTCTCAGACTGTAGACAAACTCGATGAAAATCGAGTTTGTCTACAGTTTTTTTTGGGGTTTTAAAAATTCGAACGTTGATTTCCACTCCAGGCACTCGCTTTCCGCGGGCGGTCCGGGAGCCTCCTCGGCGCCTTTGCGCCTGTGGGGTCTCCCTTGGACGCGCTTTTCCCGCAGGAGTCTCGCACACCCGCTCCAATCAACTTTGTTTTAACAATTAGATATAACCGCTTTTGCCTACAGTCTTTTTTGTTTTAAAATAGGAGTTTAAAACTTGAGGTGATGACGATGCTTTCGAAACATGATTCTATTCAGCGAGATCAACTTGAAATGATTACTTTGGATCAACTGGTGCCAGCGAACCATTTGGTTCGTAAAATGGAGGCGGCCATTGACTTCACTTTCATTTATGACTTGGTGAAAGATATGTATTCAGAGAAAGGGCGCCCAAGTATTGATTCAGTTATTTTAGTTAAATTGACATTCATTCAATATACCTTCGGTATTCGTTCGATGCGTAAAACAATTGAAGAAGTTGAAACGAATATGGCTTACCGTTGGTTTTTAGGTTACGGTTTCCATGATAAAGTGCCTCACTTCTCAACGTTCGGGAAAAATTACGAGCGACGCTTTAAAGATACTGACCTGTTTGAACAGATTTTCTATCGCATCTTAATGACAGCTTCCGAAAGAAAGTTAATAAGTGCTGAGCATGTATTCGTTTATTCCACTCATGTGAAAGCCAGTGCAAATAAGCGAAAGTTCGCAAAGAAAGTCGTTCGCAAGGAAACACGAGCGTATCAAGAACGCCTTCAAGAAGAAATAAATCAAGATCGTGAAAACCATGGAAAGAAACCTTTTCCACCAGATAAATTTGATAAGGAAGAAACCAAAGAGATTAAAGAAAGTACAACAGATCCTGAGAGTGGTTACTATGTGAAAGATGAACGGACAAAACAGTTTGCCTATTCATTTCACACGGCTGCAGACCGCAATGGTTTTGTGCTAGGGACGATTGTAACACCTGGAAATACGCATGATAGCCATATGTTAGAGCCACTGGTTGAACAAGTGATTGAGAAAGTTGGAAAGCCTGAAGCCGTTGCCGCAGATGCAGCTTATAAAACACCAGCCATTACAAGTTACCTCTTTGACAAAGAAATCACACCGGCTATACCCTATACACGGCCTCGAACAAAAGAAGGAATCTTCCGCAAACATGAGTATGTTTACGATGAACATTTTGACTGTTACCTTTGCCCATCGGGAGAGATTTTAAAGTACTCAACAACAAATAAAGAAGGATATCGCGAGTACAAATCTCCCAAACACATTTGTGAGACATGTTCATTTTTATCACAGTGTACAGAAAGCAAAGACCATCAAAAAGTGGTGACGCGCCATATCTGGCAAGAAAATATGGAAGAAGCAGATCACCTGCGTCATCATCAAGATGTAAAACCTATCTATGCGAAACGCAAGGAAACGATTGAGCGTGTATTCGCAGATGCAAAAGAAAAGCATGGTATGCGTTGGACTACATTAAGGGGACTTAAAAAATTGTCGATGCAGGCGATGCTTACTTTCGCTTCCATGAATTTAAAGAAGATGGCCAATTGGACATGGCAAGGTCCAAAAATGGCCTAACATAGTGGGCTCGTAGAGACCCAAGCTCTTAATCTTGAGCAAAATTCCAAGAAAATATCAAAAGGGGTTCGGAATTAATACATTCCGAACCCCTTTTGTCGACAAACTGAGAAGTTCACGACAGTGAACTTCTTTTTCTTTATAAACCCCATGAGATCAATAAAAGGTGGATGGCCTTTTCCAATTCGGATTCAGGGATCCCTGCAAAGCCCAATATGATTTTTGGAGGGGCATCGTCAACTTTTTCAATAGAATATGTCGATAGTCCATAAATTTTAATATGATTTTCGTTTGCCTTTTGAATAAGTGTCTCTTCATCCATGCCGTTCTTAACGATGAGGACGATATGCAATCCTGACCGTTCACCAATGATCTTTATTTGCTTATGTGGTTTAAACAAATCGATCACTTTATCCAACTTACGACGGTAAACTTTCCTCATTCGATTCAAATGCTTTTCGAAATCCCCTTCCTTCATGAACTGTGTCAACACATGCTGATCAATCCGGGAAACGGTGGAATGGTAAAAAGATAATTCCTGTTGATGAATTTGTAACAATGGAGCCGGAAGAACCATATAACTGATCCGAATCGATGGCATCAATGATTTGGAAAACGACCCTAAATAAATTACCTTATCACCAGCATCCATACTTTGTAAGGAAGGAATTGTTTTTCCACTATAACGAAATTCACTATCATAATCGTCTTCGATAATATAACGGTTTGTTGCCCCTTGGGACCAGTTCAACAATCGCGTCCGTCTGTTAACGGATAGGATCGTTCCATTTGGGAAGTGATGTGAGGGAGTGACATACACGACGTCGATCTTTGAATCTTCAATTTGGTTAACCTTTACGCCTTCTTCATCAATTTGCAGGGGGTGGACTTCATTTGGGTAGCTGCGCAAAATCCGGTGAATCAAGTGATACCCAGGATCTTCAACACCATAGATGGCATTTTTACCGAATAGGAGGACAAGCTGCTGCAATAAAATTTCCATTCCTGCACCAATGATGATCTGTTCGGGAACACATTGTACACCACGTGCATGATACAAATAATGGGCAATTTCACATCGTAGTTCATATTCCCCTTGAGAATCCCCCAGTAAAAGAAGATCTTGATGTGATTCATCGATTTTGCTTTTCGTGTATTTTCTCCATTTTTCAAATGGGAAGTGTTCCGTGTCAATTTGGCTGGGATGAAAATGATACAGTAATTCCCCTTTTTTATGATTGTTTTTTTCCAAGGATACTTGGTTCGTTTGTGTATATTCTAAATCCTCGAATGTTTGAATATAGTACCCTTTTCTAGGTATGACTTCAACGTATCCTTCTGCAGTCAATTGTTCATATGCCGTCTCGACAGTATTTTGACTTATTTGAAGGAACTCTGCCAATTTCCGTTTGGATGGCAACTTTGTACCGTAAAGAAGACGGCCATCAATGATTTCTTTTTTAATATGTGAATATAATTGTTCGTACAAAGGTATTTCACTTAACCTATTTAAATCACAAGAAAGCATATTCATTTTGTTTCCACCTTTTATAATAATTTTATGCTGACTCCATTAAGTTTATTAAAACTGATACTTTCAATGCGGTCAACTATTTTTTATACTAAGTCTAACAAATCTAAAAAATGCAAATATTAGGGGGAAGAGAAATGGAAAAATTATTAGGAACTGAAACAGTAAAAAGAGGAATGGCACAAATGCAAAAGGGTGGCGTAATCATGGACGTCATTAACGCTGAACAAGCAAAAATCGCAGAAGCATCAGGTGCTGTCGCTGTCATGGCATTGGAAAGGGTTCCTTCCGACATCCGTGCGGCTGGCGGGGTAGCTAGAATGGCAGATCCGCGAATTGTCGAGGAAGTAATGAATGCAGTGTCAATCCCGGTCATGGCTAAAGCAAGGATTGGCCATATTGTTGAATCAAGGGTACTTGAATCCATGGGAGTGGATTATATCGATGAAAGTGAAGTGCTGACTCCTGCTGATGAAGAATACCATATTCTAAAAAGTGATTTCACCGTACCTTTCGTTTGTGGATGCCGTGATTTAGGCGAAGCTGCACGCCGTATTGGTGAAGGAGCATCAATGCTTCGTACAAAAGGAGAACCAGGTACTGGTAATATTGTGGAAGCTGTGCGTCATATGAGAAAGGTACAGTCACAAATTCGTAAAGTGAGCATCATGAGTGATGATGAATTAATGACAGAGGCAAAAAATATTGGAGCCCCTTATGAAATTTTAAGAGAAATCAAACGCACAGGTAAATTGCCTGTAGTTAACTTTGCAGCTGGCGGAATTGCCACTCCAGCTGATGCAGCACTGATGATGGAATTGGGAGCAGATGGCGTTTTCGTGGGTTCTGGTATTTTTAAATCTGAAAATCCAGAAAAATTCGCATCGGCAATCGTTCAAGCTACTACATATTTCACCGATTATGAATTGATTGGCCGGTTATCCAAAGAGTTGGGCAGTGCAATGAAAGGAATTGATATTTCCAAACTAGCTCCGGCAGAACGGATGCAGGAACGTGGATGGTAATATGATAACTATTGGTGTTTTGGGATTACAGGGAGCAGTTGAAGAACACTTGAACCAAATCAAAGCTGCCGGCGAACAAGCAATTATAGTAAAAAAACCGGAACAGTTGCTGGAAATCGACGGCTTGATCATTCCAGGCGGAGAAAGCACTACGATGAGGAAGCTAATGGATCGTTATGGATTTATGGAACCGATCAAAACTTTCTTCGAGGGTAAAAAACCTATTTTCGGTACATGTGCAGGGATGGTATTGGCGGCCAATGAATTGGCTGGCGATGAGAAGGCCTATCTTGGACTAATGGACATTTCCGTGAAACGGAACGGATTTGGACGTCAACGGGATAGTTTCGAGGCTGAACTGACAATTAAAGGAATGGAAGATCCTTATAAGGCTGTATTCATCCGGGCGCCGTTTGCTGATGGAATTGGAGAAGGTGTAGAAGTATTGGCTGTTTATGAAGAGAATGTAGTGGCTGCAAGACAGGACCATGTCCTTGTCAGTGCGTTTCATCCAGAATTAACAGGTGATGATCGTTTTCTGCAACTCTTCATTGAAATGGTGAAGACCTCCGTAAGTAAGGTCGAATTGAAAACCTGCTAAACAAATGAAGCTGTCCTATTAATAGGGCAGCTTCAATTTTGAATGCTCCTAACACTATAAAAATACAATTTGCTTGAATTCATTGTCCTTTACTTTTATAATGGGAAAAGTAAGTAATCACTTACATACTTTTTATTGGCGAGAGGGGAATGGAAATGACAGCAAGAGTTGCAGTTATTACAGGAGGAGCAAGCGGAATTGGCCGAGCAACATGCTTGAAATTCGCAGCAAAGGGGGACAAGGTCGTCGTTGCGGATTTTAATGAGGAAATGGGACAGGAAACTGTTGAACAGATAAAAGTGGATGGTGGAGAGGCCATCTTTGTTAAAACGGATGTTTCTAAGCAGGAAGATGTTGAATCGTTAATCAATAAAGCAGTGCAAACATACGGAAGGATCGATATCATGTTTAATAATGCCGGCATTGGTGGAGGCGGTATGATTCTCGAACAAGATATGGAGGGTTACTTCAAAACGATTGGAGTGAACCAGCACGGAGTTGCTTTTGGAATCATGGCAGCAGGACGGAAAATGAAGGAGCTAGATAACAAGGGGGTCATTATAAATACTGCTTCCGTGTTTGGCTACTTAGCTTCCCATGGGACTTTTGCCTATCAGGCAACTAAAGGCGCTGTAAGAATGATGACTCAGACAGCTGCTTTGGAATTGGGTGTTTATGGCATACGCGTAGTGGGCATTGCGCCAGGCGGGGTTGACACTCCTATCATACAAGGCTATAAAGATATGGGAATCATCGATAAATTGAATGCAAGTCAAATGCGCGGTAAATTAATCAAGCCAGAAGCCATTGCAAATGCCGTCTATCTATTATCGTTAGAGGAAGCGGATGCGATTAATGGAAGTGTAGTCATGGTTGATGATGGCTATGCATCTTTTAAGTGATTTTCAAAAAAAAAAGAAAACATCGTCCCAATCAGACGATGTTTTCTATTTATGATATATGGGAATATTAATTCTAACAAATCAAAGGTAATATTGACCGATTGCTACCACCGAGATATCATAGAAATAGATTGGTGAAACCGGTCTTATCTTTATAAAAGAAGGTTGATATTTTTGAAAAAAGGGCAGCAAACCAAAGAACGAATCATAAATGTAGCCCGGACTCTTTTTGCCACTAAAGGTTTTGATATGACAAGAACGAATGAAATTGCCTCTGCATGCAATGTTTCCGAAGCTACTATTTACAAATACTTTGACAGCAAAAAAGATTTGCTTTTGGCTACAATCACCCCTGATGAAAACGAGGAATCCGAAGATGTGACTAGCCATCTAGCCACGGATGAACTAGTGGAGAATCATGTTTGCACCATGATAAAAAAAATACTTGAGAATAAAGAACAGTTTTCAATATTATTTAGGGAAACACAATTCGATCAAGATATTTCAAAGCAATATATAGATCAGATTTTCAAGCCAAATGCCAAGCATATTGAAATACAAAAGAGAATAGATAGCGGAGAGATACAATATATCTCTGACATTATCCTATTTAATGTAGGGATCATTTCTTTTACATTGGCATTATCTACACATTATGAGATCCATCAACAAAAAAAGGAGCCGTATTTTACTTCTGAACGAATTAAGAACATTGCACAACTTTTGGTATATGGTATTCATGGTAAACAAAATCATACATAATGAAACGGTCATATTTAAAGGCATGTGCATCAAGCCGCAAATATGACCGTTTTATATGCATTCAGAAACGACGCAGTCAAATTTGTGAATCCATTAAACCAGAGTGTAAGATTTGACTTATATTTTTCAGACTATTACGATAAATGCATACTGCACGAAATGCTTTAATAAGATTTTATCTGGAAATCATGTAACAATGGAGGGGTATTAAATGAGCGATATCGTAATTTTATCAGGAAGTCCGGCTATTCCATCAAGAACGGACATTTCACTAAAACATATTCAATCATTGGTCGAAAAAGAAGGATTTACCACAGCTTATTTCTCAATAACGGATTTCTCAGCAGATGATTTATTCCAAGGGAAATATAATAGCGAAGATATCTTAAAACTTTCAGAGAGAATTCAAGCAGCCAGAGGAATAATCATTGGTTCACCGGTTTATAAGGCTTCTTATACAGGTGTATTAAAAGCCTTGATTGATTTGCTGCCAGAAGGCGCTTTTAAGGGTAAGCCAGTTCTGCCAATCATGATTGGTGGAAGTAACAGGCATCTATTGGCGATTGACTATGCGCTTAAACCATTAATCTCAATATTAAAAGGAGAGCCGCTTCAGGGCATTTATTTTGTTGATAAGGAAATAGATAAACAGAATTCTGAAAATCCGATTAATGATTCACATTTAATTGATCGTGTCCAGAGTCAAGTTCAAGAATTTGTAGAAGCGATACAGTTAAGAAATTAATGAATTCAAGTAATCCCTTTAACAAAAGGACTGGCATTCAAACGTATTTCTTAACGTAATTACAGCCGTCCATAATAGGTTTATTAATGAAAATAGACTCATTTTTTTTGGAGACTTTATCTAAAAAAATGAGTCTATTTTCGTATTTAAATGAACATAAAATCATAAATTGAATAGTGTGTATAAAAATAACAGTTCATCCATAATATTAAACCAAGTTATTTTATAAGAAAACTCCATTGACAAGGATTAAATATATGTTAATATTTAAAATAATAAAACTTATCCAGAGCGACGGAGGGAATTGGCCCTTTGAAGTCCAGCAACCTGCATGATGGATGCAAGGTGCTACCTCCAACAAAATGTTGATCATTTTGGAAGATAAGGTAATGATATTTACCTTGGGATCTTTCCATCATGGAAAGATTTTTGTTTTTGGAAAAATTTCAGGTAAACCATAACAATGTAAGGTTGTATGGAATTATATAAAACTAAGAAATTCATTTAATCAGCGTCGAAAATAAAATATTCGCGGATTTTCTTAAAGGAGGAACTGGTTTGGATAAAGAGAATCAGCTTGAAGAAATATTTGAACGACTTCAAGAAATGCTTAATTCAATGAAATATGGATCCATTACACTTATAGTCCAGGATGGTAAAATCATTCAAATGGAAAGAAATGAAAAATTAAGAATTAAATAAGGTATCTGCTGACTAGAAAAACTAGAGGCGGGTTTAACTGATATATAGAGAGTATTGGTTAGATTCGTCTCTTTTTCCTAGAATCAAATAAACTGGGGAAGATTAACGGGTATTGATCAACAGTTACTCTAACCTGATACAGCAAGTTTTTAGAGGGGGCTACAAAAGTTGGCTGGATTAATAAACTATGAAAATTTCAATTCAGGGGAATTCCCTGTATTTCCTGAAGACAGTGACACAAAAGGAGCTTTGGAAGTTCTGCAATGGGCGAATGACCATTATGGAAACAAACTGATTTATGCTTGCAGTTTTGGTATTGAAGGCATCGCGCTTACTGATTTATTGGCGAAGGTCAACCCTTCGGCAAAAATTGTTTTCCTTGATACAGATGTTCATTTTGAAGAGACTTACCAATTGATCGAGCAAGTGAAGAAGCGCTATCCAAAACTTTCAATTGAAATGAAGAAACCTGCCTTGACGCTTGAAGAACAAGCAGCGGAATATGGGGATGAATTATGGCTTAGTGATTCCAATAAGTGCTGTAACATCCGTAAGATCATTCCGCTTACCGATGTGCTTTCAACGGCAACAGCCTGGCTTTCGGGACTGCGGAGGGAGCAATCCGAAACAAGGGCTAAAACCGAGTATATCAATAAGGATAATAAGTTCAAGTCGGTTAAAATATGTCCACTCATACATTGGACATGGAAAGATGTTTGGCGCTACGCCCACAAAAACGGACTTCCATATAATATCCTGCATGATAATGGATATCCTAGCATTGGATGTAAAACGTGTACAGCACCTGCATTCAATGCAGATGATTTACGCTCAGGCCGTTGGCAAGGAGCACAAAAAACGGAATGCGGATTGCATTTATCTTAAATAAATAGAAACCATAGGGGGAAATTAGCATGACAATCAGTCTACCGCACGGAGGAACATTAATCGATCTTTGGGAACCAAAATATGATTTTAGTAAAATAACAAAGTCAATCGAAATCGATGAAATCGCTTTAAGTGATCTTGAATTGATAGGCACTGGTGCCTACAGTCCGATTAAGGGATTCTTTACAAAAAGTGACTATGAGACAGTGGTCAGGGATATGAGGCTTAGCAGCGGACATGTATGGAGCATCCCGATTACGCTGCCTTTGACCGAAGAAATTGCAGAAACCCTTACTATAGGTGAAGAAGTAACGCTGACTCATGAGGGTGAAACATACGGGGTTCTCACCGTTTCCGATATTTACACTCCAGATAAGCAATTGGAAGCGACATTAGTATATCAAACGGATGATGAGAAGCATCCCGGAGTGAAAAATTTATTTAACCGCGGGGATGTATATGTCGGCGGGGAAATAAAGTTGATTAAGAGAATAGAGCGTCCGTTATTCCAAGCTAATTATCTGGACCCTGTCGAGACAAGGAAAGCTTTTGCTGAAAAAGGGTGGAAAACGGTTGTCGGTTTCCAAACGAGGAACCCTGTTCACCGTGCACATGAATATATTCAAAAGACAGCATTGGAGATTGTCGACGGCTTATTCTTAAATCCTCTCGTAGGTGCCACTAAATCCGATGACATTCCGGCAGATGTAAGAATGGAAAGTTACAAAGTGCTGCTTGAGAAATATTATCCCAAGGATCGTGTCTCCCTTGCAGTTTTCCCTGCTGCCATGCGTTATGCAGGACCTAGAGAAGCCATTTTCCATGCAATGGTCCGTAAAAATTATGGATGCACCCATTTTATCGTCGGACGTGATCATGCGGGTGTGGGCGATTATTATGGCACATATGATGCCCAAAAAATCTTTGGGAATTTTAACGCCGATGAGTTAGGGATCACGTTATTATTCTTTGAACATAGTTTTTACTGTAAAGCATGCGGCAATATGGCTTCCGCTAAAACTTGTCCGCACGGCAGGGAAGATCATGTCATCCTGTCTGGAACGAAGGTAAGGGAAATGTTGCGTAATGGAGAAATTCCTCCAGCTACCTTTAGCCGTAAAGAGGTCATCGAGGTGTTGATCGAAGGTCTGAAAAAGAATGAAGTTTATAACTGATTGGACATAAATTGAAGGATCATATGAAGAGGGGGATTATTATATGAGTAAAAGTACGAATGTTACTTGGCATGAAACGTCATTGACCAAGGAGCTCCGCCGGAAGCAAAACGGGCATGAAAGCACAGTTCTATGGTTTACAGGACTCTCGGGTTCCGGAAAATCAACGATTGCCAACGCGGTCGCAAAAGAATTATATAATCGGAATATTCGAAGTTATGTATTGGATGGTGATAATATCCGCCACGGTTTAAATAAAGATTTAGGTTTTTCTGAAGAGGATCGAACTGAGAATATAAGGCGGATCGGTGAGGTTTCCAAGTTATTCGTGGATAGTGGGCAGTTCGTATTGACTGCCTTCATATCTCCATTCAGGGCAGATCGGCAGATTGTACGTGATTTACTCGAAGAAGGGGAGTTTATTGAAGTATACATAAAGTGTCCGATCGAAGAGTGTGAAGTGCGTGATCCTAAGGGTCTATATGACAAGGCACGTAAAGGAATCATTAAAGATTTTACCGGAATCGACTCTCCGTACGAAGAACCAGAACAACCGGAAATCACTTTAGAATCCGACCAATACAGCATTGAAGAGTGCGTTGAACAGGTAATCGGCTATTTGACAGCAAAGAAAGCGATTTAATCAAGGAGGAAATGTAATGGTTTACGAAAAATTTTGGTCGGAAAATCCACTAATCGCTAAAAATAAAACGGAAATCTGGAAATTGGAAAAAGACGGATTGAAGATATTTGATGATATTCCACATTACGCAGCAAATGGTTTTGATTCCATCCCTAAAGAGAATTGGGATATGTTCAAGTGGGCAGGTCTATACCTGCAACGGCCAAAAGAAGCTGGTTACTGGATGATGCGTGTCGTTATTCCCGGAGGTATCCTGACGTATGATCAACAAATAACTTTAGCTAACATCGCTAAAGATTACGGGAGGGGTGTATATGATATTACAACCCGTCAAGCCATTCAATTCCACTGGCTAACTATCGAACATGTCCCGGATATCTTAAATCGTTTGGAAAAGGTTGGAATGACTACGGCTGGTGCTTGTGGTGATATCACACGTAATATCATCGGGAATGCATTGGCAGGCATCGATCCCGATGAACTTTTTGATACACGTGAGGTCCTTTATGATGTATTTGAGTATTTCCGGCTTAACGAAGACTATTCGAACCTTCCGAGGAAATATAAAATGTCCATCAGTGCTAATATCCATAATGCTTCGAATGCTGAAATCAACTGTGTTTCATTCAATCCAGCCACTAAAGAAATCGATGGGGTGACGGAAGTTGGTTTTCACGTGAAAGTAGGCGGGGGGCTTTCCTCCGTTCCGATGCTGGCAGAAGAACTCGATTTATTTATTTTACCTGAAAAAACAGTGGAAGTAGCAGCCGCCATCACGACGATATTCCGTGACTTTGGGTACCGTGAAAAGCGTCATCGCTCGCGCTTGAAATTCCTTGTTGCTGACTGGGGTCCTGAACAATTCAAGGAAAAATTGCTGGAATACACCGGTCCGCTTCCTGAAAAGGGAGAAAGTGCGGTGAAGGGATGGAATGCAGGTTATTTCTACGGCATCCATAAACAAAAGCAAGATGGTCTTAACTATGTTGGAGTCAATATACCAGTGGGTCGTCTAAATCCGGACGAAGTGATCGAGTTTGCCGAACTTGCGAAAAAATATGGAAATGGTGAAATCCGCAACTGTAATTCCCAAAATCTAATCATTCCTAATGTGCCGGATGCAAATCTTGAGGAATTAAAGCAGGAAACCATCTTTGAAAGATTTCCATTTCAACCAAAGAAGTTCATTGGTTATTCCGTTTCTTGTACAGGCATCGAGTATTGCAACCTGGCCCTTGTTGAAACTAAAAATCGAATGAGGACCATTTCTGAATCACTGGACAAGGAAATAGATCTCGATGTACCTGTAAGGATGCATATGGTCGGTTGTCCGAATAATTGCGGTCAAAGAGCCATCGCCGAAATAGGGCTGCAAGGCATAAAAATGAAAAACCAGGACAAAAAGATGGTCGAGGCTTTTGAAATATACGTTGGAGGAACGCTGGACGAAGGCGGGAAGTTCAATGAAAAACTTAAAGGAAAAGTGGAAGCTGATCAGCTCTATCATGTTTTGAAAGAATTGATCCTATTTTTCAAAGAAACAAAACTTCTATCAGAAACCTTTCTCGATTTTGTGGAAAGGATAGGGGTAGACGAGTTACAAATTAAACTTGATGATATATTAGCGGGAGTTTCCGTTTAATAGGGGAAGGTAAGCATTCCATGAATCTATACCGTTTTGAAGTCACTATCAAGGAAAAACCAATCCATGTCATCATTGTTACAGATTCAGATGAAAAGGCGTTTGAACTTGTTGATATCGAACTGGAAAAGCATTATTTGAAATTGCCTGAAGTGGATGACATCTCATTATATGAAAAAAGGAAAATTAAAAATGGAGCAGGTTTCGTTTTATCGGAATTCGAAACAATTCTCTAAGGGAAGGCAGGTTGCAAAAATGGGGAAAGTATATCTAGTAGGAGCCGGTCCCGGAGATCCAGATTTAATTACATTAAAAGGATTAAAATGCATTCAAGAAGCTGATGTCATTTTATATGATCGACTTGTGAATAAAGAACTATTGAATCATGCAAAAGCCGGTGTAGAGCTGATTAATTGCGGTAAACTGCCGGATTATCATTTATTGCAGCAGGATACCATCAATCGGTTCCTGGTCAAATATGCAAAAAAGGGGAAAATAGTCACCCGCTTGAAAGGCGGAGATCCTTTCGTCTTTGGGAGAGGCGGGGAGGAAGCGGAAGCCCTTGCCAAAAGTGGCGTGAGCTATGAGGTCGTACCAGGAATTACGGCTGGAATCGCCGCTACAGCTTATGCGGGAATTCCAGTTACACATAGGGACCACGCTTCATCATTTGCAATTGTTACCGGTCATCGGAAAAAGGATGAAGAGGATAATATCAAGTGGGAATCCCTTGCAAAAGGAATCGATACATTGGCCATTTACATGGGCGTTAAAAACCTGCCATATATTCAAGGAAAACTATTGGAACATGGAAAAAGTCCTGAGACTCCGGTAGCCCTTATTCATTGGGGGACATTAAAAACGCAAAAAACAGCTGTCAGTACATTGGCTAATGTAGTGGAAACCGCCAATAACGAACAGATTTCGAATCCTTGCATGATAGTCGTGGGCGATGTCGTTAATTTACGAGAAAAAATTAAATGGTTTGAAGGAAAACAAACCGAAAATTTGTTGGCGAATGAGGCCTTTTAATGGAAGCCATTTTATATATTTGCCATGGAAGCCGTGTTAAAGAAGCTTCAGCCCAAGCCATTGATTTTATTAAAGTTTGTATGCAAGCACAGCCCAATTCCATTCAAGAGTATTGCTTCTTGGAGTTGGAAACTCCTACGATTGAAGAAGTATACGAACGGTGCGTTCAAAAGGGTGCGACGAGAATCATTGCCATTCCAGTTCTATTGCTAACAGCTGTACATGCAAAACATGATATTCCATTCATATTGAACAAAATGAAAGAACGGTACCCTGCCGTGGACTTGAAATACGGAAGGCCGATCGGTGTCAGTGATAAAATGGTTGACATTTTAGTGGAACGGTTGGAGGAAACAAATGTAAAGGTTACAGAGGATTCCTTGGTTTTATTGGTTGGAAGGGGAAGCAGTGATCCCGACGTTAAAAGGGATTTGTCTCGGTTGGCCGATTTGCTAAGGAATAGGTTTCAAAAAATCCGTGTGCAAGAGTGTTATTTGACAGCTGCCACACCGAGCTTAGGAGAAGCATTGGAATTTGCACAGGAATCTCGATCAAACCAAGTATTTATCATTCCTTACCTATTGTTTACCGGTCTCTTAATGCAGTCCATCGAAAATAGTATAAAAATGATCCAAAAAAAGGGGAAGCAGAAATTCATACTTTGCCGATACCTAGGTTATCACCCAAAGATTGAAAAAGCCATATCGGAACGAATTCATGAAGTGAGTGGGGAGGGAGCTTATGTATCCAATTACGCTTAATATTGAGAAAAGAAAGTGTGTCATCATCGGCGGTGGAAAAATTGGTTTCTTTAAAGCGGGTCCATTATTGGAAGCCGGTGCTGATGTGACAGTCGTAAGCCCCGAGATATGCACAGGTTTTCAATTGTTGGAGAAAGAAGGTAAGATTCGAGTTTTACTTAAAGAAGTGGAAGAAACAGACTATAAAGATGCGTTTTTAATCATTGTTGCAACAAACTCTACTGAAGTTAATGAACGAGTGTACGAAAATGCATCCGAAAGTCAGTTGGTGAACGTAATCAGTAATCATGAGCTGGGAAATTTTCATATACCGGCGACATTGAATAGAGGCATGCTTTCCATAAGTGTTTCCACCAATGGAGCAAGTCCAACGCTCGCAAAAAAAATTCGGAATGACTTAGGTAAAGTATATGATGAATCATATGAAGAATATCTTGAATTCCTTTTTGAAGCAAGGATGATAATAAAGAATGGTTCATTTTCAAAAGAGGAAAAATCCAAGTTATTGAAAGATTCAATAGAGGATATTTATAAATATTCCCTAAAAGAAAGATATCGTTTTTTAGCTAGGCTTTTACCAGTAGAAGCTGAAGAAAATATATCATTGGGCTGATCAGAAAAACTGAAGGCACCTAACCAACATGTCATTTCATTTTGGTTAGGTGCCTCTTTGTGTCTTAACGGAAATCTAAATGATTTATACAGTAAACGGTACCATCGGGTCGGTGTTATTTAGGTTCTATTTTTGTAAAAAAAAGGGGAATGTCATGAAAAAGTTAATCGTGTTAGCCTTTATCGGTTTTTTTGCCCAATTAATCGATGGTTCGCTTGGAATGGGGTATGGAGTGAGTTCCACTTCCTTATTGCTGACATTCGGGATTGCCCCTGCAGTAGCATCCGCATCCGTTCATTTATCGGAAGTAGTGACCACAGCAGTATCCGGAGCTTCGCATATAAAGTTTGGGAACGTGGATAGAAATATGGTCTATCGCTTGATCATTCCAGGTTCTGTTGGTGCATTTGTAGGTGCATGTTTCCTGAGCAACCTGCCAGCCGAATTAGCAAAACCGTATATTGCCATATTTTTATTTGGCCTGGGTGTATACGTTTTATTCCGTTTTTTATTTATTTTTAAACCGTCGAAGGAAACTGAAATCGTAAAGCCATTGACCGCAAAACATTCCATTCCGTTAGGCCTTTTTGCAGGCTTTTGTGATGCAACAGGCGGAGGCGGTTGGGGACCGATTGCAACGCCCGTTTTATTGTCAAAAAAAGGCATGACGGCGAGGAAAGCCGTAGGGACTGTAGATACGAGTGAATTTGCCATTGCTTTCTTCGGAAGTCTTGGTTTTATCATTTCGCTTGGATGGGAAGCTGTCAATTGGCTTTGGGTCGTAGCATTGATAATTGGTGGTGTGGTTGCCGCACCGATTGCAGCCTGGCTCGTCAGGATGCTTCCTGCTCAATTAATGGGTGTTTTAGTGGGTGGTTTCATTATCTTAATCAATGTAAGAACATTATTAGCTACATGGATTCCGATTGAAGCTCATATATATATCTATACAGGCATCGTGATTATATGGCTTTCTGGAATTCTTCTTACAATCAATAAGATGTCCAATGCTAGAAAACATGATCATATCGAACAACGGCAAAATGTTTCCTGATTTCCGAGCTTGAAAGAAGCGAATATACACAAAAGCGTATTCAGAAACGTAACTTAAAAACTCGTAGGTACATAAATGCCTACGAGTAAAGTAATTTGCCATGGATTACCCCTTTAAAGTTGTTGCTGTTTAATAAAGGTTCTTGATCATGTGAAATAGATTTAACTGTCTTAATTATCGAGAGATTGAAGCCCCCGGTTTATTCTCCTAACAGATTAATCAATAGTATCCCCTTTAAAAAAGTCAGCTATAGTGAGAGATTTAATAATTTTAGAAAAGCAGCAGAACCATTAATTTATGGCCTTGCATATAGTTCAAATGATTTAATTGTACTTTCATATAATATAATAAGCGTTATAATATTTTTTATTATCGATTTTATACCCCTGCCTGTTTGAACATCGGGATTTAGTTGATGGGGAGGCTAATTCACCGTCCCAAAATATCCGAGATTTTCATAAAAAATAAAAGGATCTTTCGCATGCCTTTGTTTCCAAAGAAACCAGGCCCGTAATTACAATTGGTCAGCATGTCCACTTTCACATGCTTTTGTACCCAGTGAAATGAATGAACTCTTTCTTACATGAAAATTGGATGCTATCAGCTACATGCTTTAATGTCCATTAGCTGGATGTCGTTTTCGACGATGATTACATGAAGAATGGTTGCATCCTCTAATTTTGAATCCCTGAAAGCTTTGTTTAAAAGTATGCACGTTTTTGCTTTTTGCCGGGTTGTCTTGGTGAGTATAAAATTGGGCACTCAAAGGATATTCACTTTTCTTCATAATTCCAATGAAGGGGAATGGGGAGAGATCGGTTATCAAATCCATTGCATTTACTGAAGTATTCTTTGGAAAGTAATTTTGTATTTGTTTTTTACCGGTTCACTAACTGCAACAAACCAAGTAAAACAGTGTGATTTTTCTCCTCCAGATGCTCGTTTTCCGCGGGGTGGGCAGTGAGCCTCCTCGGCGTAAACGCCTGTGGGGTCTCACCTGTCCCGCTGCTCCCGCGGGAGTCTCGCACTTTCACTCCAATCAACCTTAAATAGTCTCGTTTTAAAAACAACAATCTTAACGAAAAGAGCCTTAGTTTTTAATATAAGTCGTGAAAATGGCGGAAAAGGTAGTTAAATATTTTTCAGTTTTGTACAATGATTAAATAGTAAATAGCAAATTTTAAAAGGAGTTTTAATATGGAGCGCATCTCTGATCACTTAAAGGAAGATTTGGATATATTGTTCGTAGGTTTCAATCCAAGCATTCGTTCAGGCCAGACTGGCCATCATTATGCGAATCCAAACAATCGCTTTTGGAGAATCCTCTTCGAGTCGGGGTTGACACCAAGGAAATATGAACCAACGGAAGACTCGTCTTTACTGGAACTAGGTTATGGTTTTACCAATATCGTTTCAAGGCCTACAAAAGGTGCGGACGAAATCACTAAAGAAGAGTACATAAAAGGAAGGAAGCAATTAAAAAGGAAAATTGAAAAGTATAAACCTAAATTAGTCTGTTTTGTAGGCAAGGGTGTCTATCAGGAATATCGTCAATTACGAAAAATCTCTTGGGGGCTTCAAGAAGAACCTTCATTGAATGAGACCATTGAATTCGTTGCCCCTTCTTCCAGCGGTTTAGTAAGAATGCCGATAGAACAAATCATCGAAATATATAGGGAGTTGCCAATTCTGCTTGGCAAGCTGAAAAGCAATTGATAAAAACAAGGGTGGATTTTTATGAGTCAGGACAGTGCTGAATGGAAAAGCGATGGATTTACCGAGGTTAATGACGGGGAGGGCTTTTGGCAAGGAGTAAAGGATTGCATTCCTACATTATTGGGATACCTAAGTATCGGTTTTGCTGCAGGGGTCGTCGAAAAAACGTCTGGATTAAGTATGATTGAAGTGGCACTTATGTCGCTTTTACTCTATGCAGGGTCTGGTCAATTCATAGCTGCGGGGATGATAGCTGCAAGTCATCCAGTATCGGCCATAATTTTTACGATTTTTTTTGTGAACAGTCGCCATCTATTACTTAGTGCTGCATTGGCTCCATATTTCAAGCAGCAAAGTTTGAAACAAAACCTGATAACCGGAGCCTTATTAACTGATGAAACCTTTGGAGTGGCCGTCACGGCGGCACAGAAGAGGAAACAACTTGATTTTCAATGGATGCTTGGACTGAATCTTGCAGCCTATTTAAATTGGTTCATTGCAAATATGGCCGGCGGCTTCTTTGGCCAATGGATTCCAAATCCCGAAAAATATGGGATGGACTTCGCCCTGCCAGCGATGTTTATCGGCCTTTTAGTTCTGCAAATATTAAGTAAAAAGGACTTTTTTATAGATCTTGCAGTCGCTTTTAGCAGCATATTAATTGTTGTTGCAGTAAGTTTCTGCTTTCCTGGCAGTACTGGCGTCATAGTGGCAACTGTTGTAGCTGCAACGATAGGGATGGTGATTGGCAGGTGGAAATAAGCGGATATATCCTTGCTGTGATTGTAGGGATTTCGATTGTAACTTTCATACCTAGAGTCGTTCCTTTGGCACTGCTTAGTAAAGTGGAGATTCCAAAGTGGGGCATCGATTGGCTAAAGCATGTGCCAGTGGCTGTAATGGCGGCGTTGTTGGCTCAAGAACTTCTATTATCGGAACAGGTCTTTTCAATTAAGGATAATGCGTTGAATTTGGCCGCAGCTTTACCGGCTTTCCTGGTTGCCATTTTTACGAGAAGTCTATTGGGTACGGTTATGATTGGCGTGCTTTCATTGATGATATTACGATTTTTCTTTTAATATATACTAAACATTTAAATGATAGGCCGATATAACCAGTAATGGATTGCCATTACTGGGTTTTTATTTTCCAAAGAACTTATTTCATGACAGGCAGCTTTTTTTAGTTCGTTTCGGTTAGGCAAATGACGCTTTTTAATGAACATTGGAAGCTTGATTATCAAAAAGGGCAGTGATTACATAAACTAAGGTGAATGTACTTCTGAAAAATTGTTTTGGTTAGCTGAATTGAAAGCGCTTCTAATTGAAAATGAAACAACAAACGTTTAGAAAATGTGAGCCTGTCAACAATGGGAATAGGCAAATTACTATGGAGGTGTTCAATTAATGAATGTGAAAGGTGCACTAGAGGTTCTTGATCGCATGCGGCTTCCTAATGGCGCATATACTGCAAGCGTTTCCGATGATTATAATTATGTCTGGATAAGGGATGTCGTTTATACAGTAATCCCTTTTATAAATGATCCATCCAATCGTTACGAGAAAGCATATCATGCTTTATTCGACTTATTTCAATCCTATGAGTGGAAGATAGATATTCATACGGAACAGAAACCCAAGTTTTTATTTGAACATATCCATGCAAGGTATTCCACTGAGCTTAAAGAACTGCCCGATGAGTGGGGGCATGCCCAGAATGATGCGATAGGTGCCTTTTTATGGGGTGTCGGTGAAGGGTATAGGCATGGTAAAAAGGTGATGAGAAATCAACGGGATTTACAAATTGTTCAAAAGTTGGTCAATTACTTGGAATGCCTGCAATATTGGCAATCGGAAGATAACGGGATGTGGGAAGAAAATATAGAAATCCACGCTTCTAGCATAGGTGCATGTGTGGCTGGTTTGAATTCAGTCAAAATGCTGGTCAACGTCAAGGAAGAACTGATTAAAAAGGGAGAAGAAACTCTTCGTTTCTTACTTCCAAGGGAAAGTTATTCAAAAGAGACGGATTTAGCCCTTTTATCCTTAATTTATCCTTATCGGCTGGTAGACCGTGAAATAGCACTTAAAATATTGAAGAATGTCACGGAGCGCCTTGAAAGAACAAATGGTTGTATAAGATATGAAAAGGACGTTTATTATAATGACGGTCAAGAGGCGGAATGGTGTTTCGGGCTTCCGTGGTTGGGCTTATGCTATCTTGAACTTGGAATGATGAACAAAGTTAAGGAATATATAGATAAAACGAAAATGATCATACCGGAAAATTGGGAAGTACCCGAATTATATATAGGGGGCAGGAATATTCCAAACAAGAATACTCCTTTGGCATGGTCAGTATCATTATCCTATTTATTTTTGACGAAGACTTCCATGAATCGAACTGAACAAATAACATGAAGCATTCATACATGATACCTTAAAGCTCTTTCCAAAAAAATGGGGAGAGCTTTTATTGGTATAATAATATTTTTTTACAATTAATGTATATTTTTATTGAAAAATGTTTGAATTTACAAAAAAACGGCTATTTATAACAATATCTTCACCTCCATTTGAAGGATTAATATCATTTACATCGAATATATATAATAACTGGGGAAGGATGGTTAAAATACTATCGATTCAATACTGATGGAGGGGTTTTATTGAGTGCAATTATTGACCAGCTACAAGAGATTTATCCAAGCGATTTCGATTTGTATTTGTTTCATGAAGGGACCCTTTATGAAAGCTATAAAATGCTTGGGGCACACATTGTAACATCATTAGGTAAAGAAGGAGTACGCTTCGCCGTTTGGGCCCCCCATGCCAAGCAAGTTTCAGTAGTCGGTAATTTTAATAATTGGGACGGAAAAGATCATGTGATGAAACGGATCGAGCGATCAGGTATCTGGGTGTTGTTCGTACCAGGACTACAAGAAGGGGAACTCTATAAATACGAAATACATACACCTGGAAGTAAACGAATCCTAAAAGCCGATCCATATGCCTTTTATTCGGAAGTCAGACCAAATACAGCCTCGGTCATTAAAAGGCTGGATAATTTTGAATGGCAAGATTCGAAGTGGATAGCTAATAGGAAAAAGGAAAATATTTATCATAAACCCATGTCCATTTATGAAGTGCACCCAGGAACATGGAAACAGAAAGAAGATGGCGAGTTTTATTCGTACCGTGAATTGGCTGATAGATTGATTGATTATGTGATTGAAAATGGTTTTACACATATTGAAATCATGGCCATAATGGAACACCCATTTGATAAATCGTGGGGATACCAGGTCACGGGCTATTATTCTGTAACCAGTCGTTACGGCTCGCCGGAAGATTTTAAATATTTAATTAACCTTTGCCACCAAAAGGGCATAGGTGTAATTCTTGACTGGGTTCCCGCCCATTTTTGTAAAGACGCGCATGGACTATCCCGTTTCGATGGTACGCCTCTCTATGAACCAATTGATCATACTAGAGCAGATCGCCCGTTATGGGGGACATACAACTTTGATTTTACCAAACCTGAAGTAATCAGTTTCCTTATATCAAATGTAATGTTTTGGATGGATGTATACCATATTGATGGAATCCGTGTCGATGCGGTATCGTCAATGGTTTACTTAAATCATGATAATCCATTGCCGATCAAGCTAAAAAACCAGTTTGGCGGTGAGGAAAACCTGGAGGCCATACAATTTTTGCAAAAGCTTAACGAAGTGGTTTTCGAGAAATATCCGAATGCATTAATGATGGCTGAAGAAGCAACAGACCGACCACTTATAACTTCTCCTACCGATATAGGCGGCCTGGGCTTTAATTACAAATGGAATATGGGATGGACTAACGATATCCTTCGTTATATGAAACTTGAAACGGGGGAAAGGCCAAATCATCATAGTCTCTTAACATTTTCTTTTTTCTATGCTTTTTCAGAAAATTTCGTCTTGCCCTTTTCACATGATGAAGTGGTTCATGGCAAGAAGTCTTTATTGAATAAGATGCCAGGCGACTATTGGCAGAAATTCGCTAATCTACGGTTACTCTTTGGGTATTTCATGACACATCCCGGAAAGAAGCTTCTATTTATGGGCAGTGAGTTTGGCCAGTTCATAGAATGGAAAGATGAGGAACAATTGGATTGGCTTCTTTTGGAATATGAATCACACGAAAAGCTCGCCTATTACTTCCGCACCCTACAGGATTTTTATAGGCAATCATCCTCCCTTTGGCGACTTGATCATGTCCAGGAAGGATTTGAGTGGATAGATCCGAACAATAGTAAACAGAGTATCATTACCTTTATGAGAAAGGGTAAACGCAAAGGCGATTATTGCATTGTTGTCTGTAATTTTTCTGCACAGGCCCATGCTCAATATCAAATAGGCGTACCATCACAGGGTAAATATATAGAGGTTTTCAGCAGTGATTCAGCAGCTTTCGGAGGATCGGGTCAGATCAATGAGGAACCCATTAATGTCAAAAAGGAACCATACCATAATCAACCATTCAGCATGGAAATAACAGTACCTCCATTAGGCATTTCCATTTTTATGAAGCAAACAAAAAAAAGGCGGGGGAGAGTGAACGAATAATGGGAGCGAAAAAATGGATAGCAATGTTATTGGCAGGAGGCCAGGGTTCAAGGTTAGGTGAATTGACAATCGGTTTGGCAAAACCAGCTGTTCCCTTTGGCGGTAAATATAGAATCATCGATTTTCCATTAAGTAACTGCACTCATTCTGGTATTGATACGGTTGGGGTACTAACCCAATACCAGCCATTGATTCTAAATGATTATGTTGGTAATGGCAAAGCTTGGGACCTTGATCTGGATGTTGGCGGAGTTTCCGTACTTCCCCCTTATCAAGGGAAAGAAGGCGGGGAATGGTATAAAGGGACGGCAAATGCTGTTTATCAAAATATCCAATATATTGATAACTATGATCCGGAACATGTACTGATTCTCTCGGGTGACCATATTTATAAGATGGATTACAGTAAGATGCTGGATTATCACATCGAAAAAAATGCAGAGGCAACCATAGCTGTCATTCAAGTACCGTGGCAGGAAGCAAGTCGTTTCGGAATCATGAATACCAATGATGATGATAAAGTCACTCAATTCGATGAAAAACCAAAGTATCCAAAAAGTAATCTCGCTTCAATGGGAGTTTACCTTTTCAAGTGGAAAACCCTAAGAAGGTATTTAATAAATGATGAAAAGGATGAAAATTCCTCCAATGATTTCGGCAGCAACATCATTCCAAAGATGCTTGAAGACCGAAAAAAGCTATATGCCTATCGTTTCAATGATTATTGGAAAGATGTCGGAACGGTCGAAAGCCTTTGGCAGGCACATATGGACTTATTGGAGGATACGCCAAATTTCCAGTTGGATGATCAGCAATGGAAAATTTTTGCCCGCAATGCGAATCATCCGCCGCAGTATATATCACCGGATGCCGAGGCCAGTCAGTCGCTTATCAATGAAGGGTGCATGATACACGGGAAAATTGAACATTCGGTTTTATCCTATAATGTACAGGTAGGCTATGGGTCAACCATAAAAGATTCAGTCATCATGCCTAATGTCACGATTGGTGAAAACGTTCATATAGAAAGAAGCATCATAGCCTCAAATTGTGTTATAGAAGATGGTGCCGTAGTTGGCAATTCAGCGATTACATCCGATATTACCTTAATTGGTGAAAATCAAACCATTATCAATCCAAACAAAAAAAAGATCACTCTTAATTAGAAAAAGGGGAAGATGCTATGGAAAATGTGTTGGGTATTATTAACTTAATCAATGAAAGACAACATTTAAAAGATCTGACTGCTCACCGAAATGTAGCATCTGTGCCATTTGGTGGACGCTACCGTTTGATTGACTTTACGATGTCGAATCTCATTAATGCAGATGTATCAAAAGTAGCCGTTTTCCCAAAAGAAAAGTATCTTTCTGTTATGGATCATCTTGGCTCAGGTAAAGAATGGAACTTGGCTCGGCGTTCAGGAGGCTTATACATCTTGCCCCCTATCCATCCGGATGAAACGGTAACGGGTGATATGAAACAATTTCATGATCATCTCAGCTTTTTCGAACGTGCAGTGGCAGATACTGTCATCATTTCTCCTGGAAGCCATGTATGCAAATTGGATTTTAATGAAGTGCTTGATTATCACAAAAAACAAAAAGCGGATATCACGGTCGTATATAAGGATTATGTAGGGGAATTGATTGAAAAACCAATCTATCACACATGCTCGGTAAATAAGGATGAAGACATTACGGACATTAGCTTTTATACCATCCCTAGACCTGGTGACCATGTTTGTCTAGAAACCTTCGTCATAAGTAAAGCGCTATTGGTGAACTTAATCAAAAGCTGTGTTGCCAGTGGGGAATACGACTTTTTGAAAGACGCTGTGAAAGCAAACCTTCATCGCTTTACAGTCAAAGGCTATAATTTTACTGGAGATATGCCATTCATCCATTCCATTGAAAGCTTTCATTCCAGTAATATGAATTTCCTGAACCCTTCAGTAATCCGTTCTTTCTTCGGGGATACTTGGGATGTTTATACAAAAATCAAACATGAGGCACCAACCAAATATTCAAGTTCTTCGAAGGTTGCCAATTCATTAATAGCCAATGGTTGTGATATTGAAGGGACTGTCGAAAACAGTATACTCTTCCGGGGGGTAAAGGTGAAAAAGGGTGCGATTATAAGAAATAGCATCATTATGCAAAAAGGCGTGATTGAAGAAGGAGCCATCGTTGAAAATGTCATAACTGATAAAGAAGTGAGAATTACTAGTGAAAAATCAGTTATTGGTTTAAAACAGCCTACTGTAATAAAAAAAGCGGAAGTAATTTAATAGAGGAGGTGCGGCAATGAATGTTGTATTTGCTGCTTCAGAATGCGCCCCTTTTATAAAAACGGGAGGGCTCGGAGACGTTATAGGAGCGCTCCCGAAAGCGCTGAAAAAACAGGGAGTCCATGTAAGTGTCATTCTTCCTAAATATGGGGATCTTCCTGACCAATTCAAACAGGAATTGGAACATATGACGAGTATTGAAGTTCCTGTTGGTTGGCGCCAGCAATTCTGCGGCATCGAAAAACTTGTTGCTAATGGAATTACATATTATTTCCTGGATAATGAATATTATTTCAAAAGACATGGTAGTTATGGTTTCTTTGATGATGGCGAGAGGTTCGCCTTCTTTTCCCGTGCAATTTTAGAGGCTTTACCCTATTTAGGAGAAAAGCCGGATGTCATACACTGTCATGATTGGCAAACGGCCCTTGTCAGCGTTTTGCTGAAAGCTCATTATAGTAACCATCCATTCTATCAAGATATTAAAACGATATTTACTATACATAATTTACGCTATCAAGGAGTTTATCCTAAAGTTGTTTTAGCTGAATTACTCGATTTGAGTGAGTTATATTTTAATATCGATGGTCTTGAATTTCATGGAAATGTAAGTTATTTGAAAGGCGGCCTAGCTTTTTCTAACATTGTCACAACTGTAAGCCCAAGTTATGCGGAAGAAATTCAAAGTCCTTATTTCGGAGAAAATCTCGATGGTTTTTTACGTAAGAGAAATGGTGACCTTAAAGGGATTATCAACGGAATCGATTATGAAGAATATAATCCGGCGGCAGATGAACATATTGCTGTTCCATTCGATTCCTATGAGGGTAAGATGGAGAATAAGCGTCTGCTACAGGAATCGTTAGGCCTTCCTGTAAATGAGGGGGTCCCGGTTATATCGATGGTAACCAGGCTTGTTGATCAAAAAGGAATTGATCTTATTCTCCATGTTTTTCATGAAATGATGAACCAAGGAGTTCAATTCATTCTCTTAGGTACGGGTGATGAGCAATATGAATCGGCATTTCGCCATTTAGCTGACCAATATCCAAATCAGGTTTCAGTCAATACATACTTTGATGAGGGTTTAGCAAGACGGATATATGCAGGTTCTGATTTATTCCTGATGCCGTCACAATTCGAACCATGTGGTATCGGCCAGCTTTTGGCGTTGCGTTATGGTACACTGCCTCTAGTGAGGGAAACTGGTGGACTTCGGGATACTGTCATACCGTATAATCAATTTACTGGTGAAGGCAATGGCTTCAGTTTTACGAATTATAATGCACACGATATGCTGCATACAATTGAGCAATCTGTTGGTCTGTACAAATTCCAGCCGAAAAGGTGGCGGAAAATGGCCGAAAATGCAATGAAGTTAGACTTCAGTTGGAAATCATCTTCCTTAAAGTATATTGAGCTGTATGAAAGTTTGATTCCTGTCTTGAAGTGATAATTGGATAGGTAATACACAAAGCACTTGCGAATAATGTTTTCGTAAGTGTTTTGTTTCTTTTACCATCAAATATGGGTATATGTATAGATATATATATATAATATTGCTGTGTAGGAGAATGAAAAGATGAAAAGAAGAAGAATGGAATTTGTATTTTTATTTATTTTAATTGCTTCAATCTATATGATCCTGTTCACTCAAGTAAGCTTCGACGTGAAGCTATTTTTTATTGGATTATATATTTTGGTCATGTTTATTACCATATTTTCACTCATGCTTGAAAATAGATTTGCCCACGAGACCCTTTTGTGGATGTATGTGCTTTTGTTTTTTCCTGTATTTGGCTATGTATTTTATTTATTCTCAGGTCAGCTCTATTTAAAGGGGTATTTATTTCGAAGTAAAAGGAAAAAAGATCGTGAAGAATGGAAGAGCCTTGTCTCACAGGTATCATCTCCAGATTTATCATTCTTGAATAATCATCAGCAATCATTCGCGGCTTTTGCCAAAAATGCTTCTGAGACCATCATTAGTACTTCATCGCAAACGGAAGTATTGAAAAATGGTAACGAAACGTTTACAGAAATCATAAAACAGTTAAAAAAAGCTGAGAAATTCATCCATATTGAATATTATATTTTTCGGTCCGACAGGCTTGGTACTGAAATTATAGATATACTTATTGAAAAAGCAAAAAATGGTGTGGAAGTTTTATTCATTTTTGATGCTGCCGGAAGTTTAAGCCTTTCAAACAATGAAGTTAAAAGGATGCAAAATGCCGGGATAAAAGCATATCCATTTTCGCCACTGAAACACGGATTTTTCAATCAAAAGTTTAATTTTAGGAATCACCGTAAAATCATCATCATAGATGGGGAAGTTGGCTTTGTTGGAGGTTTAAACGTAGGGGAGGAATATTTAGGACGAAATAAAAACATTGGTTTTTGGAGAGATACACATATGGTACTTAAAGGTGAAGCGGTATTTATGCTTCATACTGTTTTCCTTTTGGATTGGGAATATGTCAGCGGGGAAGATGTATTGCAAGAACGTCCAGATTTCAAGAATAAAGGGGACCAAGGGGATGGAGCCGTTCAGGTGGTAGCAAGCGGACCTGATACACAACAGGGAATCATGAGTGATTATTACTTTTCACTTATCACAAACGCGACTGAATCAATCTGGATTGCAAGTCCATACTTCGTACCAAATCAAGCGATTAAGGCAGCCATAAAACATGCGGCAATTAAGGGGATACAAGTTAGGGTTATGGTTCCGGCAGTAAATGATGGGTTTTTAACCCAATATGGGAGTCGCTCCTATTTCGGGGAGCTGCTTCAATTCGGTGTAGAGGTATACTTGTATAAAAAGGGTTTTCTACATCAGAAACTGATTATCGTTGATGGTGATATGGCTTCCATAGGAACGGCAAATATGGATATGAGAAGTTTTCATCTGAATTTTGAAGTCAATGTCTTTCTTATGGGCAGCCATTCCATTGAAGATCTCATCATTCATTACAAAGAGGATATGATGGATAGTGACAAATTAGATCCCATCGGGTATAACAAGCGTGGTTTACTGGAGCGTTCAAAAGAATCATTTGCCAGATTGTTTTCGAATGTACTCTAATGGGAAAAAAAACAGATTAATAGTATAGTTGAAATGTAAAGAAATTAATTGGCCATAAGGAGAATTAAAGAAAATATGAAATTGGTTTCCTGGAATGTGAATGGAATAAGGGCTTGCGTAAAAAAAGGATTTTTAGATTACTTTAAAGAAGTGGATGCAGATATTTTTTGCCTTCAAGAAACTAAGCTACAAGAAGGGCAGATTTCACTTGAGTTGGAAGGGTACCATCAATATTGGAATTATGCATTGAAAAAAGGATATTCTGGCACAGCCATTTTCACGAAGGAAAAACCGCTTTCCGTGAAATATGGCGTAGGGGAGCTGAACGAGGAGCCGGAAGGCAGGATCATAACACTGGAATTTGAGAAATTTTATATGGTGAATGTTTATACACCCAATGCAAAAAGGGATTTATCCAGGCTGAATTACCGTCTCGAATGGGAAGATGAGATGATAAATTATCTAAAGGAACTGGACTTAGTAAAGCCGGTTATCTTTTGTGGGGACCTTAATGTCGCACATTCTGAGCTGGATTTAAAAAACCCAAAAACCAATATTGGGAATTCCGGTTTCACTATTGAAGAGCGTGGAAAGATGACTGAATTACTTAATGCAGGGTTTATCGATACTTTTCGCCATTTTTATCCGGACCGGGAAGGTGCCTATAGTTGGTGGTCATATATGGCTAAAGTGAGAGAGCGGAATATCGGGTGGAGAATCGATTATTTCATTGTGTCAAAACGTTTGGCAGATTCCTTAATAGAGGCTAACATTCACTGCGATGTCATGGGCAGCGATCATTGCCCGGTTGTCTTGGAAGCGAATCTCTAAATCGAATAAATCCGGTTAAATGGGGATACTAATGGTTATCCATATTCAACAGGAGGTTAGATTATGAACACATTTATCGTGGGCTTTCATCAGGAAGATAATGTAGACAGCATGCAAGTGCAAAAATTGACGTCGGCTGAGTTTGAAAAATCAACATCACGCGGTTTTCGCAGATTATTTGAACTGGATACAAATATCGGCTATTTCGTTTTTTTTGATGCTGAAGATGATGAGGGTGATTTATCTCATCTAGTTTTACAGTATGAAGAAGATAGTCAGGATCCAAGTGATTGTTATTCCTTTACTAAAAATGATTTTTATGAGTTCATGGCACTTTATTTACAAGGGATGGATGAAGTGGAAGTGGAGAATGAAGAAGATGATGACAATGAAGAGTATGGACCAATCCACCATCTTGCCCATTTGATGTTTCATATTGTTGAAGAAGGAAAATCCGTAAAGCCATAATGGACGAGTTAAGAAATGAAAGGTACTTGTGAGCTTTGTGACAGGGATGAGATAGAACGGACCATCCATCATTTAACACCTAGAGAATTAGGCGGCAGCCATTTACCCATTGCCCATCTCTGTAAATCTTGTCACAAACAGATTCACGCCCTGTATTCAAACCGAGAGCTGGCTTTCCGACTGAATACCGTGTTATTGCTGAAAGATGATGAAGCATTAAAAAAATACTTAAAGTGGATTAAAAAACAACCAGTAACGAGGGTTGTGAAGATTAGAAAATCAAAAACGAAATAATGCAAAAGCCCATCTTGAAAAGATGGGCTTTTGCATTTCATTCAGCTTGCTTTATTTTTCAACCGGTCCAATAAAAACCCACCTTTAAAATAACGTGGTTCATATGAAATGATGAAAGCCTTTGGTTCAAACTTTTCAACGGTTGCTATCAGTTCTTGTTCCCGATTGCGTTTTGTCAAAATTTCCATTCTATAACGGTTGCTATCCCTGCCCTCGCCCGTATAAAGAGTTACACCGAATCCGTTGTTCCTTAGTGTATCTACCAAATGTTCATTTTTGGTTTGAGTATTAACGGTTACATTAATAAAACCGATGGCAAGTTTTTGCTCAATTTTCGTACCAAAAATTATTCCGATTCCAAAACCGACTGCATATACAACCATGGCGAGTATGCTTTGGTCACCGCCAAATACTAGGGATAAACCAAAAACGTATATTAACATTTCTGCTATACCAAGTATCGAGGCAAGTATGGTAATATTTTTTACTAAGAAAATGGTTCGCAACGTATAAATCGGTACATAAATAAGTTGTAATAGTAGAATCAGAAGTATTTCTTTCACTTGAACACCTCACCAACATCTTCCAGTTTAATTAGACGTTTCAACTTGGGGGATTATTCATTCCATAAGTAACATCTTCCATAATCTAACCACAATATAATAGTCGAATTCAATGGGGAATATTATGTATTTTTTGAGTCATTTCCATCGACAAAGAAATAAAATCCCGTAAGATTTTTCAATATTCTTTTTTTAATTAGTTTGGTATCATTATCCTTATTAATTCTTATGGGGGAATGATGATGATGTTTAATTATGATGGTCGGATATTCAAAGCTAAAGTCAATTCTGAAAATGGAGAAGTGTCAGAAAGTACTTCCTTCCACTATTCACAAGAAGGCTCAATTCTCACAGCAAGTTATCAGGGCGGAGAGATTGTTAAAGGGACATTAATAGGGCTTGTCAATCTGGATGGAACTCTGGAATTCAGGTATAATCATATCAATGAAAAAGGGGAAATTAGAGGAGGCAGCTGTCTTTCCACCCCTGAAATGTTGCCTGATGGAAGGATACGTTTGCATGAAAAATGGAAATGGTCAGATCTCGAACAGACTGAAGGACATTCCATCATTGAAGAAGTGAAAAAATAACAATTTACCTAGAGGGGTTTGAGGACAATTACTACTATTTGTTTAGTGCGGCATGGTCAAACAGATTGGAATGCACTAGGGAAACTGCAGGGGCAGACTGATATTCCTTTAAATGAACTCGGAAAGATACAGGCACGGCAATGTGGTGAATTTTTGTCAAAAAATGATTGGGATGTAATTATTTCAAGCCCTCTAAAAAGGGCAAGGGAAACGGCAGATATCATTTCGCATCATATTGAAGTCCCGGTTATTGAAAAAATGGAATTCATTGAAAAGAATTTTGGCGTCGCTGAAGGAATGACGGGAGCTGAAAGGGAGTCCGCATTCGTGAATAAAGAATATCCTGGTCAAGAAAATCGGGAATCTTTACGAAAAAGGCTGATGAATGGCCTCCAGGAAATTCAGAAGATGTATCCTGGGAAGAAAGTAATACTTGTTGCACATGGTGCCGTCATTCATTTTATTTTACGTTTGATGTCAAACGAGTCAATCGTATCCAACGAAATGCGATTGTTCAATGCATGTTTGAGTACGATTAGATTTGAAGTCGACTCTTGGATAATTGATGATTTCAATCAAGTAAATCATTTATCTTAGTCCTATTAAGCTTGGTTAGAGTTAAAAAGGATATGATTGATAGTAAGGTACTAATTATAGAAAGAAGGGAATCATGACTAATAAGACGGCATTGGTTTTAGGGGCTACAGGTTTGGTCGGCACCCAGTTGGTGAAAGAGCTAGGCAACAGCAAAATCTATAGTGAAATCCATCTGCTGACTAGAAGCGAAATGAAATTCACTGATCCCAAGTGCATAGGACATGTGGTGGATTTAGATAATTTATCCGAGTATGACAATTTGTTCAAAGTCAGCGATGTATTCATTTGTTTGGGTACTACGATCAAAAAGGCTAAATCGAAGGAAGCTTTTCGCAAAGTGGATTATGACTATGTTATCGAAGCAGCTAAAATGGCAAAGACAGCGAATGCTGAAAAATTACTCGTCATAACAGCAATGGGAGCCAATTCAAAATCAAAGTTTTTTTACAGTCGTGTAAAGGGCGATGTAGAAGGAACACTAAAATACCTGGAATTGAATACTGTACATATATTCCGCCCTTCCTTATTACTTGGAGAACGCCAGGAATTCAGGGCAGGTGAAAAGATTTCCGGGCTGATAAGTACTTTTGCTAAATATGTCTTTGTGGGTCCTGTACGTCCATATCGTGCAATAAATGCAAACAAAGTAGCTGCTGCAATGTACGCTGCGGCCCAAACGACGGCAAAAGGATATCATTTTTATAATTCTGATGAAATAGAGAAACTTGCACAAAGTGAAACTATTTATCAGTGAACCGAGCCTCCAAAAGGCTCGGTTTTTTAATTTATTAGCAAATTTTTATCCCTGCTTTAAAAATAAACGGATGATCATTTGCTGCTGAAAAGGAATGGAGTGGAGGTGGAGAACCAGAGGACTTGGTAAAGCAAGAACTGTAGGGACCTGAAAAGTCAATCTATAGAAATCCGTGATAGTAATCTTCCGGATGAAACTTGATAGTAACAAGGATTTCCACTACAATTTGTAGTGGGAGGTGGTAAAGGATGAATATTAAAAATTTTAAATATGATGAAGTTGGACTGAATCGTTTCTTTGGTCCATTGGAAGCTAATATCATGGAGTATTTATGGGATAATGATGAACAGAGCATTAAATCTGTTCAGCAATCATTGGAACTTGACAAACCTATCAATTTCAACACAGTAATGACCGTCATGAATCGATTAGTAGAAAAAGGCATTCTTGAAAAGAGGGTTGAGGGGAGACTTTCATTATTTCGCCCGGTGCAGACCAAAGCGGAGTTTTTAGAAGAGCAGTCAAAGAAGCTGACTGAGAATTTGCTGGATGAATTTGGTGGGGCGGTCATAAGCCATATGCTGGATGCCATGAAAGACGCTGACCAAAGCTTGATTGAAAAATTGGAACAAAAAATCCAAGCGTTAAAAAAGGATAAATTATAATGTGGAAGAGAAAGTCTTATTTTGTGATAAGCCTGAGTCTTTTAATTGCCTTTGCAGTATGGTGCCAAATGGGGGCGTTTTTAGTACATATATTTTTTGGTGTGAATATTAAAGCCAACTTTTTTAAATTTTGTTTTAGTTTATTTAAGGAAGATTCAGTATACTACTTTGTGGTCGTCACCCTGCTCAGTATAATAATATCCTATAGTATATTAAGCACATTATTCACAATTGCAGAGCAATATTTCTTATCCAGAAGATTTAAACAAAAGCTTTTTCTTTCAAAAAACGTTGATATGACAAAGTCCATAAATGAAACATTCAATCGTTTCAACAATGATATCTTAGTTGTGAACGCTGAACAGCCTCTTGCGTTTACGCTAGGTTTCAGGCGGCCTTTCATTGTGTTCAGTACTGGTTTAATTCGATTATTGGACTTTGATGAACTAGAAGCGGTAGTGGAACATGAAGCCTTTCACCAAAAAAAATATGATCCGCTCGTAATTTTTGGTCTTCAGTTGATTTCAGATGGGTTATGGTTTGTCCCACTGACAAAATGGTGTCATAAAAATTATAAAATAATAAGTGAATTATCAGCCGATGAAAATGCGATTAATAAAATGGGGACTGAATTAGGCATAAGTACCGCTTTGTTGAAGTTAATTAAACATGGTGGCACTGATAAATCCTCTCCAGTCCTTGTCCACTTCTCCAATGAATCAGTTAACTATAGACTTCAGCAATTAATTGAACCTCATCAATCAATTCCTTTGAGGGCTGAAACTACCACGATTTTCGTTTCTATTTATGTTTTAGTCTTACTTCTGGGAATGACCATAGTGATTGTCGGATGACTTTCACTTGATTTTTTTACCATTTTACACTACACTTTGTAGTGTAAAATAAAAAAAAGGAGATTTGTCATGAATAAACAAGAAATCGGTACCTTTTTATTAAGAGTTATGTTGGGAACTTCATTCTTCATGCATGGTTTGTCAAAATTCAAAGGCGGATTGGATAACACTGCAGGATGGTTTCAAAGTATAGGCATTCCAGGATTTATGGGCTATGTAGTAGGTATTATTGAATTGGTTGGAGGAATTGCCTTAATTATAGGACTTGGAACAAGAATAATTTCTGCCCTCCTTGTTTTCATCATGGCTGGTGCAATTGTTTATGTGAAATTCCCAGCAGGTTTTATGGGGAATGGAGAAGGTACTGGGTACGAACTGGATCTCGTTCTTATGATTATTGCACTTCACCTAGTTATGAATGGAAGCCGATTCCTATCTATAGACTCTAAATTACCAAACCTTAAAAAAGGACAAGATTCAGAAATGATAGCAATTTAATTAAAACAAACGATATCCTAAAAAATTAAACACTTTTTAAACAGTCTTGAGGCATGAAACCAGCAATCTACTGGGGGCATGCCTTTTTCTTTTCACCTTATTCTTGTTTGAAATGGTTCATGGTGAAAAACCGATAATAAGTCAAAGCAGATTTTGGTAATCGAAAGTAGTTTTCCATGACTGCATTATCGTAAAATACTTTGCGAAATGACAATAATGCAAGCCCGGACCAAACACCTTGGAAATTTCAATTCAATCGTTAACAAAAAAATGGATAGTTTTCAGTAAATTCTCGTTGACGAACACATGTTCCTTGTTATAAAATGCAATCATGGGTAATAATGGTATAGTGGTTATTGTCACTGACCAGTTCTATAGGAAGCTTGGAAATTTCTCAAGCTTTGTAAAAAAATCAAAGCAAAAGGAGCTATTTAATTATGACAATGCGATTATCTCCATATTTAATGATGAATGGAAATGCAAAGGAAGCAATCCAATTTTACGAAAAAGCATTAGATGCAAAAATCGTCTTTAATCAAACTTTTGGGGAAATGCCAGAAAACCTAGAATTTCCTCTGCCAGAAGAAGCAAAGGATCTTGTGGCACACGCAATGTTAAAAGTTGGGGAAACGGACCTCATGTTTTCCGATACGTTTCCAGGTCAAACCAGTCAATCTGGAGATCAAGTCACGATCTGTATTTCCATTAATGATATTGAAAAATCAAAACGAATCTTTGAAACTTTGTCGCAAGGTGGAGAAGTGAAAATGCCGCTGCAGGAAGCTTTTTTCAGCCCTGCTTATGGGATTGTATCAGATAAATTCGGTGTAACCTTTCAAATTTATACAGAGGGTCAACAATAATTTTCTTTTGTTAAATCATATCAACATGGAAAAGCGGCTGTTTTAGAGTCTTTTAGTTGCAACTTAAATCGTAAATCGTAATTGATGAATAAATAAATCCCAATTTCTCATTTATATCTATGAGAGATTGGGATTTTTAATATTGGAACTTCCTTAAACGCTGTAAATCCACGTTTTGCTTGCGGTATTCCTTATTAGATTATTGGTATGACTTTTTATCTCTTTTTATATGCAGCCAAAGATCATCCCGCAAGGTAGCATAGCATGTGATAACATCATGTTTATGTATAATGTAGCGTTCATTCTCACTTTCACATGATCCTGGATCCAATCTGAATGTATATTGCGATTAATAACCGAACTCCACCATTGATATCATGACTTTAGTGGTTACCGATCATGTATTTTTGGTTTCGCACTTTTAATTTTGATACCTTATCGTTATCTCTCTGTGATATTCGTCATACATTCTTCATCTATTTGTTCTTTGTTTAGATAATGGCTATGCTATTATTTAAAACATTGACATACAAATTAGTCGCATTCGTTGTAAAATACATTCCTTTTAATAGGCTAATAGCATTCGATTAACATTACATTGCGTAATTAGGGGAAAGGGGGAACAATGTGAACACAGATCAAGCTTTCGACCTGTTAAAGGATGCAGGAGTAACAGAAAGTAGCAGCATACAAACTGTTAGACGCTGGCTTCGTGAAGGAAGGATTAAATATGAGGGAGGAAACAAGAATAGAAATACTGGATACATAATGGATGGCACAGATCAAGCATTTGAAATGTTAAAAGATGCAGGAGTAACAGAAAGTAATAGTGTACAAACTGTAAGTCGCTGGCTTCGCGAAGGTAAGATTAAATACTCTGGAAGCGGAAAGAGGAACAATGGATACATAAACGATGACTCAGCTGCAAAGCTGGCTATAAATGATATCATAGATCAAAATAAGGACGAAATCATACACCGATTAAAATTAAAAATACAAGCTCAAGAAAAGCATATAGAAGGTATTGAAGAACTTCATGAGACTGCAAAAAGAATATTGATTCAGCAGAGGGATATGTTCAAAAAGGAAGTTGCCATTCTAAAGAATGAGAAAAGTGAATTACAAAATGAAACAAAGGATTTATTAAAAGAAAATATTGAATTACGTAATGAATTGATAAAATTAAAAGAAAATTTCAGAAACAATTACAATATTGAGTCCACTACTCAGTCAAATGATTATAGTGAAAAATTAGGGCTTTCAAAAACGGCGAGCAATAAAGAAGTATTGGCAGAATATAAAGGGTTATTAAAAATAACCCATCCTGACCATAATGGCAACGCGAAGGTATTTCATTACATTAAGACCGATTACGATAATTTTAGAAAAAGTACTAAGGGTAAATGAATAGTGTGCTCAGAAATTTTGAGTTCAAAGAGACCAACCAGTGTATTATTGATCATTCTTTTTGTGATTTCATCGTTTTTTAATGAACATTATCCTAATGAAATAGGTGCCTAATGAACAAAGGCACCTAAAATTGAGGCTTTTAAAGGCTGCCGTTTACACATTATCAATCTGCAGACTACTTTTGTCTCCTCATCCATTGTGTTGCAACCCATTTTTCCCCAGTGATAACGGGTGCTCCACCGTGTAGAGTCAGTTCGTTTAGATTTTGGTCGTTATAGAAATATTCGAAATACACAGCCATTCCCTTTTGCGGGGATACTGAAAAATTCAGTTTAGGAAAAAAAGTTTCCCCTCCATGCTCCACATTATTTAAGTACATGATGATTGTGCTAATTCTATTATTTTTTGCTGATATACTTGGGGATGTAAAAAAATCAAAATGAGCTTTATACTCTTGCCCAGGAGTATATTTAAGAACTTGAATACCATCTCCATGTTCAATGGGTATATTCATGATGGTTGAAATCCTTTTTTCAATTTTGGTAATGATATCATATTCATTTTCTTGAAAAAACATACTACTGCTCGTTCTTATCTCATTTACTTCGTGCTTAGATCCAATTTTGGAACGATTCATTCTGTCTTTTGACAATTCAATAAGTCCGTCACATTCTTCGTCACTCAAAACATTCCCTAATATTACAATTAGTGGTTCATCTAATCTAGCAATAACATTAATTTCTCGATCTTCTGTTTTGATTTTATTACCAATATGATTAAAGATAGTTTGTTCTTTACTTATTTTATTTTCCACTGTCAACTTTCATCGACTCCCAATAGAAAGAATTTTCCGAACAATTAGTTTGAATTGCTACTGTAAGCATTTTACTATGTTAATTATACCACGAGCCTTGTTATATAACTGTTTCTTAATTCTTGCTAACAGTGCTCCGATTATGAGGTGGACCGGTTAAAATTACTGGTGAACTGGCGCTTGACCATATCATGCTCTAATCTTTTATATAAAATATAGTAAGCTCACAATATGCACAAGTCTCTTAGAATAGATATTCATGTGTGCATTTTTACAAAAATCCTTACGTGAATTTATTTCCTTCTGTTCAAAAAAAATGAAATGACGCTTACTTACACATACTTTTGAGCAAGTTTTATCATTCTTCTTCCATTATAGAAGGACTTTTCAAAAAGGTGCTTCCTTTCGTAATGAGCTCTTCAAGAAAATTAGAGAAAAAGAAAAAAAGTAATGGATGAGGAAATGTGAAGGAAGTGAAGGAATTTAAATCTATGTGTTACTGAAGGGATTAAAAAGTAGATGTAATAAAAAAATCCAACTTCGTCTTCGCTGATTGGTAAGGGGGGCGCAAGGGGCTGTTTTTAAAATTTCTCCAAACAAATGTGTAAAAATAAATGCAAAACAAGAATATCTCGTTAAAACGGTGGATGTATTGAAAATAGCACAAGAGTCTTCCACTATTTCACTGGGGCAAAACTATATTATTATGGAATATCTTGAGGGGGCAACTTTATTCCAATATTTAGGTCTGGAGGTATCTTATCCGAAAAATTGATAAGGCAAATTCTTTGCTTAAAGAAATGAAGCGTTTAAAGTTTACCAGATTGGCAATCGATTTTCGCTACATTATAACTAATGATGAGGTATTCAAAGTAATTGATCATTATAGCTCCTATACAAGAATTCGAAACAGGCAAGAGTTGATATTCAAAGGTTTAAAAAAGTTGGGTCTATTACCATTATTTTTGGAAGAGTTGAAAGAAATGAATTTCGATTCTATATGGAATGGAAAGATTTATAGATAAAAAAAGTAACCCCATTAAAATTAATAAGGAGTTACTTTTTTAGGGGAAAAACCAATGTTATTTTGGGTTGCTATGATGCTGGATGATACGATCAACGATATCTGGCAATTTAATTTTCTGGTCTAAAAGAAACTTGTAGAGAGCATCTCTATCCTTCTTACTCACATTCCACTCTTTTGGAATGGATTCAATCACTTGATAAATCGATTTGTTCGGCAATTTCACTATCTTTTCTATAAACGATGTAAGTTCTGTGTGATCATCGAGAAGGGAGAAGGCCCATTTATAAAAAGGCCAATGGTAGTTATATACCGGTGTTTCACTTAGCGTTTTAGCTGACCAATTGTAACGTCCCGGAAAAACTCTGCCATGATCAATCATATGGACATAATAGCCGCCATTACTTAGATTTTCCAATATGACATTCATCGTTCCTCGATCAGAGTTATTTACCCATTGGTCGAATACCGTTATACCGGCTAGCATATCTCGGTTTTTAACATCCGACTTAGTGGGAAGGTTCTGTCTAACATTTTCGAAAACTGTACTGTTTTTAATATAAACACAGCCATATTGGTATCCAGATCTATAATCGTATATAGTGGATTGTAATTCAGGAGTTTTCTTGATAAATTCTTCCGGTATATATACTAGATCGAATGGGATAACGGGAAGTGAAAGGAGCTCTGCCAATTTGCCGATCAGGTATTCATTGACCACTTCTTTTTCTCTTTCTTTCTTAATATCGAACCACTTCACAACATATTCTTTACCATCACTGAAAAGAATGACATGTGCGGTTCCGCCCCTTAATGTTTGTACATATCGAACAGGATATTTTGTCATATCACTTTGTCTCCTTTAAAAAAATTTGTCTAGCTTTTACCTGGTCTTTTTTATTACAGCTCTTGCATTGTTCGATCAAATTGGTTATAAGATTCGGTATATGACCTTTTGTTCTAAAAGAAATTTGTACAGCGCTTCACTTTACTCCTTCGGGAACCCGCCCTTTACAGGGATGGTTTGCAGTTAATTCGTATGGAAGGGGCACAATTTTTTCTGGAATTGTAAAACCCTCTTCATTTAGCATAGTGAAGCCCCATCGGTTTCTTTATTTGTAAGGGATATCATATTTCAGATGCTGTGTAAGCGTTTTATCAGAACAATGACATCCTCCCTAACATGTTCCATGATCAATAAAATGGACAAAATAGCCGCCTTCCCGTACTACAACGAAAATGCTTATGGTCCGATCTTGCGTATTGGCATTCTGAACCTAATTTGTATTTTTTGGAATGTGATTCAGGAGTACTTTTTATGAATTACTAGTCCGAGGGGGACAAAAGGAGGGAAGGAACATCGCTGATTTACTGAGCACCTAATCATTTACTTTGACTATGTCAATTAACTCCGTTATTTTTTTCCATTAAGCTGTATAGCCTTTGTTGTTCGATGATTTGTTTTTTTAAATCAAAGTTTTCATCAATAACCTGTCTTGCACTTCTGGTATACCTCTTCCATACTCTTGGATGATTCAGGAAATATTTTATACCTTGAGCCAGTTTTATATCATCTTTCTCAGGAACAAGGTATCCTGTTTTTTTATGCTCAATCAATTCCGGGATCCCTCCATGAAAGGTGGAGATGACTGGTAAACCGCTTGCCATGGCTTCTTTTAATGCATTTGGGATTCCTTCTACATCGCCATCTTCGCCTGTTTCACTGGCAAGGCAAAAGAGATGGGAATCTTTTAATTCCTTAGAAATTTGATTGGAATCCATTGGTCCCCTAAGAAAAACATGTTCGTTTAAATGGTTTTCATCAATGAAAACTCTTAGCTTCTCTTCATCTTTGCCTGTCCCAATGATGTGCAGTGTCGTTCTTGGGTATTCTTGATGAATCCGTTGAAAAGCCTTCAAAAGCGTAAAAAATCCTTTCTTCTCGACAAGCCTGGCCACAGACAAGATTCGGATTTCACCTTCTTCAGGTAGGGAACGTTGGACATATGGGTATAAATCTAAATCTAGACCGCCATATAATACATGTATTTTATCTTCTTTAAATCCTAATTTTTTTAGTTCATCTGCAAGAAAATGACAAACGGCAAAGCAGCCGGCTCCCTGTTTTACTAAATTTTGATATCGGAGGACATTTTTGCGAAATCTCTTATAGGTTTGAGTGGATGAATCACGTCCCCGGAAATGTACAATCAAAGGAATATCATACTCTATAGCTGTTGGTAAAATATCAGTGGAATGTTTCCCTTGGTGAGCGTGAATCGCCACGACATTTTGCTCCTTAAGGAAGGATCCAAGGTCTTGGATTTCGTTTAAATTAAAATAATGTTCAAACTGATATTGAACATTGTCGCTATTTGGGTAAGGTCCTATTACAATAGGCCGATATTGATCCAACATAATGATCTGATTGTACATGAATCCTTGATTTATTTTAATAGGTTCTCTAATGTAAAAAGCGATGGTCTTCATTACTTCGATCCCTTCCTTCCCATTGAAATCAAGTTTTCGATAAAACTTTGAAATATTTGTCGATCTCGTTCAGTTAATTCTTTCGGAAAGGCGGACCATTTAAAAAATTGAACCTTTTGTATTTCCATATCATCAGGTTTTAAATCTCCGCTGAGTATGTCTTCGGTCACGTAAGCAATGTTGACTGGATAGTATTGATCACCATTAGGCAGCTTCGTAAAATAGTCCTTCCCTGAAAAGACACCAATTAATTGAAGGTTACCGATGTTAATTCCCGTTTCCTCCAAGATTTCACGTCTGCATGCCTCTTCCGCAGATTCTCCTAATTCGATAAAACCGCCCGGCAATTTCCATATTTCATCAGATTGTACCATCAGAAAACGGCTGTTTTGATCGATAACCAAAACGGTAACCCCAGTAAGTATCAAAGCTTTGGTACCAACAAGAGCACGTAAATCTTCAATGTATCCCATCTCAAGTCCCCTTTCTGATCATTGATCATTTTCTTTCTGGTCATTCTTCTTCTTTATTAAATTCAAAATGAAATAATTTGAAACGGACAAGAACATATATTTCAGTGTTTTTTTGTGAAATTCTTTTTAATTATACGTATATGAGCAGAAGATACTGGAGAATTGCCCGGAAATCGTTCATAATGCGAATCGAATTAGGCCCATATTGCTAATAGGCTCCTTCTTGTCCATAAAAACCCAGTAAAGGAGGGTATGACCTTATTATGTGAAAAAGTGTTATTAACCTAAAGCAACTAATCGAGTATTTCATATCATAGATTATGGTTATAAAAGATAAGAGGTGAAAGATTAAATGGATGATTTTAAATCAATAAAGGTTGAGAGAATAGAAAATAACGGTAAAAAGGGACTTATTATTCATAATCCAACCAAATTGAAACTAATTGGGAAAGGAAGTCAAGGTGCAGTTTTTCAACTTGATGAAGATCTTTGCGTGAAAATTTATGTCAATCCGAATGCAGCAACTAAAGAGGGGAAAGCACTTGAAGCAGCAATGGAAACTCATGTTGTTCCGAGGTTATATGAAGTCGGACCAAACTATGTAATTATGGAGTATTTAAAAGGTCCCAATCTAAAAGATTATTTGAAAGGAAAGCAGGATATTCCCGAATCGTTTACAGAACAAATCATAATGATTCGAAAGGAACTAAAGAGAGTTGGATTTAGTAGAATCAAGACCTCAATCGGACATTTTGTTGTAACAAAGGGAAATGTGCTGAAAGCAATCGATCATTCAGATGGCCTCACAATGAATGATCCATATAATCCGAAGATGTTTCGTGATCTAAAGAAATTGGGGTTATTGGATACATTCCTGAAACAAGCAAAGAAAATCGATCCTGAATCATATGAAGAATGGCAGAAAAATATTGATTTCAATGCGATATAGGAAAACTATCCGATAGTAGGACAATATGGGGAACTGTCTTCCGAAAAGGCTCGAACCTGTGCAAGTATGGTATACGAATTTCATGATGAATGCATAACAAAACCAATTATGTTGTACAGGCGGAAAAGCTAAAGGAATAAAGTCGATTCTTTCACGTAATGGAGTTCGACTTATTATGATGGAATTCTCTTAGACTATAAAATTTGCGAAATGCGCAGTATGCCTTGTTACTCCCATTCGTAATGTACACGTTCGGAAAGGAGGCGTTTCTCCCAAACAGCAATTGTTAACGTTCGTAAAAGTGCGAACGTTTTGAATCCTGTTTTATTTTTTTAAAAAACGCTAAATGTATTTAGTGCATTGCTCTTCGGTAATATCTATGTAGCGTAGAGTGAAAATGGATGAGAATGATGCAGGATCGGTTGTAGCATGGCAATATCCTTAGCGGCTTTGTAAAACCAATAGCTTATTTTTTTCCGAAAGGTAATGGTTGCCGACATGTTCCGCGCCAACGAACTCTACGGTCTAATTTAGCTGCTGATAGGCCAGGGCTGGATAAAATGGGATGTCGCTTTCTTAAATGGGTATGAGATAGGGCTCTATACGTTTTTCATAAAGTCATAGACCTTCAGGAAGAAATTCGCGATATTCATGTCGCGAATTTTTTCCATTTTGCCTTCATCGTCACGGAGATTTTGTTTTTTGTTTTAACGTCTGGAATCTATGGTGTGGTCAGTAGAAGATGTCCCAAACCCGTAGTCAAGTCTTATATACTGTAACGAATAAAACGACAGTTTTAGGATGAATTACAATTATAGTAAAATTGTATTTTTACAATCGGATAACGATTTTTCCTTTTATAAAGTGTTTTTTTTTAACAAGGTGGGTAAGTTTAACGGCCATACATGACAAACGCTCAGTCATTCAAAGGTGTGTTGAATACTGGTTTATCTATTTAAGATCTCTGTCAAGAAGAACAACAAAGTACTCATGTATGGATTCCTAAATAAAAAGATAGGTCATTTTTTTTCCGAAAATCTCTAATATTGCACCAACCATTTCCCCATTACTCCTAAGACTGTACCGCTCTTTTTGGCTTCTATTACTCTTGAAGAATTAGACTTCGCTTCCAGCAACAATTCTGAGGCGAAAGAAGCTTTAATTTGTAGGACACAACAACTAGTGACTTCTTTGATTACGGTGGATCAATTGTTGTCCCTTCATTGACTAGGAGATAGTTAATAAATTTGTCTAAAGTATATCCATTCCAACATATTTCGTACTCTTAGTTATCAAGCCTGAACATTTTAATTAAGAATGTAGGGGGGGGAATAGACCTCCCCTTTTTATTGTTTTATCAAATATTAGATTAAGAATTAAATTGTAAAAATTCCCCCCCTTAAAAAAACGTGAATACAGTCCATCATTGATGAAAAGTGGAACTAAAAGGTATAAAACCCATATTAATTAGTCACTTAAAACGGGACTTGCGATACCCATTATATTAATCAAAGAAATTGTTGCCTTCGTTTCTGACGGCTGGAGTTTTTCAAAGAAAGAAAAAAGGAAAATCGTCAATGCCGCAAGCCCACATAATGGTTTATCCAATCTGTTTATGTCCATTGCATAAAAAGTGTAAATGTAGTTTTAAATTTGGCACAAACCGACTGGTTGTGACGCCCGGCTACAGCCAGTATGGGATGCTTGCATGTATAGCCTACTGGTCCCTGTTAAATAAAAATGGACTAATTGGGCTACTAACTAGACCGGAAGTTGTCCTGATGCATATAAAGGATTAATGAATGACAAAGGAGGCAGCTTATGAAAATCCGAAAGGCCATTATTCCGGCCGCAGGCCTTGGAACCCGATTTTTGCCTGCAACAAAAGCTCAGGCTAAGGAAATGCTGCCGATTGTTGATAAACCAACGATTCAATATATTGTTGAAGAAGCAGTAGCTTCGGGTATAGAGGAAATTATTATCATAATCGGTAGAGGCAAAAGGTCAATAGAGGATCATTTTGATAAATCCTATGAGTTGGAAGATGCACTTTTAAGAAAAAATCAGCTGGATATTTTAGAGGAAGTTCAGAAAATATCAAGTATGGCAAATATCTATTTTGTCCGACAAAAGGAACCGATGGGATTAGGGCACGCAATTCTCTGTGCTGAAAGCTTCATTGGAAATGAACCTTTTGCTGTTTTGTTAGGAGATGACATCGTTATGTCTAATACACCCTGTCTGAAACAAATCATCAGTGTTTTTGAGTATTGCAACAGTTCCGTCGTAGCTGTTCAGAGTGTACCGGAAAAGGATGTCAGTAAATATGGAATTATTAAGCCAAAAGGGACAATGGTTGAGCCTAACCTTTTTCATATTGATTCTATGGTGGAAAAACCGAAAAGGGAAGAGGCTCCTTCCACATATGCGATAATGGGGCGTTATGTTTTTAGACCTGAGATTTTTGAAACGCTATCAAAGCTTCCGATTGGACATGGTAATGAATTACAACTTACTGATGCCATAAATGAGCTAAATAGGCAGCAGGCCGTATTAGCATATAACTTTGAGGGAAACCGATATGATATTGGTGATAAAGTTGGATTCATTAAAGCAACAATCGACTTTGCTTTACGCAGGGATGATATAAGAGATGAGGTACTTTCTCATATAAGGGATGTAAATAAGAAAGAAAACCTTCAGATTATAAAGAGAGAGCTTGAATAATATGAAAATAGCCGTTTTGGGTACAGGTTATGTCGGGCTTTCCACAGGAGTTTGTTTGTCCGAAATAGGGCATAGTGTCATTTGTATCGATACAGATGAACAGAAAATTAAAAGTTTACGTCAAGGGATTTCTCCAATATATGAACCGGGCATTGAGAGTTTGCTTACTCAAAATGCCGCAGCGGGCAGACTGCTGTTTACAACAAATCATCGAGAGGCGCTAAATGGTGCCGAGATCATCATCATTGCCGTAGGTACACCGCAAATGGAGGATGGGGGAGCAGATTTATCGTATATTGTGCAAGCCGCGAAGGATATTGCCGCGAAACTAATGCAGAGTTCAGTAGTCGTTATAAAGAGTACTGTGCCAGTTGGTACGAATGATTATATTAAAAAAATTATGGAAGAACACTGTAACGAAAGGGTCACCTTTAATATGGTTTCAAATCCTGAATTTTTAAGACAAGGATCGGCCGTTATGGATACGATGAAGGCAGATAGAATCATCATCGGTTCTGAAAATGATGAGGCGGCTAAGAAAGTCCAAGAAATGTATCGTCCGTTAAATGTACCATTTATACTAACCAGTATTAGAAGTGCAGAAATGATTAAGTATGCTTCTAATGCCTTTTTGGCTACTAAGATTAGCTTTATCAATGAAGTTGCCAATTTATGCGGAGTAGTAGGTGCAGATGTTAAAGATGTAGCAAAGGGAATGGGAACAGATAAAAGGATTGGAGAAGCTTTTTTACAGCCAGGTATTGGTTATGGCGGATCTTGTTTTCCAAAGGATGTTAAAGCGTTGCTTCATACTGCAAAGTTAAATGGAGTAGATTTTTCCCTATTAAAAGAAACAGTAGCGATTAATGATTTTCAGCAAGAACTTCTTGTAACGAAAGCGATAAATCGCTTTGGGGATTTAAAAGGGAAAAAAGTTGCAATGCTTGGTCTTGCTTTCAAGCCAGAGACAGACGATATGAGGGAAGCTCCATCCATCAAAATTGCACGTTCTTTAACCAAACTTGGAGCAGAAGTGGTAGCTTATGATCCGGTGGCAATAGACAATGCGAAGAAGATATTAGGGGATACAATTAGATTTGCCAGCTCGGTCCGCGAAGCGACAGTGGGTGCGGATGCTGTATTTATTGTTACCGAATGGAATGAGTTTAAACAATTAGACGTGGACACATTGATGAATAGAATGAGACAACCGATTGTTTTTGATGGCAGAAATTGTCTTGAAGAAGATCGAATCAGAGCGTGCAAGAAAATTGAATATTATCCAATAGGAAGACCAGCAATTGTTATTGATATGACATAAAGAGAAAACATTTACTAACACTTCATTAATCCGAACATGATTCTTTAAAGACATATATTCGGGTCATATTGGCAATACAGCACCTTTGATAGTCCTTGGGTGCTTTTTTATCTTTCTTTAAATGGATGAAATATCTTCATAGATCCATTGTTTGCACAAATAATCTTGTGTCATGGCCCTTACTTCAATCCATCCTTTGTATTAGGCTCTCCGCCATTTAGCTTTACTTTATGTTATTAGTCCATGCGTACCTAAAGAGTCCTGCATAATATACTTGAAAAGGTCCAGGAAATTTGCTTACTATGCATGAAAGGAGATCATTTATTTGCACACAGTTATGCATTTGAATTTAAGAGTCGACCCGACCCAATATATCTCACAGATTCGAGAAGTTCCTGATTATGATTATATCCACATGGTACGACAACCTAAGTATATGATAGATCTTTCCCTTTTGAATGAGAAAGTTCATTATCTCAATGAAATTTTCTCACCGAAAGAATATGTGAAAAGTAATAATATCTCCCTCTTACATGCTCACCATGGTCAATTAGGGATGTTATTACTTCCTTTTAAAGAGGAAACAAACCTTCCGTTGGTAACAAGTATAAGAGGCAGGGATGCAACCCTGGCTAATCAGCCTATTGGCTATCTAGATAACATGAAAAAGCTATTTGATCGAGGTGAGCGTTTTTTTCCAGTTTGTCAGTATTTAGCAGATAGACTAATTGCTTGGGGTTGTCCTTCTGAAAAAATCAGAGTGCTCTATGGGGGCGTAGACCTTAACGAATTCAAATACCGGACTCCACATAAAGGTGACTCTCAAAACATTTTATCCATCGGTAGGTTGGTGGAAAAAAAAGGACATCACATCTTAATGCAAGCATTTCAAAAAATCAGAGGTAAATTTCCAAATGCAACCCTGACGATTATCGGAAGGGGGGAGCTTGAAGAATATCTCATGTCATTGGCAAATCAACTAAATTTAGGAGACTCTTTTCGTTTATTGAATCATCTCCCTAAAGATCAAGTACGAGAACAATTGACCAATGCAGATATATTTTGCGCCGCGAGCTTAGAATCTGCCGATGGCGATGTAGAAGGAATACCTAATACATTAAAAGAAGCTATGGCGATTGGAGTACCAGTGATTTCGACCAATCATGCCGGCATCCCTGAATTAATAACCAATAACAAAGAGGGGGTTTTAGTACAAGAAAACAATGTGGATGAACTGGCAGATGCTCTTGAATTCATGCTAACTAACAGAGAGATGTGGGAAACATATACAATGGCGGCTCGTCAAAAAGTCGAACAAAACTTTAACCTCGCCAATCAGCTTCGACAACAAGCTGAATTTTATGATGAACTTGTAGCCCCTTATAAAGTAAGGAAACAATATGCAGTAACACCTCGCCGAATTGATAAAAAAACCTTTAAGGAGACTCCACAGCCTCAACAGCAAGGTAATGATGGCAACACAATCGTGCCTAGAAAAAAAGTCGATTTAGCTAAAAAAGCCCTTATTTATATGCAACAGCTACAGAAGTTTCCAGAGCTTCAAGAACTTCCACAGCTACAGCAGCTACAACAGTTTCAAAAGCTAAAACGGCAGACTAAAGATAAAGTCAAAGATGAACTTGTAGCATCTAATAAAAAGGACAAAAAAGCGAAGGTTCAACTGAAGGCTCAAGGGAATGATGAAAAAATAGCATCTCGTAAAAATGCAAAAAAGGCTCAAAAAGCCGAAAAGGTCAAAAAAGCCCTTAATAAAATTCAAAATTTTCAACATATGGCCAAAGATGAGCAGTTAGGAGGAGAACATGGAGGATTATAAAACCATTACTGTAACCAAAGGTGAAAAATCTTTGGAAATTCACAATCCGACTACCTATACACTGATTGGAATGGGAGCTCAAGGTGCAGTATTTAAACTTTCAGAAGATAAATGTGTAAAAATCTATTCAGACCCCGTACAAGCGGAAATGGAGGAAGAAGCTCTTAAAGCTGGAAAGCACCTCCCCTTTATGCCAATGGTATATGAAACAGGTCCAAACTATATAGTCATGGAATATTTTAATGCACCAACCTTAAAAGAATATCTGAGAAATTGTACGTATATACCTGATTCTATAGTAAAGAAACTTCTCTATATATTAAAAGAATTAAAACAAGCAAAATTCACCATGATAGATGCCCCCCTACGTCATATTTTTGTCGTTGGTAATGAGGAACTTAAGGTAATTGACCATGTAAATTCCTTTAAAAGGATGCACCCTGTGCCTTTAAAATTATTAAGAGATTTAAATATTATCCTCTTAAAGGAATCGTTCTTAGCCCAAGTGAAACAGCTTGAACCGGACACCTTCAATGAGTGGAAGGATTATTTCAATCAAAATAATTTGGACTTTAGAAACATTCCCGTCCTCTCAGGCGGGTCAGGTAATGGAGTGAAAGTGGATAGCGCTATTACACAAACACTTATTGGAAAAGGGCATCAAGGTGCTGTTTATCGAGTGTCTGAAAACGCATGCGTTAAACTTTACGGGAAAACTGAACATGCAGATCAGGAAAAAATGGTTCTTTTATCAAGTCAAGACTTGCCTTTTATCCCGAAAGTCTTTGAAACAGGACCCAATTATATTTTAATGGAATATCTATTAGGACCAGATTTAAATACGTTTCTAAAAAAACAATCTGCCCTTTCTGAGGACATAACAAGACGATTACTCTATATATTAAAAACAATGGAAAGTTCAGGTTTCAAACAAATTGATGCTCCATTACGGCATATTATCATAACTAAGAATGGTTTTAAATTAGTCGACCATGTGTACTCGTTTTCACGTGAACAAAAAAGGCCTCTCGAGTTATTTAAAGACCTTCGAGAAAGAAATTTTTTAGATACTTTTTTTGAACAGGTGAAGGCGATAGATCCTGATACGTATGCAGAATGGACAAAAACACCAATCCCATTAACTGAAAATGATAATACGCTTATATAGTCGTGGTAATGTAACTGGAAGCTAAGGAAAAAGGGTATTACGCCTATTTTGTTGAGGTTTTAGTTATCACAAAAAAGGAGCATTTTAATAAATCCATGGTGATTATCCTTTCAACGGTTTTTCATTCGTAAATGTTTGTTCATAACGGTTATAAGAGTGGAAAACTCATAGGTCATATATAGAGAAAAAGGATATCATGTCATTCGAAATTACGAATAAAACGTAGGTATCTTCATAATGAAGATGTTGATGTTGAGTTTGCTTCCTCTTAATATCCGTCATAATGAACTTTGTTCTGTTGCTGTAAAGGGTCGAGGTCAAAAGTATAAATATATAATTAATGCTTACACAGTGATCCGAAAAGGTGTCAAAATCCTATTGTAATAGAAAGGATTGGAATTATTGTTATGAACATTTTAGTAACAGGGGCTGCAGGATTCATCGGTTTCCATTTATCAAAACGTTTATTAAGCCTAGGTTTCAAAGTTATAGGAGTAGACAATATTAATGATTATTATGATGTTATTTTAAAAAACAATCGACTCAAGATATTAAAAGAAAACCCTGATTTTAAATTTCACAATTTGGATTTGTCCAATAAAGAAAAATTAAATCAATTATTTAAAGACAGGACCATTGATATAGTCATCAACTTAGCAGCTCAAGCGGGAGTACGTTATAGCATAGAAAACCCTGATTCTTATGTTAAGTCCAACCTGGTTGGATTTGTAAATATATTAGAGGTCTGTCGACATAATAATGTGAAGCACTTAATTTATGCATCATCCAGTTCTGTATATGGTGCAAATACAAAAATCCCCTTCTCAACCAAAGACCCCGTGGATCATCCAGTAAGTTTATATGCTGCCACTAAAAAGTCGAATGAATTAATGGCTCATACTTATAGTCATTTATATAATATTCCAACCACAGGACTCCGTTTCTTTACTGTGTATGGTCCATGGGGGAGGCCAGATATGGCTTATTATTCTTTTACTAAAAATATTATTGAAGAGAAAACAATTAAGGTTTTTAATAATGGAGATATGAGAAGAGACTTTACTTATATTGATGATATTGTTGAAGGAATAATCCGGCTACTTGATAAGCCGCCGGTTTATAATATTGGATGGGATCGAGCTTGCCCTGACCCAAGTTCAAGCTATGCCCCATACAAAGTTTATAATATTGGTAACAATAAGCCGATAAAATTAATGGATTTCATTATCACATTAGAGAAACTAATTGGAAAAAAGGCAAAAATAGAATTCTTACCGATGCAACTGGGAGATGTTAAGGAGACATATGCTGATATTGCCGATTTGCATGCTGATGTGGGGTTCTATCCTTCAACAACAATAGAAGAAGGTTTAACTCATTTTGTGAATTGGTACAAAAATTATAATAAATAAGAAAAAAAGAAGCAGTGAATTTTAATAAGTGCGGTTTTAGTGAATAAAAAATAATGATGGAATTTCTGTTTGGAGTCAAAAAGGTATAAAAAATTTCAAACACCTCAACTTAAAAGAAAAACAAAGATAAGGTAATAGTGTCGGGCCTTGAGAAGAAATAATTCGGAATAGGTCAAGTTTCAAAATTGTGAAAACCATCAAACGATCCGCCTTCAAATATAGCTTCATTGACACCATTTGTTTTTTAAATCCTTGAGTTGGTATGAAAGGCCAATTAACGAATGCCATTAATGAAATGCTGAAAATTAAAAAATGTCCATGTGAAAACGATAAATGGAGACACATTCGGTTTAAGGAGATTTAAAGTATGCATGGCAATACAGTTCAATATAAATAAAAATATTTTGTGTAAAAATCCAAAATCTAATAAAAAAGAGAAGGGTAAATTATATGCATGCAAAAAGATTAATTAAAAATTTGGAAGTTAATAAAAGGAGAAAGTAATTTGAACCCTGAAAATATGAAAACACCATTGGAAGTTCTTAAGAAGCATATAGATTTTCTCATGAAGTCCTTTACATGCAATTCTACAAAAAATCCTCTATTCAAATTAAATCCTCTGTTTAAAAATAATTTTATAGTTTGTTCTGAAGACCTGCCATACAAAGACAGTTATAAAGCTGATTCCATTTTCACTCATGAATATCACAAGCAAGTGAAACAAATTGGAGAACAAGGAAAGATAAAAAAAATAGATAATTATCAAGAACTATCGGTTTTAGCAGAACGCGAGAAGAGAAATATGAATTTCTTGTTAAAGGGACTGAGGCATGATGAAAACCATTGCTTATTTTGTAAGTGAAAACATTAAAACACACCAACGTTTTATATATAATCAAATCGTAAAAATAAGTAACTATCGCTCAATCGTAATCGGCCCATTCGAAGATACCAACCATACAGAATTCCCCTTTAAAAACTACTATAATTTAAACAAGATTAAAGATCTAGAAAAATTCTTCAAAGAACAAGAAATCATAGCCATTCATGCTCATCACGGAAAACATGGACAAGAAATTTTGCCTGTTTGTGAAAAATATAATATCCCATTAATCGTTAGCATTAGAGGGCGCGATGGTTCTGACAGACCAGAAATTTTCAAGAAAAATGCCCAGCGATATTCATCATTAATTAAACATGGTGCACACTTTTTTCCTGTTTGCCAATATCTTGCACAAGGATTAAGAACTTTAGGAATTCCGGACGATAAAATTCATGTGTTATATGGTGGTATCGAATTGGATCTTTTCGCCTATTCTACCCCCAAACTACCTAAAGAAGGCGAAATAAGAGTTTTGTCTGTAGGTAGACTTGTAGACAAAAAAGGATTTATCACTCTTATAAAAGCATTTAAACGGATTTATTCACAATATCCAAATGCTAGACTGCATATTATCGGAGCAGGTGAAGATGAGAATAAAATTAAATCGGTCATTACAGAATTTAACCTTAAAGATGCTGTGGTTATTAGAGGAGCTATGAATTCAAAACAAGTTTCGAACGAATTAAAAAAAGCTCATATCTTTTGCCTTGCAAGTCAGACTGCTAAAAATGGTGATATTGAAGGCATTCCTAATGCCTTAAAAGAAGCAATGGCTAGCGGGTTACCTGTCGTTTCTACTCAACATGCGGGTATCCCTGAATTAATTGAACACCAGAAAACAGGATACCTGGCTCCAGAAAAAAATGATATTGAGTTAGCGAAAGGCATACAATTCTTTTTAGAACATCCAGAGGTTTGGAACGATTATACGGAAAGAGCACGGAAAGTCATTGAAGAAAAATTTGATATCAATAAACAAATTATGGAGCAACAAAGATTATATTCACTCGTTAATACAACGGAAAAGGAAACGGAAAAGGAAAAGGAAAAGGAAAAGGAAAAAGAAAAGGAAACGGAAAAGGAAAAGGAAAAGGAAAAAGAAAAGGAAAAAGAAAAGGAAAAGGAAAAGGAAAAGGAAAAGGAAAAGGAAAAGGAAAAGGAAAAAGAAAAGGAAACGGAAACGGAAAAGGAAAGGAAAACGGAAAAGGAAAAGGAAAGGAAAACGGAAAAGGAAAAGGAAAGGAAAACGGAAAAGAACAAGAAAAAGGAGAAGGAGAAGAAAAAGAAAAAGAAAAAGGAAAAGGAAAAGAAAAAATGAATCAAGGAAGGAAAACTTAAAAAAAGTTACAAGAAAACAAGCTGGATACCCAATAGTTGTTAGATAAAGGGCGTGCCATGGGCTATATTGAGGATTTACGAAGCTTGTAGGGAAATGCAAGTGATTTTAATATGGGCAATAGTATTAATATTCAATCCACTTGTACAGATTTCATTACAATTTCGAACAGATACAAAAGTATAGAGATTACCACCAAAAGATATGGATTCTGATATCAAAAGAAATTTGTAATTATTCCAGATTTCGCAACTGAATTTTTGCTAAACCAGCCGTATTTTCGATCATATTAAAAAGCAGTAAAGAAGAATAAATGACCTCTTTCCAAAGTATTGGTTGGGAATATGAATAAATCGTAACCAACATCTTTGGAGGGAGGAGATTTGCAGATTCAACAACTCGTTGCAAAAGAGGTACTAAAGGAAGATAAAAAAATAATATCGGAATGGGTGCTATGGGAACGATGGCTTTTTAAATTTCATACTCAATTCGACTCCTACAATGTGTACTAAGATCAAGGAGTAAAGAAATGCCAAACAAAGCAAAGTTGGAAGGAGCTGTATTTTAATGAGCTGGAAGCATTCGTATACTATTTGGACAAGTTACCCCCATTTAAATCATGAAATGCGTTTATTGCTTGAAGAAATGAAGGATGATGAAATAGTACTTGAAGACGCCTTTTATAAAAATTTGGAATTTGGGACGGGTGGTATGCGAGGGGAAATGGGTCCAGGTACTAATAGGATGAACATTTATACAGTGCGAAAGGCGACTGCAGGACTTGCTGAGTATATTCAATCGTTTGGAAACGAGGCAAAATCGAGAGGAGTCGTAATTGCTTACGATTCAAGACATAAGTCTCACGAATTTGCATTGGAAGCAGCCAGGACTTTGGCAACAATGGGAATTAAAGCTTATTTATTTGATGAATTACGGCCTACCCCCCAGCTCTCTTTTTCCGTACGTAAGCTGGGTGCATTTGCCGGTATCGTCATTACAGCAAGCCATAATCCCCCTGAATATAATGGGTATAAAGTGTACGGATCAGACGGGGCACAGCTACCTCCTGAAGCGGCGGATCAAGTCATTAATTACGTGAACGCGATTGAAAGTGAGCTTTCCATTGTAGTTGAGGAAGAAGAAATCCTAGAGGACAGAGGACTCATTCAAATCATCGGGAAGGAGCTGGATACTGCTTATAATGAGCAATTGCTCACTATTCCGGAAAATCCAAAGTTAGCAGATGAGATCGATGTAAAGCTCGTGTTTACACCGCTTCATGGTACAGCCAATCAAGCAGTAAAACGTGCTTTGCATGATCTAGGATATCGAAATGTCCATATTGTTAAAGAACAGGAAATGCCCGATGCTAACTTTCCTACCGTTAAAGTCCCTAATCCAGAGGAACATGCTGCTTTTGAATTGGCCATTGCGCTTGGAAACCGCGTCGACGCTGATTTATTGATTGCCATCGATCCGGATGCGGATAGGCTCGGAATTAGCGTGAAAAATAATGCTGGAGATTATATCGTATTAACAGGCAATCAAACCGGCGCTCTCTTTTTGGATTATTTAATTTCACAAAAACAAAAGAAAGGGACTCTTGCTGGAAATGGAGTCGTATTAAAGACCATCGTGACTTCAGAAATAGGAAGGGCGATTTCAGAGCAAAATGGTTTAAAAACAGTAGATGTTTTAACTGGATTTAAATTCATTGCTGAAAAAATCAATGAATACCACACAAGTGGAGAACATTCTTTCCTGTTTGGTTATGAAGAAAGCTATGGATACCTAATCAAAGATTTTGCTCGAGATAAGGATGCCATACAGGCTACCGTTCTGGCAGTGGAAGTCTGTGCCTATTACAAAAAGCAAGGCAAAACGATGTACGAAGGTTTAATGGATGTTTTCGATAAATATGGATATTACTTGGAAGGTTTGCAATCGTTGACTTTAAAAGGAATTGAAGGTGCCAGGCAAATTGAAGCGATTCTAAATGAATTCCGTGAAAATCCACCAGATCAAATCTCTGATCTTCAAGTAGTGGTTCGAGAGGATTATCTAAGCAGGAAAAAATACATGTTTGCGTCAAATAGGGAAGAGGCAATCAAGCTCCCAAAATCGAACGTATTAAAATACTTTCTTGAAGATGGCACATGGGTATGTTTACGACCTTCGGGAACAGAGCCTAAAATTAAATTTTATTTCGGTGTTAAAGGAAGCTCGATGAAGGAAGCGAAAGGGAAATTATCCATCGTTATGAAAGACTTTATGAGAAGTATCGATAAAATGCTTTAAAGAAGGACTCTCATTCAGAGGGTCTCCTTAAAAAACTAGGGTTCGCATTCATTAAGTAAAGAAATGCGGACCCTTTTTTGTCTATCATTAGATTAGTACTCTTTCTAAATCTAGTACCACAGCCTATTGGAGTCATAATTACCCTACTGGAATCAAGATTCCCGGTAGGCCGTCCTTAGGCCTTTCGGCGTTGAATAGGGTCCATAACCCAACATGGGTTGGGTTTGAGGTTGTGCATGGTAGGTTAAAAGGGGCTGATGCTGATATTTATTACTATTCGACACTAATTGGAATAATGAGCATATAATATACTATTCCAATCCAATTTTCCAAATCCCCCTATTTAGTAGCCTTGCTGATACCGTATGACGTTACGTAGTACAGTTGTACAGGCCCTAGGATGGGCCTTATGAAAGGTGCTAAATGGGGAGGGTTTTTAAAAAGGTTCCTTATTTGCGCTCTTGGTGAGACCATTCCCGAAGAGATAAGTCAAATAAGAAAATAAACTTTAAAGAAGAAGTCATAAAACATGAAACTAGAACATTTAACATCATACATAAATCGACATTCCAACAAAAGAAACTCCCCATATTTAACTCTGTCATATTATTGTTATAAAGATATATTTTAAGCGTGCATACCACCCCGACTGGTTCCTTCCTGGAGACTTGCCTAAATTACTAAAGTTTCTTACCTAGTGGTGATGCACATTGCTCTTTTTACTCTCTACGGAGCCTAATTTGATATTTGATCAAGTACCTTTTTAATTTTAATAGTAATCCACCCAGCATCCAAGACTTCTATTTTTAGATCAGGGACTCCTTTCATGTGCCGAGCGTTAACAACTAAAAATTCCATTTCGAAAGCATTAATAAAGTTCATGAAAGGTTTCTAAAACTACGGCTGTGCTTATATATGGTTGCTGTGATGATTGAAAACAGCGTATAAAACTTAAAATCATAGAATAAGTATTAGAAGTGAAACGGTGCATTGTTAATTATTTTTTTCATCTTCTATTCGTTTTATCTCCAACATTCTTCCTTTTTAGGGAATAGACGTTTTTTCGAATAAAAAAATTTCATTCTCATGAACTTTTTTAAAGACCTTAAATTTCTTTCCTGCTTATAAAAATATTCGAAGGTGAGTGAATATGAAAAATATAATAAAAAGAAAAATGATAAAAATACTTAGTGGAAACAAGGAAACTAGATTAACCGTTCAAGTTGCAGATACTCAAAGAAAAAGAGAAATGGGCTTAATGTTTGTTGGGAAATTACCCGAAAATGAAGGGATGTTATTTGTGTTTTCAGAAGAAGTATATGGTGGGTTTTGGATGAAAAACACATTAATTCCTTTATCTATTGCTTTTCTTGACTCAGCTAGGAAAATTCTAAAAATACTTGATATGGAGCCTTGTAAAGAGTATATATGCCCTACCTATGATCCAGAAATAGCATATCATTATGCAATTGAAGTGAATCTTGGATGGTTTGAAAAGAACCATATTAAAGTAGGGGATTATGTTTTGCTTGGTTGAATCATATCACCTCACCTTTAGTTCTGTGAGGTTAGTTTTAAATGGATACATATGTTAGTGAATAAAAAAAGTTGCTTTACTTTATTACCAGAAGCTGCTCAGCGGCTCCTCTTCTTATACAATTAGAGAGGCAGGTTACTTGAATGAGGACTATTTATATTTAGATCATAATAAGGGTAAAATAAACCAAAATGATTGTAAGAGGTGTTAGTTTGAAACAAATTGTTTTGGGCATATTTATAATCTTAACTTTTGTCATTTCCCCTATTCAAATAAATGCAACAACTATGCCTTGTAGTATGGTATTGGAACCAATTGATAAAAAGCTTACAAATTCAAAAGGAACAGCATTAATTTATAAAGTGCAGTTGCGCCCACCAAGTTTTGCACGAACTAATGTAAGTATTCTTGGAGTACACCTTCCAGAACCATCTTCATATGGGAATTACGATAGCTATGAAGGTTTTGCTTTTATACCAGAGGAAATTAGTTGGCGTTTCAGGCTTTATCCTACTGCAGAAAAAGATAGTCCAACTTGGGCTGGAAGATTTGATGAAATTACAGCGAAAATGGAAAATGTAGAAGTGCAGGTGCGCCTTTCTAATTCAAATACTGAAAAATTGGGACCCAGTATATTAAGTAGTAATATCAAAAACTGTAGGTAGCTATGGACCAGCTGGTGCTTTCGTATTCTAAGGTCAACCAGTAAAATTACTTATTGACCTTTTTTAATAGAATCTATTTTATCAGTAGACAGGGTAGGACATACGGAGGCGTAAGACTTAATCCGTTAAAGTAAATTGTCGACCGAAACATGTTTGAGGCTAGTTGGGACTTAAGGGGTTGGAACCGAACTTTCCTTAACTTTTGAAGTGGCAGAATGGTCAAACAGCTCATTCAGCATAAAGAAGTATTTAGTTGATACACATGAGGAAAAGGCCAGCTACCGGAAAGAATAGAGTTATTCTCGCTTATGGAAGGTAAAATAGAAACGTATATTCCGACCTTGAAGGATGTTTCGGATGGGAATACCTCAAATTTTAACTTGCGTATAAAAGGGATGATTTAATATTAAGCGGGTTTCGATTAGGTAATTAATTCTAATAGAATGAAAGGATCAGGAAAATTAGAAGGAAAAACTTTCCTCATTAATCATTTGCTTCATTGGATTTACGTACTTTTAAAGAGGAAAAAATGTTCCTGGAACTTTTGCCCGATTAACTGACACATAGAAAAACCCTTCCGAAAAGGTTTTGGAGGGCTATTGGCATGGCCAAAAATAGTAGATCATATGGGAAATAAGATTTTAGAGAAAGATATTGACATCTTATTAGCTGGTTGGTCCTATAAGAAGAATGGAAAATGATCAAACTTTTTTATAAAAAAATATCATTCATTCGAATACGGTTAAGAGCATGTTTTGAATCAATCCTTTTTCAAAACATGCTCTAGCAAGATTTTTTGTATTAATTTTAATTTGATGCCACTTTGTTTCAAAACCACAATAACATTTCTCGTTTATTATGCCATTGCACGTACCAGAGGATGCATACCAAGGCGCAGATAACTTCTCTCTTATGCTAGTTTTTTTTGTTTTTGGTCTAAGCGATGACTTAGGAAAGTTAGAAGACTTGCAAAGATAGCAACCAACCCACCTACCAATGTAACATTCATCAAATTTCCCTGATGATAAACAACTCCGCCTAATGCAGAACCAAATGCGATACCGACATTGCTTGCTACTGGCATCAGTGAAGCAGCTAGTCCTGTAGCTTTTGGTTGATAAATGCCAGCTAGATCTATCAAATAAAGCTGGGTAGATGTTGTTAAAAGGATGGCCATTAATGACATTAAGCTAATATTAACCAATCCCAAGATTAAGTTATTTGTGGTCCAATATAAACTGACCAGAACAATCGCTTGAACGAGAAAAACAAACCGGAGACGTCCGATAGCATTGTGGCTGGCAATTTTACCAGCAAGAATGTTGCTGAAAATGGAAATAAATCCGTAGCCAAACAAGATTAGACTGATTGAACTGCTTGGTGCTTCCATTCCTTTCAGGATTGGAACAAGAAACGTATAAACGGCATACGTTGCACCAAATCCAAGAGACGGAATGAAAAAAGCCATTAAGATACGTGGGTGTGTTAACAAAGAAAATTGCTCACGCATTGAACTGCGAAATGTAATGTGCATAGTAGGCAAAATCAAGAAAGATGCCAAAAACGCAATTCCACCGAGAAAAGTCGTTAAAAGAAAGGTCGCATTCCAGTCGTACCAATCAGCGATGACAGTGCCTATTGGTACTCCAATTACATTTGCAAGAGTAAAACCACCGAAAACAAATGATATAGCTAGTCCACGTTTCGCGATTGGCATGGTTTCACTTGCAACAATCATGGCAAGTGAAATTAAAACTCCTGTTACGATCGCAGTCATCATCCGAAGAGCAAGCAGCATTATGAAGCTCGTCGATATTACGCACAAAGCATTCAGGATAATGAACGAACCTATCAAAAACAACATCCATTTACGTTTTGGAAAATGGCTTGTTGCCGACATCACGAGTGGTGTCGCAATGGCAAACGTAATGGCAAACGCAGAAACGAGTGTACCTGCTTTTGCATTTGTAATATTTAGACTCGAGGAAATATCGGTTAAGATCCCGATGATAACAAATTCGCTTGTCCCGAGAACAAATGTTAATAAAGTAAGTGTTAAAATGAGTAACCAATGTCGCTTGGATAATTCTGTGTCGTGCATAAATACCTCTTTTCTTAGATGAATGTATATGTGTCACAGGGAAGATAAACAATTTACCTATCATATCATAAAATATATTTTTGAGGAAAACCCTTGCTTGGTAATCGTTTATTATTTCTTGCTAAAAGGCTTGTACCTGAATCATTCACTGATTTTGCCGTAACCTGTTTTGTAATAGTACAAAACATAATCCAAAACGGATTAAAAGGAAAAATCATAAGGATCTTGATGGCTATTGAAAAAAGCAGGAAACTCAAACGGGAAAATGGAAAAAGAAAGTTAAAGATAATTAGAAGAGGAAAGCTGTCAAAAATACCATGGTAGGGGACCATGCAAGATTTGATGCTAAAGTCAATAATACTCACTTTCAACATCAAGGATGGAAGGATGATAAGCAACATTTAAATGTGAAGTGTATTGTCAATAATGGTAAATCCAATTCAAGAAATTCTGGTGCTAAGTTAATTTCAAACACCTTTTAAAAACGGAATTAGGTATGTAACTTATAAAATAACCAAACCGGAACTTATTATTCACCTTGTTTTTTACCCGAATTACATGAAAGGTTCATGTTACTATCAGCTTTAATGCGAGGTATATTTCTTCTTTTTGATCTCATACTAAAGGTAAGAAGGAGGGGTATCCATGGCAAAACGAACAAAGAAAAATGATGCAGACCAAAAGAATAAACAAGGAATCAATTCAAGCAAAACTGATTCAGAATTCTCTCAAGAATTTGGCAGTGCAAACGCTAATCAAGCACATAAAGATAAAGCAAAGAAAGAAAAAGCATCTAAAAATCAAGGTGAGTGGAAAGGCATGCATTAATTAATATTTGCCAGACTCGACCTCATGATAAGTGATGACTGCACGAGTCAATTGGTGGAGGCTTTTCATACTTCTAACGGTATACTGAACTTTATGTAAAGGGGCAATTTAGATGACTCAATCTAAGCGACAAGAAGAACGCCAATGGAAAGATCGTAAACAATCGCAGAATCCACATGGTAAGGTTAAATCATTTGAACAATTAGCTGAAGGCATGGGCAAAAATGAATCTGAAACTAAGTAAAACTGCTTAACAATGAGAGGCTGGCCCAATGGGGCAGAGTCCCACATAATAGTGGGGTCACTGCCTTGGGGGTACCCTCTTTTTGTCGTTACCTAAATTAGTTTAAAAATGTAATCTTTATCAAAAAACATAATCTCTTCGTAGCGGTTACCATAAAACATTTTATGGTAATTGATATATTAATTGGTTAAGATGATTTAGAGGTGATTTTGTTTTGGAATACACAAGTATGTTCATCATGCTGGCAATTATCTTTTTAATAGTAATGGCCAATAGGTTTTTATTTTGGTGGATAAAAGCTACAATAGTAGCTTATTATTCTGTAATTTCTTATATCTTTATAAAAACTAAAAACAAAATTGATAGACAATATGAGAATATCCTCCCTGTACCAGATATATATTGGGATAAAAATTCAGGCTGGGTTGACACGATGGCTGGATATTATTTCTGGCCTTTGGCAGTAATTCTCCTTTTTATTTATTACAAATGGTATAGAAGTGTACAAAGCAAAACAGCTAAAGGATTGGTCGTTGTTAGCTTCATTCCATCAGCTGCCATTTTTTTATTTATTACTTTTTTATTCGGGTTTGGCTACGGGTACAGACCATAAGGATAGTGCTTGTTTATTACATAGTTTGTTTCAACTTTCAATAGGTCTTAAGCAACTAACAAGTGTGTTTGCGACATAATAAGGCTGTCATTTGTTGGCCTTTTGAAAGTATGATTAATAATCAAATTCAAAATAAGAAAGAAAAAGAATGCTAGGGGTATTTTAGATATTTTGTATTTTTTGCACACTTTATGCATAAAATTGTAATCATAATGTAAAATTAGGTAAATATGTTTGTCACTTAAAGCTGGTAAAATCAATAAAAAAGGATTTTATCGGGGGAGAAAATGAAAAAAATTATAGCATCTTTTGTAGTGTCAGGATTGTTACTATCAAATCCGTTGGTTAGTAATGCTGCATTGGGCGATCGGACGTTAAAAAGTGGTATGACCCATACCGAAGTAAAACAATTACAAGAGATATTAAAGAAAAAAGAATATTTTAAGAGTAAGAATACAACTACATATTTTGGCACGGTTACTAAAAGTGCAGTTGTAAAGTTCCAAAAAAATAAAGGTTTAAAAGCTGATGGTATTGTAGGTCCGAATACATATAAAGCATTGGGTGTAAAAAAGCAGACATCCACCGTAGCTAATGTGAATAAAGGAACCAATAAATCTTCTGCGATAGTGAAAGAAGCAAAAAAACATTTGAATGTACCGTATGTATGGGGGGGAACTACTCCTAAAGGTTTTGATTGCAGCGGATTTCTAAAATACGTTTTCGAAAAAAGCGCAGATGTCACTTTACCAAGAACGGTATCTGAAATTTATAAAAAGGGGACAAAGGTTTCCAAACTACAAGCTGGAGATTTGGTCTTTTACGAGACTTATAAAACTGGCGCCTCACATGCTGGTATTTATATAGGGGGTAATCAATTCATACACAGCTCATCATCAAATGGCATTAGCATTACCTCCATGGATAATAGCTATTGGAAAAAAAGATATTTAGGAGCAAAAAGAATGTAATCAGAGAAAGTTGCCAGTCCTTTTTTTGAGACTGGCTTTTATTTTTTTAAATTGCTCTACCAGTAGGTTATGATACCGAAAGTCCTATGTGAACTTTATCAATCAAATAAGGCTGCTAGCATTACACCCCACAAACCCATACTATGCCTCAAGTTATGTGGACCAAGTCCTCCAAATGTTCAATAAGATTTTTCATTGTTATCATGGGTGGATCTATCCTCTTAAAGTGAAAAATAAAAAGACGAGTTGTCTCTCCTACCCATTCCTTATGAAACTGTTGATTTATGTTCTAATGTTAATCATGACTTTAACCGATTTCTCTTTTCAATTATTTACTAGAAAAAACGGGTTAACAAGTTTTTTATCTTGGATTATTTACAAACTTTTAAAAAGCTTTAATAATCTGCATCGATCTTTTTATGACAAAATCCCCATTATTTTCCCGACTATGAATCCATACCATCAATTTCCTCCTTATGCATGTTGTATATGTGGTAATAACCTCCATTTTTTGTGTATTTACCGTGACTTTTAGCTTGTTTTTCATGCAAAGATATAAAATCACAAACAATTAACAGAACATTTAAAAAGGTTTGTTAATTTTGAGGGGAGAGTTTGCTTTAAGGAATATAGCATCCCTCAAAAAAAATTTTGGAGGTAATGTTCATGATATCTAGCAATAGCGGTTTAAACAGACGTAATTTCTTAAAAGTTGGCGGAATGAGCACTTTAGCATTAACACTTGGTTCAACTGGGTTATTTTCTCTTGCGGGAACTACAAAAGGGTTTGCAGTGGAATCTAGCAATCCAACAAGCGGTTTTGGTGGATATGGTCCGCTAGTAAAGGATCCAAATGGAATTCTTGATCTGCCAAGGGGATTTCATTACACAATGCTTTCAGGAACTGGTGATGTCATGCCTAATGGTGACCTTGTCCCTTCTGCTCATGATGGAATGGCTGCATATAAAGGAGAGAAGGGTACAACCATACTTGTAAGAAACCATGAAAATGGGACAAATTCTGATTACCCTGTAAATGGAAAAAAACCTTGGAGTTCTGGTGCTGCGGGCGGCACAACCACATTAATCGTTGGACAAAATAATAAAGTCATTGATCAGTATGTATCAAGTTCAGGTACAATCCGTAACTGTGCGGGTGGAGCTACGACCTGGGGTACCTGGTTAACAATGGAAGAAACCCGTGATATGGGACATGGCTTTGTATTTGAAGTAAATCCGCTTGATCCTGAAAATGAAATGTCAAGAACACCGATCCGTGATATGGGTTATTTCTCTCATGAAGCTGGGCATGTTGACCCTTCAACAGGGATTTGGTATTTAACGGAAGACGCAAGTCCAAGCTTCTTGTACCGTTTTACACCACATGACCGTAGTCAAAAACTAGGTTCTCTGCAAAAGGGCGGTACACTCGAGGCAGCAGCGATTGATGAATTACCGGCTGCAGCTGCAAGTCAATTTAGTGCTAGACAAAAATTCGGGATCGTCTGGAAAAAATTAAATCCTGAAATCGCACAGCAAGACGCTAAGGAAAAAGGCTGTATTCAGTTTAGCCGCTTAGAAGGGGCTTATTTTTCTGAAGGTACCTTATGGTTCGATGATACAAGTGCAGGTTCAGCACGCCTTGGCCGTGTTTATCGCTACACACCAGCGACAAACACTTTAGAACTATTCTATGAGTCTACGGATAAAAATGATTTAGAAGCTCCAGATAACATTACAATCACTCCTTGGGGAGATCTATGGATCGCCGAAGATGGAGGCGGTAATGATCGTATTGTCGGATTGACTCCTGAAGGAAATATTTATACTTTCGCTGAAAATAGGATGAACGGTTCTGAATTTGCAGGCCCTACATTTTCTCCGGATGGAAATACTTTCTTTGTAAATATGCAAACACCCGGTATCACCTTTGCGATTTGGGGACCATTTGCACGCAGAAATTCTACCCGTAGACGAGCTATGAACCAAGCTCTGCCACCAGCAAGTCTTGCTCCTGTTGTTTCGGATAAACTTACTGCATTTGCAGATGAACAAGGTATGTCTATATTGGAAGCAGCTGCTTTAGAGCGTCATGGTATGCCGATTTTATAAGTGATCATCTCATTTTTTGAGTATGAACAAACCATCATGGTTTAGGAGGTGAGAAGATTGTTATCTAGTATCGGCATTCCCGGCCTAATTCTCATTCTAGTCATTGCGTTAATCATTTTTGGTCCTTCTAAATTACCGGAAATCGGAAGTGCTTTCGGGAAAACTTTAAATGAATTTAAAAAAGCAACAAATGATTTGATCAGCAATGACAAAGAAGTAAAAACTAACTCTGAAGAAAAAACGAAACTAGTCGCACTTGATAAAACCGAAAAGACTGGTAACTAAATAACTTTTGTCTACAATTTAATAGAGTAATTGCTTGGAGGAAATAGGATGAATAAAATGGGAATGAAGTTATTGACGGGCTGCTTTTCGCTGGCGGTGGCTGCTGCTTTTGTCGGAAAGCCCGTAACAGCAGTTGCGGAGGAAAAGCTCAAGGAGGGAGAAAAGTTTGAACTCACCATTCTCCAGACGAATGACTTTCATGGTCATTTGGATGACATCGTCACGCTGGTTGATGGAAGCATTCATCACAATTCAATTGCGAAGTATGCCACCATCATTGAAAATGTTCGCAATGAAGAGGAGAATCTGCTTCTGGTCGATGGCGGAGATGTCTTCTTGCGCGGCGAGTTTCAGGCGGGTTTAGGAGAGTTGGAGACGTCGCTTTTGAAAGCTTTGGACTATGATGCAATGGTTCTCGGAAACAACGACTTCCGCGTTTACCCTGCCGGAGAGGGCACACAGGAAAGCCGTTATGAACAGTTAAAGAATTATCACCGCAACGTGAATTTCCCCATCCTTACTGGTAATGTCATTGACAGGGAAACAGGAAAGTACATTCAGAATGTCAAGCCTTGGAAGAGTTTTTCTTTCAATGGCGTTAAAGTCGGCATGATCGGCCTTACTTCGATGAAGCCGGAAATTCGCGGTTGGAATGATGTTGCTGACCTCGATTTCATCGAACCGGTAGAAGCGTTGAATGAGTTGCTTCCTGAAGTGAGTGAAAAGTCAGACATTAATATTGTCCTTTCGCATGCCGGAAACACTGAAGACCACAAGTTGGCTCAGGTTCCAGGAGTTTCAGCGGTAATCGGCGCAGATACACACAAGGTCATCGAAACGCCCGAATACGAATTCAATGGAGAGGTGATGGTGCCCATTACTCAAGCCGGCGGAGAACAAGAACATTATTTGGGACGCCTGGATTTGACTTTTGAAGTAGTAGACGGGAAAATGACGTTGGTTGAATCCGATGGATTCCTCTACGACGTCACAAATGTCCGAGCCGATAAGGAGATACAAGAGATCATAGATGAATATCGTTCAGAGTTGAATGCACGATAATCCAAATGAAGTCTTCATAATGCTTTATCGTTTCTTTATTAATTATGCAGTATGAATGCAAGAGGTTGTGCAGAAAGTCGGTGAAAACTAACGACTGCCAGCCTTTTTTTGCGCATTACCGCTCTTTCCACGGAGAACGTCGAACTTAGTTTAGATTTTATCTGAGTCGTTTAGCTTAATTCCGCTCCTTTTTTTGTACTTAAACTACGATGAGTATTTTATTGATATCCATAAATAACCAATAATATTTTGCCCGCTGATGGTCATTATAAATAAAGAATAAGGGGCTAGTGATTTACGAGTGATTCATATCATACAGTAAATGAGGTGTCAGTTAAAGACGTTTAACTTAACTACTGGAAGCTTCATTAAAAATCGTTTCGAGCAAGGAGATGGTTCGCTTGCACGTAAAAGCAGAAAACTCATTCAATAATTGTCAATTATGCATTGAAAGTTGATAAAACTTTTAAGATATAGGGGATGGTTGCTTTGGATGGTAAACTCTAGTCAGATACCTGTATTTACTCTATTGTAGATGAGGTGTTTATCGCAGAGAATTTATGCTGATTCGAAATGAAGCAAACCCCTTTTTCAGACAGGGTGCAACTTTCAGTTGCATCCTGTTTTTATGTGTGTTCTTTTCTTGATATCACTAGCGTGAGCATTTTAATTAAATCCTATTTACTTACTTGTTACGTTATAAAGTAAAAAAAGAACCCAATAAGGAAAAGCATAAAGGTAACAAGATGATAAAAATATAATACACTATTATCGGAGAAGACCTAAATCAAACAAAAAGGATGGGATCCTGATGGTTGATGAAAATAAGCAAAAAATCAAACGGGAACAATGGAAAAAGAAAGTCATGGATAACCTGAAGAAGGAAGCGGTCAAAAATATCATAGCAATAACGGGAGACCTAGCAAGATTAGATGCTAAAGTCAATAATACTTACACTGTATACATCAAGGATGGAAAGATGATAAAGCAACCTACAAATGGGAAGTGTGTTGTCATTAATGGAAAAGTCCAAGATTAAAAATTTGTGAAGGAATAGAGAATATATATATAGCGGTCGGATCACAGTAATTGGTGCATGGAAAGCTTTCAAGAGCCCTTTATGAGCACTAATTTGATTAGATTTGGTGCATTTGAGATCTATGGCCGAGCAAATCGTATTTGAAACCCACATACAGGGAAAGAATTACAAATTACTGCTCCAAAAGTTTACTGCTTTTAAACACTTGGTAAGGTAAAGATGCGGTTTAAAGAAAAAGTAGTACAGCGTTAAAAAATACTCTGGGATGAGATATACTCCAGAGTATTTTTTTATGTAAAAAGTTTAGGTTATATACTTTCGCACCTGTTTTTACATAGTTAAGTGCTATGGGTAAAATGTAAAACACTAGTAAAGGAGCTTGAGAGGATACTTGGGTTTATTTCAAGCTTCAATATAAAACGAGCAGGACGTACAGGTACGTGGGACATGCTTTCGTAAAGAAAACTTTCCGCCCCCTACTTGTAGAAACATGTTGGAGGTTGGCTGGAATTAGATATCGTATAACAAGAGAAGCTATGACACTGCAGGGGGGCCAGGGGTATTGGTTAATAAGCAGAGGAGAAACAAAGGTTTTAACATCCTATAGCTGGTTTATTTCTTTAACAGCCCGTTAAAGTACCCATTTTAATCGGTAATAAAAAAGAATTTTTGCTAAATTAGTACAAATATATTCCAAAAATGACCTCGACAGAATATATGATAAAACCATATCCAAAGCAGTTAAGTAATAAACAAACAAGATTTAAAATGAGGAAAACTAGATTTTTAAAAGGGAATTCAATACTTTTGTTGAACAAGAATATTGTGGGTCATTTTAACAGTTTGATATTTGCTGATGTAACCGTTTACAACGAGATATTTAACTTGAACATGTTAATGGATTATAAGTACAAAATCGTTAGAGAATGGAGGTTAACCCATGGTTAGCACGATGGAGATAAATAAGGATGATTCTCGTTCCTTTCTAACGGAAGAACACTTATTATTTAAACAATCAATTCGTGAATTTCTCGCCAAGGAGGCTGTCCCCTTTTATGATCAATGGGAAAAGGAGGGGGGAATACCTTGCTCCTTTTGGAAAAAGATTGGAGACAATGGATTTTTATGTCCGTGGCTTGATGTGGACTTCGGTGGAATAGGAGCAGATTTTGGATATTCAGTTGTGCTGGCAGAGGAATTGGAAATGGTTGGATCAGCGTTAGGAGGAATATCCATTCATTCTGATGTTGTAGCCCCTTATATTTCTTCATTTGGAACAATAGATCAGAAACAAAGATATTTACCGAAATTCATTTCAGGTGAATTGATTTCAGCTTTTGCATTGACAGAGCCGGGAATGGATTCGGAATTAGGGGATATCCAAACCACTGCGATTAGGAAAGATGGGTATTATATTGTCAATGGAGCCAAAACGTTTGTCACAAATGGCTTTAAGGCCGACTTCATGATTGTGGCATGCAAAACTGATCTTAATGCTGTTCATTCCCAGGGCGGGATCAGCTTGCTGATCATTGATAAAGATACACCAGGTTTTTCACGGGGTAGGAAGCTTGGTAAAACAGGACAGGGATGCTTAGACACAGCCGAACTATTTTTCGATGATGCTTCAGTTCCTGTTGGCAACCTCCTTGGGGAGGAAAGGAAGGGTCTCTCTTATATCATGCAAAAACTGCAGCAGGAAAGACTAATGTGTGCGATCGGGTCTTTAATGGCGGCAAAAGAAATGCTTCACTTAACGATGAATTTTATAAGAGGACGAAAAGCATTTGATAAGAAAATAAGTAAATATAAAAATGCACAGTTTACCATTGCTGAAATAGCGACAGATATTCATCTGGGAAGAACATTTGTTGATGGTTTGATCTGTAAACATATGACTGGGGCGAATATCATAGCTGAAGTATCGATGGCTAAATATTGGATAACGGAGATGTCTAAGCGAATATCTAATAAGTGCATGCAATTACATGATGGCTACGGAAATATAGGAGACGATAAAATTGCCCAGCGTCACCGGGATATTCCTTTGACAACTTTCTTTACAGGGACAGATGAAACCGTAAAAACCCTTATTGCTAAAAATATTGGATTTTAATTCATCTTTAATTTTATATATCTTTTAACTACCTCATTTTAAATGAGGTAGTTTTTGTCATTAATTCAATATAATTCCAATGAACTAGTTTTTTTAAAATAAAAGGTTTATACATTTTGTTAAATGGGTACAAGAGACTGTGCAAATGAAAATTAACATATTTGTAAAATTTGTAATTTTGTACAACTGATGGAGGTGCTTGTTATGTTAAAAATCGAAAATGTATCGAAAATCTATAAGGGAGGAAAGAAAGCTGTAAAAAATATATCATTGGATATTAAAAAAGGGGAGTTCATTTGTTTTATTGGTCCGAGTGGTTGCGGTAAGACAACGACAATGAAAATGATTAACCGTCTTATCGAACCGTCGGAAGGCAAGATACTTATTAATGGTGAAAATATACTGGATAAAGATCCAGTCGAGCTAAGAAGACAGATAGGGTACGTTATCCAGCAAATCGGACTTTTCCCTCACATGACGATTCTTGAAAATATCACCCTCGTTCCAAAGCTTCTCAAGTGGAATGAACAGAAGAAAAAGGAACGCGCACTGGAATTGCTTCAGCTTGTTGATATGGGTCCTGAATACTTGGAAAGGTATCCTTACGAATTGAGCGGCGGGCAGCAACAAAGGATAGGCGTTCTCAGAGCACTAGCTTCAAATCCTCCACTCATTTTAATGGATGAACCTTTTGGCGCCCTAGATCCAATCACCCGCGATGCCCTTCAGGAGGAATTTAAAAATCTACAGCGCACACTTGATAAAACAATTGTTTTTGTTACCCATGATATGGATGAGGCCATTAAACTAGCCGACAGGATTGTCATCTTAAGAGCTGGTGAAATCGTCCAAGTAGGAACACCGGATGAAATTCTCAGAAACCCAGCCAATGAGTTTGTAGAAGAATTCATCGGCAAAGATCGCCTGCTTCAAACAAGACCGAATGTCGAGTTGGTTGAACAGATCATGAGTCGACACCCAATATCCATTACAGAGGAAAAATCGCTTACAGATGCAATTACGATCATGCGCAAGAAACGGGTAGATTCTTTACTTGTGGTCGATGAGCAAAATGTGTTGAAAGGGTTCGTGGATGTTGAAACGATCAGTGAATATCGTAAAAAGGCTAAATATATCAGTGAAGTAATCAATACTGAAGTCTATTCAGTGAAACAGGATACTTTAATCCGCGATTCCGTTCAGAAGATTTTAAAACGAGGATTCAAATACGTGCCGGTAGTTGACCACAATAAACATTTGGTCGGAATCGTCACTAGGGCTACATTGGTGGACATCGTATATGACAGCATCTGGGGAGAAGAAGAAAATCAAATGGAAGAAATGGCAGAAATGATTTAGGAGGTGAATGAGATGGAAACTTTGCTCGATTTTTTACAAACGAACTGGCAAGAATTGGTTTATAAGGCATGGGAGCACTTATATATATCCTTGATCGCTGTTTTCCTTGGAATAATAGTTGCCGTACCACTAGGGATCATGTTGACGCGAATGAAAAGGACCTCTTCGATAATAATCGGAATGGCAAACATTATGCAGACATTGCCGAGCTTAGCGGTACTAGCCTTTTTCATTCCTTTCCTCGGAGTTGGGAAAACACCCGCAATCATTGCGTTATTTTTCTATTCCGTTTTACCCATTCTCAGAAATACATACACAGGCATTAAAGGCGTAAATGAAAATCTTCTGGAATCCGGACGCGGAATCGGGATGACAAGCTGGGAGAGAATTCGTCTGGTTGAATTCCCGCTTGCGCTTTCTGTCATTATGGCTGGCATCCGTACGGCTTCCGTCTATTTAATTGGATGGGCCACCTTAGCTTCCTTTATTGGAGGCGGGGGACTTGGAGATTACATTTTTATCGGTTTGAATTTATATCAAACAGAATATATCATCGCAGGTGCAGTTCCGGTAATCATCATGGCTATCCTGGTGGATTATGTATTCTCGATCATTGAACGAAAAGTCGTACCAAAAGGTTTGAAAGGTATGAAGGAAGCTGCTTGAGGAGGATTACCATGTATAAAAAAATGAGACGTACAATTTTCATGACCCTTTTAGTTTGTTCATTAGTGATCACCGGGTGCTCCTTGCCTGGTTTAGGGTCATCTTCTGAAACTACTGTAAAGATCGGTGCCCAAAGCATGACCGAATCCGAGATCTTGGCGAACATGATCGCTCAACTCCTTGAAAGGAATACGGAAGTTGATACGAAAATCATTAAAAATCTAGGTTCCAATTTCGTTCAGCAAAAGGCGATGGAGACCGGTGATATAGACATAGCCGCAACTCGATATACAGGGACTGATTTAACGAGTGTGCTGGGGCAGGAAATTGAAAAGGATCCAGTAAAGGCGATGGAAATCGTTCAAAGGGAATTCAAAGAACAATATGGGTTCAAATTTTTTGATTCTTACGGATTCGATAACACTTATGCCTTTACGATTTCAAATGAATTGGCAGAGGAAAAGGGGTATCAGAAAATATCGGATCTGGAAAAGGATGCAGATAATTTAAGGTTAGGTGTAGACAGTGCCTGGCTGAAAAGAAAAGGCGATGGCTATAAAGGGTTCGTCGATACATATGGATTGGAATTTGGGGAAACTTATCCGATGCAGATTGGCTTGGTATACGATGCAGTCAAAAATGGTCAGATGGATATTGTCCTTGCATACTCCTCAGATGGACGGATTAAGGTTAATGATTTGAAGCTTTTGGAAGATGATAAACAATATTTCCCTCCATATGACTGTTCACCGGTCGTTACCGAAGAATTATTGGAACGATATCCTGAAATTGAAGAGGAGCTTAACAAGTTAATTGGTGAAATCACTACTGAAACCATGCAGGAACTGAACTATGAAGTGGATGGGAACTTGAAGGAACCATCGGTCGTAGCATCGGAATTCCTTAAAGCACATAAATACTTTGAATAAATGGGAGGTGCACACTAATGGAAACCTTGCAACAGCTGGGAACTTATTATTCCCAAAATTGGATGTATGTACTTACTGAATTTTATCGCCACTTTTTAATGTCCGCCTATGGAGTTTTATTTGCAGCAATTGTAGCCATCCCGATAGGCATTTTCATCGCGAAACATAAGAAATTGAGCAATTGGGTATTTTCAATAACGAATGTCATACAAACCACACCAGCATTGGCTATGCTCGCTCTCCTGATGCTAGTAATGGGGTTAGGAACAAATACGGTTATCTTATCATTGTTTTTATATTCCTTACTGCCAATCTTGAGGAACACTTATGTCGGAATTACAAGTATCGATCATGCTTATTTAGAATCTGGCAAGGCAATGGGAATGACGAAGATCCAGTTACTAAGAATGGTCGAACTGCCATTATCTCTGTCTGTCATCATGGCTGGCTTACGTACAGCGCTTGTCGTTGCAATTGGAGTAACCGCGGTCGGTACATTCGTAGGCGCGGGCGGACTGGGGGATATCATTGTCAGGGGAACAAACGCTTCAAATGGAACGGCAATCATACTTGCAGGAGCAATTCCGACGGCATTGATGGCCATTCTCTCAGATCTGATACTAGGATGGCTGGAACGAATTCTTTCACCGATAAAAAAGAAAAAAACTCATACTGCCTAAATCAAAAGAGCCATTGCATGTTAATGCAATGGCTCTTCCTTGGCCAGAAATGACAATTACCGATTGGAAGTCAGAAGCTCAGACTGGCAGACTTAGTTTTTTATTTCAGAAAAAGGGTAACTATAAGGGTAGTCGTAAAAAAATATAAGGGGAATCAATCATGAAACTTACACCAGAGCAACGTATTGAACTTCATGGCTTTAATAATCTTACGAAATCTTTAAGCTTTAATATGTATGATATATGTTATACAAAAACGAGGGAAGAGAGAGAGGCCTACCTGGATTATATCGATGAACAATATAATGCAGAGCGGCTTTCGAAGATCTTGCACAATGTTTCTGATTTAATAGGGGCACATGTTTTAAATACGGCCAAACAGGATTATGTACCTCAAGGAGCAAGTGTAACGATTCTTGTTTCAGAAGGTCCTGTCGTAGAAGTACCTACAGGAACTTATGAAGAATCACCAGGGCCTTTACCTGATAATGTGGTCATGCAACTGGATAAAAGCCATATTACCGTACATACATATCCTGAATTCCATCCAAATGAAGGCATTAGCACATTCAGGGCCGATATCGATGTCTCTACTTGTGGGGAAATATCACCTCTTAAAGCCCTTAATTATCTCATTCATTCCTTCGATACCGACATTATCACGATCGATTACCGAGTAAGAGGCTTTACGAGAGATAAAGATGGGCGGAAATTGTTCATTGATCACGATATTAATTCCATTCAAAACTATATTCCTGATGAAGTGAAGGGTTTATATGACATGATTGATGTGAATGTATACCAGGAAAATATATTCCATACAAAATGTAAGCTGAAAAGATTCGATATTAATAATTACCTATTCGGCTATACAGAGGAAAAACTGAATACAGAAGAAAGGCAAGAAATTATAGAAAGGCTTCGAACGGAGATGGATGAAATTTTTTACGGTGCCAATATTCCGCATCCAATAGAAAAAAACAAGCATGCCGATTAAGGGATGCTTGTTTTAATCGAAAACTTAATTTAAATGGAATACGTGAACTAATACATACCCGAGACAAGTCAATAATATAGAGCCGATCAGTCCAGCTATAAAAGGTTTACCACCATATTTCCTAAAGGTGACGAGGTCAATATTCAATCCTAGTCCTGCCATGGCCATAGCCATGAGGATATAGGAAAGCATAACAAGTTTATCGGCTATGGTTTCAGGAACTGCACCTGTAGAATAAAGGGCACTCATTAACAAAAACCCAAAAATAAACCAAGGTATTTGTATGGACTTCCAGGAAAATCTCTTTCCGTTTTCTCTTGATCGATCTTTCCAATTCATGATGAATCCGATTAAAATGGCAACGGGAATGAGCAGAGCCACCCTTGTCAATTTGACCACGACTGCCAAGTCGACTGCCTCATTTCCCCCTGGCGCCGCTGCAGCGATCACGTGAGCGATTTCATGGAGTGTCGCACCCGAGAATATACCATATCCTTGATCGGATAACTCCAATAATGGATATAGGATTGTATAACCGAAAGTGAAGGTTGTACCTAAAACAGCAACCGTCGCTACGGCTATTGCTGTATCTTTTTCTTTTGCTTTTATTTGGGAGGAAATTGCCAAGATGGCAGCAGCGCCACAAATTCCCGTTCCGCAAGCTGTCAATATGCCTAGCTTTTTCTCAACTTTAAAAAGACGGGTCAATCCATAAACTACCAATATAGCAAATCCAAGACAAATGGCACCCACTGCAAATGTTTTCGGACCGGCATTAAATATATCCTTTAGATTCAGGCGCATTCCCAATAAGATAATGCCCATTCTCAAAAGGACTTTACTTGAATAATTTGTCCCTGAAACGGTGTAAGCTGGGACTCCAATGATCGCTTTCCATACAACACCAATCAGTATCGCAATGACTAACTGTCCCATTATATGAAGGAATGGAAGCTCCGCTAAGTATTTTGCAGCAATGGCGATTAGCAAAGTCAATGCTATTCCTTTTGTAAATCCAAGTTTTTTAGTTTCTACGTTTGTTTGTTCCAGTGTGATCACTCCATCTTTGTTGATGCCTTAACTTTAAAGCTAAATTAAAAATAAGTGAAATATATTTTTGCTATTTCAAAGATTACTTTTACTTATGATAAAATAAAACACATAAATAAATAAGGGAGGTAGCCATGGATCCGTTAAAAGTATTCGTCACCGTAATCGAACAGAAAAACTTTTCAAGAGCAGGGGACATTCTGAACTTGTCGCAGCCGGGAGTCAGTCTTCACATAAGAAATCTGGAAAATGAGTTAGGGACGAAATTAATTTATCGTTCTCCCAAACAAGTACAAATAACAGAGCCGGGAAAAATTTTGTATAGACATGCTAAGCAAATGCTTGATCATTATGAGACAGCAATAAGAGAAATAAATGAATTTAATAACGTGGTTAGCGGAACGATGAAAATAGGTGCAAGCTTCACGATAGGGGAATACTACCTGCCAAAAGTTTTAGCGGAATTTGCGGCTCAATATCCGATGGTGGACATACAAATCATCATCTCGAATTCAAATGAAGTCATACAAGGTATACGTTCGAATAAGCTTGATATAGGCTTGATTGAAGGTGAAACGAATTATAAGGATATTGATGTCAGACCATTCATGAATGACGAGATGATTGTCGTCGTCCCCCCGGTTCATCCACTTTCACAAATGGATCTCATCGAGGGCACATTGCTTCAAAACCAAACATGGGTGCTCAGGGAGCAAGGATCGGGAACCCGTACATATTCAGATAAACTTCTGAGTAGCCTGGAGTTAAACATAAAGAAAACGTTTATTTTCACCAGTATCCAAGGAGTGAAAGAAGCGGTGATGGCTGGGCTTGGCATTGCCCTGTTATCTCGATTGACTGTACAAAAAGAACTGAGGTCCAATGAATTGAAAACCTTTCATTTGAAAAATGAGCCCATTATAAGGCCTTTTTCAATCGTGAAAAAGTTAGACCTTGAAGCCTCAAAAGCCATGGAGCTGTTTTTAAGGAAGGTCGAAGAATTTGCGATAAAGGGGCCGTCCTAAATAAATCACCTTAACTTTTGCTCATCCTTTCATTTTCAATGAAGAGGTTGAGCATTTTTAACGACGAAATATTTTTAATTTTAATGAAAACGTCGAAAGTATTTTGGAATATGTCAATAATTATACGAATTTTATGTATTTTCACACAATTGCAATCATATAAATTAAATAGATAGTCTCCAGGAATTTCTAAGCCCCTGCAGACTTTTCCTGATATTAATAATCTTAAAAGGAGAAACCACATTGGCTATAGAGGAGCAGAAAGATAAGCGGATTTCTGTTTTCGACAGGATTATAGGATTCATGCCAAAATTTTATGTGATCGGGACAATTTTAATTTTTGTTTATACGCTAGTTGCAATGGCTCAATTAGGGATCCAAACTTTGAAAAAGCCAGAGGAAGCCGTTGGTCCTGCCACAAATCCCCCAATCTCTCAGGGCTTTGAACATACATTGATATCGTTAATCATCGAACCGATCGTAACGTCTGAATTTTATCAAATCATCTTTAACACGTTATTTCTTTACCTTGTTTGGATATTGCTTTTCCTATTAGCACCGATTGCTTTTTACCGTTTAAAACACTTTAAATTTTTTAATATCGAAATTGAAATTGAAAAACAAGATGCAGCCGTTTATGAAGTATTCAGCATGAGCAGTTCAAAAATGAAATTTGCTGCGTATTTAACATCCGAGGAATATCAATTGGAGATATCAGAGGAAATTGCAAACAGCAAGGACTTTAAAACTCCCTTAATCTATACATTGGACTGTGCCATAGAGTTTTATTCCAATCAATTAGGACTTTCATTTACCTACGATATCTATACACTGAACCAGTTCAAAAAAGCAAAGCTGCCTAAATCCATCAAAGCGATGCTTGATAAATCCATTCAAACCGGCGATCCATGCATTTCGAATAAAAGCAATAGTGATAGTGAATATTACAAGAACTTTCTTATCCATTATTTCGAAAACATGGAAGGGAAATTTGTCACTGTTTTAAATAGTTACCAAACTGAATTCGATACATTCGATAAATCACTGCTTAAGATCCTGCAAAATGTCATATACGATTACTATTTACAGTTTCACTATATTTACGATACGAGTGAGAAGCTGGAAAAGAATGAAACGATCTCCCATAATAATTAAAAAAACCACCCTACAAGTGGTTATTTTTTTTGGAAAGGTGATTGTTAATTATATTCTGGACAATTTCATTATTCCCGATGAGCTCAGACGATTTCTTTACGTGTTGTTCCCGAAAATCCATGTTTTTTATTTTCTTGGACTTTTTCCCATTTTTAAAATTATTGAAGGCATTTAAAAAGGCTATCTGAATCACTCCCCTTATAGATTAGTATATTCATATGATGGATAAAATTTCATGAAAAACTACAATTTATAGAAAAATATTTTGCGGTTTTATGTGATGAAAATTACTTAAAAAACTATTAAAGACTTTCTGGAAAAAGTGATTTTAATTTAGAGTGAGGGATTTTCAAGCTCAAATCATTGGTTACTACGGCTTTTTTTATAAAAAATAAAGAAATTCCCCCAAAAATATTGTATAGTTAGAATACAGAGATTCGAACAAACATTCGTTTCTTGGGAACAGAGATTACTTCTTAGTGGGACAGGAGAGAGACAGTGAACGGTACAGCACACATGGCATTAGGGGCAACAGTTGGATTCTTGACGGCAAACACGCTTCAAACAGATCCAACCACCACTTTATTCTTGGTTGGCATTGGGGGAGTTTCAGGCCTTATGCCCGATATGGATATTGATGGGAAGTTAAGTAATAGGATTACTTTTTCACATAAGTTTATTCGAACGATAGCACAAACGATTGGGATACTAATGATCATTTATAGTCTTTTGGAAGGCTCTGAAACGGAAAAATGGATCGGTGTAGGGGCAGGAATCGGAATCATCATCATTTCATCTTTCATCAGACAAAGGCATATGTTGACCTTGTCTGGATTAGCGGTTTTAGGCGGCGGTTTATCTTTGCAGGAAAGCTGGCTGTGGCTTTTAGGAGTTTATATTATCATAGCTTCGTTTACACCACATAGAAGTTATACACATTCGGTTGCAGGTGTCGCTTTCTTTGGCATCATTGCCCATCAATTCGAAGCTTTTATGGGGATTGACGGAATTTTCACTACTTGTTTATTAGGATACATAAGTCATTTAATTGCAGATTTGAAATGTTTACCTTTTAACAAACGTGGGGTAAAGTTATTTCTTCCATTTTTCTCAAAAGAATTTTGACAGTGGTTTCCTTACCACTGTTTTTTCTATGAGGTAGAGTAACTTTAAATTGAAGGGACACTTGATTCGACTTTTTTTATGTTTTAAATGGTCATTCTTCCTGAATCTACTAAATGTAACATTTTTGTAAAGATCCTGTGATGCGAGTGATATACCTTTTCTAGTATATTAAGTTTAGCAAATTGCATCAGGGGGTAAAATAATTTGTTTAAGAAAATTGTCGTTGGATTGTCATTGGCTATCATGCTTGTAACCGCATCTTTTGCTGGGGACCCGGTGGAAGCTGCTTCATATCATACAAAAGCGATTAAAGTGGCTAAAAGTGAATTAGGTACAAAATATAAAATGGGTGGCATTTCTTCTTCAGGATTTGATTGCTCCGGTTTAGTGAAGTATTCATACCAAAAGGCTGGTAAGAATTTACCAAGAACCGCTGCTGACATATATAAAAAAGGAAAGAAAGTTAAAAGTCTGCAAAAAGGTGACTTACTGTTTTTTGCACCAAATAAAGCGAAAAAACCTACACATGTGGCTATATACATAGGAAACAATGAATTCATACACTCATCATCATCTAAAGGAGTTTCATACGCTAAGACCAATAATAGTTATTGGAAGCCAAAGTATATTGGTGCGAAACGTATATAATAGAAGGAAATCAATTTTTTATAAAATACCAAAATGTCTTGTAAACAAAAAGGTTTCAGAATGAGAACATTCCGAAACCTTTTTGTTTTTTTATTGGATTTGAACCCGTTATAGAGAATAGTTGACCTTTACGAGGTCATTATTTAGGTCTTTTCAAAGCGATGAAAACCTCTCACCCATTCGTTTACTTCTCAATAAACTCAAGAAAAACATGATCATCAGCAATTAACTTAAGGTTATCGGGTATTCGTAAATAAACGACTTGGTCGGAACTGAAGGCTGTATCTATGTTCGATTCGCCAGTAAATTGTCGTATTGGAAAATCAGCTTTAGTTATTATTAGATTAATATCTTGTTGTTGAGGAAGATTAATGGTAAGGGTATCATCGATTAACTCGAGATGATACGGCTTCAATATGCTATAAAAATCGTAATCATCTATTATTAATCCATTGCCAAAAATGAAAGCTTCAATCGTGTCATCGTTATTTGTTTTTCTTTCTACAAAAATCTGTGAACCTTCATCATTGCTAGACTCGACCTTTATTATTTGAATTTCGTGATTACTAAAGTTACTTTCTTTCAGTAAATACTTAGCATCAATCTGGTCGATCTCTCCCTTAGTAAGATGCGAATATAAATCACTTAATTCCCGGTCTGTATCCACCACTTTTTCCGTTCCTTTCTGGCTCATCGAATCATCAATGATGAAAGGGACAAAAGCCGTGCCTAGAAGGAGTACGCCAATATAGATGAAGAGAAGCCAGTGAGTTATTTTGGGAGTTGCAAATTTTCCAGCAAACCTAACCATAAAAATGAAAACACCAAAAATAAGAATAATAATGACTATCGGCAATATTGCAGTCAAAACGGTCATCGTCTTACCTCCATTCGATTCAAGATGCTTATAGCAGCTGCAAAAAATACAGCAACCGTTACAACCACTTTGATAATAAATAGAGTAAGCGTCGATTCCATCGTATAAAATGAAAATACATTTACGAGAAAAGGTTCTTTTTGCATTGAGCCCTCAAGAAATAGTGTTCCAAAAAACAAAACAGGAATAAGAATGATAACCAATTTACTTACTTGGACTAGTGTCCCAATAAAGTAGCCAATGGAGGTAACTAAGAAAATATAAAAAATTGTTACGCATAAACCCATAACAAGTTCTTTTAGCCCAGAATGAACGCCATAAATCCGCCCATCAAGAAAAACATAAGCTAAGACTTTTAACAAATTCCCAGACAGAATGGCAGTGATGCTTCCAATGATACTTGCCGTTAATAAAAAGAGAATATTCGCTAGACTACTACTAAGGCGATTGGTTACGAAAGTAAAATCATGATTTCTGTATGGTTTCGCAGTTATTGTAATCGCTGTAACCAAAGCCCAAATCAGGGTGAAACCAATGACTAAATCTGCAGAATAGTATTTTATATTAACACTAATGTTGCTTCCTCCCATTCCAGCTGAGCCAACACCGCCAATTGAAAAGAGAAGTGCTAATAACTGGATTCCAATGAGTGAACTAAAAGCATCTATATTTGCTTTTAACTTAAAAAAGTATTGTTTTTTTACCGTTTCCTTCAAATTAACTTTTGTTAAAGACATCATCAATTCCTCCTTTCGTTTCACTGGTTAAGTAAACACATAAATCACTGGATTTAACGGGTAAGATTTCAATACCTACAATCCGAGCTTTTTTAAGTAAGGACTCAGAAAAGTCATTTTTTACAACTGCATACATCGTATTCACACCTAAGTATTCCTTAAAAAGGATTTCCCTTCCATTTGTTAAATTAAGTACTTCTTCCGTTGCTCCTTTTAATCCGATGGCCCATTCCTTTAAATCAGAGATTGACATTTGGAAATGTTTCTTCCCATCTTTAATGAGTAACACATCTTCCAGTAAATCCTCAATTTCATCCAAGTGATGGCTAGAAAGAATAATTGTACGGGGATAAGCAATATAATCCTTAAGCATTGCTCGATAGAAGTCCTTTCTTACTGCCGCATCCATTCCTGTAGTTGGTTCATCAAAAATTGTTAATGGACAACGGGATGCTAAGCCGATAATCATATTAAAGGTATTTGTTTTTCCTTTCGAAAGCCGGTTGTGATAAGATTTTGGATCAAAAGAAAAATAGTCAAGCAAGCGCTTAGCTAATTTTCTATCCCAATTTGGATAGAAGTTCCCCGCCACTGTTAATATTTCACCAAGTGGTATGGCTGGTGGAAAACTCATTTGGTCGTCTACAAAGATGGAATTTATTGAGACGTTCAGGCTGTTAAATGGTCTTTCAGAAAAAACCTTGACCTGCCCTGACGTTTCTTTGATGAACCCAGCAATAATTTTAAGTAAAGTCGTTTTTCCAACCCCATTTCGCCCAATTAATCCCGTTATTTTATTTTCTTCAATTGAAAAAGAGAGCTCATCTAAAATATTTTTCCTTAAATAAGTTTTCGTTAAATCCGTACATTCAATCACCCTCATTGTTCAGCCTCCTGATTATTTTCCACTTTTATCATTTTGATTAATTCTACTTCACTTATTTGTAACCGATTAGCTTCTAAAACCAACTCACGTACTAATCGCTTCAATGTTTGGTTTTTTCGTTTATAGATGATGATTTCGTTTGCATCAGCGGCGACAAACATACCAAGTCCTCGCTTTTTATACAGGATATTTTCGTCAACCAGAAGATTGAGGCCCTTTGCTGCAGTTGCAGGATTGATCGTATACATTTCAGCTATTTGGTATTGTGAGTAAACCTTTTCGCCACTTTCAAAATGTCCATTTAAAATTTCCGATTCAATCCAATCTGCAATTTGCACATAAATAGGCTTAGTACTATCCATATTTAGAATTGTTTCCACCTCCTCGGACATATAGTGCATTACTGTTGTAATGTAGTATAAAATAATTTGGTACATATTACAATACCTGTTTTTATTTGTATTAAAGAGGAATTACTTCCTTATTAATCTTCTATGGGGGAACACGTTAATTTCTTAGTGAATATTCTTCTAAGCCCGAGACTTCAAACTCTATCCAGTCCCTACGCCCACTAAGGTTTTTAAAGTAGCAGTTTAAGTTTGCGGTAGAGAATCTGTTCAAACAGGTCTGTATCTTTAAAGCGACGCTTGTAATTTTTCTAAAGGCAGAAAAGTGAGGTGCTTTATCATGAAAGCCATAACTTAAGAACCAACGAATAGACCATGTTCATATTTAGCTCTTCAATGTCGGACTCCGTTTTACGGACTAAATGGTTCGCTGGCACATGCTGATCTCACTAAGAATTATGTTTGGAAAGCATCCACATCACCTCAAGCTTAAATATCTATTTAAAAAAAGACTGTTGGCAAAAGGGATTCTATTTAAATTAAAACAAAGTGATTGGAACTGGTGCGCGGGACTCCGCTGGAAAAGCGCGTCACAAGGAGACCCCACAGGCGCAAAGCGAGTGCTCGACGTTCTAATTTTATACCCCTCGAAAAAAGTTGAAGACAAACTCAATTATTTATCCAAGTTTGTCTACAGTTTGCAAAGTCTCTTTCTTGATTTTTTAAAGACTGGATCGGATAGATGATTGCTACTTTCCTGCAAAAAGGATTTTGTTAAGATTAGGATATGTGCTTCCTAAAGTGGGGAATCAATAATGTTTGAATTTGTTAAGGGCATGGAATCTTTTTATTTGACTGAAAATGGATAGTTTAATATGCTTAGCAAACCAAATCGAAGGAATTTCTTTTTTTATTGCAAAAAAATTCCCAGACAAAATTATTGAAAGTCAAAGAAGGTCAAGGTATAATAAAGTCAGAAAGTCAAAGAAGGTCAAAGTTTTATTGTGAATTCATTTTTTAAAAGGAGGAGTACTACATGCTTTGTGAAAAATGTCATGTAAACCAAGCAAATATTCAAGTTCACCTAAATATGAATGGTCAGGAGCATGATGTGAAACTGTGCTCCACTTGTTATAAAGAAGAACGAAACAAACTTGGAGCAGCAATGGGCGGAATGGATACAGGAAAATTCCAATATAATGGATTTCCAAATTCATTCAATCCATTTAATTATAATGATGTACCAAAACCGGATTCAGCTGAACATGGCGAGGATGGAGGATTGCTTGAGGAGTATGGCCGCAATTTGACCGATGCTGCGAAAGCTGGACTTATCGATCCCGTTATCGGAAGAAATGAAGAAATCAAACGTGTCATTGAAGTTCTTAATAGACGCAATAAAAATAATCCCGTTTTAATCGGTGAACCTGGTGTCGGTAAAACAGCCATTGCCGAAGGTCTTGCTTTAGCGATTGTAGAAGGTTCAGTGCCTGTTAAATTACGTAATAAGCTTGTATATATGCTTGATGTAGCGTCCCTTGTTTCGAATACTGGAATTAGAGGGCAATTCGAAGAACGAATGAAGCAATTGATCAGTGAATTGCAGGAAAGAAAAAATGTCATTTTATTCATCGATGAAATTCATCAACTTGTGGGAGCGGGTTCAGCCGAAGGATCAATGGATGCAGGGAATATCTTGAAACCTGCACTTGCACGCGGTGAACTTCAGCTTGTCGGAGCAACAACTTTATCCGAATATAGGAAAATTGAAAAAGATGGTGCCCTTGAAAGACGCTTCCAGCCTGTTCACGTTAATGAGCCGACAACGGCTGAGGCATTGGTCATCTTACATGGTTTAAAAGATAGTTATGAATCTTATCATGGTGTATCATATAGTGAGGAAGCCCTAAAAGCGGCTGTTGAACTCTCGAATCGCTATATTCAAGACCGATTCCTGCCTGATAAGGCAATAGACTTAATGGATGAAGCTGGTTCCAAATTGAACTTGAACATCGAAGACGGCCAGGTAGAAAACATGAAAGAGCGTCTGGCGCAAATTTATAAAGAAAAAGAAATGGCCTTAAAAGAAGAAGCATATGAAAAAGCTGCCCTTCTTCGTGATGAAGAAGAAAAACTGGAAAAGTCCTTGCAGGCTGGGGAAGATGCAATTAAGCCAACCGTTACCGTTGAAGATATTCAAAATATCATCGAACAAAAGACTGGTATACCTGTAGGTAAGCTCCAAGAAGATGAGCAAGATAGAATGGTTCATCTCCAAGAGGAGCTGATGAAAAAAGTAATCGGGCAGCAAGAAGCTGTCAAAAAGGTTTCAAAGGCCGTTCGAAGAAGTCGTGCAGGGTTAAAATCTAAAAATCGTCCTACCGGTTCTTTCCTTTTCGTTGGTCCGACAGGAGTAGGTAAAACCGAATTGGCGAAAACTCTCGCTGAGGAATTGTTCGGGGACAAGGAATCGATGATTCGCCTTGACATGAGTGAATTCATGGAGAAACACAGTGTTTCTAAATTAATCGGTTCTCCTCCTGGATATGTAGGGCATGAGGAAGCTGGACAATTGACGGAAAAAGTTCGCCGCAAACCTTACAGTATCATCCTATTGGATGAAATCGAAAAGGCACATCCGGATGTATTGCATATGTTCCTGCAAATCATGGAAGATGGCCGCTTAACCGACAGTCAAGGGCGGACCGTTACTTTTAAAGATACCGTGATCATCATGACGAGTAACGCTGGGGTCGGTGAGAAACAAAAAGTAATGGGATTCGGTACAAGTTCAGCTGTGGAAGAGGCTTCAATCCTACAATCTTTAGGCAGTTTCTTCAAACCGGAATTCTTGAACCGATTCGATAGCATCATTGAATTCTCGGCATTGAAGAAGGAAGATCTTCTTCAAATCGTTGATATCATGATTCACGAGCTAGAAGAAACCCTTGCTGCAAATGGTTTATCCTTAGATGTAACGAATGAAGCGAAACAAAGGCTGATTGAACTCGGATATCACCCAGCTTTCGGGGCGAGACCGCTCCGCCGTGTACTTCAAGAACAGCTCGAAGACGGCATCACTGACTTTATCTTTGAGCAGCCTGAAGTTAAGAACTTCACTGCAATTGTTGAGGATGCCTCTGTGAAAATTATTAAAACACCATAAAGAGTACTAGAAATGCCTCCAAGACCGTAAAACTGTTATGGAGGCATTTTTTTTATTTTTATAAAATGATAGATAAGGTTCTGCTAAATGACCTATAGCTTTCGATTATTAAATGTAGATTTCTGAATTTTCGACATATTTTGCTGATTGAATGTTTTGATGGGAAACGCCTGTGGAACATAACATGAGGGAAGTTTCGTTTATGATTATAAATATTAATAATTCCTGTTCTAAAATGGGAATTTCAATGGAGGAATGACCTATTAAAGATTCACTTTCTTATTTTGAAGAGGAAAATAAAAATAATCGAAAACCAATGGATAATGAAGCGGAAAATCAGTTGGAATCTCTGCCGATTGCAAATAGTAATCCAGTGAACCCGTCGGAATTGGATGAACTATATTTCTATGAAGGCAAAGATTTAGGAAATTCCTATCTTAAAGATAAAACGGCATTCCGATTATGGGCACCACTTGCATCTGAAGCTAAGCTAGTCACTTATAACCATTGGGATGATACAGATGGAATGGAGATTCAGATGGTTCGTTCGGAGAAGGGGACATGGACCATTGAGCTGAACGGAGATCAGGATGGCTTGATTTATACATATAAAGTGAGAGTGGGAGAAACCTGGAGTGAAGCCGTCGATCCCTATGTTCGTGCAGTTACTGTTAATGGTAATAAAGGAGTCGTGATAGATTTAAATAATACGAATCCTGAAAGGTGGACACGGAATAAACCACCACTCGAAAAAGCTGAGGACATAATCATTTATGAATTGCATACACGGGATCTGTCGATTCATCCTGAAAGCGGAATCCATCATAAAGGTAAATTCTTAGGAGTGATCGAAGCCGGCACCAAAGGCCCTGAAGGAGCGAAAACGGGTCTTGATCATATTAAAGATCTAGGTGTTACCCATGTTCAGTTTATCCCGATATTCGATTTTGCTACAGTCAATGAAATGAAATTGAATGAACCGCAATATAACTGGGGATATGATCCACAGAATTATAATGCTCCCGAGGGTTCTTATTCGACTGATCCGTATCAACCAAAAGTCAGGATCCGGGAGTTAAAGGAAATGATTCAAGGTTTACACGATCATGGTTTACGCGTAATCATGGATGTTGTGTATAATCACGTTTATACAGTGGAGGGATCAAACTTCCATAAACTCGTTCCCACTTACTTTTTTCGCTATAACGCCGACGGTACCTTATCTAATGGAACCGGTGTAGGAAATGACACCGCGTCTGAACGTAAAATGATGCGAAAATTCATCGTTGAATCTGTAACGTATTGGGCGAAGGAATTTAACCTTGATGGTTTTCGTTTCGATTTAATGGGGATTCATGATGTGGAAACGATGAATGAGGTGAAAAAGGCACTGGCAGAAATTGATCCGTCCCTCATTGTTTTGGGAGAAGGCTGGGATATGGATACCCCCCTTGCCCAAGAGCTGAAAGCAAATCAAAAGAATGCTTGTAAAATGCCTGGAATCGCTCACTTTAACGATGCGATCCGTGATGGTTTAAAAGGGTTTGTAATGAATGAACATGATAAAGGATTCGTGAATGGCAAACCAGGAATGGAAGATGTAATAAAAAAGGGCATCGCAGGTGGTTTGAAATATGACGAAGATATAGCAACCTATCAAAGACCAGATCAAGTGATCAATTATGTTGAAGCACATGACAATTATACTTTATGGGATAAGCTTCTCATCACAAATCCAGATGCGACAGAACAGGTACGGAAACAGATGCATAAATTAGCTTCGGCCGTCGTCTTACTGTCACAGGGAATTCCAATGATACATGCTGGACAAGAGTTCATGCGTACGAAGGATGGGGATGAAAATAGCTATCAATCTTCCGATTGGATTAACCGGTTGGATTGGAAAAGGAGAGCGGTGTTAGATCGGGAAGTGGAGTATATGAAAGGACTAATTTCGCTCAGGAAAAATCATGCTGTTTTTAGGTTAAGCACACCCGAGGAAATTGAGGAGCATTTACAATTCATTGATGCTCCGCCAAATGCGGTAGCATTTACTTTAAAACATAATGATTACAAAATTGCAGTGATTCATAATGCAAATTGGGACGGGATAAACATTTCTCTTCCCCACGAAGGTGATTGGTCCGTTTTAGTGGATGGTCAGCGGGCGGGCCTGGAAGAAATAGAAAGGGTTAAAGGGAGTCAGATTACCGTTGCCCCTTTAAGTTCGTTTGTACTGAAAACAAATTCTAACGGATGATAATAAAGTCGAAGTGAGTGAATACTATGTCTCACTTTGACTTTATTTCATTTTCTGATATGAAAATTATTGGTCAAATGAAGTCTTCCATTATTTTCTTTCGCAAGTTTGAGAAAAAATGTGCGGGGGTAGAAAATACGTAATGATGAGTTTTATCGTTTTTTAAGAGGGGAGCGATTATTTTGCCAGAGAAAGTACAGATAAAAATCAATGGTGTCGAGGCCAGCCTGGAAGGTAATCAAACAATTTTACAAATGCTGACGGATAGCTCGATTGAAGTCCCGAATGTTTGTTACCATCCTAGCCTGGGTCCTATCGAAACATGTGATACATGTTTAGTGAGCGTTAATGGAGAACTTGTAAGGTCTTGTTCCACCAAGATCAAGGCTGGGGATGTAATCGATACAGTTTCACCAGATGTAAAAGAAGCACAGGTCATGGCGATGGACAAGATATTGTATAACCATGAGCTTTATTGTACGGTTTGCGATTATAATAATGGCACTTGTGAAATCCACAATACGGTTAAGGAAATGAGGGTAAATCATCAAAGTGTTCCTTTTGATCAGAAACCATATGAAGTGGATCGGTCAAATCCATTTTATCGATATGATCCGGATCAATGCATCCTTTGCGGCCGTTGTGTTGAAGCATGTCAAGATGTACAGGTCACTGAAACATTGACCATTGATTGGGAAGCTAAACGTCCACGAGTCATTTGGGACAATAATGTTCCAATCAACGAATCATCATGTGTGTCATGTGGACACTGTTCCACAGTTTGTCCGTGTAATGCAATGATGGAAAAAGGAATGGAAGGGGAAGCTGGATTTTTAACCGGCATCGCTAAACAAACTCTTCGACCTATGATAGAAATCACGAAAAATGTGGAAACGGGATATGGTTCGATTCTAGCGATTTCAGATATGGAATCAGCCATGAGGGATGCAAGGATCAAGAAGACAAAAACGGTTTGTACATACTGCGGGGTAGGATGCAGCTTTGACGTTTGGACCAAAGATCGTAAAATCCTAAAAATCGAACCGCAAGTGGAGGCACCTGCAAATGGAATTTCGACTTGTGTAAAAGGGAAATTCGGATGGGATTTCGTGAATAGTGAAGAAAGACTCACAAAACCTTTAATTAGAGAAGGAGATGCGTTCAAGGAAGTTGAATGGGATGAAGCCCTTGAATTGATTTCCCGTAAATTCACCGAAATCAAAGAGTATCACGGACCGGATTCAATGGCTTTCATAACGTCTTCCAAATGCACCAATGAAGAGTCCTATTTAATGCAAAAGCTGGCAAGGGGAATCATTGGCACCAATAATGTCGATAACTGTTCCCGGTATTGTCAAACGCCGGCTACTTTGGGATTATTCAGAACGGTTGGATATGGCGGGGATACAGGAGGGATAAAAGATATCGAAAAGTCCGAACTTGTATTAATCATAGGCTCCAATACAGCCGAATCCCACCCCGTTTTGGCTACCAGAATCAAACGTTCCCATAAACTAGGTAAACAGAAGCTGATTGTGGCGGACATCAGAAAGCATGAAATGGCTGAACGTTCCGATCTCTTCATCCAGCCTGCTCCGGGGTCGGATATCATTTGGCTGTCCGCCGTGACTAAATATATCGTCGACAAAGGTTGGACTGATAAAAACTTCATCAAAAATCGCGTAAATGGGATGGAGGAATACATCAAGTCTTTAGAACCTTACACAATGGAATATGCGGAAAAAGTAACAGGTGTAGCTAAAGAAGATTTAATTACGCTTGCAGAAGCCATTCATGAAGCGGGAAGTGTTGCATCGCTTTGGGCCATGGGCGTTACCCAGCATGGCGGAGGAAGCGATACGAGTACTGCAATTTCCAATTTATTGCTCATAACAGGCAACTACGGTAAACCTGGAACAGGTACTTATCCTTTACGCGGACATAATAATGTCCAAGGAGCCAGCGACTTTGGCAGTATGCCGGATCGCTTGCCAGGTTACGAAAAAGTAACGGACAAAAACGTTCGCGCGAAATATGAAAACATCTGGGGTGCAAAAATACCAGAAAACCCAGGCCTTAATAATCATGAAATGGTCGAAGGGATTCATGCAGGTACCATCAAAGCAATGTACTTAAAAGGAGAAGATATGGGTCTGGTCGATTCCAATATCAATCATGTTCATGAAGCATTTGAAAAACTGGACTTCTTTGTGGTACAAGATATCTTCTTATCAAGAACGGCAGAATTCGCGGATGTCGTCCTCCCAGCAAGCCCAAGCTTTGAAAAAGAAGGTACCTTCACGAATACCGAACGCCGTATTCAACGTCTATATCAAGTCTTTGAACCGTTGGGTGACTCAAAGCCCGATTGGCAAATCATTATGAATGTAGCTAATTCGTTAGGAGCAGGTTGGAATTATGAGCACCCAAGTGAAATCATGGACGAAGCAGCTAAACTATCTCCATTATATGCTGGAGTAAGTTATGAACGCTTGGAAGGATATAAAAGTCTTCAATGGCCAGTGGCACCAGATGGTAAAGATACGCCGCTTTTATTCACGGAAGCTTTTCCTTTCCCTGATGGAAAAGCAAGGTTATTTCCAGTCGAATGGACCAGACCGATTGACTTTGGGGATGAGTTTGATATCCATGTGAATAATGGCCGATTGTTGGAACATTTCCACGAAGGAAACATGACTTATAAATCAAAAGGCATCACTTACAAAACGCCAAAAGTATTCCTTGAAGTATCCAGGGAATTGGCAAAAGATAGAGGGCTTGAGGATGGCACTCTCGTTCGGCTTACTTCACCTTATGGAAATGCGAAAGTGCAATGCCTGGTTACAGATCGTGTTAAAGATAAAGAGGTTTATCTGCCAATGAACGATTCAGGTGACGGGGCAATCAACCAATTGACAAGCAGCCATTCAGATAAAGATACTGATACCCCTGCCTATAAGGAAGTTCAGGCAAAAATGGAAGTGCTCAGGGTCAAAGGAGATAATCCATTGCCGAGCTTCAACCATCGTAATGGTAATCCACAACCACAGATAGGTGTACAAGTACAAAAAAAATGGGCCCGCGAAGATTATATATTCCCCGGTGACCTCTTGAAAATCAAAAAGGAGGAGAGGAACCGTGGCTAAAGCGACAAAAGTGATCAATCGAATCACCTTAAGCGATGAAGAAAGAAGAAGAATTGAACTCGAGGATATAGAGCGTACCCTTTTGGAAAATAAAGAAGTGATTAAAGAAACGTTTGAAGTTATGAAAGGCATGCAGGATCGTGGGATATTATCAATGGTTAACAGTTTGTTGAAGGAAGGGGACAAAGTGCTGAACATTCTTGTCAAAACAGCAGACACCCCAGAAACGGCAAATACGCTAAAAAATCTCCTTCTCATACTTGGCACTTTAGGATCACTTAATGTTCAGCAGCTTGAACCGCTTATCCTTAAAGTCAATTCAGGGATTGCCCGTGTCGCCGAAGCGGGTAAAACTCCTGATAAGCCAAGCTATCTAGCGCTGATGCGTTCCTTGAATGACCAAGAAGTCAAACAAGCCATGACATTTCTGATGACCTTCCTTAAAGGAATGGGGGAAGATACAAGCGGTTTAGAAAGAACCACACAACTACCAGAGAATCAGCAATTGCATAAAGCGAATGAAACAGCAGACATAGAACGGCCGACCACAAGAAAATCATACGGATCAAGTATACCCAGTGAAGGCGGAAGAGAAAAAAAACGATATACCAGCTGGTTTTGGATCGCTGCAGGAGTTTCACTCGTAACCATTCCGCTAACGTTATCGAGAAGAAAGAAATAAGGACCTTGTTCGTTTTTCTCCGGAATATTGAAATGATTCTCAATAAAATATTTAAGCCGATGATTCCCTTATACGGAATCATCGGCTTTTTTCGCAAGATAAGTAATAAATTTCTCACTAGCCTTTTATATTTTTATTAGACACAAATAATAAAGTCAATCATCAGTGAAACGAACATATACAGATACTTAATCAAAAAGGGTTGAAAGTGAGAATAGGACTCCTCATTCTTTTTTAAAGTTTGGTAATACCGAAGTCGTACCAGTAAGGCATTTTAGTATACTTGTTATTTTAAATCCTTATCATTATGGAACCTAATGCTTGTAGAAATCCGTTGCGTACCATAAAATGGGGGTATCAAATTGATCAAGGGGTGTATAAATGAAGCTAAAATTAATGACCATCACTTTAGGGATCTGTTCTTCATTAATACTTTCAGGTTGTTCAAGTGAAGAGGAAAGTGTTGTTCAAAAAGAAAACAGTCATGAAGGACATTCAGAGCATTCGGTATCCGGTGACCTTCAGGAGGAGACCAGCAGCAATGAGATAGCACCGGATTTCTTAGCTGATAAACCTGAGGATATGAAGACAATCTATTTAGCTGTTGCGCAAAACAAAAATTTACTTGAAAAAATACCTTGTTACTGCGGTTGTGGAGAGTCAGCTAACCATAAAAATAATTACGATTGTTTTATCCATGAAAATAAAAAAAATGGTGAAGTCGTTTGGGATGACCACGGGACGAAATGCGGAGTTTGCTTAGAAATAGCTGCACAATCCATATTGGACTTGAATGACGGTATGAGCATTAAAGAGATCCGGAATAAAATCGATGAGAAATATAAAAGTGGATATGCTAAACCAACCCCGACCCCTGAAGTGTAAAAGGAAAGAGAATGAAATCCTAGCGTGAATATGATAGTTGGAAAAATGGCTTTTGCCCGATATTCATTCGGAAAAAGGCCTTTTTTTTATTTTGGGAGGGATGGTTGCTTACATATATAATATTGATTGCGATGGGGAATACTTCCAATAAACATAAAATCGTAAAGGAGCTATCCCCTTGACATTAATCCGCCTTGGTTATGTAGCCATGAGTAATCATGTTCCAAACTGTTCACCATCCCAAACGATGACTTTTGCTCAGTTTTCGAAAATTAAGGACAGAGATGCCGCGATAAGGAAGCTCGAACGTATTTCAATTTCCAATCTTCATAATTGCTGGCGTTTGCTGATTCATAACGAAGCTAATGATATTCAGTTCTTTAGGCTTTCTTCAAAACTAATCCCTTTAGCCAATCATCCAGAAATTCCAGAATGGGATTACATCGATCCGATTTCAGAAGAACTGGCTAAATTAAAAACATTCATTACAAACCACCCAAAAATAAGGATAGATTTTCACCCAGATCATTTCGTTATCTTGAATAGTACAAATATCGATATTCTGAAGACATCTTTAAAAACATTAAGGATGCATCATACGTTATTAAAAAAAATGGGAGTCGATCCCGAGCACCGCTGTGTTCTCCATGTTGGGGGCGGTTATGGGGAGCATGTTCAGGCATTAGAGCAATTCATCCATAATTGGGGTTTGATTCCTGAATCGATTCAAAGAATGGTCATTCTTGAAAATGATGATACTACCTTTACTTTGTCGGAAACCCTTTATTTATGTGAGAAATTAGGGATTCCGATGGTTTTTGATTACCACCATTACCTCGCACATCAGTTACCAAGTGAAGATTGGAGAGAGCATTGGAACCGTATATTAAATACCTGGAGTATTTCGAAGCTACCTCCTAAAATGCATATTTCAAGTCCAAGGTCCGATAAGGAATTTCGTGCACACGCTGACTTTGTGGATATAGGAATGTTCATGGAATTTTTGCACCAAATAAAGGGAAGCTTACCACAGTTGGATTGCATGATTGAAGCAAAACAAAAGGATGGAGCACTTTTCCAATTGATGGATGAGCTAAAAAGTTACAAAGAAATAGAAATCATAGATAATGCCAGTTTTTATATTCATTAATTGGTTGGAGGTATATTTGACAAAGGGAAGTAACTAAGATTCTCTTTATCAAAAATTAGTGTTTACATAACATGATTATTGTCAATATAAATGAATCTAACAACAAATGAGGAAAAGAAATCCCGGGACCGATTTTATTTGTTCTCGCAGGAATAAATTGTAATGAATACCAGACATTTCTTAGCGGGGGAAATCGGCTTTTTTAAAATGGTGTTTCCCTTATATTAATATAGAAAAGAGACAATATTAAAAAAAGAAAAACAGTCTTGTTTAATATCGTATATTTTCATAAAAAATTATAATAAAAGTCAAAAAGCGAGCTTCATATTTCTCTTTTAAAGCTGTTGTTTTAATTCCTTAGAGTCAAGAATCGATTTCTGATTAAAAACGCTATATGAGGCTGTAGAAGCGGTTAATGGAGGTTGGTAGATTTTAAGCGATTTTCGGCTTTTTTTATAAGAATATTCCGAATGTAACAAAGGACCTCTATTGATACATTCAAAAACGCGTTATATCAAGGTTTATCAAGGTATCAAAATTTATAAAACTTGCCTTTTTTTCACCTGTTCACGTACAATGAAAGAAGGGGAAAGGGGAATGAGCCATTCATGCAAGCAACCTCTCAAAGAATAAAGAATGTCCAGCCGATACGCCGGTTGGATCACATAGAAAAGATGAAAAAGTCATTATTAAAATATTGCAGCTACAGGGATTATATGATGTTTACAATCGGGATAAACATTGGTTTACGTATAGGGGATCTTTTACAATTGCGGGTTAAAGATATTCTCGAGGGTACGCATATAGTCATTGTTGAGCAAAAAACTGATAAAATTAAGAGATTCTTGGTCAATCCTCAACTACGGAAGGAAGTAAGGAAATATGTCCGGAAATCGAACCTGAAGAATGAACAGTATTTATTTCCGAGTCGAAAAGGAAATGGACCGATCACTAGGGTACAGGCTTATCGGGTGCTGAACAAAGCAGCTGAAATGGCAGACATTCCGGATGTCGGTACACATACCCTTCGGAAAACTTTCGGCTATTTGCATTATCAAAAATTCAAGGATATTGCTTTACTGCAGCAAATCCTTAATCATTCCAATCCAAAAGATACGATGATTTACATAGGACTCACACAAGATTTAATGGACGAAACATTGATGGATTTCTATTATTAACAGAACGGACGAAGACAACTCTTGTATTACTCATTATTAATTATTGATATTTCAGTCTTATAGTAGGGAATTATTCCAATGCAACATTATTAAGATAGATCTGTATGCTCGAGGTAACTGGTATTACTGGTAATTGGATAGGACCTTAACACAATCGAAGGATATCAACAAAAAAAGACTAGAATATAGTCTTTTTTTGTTGATATCATCCAGTAGTGATTATGTAAAAAATCCAATTTCTTTTCAAAGATTATATTAGAAACATTTAGACTTCTGAAAATCTGTTATACTTTTTTGAATAAGTAATGTTACAAAAGTTATCAAGAATGAAAAGGGGGGACAAACAACGAAGTTACTATAATTATATTATGGTAACTAAAATTAGCGGTTTATCCTCCTGTCCAAAAAAGGATTCCACCATATGAACTTCACCCCAATTGTTAGAGAACATGTAATAATCGGGGTGAAGTAGGGAATGCTTGCAAGGAATTTGGGTTATTAGTTTGGTTAAAAGGTACTGTTATTCGTTAAATGATCTAGCTCCAAAGGTAAAAAAGCATACTCCCCGTCCTTAATAATCTCACATTTACGAACGGGAATCGGTTGTTTAAAAATAGGCCCATCTATTACCGTTGTATGAAACTCTCCACCTTCTCCACAGGGGTCAATGCCTCGAGCTTCAAGTTCCTTCACGTATTCATGGGTTAAAGTTCGCCCTAAATCATCTTCTCGCATTCCCAATGATAAATTGACGGTTACAATGATCGTTACGAATCCTAGATTCATGAATTCATCGACAGCTTCACGATGGTTCATTTCCCATAAAGGCATTCCAAGCTTCAACCCGGCATTCTTCGTAACCTTATCATGCCAACAGCCATGAGCGGGCATATCCAAGTCTCCAGTTACTAACACTTCTGCTCCTTGATTTTTAGCATTTTCTAAAAGGCGCATAAATACTTTTTCGTAATCAGTCCAACTGGCAGCTGCTGAATATAAGGGCAATCCTATTGATTCAGCTTGGGCATGTATGAGTTCCTGAGGCATTCCATGGGATCTGGAACGTTTTCCTTCTTCCTCCAGCATGACGATCAGTCCTACAGGCTCACCAATCTTTATTGCTTTATATAGAGCTAAGACACTATCCTTTCCACCGCTAAAAGAAGCTATGAACTTATGCCCGTGAGCACTATTTTTCCAATCTTTTAATTCCGACATTCATATTTTCCCCTTTATTCTAATGACTTTTTTGCCAATTTCATATTTTATAGATGAATTTTCATAACTATATTTGTTTGATTTTATCACGGTTGTAGCTTGCAGATAAAATATAAATGTCGGACGGGACAAGATAAGTCATATTGCTAAAGGAGGATCATCTTAAATACCTAGTGAACAAAGGTGAAATAAAAAGGCATGAGTCCCTGTGGGTGAAGGGGTTCATGCCTTTAGGACCAGCTAAATAAAGAATCTACTTTTATTACTCATTTCACATAATAGATGCTTTTATCACTTGAAAATTGCAATATATTTTTCCACTTTTCCAGCATGATAGTACTTTTCAAAATCCAGACTATATTTCTTTTTCTTCTACCAACTGCCATACCTTTTACCAAGATTCCCCCACGGATTGTTCATCTTGAAAACATTTAAACACCACATATTCCTGATCTGGAATGACCGATTTTTCATTCGATGGTGACTATAGCTAAAGTATAATTGCCACGATAGTTACTTTCGTACTGTTGGTATATCCCATATTTCAAATCAATTTCAATATCATGATCATTTGCTTTGCTCCATAGGGATCCGATTTTATCGAAAATTTCCTTATCCGAGAAATTATTAGTCCTTGTTTCGTCAATTATATAGACTTCTTTACTAAATTAATAACAACTCCCTTTTTTGTATAAATTAGGATTTAGTAACAATGATATCATATTGATATATTTTAGGTTTTGTCATTTGTTCCTTGTTTAGAATTTCTGAAATTTTATGGTCTTGGAACAAATACTAAGTTGTTTAATAAAAAAATATAAACGGGTGCAAGAAATTATAATAAGGTCTGTAGAGGATTGTCTTCTAAAGTTTTGTATCCATTATTTTTATAATTGGATACAATATATTTAATTTTCAGTATTGTAATCGCTTTATATAGTTGTTATAGTTAAAATTGTATCCAATATCGAAAGGTGGACGCTGGATTGGATAATGCTAATTCTGGAAGAGATAAATCAACAATCGTTAAAAATGTAACAAAAAGTCTTAGGAAAGCGATTTTGAATGGGACTTTGAAAAAGGGAGAGCGACTCATCCAAGAGGAGTGGGCAGATCGCCTGGAAGTTAGCAGGATGCCCATCCGTGAGGCCCTAACACAGCTTCAACTGGAAGGGTTGGTGGAAATGGTTCCCCATAAAGGAGCAATCGTCACACCGATTACCCGGGATGATATTGAAGAAATTTATCATACTAGGTCTCTGCTTGAAGGCCTTGCAGTAGAAAAATCACTTCCTTACTTAACAAAGGAGGACAAAGAAAAACTAAAGGGAATTTTGATTGAAATGGAAGGAATTCAATTATCTGATGAAACCAATGAGCATTATATCCTTTTGAATGCGGCTTTTCATGAAACCCTCCGAAAAGGATGCCCATGGCCAAGGGTTCAAAAAATGGTAGAAACGCTGGGGATCTCCCCCATTGCGCCGAATTTGCTGATTGATTATTACCCAGAAACGCAACGGGAACACCGGATGATATATGAAGCGGCACTAAGAGGGGATCCTGCAGAACTAAGGGCAGCAGTAGAATTTCACATCTTACGGACTAAGAACAATTTAATTACGTATATGGAGTTGCTGAATACTAAAAATCATCAATAAAAGGAGTGTTAATTGTGTATGATTTCGCAATTGTTGGCGGAGGAATTGTAGGATTATCGACAGGAATGGCACTTTACCAGCGTTTTCCTAATGCTAAAGTGGTAGTCATTGAAAAAGAGGCTGTTGTTGCAGATCATCAAACGGGACATAACAGCGGCGTCATTCATTCAGGAATTTATTATAAACCGGGCAGTTTCAAGGCACGGTTTGCCCGTCAAGGAAGCAAATCAATGACGGAATTCTGCCGGACGCATGGAATTGAACATGATATTTGCGGAAAGGTAATTGTTGCAACAAAGCCAGAAGAGTTGCCCCTTTTAGATGATTTGTATTCCCGCGGTTTGCAAAATGAACTGGCAATACAAAGAATCGGTGTGGATGAGTTAAAGGAAATCGAACCACATGTCAATGGGCTTGGTGCGATTCGCGTCCCGCAAGCCGGCATCGTCAATTATCGTCAGGTAAGTGAAAAGATGGCGGATATTATCCGGGGCAACGGCGGTGAAATTAAGCTGAAAACAAAGGTCGAGAAAATTAACGAGGATTTTGATGATGTCATCATCGATACGAACAACGGTACAATTAAAGCAAAAATGGTCATTAATTGCGCAGGGTTGCACAGTGATCGCATCGCAGCAGCAGCTGGGTATAAAACTGATATGAAAATTGTCCCGTTTCGCGGTGAGTATTTTAAACTGAAGCCTGAAAAACGCTTCCTTGTCAATCATTTGATTTATCCGGTACCTAACCCAAAGTTTCCATTTTTGGGGGTTCATTTTACTCGGATGATTAGCGGTGAAGTAGATGCCGGTCCAAACGCTGTACTAAGTTTCAAACGGGAAGGTTATAAGAAAACGGACTTCAATGCGAAAGATTTAACTGAAGTTTTAAGCTATAAAGGTTTTTGGAAGCTGGCCAGTAAATTCATGAAGGAAGGTATGGAGGAATATGTCCGCTCTTTTAGTAAAAAGCAATTTACGAAAAGCCTGCAGGAGTTGATTCCTGAAATTCAAGAAGATGATTTAATCCCTGCACCTGCTGGAGTACGGGCCCAGGCGTTACAGGATGATGGTAATATGGTGGATGATTTTCATATTATAATAGGGAAACGGACCATCCATGTATGTAATGCACCGTCACCTGCAGCAACAGCCTCGATTGAAATCGGAAAAGAGGTTGTTAACCGCATTCCGGAACAAACACACTTATTGGAAGCTGTATTAACAAAATAAAATTCGTTAAAGAGAGAGGAAGGCGCCTCATGTTCAATGGTAAAACAATTTTCATTGCAGGTCATGCTCGTTTACCTCAAGGGATGGCAGCGAAAAGTGTCTTTGAAACACTGACCATTACTGCAGAAGTCGATGCTAAATATGGGGTCGTCCTGGAAGCTTCCTGTACACTGGCAACAGAGCATGGCAGGGAATTTATTGGGCGTTTATTAAAAGGGATCAGTTTAAATGATGGTGTTGATGACGCGATAGAATCCATCCAATCTTATTATCGGGGAAAAGCCGCTAACGCACTGATTGCTGCCTTGAAAGACCTCGATCTCCATTTTCAGCAAATTAAAGCAGGAGATAAATCGAAACTACAAAGTTAGCAATATAATTTTTCAGAATAATATGTTAAAAGTGTTGACAATTTTACGAAAAAACGTTTTAATGGAATTAAGCCAATATTATGACATTAACACCTTTGGAAAATACCTTTTCAGAATCGTGTAAAGATCATAATGATTGGAAACAGGAAAAATAAATCATACATAAACTGCATATTCGCTGTGACTCTATTTACATAGAGCAGTGAAGTGAATATAAGCCAGTTGTACAGTTCGATTCCTATTTTATTTGGGGATCATGTGCGACTGGCTTTTTATATTTCCCGTTAACTTTGTCACCTATATTACAAATAACAGGAGGAATTATTCATGAGCATTGCAGAAAAAAAGAGAGCAAAGTTCGAAAGGAAAACAGAAAAATACGAAGTGAAAGTTCACCCTCAATCCAGCCGTTTATATCATATTGAAATTTCAAAAGAGGCAATTGCCGCTTTTTTAGAAACCGTATCGAAGGATAAACAGTCTGTTCAACATCTGGAATATACACCATATGCACGACTCATCGTTGCTTCCTATTTATTGGATCAAGTGGGTGAAGACTTTGGTGAATTGCTTCGGAACATCGTTCATGATCGGGAATCCGGAGGCTTCACACTAGGCTTGGAGGGTGTTACGGAAAATACGGATGAATACGTCATTTTTGCAACGGCCATTTCATACTTGCTGGGAACGCCAAACCATGATGCCATGTCAGGAAAATATTATGCCCGCTTTAGTGTTCAAGACACAGATAGCAGTGATTCGTATTTGCGTCAGGCTTATCGTTTATTTACCCTTCATACGGACGGCACTTTTGTAGATGAACCGACGGATTGGTTAATAATGATGAAGATGATCGAACAAAATGCACGCGGTGGAGAATCACGTTTATTGCACTTAGACGATTGGAAAGAGCTTGATATGTATGTGAATCATCCATTATCCAGCCACAAATTCACGTATAAAGCTCCAAAAAGCAAAAACATTGATCAGGAGATTGAAAGATTGACTTTCTTCAATCATAATAACAAACCTGGTATATGTTATATCGATCAATTCGTTTATCCTGAATCAATCGAACAAGCCAAATACTTACGAGATTTATCCAATTCATTAGAAAGCGATGAAAGTGTGCTTGAGCTGGAACTGCCTGTTGGAGATTTAGTTGTCGTAAATAACATATTCTGGCTTCACGGACGCGCTGCATTTGAAAAGGATCCGAACCTGAACCGTGAATTACTTCGCCAGCGCGGAAGATTCAATCAATAGTTTCATTTTGTAAACCCAAATTTTTATTCATCCCCAAACACCATTTTAAGATAAATTCTTTTCAACCGAAGGGTTGGAAAGCAATTTATCTTTTTTTTAGCTTCAGTTAAAGAGTAATGTTGTAAATGGAAGGGAAAAAGAGGACCTTAAACATCATCACGCATCTATCTATTATCTTGAACTAACGCTACCAGCGTGTAAAAATTATTTTAATCTATATTCTCTTTTACGCTTCACAATCCACGGCACATTCCAATACATCCTTTATCAAGCTTTTCTCATCAATTTGGAGAGAAAAAACAACATTTTATAACAACAAGTGTCTAATTAATTCGCAAAAGATAATAGCTTATCCAAATGTCTTCACGCAGAACACATCATGTGTTCGTAGACGAACCTTCTTTTCTGATATACTGATATGGCCAATAAATCGTAGAAAGAGGGGATGGTTTTTTATGGGAATCGCTATTTTTTCTAATTTTACGCAATTTAAGGATTTAATTAATGCTTTACCTGCTGACTATTCAGATAAAATGATACAGAGCGAACAATTTTTGCTTGAAAGAGATGAAAAGAAAAAACTCGAAATCTATTACGCACCTTTCGAATATGTAAATGAACGGGCCAAAGTGGTGATTGTCGGAATCACTCCTGGTTTACATCAAATGAAAAAATCATATTCTACCGTAATTAATGCAAGAGGGCACTTACATAGCGATGAAGAGATCCTGCACGAAGTAAAAAGGAATTCCAGTTTTGAAGGAACGATGAGAAAAAATTTAGTTCACATGTTAGATGAGCTTGGATTACACACATACTTAAACATTTCGTCCACACAGGATCTTTTTAACGAAGCTAGTCACCTCGTTCATACTACCTCTGTTTTAACCTATCCAGTCTTTTATAACGGGAAAAACTACAGTGGAACGACTCCGAATATTTTAAAGACCGAGTTGCTTAAAAAAAATATAATGGAAGGCTTTGCTACCGAAATAGGTACCATTGAACGCCCGCTTATTATTCCTTTAGGCGTTAACGTTTCCAAGGTCTTAAACTATTTAGCGGGTCAAGATTATTTAGATGCCAACAACATGCTTCTGGGATTTCCTCATCCATCTGGAGGAAATGGGCATCGACATAAGCAATTTGCAGCAAATAAAGGGCAAATGAAAATGATGTTACAGCACTATTTTTCAAAAGAAATGACCATTGGTTAAAGAGAAGGGCTATAGGCTCAATGAAGCTATATTTAGGTTTTTAAAGATAGGGGATATTTGGTGATTATTTCGTTCATCTAAAAGTGTTAAAAGTAAAATTAACTATTTACTCGTGATATTTTGGAGATTATAATAAGAACAAATGTTCTTTATTATAGGAGGCATTAACATGGATGAACTAGAGGAATTTTTAAAATCACTTACTATTGAAGAGTTAAAAGTTATTTATGAAGAAGTATGTGGACCTGATATTAATAAATAGATGAAAAATAAATGGATAAATATTTTATACGATTAAAGTAACTGAACCATCAACAGTCATGCATGAGAGAAAAACTGTATGTAATGTTGATGATGGTTAATTGTGGCTTCAACAATTTCCTTTAGAGAAAACCATTTCGTATAAACGATGTTTGCTGCGCAAGGAAATATTGTTCAATGGCACATAGATATTTGTGGAAGTTTTGAATTGATGAATTTGTCAAATTCCCACAAGAATGTCCTGCTCGAAAAATTAAAGAATTTATAAATCAAGGACCCAATAAAGGTCCTTGATTTTTTTATGAAAGGACCATTTTAAAAAAACTGATCTGGGTATTTTTCAAATCAGTCGATATTCATCATAAAGCCAATAGGTAATGAATTAGAAGTTATGTAAAAAGCGCACCTCTTACATCATAATTTTCCAAATCGATTTCGATTTTTCTATCAAGTGCGAGGTTTGCCAATAGGAAGCCTAAATATGGGCCCATTGTTAAACCGGAAGCCCCAAGACCATTGGCTACGATTATGCCTTCCCAGTCCGGTAAAGGGCCCATAACCGGAAGGAATCCCGGCGTGAATGGGCGAAAACCGACCCTTGCTTCAACAAACGTACTTTCCGTCAAACCGGGGGCGGTTTGCAAGGCTTTGTTGAAAACTTCCTGCAGCCCTCCTGCGGTCATTCGGTTATCGAATACCTCCGTATTTTCATGTGTCGCCCCTGCAACGATTTTATTATTATCGAAAGCCAAAAGATATTGATCACTCGGAGGCATGACTACTGGCCAGTTATTCGTATTTTCATTTGGCGATTCCAGATGAATGATTTGAGCCTTTTGGAAGGTGACTTGAAAATTAACGCCCAGTGGCTTCAGTAATTCCGGTGCCCAAGCGCCAGCACAAACGATCACTTTATCAGCAGGTATGAATTCATCTCCAAATGTTACACCTGTCACTTGTGAACCGTTATATGAAAGTATAGCCTCACCATACAAAAGTTTTGCACCGTTTTTTTGTGATGCCCGCAATAAGGAATCACGAAGTGCGCGTCCATCGACCCGCGCGGCACCACTCACGTGAACGGCTGCATATTCACTGGAAAGAGGCGGGAATAAGGCACGAGTCTCCTCTGCGGAAAGTAAAGTGATTGCCCCAATTTCCGGTGCATCTTCTTTCCTTTTTGCCGCCCGGTTTTTCATGGCATTCAATTTAGCTTCATCTGTATGTAGACTAATGGCCCCGACTTGGGCATAACCTGTCTCTGTTTCCCCGTCCCGTTCAAGTTCTTCAATTAAACCGGGATAAAAAGCCGCCCCATTTTTGGCAAGGAGATACCAAGCTTGGTTGCGCCTTTGCGATATCCACGGGCAAACGATTCCTGCAGCTGCAGATGTTGCCTGGCCGATATCTTGACGGTCAATAATGATCACTTCAGCCCCATTTTTAGCCAACTGATAGGCAGTTGAAGCTCCCAAAATTCCTGCACCAACTACAATGATTTTTTGCATATTCAACATCTCATTTCTCTTATATGTATAAACTCTTACCACTACTATATCGAAGACACGAATTGATTGCTACAATCGACATTGTAATTTCTTTCACAAAATTATTTTATCTATATGGAATATGCTATGATTGAAATTGCAAGAGCTTGAAAAGATACTAGGAGGACAAATCATGTTAAAAAAACAAATGGAATCATACATATCAACATCCGTAATCGAAAAAAAGGTTGAGTTGTTTAAAGAAGAAAAGGATTATATAGAAAAGCATAAATTAATTGCCGATGATATCGTTATAGTGGAAAAAGAAAATGCTTCTCGTTTTACAGATGCCTATATGGAGCGCAGTAATAAAGAGAGCGAAGAATTAATCTCTGAAGAGAACTCTGCATTTTTAGCACAACCTATCGAGTATTTGAAAAAAAACAAAGATGAATTCCTTTACTTTGAATCACAATGGTTCGAATTAATCGGCGTTGAGGCACTTTCGTTAGAAGTCGATGATGTTTTCGGTACATATAACGCGATGTTCGGATTGAAATTCCAGAAAAAAATGGGTGAAGTTTTAAAAACGTATTTAACTAAGGAACTTCAAGGAGGAATTGGCTCGTTCAGTTTAATGTTTAATCAGGGCGACGGGCTATGGGACGTGAATTTTGCCTTGGATAACTTAAAAGGGTTTAGAGAAGACATGTCATTACAAGAAGCTTTTAATTTAATCTATCATTTTCTTTTTATCCTTGTTCAAACAATCGAGGAGGATATGTAAAACGAGGTGCCGCCATTAATTTAATGACGTCAGTTTGTGGACAAAAGGGTTTCGGAATGCTCTCATTCCGAAACCTTTTTGGTTTTTTATTGGATTTGAAGCAGTAATAGAGAATATAAATGGATTCATACATGGGTGTCCTACCTCTGAATACATATCTTCCACCAAGTCATGCATGTAAGATAAAACAAAGTCCGTCTCCAGTTTACAACCAAATGGTTCGATAGCACCAGTTGATCTATAGTAACCCTTTCAAGTTGACCTCGCTGAAGAAAGCACCCTTATCACCTGAAGTTTTAATCCTTCTATATTTTTAAAAAGACTGTATGCAAATGAGTTCTTTCTTTTTGTTGAAACGTAGTTGATTGGAACGGAAGGGGCAGACCCACTCGGAAAGCGACCCTGTAGTGCAAATAAACGGTCATATTTTTACACCCACAAACAAATGCCCTAGGCCATGGGTTCTGGATATTGATTAAAGGAACTTGAAAGAATTCGTCGAATTGATTAATGATATACCTTTATTTAATAAACTTAAATGTTTTGTTTTTTGATTTTTTGTTCATGTAAATAAAGTTACATCGGAAGGGGAAGTTATAGGTGCTGAATGAATTGGAAGTTACTCAAGTTACCGTTCCAATGCCTTTTAGATTGGATCATGTCCATTGTTTCTTAGCAGAAGGTAAAAAAGGCTGGACAATCATTGATACGGGTTTAAATAACAAAACGACAAAGGATTTATGGAACCCGATTATCAAAAAACACGATATTACCGATATTATCATCACCCATTATCACCCAGACCATTACGGATATGCAGGGGCATTACAACAATTAACCGGTGCGGATGTTTGGATGACACAAGTGGATGAACATGCGGGAACTACATATTGGGAAATGGATTCGCTGAAACTGCTTAAAGATAATTATAAGTCATGTGGAATGGAAGACGAGGTAGCCGTCGCCTTATCCAGTGACGAAAGTGGATTCATGCCCCAAGTAAAACCCTATCCTACCGTAAATCATCATCTTGAAGAAGGAATGAAGCTGCATTTTGGCAAATATGAGTATGAAGTAATTTCCACGCCGGGGCACTCTGATGGCCTGATATCATTATATAATAAGGAAAAAAGTGTCCTTTTCTCGACAGATCATATATTGCCCAGGGTATCTCCAAATATTTCGTATTGGTTTAAAGGTCTTTGCAACCCATTGGAAGAGTTTTTTACTTCTTTGAAAAAAATACAAAAGCTGGACGTTGAATATGTCATCCCTTCCCATGGGAAACCGTTTCAAAATGCCAATAAAAGAATTGTTGAATTGTTGGACCACCATCAGGGCAGGCTGCATGTAATTCATGAAAACATGAAAGAGCCGATTTCTGTAAAAAGTGCTTGCCATATCTTATTTGGAAATCTGCCCATTCACGAAACCAGGTTTGCAGTTGGTGAAACACTGGCTCACCTTGAATACCTTCTTTTGAATGACCAATGCATAAAGTTTATACGTGATGGCAAATGGTATTATCAATCCATTTGAAATATTGAACATTGATTCTAGCTCATGTCATATGAGCTTTTTTGCATTAAAAACGCAAATCACACTGTCTTAAATATACGTTAATGAATAGGTTTAAGCGGTTTTGTTTACTAAAAATTATTTTTAGATTCTTATGAATATTGAAATGGTGGAGAACGTTTACTGAAGACAGGTTGGGAGTTTTGGGATGAAGAACACGTTTATGAAAACAGCATCAGGAGTGTGTTTTTATTCACCGTTTATTTTCCAAGTACGAATATGTATAATACCGGGGGAATGAAATTCATTTCAGAACCGGTATTACGTAAAGAGGGACTTGCTCTCGTGATAATCGGTTTCACATCAACAGGATTATTCACCATTTCACAGAGCAAGCTGTGGGCATGACAATGGCCAGTTCCATCAAATTACTGAGTTATTATAGTTTAGGGGCGCTCATTTTTGTATTGGTTTTATCCGTATTATTAAAAAAGATCGTCCGGCCAATAACGGTTATCATCGTTTCCATCACGGCATTTTTCATCGGACTTTCCACTGCGGGGGTTTTTCAATTAGCCATTACGATTATGACGGAATTGTTCTGGAGAAAAAAAGGAGCAGTGACCGGGATCGTGGCAACAGCTGCAGGATTGGCTTCTATAGTCATGCCGCTTGTAACGGATTGGATGTCGAAAAGCGGGAATATATCAATCATCTTCATATTTGATCCCATTCCTGTCCATAACTGGTTTTATAGCTGTAGTTTATGTTTATTATCGCTATGGAAAGCTGATGGTTAAGGGGAAAGTCCAGACAGGGGACATTCGTTTACATGCCTGATACATTTTGGATCTTCGCTTATTGATAAAGTGAAAAACCACCGCCCATCAAACATGGGCGGTGGTTTTTCATTGCCTGGCACCTATTTGTCCCTTTACTTCTTTCATGATATCTTCAAGGGATGTGACAATTCCTATATCATCCTTATAACTAATGTGCTTAGGCTGAAAATGGATAGGTGAATCCAAACCAGCAGCGGCTGAAATTCTATATAATCCTTTTCTAAGGGTAACAAGAAAATTGACCACACGGTATTTCTTTTCATCGATGACAAGTGCCTTTTGCAATTCCGGATCAGTGGTTGCTACCCCGACAGGACAAGCATTTGATTGACATTTCATCGTCTGAATACAACCTATAGCAATCATGAAACCACGTGCTATATTAACAAGGTCAGCTCCCATAGCTAGGGCAATGGCGATTCTATCAGGCGTGAACAATTTACCGGAGGCGATGATTTTAACCCGATCTCGGACGCCGTATTTTTCCAATGTCGATACTAAAATCGGCAATGCGGATTTTAGCGGCAACCCTACGCTATCGATCAATTCCTGATAAGAAGCACCCGTGCCGCCTTCACCGCCATCCAATGTAATGAAATCGGGACCTTGCCCGGTTTCTTTCATATAGCTAGCAAGCTCTTCGACACTGTCATTGCCGCCGATGACCATTTTGATGCCGACCGGAATGCCTGTATGTTCCCTGATTCTTTCAATAAAATCGCACATGGATTTTACGTCATTGAATTGATGAAACCGATTTGGACTATCGATCGCTTTGTATGGTACGACCTTACGGATCTCAGCTATTTCAGGATTCACTTTTTCAGCATCGATATGCCCTCCGCGAGTTTTGGCACCTTGAGCCAATTTGACTTCAAATGCTTTGATTTCCGGTATTTCACTTTTTCTTTTTAATTCATCCCAATCCATTGCGCCCTTACTATCACGGACCCCAAACATGGCCGGCCCGATTTGCATGATTATATCGACACCGCCGGTTAAATGATAAGGAGAAAGTCCGCCTTCCCCTGTATTCATCCATGTGCCTTTTGCTGCAGCTAATCCCTCAGAAAGGGCAGTGATTGCGTTCTTCCCCAAAGAACCATAACTCATGGCGGACATGCCGATAAGACCTTTTAATCGAAAGGGATGCTTAGTGTTTGGGCCGATGATCACGGAATCTTCATCATCCAATAAGAATGCAGAGGACACTTCATCTCCCCATTTTTCTTCTCGCTGTGAGAAAAGCGGGTCTTTCATTAGAATGTATCTTTTAGTCATCACTTTTGTTTCTCGATCGTATTTTTCTTCTTCGGCCAATTTTGGGAACATGCTATTCTTAACAAAGAAGCCTTCTTCATCAAAATCCCGTTTTGAACCAAAACCTATTACATCCCGTAAATATTTTGAACTTTTCACCATATGTTCATAGTCATCCCGGGAAAAGGGTTTTCCTTCGTTATCACTGTTAAACCAATATTGCCGCATTTCAGGCCCGATTTTTTCCAGAAAGTAACGTATTCTCCCGAGCACGGGGTAATTTCTTAAAATTGCATGATGCTTCTGCGTGCGGTCAAAGAAAATCATATAAAGTATTAGGAAAACCAAGACGATGATAACGATGAAAATAACGGTAAATCCAAGGATAATTAAAAGATTTGCGATGCCACTCATTCAAATTCCCTCCTGATATGCAAAAAAATCATGTATTGTTAATCTACTCGGTAATTCGATCAATTATACAAATTTCCAATGCAAGAATTTAATAGGGATAGAATGAGTTAATTTAAATAATCGTCTTGATCTTACTTTATCTTTAGTTTCTCCTTTCCGTCTTAACTAAATGACTATCTGCAAAGTTATGGCACCATTAGCTCCTCTGGTTTATGTTAATTTCCTTGATTATATTAAAGCGGTATATAAGGGGATTACGATGGATATACATTCTTTTTGCAAGTACCCGGATATTTTTAAAAATTGTTGCAGTGCCTCGACCGACTTTTCAGATAATCTGCCTAGGATGCTTTCCTGAAATTGCCGTTTCGTCCGATCATCCTCCTTTCCAGCAGTGCCTTTTTGCTTCACCTAGTGAAAGTGCTGATTCAGCTTCCCGGAAAGAGTGACATTTATTATACCGTTTCCACAAAAAAGCCCAAACCGTTTCGAAAACAAAATGCTTTTAATTGTTTGATGATTGTATCCAGTCTTTGGTCGATACTATTTTCAGCAAACGCAGTATGGAGAAAGAGAAACCGATTCACATTCAGGAACCCAACAAGGGTATGTTGAGTACCAAAAACAGTTTCCGTCATTTGAATCGGCTCACTCTTATTTAACGGATTTAATTTCGTTTCCATCACCCCCATCAAACAAGCAATGACTTATAATGAAAAAGGGGATGGTCGTTAGCTTAACCCTTTAGCAATCTTATACTTTAGGTAGGTGGGGACATAACATAACAGAATACATACTGATATAACCAAAAAAACAAACAATATGTCATACTAATTTTCGTTTAGAATGACCGGTGACTAAAATATTTAAAAAGATTATAAATAAAAAGATATTCAAAGGGGGCCTGAGCATGAAAATTGTTATTGCACCAGATTCCTATAAAGGAAGTTTGTCAGCATTAGAAGCTTCCAAAGCTATCGAACGAGGGGTCAGGAAGGCACTGCCGGATGCGAAGACAGAATTGGTTCCTGTAGCGGATGGCGGGGAAGGTACGATGGATAGCCTTGTTGCAGCTACGAATGGTCGAAAAGTTGAAGTGACCGTTAAAGGACCTTTACTTGAAGACGTTCAGGCAGCATATGGGATCTTGGGTGATCAGGAAACATGCGTGATTGAAATGGCCAGTGCATCCGGACTGTGCCTAGTCGATCCAGATGAGTTGAACCCATTAATCACTACTACATACGGAACAGGGGAGCTTATTCAAAAAGCATTGAATGATGGCTGTCGAAAGTTCATTTTAGCGGTAGGTGGAAGCGCTACCAATGATGCAGGTGTTGGAATGCTCCTGGCTTTGGGAATGAGGGTGCTTGATGAAGATGGTAAACCGCTAGGATTCGGGGGTGCCGAATTATCACGGATATCAGAAATTAATACGGAAGATTTTGATTCCAGAATTGCAGATTCCAAGTTCTTGATTGCGTCGGATGTCCAGAATCCGTTAGTCGGTCCGGATGGGGCATCAAGTGTATTCGGACCACAAAAAGGTGCCACTCCTGCCATGGTTGAATTGCTTGATAAAGCTTTATCATCATGGGCTGATTTAGTGGAAATCAAGACAGGCATACACTTGCATGATAAAGCGGGTGCGGGTGCTGCAGGTGGAATCGGAGGTGCATTTCAAGCCTTTTTTCCAGCGGAAACAAAAAGGGGCATCGATATTGTGTTGGAGCATACGAAAATGGGTGAAAAATTGTCCGATGCTGATTGTGTTTTTACCGGGGAGGGCCAAATCGATTACCAGACAGCTTCAGGCAAAACACCAATGGGAGTTGCACAAGAAGCCAAAAAGTACGGTATTCCAGTATTTGTTTTAGCTGGATCGATCGGAACGGGTATTGAAGTTTTATATGACCATGGAGTAACTAGTATTCATAGTTTAGTGAACGCTCCTATGCCTTTAAAGGAAGCTATGGATAGAGGAGCTGAATTGTTGGAAATTTCAGCCGAACAAGTAATGCGGACTTTTTTGGGAGCGATTAAAAATAGTAGGTAGGTTACTTGTTTTCTAAAAGAGATTAAAGATATAAAGAAAGGGAACTAAATGAAGAAGAGCTTGAAACGATTAGTTACTTTTTGATTGGTTCGAAATAAATGATTAGCTTAGGAGGTCAGTCCTCAAGGTTTATAAGAATTCTTTTTAGTTAAATGTGGCTTTTTATAAAATTGGTGACGAGGCCTTTCCTAGTGAACAAACGGGTACGTTAGCTGTAGTTCGGAGCTGTCTTTAAGGCAGCTTTTTCTTTTTGCAACTATCGGGGCAGATTATTTCAAAGAAGGTGAATGAGTATAGTAAATGAACTAGCTTTGCTAATCAAATGCTAATTGAATTCCTATCTTTAACACCCTTTCAAAATTCATTGTAATTGATTTAAGACAGGTACTACCCTATTTATTTAATTACTGACGAACAAAACATACAATACACAATAGTATAGGTGTACATATGAAAATAAGAAGAAGTATGTTAATTATTCAAATTGACAAGCTTGAAAGCTGCGAAAATTCTATTGGGATAAATTATGAATCGATGCTTAAACTAACTCAAAAAAGGAGTGAAACTTATGACCCAAACAAAGTTTGATTCGAAGGTTCTTTCAGCTATAGAAGATAAAATCCGGTTAATTAAAATAGATAAAAAGGCCATTTATTTAGTTGGTCCCATTCGACTACCAGTTAACTTATATGGGGAGACGGTAGTGTTCAATTGGTATTGTTGGCTAAATTGTGACGAGGTAACAGAAAACTATGAGAGAATTATTGAGAAATTATCTTCTGTTAATTTAGCTGAATTGCAGCAATCAAGTGTGTTAGTATATGGTGACTTTTCATATAGTGATGATGCCTTTATCAGAATGCATTCCATTTGTCATACAGGAGACATTTTTGGCAGTAAGAGATGCGACTGCGGTTATCAATTGAAAAAATCCATGAAAATGATAGTAGAACACGGTACGGGTGCGTTGTTTTATCTAGCCAATCATGAAGGAAGAGGAATTGGCCTCTTTAGTAAGGCACTGGCATATATCCTTCAGGAAAATGGCTATGATACAGTTGATGCTAATAAAAAACTGGGTTTTGTTGATGATTCCAGAAACTATAATGACGCGATATTAGTATTGAAAGCACTAAGATCCAAACCGGTTACACTTATAACCAATAACCCAAAAAAGTTGGAAGCATTGAAAAACGCTGGTTTGGAGGTTGCAGGTAGAAAGCCTTTATGGGGAGATATTTCAGAGTTTAATGAGAATTATCTCCAGACAAAGATAAAACGTTCAGGCCATTTAGAGGAAGAGAGGATTTGTCCAAATGACTAATCTCATCCTGCTACGCCTATAATTGATCTGGGCTTATATCCTAAATCATATAGAAAAAATAATATACTTCATTGACTTTATTAATGTAGATTGTTTATTTGGAAAGCTAGACATGACCGCTATTTCTGAAGCACTTTTTTGGCAGCTTTTATGTGCTTTATTGTCCGTAAGTATGGGACAGTGCAAATGACTGCATTTTGGGTAAGGAATATTAATCTTAAAATGGGACAAGCTCCAGTCATTTATTTAATGCCAGAATTGTTTAAAAAAATAATAAATAATGAATTTGACCCAAGGGAAATTATCACACACAAAATGTCCCTTGAAGACGCATGTCATGGTTATCAAATTTTTAATAATCGTGAGGATGATTGTATAAAAGTCGTTCTAAAACCATGATCCTCTGGAAGCATGGCATTACAAAGAGTATGTCTCTGTTATGGAAATTTTTTAAAATGAAATCAGAAAAGTCTTTAAGGCAGTTTTTTCTTTAGGAACTAAAGGGGCCGTTTAGTTGAATTAAAAATAGTTAAATAGAACAAATGCGATTCTTAGATTGATGAATCGTTTTTTTTGCGTGATAGCTTTAAGAATACTGTATGTTTTTTATTCTGGACAGGCGTTTTATTTTCCGAGATGGGATAAAATCAATTGTCCTGTATATAAAAACATTTAGAAAAAAACTATAATATTTTCTTTAAAAATATTTAAATACGTAAATGGTATTAGGCTTAAATATCAAAGTTGTAATGAAGATCTTAGTGGAAAAAATTCATTATTTGTAAAATAACTCAGCTAAATTAAGGAAGGAAAAAACATTCTGTTGCTTCAAAAATTGGATAAAGTGTACAAAATAGAATATTTTCATCTTGAATTATTATATTTTTGTAACTATAATAACATGAAAGTACGCGAATTGAATATTGAATGCGAAATGAATACTTTCTTTGAAAAACATATTGATGGGGGAGTCATTATCATTGAAAAAATTAATGTTGATTACGACTGGTGGAACAGTAGCTTCACTTGAAGGAGAAAACGGACTTGCGCCTGAACTGCATGCCGATGATTTATTAAGTTACATACCTGAATTAAATGTACGTTGCCGTATTGATACGAGGGAGTTAATGAACATTGATAGCACCAACATGCAACCAGAGTTTTGGATAGACTTGGCGAATGTTATTTATGAACACTACGGTCTGTACGATGGCTTCATTATTACGCATGGCACCGATACAATGGCTTACACCTCAGCTGCACTTTCTTATATGTTACAAGATGCATCAAAACCGATTGTGATTACAGGTTCGCAAATCCCTATTTCGTATAGTAAAACAGATGCAAAACGAAACATTTCAGATGCCATTCGTTTTGCTTGTGAAGAAATAGGTGGGGTATATATTGTATTTGACGGCAAAGTCATTCAAGGGACAAGAGCGATTAAACTTAGAACGAAAAGCTATGATGCCTTTGAAAGTATTAATTATCCGTATGTAGCATCGATACATGATGACTATATTGAATATAATAAATCCATTAAAATCCCTAAAAAGAAACACATTCAATTAGATACGTCACTTTGTACAGATGTGGCGGTTGTGAAATTACATCCTGGGATAAAACCAGAATTTTTTGACTGCCTAAAAGGTTTGTATAAAGGAGTGGTTGTGGAAAGCTATGGAAGTGGTGGTATTCCTTTTCAAGTGCGCAACATTTTAGAGAAATTAATTGAATTAACAGAGCACGGTGTATCGGTTGTCATTACGACTCAATGTCTAGAAGAAGGAGAAGACATGGGTATATATGAAGTTGGTCGGAAAATTGACCATGATCGTGTAGTACGTTCTAAAAATATGAACACAGAAGCAATCGTACCGAAATTAATGTGGGTGCTAGGAAAAACAACAGATCCCAAAAAGGTAAAAGAAATGATGGAAACAACAATTGCAGCAGATATTTCATTATATTTTTGAAATCCTGCTAATTAGTCTATCAACTCAAATATTTGGGGGCTATAAACTCCTGACTTTGGACAGACTTCATCAGTTGATGAAGTTAATCTTTTTTTACAGTGAAAAAAACAAGTACCAGTGAGGGAACTGCAGCAATTGCTTGATATGCTAGTTCCTTGATAATAAGGGTTATTCTTGTGTCATATTAATGAAGGAAAACGAGAGGCGTGAAACGCTTCTCTTTTTTATGCTTTAAATAAAATATATTTTCATTTTTATGGTGTTGTTAGAACTAAAATAGTGTATGATGCATAGTATAAGGTATGGTGTACGTCACATAGTATAGAGAAGAGGTGATTGGATGAGCACTTTACTGAATTCATTAACCACTGAGTTGCGCAGAGGCACTTTGACGTTAGCTGTTCTAAGTCAGCTCAAAACCCCTCAGTATGGGTACTCGCTTGTCCAGCGTTTAGAGAAGTCGGGAATTACCATTGATCAAAGTACTTTATATCCTTTGCTTCGCCGCCTGGAAAAACAAGAATTGGTCACCAGCAGCTGGGATACTTCTGAAAGTAGACCGCGCAAGTACTATTCTTTAAGCGATTATGGGGGAGAAATATTCACTCAGTTAAAGGAAGAATGGGAAAAAACTTCTCAAGAGCTTTATATATTATTAAAAGGAGAGGGAGAAGATGGAGCTGATTGAACTTTATATTCAGGAAGTGACCCGCAGGCTGCCAGAAAAAAGCCGGGAGGATATTGCTCTTGAGCTTCAATCTACAATCGAAGATATGCTTCCGGCGGATCATACGGAGCAAGACGTGAAAGCCGTTCTTTTAAAATTAGGAGATCCTGTTACACTGGCAAGTCGTTATCGCGATCGGCCGATGCATCTGATTGGACCGCGTTATTTTGATGTTTATATCTGTCTGTTGAAAATGATTATACCAATCGCTGCAGTCATTTCATTGATCGGATTAATAGGGGATAACCCTTTTCGAGATATGGAGAATACGGTTGTGGACGCAATTTTAATAATAATCGGGAAAGGGATTGCGGGTATCATCAGTACAGGTATCCAAGTGTTTTTCTGGTTAACGATTTCATTTGCCATTTTAGAACGCGTGGATACGTCAAAAGACCAGTCGCCTTTAACAAAAGACTTGAAACCATGGACACCGGAAAACCTAAAAGATATTCCGAACATTTCAAAGAAAAAAGCGGTTCCTATGATCGAGATTTTTGCGAGTTTGTTAGGTCTTTCTGTCTTCGTGGCCCTTTATTTCAATGCAGCAAACCTCTTAGGAGTCTATGAAAAAAGAAATGGCAGTCTCATTTTCGTGACACCTTCTTTCAATCAAGAAGTATTGAATTCCTATTGGCTGCTGGTTTCAGGCGTCGTCATCATTGGGGTGATCTTGGCGATTTATAAATTATTTTTAAGGCGATGGACCCTGAAACTAGCTTTATTTCATGCCATATACCAACTGTTATCCACTCTGACTTTCATCATCATCATCAGTAATCCTGATTTATTGAACCCGGAATTCACTGCGTACCAAAGAACACTATTTTCAATCGATGAATGGAAAACCTCGATCTACTGGGGTCTCATACTCATCTCCATCTTTTTTGCCGTCTACGATTCCTATCAAGGCTTCCGTAAGGCAAAAATCCGTTAAGGCACAGCATCCAGCTGTGTTTTTTGTTTGAAAGTTCCTTGAAGTGAAAAGTGAGCTTATAACAAGTCTGTAAGATTATTATTTCTCAATTTACAACTGAAAACAGAAAAACACCTCATATGAAATATAGTTTTTAACTAACTATACAGCATATGAGGTGTTACATTTTTTTTATTGAACTGCATCGAACTGATTAACTTTCCAAGTGGATCCGGACTTATAAAAGGTAACTGTTCTTTTTACTGAGTCACCGTCGACTGTAGGTACAGTTAAATTGTAGGATCTAACATTGGTTTTTTGATAGACCAATTTAATTTTTGCTTTTCTCCACTCTAACATGCTGTCGCCGTCTCCGATTGGACGGGCTAATTTCCCTTTATGTGTAATATAACTATATTTGTTCAGCCCTTTTTCAACTGCATTATTAGTAAATGTCTCTGCTAAGTAGGTAGTCAATTTATCTTTTGTATTAAACTCTTGGCAAAGGTATGAATACTCTGTCCCTTTATAATTGAAAGTTTTTTGTGAACATGAACGGGCTTTGTAACCATGTAAAGCATTCCAAAAATGTTTGCTGGCATTATCGGCTATTTTTAATGCATTTGCGTCAGACAAATTCTGTGATGTCGTTTTAGCGGTAACCTGACCACTTAATGTGAAAAATAAAATGATAATGGATAATAGCACACCTGAAAATTTTTTCATATTATATCTCCCCAATCCCTAATAGGATACTTATGTAACGAAAGTGTAATTAACATTACAATTGTTACATTTATATTACAACATGATCGGCATAAGTAAAAGAGAAATCTTGTTAATTTTTAAATAAAATTTTTATATATACATAGTTTGTTCACTTTATTCTTTTTGAAATCCCATTTGTAAGGAAAGGACTTGGCTGTTACATACTTATTCCACCAACTGGCCTATTTAAAACCCAGCAGTGAATTTTTTTCCAATAGCGGGACAAGTTAATCCATTATATTTTCATTAATATCAAGATATGTACAAAGAATCCGAATTTCCCGGGCAGAGCCCGAAAGTAATAAAATATAAAGATTTGACAAACTTTCAAGTCCTACCGTATTATAAATTATATACTTGAATACATTCTCCAAAGGGGAGTAGCTTTTACAACAATGTCGTCATTACGGAGCTTTTTGCTCTCGGTGTTGTTGGCAGCATATTGTTGTTAGCCAGACCTTACCTATTGGTAAAGGTCTATTTATTTTTCAGTAAACCTTTACCAAAATGGTAAAGGTTTTTTTGTGCAGGATCATGCAGCCTTTTAGGAAATGTATAAATATATTGGGGATGTAGAATTACAAATAAATATAAAAATGGAGTGTATTCTTTGATACTTAGAAAATCTTTATTACTTTTAGGGATAGGTTCAGCACAAATAGATTTAATCCTTCCGAAAAACACGTATAAATCTGGTGAATGCATAAATGGATATTTCTTGATTAAGGGTGGTACCCTTGCGCAAAGAATAAGGAGGATAGAATGTGATTTAATTATGGATACTCATTCTACCGGAATTGACGAAATCCTTAAAACGAGCACCATTTTGTCTTCAAGAGAGATAAATTCAGGGGAAAGCAATGAAATTCCTTTTAACTTTTGTCTGCCTATATTGAAGGACCCTTATAAGCAAGGGGTTTCTTATCGTCTTAAAACGAGACTGATACTGGATAAAGGGATAATAGGCAAGGATGATGACTGGATTTTCATCGATTCTGAATAAAGTGGAAATGGAGGTGGGAACATGAATATCTTGAAATTTACTGAGCTTGCCATAGATTATTTGGAAGAATTTCTTTTATTGAGGCTTTTTATATTAGCTTTACTGTTATTGGCGGTTTATTATATTTTGAATAAAATGGTTGAATGGTTCTTTAAAAGGTCCAATTTTTTTGATGAGGAAGTCGAAAAAACGATACAGGGGGTTACTCGTTCTTCTCTTAGGTACGGCATTTCCGCGCTTTTCCTTATATATTTGATTGGACAGTTTATAGACCTAAAAGGAATTTTAGCTGGAGCTGGGATTTTAGGGGTCGTAATCGGATTTGCCGCTCAGCAGATGCTTAAGGATATCTTATTGGGATTCGTAAGGCTTTCAGATAATGAATTTCGAGTGGGGAATTTTGTGACATTCAATGGGACAAGCTCTGGGACGATTGAGGAAATCGGTATCCGGTTCATGCAGATCAGGGAATGGTCAGGAAAACTACTGACAATCCCACATAGTGAAATCAGGACGATTCAAAATTTCAATAAAGGGAAAATGCGAATCATTGAACGCGTTACTGTAAGTTACCAAGAAAATCCTGAAAAGGTAAAACGGCTGTTGGAAGATATATGCCATATCTGTAATGAGAAGTATGGTGAAACACTTCTAAGGCTAGAGGATGGTACACCTGAAGAGGATTTTAGATATATTGGCATTACTGATTTAAATCCGAATCTTAAATATGTTGGTTATGAACTATGCTTAGTGGGACTTGTTAATCCTGAACATTACTTTGAAACAGCGAGAAGTGTGAGGTTTGAAATGATGACTGCTTTATATGAGCATCAAATTATAATGCCTTCTGCCCATTTGCTCGTTCAAGGCAATCCTAATCATGAACGTATTTTGGAGAACTGAAAAGAAGAAGGGATAGGTCATGAAAAATTGGTGGAGAAGATAACAGAGGGCAGAAGCATTACTAACAGTATTCATTTTAACTTATGGATATTAAAGTGCTTTCTTTTAAAGGAAGTCGATGAAAGTTGATTGGAACGTAGAGAACTTGCTTTCCGTGGGCGGTCCGTCCTCTAAGCATTAACCGCTGGGGGGCTTGGCAGACAGTCGGCGGAAAGGGAGCTGATTTCTGAAAACAAATGGAACTTTTTTTGTTTTAAAAAACGCAGGCAAACTCGCTTATCTTCAAGTTTGTCTACAGTCTGGGCTTTCTTTTAAAGGAAGTCCATTTTTTATACAATACGTCGAAAAAACCTGCCCAAAAAATAGGTTATATTTATGGATTTTACCTTGATTTATCAGATTAAATAGATTATTATGGAATTAACATAAAATGGAAGGGTGACCTTTAAACAATGATCATTTAATCCTATTCTTCAAGAAAAAAATACGTGCTAAATACGAACTTTTTTCTGGATAGGATTAGTCTGTACATTAAAATACAAACAAAGATCATTGTGTTCCGTCCATTAGGGATATTTTGCTCTGTTAATTTTGTATTGTACTGCCTCCTGTCCAGAAATCTCACAGGAGGTTTTTATATTGGGGAAACATACATCCGTAACATTGAGTAATAAAGAGCCTAACATATTTAAAAATCGTGTATTCCGGGCCATTATCTTATCAGGCTTGTTTTTACAAATAGGGATATGGGTACGGAATTTTGCAGTTTTATTATTCGTCATGGAAAAGACAAACGGGAATGCCTTTGCCATCTCCATGATATCAGTAGCGGAATTCGCGCCCATTTTTATTTTTTCATTTATTGGAGGGACGTTTGCTGACCGCTGGAGTCCAAAAAAAACGATGGTTTGGTGTGATATATTAAGTGCAATATCCGTATTTGCGGTGCTTATCTCGCTTATCTTCGGCAGTTGGAAAATGGTATTCTTCGCAACTTTGATTTCGGCGATTCTTTCTCAGTTTTCTCAGCCATCAGGCATGAAGCTATTTAAGATGCATTTGCCAGAAAGTCAAATTCAGACAGGGATGTCTGTTTATCAGACCGTCTTTGCAGTATTTATGGTTTTAGGTCCGATTCTCGGTACATTCGCCTTCCAATCATTCGGGATAAATATTTCAATTGCGATTACTGGCCTGGCGTTTTTACTTTCAGCTGGTGCCCTCGCCTTTCTTCCAAAAGATTTTAAACTGGATGAAGAGACCGCAAAAACAACGATATGGCAGGAAATGAAAAGCGGAGTGAGGTATGTGTTGCGAAAAAAGGAACTAAGTTTGCTTGGTTTATGTTTTTTGGCAGCCGGGCTCGGACTTGGTTTCATTCAGCCGCTCTCAATATTTCTTGTTACAGAACAACTGGAACTGCCTAAGGAAAATCTACAATGGTTATTTATGGTAAATGGGTTTGGCATGATTTTAGGTGGAGCCGGTGTGATGATTTTCGCCAAAAAGGTGGCACCTCAAAGATTATTAGCTTTAGGAATGCTTGTGAATGCCATTGGATTAGCGGTAATGGGGCTTTCAACAAATCTTTGGGTTACACTTACAGCCGAGTTCTTTAATGGGCTAATGCTGCCTTGTATTCAAATCGGGATCAATACATTGATATTACAGAGGACCGAAGGCGAGTTCATCGGAAGGGTCAATGGAATCTTAAGCCCGTTATTCACTGGGTCGATGGTGTTGACCATGAGTGCAGCAGGCGTCCTGAAAGAGCAATTTTCACTCCTCGCCATATTTGAAACAGCCGCTTTCTTTTTTATTCTAGGGATGTTTTTCATTTTGCCATTGTACAATCAAAAGGCTGAAACAAAACCCCTGGAAATTCAATCGTAATTATCTTGAGTTTGCAAACACCTAAATACAGCTATAGCCATAAGAAAAGCAGCCAATTTGGCTGCTTTTCTTTATTTTTTCTTCTGACTGTTATTACATCTGATAAAAACTGGATTTACAATTATTTTTAGAGTACTGGTAAATGCTAAAAATGGACTTATTGGTACTTATGCATTTAATTTTCAAAAGTCAGGTGAATAAGTAGATTTTATCGATTATTTTGATCAATAGTTTGAGTCTAACGAATGCTTTTAGGGCGTCTTTTCCTCTACAGCCATAGGCGATTCATATGGTGAATATTAACATTGTAACTTACTAGGAATTCAGGTATTATATCAATACAAGCTGTACTGTTCGTATTGATAATAAAGTTTTAACCTTTAAGCTGTAATAGGGAGTTTTATATTGAATCAGGAATGTTATGCCTCGTCACTGACTTGGACAACAGGATTTTTTCTGCAAACACCCACTTTGAGGAGTGGTGGTTTAAAACTTTCTTACTGAATACGGCAATGGCGGCTTATATCTTTAAATGTCCAAACCGGTCTCGTTCTGAGGCCGGTTTTTTGCTGTTTTTCAATTTGTAATGATTATCCATTTTTTTTGAAATTTTCATTTTGATCAGCCTAAAAAACAATGTTGATAACTCTTGCTTATTAAATGTTTACTCTTGCTTTGTATACCGGTTGGCATAACTTGAAGCGACGAAAGCATTGGGTTTGATTTTCGGTTCCACGCCCATGGATTCCATCCTGGCTACCATTTCTTTTACAAATTCACTGGTTTTGTTCCGCTTCCCAATCCCGATATCAATATGCCCTTCCATTGTGAACGTTGCCCCTTGATATACGGCAGGCAGTACAATATCGATTAATTGATTTTTTCTTTCTTCCGTAAACAATGATACGATCTCCTCTGTTAACGACAATTCTTGTGAAATTCGTTCATGCAAATGCAGCATCCTTCTAGGAATCATCACTTTTCTTATACAACCCCAAACACCATTTCCGACCTGCCGTATTACGATGCCTGTAATGAAAACCGTGTGCTTTTTATGTACTTGCGAATCTGTACCGACCATTAATCGATAATCACCGGAAGGATTTAATTTCATGAACTCAACAATATGAACAAATACATCTTCAAATGACATGTCTTTTTTCTGAAGGTTTTGAAATGGAATGTTATGAAATGGATATTGCGTCATATTATTGCACCCAACCTTTCCCCGGATATAATCAAATTATTAATTATCTCATGCCGCTCATAACACATCATATGAAGGGGGTCATTGTTTCGTGCGGTTGGAAGTACCGGCACCTATAGAATGCAGTCAACAAAAGGTAATCTCGCTGAATAGCTATCACCTCAAGTTTTAATTGTTCTATTTTAAACAAAAAGACTCTAGGCAAAAGGTGTTCTACCCTAATGTTAAAACAAAGTTGATTGGAGCGGGTGTACGAAACTCCTGCTAATAAAGGCACGTCCAATGGAGACACCCCGCAGGCACAATGGCTCCGAGGGCGGACCGCCTGCTGAAAGCGAAAATTAATGGACAAATTAAACTCTGTAAACAAACTCAACCATAGAAGATGATAGTGTTTATATTGTTTTATAAAAATATAGATGGCCCGCTGCTATGGATAGTCTCTTAGACTATCCATTTTTTCTTTCCGGAGCTTTGAACTAAATTCCCCTGACGGATTAATTGATAAATATTTCCAAAACAAATATAATTTTCAGTAAAGGAATACCTTTATCAATCGAAGTGAATGTAAACGATTTCAATGATGCACAAATGAATAAAGTTATTGGGGAAGGGTTGGCATTTTTATGAACAAATTATCTGTTGGCGTTTTTACCTTTATGCTGTATTTTGTTCCCTTATCAAGTACTTCACCTGGATCAGCGGAAGTAAAACCAGATTACAAGCTTTATGTAATGGCCCCATTGGGCGAAATAACAAATTGGGAGGAATTTGAGGCACAGTTAACTCAGTTGAAGGAAAATGGAGTTTATGCAATAACGACAGATATTTGGTGGGGATTAGTCGAGAGTAAAAAAGATAATCAGTTTGATTGGTCCTATTATAAAAAATATGCGGAAACTGTGAAAGCTTCCGGTTTAAAATGGGTGCCCATTTTGTCTACACATCAATGCGGCGGTAATGTGGGGGATGATTGTAACTATTCCATCCCGAGTTGGCTCTGGAATAAAGACACTCTAGAAAACATGGCATTCAAGAGTGAAAGTGGTTTCTGGAATAAGGAGGTACTTGCTCCTTGGTGGGAAGGTACAGCCGATCAGTACAACGAATTATATAAATCCTTTGCAGAGAACTTTGCTGATAAGAAGGATTTAATAGCTAAAATATATTTAAGTGCAGGACCAGCTGGGGAACTACGATATCCCTCCTATCAAAATGCTGATGGCTGGGATTATCCTGAAAGGGGACAGCTTCAAGTTTATACAGAAGGAGCGAAACGGGACTTCAGGCTTACCATGAGGGAAAAATATTCAACGATAAAAAAATTAAATGGTGCGTGGGGAAAAACGTATAAAAACTGGAATGAGATACAGCCGCCAGGAAACGGGGATAAATTTTTCACCAGGGGCGGAGCAATCGATACACAATTTGGATACGACTTTATGCAGTGGTATCAAGGAGCACTCGAAAAGCATCTTGCAAAAATCTCTAAATTCGCCCATAAACATTTTGATGCAGTCTTTGGCGTGCCAATTGGAGCTAAAATCTCAGGAGTACATTGGAAAATGAATGATCCAGTACTGCCGCATTCAGCAGAGTATAGTGCAGGGTACTATAACTACTCCCAATTATTGAATCAGTTTAAGAAATCGAATATGGCCCTCACGTTCACCTGTTTGGAAATGGGAGATCAAGACGCACATACTGCACCATCCTATAGCGCACCTAAAACGTTGGTTACCCATATCGCCTCATTGGCCAATGAAAAAGGAATTTCTTTGAATGGGGAAAACGCACTCCCGCTTATCAACAATGAAGGGGGATTTGACAATATAGCAGAAATGGTTTTTAACCATGATTTTGATGGATTTACCTTGCTAAGGATGTCCTATTTATTCGACGATGAAGGAAAACCAACAAATGAGTTCAGGATGATGGCTGATAAATTGAAAGGCATGTCGATTCCAGTTACATTCACAGTTGAAAATGTACCTCCCACACATGGAGTTTACTTAATTGGGGATAGAGGCGAAATTGGCAGGTGGAATCCTGAAGATTACGAATATGAACTCACTCAAAGCACTGAAGGCAGCTGGAGTGGAACATTTCGTTTAGCCGCAGATCGATTTTATGAATTCAAGTTCGTCCTGAAAGATGAAAATGGCCATATTACTTGGCAAGATGGGGAAAATAATAGGTATAAAACTCCTTTGAATGGAGGAGGAAACTATAAAACTTCATGGTAGATGAAGAAATGGTGTCTTTCATTTTGCAAGCCTAACGGTTTCTATCTAAATATTTAAAACTCTCAAAAAAATATTGCAGTTGATTTCAGAAATCCACTCCCTTTCCGCCGACTGTCAGCTAAGCCTCCTTGCCGCAAAGCGTCTGCGGGGTCTCGGCTAGCCAGTTTTTTCGGCAGGAGTGTCGCAACTTTCTTCAATCTATTAAAGGTTTCATCCATTTAAATTAGTAAAAAAACAAGAATGATAACTAAGTTTATCTTTAGAACATGGTTGTGAGAGAATTTTTAATATAAAGTTGATCGGAGCGGGTGTTCGAAACTCCTGCGGGAATATTATTTACTCCAAGGAAGACTCCACAGGCGAAAGACCGCACTCGGAAAGCAAGTGCCTGAATTTTACAGAATGACTAACTATGTAGGACTTGTGGAAAGAATATAAGGAATGGAAAGTCATCACAAGTTAGGATCATTAGCACTGACCGCAATATTTGAGGGAATATTATTTTAAGTCTTAAATGATCTGTACTTACATTAAATAAAACAAGCGGACAATTTTTGAACCAAACAACAAGAAAGGGAGGAATTGAAATAAATGAAGACAATGATTACATGGACAGGGGAAATGGCCTTTTCTGGCACAACTCCGTCGGGACATGAAATAAAGATGGATGCATCCGAAGATGTAGGAGGAAAAAATAGCGGAGCAAGACCCACTGAGTTACTTTTGCATTCTCTTGCCGGGTGCACAGGCATTGATATTGTAATGATTTTAAAAAAAATGCGATTTGAAACAAAGTCCTTTCAAATAGAAATAGAAGGGGCACGATCAGAAAATCATCCTAAGCGATTTACCGATTTTCATATCCATTATTTATTGGAGGGTGATATGCCTGAAGATAAAGTGGTCCGTGCCATTCAATTATCCAAAAATACGTACTGTTCAGTATATCATTCATTAAATGCCAACATTAAAATCAGCTATTCGATAAATGGTGTAAAAGGAAAACAAGAATTATAATTTATACATTTTTCATTTAAAAGTACAGCCTTCATTTCATAAGCAAATGGAGGCTGTTTTCGACTGGTATTGACATCCTTGTTCAAGGAATCATCTATACCAAAACATTCAAAACTCAGAAAATGATCCCTCTACATGTTAATCCTAGGCGTATTCTTAAGAAAAAATCATCTCCAAAATTCCTTTTCCAGGTAATAGTACTCCATTTTTCGGAAGGAGAGGGTTTATTTAGTCAGCAAGTAATCAAAATGTAATGGTTTGTCATTGGAATGCCCTTGATGTTAGGAGTTTATCGATATAAACTTTAGATACTATTGAGGAGTGGATAAGTTGAAAGAGATAACCATTGACAAATTAATTTTTAAAAATCATTTATCGATGATTGAACAATACTCATTGAAAGATTTCATGTTTAAGTGGCTCAACAGCCCTGAAGAAGGATTGGATGATCTTCTTCCGCTTACATACACAGATCAAGTTTTTGCAAAAATGGAAACGACATTGGAGACAAAAATAAAGATCCACGGAGAAGAAACCTTCAGATATGTCACCATTACGGAAGATAACCAAATTGTAATAGGGTGCTTGGACTCTAATCAGGAGTTAAAGTTTAGAGTTGTTTCCCTGGAGGAACGTTTGAAAAGCTACTAAAACTTTAGACTTAGCATTGTATACTTTTAAGAGTTGAATCATATGTTCAGATAAATAAATCAAGACCGTTCCTGTTTATTAAAGGAACGGTCTTTTTAAGGTGTTATTATTTTTTTATCACGTTAAGAACAGCGTCAATACGATATAAGATTGTACCCGAAAGTAAAATGAAATTCATACCTTTTGCCAGTTGAGCGAGTAATTCTATAAATTCGTAATGTTTTTGGATTAATTTAACAAATTTTAAACGAATATTGATTTGTCTTAGTGTAATATATAGTAATGAAGTCAATTAAAACACTTGGGGGGAATTGAGTTGAGCGAGACGTTGGCAAGTTCATTAAAAATGCTTTTGAAAGAAACGTTTGAAGGACCGGGAAATGGAGGGAGCTATTATACTGAATCGAAACCGAATACCGGGGTTTTTGGTACACTTGATGGTTTAACCGCAGAAGATGCTTCGCGTTCCATAAATGGATCAACCATTGCTGCTCATTCTGACCACATCCGGTATTATTTATGGGTGATCCGAACAATGATCAGTGGTGCAAACTTCGAAAAAGATTGGGACGCAAGCTGGACCATTCATCATGTTGATGAGGTAAAATGGGAGGAAATCAGGGAGGGATTACATAAAGAATATGTAACTCTTCTCGAAGAAATCGACACAATCGATTTAGGAAAATGGCTGACAAATGTAAATGCGACCATTGCCCACTCGGCTTATCATCTTGGAGCGTTACGGCAAATGTTAAAAAGCCTTGAAATAGAAAAATAATTTACAATATTGAGGGTTTGCAAAATGATTGGAGCGATTTGCACCTGTGGGGTCTCCTTTGGACGCGCTTTCCCCGAGGGAGTCTCGTACACCCGTTCCAATCAACTTTGTAAAAAATTAGATGAAATGGTCCCATCCCGAAGCATGATTTTGAAACAAGCCTAGGAGTTCTTAATGTTTTTTCCTGTAATCTTTATTGGGTTGTAGACATTTGCGATACTCCGGTTTCATATACCTGAATGAAGTCGTTATTCCTTCATGTTTATGTCGTACCGTATATCACTCCGTTATTCTTTGCCCCTTCAATTCCTTAATGCCTATTTTTTTACGTTCTTGCTCAGCCACATATGAAAACAGAGGTAAAAATTGGTCCACCAATAACTTTTCAGTATCACCCATACCTCTGGATTTCCTACCAAAAAGTGCCTCATTTTCAGTACCACAATTTCTGCGTTCAAATCTCAAGTAATGTACTTCCATGCTCGAATGATACCATAGTAATCTATACCCAATCTGTCTATTGAATTAAGGAATAACAAATCGCCTTCGCTAATGATCAAGAGCCCCTGAAATTGAGGCCGGTTAATAAGCTGCCGTTCTGGATTTTGATTTTTTGCCGAAAAACGAGCATTTTCAATTTTAAAAATGGCAGCTAACAATATTGGTTTATTTATGTAAAAAAGTTAGTTTATGAAGAAATGTTCTTTAACTAATGGGGGCAGCTTAGTTGTGAAAGGATTTAATAAGTTTGAAGCTTAATCTATGAACAAATAATTAAAAAAGGAACCTATACCTTGATGATAGGAGAATAAAACAAATACGGTCCTGTCAATAATAAATTGACACGACACCAATTAGTGTCATATAATAAAAGACACCAATTGGTGTCCAATTAAAGGGGGGGTGATTTTGAACGAGAAAAATCAAGATCGTGATATTTATGTAGCCATCGCTGACCCAACAAGACGTAAATTGCTACGTTTGTTGGCGGACGTGGAAGAATTGCCGCTCAATGGGATGACCGTTCATTTTGAAATGGGTCGTACTGCGGTTTCAAAGCATTTGGCAATCCTTAAGGAGGTTGGTCTCGTAAACAGCAGAAAGGTCGGCAGGGAAACGCGTTATCGGCTGAATGCTGCCCCGTTGAAAGAAATTGAGGATTGGGTATCGTTTTACAAGAGATTCTGGAGCGAAAGAATGTTGCTTTTAAACCAAATATTACAGGAGGAACAAAAAATGACTTTAACAGTATCACAAGATTTTAATTTTAAGAGCCCGATCGAGAAAGTATGGCTCGCCTTAACAGATGCAAATACTCTTGCGAAATGGGTAATGGCTAATGATATTAAACCTATAGTTGGCCATAAATTCCAGTTTCGGAATGAACAGTGGAATTTAATTATAGATTCCGAAGTTCTTGAAGTGGAGGAACCTTATAAGTTATCCTACACTTGGGTAGGTGGTGGGATAAACACTACAGTCACATGGACATTAAAGCACGAGGACGGAACAACTTACTTACATCTTGATCAAGCAGGATTCGAAAAAGAAGATCAAGCGTTCAATGGTGCGAAATATGGTTGGGCGAAAATGGGCGAAGATCTTAAAAAAGTGTTAGGGGAAATGTAAGACCAAACTTTTGAACCTGTTTATTAGTATTTAGCTAACGTATAGGAAAAAGCAAACTGCTCGGAAAGAGGAGTGTTCCGTGATGACAAATAGTAAAAGGAATCCTAAGGTTGATGAATTTTTGGGTAAATCCAAAAAGTGGCAGGAAGAATATGAGACGTTGAGAAATATCGTTCTCGACTGTGACCTGACCGAAGAATTTAAATGGATGCATCCCTGTTACACGTTTGAGAAAAAAAACATCGTTTTAATCCATGGATTTAAAGAATATTGTGCGCTTCTATTTCACAAAGGTGCTTTGTTACAGGATACCCATGGGATTCTAATCCAACAAACGGAGAATGTACAGGGGGCGCGCCAGATTCGGTTCACCAATGTTCAAGAAATAGTTGCAACGGAATCCATTCTGAAAGCCTATATCCATGAGGCAATTGAAGTTGAAAAAGCCGGTTTGGAAGTGAAGTTTAAAGATAATACAGAATTCATAGTTCCAGAAGAACTTCAAAATAAATTCGATGAAATCCCTGCTTTGAAAAATGCTTTTGAAGCATTGACCCCGGGACGGCAAAGAGCATACATTCTTCATTTTTCTCAACCCAAACAATCCAAAACTCGAGAATCAAGAGTTGAAAAATGCATGCAGAAAATTCTCAATGGAAAGGGATTAAAAGATTAGTAATTCGTTGAGAAAATATATTAATCAAGTTTAAGACCTTACCTCACTTTGCGATCAGCAAACCTCTTTTTTGGATCGCAGTAACCACTCAATCAATAATCTAAAAATGGACACCATAATTATTTATGACTACGAAGATTATCCTGACATCGTTAATGGTCGCTGTGACAATTGCGGTAAAGCTCAGTTTGAATGTTCGGTTAAGAACTACGTATATATCCGTAAATGCAGAGAGAGTGGGATGAAGAAATCGATTTAACCCTATAAAGAAAGAAGTAAAATTAGTTAAAACACAACAGCTTATAGATTGGATCATCTACATTACCTGTATTCCCCCTTTTAGCTAAGAACTTACTATAAGATACCCCTAAAAAAAGCAATGTATCTCAAGTTTCGAGAAATGCATTGCTTTTTTTCCATTTGCCCGTACCTCTGTGTTATCTGTCTGTTTTCACATCCATGAGTTGACTTTATTGTTGAGGAAGGTTTAGGGCTGTATTTGCTGTATTTATATCAACTTGTAATTGTTCACTTAAATCATGTGGATGATAGTAACCTTTTGAAATCATATAGTTACTTATCTCTCCGTGTCTTTCTACAGCGACACGAAGCTGTTCTCTTAAGGCTGCTTTCAATTCAGGTGATTTTGTTTCTGTAATGGCAAATGTAATATTTCTTATTCCTGATTTTGCGGATATTAAGAAGTCCGTTGCAATCACCTGATCAGTCATGCCACTCATACCCGCCATATTTTGCAAAAAATTCGTCATTACTGTTCCCCTCGATTCGTCAGGATTTCCTGCAGTTTTTGAATATCTTGTGTCCCAGTGCTCATGTCTTTTAATAGAATATTTTGTAGTTCTGTATCCTGCACTAAGCTGCTCATTGTAGAGGACTTTGTTAGACAAAGACTCTTGAAAGTTAAAATTTCGTGCGCCTCTAAAGTTTCATGCAGTCCTAAATTTTCCGTCATGATTTTTCACTCCGTTTCTTTGAGAATTCACTCTTGTATCTTTCGTAATACAAAAGTTTTTATACATCATCATTTGCAAAAGTAACGTGTATTTTGGGAAATAAACTACCTATCGGTCAATAATCCGTATAACAAACAGATGAACTGGGAAAAGTATTTTTTGTGATATAGATTAGGGAGGTGAACGTATGGAAAATGAAAGCTTGGCATTTCATGAAACCATGGAAACGCATGAAATTTTAAATTTTAAAACAATAGGTTTAATGAGATCAAAATTAATGCAAGGAATTTGCTTTGACAATGACTTAAAAGCTTTAATGGAAAAAGACGTACAACAATCCATAGCTGCTATAAACGAGCTAAAGGGTTTTTATACAGAAGCCCTAACAAACTATGAAAAATGAGGTGGAATTTAAATGGAAATGGATTTTTTAGATCCTCAAGGTGCTGAACATATGCCGGAAATGGCTGATTCCTCTTTCGCGCTAGATTTTCTACTCTCTATCAAAAGTGGGATTCATACTTATGGTATTGCATTATCAGAAACAGCGAATCCCGCATTGAGAAAAGCACTGTACCAGCAAATGGAGCAATCTATTGATTTACATGGTGAGTTATCCGATTTAATGATCAGGAAGGGCTGGCTTTATCCGAACGATTTAGGTAAACAGGTGGAATTAGATTTGAAATCAGCCGATATGGCGGTTAGTATTGCTGGAATGAATCTTTTCCCGAATGATACTGACAGACTCGGCATGTTCGCAACGCCGAATAAATAAAGGAGGAAAAGCATCATGAAAGCCGTAACTTACCAGGGCAATAAAAATGTACAGGTTAAAGAAGTTAAAGACCCTAACATCAAAAATTCGGATGATATTATCGTAAAAATCACTACTTCAGCGATTTGCGGCTCCGATTTGCACTTAATTCATCAATTAATTCCCAATATGCCTACAGATTATGTGATTGGTCATGAGCCGATGGGGGTTGTTGAGGAAGTTGGACCAGGGGTAACTAAGGTAAAGAAGGGAGACCGGGTCATTATCCCCTTTAACGTTAGCTGCGGGAGCTGCTGGTATTGTGACCACGACCTTACAAGTCAGTGCGATAATTCAAATCCTCATGGGGAAATGGGTGGTTTTTTTGGATACTCAGAAACAACTGGCGGGTATGCAGGCGGGCAAGCTGAATATATGCGTGTTCCTTATGGAAACTTTACCCCGTTCAAAATCCCAGAAAACTGCGAGGTAGAAGATGAAAAATTGGTGTTGCTCGCTGATGCAGCATCCACAGCATTCTGGAGTGTAGATCACGCAGGTGTTAAACCTGGCGATACGGTTATCGTTTTAGGCTGTGGTCCAGTAGGTCTACTTACTCAAAAATTCGCTTGGTTTAAAGGGGCGAAAAGGGTGATTGCTGTCGACCATCTCGATTATCGTTTAGAGCATGCAAAAAGGACGAATAAAGTCGAAACCGTAAATTTTGCACAATATGAAAACACTGGCGAATACCTTAAAGAAATCACTAAAGGTGGTGCAGATATCGTTATTGACTGTTCCGGGATGAGCGGCAAAATGACTCCGATGGAATATCTTGCATCGGGTCTTAAATTACATGGGGGAGCCATGGGAGGGATTGTAATTGCGTCCCAAGCCGTGCGTAAGGCAGGAACCATACAAATAACAGGCGTTTATGGCGGCCGTTATAATGGATTCCCCCTAGGAGATATTTTCCAAAGAAACGTGGATATTAAAACCGGACAGGCTCCTGTTATTCCTTATATGCCCTACCTTTATAAACTAATATCAGAAGGAAAAGTAGATCCTGGCGATGTTGTAACCCATGTACTTCCAATTGACCAAGCAAAGCATGGGTATGAAGTATTTGATACAAGGACAGATGGATGTATTAAAGTGGTCCTTAAGCCATAAAGATGGTTATTTTCATTTAGAAAAATAGATTTTACAACTATGGGTATGGACTATGAGTAAGAAGGGAAGGCATCAAACCCTTTTTTTAATTTTTTGGAGTAATTTTTACTTCTGTATGAAATACGCATAGAAGAAGATTTAAGAAAAGTGAACATCCCTGTCTTGAGAGCTACATTTACCTTATTCAAATTAAGCACCAGAAAAGACGATTTTGCCCACATTAAGGGAAAATCGTTTTTTTTTGGTGCTCTAAGCTATCTTTTTTCAAAGAGATTTTTTTCATTAAGTAAAACTCACGACCTACAAAAACTATAAGTGGCAAATTAGTTATAGGATTTTTGTTTTTTTTACTTTTTTCGTTTGAATTTATCACATTTACTTTTTCTTTTCTTTGGAGATCAAAAGCAGAAAAGGTTATAGCAGTAAGTGAATTCATTCTGCGAATCATTCGGCATATACTCTTTTATAGTAAAATCCCTAACAATTGTGATAGGGATTTTAGTTCGTTATTTTGATCTAGCAAATGTTTTTTTAAAAAATTCAAATCCAATCGATCCATCATCTTTCAAAACAAGAGAAGCATCAAAAGGCTTCTTTTCTTTTGCCTTTGGTTTCACCCCTATGATCACACTTGTTTTCTTTCTTGGTGCATAAATCTTTCACATGTTTTTCTGTCAATTTTCTTTAAGCATTTGAGATGGGAATGTCTGTTTACACCACTTGCATATTCCGAACATCCAAGTAAAATAAAATGTGATCAAAGCGGTTACGATGACTGATATCCGAAGCAGATTATCCTCGATAGCTTCCAAGTATTATCTCTTTGTCCTCTCCAATAAACGATCTATGGAATCCTGTATATGACTGGAGATTGCAATCTCGGCCCTATATACGTCCCTTGTCCGGATAGCCTCAATGATTTCCATATGTTCCGAGGGTGCGTCTTTTTGGTCGATCTCACCTTTGACATGATAAAACCGCCCTATATGAAGATGGCAGTGCATGCCTTTATACGCTTCGTATAAAAACGAGTTTCCTCCAGCTTTCATGATGGCATGGTGAAATTGTTGATCTAAATGAGTGAAATCAAGTATTTTTTTGTTGGAAGCACCTGTGTTTGTGGAAAACATCTCATCTGTAAGCGCGGCCATTTCTTCCGTCACGCTTACATTATTTAAGCGAATCATGTTCCGGACCGCATGTGTCTCCAATAAAATCCGGGCCTCTAACATTTTCGCCATATTTTCCGCATCTAATATGTCACTGACACGATACCCCTTATTCGGTTCCAAAACGACCAAGTTCTCGGAATTAAGACGAGACAATGCTTCTCTGAGAGGTATGGCGCTAATGTTGATTTCCCGGGTTAAATGGCTGATATTGATTTTTTGGCCCGGCGATAAATCCCATTCAAAAATCTTTTCCTTTAATAAATTGTATACATATTCCGTTGTCTCTCCGCGTTCTTTTTCCTTTATCATCGAAATGCCCCTAACTTGAAAAAATTCTATGAGAAAAAGTGTTATTGCATATTGATGTAACAACTTAAATTATAACTGAAGCAACTTACAGCGTGTTTGCCCTATCAATAAGATAAGGCGAATCCATATTGATATCAAGAATAGACAGTTTGGAAGGAGACCGAATAGTCTGTTGGAAAGTTGCAAAAATATATCTTCCTTACCGATAATTATATATGATATTTGATATATTTTGGAGAGATTATATATAAAATCATTAAATAATTATGAAATATTTAATCTATATTTATTATTTTTTGTTTAAAATACTGTTATATCAACATTTATAAAAAATACACTGAATATTTTTAATTTTAAATATTTACATAATTGTATATTATGTGATATATTTTCGGAAACGATTACATATGATTTTTGAAATGTATGATAAACAGTTTATGAAAGAGCATTGATAGGCAGACAAAATCATGAGATTTAAATGAAAGCGCTTTAAGTGTTTTCCTGATTGAATTTATTCCATCTATTAGCAGAAATAACTGTGAAGTGAAAAAATGTGATTGTAATTTTTCAAAGGGGGAATCTTCAATGAGCATATCGCTTAGTAGAAAAAATGCATTTTATGGCCATTTCATAAATGGGCAATGGATATCCGATCAACATACAATCGCTGTTATGAACAAATATAACAAAGAAGAAATTGCCCAGATTGGCAGGGCATCCCGCGAAATTGTTTCTGAAGCGGTGACCAATGCCTTGGAAACCTTTAATACGAGAAAGCTAGATTCCGATCAACGCTACGAGATTTTAATGCGTGCAGCGGAAATCGCGAAAGAAAGAAAAGAAGAGCTGGCGATGATTCTGGTTAAGGAAGTCGGTAAAGTATTGAAGGACGCCAGAGGGGAAATCGATAGAGGGATTCAAACGATGATTGCATCAGCGGAAGAAGCAAAACGGATTGCCGGTACGGGCGTTCCTTTGGGGCAATCTGGAAACGACAATAAGATGGCTTTCACCATCCGGGTTCCTGTTGGAGTTATCGGTGCGATCACCCCGTTTAACTTCCCGTTCAATCTCACCATCCACAAGGTGGCTCCTGCGTTGGCAGCGGGAAATGCAATCGTGTTGAAGCCAGCTGAAATGACGCCGCTCATTGCATGCAAGATAGCAGAAATCTTTTCCGAAGCTGGATTGCCCGCAGGTTTCCTCAATGTGGTCAACGGGTTTGGGCAGGAAACAGGTCAATACCTTTTGGAGGATGAACGAATTGCGATGTTCACTTTTACAGGGAGTCCCGGCGTAGGCCGGCACATTAAGAGCAGTACGGGAATTCGTAAGGTTACCTTGGAATTAGGGAATAACTCCCCAAATATCATTCACAAGGATGTCCCTGATTTAGACAGAGCAGTTGAACTCTGTGTCACGCGGGGGTATGTGAATGCAGGGCAAGCCTGCATCTCTGTGCAGCGCATCTACGTTCATAGAGATATCTGCGATGTGTTTGTGGAGAAGGCAGTCAAGGTGGCACAGGGCTTGAAGGTCGGAAATCCTGCAGATCCTTCCATGGACATTGGTCCCATGATCTCCGAGAAGGAAGCAAGGCGTGCGGAAGAATGGATTCAGGAAGCTGAGCGTCTAGGGGCCAAAGTGGTATATGGAGGAAAAAGGAGGGAATCGATCCTGGAACCTACTATATTAATAGATGTGAAACCGGAAATGAAGGTAGTCTGCCAGGAAGTGTTCGCACCGGTGATCAGCATCATTCCTTTCGATAGCATCGAGGAGGCTTTCTGTCAGGCTAATGATACGAAGTTCGGCTTACAAGTTGGTTTATTTACATCCGATATCACTTTAGCCATGCGGGCAACACAGGAACTTCATTTTGGCGGTGTGATCATCAATGATGTTTCTACATACCGTGCTGACATCATGCCGTATGGCGGCGTGAAGGACAGCGGAATTGGCAAAGAAGGACCGCATTATGCCGTGCAAGAGATGACAGACGAAAAACTTGTCGTCATCAATCTTTAGACTTTGGAGGTAAGGGATATGAGAAACACATGGGATTTTTATTCTACCGAAAGAATCGTATTTGGAAACGGGGCGATCGGGCAATTGGATTCAATCCTGCAAAGGTTAAAGGCGAAAAACATTTTGATCGTTACTGACCCAGGGATCAAAAACGCTGGTATCGTGGACAGAATTTCATCGTTGTTGGAGCAAGCAAATTACGAAACAGTTATCTATGACCAGGTCGTACCGGAGCCGCCTGTAGATTCGGCAATGGACTGCTATAAGTTTGCAGAATCTCAAATGGATATTGATGCAGTAATTGGCCTTGGCGGAGGAAGCAGCATTGATATGGCCAAGATCGTCGCCCTGTTGGTTGCCCATGGCGGATATCCTCTGGACTATTATGGCGGGGAAAACCAGGTTCCTGGACCAATCGCCCCTCTAGTAGCGATTCCGACGACTGCTGGAACCGGTTCAGAAGTGACATCAGTAGCGGTATTGACCGATGTGGAAAATAACCTGAAAGTTGGTGTCTCGGATAACTACTTAAGACCAACCGTTGCTCTGCTTGATCCAGAATTAACGTTAGGGCTTCCCGCTTATGTTACAGCTTGTTCCGGAATTGATGCTCTGTCACATGCGATAGAGGCATACACAGCCAAACCTTCTGCATATATCCAGGCAGAAGGAAACATTTTATTCCAAGGTTCAATCCCCATTAGCGATGCACTCGCCTATAGAGCTATCGAATTGATTGCAAAAAACCTGCCGCTTGCTGTACAGCAAGGAAGCAATCTCGAGGCCCGTTCCAATATGCTAATGGGCAGCCTCCTTGCAGGAATGTCCTTTTCAAATGCAGGTACGGCTGCAGCCCATGCATTGGCTTACCCAATCGGAGGGCTTGTGAAGTCACCGCATGGAGAGGTGACCGGGCTCTTGCTCCCATATGTCATGGAATATAATGCAACTGTAGAAACAGAAAAAATGGTGAGGATTTCCCAGGCATTCAATGTGAACTCGGAGGGCCTCTCCGATAAGGAAGCCGCTTTGGCTGCTTCAAAAGCTGTGCTTAACCTGCTTGGGGAAATTGGACTGCCTACAAAGCTGGCGGAGATTGGGATCAAAGAAGAGGATATTCCCGAAATTGCTGAGAAGACCCTCCAGATCGATCGCCTGATTCGGAATAACCCAAGAGTGCCAACCCAGCACAGTTTAGAAGAATTACTTAGAAAAGCTTTATAGATTGCTTGAAGGAATGGTGTCCCTGGAAGGTTAAGCATCATAACCATTCATGATGGATCTGCAGACCGGGGCGGAAAGGGTTTCACTATCTAATAGAATATAAATGGAGAGGAAGATGAAAATGTCTCTTATGCCTTTTACATATAGTATGCCGACACGGGTGGAATGCGGTAACGGAATATCTGGAAAAACAGGGGAACTAATTAAGGATTTAGGTGTATCGAGTGTGCTGATCGTAACAGATAAAGGGGTTAGAGGAGCCGGTATCTTACAAGGCATTGAAAAATCCCTTGCCTCGGCAAATCTTTATTTTGAGATTTACGATGAGGTGGAGCCTAATCCATCAGCTCAAACAATCCAACAGGGTACAGTGTATCTTAAGCAGCAAAAGATGGAGGCGGTTCTAGCTGTAGGCGGAGGAAGCAGCATTGACACTGCCAAGGGCATCGCGGCAATGGCTACTAATCCCGGCCATATCCTGGATTATGAAGGGGTTGGAAAGATTTCCAATCCCCCGCTCCCGATCATAGCAATCCCGACGACGGCTGGAACTGGCAGTGAAGCTACTAATTCGACAGTGGTAACGAATAAGGAAACCTCTTTTAAATTAGGTGTACTTAGTTCACTTCTGTTTCCAAAGCTAGCTATATTGGATCCTGCCCTTACATTGAATTTGCCTCAAGAGATTACTGCAGCTACTGGTATGGATGCTCTTACTCATGCAATTGAATCTTACACCTCCAAATCTGCCAACCCTGTCAGCAAGGCTTTCGCGATGCAGGCCATTAAGATGATCGGTGAAAATTTAACACGATCGTACTTTGTGGGAACGGATATGGAAAGCAGGGAAAACATGCTTGTAGCATCCTTGTTAGCTGGTGCAGCCTTTTCACAATCCCGACTGGGTAATGTACACGCCATTTCTCATACATTTGGAGGAGTCTTTAATATCCCGCATGGCATCGCAAATGCAGCACTATTGCCATTCGTCATGAGATTCAATCTGCCGGCATGTGAAGATCAGTATAGAGAAATTGCAATAGCTTTAGGAAAGGATGTAAGCGGTTTATCCAATGCGCAAGCAGCCGAAAAAGCAATCGAAACCATCATCGAAATGAATCGGAGCATGAATATTCCTCTAAATATTAAAGAGCTTGGAGTCTCATTGGACGTTTTACCGAAATTAGTGGAAGATTCCATGCGAAGCGGTAACGTGGTCGTTAATCCAAGGCTGACGAAGGCATCGGATATCCAACTGATTATAGAGAAGGCTTATGAGGGGGATTTTGAAGGTTTTAATAATGGTAATCGAAGTGCAAGCAGTGCCAAAAGTTCAGAAACGGCCATCGTGAATGTATAAAAACCATTCAATTTGAAAATCACCTGGGATTTCAGGGGATTTCGAATCAGTTTTCCCTTTTTAACTTTTTTCGGACATATGGATTTCCCGCAGCATTTTTTCTACCTGAATATAATTATCTAATGAGGTGACGTATGAAAAAGACCAATGGAAGATGGCTTGTAGTGGTACTCCTTTTCGTCGCAACAACAATCAATTATATGGATAGGGCAATTCTTGGCATTGCAGGACCCTCGATGATGAAGGAACTTTCGCTTTCGGCAGTCGAATTCGGGATATTGGGGTCAGCGTTCTTTTGGTCGTATGCCTTAATGCAGATCCCGGTCGGGGTAATCGTTGATAAATTGGGGGCACGCTTAACGTATTCGATTGCCATCGTATGGTGGTCGCTCTGTACGGTGTTTACTGGAATGGGACGATCACTTGGCGGACTGATCGGTATCCGCGTTTTAATGGGAATCGGAGAGGCGCCAGCGTTTCCGACCAATACGCGCGTTATTTCAGACTGGCTGCCGTCACACGAACGGGGCATTGCAAACGGGATTTTTAATTCTGGTACAGCTATCGGGATTGGGATAACGACACCCATTTTAGCATGGATCATCCAGACTTGGGGATGGCAAGCATCCTTTGTGGTAATTGGATCCATCGGTTTTGTATGGCTGGCATTCTGGTTATTCTTTTTCAAAAACCATCCAGAGCAAAGTAAGATTGCAAACGAGGCCGAAGTAGCCTATATCAAAGGGGAGCAAACTCAAACCGAAGAAGCGACGACATTAAACATCTCGCCATTTAAATTCTTCAAATTCAGAAGTGTTTACCCTATGTTATATGGCTTGTTTGCCCATAACTATCTTACTTATTTAATGATGACCTGGCTTCCCACTTACCTTGTAGTCGAAAGGCAAATGACTCTTTTAAAAGCCGGATTTTTCACGATGCTGCCTTGGATCATGTCCTTTCTGGGAAATATTCTAGGAGGGGTGTTGTCGGATTTCTTGATTAAAAAAGGCTGGAATTCCATCAAAGCAAGAAAAACTGTTTTAACCATAGGCATGCTTTTTCCATTAGCCATAATACCGACGATCTATACAGACAGCGCCATAATGGCACTTACGTATATCTCAATAGCAATCGGCGGTGAAGGATTGGCTGCGGGCATTCTCTGGGCCACTGTTTCGGATGTTGCTCCAAAGGGTGCGGAAGGAAAGCTTGCCGGGCTGCAAAACTTCGTGGGGAACCTCGCTGGCTGGATTGCTCCAGTCGCAACAGGGATCTTAGTAGCGAAGTTCAATAATTTCAATATAGCCCTGATTATACCTGTAGTCATTTGCCTAATTGCTGCTGTGGGGTATACCTTCGTTCTTAAAAATGAAAGGATTTCCATTAACACGGACATTGACGGGGGAACTAAAGTTTCAGGGCTCTAATCTTTTTGTGTAAATAATGAAGCGCTTTGCAAATACAACAAAAAAGGAGACTTATTCATGCTGAAAACTAGTGGATTAATCAATTTATCTGAACTGAAAATGTATGTGAACGGTGAATGGACTGCAGCACATACTGGAGAAACCTTACCAGTAACAAATCCATCAACAGGGAAAGTGGTGGCAAGGATTCCAAATGGAGGACGCCAAGAAACGCATGCGGCCATTGCATCTGCTGAGGAAGCGTTTAAATCCTGGTCAAAACTGACGGCACAGGAACGCAGTAAATATCTAAAGAAATTGCATGACCTTATGCATGAATATAAAGATGAATTAGCAGAAATCATGAGTATGGAAATGGGCAAGCCCTTAACGGAAGCCCGGGGCGAAGTGGATTTTGCTGCAAGCTACCTGGAATGGTTTGCTGAAGAAGGCCGCCGGATTTATGGGGAAACGATCCCTGCTTCTGCACAAAATAAAAGGCTATCGGTGATTCGCCAGCCGATTGGAGTGGTCGCTTCCATTACCCCTTGGAATTTCCCGTTGGCCATGATGACGCGGAAAGTAGGACCTGCCATGGCCGCTGGTTGTACAGTCATTGTCAAGCCTGCAAAACAATCTCCTATTAGTGCGTTAGCATTTGGGAAATTAGTTGAAATGGCGGGAGTGCCTGCTGGAGTGGTCAGTATCGTAACAGGGAGTGCCGGACCTATCTCGGATGAAATTTTTGAAAATCCGGTAGTAAGGAAAATTTCTTTTACCGGATCTACTGAAGTAGGCAAATTGCTGGTTACCAAGTCAGCCCCGCAGCTCAAGAGACTTTCCCTTGAGCTTGGAGGACACGCACCGTTCATCGTTTTTGAGGATGCTGATTTGGAAGCCGCAGCAGCTGGTGCCGTTGCAAGCAAATTCAGGAACACCGGACAAACGTGCGTATGCGCCAATCGCATTTACGTCCACCGTTCTGTCATCGATGAATTCTCTGTACTTTTTGTTGAAAAGGTACAAGCTCTAAAAGTCGGAAATAGCATCGATCCAACTGTTGAAGTCGGACCTCTTGTAAGCAGTGATGGCCTGGAAAAGGTAGAGGAACATGTACAAGATGCCTTGGCAAAAGGTGCCAGCCTTCTTTGTGGCGGACAAAGAGTTGAAGGGGAATTGGCTGATGGATTATTCTATGAACCGACCGTTCTGGATGGAGTGAACAAGGATATGCTCATCACACACCAGGAAACATTTGGACCGGTCGCACCAATCATCCCGTTTGATACAGAAGCAGAGGTGATCGAGCTTGCCAACAATACAGAGTACGGGCTGGCCGCTTATTTTTACACACAGAATATAAGCAGGGGAGTCAGGGTATCCGAAGCTCTGGAATTCGGCATCATCGGCTACAACGACGCCATTCCCACCGTTGCACAAGCCCCATTTGGCGGCATGAAAGAAAGCGGCATGGGGAGGGAAGGCGGCCATCAAGGCCTAGATGAATATTTAGAAGAAAAATATATATCGATGGGTTTTTAAAATAGGGCAAGAAAAGGCTTAAGGTGAAGTCGAATCCTTAAGCCTTTTCTTATTTACCTCATAAAAAGTCTTAATTCAACACACGCTCCCAATTGATTAAACATCAGTTACAGAACCTATGGCCAGGTTGTTTTACATCCTAAGACAAAAAAATAATCAAATTTTTGAATTAGGGATGGAAACGTCACCATCCCTTTATGATTGAGGATGAACCCGCTATTTGTCACCCGCCCATGAATGACATTTCGATTTTATCCTGTTTTTTCACTGTTCCAGCTGACCTCTCATCCGAATAGAAGTCGTCCCTCTGGTTCCAAAGTGAAATTCGGAAGCATTTGGGATTGATTGGTTTCTTTTTTCACTACCATATTCACTTTAACTCCAAGGCCCTGCTTCTTTGGCAGCAGCTATACCTTCTATGACAGGCTTTATCCCCCTCCAAATAACCGGGTTATTATCCTCTGCAAAAAAAACATGCTCGAAATATGCACATGCGAATATGTGGTTGTGGCGTTAAAAAACATATCTCAGACGTCTTATTTTACCTAGTTTGGTATTTGTATAAATGACAAGCAAAGGGGGAAAATGATATAAGAATAATGAAATTTGAAAGGGAAAATGAGAAGTCATGAACTCAATAATAGTAGAAATAAATGAGGTTTTTAAAGATGCAGAAGACTTTTTCATAGAACCGTTTAGTTTGGCTGGTGAAGCAGTCCTTTTACTTGGTTTACATTCAATAGTCAACCTTATAAAAACAAAAGAAATATTAAAAAAAGATATGGATACCAGTGAAGTGATTCATTCAATAAAAGTAAAAAGAACTTTTTTCAACAGAAAAGGTATTGAAATAAATAGTGAAGAAGCAATAAAGTCTATTCTTCAGGGTAAACTCATTATTTACTCAAAAGAAAAAAATATAATGTTGCTATTTGAACCAATTCCCATAGAATTAAATCGGTCAATTGAACCGCCAGCTAATGAAAACGTATTGCAAGGTCCTTTAGATTCTTTTATTGAAGATATGTCAACAAATATAGGAATAGTGAGAAAAAAAGTTTCCTCTGCTCAGCTCTCAGTTAAAACCTATACGTTAGGAAGTGATCAAAAAAAGAAATTATCAATAGTTTATTTGGACGACCGAGCAGATAAAGGTGTGATTAAAAAGATCATTTCACATATTGAAATGAATCAACACACAAATATTCTCTATCTTCAGCATCTTTATCGTTTTATGGGTATGCGAAAATGGGAGGTTATCCCTCAGTTTAATAACACAGAAATGCCATTGGAAGCAGTAGATGGTTTAAACAAAGGAAGGGTCATTCTATTCGTTGACGGTTTTCCCTTTGCGCTTATCTTGCCACATTTATTATGGGATATGTTCGCCCAGGCGAATGACCGTAACTTTGCTTACCCAATAATGAGCGCCATCCGATTTTTACGTGTTCTTGGCGCTTTGGTTACCCTTATATTTCCAGCTCTCTATGTGGCCCTTGTTGCTGTAAATCCTGAGATATTAAAAATTGAACTGGCTCTATCGATTGCTCAGAGCAGGGAGGGAATACCCTATCCCCCTTTTGTTGAAATTACAATTATGCTCCTTATTTTAGAGTTAATTATTGAAGCGAGTATAAGGCTTCCGCTCAGTATCGGTCCAACGGTAACAATGGTAGGGGGAATTGTCATCGGACAAGCAGTAGTAGACGCAAAGCTGGTTAGCAACCTGTTAATTATCATTGTAGCAGCAACCTCGATAGCGAATTCAAGCGTTGTAGGGTTTCAAAATGCGTTAATCCTGCGCTTACTTAAATATGTAGTTGTTATTTTTGCTTCAATCTATGGCGTGTTGGGAATATTATCCGGTCTGGTATTAATAAGCGCTTACTTTGCAAGTCGAGAGATATTTGGAATTCCATACACTAGTTTAACTAAGGGGAGGGGGGGAATTGGATAAAAGCCTTCAGGTTATATGCATGGGGTTAATGTCTCATTTTGGTCTTATTTTTTTCATTTATCCGGAAAGAATTATTGCCAGCACACAAAAAGGTCACTGGGAACCGATTTTAATTCAATGTGTCATATTTATTCTATTTTTATGGCTTTACCTAAAGGGTCTATCTTATTTTCCAAAACAGGATATTATCGGTATTTTAAAGACCTTAGGTAAAGCTTTTTCTTTCACATTACTTTTTCCTGTTCTTCTTTACTTAATTATAACTACTATTGAACTTGTTAGCGCCTATGCAGAAGTGACCAACATTATCTTTTTAGCGAATACTCCTACATGGGCAATTATTACATTAATGATTCTTATATCAACTTATATCGCCGTAAAAGGAATTGAAACCATCTTACGTACAGCCTTATTAATATTCTGTATCTTTTTCCCGTTAATCTTACTTACGCTTTTGATTTGCTTTCAAGACGTTGATTGGCATAATGCATTTCCGATTATGGATACCGGCTTTAATTTTTTTCGAGAACCTCCCTTTTATACAAGTTTTTTTTCTTTCGCCATTGTTTTTTCATTTTTAGGTTTTATTCCAAAAAAAATATCGTATAACTCTAAAAAAATCATGTTTGCAGTCTTTTTTCTTATCCCATTTTTTTTCTTATCCGTTTATTTACCTCTTTTAACCTTTGGAAATGAAACGGCTAGTACGCTGCTTTTTCCCTTTATAACCACATTGGATAAAGTTCAGCTTCAATGGCTTATATTTGACAGGGCAACCTTGTTTTTTGCGTTAAGCCTAGTTACCTTTATCATGTTGCTTACTTCCTTACTCTTATGGCAGTCCTCTATAATAATGAGTCAATATATCCCGGGATTAAAGCAAAAATATCATATTGTAGTCCTATCTGTTAGCATTTTTATCATTTGCTTATGTATTCCTAGTTGGCAAGAGACTGAGAAGTTGCTATGGTGGAATACTGCTTTCCGATTTTATATTTTAATCGTACTCCCTTTAATAATATTCCTAATCGGTGTAAGGAGAAAAAGACTATCATGAGAAGTATTATGATTTGTTTTAAACTAGTACTTAGCCTATGTATATTGATGCCATTAAGTGGTTGCTGGGATATTAAAGACATTAACCATAGAGCCTTTCCGATTGCAATGGGAATTACAAAAGAGGGAGAAAAATTCAAAGTCTTACTTCAAATTCCTATTTCTTCAGAGGGTGTTCAAAAACAGACAATTGTCAAAGGAACAGGGTTAACCATTTTAAAAGCTGTAGAGGATATTAGAACTAATATGGAAAGCAGTGTAGACTTATTGCACATAAGGATAATTATATTTGATCGAAAATTAGTAGAAGAAGACGGGATGGAAGAACCGATTAACACGTTTATGAGAATTCGTGAAATATCTTCAAAAACATTAATCGCAATATGTGATGATAATATAGATTCTTTTTTCTTAGCACTCAAAAAGAATATAGAAAAAGGGATAAATATTTATGACTTTTTTGAGAAATATGCAGGTTGGACCCCACAAATATCTTTAACACGTCTATGGCATGTTTATCGAGCCCTTAATTCCTACACTCAAAATGTAGCAATTCCTATGGTCAAATCAGGGGAAAACACTGCAGTTACTTATACAGGTTCTGCAGTGATGAAAAAAGGAAAACTCGTATCTAAAATGGATCCTAAAGAAACCCTCCTTTTTAATGCCTTTCATGGGAACAGTATGAAGGGAAGGGTAGAAGTAATGGAACATGCAACCATCATGATTGTTGGAAATACAGGTTTTCATAAAGGTGAACTAAGAAATCATATTCCATATATGTTCTCAACGATTCGTTTAAATGTAGTTATTCAAGAGAGAAGGGGAAATGTTTCCAATGCAATAATTAAAAAAGAGCTGGAAAAGGTATTGGCAAATCGTTTTGATGGAATGCTGAAACGATTTCAAAAGCAAGAATCAGATGTCTTCGGTTTGGGACAATACTATAGAAATAAAATTCCTTATGAGGAATTGAAGGACTGGCGAAAGAAATATTATCCCAATCTAGAAATGAAGCTTACCATTCATACTACTATACAAAACGAGGGAAGTATCAAGACTATAACTGACAAATAGATTTTGGATATCATACAAAAAATGGGTAAGCTTTAATTTTAAAATGATTATTATCAAGAGCCCCATGCATCATCGTGCATTTTGAAGTGGAAATACTACAGTTTATCCATTTTGATTCGTTACGGGGAACCGTATCATAAGTAAATGAGGTTCTTAAATAATCTATATTAAAGAATATCCGCCCACTTTATAGGCTTCTAAAATTCTTACTTATGCTCAGGATGAAAAGGTTACACTAAACTTAAAAATACTCCCCTGTAAGGAGACAGATTTATTTTCTAACCAGGCTGCTGGACGGGAGCAAATCATAATAGTTTTTATGTTAGTTCTAAAATTGACTGCAAACGTAAATTCAGATGCTCTCATTCCCCGTCCTTGAAGAGCCAGTGGAAGTTTGAATCACTTTATCGAAACTCCCATGTTTCTCCAGGACTAATAAACCCACAGCATCCATCACGATAGAAAAATTTATCAAGAACCAGGCACTACAAAAAATTTTCATCATATATAGGTGTTATCCGTTCGGATTTGATAAGGAGGATATCATGCAACCTATGTTACCTATGGAAAAATATTTTGGGCAGTTTGAACTGGTGCATGCTTTTTATGGGGCTATGCCTACAGGTGTCAGTGTTTCTGAAACCGGTCGTATTTTTGTATGCTTTCCGAAATGGGGAGACGACGTTAAATTTACTGTGGCGGAAATTGTTGAGGGTAAATTGCAGCCTTATCCCAGTGCAGAAACCAATTTAGTTAATACTGGGAATATTACGATGTCTTTCGTCAGTGTCCAAAGTATCGTTGCTGATGGAAGAGGAACACTTTGGGTATTAGATACAGGGGCACCAAATTTTTCTGAACCTATTCAAGGGGGAGCAAAATTAGTTGCTGTTGATTTAAGCACGAATACAATAAGGAGAGTATATACCTTTACAGAAGATGTTGTCTTGCCAACAACTTATCTGAATGATGTCCGTTTGGATTTTAGGGTTGGAAGAGCAGGCTATGCATATATAACGGATTCTTCTTCCAGAGGGCCAGGGGCTATTATCGTCGTAGATTTAGAAAATGGGAACGCGTTTAGACGGTTAAATGGGGCAATATCAACTTCACCTGATCCCTATTTTTTGCCGAAAGTAGAAGGTGAAATTTTGATGAATCGAAACCCGGACGGCTCGACTTTCCCATTTAGATTGGCTTCCGATAGTTTAGCGATTTCTCCTGATGGAAAGGTTTTATTTTATGCTCCGCTAACCAGCCGTCAGCTGTTCTCGATCTCAACAGATGCCCTAAGAGACAGGGGGATACAAGACCTGAATTTATCCCAATATGTGCAGTATTGGGGGGAAAAAGGTGCGTCTGATGGAATGATCACCGGCTCAAAAGGAACCGTTTATGCGGGAGACTATGAAAACAATAGCATCCGGAAGATATTGCCGAATGGCGCAATGGAAACCATCGCACATGACCCGAGAATTTTATGGCCGGATACTTTTTCGATTGGCCCTGATCAATACTTATATGTCATTGTGAATCAATTACATCGGCAGGCGAGATTTCATTATGGAAGAGACCTCCGGGAAAAACCATATAGTTTACTTCGTATGAGAATTGATGAATTACCTGCTCCTACCTTTTCATAGTAATCGTAAACGGAGGTAGCTATCCCCCATCAGGGAGCTGCCTTTTTTGTCAGATATGCCCGCAACTGTCCTATAATAAAGAGGTGACTTAACTCAAATTGAAAAGCCTGCTTCTTTATAAGCCTTCCGTTGAGCAGAAGTAATGGTAATTTTATCTCCAACACGTATATAAGGAGAGCAAAACTCTGATTTTGATTTCATTGTACGATTCTTTTTCTTTGATACAGTTGGGAAATATGCCGAGTTATAGCTTTATCGGACCTGAGATAAAGTAAGGTATTAACTAAAAGTAACAGTAATCTTTCTAATATGACACGGCTAGTTTTAATATAGTAATACTGGCAAGGATCACTAGTATAGGGGAAAATTTAACAAAACCTTTTTGGCTGATTCAAATATATCGATATCCATAGCGGCCCTCATTCTTTGAATCGTTTCCGTACCCCTTATGGAACTTACGGGGCAGTCTCAAGTGGTTCGGGTTGCTGAAGCAACTTTGTTATGTAACTAAAGGGCATGGTAGTATCTTTTATAATTGCAGTCTCTTATTTTTTCCATTCTTCTATACTATGGTTTACGAAATAAAATCTTGGCGGGATTAATCGTAAAATGTATGGTATTGATACATAAAAAAATTTATATTTTTAAAATAAAATTTTAGGTTTTGTTTCTCCCAGTAACAATTGGGTTTAATGGATACTCCATATACCATATATTAATTCTTTAATTTATCCCGTAATATATCCCTGTTACAATGTAGGTTATTGTTAGATTGTGTCAGATTATGTTAAGAATTTAAAGGGTTCAAGTCCTCATTGGAGAAGTATATTATCAGGGTGTTTTTAGCCGAGAAATACTGACTGCAAAGATTTTGACACAGAAGGAGGGCTCTTAATTAAAAAGCAGCTGTTTCAAATTAGTATATTTTGCTTGATGGTCTTTGTTCAAACGCTTTGGTCTCCCACGATTTTTGCTGAACAAAAAAAATTTATTATTGCTGGGGAAAGTGCTCTTCCTCCATTTTCATTTGAAAATGAAGCTGGTGAGCTGACAGGCATCAATATTGATTTAATGGAGGAAATAGCAAAATATAATGGCGTAGATTTCAAATATATTCCGATGAGGATGGAAGATGCGGAAAAAGCCTTAAGCAACGGAACAATTGATGCTATTGTTGGAAGTACCTATAATACCGAAAAAGATAACCAACTTGATTTCACTCAATCCTATTTTACAATGTCCCAATCCATAATCATTCCTAGTAAAAGGAAACAGGATATTCATACGTTAACGGATCTGCGGGATTCACATGTTGTCCTTGACCAAAATACTCCAGTAATCAGTACATTTCTCAATATGAGGAATACAAATTTAACGACCGTTTCGAATCAATACTCGGGTATTTTAACATTATTGAACAACCGTGCAGATGTATTCATCGGGAACAAATGGACTGCAGATTTCTATTTGAAAAAGTTCCGCCAAGAAAAGAATTACATCATTCTCGATGAAGTCATTGAACCAGCGGATTATACGATTGCAGTGAAAAAAGGGAATCAATCGCTTCTTTTCATGATGGATAATACACTCACGGAACTTAAAGCCAACCGGAATATCAATGGGATAATCGATAATTGGGTCATGCCACAATCCAATCAAAAAATTGCCAGGCTGGAGCAATTCATATTCTGGTTGATCATCACCCTAACTGCCGTGGCCCTTATCCTTCTAATCATTTACATATGGAATCAAAAGCTAAAAAAATCCGTTCATAACCAGACGTTAAAATTACATTTATTAAATAAGGATTTAGAGAAACAACGGCAAAACATTGCTAATGCTGAAGCGTTCAAAGATCAAGTCTTAAACAATATCAATAATGGGATCATTACATTCGATCTCGATTTCATGATTACCAGCTGTAATGCAAAGGCATCAGACATTCTTGAAATTTCCAAGGAAATGATTCTGAATTTTATGAATCACTCACAATTAATGAGGAATTTCGGAGCTTTACATCAAGAACAAAATGGGAATAATCTTACGGGTTCTTTTCGGATCTTGGTATTTGATGAGGAAAATGACCAGAAGGTGATTTCATATTCGATGCATAAGATGTTCAATTCTGAAGATATACAAACCGGATACTTACTTTCCATGAATGATGAGACGGAAAAGAAAACATTGGAGAAAAAATTGGTCACGCAAGAAAAGCTGCACGCCCTTGGTCAACTAGTTGCAGGTGTCGCACATGAAATAAGGAATCCTTTGACATCGATTAAAACATTCATTGATTTACTTCCGAGTAAATATGATAATCCTCAATTCCGACAAGTTCTAATGGAGCACTTGCCTACTGAAGTTAACCGTTTGAATGCGATTGTTACCGATTTAATTGAATATGCACGTCCGCGTCCGCCAAATATTACAAATTGCCACGCTCATGAACTTATATCCTTACTTGCTTTTCATAAGGTGACAATGGAAAAAAAACAAATAAATTTCGAGCAGACGATTGAGGAGGACGTTATTTTTTATATAGATTTACAACAAATTCAACAAGTACTTCTTAACTTGGTGTTGAATTCGATTCATGCCGTTGAAGAAACAAAGGAAAAGACCATTAAAATCTACATTGATAAAGAGAACGAAAAGACAGGGCGGATTACCATATCCGATACGGGAAAAGGGATGAAACAGGAGGAACTGAACCATATTTTCGAGCCGTTTTTTACAAATAAAGAAAAGGGGGTCGGTTTGGGACTAACGTTATCGTATAGGTTAATTAAAGAAAATAACGGAGATATCCATGTAAAAAGTTATCCTAATACAGGTACGAAATTCACCATTTCACTACCTTTATATATCGAATAGGAAGCCTGGAAAGAGGGGGAGTTATATGAAAATGCGAGTATTGGTGATTGATGATGAACCTGCTATTTGCACTGCTCTTAGCTTTGCGTTGGAAGATTCTTATCAGGTCGTGGCAACCACTGACCCGGATGAGGGGCTCCGGAAGATCGACAATCAACCTTTTGATATTCTATTACTAGATTTGAGAATAGGAAATAAAAGTGGACTTGATGTCCTGCAGAAAATCAAACAAATAGCACCTAACGTAACAGTCATCATGATGACTGCCTATTCATCCATTGAAACTTCCATCGAGGCCATAAAAAAGGGGGCCTACTACTATATTGAAAAGCCAATTAATATTGAAGAACTTTCTTTGCTCTTGATGAGGGCAGCCGAATTCAAACAGATGTCCAATCAATTGGAGACATTACATGAAGAATTGGGGATTCAAAAGGGATTTGGTAACTTTCTTGGTAACAGCAAGGCGATGCAGCGTATTTTCTCAATGATCGAAAGAGTGAAAGATATTGATTCCAGTGTTCTTATCACGGGTGAAAGTGGTACTGGAAAAGAGCTTGTAGCCCGGAACATCCATACGCTAGGAAGAAGGAAAAACAATCCAATGCAGATTGTCAATTGCGCAGCAATTCCTGAGATGCTGCTGGAATCGGAGTTGTTCGGTTATGAGAAGGGAGCATTTTCCGGTGCAACACAAAGGAAGGAAGGGAAATTCGTTGCTGCTAATGGAGGCATCCTTTTTCTCGATGAGATTAGTGAAATGCCCCTTCCGCTTCAAGCCAAATTATTACGAGTATTGCAGGAACGGGAAGTGACGCCTCTTGGGTCCAATGCAAAAATCTCATTGGATGTCCGTATTATAAGTGCAGCCAATAAAAACTTGGAACAAATGGTGATGGAAGGGGAATTTAGGGAGGATTTGTATTTCAGGCTTAATGTCATTCCCATCTCGATGCCGCCTCTAAGAGATAGAAAAGAAGATTTACCAATCCTTATGGATTATTTCATAAAAAAGCACGCTAAGGATATGAATCGTGAAGATAAGACGTTCTCGGCAGCCGCACGTCGGATTTTACTGGATTACCATTACCCTGGCAATGTCCGTGAACTTGGTAACATCATAGAATATGCTGTCGCCCTATCGAACTCGAAAAAAATGGAGGATACCGACTTGCCGCAATATGTTCAAGAACAGAAGTTCATTCTTCAGCAGGGGGGCAATGACGAAGATTTTAATAGTTTCAAAATCCCTATCGGAATATCCATGAAAGAGATAGAAGAAAAAGCCATAACGGCCACACTTCAATACTGTAAAAACCATCGGCAAAAAACAGCTCAAATCCTAAAAATTTCTGAAAGAAGCCTTCGTGATAAAATCAAGCTCATTTCAAAAGGAGAATAAAAGGCTCATCGTGTTAATCGGCATTTTTTTCTGGATAACCGGCAAAAATTGCCGATTTATACGTGTATATCATTCAATAAATCGGCAGGATTTGCGTTTTAAAGCAGAAAATCGACTTGGCATGGTATTTGCATCTAAAATACATTAAGAAAGGAGGGCCACGATGAAGGATGGAGCACTCTTTATAAAAGTCGCTTTGTTATTTTGTTTCATGACAGGATGTTCTTTTATGAATGAGCAGCAGGAAATATCTAAACCTGCTACTACCTTGATTCAGAGTCAACTAACTTCTGAAGGACAGGATTTAAATAATAGGATGATAATCATTGGAACTGGAGATATGACAGGTGTTTATTTTTCGTTAGGACAAAGATTATCAAATATGTATGAAAAATATAATGGAACCGTGTCAGGTACCCAGGTAACCCATGCTTCCATCGAAAATACTGAATTGGTTAGCAGCCATCGCGCAGAAATTGGTTTTACCACAGTGGATGTACTGGATTTGCCTGAAACGGATAAATCCAAGTTAAGAGCTTTAACGGCCCTATATTCCAATTATGTACAAATTGTTACTACTAAACAAAATGGTATTGATTCCTTAGAGGATTTAGTTGGGAAACGCATTAGTGTGGGAACGGCAGGAAGCGGTACAAGGCTTATTGCAGAGCGGATACTGTTAGAATCTAATTTACCGACTGATCAATTGAATTTATCCTATCTTTCTTTTTCTCAATCTGCAGAAGCATTACGAAATGGTACTATTGATGTGGCTTTCTTTTCTTCGGGGATTCCGAATAATGAAATCGCTTTCATATCCAAGCGGACTGAACTATCTTTTATTCCAATCCCGAGTGACATCATTGAAGGTCTTCAAAAACAATATGGAGTTTATACCCATGATGAAATTCCCAGAGATACATACAGTGGAATGAAAAAAAATGTCCAAACGATTTCAATTAAAAATGTCCTGGTGACCTACAAGGAAATGTCTGATCCTCATGCATACAGTCTTGTGAAAACATTATATGAACATCTGCCTGAACTACAGCATACACATCCAGCTGCTTCTGATATTTCAATAAATGAAGCAACTAAACAAGTGCCACTTGATTTTCATCCAGGGGCCATGAATTATTTTAACGAACAAGGAATAATTGAAGATCAATGAAAAAACGGGAGGTAATGACTATGAAAAAACTGCTGACTCTTTTATCAATAATAGTATTGATCGCTCTTGCGGGATGTGGTAATCCTACTCCGCAAAAACCGGGGGAATCCGTCCAAACGGGTTCGGGTGAAAAAGGAGAGAAAAAAATAACGATTGCCGGTAATGGCGGTGTCATTGAAAGTGCCATCAGGGATGTGATTGCACCAAAGTTCAAAGAAGAAACGGGAATCACTGTTAATTATATTTCCGGTTTATCAGGTGAAATTCTATCCAAAGTGGAATTACAGAAGAACGCTCCGCAAATAGATGTTGCCCTTTTTGTACCGGTTGATGTAATTCGCGCTAAGGAGAAGGAACTGATCGTACCAATTGATGAGTCCAATGTTCCCAATATGAAATCGGTGGATCCACGTTTCATTCCGGTTGAAAATGCTGCCGCGCCAGCATTCGGTTTAGTCATTGCACCAGCCTATAATACGGAAACCTTTAAAAAGAATGGGTTAAAACCAATTGAATCTTGGAATGATCTTGTATCACCTGATTACGAGGGTAAAACGGCATTTTCAGATATTACGAATGACTGGGGTTTCAATACCCTTAATGGTCTGGCGATTTCAAACGGCGGCAGTACGGAAGATATGGAACCAGGTCTTGAAAAAGCGAAAGATCTTGCAGCTTATTCCAATACCTTTTATAAAAACTCAACGCAAATGATGCCAGCTGTCCAACAAGGAGCTGCTGACGTAACGGTCATGGGAAGTTACTCCATTGGTGAACTAGCCGTTTCAGGTATTCCCATTAAGATGGCCGTACCTAAAGAAGGTGTACCGCTTCAAGCTTTTAGTGCTGGTCTCGTGAAAAATACGCCAAATAGCAAAGAAGCCCTTGAATTCATCAACTATGTAATCAGTGAAGAAGCGCAAGCTTTAATTTCAGAAAAAGGATTTTATCCAACTGTAGAAGGAATGAAAATTCCAGAGAAATATGAAGAGTCAATCGGCCTTAAAGCAAGTGATAAAACATTCAAACCTGATTTCGCCAAGTTTGCCGAAATCCGCGCAGAGGTGTCAGACAGATGGGCGAAAGAGGTTACTCCTGAATTAGGGAAAAAACTCAAATAAAAAGGAGCGTGTTGATCACATGGAATTATTAAAAAAAGATGTGGAAATGAATAGGCAACACCTGGAGGCAGTTCAGGGGTTTGGGTCAAACAAAAATGATGTAGAGATAAAAGGCGCGTTTAAACAATTTGGAACGAACGTTGTCCTGAATGGCATTGATCTGGAGGTGAAACAAGGAGAGTTACTTACTCTTCTTGGGCCTTCAGGGTGCGGAAAGTCCACAACCTTGAACCTAATAGCTGGGTTCCTCGATGCAGATCGGGGAGAGGTCCATATTAAAGGCAATAATGTGACTAAAGTTCCGCCTTATAAGCGAGATTTAGGGATGGTTTTTCAAACATATTCGCTTTTTCCTCATATGACAGTCTATGAAAATCTCAGTTTTGGCTTGAAACTGCGCAAAGTTAGTAAAACTGAGCAAAAAAAGAAGATAAGTAAAGCGCTTGAATTAGTGAAAATGTCAGGATTGGAGAATCGTTATCCAAGGGAATTATCAGGAGGTCAGCGTCAGCGTGTTGCAATTTCCAGAGCACTTGTAGTTGAGCCGGAGCTCCTATTGCTTGACGAGCCGCTTTCAAATCTTGATGCAAAGTTACGCCATGAACTTAGGGCCGAGATAAAGCGCTTACAAAAAGAGATTGGCGTAACGACCATTTTTGTAACCCACGATCAAGAAGAAGCTCTTTCCATGTCAGATCGAGTTGTGGTCATGAATGCAGGGAAAATTGAACAAATCAGTACTCCAACTGAGATTTACAATCATCCCAAGACTGAATTCGTGTTTCAATTCATCGGAAAATCGAATTGTTTTGAAGGGAATGTGTCTGCTGTGGATAAGCGGAAAGTTTCAGTCAAGATAGGACCTGATATCACTCATGTCGATGCAAACAACATCATGGGAAATGATAGTGATTTGAAAACTGGTGATGAAGTGAAGCTATATATTAGACCAGAAAAATTGCAAATAGTTTCTCTTGAAGAAAAATCTGCCTCTCCATTGGATTTCCAACATGCTAAGATCAGCCAAATTAACTATCTTGGTACCTCTTGGGAAATCAATGTTCTATTACATGGGAAAAGTATTCAAGTATTGACTTCCGCCTTCGATTCATCATGGCAAAATGGAAGTGAGGTGCTGATTGGATGGAGCCCATCAGAAGTTATGCTAGTCAAGAAATAGAACAGGAGACGAATCCTATCGAACCGCAAAAGGAACCTAAAATAAAGAAAAGGAAAGTCTGGGTTCCGGGATTACTCCTTTTAACGCCGATTCTGCTTTTCATATTTGGTTTCTTTGTCATACCGATGTTATACATTTTATATTTAAGCTTCATATCGACAGATAATCTTGGAGGAGCGGATGCAGTTTATAGCCTGAAAAACTATACACAATTATTTACCGATAGCTATTACTTATCTTCTTTATGGCTGACAGTGAAAATCAGTTTATATTCGGTCTTGGTTGCTTTATTTCTTGGATATCCGGTAGCTTTGACGATGGCCAAAAGTTCAGCGCGGATCAGAGGGTACATCACTCTCTTGATCGTGTCACCGCTCTTGGTAAGTATAGTTGTCCGTAATTTTGGCTGGTATCTATTGCTATTGCCTAACGGAACGATTAATCAAACCTTGATGGCCCTTGGCATAATTGATGCGCCATTGAAACTATTGTTTTCGGAAATCGGGGTTGTGATAGGGCTATCCAATGCATATCTTCCTTTCATGATCTTATCCATCGTTGCCAGTTTATATAATATTGATCCTTCTCTGGATAAGGCAGGAGCAATACTTGGGGCAAGCCCATTCAGAAGGTTCTTTTCGATTACATTGCCGTTAAGTATCCCTGGTATCGTATCTGGCTGCATTCTCGTATTCAGTTTATCAATGAGTGCTTATGTTACGCCTGCACTAATGGGGGGAGCCAATGTGCCCGTGATGCCTGTTGTCATCTATGATCAAATAAATAACTTGCTGCATTGGACATTCGGATCTGCTCTTTCTTATATTCTATTAGCAACCACTGTCATATCAGTGGCCGTCTTTACCAGGGTGTTTGAAAAAGGGAAATTCAAGGAGGTATTCCGATGATGAAAACGTTTGGCGGCCTTCGGATTGCCGTAGCCGTGTTGGCAATTATCTATATCTTGATACCGCTCATTGTCGTTATTCCCGCTTCTTTTACAAGTGCCAATTATCCAAGTTTTCCGGCTGAAGGCTTTTCACTGCAATGGTATTCCAAGATCTTGGAGCGTCCTGAATTTTTGGAAGCCTTTTTGAACAGTGCGAAGTTCGCAGCATTGGCTGCCCTTTTCTCCGTCATATTCGGAACTTTGGGTGCCCTTGGCATCGCAAAGTATGATATACCTGGAAAATCATATATTACGGCCCTTTTAACTTCTCCACTAAGTGTGCCGCAATTAGTCTTGGGGATTGCACTTTTAATGTACTTTACACCAATGATGCTTGCCGGTACGTCTACAGGATTTTTAATTGCCCATATCGTTATTTGCATACCCTATGTTATGCGGCTCGTATTAACCGGTTTAAGTGGATTTGATTATAATCTCGAAAGGGCTGCGGCCATACTTGGAGCGAATCCACTAACAGTTTTCATGAAAGTGACATTGCCGCTAATAGGATCCGCGGCCATCTCAGGCGGATTATTCGCATTTTTGACATCTTTTGATAATGTAACGGTCTCTCTCTTTATGGTATCACCGGAAATGAGAACGCTGCCGATCGAAATATTCTCGCAAATGCAGGATGCCTACAATCCAATTGTTGCATCCGTATCAAGCGTAGTTATTTTCATATCTGTCCTTCTGATCGTCATACTTGAAAAAATTCAAGGTGTCGGGAAAGTTTTTGGTGGTTCCCATCATACTAACGGGTAAAAACGAGATGAATGATATGACAACCGATCATGGTGGTTAAGTTCTGATTTTTTCGAAGAAAACTCATCCAAATGTTCCATTTAAATGAGCCAAACACCTTTTGGCAGCCAATAGTGGAGCCGTTAGGACAGGGACAGAGGGATTAACCTGCTTTGCGATATGTTCCATACTATATTGTGAAAGCAAAATCACTTCTGTCTTTCCGTCCAATTGTTCCACCATCTTTTTAACCCGATCGTCATGTTCCTTTCTTTTTCCTTGTGATAATAAATGGATGATCCCGGGATCCACCAATGATTCGATCATACAGTCAGGATTCTTATTTAATAAGTAATTTTGAAGGGCGATCGGCGTTTCTTTTACGGTTGAAACCAGGCCGATGCTAGCATAGCGAAGCGCTTCATCAAGCATGGCCTCGTCTGAACGAAATAACTTAACAGGGTATAGAGGTTGCAAGATTGAAGTGATGTCATTAAAAGCAGAGCAAGTAAGTTGGATGCATGAAACATCAGAATCATGCGCTATATTCACTAATGCAGAAAAGCGGCGGATGATTTCCGGAGTCAACTTGCCGCTCTTTTCCATCAAGGCGAGCAGACCTGTGTCCATGAAATGAAGGAGTTCAATGTTTGGAGCAACAGTCTGAAAGGCCACTTCAATTGGTTGTAGTGCAGTTGTGGTTGCGTGAATCAGTGCGATTTTCACAAAAAAACCTCCTTTTTCTTTCATCATTATATCTAGCAAAATCATAAAATGCCATTATATAACATGCAGATGGTTCTTTTCCAATTTACTATTATGAAAGGAAGTGAGAAGCATGGAGAAAGAGGCCCTGGACGACCTTAGGCAGGTAATTCCAAATGACAGAATGTTCCTTGATTTGGCAGAAAGGTATTGTTATAGCTATGACGCTTCTTTTGGGGAATATTTACCTGAAATCGTTATACAGCCAAAAAATGCGGAGGAAATCAGTGAAGTGATTAAATTGGCCAATACTCACAGAATACCTGTTTATCCAAGGGGATCTGGAACTTCGTTAAGTGGAGGCCCATTACCTGTTAAAGGAGGAATGGTTCTTGATATGACCCTTTTACGGGATAAATTGATCATTGATCGGGAAAATATGCTTGCCATTGTTTCTCCAGGTGTGATTACGGCAAATATCCATAAAAAGGCTGAAGAAGCCGGCTTGTTCTATCCCCCGGATCCAAGTAGTTCCAACGTTGCCACTATAGGCGGGAATCTATTAGAAAATTCCAGTGGCCCAAAGGGGTTGAAGTATGGAACCACAAAAGAATATGTGATAGGCCTGGAGGTGGTCACCCCTACGGGAGAAATCATTCGTACGGGCGGAAAGACCGTAAAAAATGTAACAGGGTATGATTTGACCCGGTTGATCGTAGGATCGGAAGGTACCCTTGGCATCGTTACTGAGGCAACCATCCGCTTAATACCAAAACCTCAATCTAAACAAACATTTGTCGCCCACTTCAATCATTTGATAGACTCTGGCCATGCCATTACCAGCATTTTATCGTCAGGGATTCTACCATCTGCCCTGGAACTGATGGATAACGCGTGTATCCGTGCTGTCGAAAGCTATCGGCCTTCAGGATTGCCTCTACAGGCAGAAGCCATTCTGATCATAGAAATAGATGGTCACCCATTGGCGATCGAGGAAGAAATCAATAAATGCGCCGATATTTGCAGGGCGGAGGGTGCTTCCTACGTCAAGATAGCGGAGACAGAGGAAGAACGCCAAACTATTTGGAGTGCGCGTAAATCTGTTTCCCCGGCCATAACACAAATGGGTCCTACAAAAATTTCTGAAGACGCGACCGTTCCACGCAGTCAAATACCGGCGATGATGGAGAGATTAAACAATATCCGGGAGAAATACGGGTTGAACTTGGTTGTATTCGGACATGCAGGGGATGGCAATTTACATCCGAACATCATTACCGATAAACGAAATATTACGGAAATGAAAAAAGTGGAGCTTGCAGTCAGTGAAATTTTTGAAGCCGCAATCGAACTAGGAGGGACACTTTCCGGGGAACATGGTATCGGTACTTTAAAGTCACCTTATATGGAAATGGAATTAGGAATAACAGGGGTGAATATGATGAAAAAAATTAAAGAAGCATGGGATCCCAATAATATCCTGAATCCAGGAAAGATATTTCCTGATAAAGGCCAGACGAGGGTCGTGTTGGTTACATGAGTCCATCCGTCAAACCGAACGAGACAAATGCAGTAGCCAATAATTTATATTCAGATGCCTATGATTGGACAAACCAATGCGTAAAATGCGGTTACTGTTTACCAGCTTGTCCTACATATGAATCAATGGGAGTGGAATCCGCCTCTCCACGCGGTCGAATCAATCTAGTGAAAATGGCAGCCGAAGGGAAAATAGATTTCCAAAAAGATTTAGCTGAACCGATCGATCTATGTTTAGGCTGCCGTGCTTGTGAAACGGCATGTCCTGTCGGTGTGCCATACGGACATATACTGGAAGCGGCAAAAGAAGCCATTGAAAACTCCCCGTCAGCCAACAAAAAAAACAAAATGAACAAGATTAAAAAACTGGCTTTGGTTCATCTTTTTCCATATCCAAATCGGATGAACAGGATTGGTAGTGCAGTACAGTTCTATCAAAAAACAGGGTTATCCAAGCTTATCCGTTCATCGAATGTACTGCAAAAGGTTTCCCCAGCCCTTGCACAATTAGAACAAGCACTTCCAGCCATCGAGTCGTCCTCCAAACGAATTCGGACAGGTACGATAATGCCGGCAAAAGGGGAAACGAAATTAAAAGTGGCATTTTTTGCTGGGTGTATCATGGATTCCATGATGTCACGAATAAATCGTCTCACCATTGAGCTGCTCAACTTAGCAGGTTGTGAGGTCATTCTCCCTGAAAATCAGAATTGCTGTGGGGCACTGCATTCCCATCAAGGTGAAACAAACCAAGCGAAAGCATTGGCAAAGAGGAATATCCAAGCCTTCATGCAATCAGATGCTGATGTAATTGTAAATAACGCAGGAGGCTGCGGCGCTTCGCTTCTTGAATATGGACATTTATTGGCAGATGATCACGAATGGGCTGGGGCGGCAAGGGCTTTCTCGGAAAAATCAAAAGACATCAGTCAAATTCTTCATCAATTGGGGCCTCTCCCCTTTACTGAAGAATGGCAAGGCATCGTTTCCTATCAAGATTCATGTCATTTACGTAATGTTCAAAAGGTCCAAAAGGAACCTCGTTTACTATTGCAATCCATACCTGGAGTTTGTTATGTGGAAATGGAAGGGTTTGACCGTTGCTGTGCATCTGGAGGCATTTACAATCTTCTTCACTTTGATGAATCAATGAAAATTCTAGATGATAAAATGAAGAACCTAAAAGATACAAAAGCCGCTACAGTAGTGACCGTTAACCCTGGCTGCCAAATGCAAATGAGCATTGGCATTCAAAGGGAGGGGGCAGCAAACCAAATCAAAAGTATGCACCTTGTTGAAATACTTGCCAAGGCCTGCGGCTTGGATTGATAAAGAGGATATTAAAACTTCATAAGGCAATAATCGTCAGCATTTTCGCACTTATGGGAAAATGCTGACGTTTTTATTTTTCAATTAATTAATGACCCATGTTAGGGAATATAATGATTGATGAAAAACTCCATGTAGATTAATAATGCAGTGCCATATATATGGATGAAAGATTGATTATGTTAGTACACAGTATGTTAATTGCATGTAAATACATATGAAAAAACCCGTTCAATTTTCTGAACGGATCATCAAATTAGATGTGTTAGTAAATGAACTTAAATTCCTGTTTTTATGCCAAAACCTATTAAAATTAAGCCAGTTGATTTTTGGAATGCTTTCTGGAATTTAGAGTTGTTCATCCATTTCTTTGCGTAATCAATTAGAAAGACAAGAAAAAGAAACCACAATACAGCAAGAAAGGTTAAGATGAACGCTAATATAATCAATTGCTGGTTTACATTTCCGTTCAAATTGATAAATTGAGGCATGATTGTTATATAAACTAAAACGGTCTTTGGATTAAGAATATTATTAAGTAATGCTTGCATAAAGGAATCTTTATTATGCCGGCTTGAATACTTCGTAGGTGTATTTGCTTGTGCTTGAATTTCTTTTAATGAAAAAGCGCTTTTAGCAAAAAAACTTTTTATCCCTAAATAAATTAAGTAGGCGGCTCCCAAATATTTGATTGTACTGAACAGAATCACGGACTTTGCAATGACAACAGATAGTCCAAGAATAGCAATAAGCGTCCAAAAAGAAAGTCCCGTTGCCATTCCGAGAACGGTATAACGTCCAGCTTTTGGACCATAGCTAAGTGTGTTTTTTACTAAGAGCATGGTATCTGCTCCAGGAATAATAACCATCATTGCAACTATTGATATGTATGTAAGTAAGCTATCCATACTATTTCTCCCTTCCCTTCAATAGGGGTTACTAAAGTAACTACTTATGTAAGTATATTAGATGAAAATGGAAATCGTCAACAGATTTTGCTAAAATATTAGTTACAAAGGTAGCAACTACGGTTGTGTGGAGGGTTTATGAAAGAAAACATTTTAGACACATTAAAAAATCTAAATTTTACCGAATATGAAGCGAAAGCATATCTTGCCTTATTGGAAGAATCGCCATTGACAGGCTATGCAGTTGCAAAAAACTCCGGTGTACCGCGTTCAAGAATATATGAAATACTGGACAGTCTCGCATTAAGAGGGGATATTCTAGTTAGTCCTGGAAACACACCACAGTATACTCCCGTACCTGCAAGCGAGCTAATAAAAAACCGCCGCATGAAAGCAGAAGAAAACTTTGAACTGGCAGAAAAATCATTAGCGGAGTTTGAACGTTCTGCAAATGATCGTGAAAACATCTGGAACATCATGGGGCGTAATGAAATACTCGATAAGGTAAAAGCTTGTATATCATCTGCTAAAAAAAGAATACTCTTAGAGATTTGGGAAGAAGAATTCGAAGTATTAGAGTCAGAACTAAGACAGGCTGCAAATAAAGGAGTCAATGTCACAATTATTGCCTATGGTGAAATCGTCTGTGATTTTGCTAATGTTTACCTTCATTATATGGGTCATGAAATTACAGAAGAGTATGGTGGGCGATGGCTTGTTATTAGTGGAGATGATTCAGAAGTGGTAGCAGGTATTGTCTCGCTTGGTAAAGATAGCCGTGCAGCATGGACCATGCATGTAGGTTTGGTCATGCCCATTACAGAAGTCATGATTCATGATTTGTATCTCATGGAAATCATGGAGAAACATAGGGGACTTTTAGAAGAAAGCTTTGGTGTAAACCTCGCCAATTTACGTAAAAAATTTTCTATCCATCCAGATTATAAAAAACATTACGTGGACTAGATTCGTGTTATTAATTCCCTGTTTTTTACAGCATAATAAGAAAGCGAACATTATTGTCAACAATAGGGGCATACATCCAGGCAGGATTTATGCCCTTTAAAGATGAAGTCGCTTTTTGAGCATAGGTGCAGGTAAGTTTTTAGAAGCATCGCCCCCGGTACCCGACTGATTGAAGATACAGCAGATGATTAAGAAATATAACTATATTAAAATAGGGAAACGGGTATAATGAAGAGTGGAATAAACCATTCTTGGTAATGGGACTATTATAGTATCGGATTGACATCTTGATATCCGGATTACATAAAGACAGAAGGAGAAATGATTCATTTGGATAATAAAGAAACAAAAGGTATCGAGTTACCTGCCAACTATGAGGAATTAAAAAAATCTGCCAATCGCAAATCTAATTGGAGAGAACGTTTGGATGCGATCGAAGAATTAGGACAGTCAAAAAACAAACAAGTGATCGACATTCTCGCACATATCATGAACAGTGATTCTGTATATAAAGTTCAAGAGGCTGCATACCGACAACTGAAAGGATTAGGCGAAGATGTCCAATTGCCACCAAGGAAAAAGGGAGAACTGGTTAAAGGATTAACCAAAATCTTAGTAAGGATCAAGAAGAGTTTACCAGAAAATCACTCATATACTGAATTCAAAGATAAACTTCAGAAAATGAGAATGGATATTTATGATACCTATGAGGGTGAAAAAGGGGCAGATTTTGATAAGTGGTTAGAAAATACTTGGTCTGCGTTATCGAAAAGATAACATTCATTCAAAAGGAAAACAAATAAGATTGGATTTAGGAGCAAAATTTTTGCTCCTTTTTGTTTACCAATAAAATAGGAATACATGTATATCCCTCCCCTTTTTTAAACCATCGAATGGGACACTCTCTTGCATACAAGGATTAAATGACCGAGAGCCTTTAAAGCAATTCAAGAAAAACTACATTTCCCATGTGCTCAGCACACACTAGAATAATTCTATTTCTATATAAACACATTTTTTTTATAAATCAACATAATGATATTAATAGAATGAATGAACTCATCGAAAACCAGGGGGATGACAAGTGAATCAAATGTACACTATCCTTGAAGAAATTCAATCCATATCCATGGAGTGTGTATTGGCTACCATCATTCACGTGGAAGGTTCAGCATACTTGCGTGAAGGTACCTCCATGCTTATAAAAAAAGATGGTACATCTTCAGGCGTTATTAGTGTTGGGTGTATCGAGGAAGATCTTATTCTTCATTCTTGCAGAGTGTTTGAAAGGAAAAATACAGAGACCTTTGTATATCACATGGAAAGTGATGAAGATCCAGAATGGGGAATTGGAACAGGTTGTAACGGAACTCTCTATATATTACTGGAGTATGTGGACCATAAATTAAAAGAAAATCTTTCATATGTATTGGCTTCCATTAAAGAAGCTAAGGTGATCGTCCATCAAATTAAGTTAGATGATGATTGGAACTTATTGGGGTATTCTTTCCGGCCAGAGGATGAGTATACTAATGAACCCAAACAAAATGATGTTAGCTTTATTTATAGGCAAAAGATTATACCTAAACCGCGTTTAATCATTTTTGGAGCTGGATGTGATGTATATCCAGTTGTCACTATGGCTACCTCAATAGGGTTTTCAGTTACTGTTTGCGATTGGAGGTCCGAGCTTTGTAACGAAAATAATATACCCGACGCAGTTAGCCATATTATAGGATTCCCATCTGAAATTATGGAACAATTATCTTTAAAAAAAGATGATTATGTTATCATCATGACTCATAACTTTCAGAGAGATAAAGAAATACTTTCACTAATAATGAATCAGCCATTATCCTATATAGGCATTTTAGGTTCCAAAAAACGTACAGCCAGTTTATTTGACACGAAAATCCCTAATAATATACACTCACCTATCGGTTTATCAATTGGAGCTAAGGGCCCTTTCGAGATTGCAGTTAGCATTATAGCCGAATTAATTCAGGATAAAAGAATGAAGGGACATCCCGAATGAAAATAACTGGGGTATACCTGGCCGCTGGAAATAGTAATCGAATGGGTATAAATAAATTAGCATTGACATTAGGAAATAAAGAAATGGGAAGATGGGGATTAGAAAAAGCGGTTCTATCTGAACTTAACGATATTATCATTGTTTCGAATCATTTAAACCACTTGGATTTATCAGGTTTTAGTTCTGAAAAAATAATTACGGTCGAAATTAAAGAACCTGAAGCAGGTCAATCCCATTCACTCCAAACAGGTATACGATCAGCAAACAACATACATTCGGACGCCGTAGTAATTTTACTTGCTGATCAGCCCTTTATAACAACAAATATGATAAACAAACTCATCGAAATATACAAACGAAACCCTAATTACTCCTTTGTTGCCTCTAGTTTTCATGGTTGTATACGACCTCCCATACTTATTGACAAAGATCTCTTTTCCGACATTCACCTTTTACGAGGAGACCGAGGCGCAAGACAGATTCTAATGGCGAAGAGAGAACAGGGGATACTTGTTCCTTTTTATGTGGAAAAATGGTTTGTTGATATTGATAATATGGAAGAATATCTTTTTTGGAAAAACAAAATAGATAACAATTAAATAAGAATAATAATGAAAATGAGGAGACTATATGGATATTATCGGAAAAGGGGTAATTCGAAAAGATGCTTGGGAAAAGGTGACAGGGCAGGCGATTTACACAGGAGACCGAGAAGAAGTGAAAATTCTCCATGTTAAAAAGGTAATTAGTCCTTATGCACATGCCCTTATTAAACATATCAATCTAACCAAAGCTGAAAAAGTTCCAGGTGTTCGTGCAATCATAACAGGTGGGAATTTACCACTAACAGGAGAAGAAATCAGGGATCGGTACCCCATAGCTCAAGATAAGGTCCGCTATCATGGTGAAGTCGTAGCACTTGTTATTGCTGATACAATGAAACAAGCAGAGATTGCAGCTGACAATATTCAAGTTATCTATGAACCTTTAGCCGTTGTCAATTCACCAATGGAAGCTTTAAATTCCAATTCCCCTCTACTCCACCCAGATTTAGATACTTATAAAAAAATATCCGAGGTATTTCCCGAGCCAGGCACAAATATAGCAAATCGTACCAAAATCAGAAAAGGCGACAGAAAAACAGGTTGGCAAGAGAGCGAAATCATTATTGAGGAAAAGTTTTCTTTTTCCCCCTCCGACCATGCAGCCATGGAAACAAGATGTTCTTTAGCGGAAATTCAATCAGATGGCAAGATTATTATCACTTCTTCTTCTCAAGCTCCCTTCATGATCAAGCGTTTGATAAGTGATTACTTTGATGTTGAAATTGGCAACGTCATAGTAAACACTCCACTTGTTGGAGGGGCATTCGGTGGTAAAGCCTCGGTCCAACTTGAACTATTAGCTTATATCGCTTCAAAGGCCGTTAATGGCAGGCTAGTAAAAGTTGAAAATAGTCGTGAAGAGGATATTTTGACATCACCTTGTCATATTGGATTAGATGCTACCATTAAATTAGGTTGTACACAATCTGGTTTGCTAAAGGTCGCAGAGCTGACGTATTTATGGGACGGGGGAGCATATGCCGACAAAGCTACAGATCTAAGCCGTGCTGGAGCAGTGGATTGCACCGGACCTTATAATATAGAAAATATTTGGTGTGACTCTCTCTGCATGTATACAAATCATCCATATGCCTCGCCTTATCGAGGTTTCGCCCATTCAGAAGTTCTGTTTGCTTTTGAGCGGACTATGGATTCTCTTTCAAAAAAGCTTGGAATGGATCCACTTGAACTGCGTGAAATGAATGCGATCCTCCCAGGGCACTCCACCCCAACACAAGTTAAATTGAATTCGAGCACGGTGGGTAATCTTCCTGAATGCATACAGGTGCTTAAGAAAAAAATGAATTGGGAAGAGGGCCAATTAGTTAAAATAAACGACAAGATTATAAGGGCAAAAGGGATCGCTTGTATATGGAAAACTTCAACGATCGATACCAACGCTGGATCTGGTGTGATTTTAACCTTTAATCCTGATGGCAGTGTAAACCTTATGTCAGGAGTAGTAGAAATCGGTACAGGAACGAAAACGATATTAGCACAGATTGTATCAGATAAATTAAAGGTCCCCATTGATCGTGTAAACGTTCAGTTGAAGGTAAATACACAAAATACACCAGAACATTGGAAAACGGTAGCAAGCCGTGGAACATTAATGGCAGGAAGGGCTGCGATTCAAGCCGCGGAAGATGCTCTTTTACAAATAAAGAAACTTGCTTCTTGTGTATTACGAGCTCCAATTGAAGACATCGTCCTTGGACAGGAAAGGGTCTTTATGAAAGGGGAACCGAATATAGAAATTCCTTTCAAACGGCTAGTGTATGGGTATACATATCCTGACGGAAGCACGATTGGAGGACAAATCATCGGTAGAGGGCAATATACCATCCCACATATAACAAATTTAGATCCCGATACAGGTGCAGGCAGACCAGGTCCTGAATGGACTGTTGGCGCACAAGGGGTAGAAGTAGAGTATGACATAAATGAATATACTTACAAGATTGTAAGGGCAATATCTGTCATTGATGCAGGAAAGGTTCTGAATCAAAAAACTGCAGAAGGACAAATAATGGGTGCAATGAGCATGGGCATAGCATTTGGTGGGCGTGAAACATTCTATTTCGATCAGCTTGGCAGAGTATTGAACCCTCAACTCAGAACCTATAGACCGCTAAGATATGGAGAAAACCCTGAATATATCTGTGAATTTGTTGAAACACCACAATTAGATGCCCCATATGGCGCAAGGGGCCTTGGAGAACATGGGCTTCTTGGTATGCCAGCTGCCTTAGGTAACAGTTTATCTTTGGCGGCTGGGATTCCTTTGAACCAGTTGCCATTACTTCCTGAACTCATTTGGAGGGGGAAAAGAGGGAGAAGAGCGTAATGTTACCTTATAATTTTGATTATTATAAACCTCGATCGATAAAAGAGGCGATTGAACTTTATCAATTATTAAAATTACAAGAAAAAAAACCTATGTATTATGGTGGGGGGACTGAAGTTTTAACATTAGGACGTTTAAATTTTATATACCCCGATGCGATTATTGATTTAAAAGGGATTCCCGAATGCAATACATTCGGTTTTCAACACCAAGAACTGATCATTGGCTCAACATTGAGTTTACGCGCAATCGAAGAAAATAGGCTATTTCCGCTATTAGCGGATACTTCAAAAGAAGTTGCTGATTATACATCAAGAAATAAAATCACTATTGGAGGAAACATATGTGGTCAAATTTTTTATAGAGAGGCAGTTCTTCCATTTTTATTATCAAATAGTACTGTCATTATTGCAGGACCAAAAGGAACGAGGAAAGAATTTATTAATGAAATTTTCCATAAGGAGCTACGACTTGACGATGGGGAATTTCTCGTACAAATTGTAACAGAAAAAGAATACCTGAAAGCTAAACACATTAGTGTAAAGAAGAGGCAGCAATGGAAAACGGGCTATCCGCTATTAACAGTTACCTCATTAAAAAAAGAAGGATTTATTCGATTTGCATTCAGCGGGGTATGTCCATTTCCTTTTCGGTCAATTCAAATGGAAAACAAACTAAATGATAAGAGTTTATCTTTTAAAGATCGAATTTTAACCTCTTTTGAGTTTTTACCAGCTCAGGTTTTAAACGATATAGAAGGATCCAATGAATATAGATTATTTGTTTTAGAAAATACCCTTTCATACATTTTGTCATATTTAGGTGGTGAGGAACATGAGTAGCCATTCGGCGGATCGAAAAATTACCATTCAATTAGAAATTAATAAAGAACGGTATGAGAGGGATATATTGGCATCAGATATATTGCTAGATGTTCTCCGAGATAAAATTGGACTTACAGGAGCTAAACCTGGATGTTTAAATGGAGATTGCGGCGCTTGTACGGTTATAATGAATAACCAGCCAATGAAATCCTGTTTAATGTTAGCCATTGAAGCCATTGATTCAGAAATCCTTACAATTGAAGGCCTCAAGAATACCCCGATCCAGAGAGCATTCGTGGAACATTTTGCTTTTCAATGTGGGTATTGTACATCAGGATTTATAATGATTTGCCAGGCTTTACTCCTTAATGACAGGAACCCAAGCCCTGAAAAAATTGAAACATGGCTTTCTTCGAATATTTGTCGATGTACCGGATATAAAGAAATTGAAAAAGCCATATATTCAGTAATAGAACTTTTAAATAAAAATCAATCAAATCAGTGACGTTTGCCCGTTTATATGAATAAAATGCCTACATGGGGAGTGGTGATATTGATTGAATCCTGTGTAGTTAATTCAGAAAAAAAAGTAATTCACTCCTTTCAGCGTAATCTCGAAATTACAACAGCCATCCTATTATTAACTGGACAAATCACAATCATTGGCGTTTTTGTAAGACCAGGAAGATTTAGTATCTCATTAGGCGGGCCTCTTTTTGGGGGCCATCGTTTAGAAGGGACGGACCACTCGCAAGTGGGAAATCTTTTTATCGATATATTGGACATCATCATAGCAATATTATTAATCAATGATGCCATACATGTGACAGGAACATTTATTTCGTCTGGTGATTTCTCAATTAATGTTTCCGGTCCTATATTTGGTTATCCTGAAGTTGTTCCGGCATTGCCAATTGAAGATTATAATTTTTTCAATACGATTGTAAAGAAGCATTATAACGTACCACCAGAATTATTAACTACATTAAAAGGAAATGAGTAAAAATGTCATTAACAGATATTCCTACAATTAAAAGTTCGAGAAACAATGCCTTTCTAATAGCCATTCCCATTATCATCTTCATATTTTTCTTCACTCAGCAAAAGTCCACAGATGTCTAAATTACAATAAACCTAGAAAAGAATGGATTAGAAACATTGAATCATTTACGGATTTAAATACACCCATAAAGATTAGATCATGCATTAAAGAGCGGAACTACAATTTAAGTGGATTGATCAAATGACTTTGATACCTTTAGAGTAATGAAGGTTTTAATCATTTCAGAGGTGAGGCCTTTTTGTAGCTTTACCTTTTTTTGTGTTTGATGTTATATGAGGGATAGGTGGAAGCGAATAAATTTCGGACAAAGAATTGGAGGAGTCCATATTCACATCTTTAATAATTCCATTTATGACTAAACTTTAGATAAAAATCTAAAAACACAAGCATTGAATAACAAACTAACATAGAAATGAGAGAGGGATTTGATAGTAATTCCATTTAAACTGTCTATATCGTTATTTTATCCATAGTCTATTCCGAATAAATCCCTATTCTAGAGAGGAACTATGACCTGTCTTTATGCTAATAAGGTTTTAAAATACTTTATTCAGGAGGTTGATAAAAGTGGAAAAGAAAAAAATGATAATAAATGGAAAGATGATATCCTATATCGAGAAAGGCAATGTTAATGATCCCCCAGTACTTTTATTGCACGGGGTACCTGAGTCCAGTCTTTTGTGGAAAGAAATGATACCATGCATTGTGTCTTGTGGATTTAGAACCATCGCACCGGATCTCCCTGGATTCGGCCAAAGTGAACAGTTTGATGAATCTTCAACGTGGGAAAGATATGAACAGTTTGTATCGGATTTTACAAGGGAACTAAAACTAGATAAATTCCACCTTATTGTTCATGACTGGGGCGGACTTATTGGACTGAAATGGGCATGTGATCATCCAGAGAGAATACTAAGTCTCTTTGTTTCAAATACAACCATATCAGTAGATTATAAGTGGCACTCACTTGCTCAGATTTGGAGAACACCAAATGCTGGAGAGAAAATAATGAAGCGCATGTCAGATGATCCCCAAGCTCAAACCGAAATGAAGAAAACGATTCCGAACATAGGTGACGAAATTATGGAAGACTTCTTTCGTGTCTTTAGAACACCCGAATCTTGTAAAGTCATCTTAGATCTATACCGTTCTGGAAATATAGAAAAGGTAAAATCGTACAATCAAAAACTAAATCAGATCAAAATACCTGTCACAATAATTTGGGGAGAGATGGATCCTTATATACCTTTTGAATTTGCCTACAAGCTCCAGAAAGAAGGTTTCCCACATGCACAGGTTCACATTATTCAAAATGCCGGGCATTTTATCCAAATCGAAGTGCCTGATAAAGTGAATTCTTATATTCAACAGCATTTTAAAAACGTGTAAACCTTTAGATATATAGTAGGGGAGAAGCGGATGAAACGTCAGCACTCCCCCTTTTCGCACATAATGTTAACCATACTTTATGGATAATCTTATTGTATTATTAAAAGGAGTACCTATAAAATAGAGAAATAGAAAGCCCTAAAGCAGTGAGTCTTTGGACAAAACGCTGCAAGTAGTTGAGTATGACCAATGCTAATTTGTTGAGAGATTATAATATAAAAAAGGCTTTGTTCATTATCGGGAGCTGATTTGCAGCTCTTTTTCTTTTGCAACTATGGGGTAAGAATAGTGTAAGAAAAAATCATTATACATAAATTATATAATTTGGGGAGAGCGAAGATGAAGACTGATAATTTTGATTATATTGAACTTTGGAGAGAATCCATGCTAGATCCTTATGGTAAAATGCCGAATCGACTAAAAGATGATGCAGCAGAAGAAGCTTTTTGGTCCTCCAAAGTGGCAGGAAAAAAACAACATAAAGCGGATCCTTATGCAAAACATGTGCAGCGAGAGTTATTGGCATTATTAAAACAGGATGATCATGTATTGGAAATCGGCCCTGGATGGGGCAATTATACATTTGAAATTGCAAAAGAAGTCAGGAAGCTAACTTGTATAGATAGTTCTAAAAGCATTATCAGTTTTTTAAAATCCCAAGCGAATGAAAAAGGTTTCGAAAACATGGAATTGATTCATGATAAGTGGGAAAGTGATACAAAAAGAGACAGTTATGATGTAGTATTTGGTTTTAATTGTTATTACCGTATGACAGAAATCGGTCAAACCTTATTAAAAATGAATGAGACTGCAGGCCGATTAGTGATAGTAGGCATGACAACCGGACCAGAAAAACCTCATTATATGGAATTGAAGCAAAGAGGATATACGATCAATTTAAGAAAGCGGGATTACATACACATCTTGAATGTTTTGTATCAACTTGGAATACTGGCGGATTGTAAGATCGTTAAATTGAAAAGTAAAAAAATCTATTCCACCTATGAAGAAATGATTCGTGATAATACGACTAAAATTCTCGACGAACATTTTTCCTATGATGAAGTAAAATCGATCCTTAATAAATATGTGGTGGAAAAAGAAGGAGTTTTTGAATACGAATATCCGTTTCATGCAGCTTTGATGTATTGGAGTCCGAGGTGAAATTAACTTTCCCATTACCATTTTCCCTGAATTCATTATCTTCTTTTTTAAGGTCGTTCAGGAATAAGGTATTTTTTCTGAAGGATATTCGCAAAATAATAGTAACAAGGCTACAAACCATTGATGGGAAAACGGAGTGTGAATGATACATGAAAGAAATATCCGAAAAGAGATTTTGTGAAACTTGTAAAAAAGAGACCGTACATACAGTAACTGAAGATGCATTGGAAATAGAATATTCCTGTAATGAGTGCGGTCAGCACAAAGACATTTTCAAGACATTTTTTTAGAAAAAATTCTAATGGAATTCGCAACCGGACTTTTGCTGCAACCGAAGAAGCTTGACTAAAGTCATGTTTCTTTGGTATTTCGACATGACCTACCCTAATGGAAAGACTCCCCTCGAATTCTCCGATATTTTTTTGCTTTTTCCCTACTTAGGAACGAAAATCGACCGCCAATTACTTTCTCAATGATGGGATAATCCAAATAAAAAGACAGTACTCTGGTTGTGAGTGTTGTCTTTTTGGTTTGAAAAGCAAGTGTTTGAATTCTTTTATTCTTGGCTTTTACTTTACTCCATTGACGAGACACCATCAAGTAGTCTTACGCCAAGTGGTGGAGCAATTATGAAATCAATTAAATAATACAGCAGCAAAATCTTCTTATTTCTATTTTAACGGCATGCAATATGTGATATATTGCATATTATATATTGGTATTTCAAGGAGGTAAAGCCGTTGGTGCATTCAAATTCATCACAAAAAATCAAACGTACTTCTGTACGTGAAGAAGCATACATGATATTGCGGGATTGGATAGTACAGGGAATCCTAACACCAGGCCAGCAATTACGTGACAAAGAATTAGCTGAACAATTGGGAGTAAGCAGAACCCCCATTAGAGAAGCACTTTTAAGGCTTGAGGATGATGGATTTGTAGAGACCAAGCCTAGCCGTTCAACTATTGTTTCCCCTATTCAATTCGAAGGGGTATTAAACATATATTCCATTGTTTGGACACTGGAAAAGTTGGCTATGGAACAGGCTTTTGATTTCATTGAAGAAAAATACTTAATTGAGATGGAAGCCATTAATCATGAAGTGAAAAAAGCAATCGACGAGGGAAATCAAATAGTGGCCGTTCAGAAAGATGATGACTTTCACTCCATTTACATCAACCTTTCTACAAATGATGAATTAAAGCGGATTCTATCAGGACTTAAACAAAAACTTATACGGATAGAACTGTTTTATTTCAATCAGGTTAGTGATGTTCATCTTTCCGTTAATGAGCATGATAGAATCATACAGGCATTAAGGAATGGAAATCTCACTATGGCGCTTAATATGATAGAAAAGAATTGGAAAGAAAGTTATTATAGAATTCAAGCCCATTCGAAACGTGTAAAAAGCGGGGAAGATAAATATGAGTAATGATACTTTAGTTGCTATGTCAACTTCAAGAAATAAAGGGATTGCACTAGTACTGACTGGCGCTGCGTTATGGGGAGTATCAGGAACGGCAGCTCAATATCTATTTCAGCATCAAGGTTTCAGTCCTGAGTGGCTCACTGTTGTGCGCTTGTTGCTTTCTGGAATCATCTTATTAGGTGTCGCATATAAGATCGAAAGACTGAAAGTTTTTGAGATTTGGAAAACTAAAAAAGATGCGCTTCAAATTATCCTTTTTGCCATTCTGGGTATGCTTGCTGTCCAATACACATATTTTGCAGCAATTGAACATGGCAACGCAGCCACCGCTACAGTCCTTCAATATTTGGCACCGGCCCTGATCACTTGTTATTTAGCCATTCATTCCAGACGTCTTCCAAGCATTACTGTGAGTGTAGCTGTGATCATAGCGATTTTAGGAACTTTTTTGCTTGTGACTGGAGGTAGCATACATACACTTTCCATTTCGGGGTGGGCAGTATTTTGGGGAGTAACATCAGCCTTTGCATTGGCATTTTATACATTGCAGCCGTATGAACTCCTTTCAAGATGGGGATCAATGATTGTTGTAGGATGGGGAATGTTGATTGGAGGCATATGCTTTAGCATGATTCATCCTCCATGGGCATTCGAAGGCAATTGGACGTTACCTTCATTTTCAGCGGTATTATTCATCATCATTTTCGGAACGATCATTGCTTTTTATTTTTATTTGGAAAGTACCAAATTCATCTCGGCTTCAGAGGTAAGTTTATTAGCTTCAGTTGAGCCATTATCCGCAACCTTAATATCCGTTTTCTGGCTGAATGTAACATTCGGTTTTGCCGAGTGGCTCGGCACACTCTGCATTATAAGTACCATCACGATTTTATCAATCGTAAAAAACAAGTAATGTCAGTTGCAAGCCGGGCAAAATAATGGAATCTCTGCTATAGCATATAATGCGATATAAACTTTAACTTTTAAACTACCATGAAGCTTGAACATACATCAAAAAAAGGCAATTACACTGCATGTGAATTGCCTTTTTTGTATTTTCCGAGTTTTACGCATGCATTTAATCATTCAAAAATACATTGATTTTTAGAAAATGCTATTTTATATATTACGGCATTTGTCGAGATGGTCTTACAATAGACTCATTAACAGTAACATATTCAAGTTGATTTAAAGCAAAAAGAATCGTTTCCGTAATACGGTCTCAAAAGCATCCTATAATTTTTCCATGAAATGTAATTGAGATGAGTTTACCTTATATCTATATAATGTTGCAGAACCTTTGACGGGAAAAATTTGAGGGGCAGGGGACGTAAGGAAACAATAATGGAAGAGGGCATTGTTAAATTCCGTTGTGCTTGCTTTAAACAGTTATACATTGCTTTACCGCCAATTGAATTAGCAGAGTGAATAGTGATGCGGTTAGCAAAAAGCTTTTCTTTGACCATCTTTTGAACAAGCATAAAACCATTCCTAGTTTTATTTAATAAATCATGGTCCAAAGAGAGGTGTTCAATATCAAAGTTTTGCAATAGCTCTATACATTCGTCAATAGTCTCGACTAACACATAGCCATCGGGAGCTTTCCGATAGTCATCCAGAAAAACGCTGATTTTCTCCATTTCTTATACTCCTTTCCCTATAAAAGCGTGATTAATAAAAGTCAAAAAACCCTAAGAAAATATGGTTTTATATATTAAGTCTAACATAAAAATGTAGGAAGGGGACATTTTCGACGTTAAAGGCTAATATGCGACAGCCTTTTTTTATAAATATTCTATAGACTTATCGTTGTACTTCTTCAGCCACTCCCTTATGAAACTCAGTTGCATGATTTCGAACAGTTTAGTAACTCCCTCTAAATATTCCTTGTGAAATAAGGTACAAAACTTACTTAAAAGTTAATAATTGTAATAATTAGGGTAAAAGGTAGTATCTTGACTAAAAGGAGTAGTGATATGTTACATCCAGAAGAGATTTTCCTTGTACTAAGGGACAAAACGCTGCTGTTGGAGTTAAAGGAACAAATAAATGACTATCATCATAATTTCTACTTATCAATGATTAATGATCAGCTTTCATTGATTGATAATGCTCTAAAAGAATGTAACGTTGATTCCTGCACTATATCAAAAGGGTAAAACCAATATTTACTATTTCACATATAAAGGGAATCAAATTTTTAACTATAAATAACCAACTTAGCGCCCTCTGAGAAAAGGCGCTTTTTTATGTCAAATTTAATTGGTCCCCGATAAAACATCAGTTAGCAATAATTTAAGAGGTATACCTCCATGTTCCATTAGTTATCGCAAGCGGAACTTATTTTTCACCTTCAGCATTATGATGAAGGTCTTTTTCATTTTGATAAGCAACAATTTTGGCATCATCTCCAATACTTTCAAGTGTAGCTGTGGCCATCTGTTCTCTAATGCGAATGATATGGGCGTCCATCAGTTGTTTGGCTTTATCCGCTTCCTTTAATGCGATAGAATAGTAGATTTCTTTGTGTTCTTGAAGCGTTTCTTGAAAATGACCTGGCTTTGCGAAACGATGCCGTCTAGTGGCACGAATAGTATCTTTCATTTGATCACTAAGGGTATGGACCAATCCAGCAAATATGGAATTGTTTGTGGCTTTCGCGACACTATAGTGAAACATCAAATCTGCTCGCAAGCCTAATTCTTCATCATGTTCCGAACGTGCCATTTCTTCTAAAGCATTAAGAATATTTTGTAAATCTAGGGAGTTTGCTCTTTGTGCAGCAAGAAAAGCACACTCGGTTTCAATTACTCGACGGACTTCAAGCATTTCATAGACCATGTTGTCCTTAGCTTTGATGATTGAGTTGGATAGCAGTTCGATCAGGAACTTAACATCAGATTGTCTGATAAATGTCCCGTCACCTGGTCTGACCTCAATGACTCCGTTAATCTCCAATACTCGAAGGGCTTCCCTGATTGATGTTCGACTCACTTTAAAACGATTGGACAACTCCCGCTCAGGGGGTAATTTATCCCCAGGTTTTAATTCACCGCTAATAAAAGATTCCTTAATTTGATTGAAGATGATTTCGTACACTTTTGGGGATTTAACTGGTATAGAATCCATTACTTCCTTCACATCCTTCAATAACAACAAGTTGGTACGACTAAGTGGAATCATCTTAACAAGCATTCATTAATGAAGCAAGAAGATAATTTCAGACCTTCTATTGGTTAGACCAATTTTGAAAATATATTATTACTTTATTTCAGTCAAAACCGTTCATTTAGGAATTGAAGGCGATTCATCTTTTGTTAGAAGGTAGGAAAACCGCCTATAATACTGTCAAAATAACGATTAATTTATGGAGAAAAGTAATATATATATAATTGTTGAAAAAGTCAAAAAATTTAGTATAATGAAAATTGGTTAGACCAATTATGAAATGACAAAAATGGTCTAGGTCAATCTATTCATTAATGAAAACGATATCATTTTTAAGATTTTTAGGGAGGGGGATTCATTCAATAGTTGAAGCTTTGAAGTAGAAACTTAATCTTGGTATAGGTGCGACAAAAGCTTTTGATATGACAAAAGCGGATGTTATAGCAGAAAGAAGGAGAATTGAATGGAAGCAACTAGTGTAAATTTGATCAACGCTTTAAAGGAAGTTCTTTCGGAAAGTCAAGTAACAGTAAACCAGACAGTGAGAGAATTGCACGGCAGAGATGAATCATATCATGCTGTAAGTCTTCCCGATATTGTTGTATTTCCAGAAACAACACAGCAAGTTAGTGATGTTGTGAAATTGGCCAATATGCACAAAATCCCGATGGTCCCTTTTGGGTTGGGATCAAGCCTCGAGGGCCATGTCATACCGTACAATCATGGCATAACCATTGACTTTTCACTAATGAATAAAATCATTGAAGTGCGTGAAAACGATTTTCTCGTAAAGGTTCAGCCTGGCGTAACGCGTTCGCAACTAAATAAAGAATTGAAAAAATATGGGCTGTTTTTTTCCGTGGATCCTGGAGCTGATGCTACTCTGGGCGGAATGGCGGCAACAAATGCCAGTGGAACGACATCAGTAAAGTATGGTGTGATGCGTGACCAAGTCCGTGACCTTGAAGTGGTTCTTGCAGATGGTTCGATTATACATACTGGCAATTTGGCAGCTAAATCGTCATCAGGTTACCATCTAAACGGTATTTTTGTTGGTTCTGAAGGAACCCTTGGCTGCTTTACGGAATTGACGTTGAGAGTTTACGGAATTCCTGAGCACGTTATGGCGGCAAGAGCATCATTTCCGGCATTGGACCATGCGGTAGAAGCTGTTGTATCCATTTTGCAGTCAGGTGTTCCAATTGCAAGGGTGGAACTTGTCGATGAACCATCACTGAAGCAGGTTAACCATTATAGTGATACAAGCTATAACGAAGCGCCTACACTATTTTTGGAGTTTCATGGTAATGAAGCAGGTTTGAAGCAAGATGTAGAGTTCACTAAAGAAATAGTAGCAGAACATCATTGTCTCGATATTGAATTTGAGGCAGATAATGCTGCCAGGAACCGCCTATGGGAAGCTCGCCATAATCTTGCCTATGCTTATATTCATGGCTATCCTGGAAAAAAACTGATGGTGACTGATGTCTGCCTTCCGATTTCAGAGCTCTCCGGTGCCATTCAACATGCAAGGGAGGCAGTTGATATTCTGGGCCTTACCGGTGGGATTGTCGGCCATGTAGGAGATGGAAACTATCACGTACTCTTAATGATTGATACCAAAAATCTAGAAGAGATTAAAAGAGCAGAACAGCTAAATGAACAAATTGTCCTGTATGCCCTTGAGCGGAACGGAACATGCACTGGGGAGCACGGAGTCGGGGTCGGTAAACAAAAATATCAGAAAAAAGAACATGGGAACTCACTGTTTGTGATGGAAAAAATCAAAGTAGCCCTTGATCCAGATAATTTATTAAATCCAAGTAAAATATTTATGCAAGAAAGAGTGTGATGAAATGAAGGTATTAGAAGCGTTCAGTGCATTAGCCGGAAAATTTTTTGCTGTTTGGGTTATCTTAATTTCCGTCATTGCCTTTATTTTTCCAGAGCCATTTTTGGGATTGGGAGGCTATATTACGATATTGCTAGGGGTTGTCATGTTTGGAATGGGGCTTACTTTGAAGGCAGTTGATTTTAAAATCGTCATCACTAAACCACTGCCCGTAATAATTGGAGTTTGCGCCCAGTTCATCATCATGCCATCTGTGGCATTCCTTATTGCGAAACTTATGAATTTGCCAGCCGAATTAGCTGCAGGTCTGGTTTTGCTCGGCTGTGTACCGGGCGGAACAGCCTCTAATGTTATGGTATATCTTGCAAAAGGTAATGTACCCTTGTCGATAGCTATGACCTCGGTATCAACTTTACTGGCTCCAATCATGACTCCGCTGCTTCTGCTTTTGTTGGCAGGCCAATGGATGCCGGTCGATTTTTTTGATATGTTTAAGTCCATTATACAAGTCATCCTTCTTCCGATTGTTTTAGGTTTGGCCATTAAGCGGCTTTTCCCGGTAATAGTTGAAAAAAGCTTAACCGTTTTACCACTTATTTCGGTAGCGGCCATTATTACGATTGTAAGCGCAGTAGTTTCAGGCAATGCAGCTAGCATCGCTACATCCGGGTTCCTCATTTTTACTGCCGTGATGCTTCACAACGGATTTGGACTGCTGTTTGGTTACATGACAGCAAAAGTGCTTGGACTTGATGAAGTCAATAGAAGAGCGATTTCGATTGAAGTGGGCATGCAGAACTCCGGGTTAGGCGTTGCGCTTGCTACGGCACATTTCGGCCCGCTGGCAGCACTTCCAAGTGTCCTGGCTGCTGCATGGCACAACATATCAGGGCCAATTCTTGCGACTTACTGGTCAAAAAAACATGCCGGCGTCAGTATAGAGGAAGGGACAGTCCAGCCAGTAGAGAACAAGCTTTAATAATATTGAAATGAAAAAGATCCTATGCTCCCAGCAGGGATTTTTTTGCTGTTGCAATATTTTCCGGGCGGGGAAGTGGAGGGGCAAAAACAGGTATTGGCTAGGCTTCTGAAAAATCAGGAGGATATTGGAAATGCTATAAAGCCAGTATACGGAGAGAAAGCGGAAATGAAGTCTTGGTGAAACAGCTAAACAAAGAATGGTATAGAAATGCTGATGAAATAGCAGCTTTCCTTAGCGGTGCCAACCCCTATTTGAAAAATGAAACTCTAAAAAATCTGCTTTATATTCATTTGAAATTAGTGACAAATGATGTAACTTCAAGCATAGCAAAAAATTGGAACGGAAGAATCGTTTCAATTGATGAAGGGGTTACATATATAATCTTAATGGCCGATACTATCTCTGCGGGAGTTGCAAAGCAGTTTCCGGATAAGTTTAAAAAATAACCGAAAGAATCTCCAGCATTCTGTTGGAGATTCTTTCATTCGCTTATCAAATATACAATTCTAGGCCGAAGACAGCAGATTTTTGCCATTAATCTGCTATCTTTATATTTTTTTGACAGAAAACCGTTGTCTTTGTATTTACAAATTTAATGAGTAGAGGATAGGGGAAATTCTGTAACATCAAGAACTATGACTCCACGAGTGTTGCCGGAAAAAACGAGAGACGATATTATTTACTTTCATTGATCGCAGAGATAACAGTTCAAGGCAATATTTATACATAATAAGAAGGAGTTGCTTATTTAACAAATGGGGCATGTTAGTTGAAGAAGGAATGAGGCTTCGCTTAATTTACCTGTTAACCAAAACCACCACCGCCATTAAGTATAATAAAGTTGTAAAACGGAAAAAGCCCACAACATTAGGTTGGGGCTTTTCTTGCTCCTATTTACTTTACTTTGGCAGCTAGTTGGCGATTTTTGTGACTACTAATGAGGGATACCTATATGTTACATTGGCTGAAGCAGTAATAACTCTAATACTTAGCCTATCGTTTGCGGATAATTGAAGTTGGATTGTTCTTCCTATCGTGTTTCTAGTTTCAACTTGCGATGGTTGCCCGCCTGGACCGCCTGTAATTCGATTAAAGGATTCAAAAGTACTTTCAAGAACTGGGGTTGTGTCATTGATGAATAACCTGAACTGCACTTCCGTATTAAACGTTAAGTTAGAAGCATTAATTAGTCTAGCTGTTAAATCCATGCTAATCTCATATAACCCCTCAGTCAGAACCTCAATATCAGTATAAGGTCCAAGACCAGGAGGAAAAGGAGCTGTTTCTAATAACGGACCAGGAGTTGTGAAAACAACCTTCTGCCCCAGAGTAGGGGGATTTACCGTAGACACTGTGACAAAATCTCCAGACGGATCGTACAATGATCCATAAGCCAAAGCACCCCCTGGTCCTGGAGGTCCTTGGGGTCCTGGAAGTCCTTGAAATCCTTGGGGTCCTGAAGGTCCTTGAGGTCCTCGAGGACCTTGTTCACACTCCTTACATTTTTTATGTTCGTTTTTATTAAGGCAATCATCTTTATTACTCTTATTTTTATTATTCTTATAGGTCGTGTCAACAAATCTACGACCTTGAATTGGCTTTTCTATTTTACTCACCCTTTTTCCTCATTGTTCACTTTCCGAAAAGTCGAGCAATGAAGCTTTTTTTTCTGTTTTCTTCGAGGCATTCTTTGCAACAATTGTACTTCTTTTTAAAATATCGATACTTTTCCTGATAATACTTTTAATCGTAATTGGACATGTTAATCACTCCTTTCTACAATATATATGCCGATATAAAAAAAAGGCTTGGATTTTTAAGTTTGATTTTTAAATCAGGCTCTATTTAAAGTTTAAATTGAGTACGTACTATTTATGAAGGATCACTGAATATCGTTTGGGCGCAGGCGTTTTAAAGAAGAAGCTAGGATAGCGATTTACCAACGTTATGTATATACCAAATAGAAAGTGCAACTGAGGAGAATGTGTTTGTTGAACCACCATGAAAATTAACTTCTGAAGTTATGGGCATTACTGAATAAGACGCAGCTCATTTGTAAAAGGGGGGAGCGTCTTATTCGTGGAACCGGATTGGATATAAAACTGAATTAAGAAGCCTCTGGTTCTGTCAATGTATCCGTGTAACCTAAACTTTCAAGTCTTCGAAGTGCATTTCGAACAATGGATTGTCGCCTTTGAGTAATATGATTTTCATAATAAGAGAAGTATTTGTCGAGTCCCATTGCGATTGGAACAATAAGTGGATCTCTGAATTTGAATCACCCTGGAGTTTATTTGAAAAGTTTAGATTCATGAATGGAATATCTTGTAAAGACTTTGTGGATTTATCGAGAATAACGGAATGAAAGGAATATATACTAACAAAGATCTTTATCAATTAGATAAAGATTTTAGAAAGAATGTCTTAACAGAGAATTTAGAATCAATCACAATAATCTATATGAAATAAGTAATGAAGCTTTTAATAAAAAAACTTTAAATGGTAATTGTAGGATATGTCTAGCATGTATAAAAAGGTATCGTTGTGGTGAGCAATAATTACGTACTACGTACATTGTTATAAATATTTCAAAAGTGGAAACGGAAAAGCAATGTATCAACGATAAACACATCATTTTAAAAAAACAGTACTATATCAAACGATAAATATCCTAAAGATGAGATAAGAGATGAGATAGACAACAAATTGGTACTATCATTATTTTGATTCTAGTTTACATAATATATATTATAGGAAGTTATATTTTTATTGTTAATTATATCTCATATCTTAAGAATACTTAACTTAGTGAGACGAAATACGAATTTTAAAAATTGATACACTACAATTATTTATTAATATCTTTTTATCTAATTACTCATTGTTAACTAATACTTTAATTAAATATTGTTACGTTCATTTAGAAAAAATGGTTGATCTTCAATTTTATATTTATATTGGATTAAATATTGGCAGTAACTTTTTGCCTTGATTTAAGCTAATTTTACAATGAATTAAGTCCCATAATATTTAATTCTCAAATGTCAAATAAAATTCTGATTTTTATTCTCAATCGTAATTTATCTGTTAATATAATTGCTAATATTTATTGTTTGTCGCTATTTTGTTATGACTACGATTAATCACTTTAGTTCAATTATTTAATACACTTAGTCATTTGACTTTAAGGATCTCATATCAATTCTAAGCTATATTAGTTTTCCATTCAGTAAAACCCGGTGGCACCTTCATTTTCTTCCTTTTTCCGTCCGTTTAAGGACTAATACATGTCCATTTGGATTACGTTGTCATCGGAAGTCATAACATCATAATTGCTCCTATCTGAACCAATTCAGCCTTTCTCGATGCAAAGAAATATGATAAACCTTCTGTTGTTGTGTGTAAAGACATAGACATGAAGCAATAAAAGGTTCCCCCTTCTATCACAAACTGCTACTCTGAATGCCTTTTTATTCATGCTGCTCATTAATAATTCTATATTTATCAAAATATTATCATTAACTGACCTAATCTACTGTTTTTGTTATTCTGATATATAAAATATATGGCAATATGACAAAAATCACGGGTTAACACTTCTAAAAAAATATATTAATATAACTTTACCTATAACAACTCCCAGGGTCTTCAACTTGAAATTCCCACTTTTTCTTCCTGAAAGTGATAATAGGCACCTCTATTTAGCAACATAATCTCTCTTTTAACTTATAACTGCCTATATCATGAATAATCTTTAATAAATGATGATCCATCCGCTCTGTTTTAAACTTATTTTTAAGTAAGGTTTAAAAAGTTTCAGAAATAAAGGCAGATTATAAGTTAATGCCAGATGACAACATATTTTTATAAAACGGAATAATAATATTATGTAAACTCTAATCACGAAATGTTATGAAAATTGGTAAGCAAGTTATTGATGGGTTATATACCTATTTACTTTCTTGAATACGCATTTCGCGTTAGAGTTCGATTAAACCCAATTTCCCATCAACCTATAAAAAAGGAACACGAAATAGCACTTGATCTCATGTTCCTGATACGTTATTTATGTTCGAATGGATTCGATACGGCTTTGGATGAATTCGAACGAAGTTTTTGCTTCATGGATGATTTGTGTTATTAGTTCATTGACGGTCAATATTTCTTTTATCAGTCCTACAGATTGTCCGCATGACCATATTCCTCCGTCTAAATTTCCTTCAAAGTACACGTTCTTGCTTCGTTGTCCCGTAATTAGTGGAATCAATTCCTCTATGGTGGCACCTTCATTTTCAAGTTTGTCCACTTCTTTACTGATGGCATTTAATGCTACACGCGACGGACTGCCTATATTCCGTTGGATGACAACTGTATCCATTTCATTGGCAGATACCATCCACTGCTTCACGTTATCATGGATCGGCGCTTCTTTCGTTGCCATAAAGCGAGTTCCCATGACGATTCCTTCGGCACCGAGTGACAAGGCACTAATTAGGCTTCTGCCATCCGAAAATCCACCGCCTGCTATTACTGGAATAGTAACGGAGTCAACGGCTCTAGGGAGCATGACAAGCGTTCCTACATCCCCCATGCCTGGATGCCCGCCTGTTTCATTCCCTACAATGATAATGGCATCGACTCCTAATTTCTCTGCTGAGATTGCGTTTTTGACGTTCGCTACCTTATGTATCACGGTAAAGCCGTGCTCTTTAAGTTTGGACATTAAACTTTCTGGGCTTCGGCCACTCGTTTCAACAATCTTTATATCTTCATCAATTAAAATATCAATGAACTCATCATTCGGGGTTTCGGTTTGACTTGGAAACAAGTTCAGGTTGACAGCAAAGGGCTTCTTGGTCAAAGTTTTCACTTTGCGTATTTCATCACGGAGACCTTCTGGGGTCACCTGTGTTTTCGAAGTAATGATGCCTAGTCCTCCCGCTTCTGACACGGCGGCTGCGAGCGGGGCTCGGCCAACTTGAAACATCCCGCCGCAAATAATCGGATATTCAATCCCCAATAATTCAGTAATTCTTGTTTTCATTTGCCATACCCCTTTCACTTTCCATGGATTTCCATCAATCTACTCTTCTTACATCATGTACACACGCCATGTCTATATACCATACTTATGGAGCCGCTTGTAAAATGTACTTCTTGGTATATCCATCAACTTTGCTGCAGCCGTTACATTCCCTCTTGATTTTTGTAATGCCTCTATCATTAAATCCCGTTGAATTTTTTCACGGATCGTCAGTTCTTTTCCCGATATGCCTTTATCACCAGGTTCCTCCCATGCAGGGAAATCATCATGCCGTGTAACGGGTTGAGAATACATGGAATTCAACACTTTACCATAATCCAGAGGTCCTTCCGCAAGTAAGATGGTCAATCGCTGAAGTACATTCTGCAATTCTCTAATATTGCCTGGCCAATTGTACTCTTTTAAACGATTCAATAATTCTTCCGTTAATGGAATATTCCAATTATTCTTCACACACAAGTAGTTGACTAGATAAGGAATGTCTTCAATCCTTTCCCTCAAGGGCGGTACATGAATGGGGTAAACGTTCAACCGATAGTATAAATCCTTCCGAAAGGACCCTTCATTGACAAGCTCTTCAAGATTACGGTGTGTTGCAGTGATAATGCGAATATCCAATGAAATGCTTTTTGTGCCACCGATTGGAACGATTTTTCTTTCCTGAAGTACACGCAGTAAGGCGACTTGCATCGCTGAAGGGATTTCACCGATTTCATCGAGAAAAATGGTCCCTCCATTTGCCTGCTCGAACTTCCCTTTGTGCCCTTGCCGTTTAGCCCCAGTAAAAGCACCTTCGACATACCCGAATAATTCACTCTCCATTAAATCTTTAGGTATGGCCCCGCAATTTATCGTGACGAACGGTCCTTTTTTACGAAACCCATTTTCATGAATGGCCATGGCAATAAGCTCTTTCCCGACCCCTGTTTCACCAGAAATATACACATTTGCTTCTGTCGGTGCAACAAGCTTCACTTTGTGTAATGTGTTATGAAAGGCTTCGCTAATCCCGCTTTCCCCTTTGAAGGCGAACCTTTCTGCAGGCATTGAAGCAGGGAAAAGCCGATTGGTTTCATGACCATGATTCTCTGATAAGAATAAACACTTACCCGAAACTCTATTATCCTCTTTGGATAGAAGCGGATTTTCCTTTACGATTCGATATCCATGATTTAATAGATCGGCCAATGCCATACCAATGGATTGAGGAATTTTTTTGCGAATCTGTTTACTGGCGGAGATTATCATTTCTTTATGGTTACAGACGATAAAAGGCAAATCCGGGTAGGTCTCAGCAAGTTCTATCGAGTGCTGGGTCAATGCCAGCTCCTTTTTATAGGAACGCACTCCCATTTCCTGTTCGATTGTATACGCCAAACTGGCTACCATACCCAGCATGGAAGGATGGAAATAATCTACTGGACATGATATATCCAAAACTCCCAATATCTTACCGTCTTCATTTAAAATGGGCATGGCAGAGCAACTCCATTTGTGTGAGGCAATTGAATAGTGCTCGGTACCTTGAATCATTACGGCTTCACCCGTTTTCAAGGCTGTTCCAATCGCGTTCGTTCCGACCTCCCCCTCCGTCCAGCATACGCCCTCCACAAAATTTATTTTGCCTGCCTCATCGAGGATTTTCTCGTTTCCGGAAAGTGAAAGGACATATCCATCCGGATCGACCAATAAGGCCATCATTCCTGATTCTTTTATTGATTGATTCATCCTAGTTAATTGGGGTGATGCCACTTCTAATAGGAAGGAGTTCTTTTCTCTTTGAATGTCCAATAATTCATTCGTCAAAATGTGTTTGCCTTTATTAAGGTATGGGTTGACTTGTTCTTTTTTGCAGCGATGCCAGGATTCCATTATTCGCTTGTTCAGACGATTTGAATCGAGAACCCCTTCACTTACAAAGCGTTCCCATGTGCGTAGATAACAACTAGTGGATAGCATAAAATCCTCCTCTAATCATTTGGTTTAAACCTTCATTTGACCAGTCAATCTAGAGGAAAAATACCATGGAGTATAAAATAGGATGTTAATCGAGGTCCATTTAATTATAGTAGATTATGTATCCGCTTACAATATATAGATTTAGTTTACACAAAAAGCATCATGTGATCATTCACACGATGCTTCTCCATCTAACAATATAATGCGTTAGTTTTATGAAAATATAACCCCGCCATCTATCATGATGGATTGCCCTGTCATATAATCCGAATCCGGTGAAGCAAGGTAAGATACGAATTTCGCAACATCTTCTGGCGTTTCGGAGCGTCCTAAGGTTATGGAATCTGTAAACTTTTTAAATGTTTCCCCTTTAGCAAGATTCATATATTGACCCATTTTTTCATCAATTAAATCCCACATTTGCGTCCCGACAATTCCTGGACAGTATGCATTCACCGTAATGCCAAACTGGGCCAATTCCTGAGCTGCCGCTTGTGTAATGCCTCTTACGGCAAATTTTGTGGCCGAGTATGTACCTAGTAAACTAAAGCCTTTGTAACTGGCGATGCTGGCAGCACTTATAATTTTCCCACCTTCCTGCTTTTTCATTTGTTCAGCAGCAGCTTGGAGGCAAAAGAGGACACCATTTACATTTATATTGAAAATCTGTTCCAGATCCTCTTGAGTTACCTCCAATAGAGGCTTTATTTGAGCAATACCTGCATTTGAAACCATAACGTCCAGTTGTCCAAAACGTTCTACAACTTGATTCACCATTTCGAATACTTCCCGTCTATTGCTTACATCCGCTTTAACGGCAAAGCTTTCACGCCCAATTTCCCTGATCTCATTCACGACCGATTCAGCCGTATCCAGATTGACATCATTAATGACCACATTCAATCCATCTTGAGCCAATCTTAATGCAATGGCACGTCCGATACCGCGTCCTGCACCAGTGACTACCGCCGTCCGTTGACCGCTAGCCATATAAAAATCCCCCTTCTGGTTTTTATGAATGCACAGCTTGACCTACAACGTTCAAAAAAGCTTCATGAATGGATTCGGACAAGGTTGGATGTGCCGCTACAAAATCATCCATCATATCTGCCGTTATTTCTGCATGCAGCATGACCGTACCTTGACCGATCAATTCTGTCGCATGTTGACCAACAATGGTAAAACCTAGAATTTCATTATATTGTGGGTTCACTAGCACTTTGACCTTTCCTACCGGTTCATTGGAAAGGATCGCTTTCCCATTTGCGGAAAAAGCGAATTCACCAACTTTAATTTCCCCATATTTTTTACGCGCTTCTTTTTCAGTCAAGCCTACACTGGCAATCTCCGGGGAGGTATAAATGCAGCGAGGGATTGCCCGGTAATTCACTTGTGCAAATTGGCCACAGGCATTCAGAGCCGCAACTCGCCCTTCATGAAAAGCAACATGGGCAAGTTGTATGCCCCCTATCACATCACCACAGGCATAAATCGATGGATTGCTTGTTTGCATTCGATCATCCACCGAGATGCCAAGTCGGGAAAAATCAATATCATTTCCCTCTAAGCCCATTTCGTTCACTCTTGGTATTCTCCCTATTGATACGAGTACGTAATCTGCATGAAGTTCTTCCGATTCTCCATTGCTTTTCTCCAAAAATACCGTCTTACTGGTTGCATTGATGTTTTTGACAGATGTGGAGGTTTGGACCGTTACGCCTTGTTTTTTTAATTCTCCATGAAGGATGCTCGTAATATCATCGTCTTCCCCCGGAAGCAGCTTTGCCCCCATTTCGATAACGGTAACCTTGGTGCCCATCCTGCTATAAATACTGGCAAATTCACATCCGATGACGCCGCCTCCGACAATGAGCAGCGACTCGGGAATGGCAGGAAGTGACATGGCCTGGCCACTGTGGATGATCCATTCACCATCAAACGGCGCAAAAGGTAAAGGAATCGGTTCGGACCCAGTTGAAATGATGATCTTACTAGCTTCAATCTCTTTATTTTTATTTCCGTTCTCGATTCGCAGTCGATGGCCCGTCAGGATAGACGCCCTTCCCTGAATGACTTTTATTTTATTCTTATTCATTAAATATCGAATGCCGTTCACTAGTTTAGATATGACATCTCTCTTTCGTTCCTGTACGGTATCCCAATCAACTTCAATCAAATTGGAGGGCAGGCGAATTCCCATATGACCGGCATTTTTCACCAAGTCATACGTATCAGCACTTTTCAATAATGACTTCGTTGGCATACAGCCTTCGTTTAAACAGGTGCCCCCTAATGGCCCATCGACTACCAATATGACTTCCTTATCCTGCTGGGCAGCAGTGATTGCCGCTACATACCCTGCAGGACCGCCGCCTATAATAGCTATACGATTCAAGAGCTTTCCCTCCTTTTCTATAAAATCACGGTGATCGGCTCTTCTAAATACCGTTTAAGTGTTTGTAAAAAGGCAGCAGCAGGTGCCCCGTCAAGTACACGGTGATCAAACGTTAAACTGAGTGGCAAGATCGTTCTCTTCGCCAATTCTTCGCCAATATAACGCGGGGTTTCGTAAGCAGAGCCAATTCCAAGAATCCCCGTTTCCGGTGTATTGAGAATCGGTGTAAAATGCTCAACGCCGTATGCCCCAAGGTTACTGATGGTAAAAGTGGACCCTTGCATGTCTTCAATGGGCAATTGACCGTCACGTGCACATCGGGCCAATTCCTTACCCTTTTTCGATAACTGTCTTAGGGTACAATTTTCGGCATTTCTTATGACGGGAACAACGAGCCCCTTTTCCAATGCCACCGCAATTCCAAGATGGATTTGCTCATACAAAATGATGTTATCTTCAATATAAGCACTATTCATTTTAGGATGCTCTTTAAGTGAAAGCACGACAGCCTTGGCAACAAAGTCCGTTATCGTCAATTTAGTTGATTCTTGTTTTTGTAGCGTTTCAGTAGCCTGTTTTTGCAAAATGACTAAATCAGTGACATCAACTTTCATCGTTAGAGTTAATTGGGCACTGCTTTGCAGGCTCTCTTTCATACGTTTTGCAATGATGTTCCTCATACCGGTAACAGGGATCTGCTGCCGACTCTCTACAGTTGATTGGGGAGAAACTATTCTTTCTTCTGTTTTTACCGACATGGAATCCCTTTTTTCGATTACTTTCTGTACATCTTCTTTAGTGATTCTTCCACCTGGCCCGGTGCCTTGAATCTTCTCAATGTCAAGATTCGCTGCCTGTGCCATTTTTCGTGCAACCGGGGTGATCATCAAACGATCTCCCATTGGCAAAATGGGTGTCTCTTTTGTTTTCGGCTTTTCTTGTTCAGCAATTATCGACTGAGTCTGTTCAGCAACATGATCATCGATCACTATTTCTTCATTCGGATTTCCGATATGACAGATAACGGTTCCTGGAGGTACTCCTTGTCCTTCTTGAACAGCTATATTCAGAATCGTACCTTCAGCAGGAGATTCAATATCCATTTCGATTTTCTCTGAATTGATGCTGGCTATTGCTTCACCTTTTTCTACTGAATCCCCAACAGCCTTACTCCACAACGAAACAGTGCCTTCTTTCATTGCCATGCCTAATTTCGGCATTACCACTTCGACCGCCATATCTTTTTTCTCCCTTCAGATTGGTTTCTGTGTCCACCATTGGTTTGTTGCTCCAACTTTTGCAGTTCTATGCGAAAAAGCTGGAGCATGCATCATATTTACACCCTAAGAATGGAAGGCTCCCCCAATAATTCTGAAACGACTTGTATCACTTTTTCTGATGTTGGAAGGTAAATATCTTCTAGCGGTGGAGAAAAAGGTACAGGTGTATGTGGTGCCGTAATCCTTTTAATTGGCGCATCGAGCGTGTCAAATCCCTTATCCGCCACCAGTGCGGCAATATCCGTTGCGACGCTGCATCTTGGGTTCGCTTCATCGATCACGATTAAACGATTTGTTTTTGCCACAGAATTGAGAATCGATTCTTCATCCAGTGGTGACAAGCTCCTAGGGTCGACAATCTCGACTTCAATGCCTTTAGCAGTAAGTTTTTCAGCAGCCTCCATCGCGGTGTGAACTTGTTTACCGATGGCAACGACCGTCAAGTCCGAGCCTTTCCTTTTAATTTCAGCTTTGCCGAATGGGATTGTATAGTAGCCTTCCGGAACCTCTCCGACCATGTTGTATAACGTTTTATCTTCAAAAAAGATGACGGGATCATTATCTTCTATGGCTGAAAGTAAGAGCCCTTTTGCGTCATAGGGGGATGAGGGAACAACGACCTTCAATCCAGGAATGCTAGTGAACAAGGCATAAAGGCTTTGTGAATGCTGTGCTGCAGCCCTGAACCCTGCACCATGCATCGTACGGATTGTCACGGGAACCTGTGCTTTTCCTCCAAACATATAGCGGAACTTCGCACCTTGATTCAATACTTCATCCAAACAGCTCCCAATGAAATCGTTGAACATTAGCTCGGCAATCGGTCGTAAGCCTGTCGAAGCAGCTGCCATGGCCGCACCCATATAACCGGCTTCCGCAATGGGAGTATCAAGGATTCTATCACGGCCAAACTCTTGAACCAATCCTTTTGTGACACCTAAAACACCACCCCATGCTTCGTCATCCTGCAAATGATCAACCTCTGCGCCTCCGGCTACATCTTCTCCCATAAGGATGACATTTTCATCTTTTCTCATTGCCATGGCCATTGCTTCATTTATTGCCTGTGACATACTGATTTTTCTACTCATTTTAATTCCTCCTTTTATCATTTAATAGGATACATAAACATCTTTTAATAAATCGGAAGCCTCTGGATATGGGCTATCTTCACTGAACTTGACTGCTTGTTTAATAGATTCCTCAACGGCAATTTCAAGAGAAATCAGTTCTTTTTCCGCCAGCAGATTCTGTTTGAGTAAGTAATTCCTAAACAGGGCAATCGCATCTTTCTCTTGTTTATGCTCCTTTTTGTCTTGTTCTTTTTTATATTTCTGTGCATCTCCCTCGAAGTGTCCATAATTACGATAAGTAACGCATTCGATCAATGATGGACCTTCTCCCCTGCGAGCCCTCTGAACGGCTTCTTCGGCAGCCTTATACACAGCCAATACATCTTTCCCATCCACTCGGACACCCGGGATATTGTAGCTAATCGCCCGATCGGCTATCGTTTTACAGCTTGAAGCATAATTGAATGGCGTGGCCTCCCCATACCCATTATTTTCTGCGATGAATATTACGGGTAGCTTCCAAATTGCCGCCAGATTTATACCTTCATGGAATGTCCCATGATTATTGGCACCATCACCAAAAAAACAAACACTAACATGATCGGTCTTTTTATATTTCGCAGTTAATGCTGCACCGCATGCGAGCGGAAAGCCTCCACCAACTATCCCGTTAGCACCTAACATCCCCTTATCCAAATCGGCAATATGCATGGAACCGCCTTTTCCCTTGCAAAGCCCTGTCACTTTCCCATAGATTTCAGCCATCATCCCGTTAAGGTCACATTCTTTTGCAATACAGTGGCCATGCCCTCTGTGAGTGCTTGTAATGCTGTCCTTTTCAGAAAGGTGAGCACATACTCCTACAGCTACCGCTTCTTCCCCAGCATACAAATGGACAAAACCTGGTAAAATCCCTTTTGCAAAAGATTCATGAACTTGGTCTTCGAATTTCCTGATCTCCAGCATTTTTTTGTACATCCAATAAGCCCTGTCCTGTGATAACTTTATTTCATTCGATTGAACCGTTTCCATTTTTTAGCCCCCAATCAATAATAATGAGTCATTCTTTATATTGATATTGCAAATGCCGTGCCAAGATGGGAGGTCGCTAAAATGAGGATTTTATTTATTTTCAGTCGAAACAAAACGAGACAAAATGAGATTGTTGTCTCGTTTTGTCTCGTTTTGTTTAAATAAATTATCCTAATTCGATCATCACTGAAGTGAAAAAATGGTTTGAATGTGGAGGGAGCCTGTTTATGGAATAAGTTCTTTATGAACCATTTATTTAGGTGTCAGTACTTACTATCATGGATTTTTGTAAGTAAGAGGGAAATAGAAAACTTAACAGGAATTCGACCTCGGTCGTATTAGAGTCTACTAGTCATTGTCATACACCAGTTGTTCAGCATTTCGAGGAAAGAGATTATTTATTAATTATCATTAACCCACTTGTTTAATAGCATGAAAAGAGCTCATCTCTACGAAAAGTAAAGACAGATGTGATTGATGCTTGCTATCTCTGCAAGCTGTATAATAAAGTAGATTTGGAGCCATCTCTTTTTCTATGAGTAAGCGTAAAATATCCCCACCTTCAAAAAGGATAGGGATTGAATTTCTATTTGGTACAAGCCAACACGATTACAAGTGCGTTCAATGAATCGTTTGGAATCGAAAAATGGGTTACGGCTGTCATCATTTTTGGCGGGATTAAAATGATTGCAAAAGCATCTGTTGTCATCGTCCCTATTATGGCAGGAGCATACGTGTTAGTAGCGTTGATTATTATCGTCGTCATGAATGTTACCGAGTTACAGAGTGTTTTTGTTTTAATCTTTGAAAGTGCATTTGGATTAAGGGAAGTGGCTGGCGGAGAACTAGGCGCTGTTATGTTGCAAGTAATCAAGAGGGTCTATTTTCAAATGAAGTCGGATGGGTATTGCCCCTATTGGTTCGACAGCCTACCTTATTTTGTTTTCAGGCCTGTATATATCGAAGGAAACAGATGATTTCATCCTTACACAAAATGGGCTTGATACGATATTAGAATCTTGGGCAGGCATTTTGGCTTGCCATTATCGTACTGTTATTCACATATTAGTTCCATTATTGGTAACTACTATTATGGAGAATCGATATCAATGAAAATAAAGTTTGGTTACACATATATACAATACAAATCGTTACCAATGGAGCCTAAATAGAATGGCTCCCGCACAAAGCAAAAAAGGACAGAAAAGAGTAATGGCAACATTCCCTTCTCTGTCCTTTTAACTGAGGGTTTAACTCTATGCTAAAAAAAGTTTCCCCAATGGTGGCGTTTTATAAACGCGCTCCCCAGAGTTGCGTCCTATTATGTTTCTTTTACCTGAGAGATTTGTTCCAGGTTTTTTTGGGAACTTGCTCATTCGTTGGCTGTCTACATTGCACTCTCCCACAACCGTCATCCTCTATACTTTTTTAGATACTCAATATATTCAAAATAGACAATTATTTACATAAATATTTTTATGATATCGCTTCTATCATTTATACATATTTAGGAAACTAAGAGGAAAATCACTTTATATCAGCAAACGCTTTAAAATTTAACAGACTAATGCTTCTTTATGAATTTCTTCTCTTGATGATCGCTGATTGCAGCCTGTTTTTCTCTTTTTCCTTTAAAACATAACTAAGCAAGTCTAATGAGAGGCGCGCTGCCACTTGTCCAGTTATTCCCGTATGATCGTAAGGTGTAGCTACTTCTACCATATCAAAACCGATTACTTCTCCTCTTTTTGCAATTCCATGGAGTAATTCGTTGACTTCATCATAAAGCAGGCCTCCAGGAGAAGGTGTGCCTGTCGCAGGGGCGATTGATGGGTCGAGGCCATCAATGTCCATGGTAATATAATATTTTTCACCTGCTGGAATAAGTTCCAGAACTTGTTCAAATCCCATCTTTCTCATTTGGCGGGGAGACAAGATGACACTTCCGTATTCTCTGGCAGCATCGACATCTTCTTTTTTACTGCTGCTGATTCCACGAATGCCCAATTGAAAAATCTTTTGAACATGATTCATTTCAGATAAGCGGCGGATGCAGCTTCCATGTCCAACCCGCATTCCTGAACGGTGATCTGCCCAGTCTAAATGCGCATCAATCTGGATCACATGAAATGGCCCGAGTTCATCCAAGCCCTTTCCTACTGGAATTGTAATGGAATGATCTCCACCTAAAACAACCGGCATTGCACCTTTTGAAACGATTTTTCGAATGGCTTCTTCCGTATTATCATGGGATTGGATCATATCCCCATGTACCATGTCTACATCACCGCAATCAACAACTTTCCATTTCGGGCCAAGATACATGATATCATTTTCAATATCATAGGCTCCATCTAACCCGAAACTATATAATGTAGAGCCTTCACGAATTCCTCTTGGACCCATTCTTGCGCCTGACTTCCATTGTGTTCCCATATCATTTGGGACTCCAATGACAGCTACATCTGCATCTAGCTGGTCTAGATCAGGACACACGGGATATTTCCCGAAAGTACAGATTCCGGTAAAAGGTAAATTAAGGTGTTGTTTTTCATTATTCGACATGTACGTTGCCTCCCACTTGTATTACGTTCTCGATAATATACGCATGCTTCATGCCAACTTATAAAACTAGGAGTCAATAATGACTACTAGGAACCAACATATTTTCTGATTACTCGATTTTTCTTAGTAAACGCCACTGAGAAAGAGCTCGGAGAATATAATTCAAATACTATGCATGTCTTATTAGGTCTTAAAAAAGACAAATCTTGATGAACTGGCCTTTTACTCGTAAAATAATCAAGTAGGCTGACAGCTTTCTTTCTGTTAAAGCCCATCTTCAGAATTAATATTTGAAAATCATTAAGTTTTAAAATATTGGCAAATTAAAAAATGCATCCTCTATTATTAGTCAAAAATTTCTTCGATGTAAGCATTACTCACTCTCTTTTACTCATTTATCTCTACTTCTCCATTTTTAATGATCAAACCACTTGGTTGGCTCCACTTCTAAATTAATGTTGATTTGTTTTACCTCACTAAACTCATCTAAACCAAATGTTCCTAACCCTCGACCAATTCCGCTCTGCTTGTATCCTCCCCACGGTGCTTCGTTGTAGGCTAGATTGTAGGCATTAATCCATGTAATTCCGGCTCTTATTTTCTTAATCACTCTTAATGCCTTCGCACCGTCTTGTGAAAATACACCTGCTGCGAGGCCATATGGGGTATCATTCGCAAGCTGGATGGCTTCTGCTTCATCTTTAAACTTTTGCACAGTCAGTACCGGACCGAATATTTCTTCCTGAACAATTCTCATGTCAGGTTTAGTGTCAACAAATATCGTCGGCTCAACAAAATAACCGTTTTCAAGCGCATCGCTTGTGATACGTTTGCCTCCGCAGGCTAGTTTCGCCCCTTCTTCTATACCTAGTTGAATATAGTTGAGCACCTCATTCATATGGTCTTCACTGACAAGCGCCCCCATTTCTGTAGACGGTTGATCGCCAGGGCCGACCCGGATTTTTTTCGCCTTCTCTACCAGTCTCTCGATAAACTTGGCATGAATGCTCTCTTCAAGCAGTAAACGAGATCCTGCATTACAAACTTGGCCAGAATTTATAAAAATCCCATATAAAGCATAGTCCACGGCTGTTTCAAAATCTGCATCAGCGAAAACAATATTAGGTGACTTGCCGCCTAATTCGAGTGCAATGTTTTTAATATTTCCAGCTGCTGTTTTCATGATGTTTCTGCCTGTTTCTGTGCTGCCAGTGAACGAAACCATATCGACTTTATCGCTTTCCGCTAGTTCATTTCCTACTGTTCCCCCGCCGCCCATAACTAGGTTGGCAACGCCATCCGGTATGCCGACTTCTTGGATAATCTCAAATAATTTAACAGTCGTAATCGGAGTGATCCCGGCTGGTTTAAACACAATCGTATTTCCTGCAGCAAGGGAAGGCGCAATTTTCCAGGCTCCTGTCAGTAAAGGGAAATTCCATGGAGCGATTAGTCCGCATACCCCTACCGGCTCCCGAACAACCATAGCCTGTACAGGACCGGAAACCGGGTATGTTTGTCCATCGGGTTTAGTGACTAAACCGGCATAATATCGAAAACAATCCACTGCATCCGCAATGTCAAATTCCGCTTCTCTAAGAGGTTTTCCGGTATTCGCTGTTTCAAGCTGGCTAAGCTCAGATGCTCTTTCTTCAAGTGTCTCCGCTATTTTAAATAGGTAGGAAGCCCGTTCTGAAGCTGGCAGATCTGACCAAATCCCGGAATCAAATGCGGTTCGCGCCGCATCGATGGCCATTCGGGTATCTTCTGCATTTCCCTTGGGAGCCTCTGCAATGAACTTGCCGTTTGCAGGGTTTACAACTTGACTCTTTTGTTTACTTAAAGAATCCATCCATTCTCCGTTTATGAACATTTTCAGATTTAACACTGTAAAAACACCTCCAGTTTTTATGTAAGCCATGGTGGCCGCCCAATTAAAGCTCCTATCAAGCTGACCACCGATTCAAAAACTCTTAATCCACATTAACACTTAAAAACTCGACAAATCTTCCATCGAGGAACATTTAGAATTGGTCATGTCAAATTTTCTAAATCAATCTTTATAGTTAAATTAATGTTGTGTTTTTCGCCTCATAAGTCTTTTGGAATAATGCCAAATAATCTTCGCGTGTCACTTTTCTTGAATTCGTCTGTGTGCATAAATGAACTGCTGCCCCTTCAGCAAGGAATGGGAAATCTTCAGGATTGACATTATTTAAATCTCGAAAATCGGGAATGCCAATTTTACGAGCAAGCTCTTTTAACAAGACAACACCTTCATAGGCAGTTTCTTCAATTGTTTTACCTTCTTTATTTGCTCCAAGTTTTTCAGCTACAATTGCATGCTTTTCAGGGTTTGAAGGAATATTAAATTCAAAAACATGTGGAAGAAAAATAGAATTTGCTACCCCATGTGGAGTATCATAAAGACCTCCAAGTGGTTCAGCCATAGCATGTACAGCACCAAGATCCGCGTGATTAAATGCCATACCTGCAATTAAACTGGCTACAAGCATATTTTTCCGTCCTTCTAAGTCGTTCCCATTTTCAACAGCTAATGGAAGGTACTTAGCAATTAATTCAATTGAATAAAGACTGAGAGCATCGGAAATGGGTTCAGCAATATTGCTGGTATAAGCTTCGATAGCATGTGTAAGTGCATCCATTCCAGTAGCAGCAGTAATAGATTTAGGCAGAGTTAGAGTTAATTCAGGATCCAAAATTGCTAGTTTCGGAGCCAATCTAATGTCAAGTATAGCCTCTTTCTGTTTTGTAACTGTATCTGTAATGACAGAACCTGTTGTAACTTCACTTCCAGTACCTGAAGTTGTAGGGATACAAATAAGTGGTGTGATTTCTCGCTCTAGTAAATTTACACCGTAACGCTCTCTAAGCTCTCCTCCATGGGTTAAAAGTGTACCAATTGCTTTGGCTGTATCCATTGAACTTCCTCCGCCAAGACCAATCAAAAGATCTATTTCCTCGTCTTTAAATTGCTCATAGGCTCTTTGACAATCTACATCTTTTGGATTAGGCGTAATTTCATCAAAAACAATATAATTGACACCTTCTTGGTCTAACGCATCTATAACCTTTTGCAAAATTCCAGTTTGCGCTAGTCCTTTATCGGTAATAAGAAGAGCCTTTTTTCCTCCTAGCTCTTTTGCTCTTTTCCCAATATTTTTAACTTTTCCGCCTCCAAACTCTATAGAGGTAGGAATATTGAAATTAAAATCCCAGATCATCATTAATTTCCCCTTTCAATTTTTCAAATAGTGTAATAGTAGTGACTCACTCTCTTTTACTTTTTTATATCTACTTTTCAATTTTTAATGATCAAACCACTTAGTTGGCTCTACTTCTAAATTAATGTTAATTTGTTTTACCTCACTAAACTCATCCAACCCAAAAGTTCCTAATCCCCGGCCAATTCCGCTCTGCTTGTATCCTCCCCACGGCGCTTCATTGTAGGCTAGATTATAGGCATTAACCCATGTAATTCCGGCTCTTATTTTCTTAATTACTCGTAAAGCCTTCGCACCGTCTTGTGAAAATACACCTGCTGCGAGGCCGTATGGAGTATCATTGGCAAGCTGGATGGCCTCCGCTTCATCTTTAAATTTTTGCACGGTAAGTACTGGCCCGAATATTTCTTCCTGAACAATTTTCATGTCAGGTTTAGTGTCAACAAATATCGTCGGCTCAACAAAATAGCCATTTTCAAGCCCGTTGCTTGTGATACGTTTGCCGCCGCATACTAATTTCGCCCCTTCTTCTATGCCAAGTTGAATATATTGGAGTACCTTATTCATATGTGCTTCACTGACAAGGGCACCCATTTGTGTAGACGGTTGATCGCCAGGGCCGACTCGGATCTTTTTCGCTTTCTCTATCAATCTATCGATAAACTTGTCGTGAATGCTCTCTTCAAGCAGTAAACGAGATCCCGCATTACAAACTTGGCCGGCGTTGACAAAAATCCCATATAAAGCATAATCCACAGCTGTCTCAAAGTCCGCATCGGCGAAAACGATGTTAGGTGACTTGCCGCCTAATTCGAGTGCAATGTTTTTAATATTTCCAGCTGCTGCTTTCATGATGCTTCTGCCTGTGGATGTACTGCCAGTGAACGAAACCATATCAACTTTATCGCTTTCCGCTAGTTCATTTCCTACTGTTGCACCACCACCCATAACTAGATTTGCAACGCCATCCGGTATGCCAACTTCTTCGATAATCTCAAATAATTTAGTAGTCGTAATCGGAGTAACCTCGGATGTTTTAAACACAATCGTATTTCCTGCAGCAAGGGCAGGGGCTATTTTCCAAGCTCCAGTCAGTAAAGGAAAATTCCACGGAGCAATCAGTCCACATACCCCCACAGGCTCTCGAACAACCATGGCCTGTATAGGACCGGAAACAGGATACGTTTGGCCGTCCGGTTTAGTGACTAAACCGGCATAATAACGAAAACAATCCGCTGCATCCGCAATGTCAAACTCTGCTTCTTTAAGAGGTTTTCCGGTATTGGCTGTTTCAAGTTGGCTAAGCTCAGATGCATGTTCTTCAATTTTCTCTGCTATTATAAATAAATAGGAAGCCCGTTCCGAAGCTGACAGGTCTGACCAAATCCCGGAATCAAACGCGGTTCGTGCCGCATCAATGGCCATCCGGGCATCTTCTGCATTTCCGTTGGGAGCCTCCGCAATGATCTTGCCGTTTGCGGGGTTAACAACTTGACTCTTTTGTTTACTCAAAGAATCCATCCACTCACCGTTTATAAACTTTTTCAGCTTCAACAATTTGAAAAAACCTCCTGTTCGTTATTCTTACTTTAACGATCTCGCCTTAAAAATAGATAACGCTTTCATTTTTCTTTATTTTCAAAATATTGACCCCTCTTTTAGTTACATATACTTACTTCAGAGTAAAAAAAGGATTAAAAGTCTTCTACCTTTTGGGAAAGAATTTTTTCATTCATATCTTCTGCCTCTTGAGGAATGATCTCTTCATCAAAATGAAACTCTGGAAGAGGCTTGCGAAAAAATTTTGTCATGTAAAGAAGATATGCCAAGCCGCATGCGACCCAGATGCCTCCAAGGATCAAAGCCTCTATTTCTAAATATGACCATAACCACATAGTAAATGCTGCACCTATGAGCGGTAAAAATAAATACCGTATGCAGTCGTTAAAAGAACGTTTCTGATTTCTAATAAAATAATGTGCGATGACAGATAGATTAACGGATGTAAAAGCAATGAGCCCTCCAAAATTGATAAACTTGATGACTTGCTCCAAGGTCAACAAGATACCTAGTAAAGAAACTGTGCCTATCACGATAATGCCGTGTGACGGTGTATTAAATTTTGGATGAATATAACCAAATAGATTTTTAGGCAATACAGAATCCCGTCCCATGGCATATAACACACGTGATGCACTTGTAATTGCAGCAACTCCCGAAGAAAAGTTCCCAACAATTACTCCAGTAATAAATAATGATTTAAATACGTTTCCTCCAACAAGTATTGCGATTTCCATGGCTGCAGAATCAGGGTGTTCGAATGAATAGCCTGGCTGCACCAATTGTGCTAAGTAGGAAGAGCCAATGTACAAGATCCCTGTAAACAAAAGCATTATGATAATAGCTTTTGGGATCGTTTTTTCGGGATTAATTGTTTCTTCTGACAAGGTAGTAAGTGAGTCAAAACCAAGGAAACTAAAACAAAGAATCGAAGCTCCTGCTAAGATAACGGACAAGGGAACATCTGAATTTAACAATGGTTTACTTGAGAAAAGAGTGCCTGTCCCTACTCCTTCTATTAAACTTTTGACGGTTAATAGCCAGAAAAAACAAACGAAAATGATTTGAGCAATAACAAAAATTTTACTTGTGGATGCTGATATCGTTACACCTAGTATGCTCGGTACCACTATGATAGCAGTCAAAAGAATAATCCACACATAATGCGGAATCCCCGGAAACACTGCATTTAAAAAGACAGTGGACATCAAGCACGTCACCATAGGTGTTAAAATATAATCAAGCATAATTGTCCAACCTACAAGAAACCCAACTTCAGAATTAATAGACTTTTGAGTAAATGTATAAGCTGAACCTGAGATAGGATATGCCTTTGCCATCTTTCCATAGCTGAGGGCTGTAAACAGTATCGCTAGAAATGCAATAATGTACGCACCCGTAATTACACCATGTGAGGTTACGGTAGCTATTCCATAGGTATTAAAAAATACCATGGGGTTATTCCAAGCAATTCCTAAAAAAACAACCTGTGACAAAGTAAGCGTTCTAACTAGCTTCTTTCTTTCCATAATCAGCTCCCTCCTATTGATAAAGAATACTCAGAAGTTTTAGAATATTTTGTATCTTGATTATAAAGGTTTTTGTTACACAAAGGTCAATACTGTATTATATTATTTAAGGAGGTGGTTAAACTGAAAGAAAAACTAACCATCAGTGAGATGGCAAAGTTAAGAGGGATGACGGCGGAGACCTTGCGCCACTATGATCGGATTGACTTATTCAAGCCGCAATATATCGATCCAAACTCGGGGTATCGCTACTATTCTATTTTCCAGTACGAGGTTTTAGGTACCATTAAAGAGTTAAGGCAACTTGGAATGAGTACGGACGAAATAAAGGATTATTTCAATGAACGCAATTTTAGTAAGTCTTTGGACATTCTTAAAGCAAAGCACGCGGATCTTGTTTCAAAACTGAACGAATTAACAGACTTGGAGGAAAACATCCGGGAAAAAATTGTATATTTGGATCACGTAGCAAGAGAAAAGGAACTTCAAACGGTTATGTTTCGTGAAATAGGACGCAGAAAGTTAATTACATTGAATGAAAAAATCAATAATAATTTGGAACTTTGTTATGGTGTTATCAGGCTAGAAAATATGCTTGCTGAGAAGACACCGATTCTGGCCAGTAACAGACTAGGGATTCTCATCCAGGAAGCAGATCTTAGAGCTAAACGTTTTGAAGAACCATCAGTCATTTTTGTTGTGGCAAAAAGTAAAGAAAAAATACCAAAACAGTACCAACGGATCGTTCCGGCTGGGTTATTTGCGTGTACCCGTTATAACGGAGAATTACTATGGAACCGAAGTGAAAGCTTGAGTAAAATATTGGATTATCTTGATGAAGGTGGTTATCAAATTACCGGCGATGCGCTGCAAATTATGCATGTTGATATTACGATCACAGATAAACCAAACGAGATTACCTTTGAAATTCAAGTTCCCGTTCAAAAGGTCTGACCTGTTTTCGCAGGATAAATGTTAATGTGTATGGTTTAGACGAAAGATATAGGAGAATTTTTGATATGGAAAAGAACTAGCTAATTGCTAGTTCTTTCAGACTGTAGACAAACTCGATGAAAATCGAGTTTGTCTACTTTTTTTATGGCTTGTACAATTTGGACGTTGATTTCCACTCCAGGCACTCTCTTTCCGCGGGCGGTCCGGGAGCCTCCTCGGCTTTCAGCCTGTGGGGTCTCCCGTGACTCGCATTTCCCGCAGGAGTCTCGTACCTTCCGTTCCAATCAACTTTGTTTTAATTCATAGATAGAACCCTTTTCCCTAAAGGCATAAGACTTTTTCTTCCACATTATAATTTATCTTTTTTTAAGAATTGAATTTTTTGTTCCAATTTTCAATTAAACTTTGTTGGACATGATTTCATAACTGAGCTCAATGTATAGGTTTATTTATATGAACCGAAAATTTCCTTTGCCAATCTACGCCCAGTAGGAGTCGCAGCCAGCCCGCCCTCTGCTGTTTCGCGAAGTGCAACCGGCATGGTCAATCCTATTTTATACATGGCATCGATCACTTCGTCACATGGAATGCGGCTCGTAATGCCTGCAAGTGCCATATCAGCTGCCGTTATCGCGTTGGAGGCACCCATTGCGTTACGTTTCACGCAAGGAACTTCGACCAATCCAGCCACTGGATCACAAACCAGTCCAAGCATATTTTTCAATGTGATCGCCATCGCTTCTGCAGCTTGGCTTGGCGTACCGCCGGCCAGTTCTACTATCGCAGCCGCGGCCATTCCACTTGCCGAGCCCACTTCTGCTTGGCAGCCACCAGCCGCTCCAGAAATGGAAGCGTTGTTTGCAACCACGAAACCGAAGGCAGCGGAAGTGAAAAGAAATTCAATCATCTCTGCTCGGGTCGGGTTTAATTTTTCTTTCACGGCAAATAATGTCCCGGGAACAACGCCTGCCGAACCGGCAGTCGGAGTGGCACAAATCATTCCCATTGCGGCATTCACTTCGTTCGTCGCAACAGCTTTACTGACGGCATCCAATAATAAATTGCCTGCGAGCGCCTTGCCCGACTTGATATAATTTTGCAAAAGAACGGCATCCCCGCCCGTTAGGCCTGTCACGGATTGCACACCTTTCAGGCCTCTTTCCACCGCTTGTTCCATCACTGTCAAATTCCTGTCCATCTTTTCGATGATCTGTTCTCTCGAAAGGCTTGAGAACTCCATTTCTTGTAAAATCATGATTTCCGCGATTTTTACTTTTTTACTTTCAGCAAGTTCAACCAACTCTGCTACATTTCGGAACATGTTTTTACCTCCATATCTATGCCAACACTTTTAATGTTTATCATTCAACCATCCTTATGACTTGCGACACGTTTTCCAATCCTTCAATTTCCTTCATGACATCGCTCTTGATTTTCTGATCGACTTCAATCACCATGAGGGCCATTTGACCTTTTTCTTTTCGTGAAACTTCCATATGTCCAATGTTAATTTCATGATTCGCCAATACTGTCGAAACGGAAGATATGATTCCGAATACATCGTTATGCACGACTAAAATGGCTGGGTTTTCACCCGACAATTTAAGCTTGAACGTATTCAATTCCGTTATTTCTATCGTTCCGCCGCCAATGGAGATCCCAACAAGTTCCAATTCCTTATCTACGTCGAACAGCTTGATCTTGACTGTATTAGGATGATCCATCACCGTATCCTCGATTGTAAAGGTAACTTCCATACCAACTTCTTCCGCAATCGTTAAAGAGGCAGGGATTCGTTCATCATCCGTATCAAAATCCAATATCCCGCCTACGACAGCGACATCCGTACCGTGTCCCCTGTATGTTTTTGCAAAAGATCCATATAAAGAAATGATGGCTTTCTTCGGTTGCTTTCCGAATAATGTCCGTGCTACTCTGCCAATTCTGGCAGCTCCTGCTGTATGTGAGCTTGAAGGTCCAATCATGACGGGACCGATTATATCGAATGCAGATCTGTATTTCATCGTGTAATGCCCCTTTTCTGGGAAAAGATTTGTTTAACCGTCTTCTTTATGCCGCTATTTGTTCTTCTTTCGCCCTTATTCGTGAAAGGGCCTAATCTTTTAATTTTGATACGATTAAGCCAAGGAAACCTACCGAATCGCACAAAACTCCAAACCCTGTGATTGGTGTGGCTGCCCCGGTTACATTATGGGTCAGAAGCAGGGAAAAAGCTTTACAAGACGAGAACGGCCGTTGAGTGCGTCAATGCTAAAAAAAGAGTTTATTCAACTAATAATAATTTCAGTTATCGAACAGGCGAAAAAGATAAAGTACATTTCGAACTTACAATGCTTGTTTATATTTATAATCCTCCGAAATTAGCAGTGAATCGGCTCAATCAACAAATGCACAAAATGAATCAAGCTGTTATTCGTTTAGGTAAACGAAGGCAAACCCTTTATGGAATTATTTCAATTATAATAGAGATTGAAATGTGGCATTAATATAGGAATAAATAGTAATGATGTCCTGTTTGAGATATGACAAAATACTCACAAGGTCGAGGGTTTTGTCTGTTCTAATAGAATTAGTGGGGAAAATCTCTAAAAATAGTGTAAAGTTTATCTCCTATCTTTAAAGCATCATAATATTGTATTCACTCAAACACGATTGTTTTATTACCATGAATAATAACTCTGTCTTCAATATGCCAAGAAACAGCTTGGGCAAGAACCTGTCTTTCCACATGACTTCCGGTAACCTTTAATTCTTCGATTGTATGTCTATGATTCACCCGCTTTACATCTTGCTGAATAATGGGTCCTTCATCAAGATCATTCGTAACATAATGAGCAGTTGCCCCAATTAACTTTACACCACGGTTATAGGCCCTCGCATAAGGATTAGCACCGACAAACGCCGGTAAGAAAGAATGATGAATGTTAATAATTTGATTTGGGAACTCCGATACAAAGGCAGGGGAAAGAATTTGCATATATCTAGCCAAGGCAATAAAGTCTACTTTCCCTTTCAATAGACCTATTGCTTTCTGTTCTGCTTGTTGCTTCGTTTCATGAGCTAAAGGAATATGATAATATGGTATGCCATAACTTTCTACTATTTTTTTTAAATCAGGATGATTACTGATCACCATCGGAATTTCCACTGGAAGTTCATTCGATTTCCAACGCCATATAAGCTCCATAAGACAGTGATCCATTTTGGATACAAAGATAGCCATTCGTTTTCTTTTATTATTGCCGCTTAAGCTCCATTCCATCGCATAAGCCTGGGCTAGCACATGTAAGTCCTCTTCCAGTTTTGCATAGGAAGCATCAAAGTCGTTTAAATCAAATTCGATTCTCATAAAAAACATACCAGCTTGTGGATCCGTAGTATGTTGGTCAAAATGAACAACATTTGCTCTGTTTTCTAATAAAAGGTTAGATACGGCCGAGATAATACCTGGTTTCTCTGGACAAGATATTAATAATTTAGCACGATTAACATTCACTACATGATACAATGGATTCTCACCATCCTTTAGATTTGTAATAAAAATATGTAAAAACTTTCGAATTCAGAATGATGGCTAACTCAACCGCTATAGGTGTCCGAACAATACCGTTACTACAATTTCATTTCTAGCAATCTTGAACTACGGTGAGGGAGGGCGAACCTTAAAATTTTTTTACTGACATGACGGTTTTCCTTCCATGATTTCACATCACCAGTTTTTATAGTGATACTACTTGATACCTTGCTTCTCCCACATCAAATGGTTCGCCATCCCCCATGAAGGAAGAAGTATTCAACTCTTCTTTTACTATCCTTTATATCTATGAGTGTATTTCCTTACCATATACAGCTAGGGCAGCTTCCCCAATTGCTTCCGCTAATGTAGGGTGAGGGTGTATCGTATGCGTAATATCCATAGCTGTTGCATTTAATACTCGTGCAAGACCAGCTTCCGAAATCATATCGGTTACATGCGGCCCAACCATATGTGCTCCTAACAACTTACTAGATTCTTCTTCAACAACGAGTTTGACAAAACCGTCTGATTCACCAAAAACAAGAGCCTTTCCAATCGCACGGAAGGAGAACTTCCCTGTTTTTACTTGATACCCCATCTCCTTCGCTTCCTCTTCTGTTAATCCAACACTAGCTACCTCCGGGTTACTATATATGCATTTGGAAACAAGAGATTGATCAAGTGGCACTGGTTTTTCTCCTGCCATATGTTCAATGGCGATGATCCCTTCATGTGAAGCAACATGTGCAAGTTGTAATCCTCCAATCACATCTCCAATTGCATAAATGTTTGGCTCATTCGTTTGATAATACTCATTTGTTTGAATCACACGTTCGACTTCAACTTTGGTATTTTCAAGGTGAATGCCTTCTATGTTTGCTAATCTTCCGACAGATACTAATAATTTTTCTGCTGAAAATGACGTGTCTTTTCCTTTATATTCCGCCTTTATAGAGACACCGTCACCTTTTTCTAACGATTCTGGAAGCACCTTTGCCCCTGTTACGATTTTCACACCTTTTTTCTTCATTAGTCGCTGTACTTCCTTTGAAATATCTTTATCTTCCGTCGGTAAAATGCGACCGGCATACTCAATCACAGTCACTTCTAATCCAAAGTCAATAAGCATCGAAGCCCATTCTATTCCAATAACACCGCCGCCGACAATAATGATGGAATTTGGGAGCTCTTTCATTTGTAGCGCTTCATCCGATGTCATCACATATTCGCCATCTGCTTCTAGGCCGGGTAATGTCCTTGGACGAGATCCTGTAGCTATTAAAATATTTCGAGAGCTTAATATTGTTTCCCGTTCATCATTATTCAATCTCACTAAAACATCTCTTGACTGTAAAATACTCCCTTTCCCTTCAAACACATCTATTTTCCCTTTTTTCATCAAATGTTGTACACCTTTAAATAAGCGTTCAGTAATTTCTTCTTTCCTAGCCTGTACCTTTGAGAAGTCCAGTCCAACTTCAGGTGCAATAACACCAAATTTTTCTGCATTTTTTGCATTCGAATATACCTCTGCACTTCTTAATAATGCTTTACTAGGAATACAACCTGCATGAAGGCATGTTCCACCAAGTTTACCTTGTTCAACTACCGCCGTTTTTAATCCTAATTGAGACGCACGAATGGCCGCAACATATCCACCGGTGCCGCCACCGATGATAACAACGTCATATTTTTGATTCACCCAATACTTCCCCCTCTTGTTTTCATAACCATAGAGATATATGGATAGTCTAAGAAAACAACTAACTTATTAAGCACGATTTATTCTATTAATAGGTAAACGATCATGATACTTTAATTTATTTCAATGGCACATGCATTGGATACAAAGCCTTCTTCAACAATAAAGCCACAATCTTCTTTATAATCAATTTGTGTTTCTTCATCTAAATAGCGTTTTGTAAAATGATCAAATCTAAGCTGAATTCCCTCATATTCAATCAATACATCGTTTCTGCGGGGCTCGTCCAATAAGAGGGAGAACTTCACCGACACCCCGCAGCCGCCGGCAATATCAGCGTCAATGCGAGGAATTTGCGCACCCTTACATGTCATTTCCTTTAGTTTATTCATAGCTGCCTCTGTTATCTTTATTTTGTCTATCATCTGTTTCTCCCCTTTCTTAATGGTTTATTGAAAAAATGATTATGCATTAACCTTAGTTGCACGAACTTGTTCATCAGCATGATAGGAGGAGCGAACAAGCGGACCGGCTTCGCAATGACTAAACCCTTTTGACATGGCAATGTTTTTCAGTTCTTCAAACTCTTCTGGACTCCAATATTTTACGACCTTCAAATGTCGTTTAGTAGGCTGCAAATATTGACCAATAGTCATGATGTCTACATCGTTAGCACGAAGATCATCCATTGTTTCCATAATTTCTTCTTTTGTTTCACCTAGACCAATCATAATGCTTGATTTCGTAGGGATAGTGGAATTCATTTGCTTTGCCCGCCTTAAAAACTCTAATGAACGTTCGTATGTTGCACGTGCACGAACTTTTTGGGATAAGCGTTTTACTGTTTCAATGTTGTGATTCAAAATGTCTGGCCTTGTATCCATTAATGTTTTTAAGCTGTCATATTCCCCATTCAGATCTGAGGGGAGAACTTCAATGCTGCAAAATGGATTTTGCCGCCTCACTGCTTTTACAGTTTCTGCAAATACCTTTGCTCCGCCGTCTTTTAAATCATCGCGAGCAACAGCGGTAATCACCACATGTTTTAGGTTCATTTGCTTTACTGATTCTGCGACACGTTCGGGCTCTTCCCAATCAAGTTCTGATGGCAGCCCTGTTTGAACTGCACAGAACCTGCAAGCTCGGGTACAAACACTTCCTAAAATCATGAAAGTTGCCGTTTTTCGTACCGCCCAGCATTCATGAATATTAGGACATCTTGCTTCTTCACAAACAGTATGAAGTTTTTTTTCACGCATCATTTTCTTTAAGCCTGTATATTGTTCATTTGTATTTAATTTAATTTTAAGCCATTCTGGTTTACGAAGATCAGTGGTGGACATTTTATTTCTCACTCCTATGAGCAGATGTAATTTTAGCTTTAAAGAGGTTCCATACGCCTAAAAAAAAAAGACCTATTGAGTTTCTTCTTTGCTCTGTCTTTTTAGTTCTCAAGACTATTTTCTCCTTGCACCTCTTGGCACTTTTTCCATCCTTTATAAGCACGCTTAAATGAAACCACCTTGTATGAAATATTGAGATTCTTGTCTTAATATTCATCCTTGGTGGTTCATGTTCATTCAAACATTCAATTATGACGTTACCGTTGCTTCCTCTACTACTTTTTCTTTGGAGTAACGCAAGATAGGTTGTCTAGCTGCTTGGACCTCATCCAATCGCCCAATCACTGTAGTATGTGGTGCTTCTAAAACAACCCCTGGGTTTTCTTCCACTTCTTTGGCAATTGTAATCATGACCTCCGCAAATGCATCGAGTGTTTCTTTCGACTCTGTTTCTGTCGGTTCAATCATCAAACATTCCTCAACATTTAACGGGAAATAGATGGTCGGCGGATGGTAGCCGAAATCTAGCAGGCGTTTTGCTATATCAAGCGTTCTTACACCTAGCTTTTTCTGCCTGGATCCGGATAGGACAAATTCATGCTTGCAAATTTGTAAATATGGCGCTTCAAAGAATGGCTCCAATCTTTTACGAAGGTAATTAGCATGAAGCACAGCACTTTCCGACACTTGGCGAAGCCCAACAGGCCCCATCGTGCGAATATAAGTATACGCCCGCAGGAGAATTCCGAAGTTTCCATAATACCCCTTTACCCTTCCGATAGAGTGCGAATAATTAGCGTTCAGCACATATTTTTCACCTTCTTTTTCTATGCGCGGAACTGGCAAGTATGGAGTAAGTTTCTCTTTCACACCGACAGGACCTGCACCTGGACCGCCACCTCCATGAGGAGTCGTAAATGTTTTGTGAAGATTTAAGTGCACAATGTCAAAGCCCATTTGACCTGGTGTTGTTTTTCCTAAAATGGCATTGGCATTCGCTCCGTCATAATATAATAGCCCCCCTGCTTCATGAACAACCTGAGCGATTTCCACAATTTCTTTTTCAAAAAGTCCAAGGGTATTCGGATTCGTCAACATTAGCGCAGCTGTATCAGATCCTACATGTTTCTTTAATTCTTCTAGGTCAACTAATCCATTTTTATCGGATGGAATCGTGATCGTTTGAAAACCAGCAACACTTGCACTTGCAGGATTTGTACCGTGCGCTGAGTCTGGAACAAGTACTTTCGTTCTGGTTTCACCTTTTTCAGCATGATACGCCTTAACCATCATTAAACCTGTCCATTCCCCTTGAGCCCCTGCGGATGGCTGTAATGTTACAGCATCCATTCCTGTAATGACGGCTAGCTCTTCCTGTAATTCATATAAAACTTCTAATGCACCTTGTACTGTTTCAACGGGCTGATAGGGATGAATGCGGCTAAAGCCTTCCAGCCGTGCCACATCTTCATTTATTTTCGGATTGTACTTCATCGTGCAAGAACCCAGTGGATAGAATCCATTATCGATTCCATGGTTTTTATTAGAGAGCGCTGTGTAATGGCGGACAAGCTGCAACTCTGATACTTCTGGCAGCTCAGCAGGTTCGTCACGAATTAAATGCTTTGGAAATTTTTCATTTATATCAACATAGTCAACGTCACTATCCGGAATACTTGAACCTACCCGTCCTGGACGACTTATTTCAAAAATCAACTCATTATATTCAACCATTAAAAATCGCCTCCAAAGCATCAACAAATTGGTCAATTTCTTCTTTTGTTCGCTGCTCAGTCACAGCTAGCAGCATTTTGTTTTCAAAACCGTAATCACTTTCTAAATCAAATCCACCGATAATACCCGCCTTAAGAAGTTTTGCATTGACTTCCTTTACCGAACGAGGAAGCTCGACTATAAACTCATTGAAGAATGGTGCCTCATTGATTATGGTATAGCCCTTCTGTTCTAGAGTTTTCGCCATGTAATCAGCTTTCTCAATGTTTAGCTGTGCCATTTGACGAATCCCTTGCTTTCCAAGTGATGTCATGCAAATAGAAGAGGCAAGAGCATTTAATGCCTGGTTGGAACAAATATTCGATGAGGCTTTATCACGGCGAATATGCTGTTCACGTGCTTGAAGTGTTAACACAAATCCACGCTGTCCTTTTTCATCTGCTGTTTGGCCTACAATTCGTCCTGGGATTTTGCGCATGAGTTTTTTATTTACCGCAAAATAGCCGCAGTGTGGACCGCCAAAGGACATCGGGATTCCTAATGGCTGCATATCACCGATCACAATATCTGCCCCAAGTTTCCCAGGTGCCTGCAATAGTGCTAGTGCAAGAGGATTGGCGCTTACGATTAAAAGGGCACCTTTTTCTTCCGCAATTTTCTTAATTGCTTTTATATCCTCAATGGAACCGAAGAAATTTGGATATTGAACAATTACGGCAGCAGTGTCATTATCTATTTGTTCTTGCAGCTTCCCTAAATCAGTAATCTCATCAGCTAGGTTTACTTCCTCAGCTGTGTATCCCGGACCACCTGCTACTGTATGTAAAATAGCACGGGATTCAGGATGTACCGCTTTGGAAACAAGAACTTTCGAACGTCTCGTAGCCGCAACAGCAAGTGATGCAGCTTCTGCAAGCGATGTAAAACCATCGTACATGGAAGAGTTAGCCACATCCATTCCTGTCAACTCACAGACCATCGTTTGAAATTCAAAAATTGCTTGTAATTCACCTTGACTGATTTCCGGTTGGTAAGGTGTATAGGCTGTGTAAAATTCGGAGCGTGAAATCATATGGTTTACCACACTTGGAATGTAGTGATCATATGTACCCGCGCCTAGGAAAGTCGGGTAATGATTCGCATTTTTGTTTTTTGTAGCAAGCTGGTTCATTTTTTTCACAAGCAGCGGTTCAGGAACCGCCTTCGGGATGTTTAGCTCCCCCTGCAGGCTGATTTCAGCTGGAATATCTTCAAATAACTCATCTATAGAAGAAATATTTAAAAATGTGAGCATCTCGTCTTGGTCTTGTTTAGTATCAGGAAGGTATCTATAAGTGGCTGTCATATTATTCCTCTCCTTCATTAGTAAATGCTTGATACTCATCTTCGTTTAGAAGTGAGTCTAATTCTTCTGGATTGGACATTTCTACTTCAACTAACCACCCTGCTTCAAATGGATGCTCGTTAATCGTCTCTGGAGCGCCTTCTAACTCTTCGTTTACAGTAACTACGGTCCCTGAAACAGGTGAGTAAAGTTCGGAAACTGCTTTAACAGACTCGATCGTTCCCATCGATTCATTGACCGTTACTTCATCATCAATCGCTGGATTTTCAACAAAGACGATATCACCTAACGCTTTTTGTGCATAATCAGAGATTCCAATACGAACACGGTTTCCTTCTAATTGTTGCACCCACTCATGTTCTTTGCTATATCGAAAACTTGATAATAATTTCGTCATTGTATTTTCCCCTTTTCTTTTCTTTTTTCTTTTTAACCATTCCCATAATTCAGAATATAATTTAGGTAATTTTGCTCTTAGGTATTCGATTTTAGGCTGTATGCAAGGTAACGGATATCGACTCATGAAAACTACACGATAACTCTATTAAAATATTTCCGCTTACCTTTTGTAGAATGGTGCATTAACAATAACGGCTTCAATCTTTTTATTTCGGATTTCCACTTTTATCGGTGTCCCCACTTCAGCTTGATCGGCTGATACCAAGGCAAGACCTAAGCTTTTCTTCAAAGATGGTGATTGTGTTCCTGATGTAACAATACCAATTTCCTCTCCATCTTTAGAAATTACCTTGTAACCATTACGCGGAATCCCCCGGCCTGTTACTTCAATCCCTACTAATTTTCGTTTTAATCCAGTTTCTTTTTGTTCTGTAAGAGCAGATTTTCCGATAAAGTCACTTTCTTTGTTCGTCTTTACGACAAAGCCGATTCCTGCTTCAAGCGGGCTGATATCGTTACTTAGTTCTTGGCCATAGAGTGCAAGACGTGCTTCCAGCCGAAGCGTGTCCCGTGCACCAAGTCCGCATGGTTTTAATCCACTCGTGGCTCCTGTTTCTAAGAGCTTTTCCCAAAGTGCTACCGCTTTGTCTGCAGATAAATAAAGCTCATATCCATTTTCTCCTGTGTAACCTGTACGGGATACAAGTACGTCGGAAATCCCCGAGATGTTGACGTGTTGGGCGAATTTAAATGAACCAATTTCTGATAAATCAATTTCCGTTAACTTTTGCAAAATGCTTTCTGCCTTTGGTCCTTGGATGGCAAGCTGAGCGATGTCCTCCGAAATATTTTGGAGCTCCATCTCTCCTTTTACATGCTGCTTCATCCATTCGTAATCTTTCTCAATGTTTGCAGCATTAATGACAAGTAAATATTTTTCATTCCCTAATTTATAAACTAATAAATCATCGACCGTTCCACCGTCTGGATAACACATTGCTGTATACTGTGCTTGATTGATGCCAAGCTTTGTTACATCGTTTGTAACAAGGTAGTTAATATAACTCTCGGCATCTTTCCCTTCCACAAGCACTTCTCCCATATGAGAAACATCAAAAAGTCCTGCTTCAGTTCGAACAGCTTCATGCTCTTCTAAAATGCTGGTAAATTGAACCGGTAGAGCCCAGCCACCAAAATTTATAACTTTTGCTCCGTATTTTTTATATACTTCAAAAAGCGGTGTTTGCTTTAATGCTGTTTCAATACCCATGTTTTACCCCCAATTATGATTTTCTGCAAAATAGTTCAACTGTTAAAGGTTTCTTTATTGCTAGTAGTATCTCACTGCCATGGCAGTTGCTCAGTTTTCAGCAAAGGCATAATTCCATTAAGCTGCCCCTTTCTTTACACAGTAGTTGGCTGTTGAAATAACGGATAAACACCACAAATCTCTTTGGTTGTATCTCTTGCTTTCTGAAGGACGTCTTTATTCCCTTTACTCTTTAGAACAGTTGCAATCACTTCACCAATTTTCACCATCTCTTCCCTCTTCATGCCTCGAGTTGTTAAAGCTGCTGTCCCCATTCGGATACCGCTCGTAACAAATGGCTTTTCTGGATCATAGGGAATCGTATTTTTATTCACGGTAATGCCTGCGTCTTCCAATAATTTCTCCGCTTCTTTTCCTGTTAAATTCCACGGACGCAAATCTAAAAGGACAATATGATTATCTGTTCCACCAGAAACAAGTGCTGCACCTTCATTTTTTAATGTTTCGCCAAGTGTTGCAGCATTTTCAATGACTTGTTTCGCATAATCCTTAAAGCTTGGTTGTAAAGCTTCGTTGAATGCAACTGCTTTTGCTGCAATGATATGCATAAGTGGACCGCCTTGAATTCCTGGGAATACGGATTTATTAATCGCTTTGATAATTACTTCATCGTTCGTTAAAATGATGCCCCCCCGAGGTCCTCTTAATGTTTTATGAGTTGTACTTGTCACAACATCCGCATATGGGATTGGGGATGGGTGAAGACCAGTAGCTACCAGCCCGGCTATATGAGCCATATCCACCATAAGTTTTGCACCAACTTGATCGGCAATTTCTCTAAATCGTGCAAAATTAATCGTTCTTGGATAGGCACTTGTTCCTGCAATAATCAATTTAGGTTGTTCTTTCTTTGCGATAGCTTCCAACTCATCATAATCAATTAACTGAGTATCTTCTCTAACTCCATAAGACACAACTTCAAACCATTTTCCTGAAACGCTGACTGGACTTCCATGAGTTAAGTGGCCACCATGTGAAAGGTTCATTCCCATCACCTTATCACCAGGCTGAAGGAGTGCGAAAAAAACTGCGAAATTGGCTTGTGCACCTGAGTGAGGCTGAACATTTGCATATTTGGCACCAAAAAGCTTTGTTAGACGCTCAATGGCCGTTTGTTCTGCCACATCGACAAATTCACACCCACCATAATAGCGCTTTCCTGGATAACCTTCTGCATATTTATTTGTCATCACGCTTCCCATTGCCTCTAATACATCTGGGCTAACAAAATTTTCTGATGCAATCAATTCCAGTGTTTGATGTTGACGTTGTCCTTCTTTCTCAATCGCTTCAAAAATGGTTGAATCATTTTGTTGTAAACTCATTTCATTTTCCCTCCCGGACATTTTTGTAAATTCAGAATTTTTACATAATTATCAATTCCAATATGGTGCTCTTTCCCGCTACAGACCTGCATTTCTATGAAAACTGCTAAAAACAGTATGCTTTACAACCTTTTTTGCACGCAAAAAAGGACAGAAAAGGGTCGTAGCGTTCTCTACCCTTCTCTGTCCTTTTACCTGAGAGTTTAGCTCCATTTTTTAAATAGAGCCTTTCCCCTTTGGTGGCGTATATGTTTATACGCGCTCTCCAGAGGTGCGTCCATTTGTGGTTCCATCTACCTGAGAGATTTGTTCCAAGGGTCTTTTTGGAACTTGCTCCTTCGGTGGCTTGTCGCTTTGCACTCTCCCACAACTGTCATCCGCTTATTCAATTTGGTACATTTAGAATAGTTGTTGAGAATAATTATGTCAAGCCTTTTTGAAAGCGCTAACAATACTATTCTAAAATATTTATTTCGAATTATCATAGAATCAACCAGATATCTTTGGCTTTTTAAAACGGGCAGATTTTTTACTCACCGAGTTGGAAAAAATGGAGCAGCAACTATCTGTACAAACACAGCAAATAGAATCAAAGGATTTCTTGCCTCTTAATTCCCGGCTACCTCTCTCTGATTCGCCTGATCCACCTTCGTTATGCGCATCTTATAAATCGCAATCAGCAGAATGAACCAAACAGGAGTAACGAATAAGGCAACACGAGTGTCGTCCGCAAGTGCAAGAACAACAAGGACGAATGCCAGGAAAGCAAGGATCAAGTAATTGGAAATTGGATAAAGTGGTAATTTAAATTTGTTCTTTTTCACTAGATCTGGTCTTGTTTTACGGTATTTCAAATGACTGATGACTGTAATTCCCCAAATAAAGATGAAACATACGGTAGAAATACTTGTAATCAAGGTAAATACTCCTTCAGGCATTAAATAATTCAAAACAACAGAAATTAAAATGACAACAGTTGAAAAGAACAATGCATTGGATGGTACTTTACGGTCATTAAGTTTTGCAAAAGGTACAGGTGCATTTTTATCTTTGGCAAGTGAGTATACCATCCGGCTTGTACTGAAGATTGCGCTGTTACATGCCGAAGCAGCCGATGTTAGGACGACAAAATTAACGATACCAGCAGCTCCAGCAATACCTACAGCCACAAATACTTGAACGAATGGGCTTTCCGTTGGGATGATTGCGTTCCACGGATAAACACTCATAATCACAATAAGTGCGCCAATGTAGAAAATTATAATCCGAATAGGAATATTATTGATCGCCTTGGGGATAACTTTTTCTGGATCTTCTGTTTCACCTGCTGTAAGTCCTACAAGTTCAATGCCCACAAACGCAAACACTACCATCTGGAATGAGAGGACAAAACCATTTATTCCATTTGGGAACATACCCTCGTGACCCCATAGATTCGTGAAACTTGCTGCGCCTGAATCAGTGGAAAAGCCTTTAATAATCATGAAAATACCGATAACAATTAATGCTAGAATAGCTATGACCTTAATTAATGCGAACCAGAATTCCATTTCGCCAAAAAGTTTTACGGTTGCAAGATTCATAAATAGCAAAATGACTAGTGCAATTAATCCAGGCATCCACTGCGGTACGGAAGGAAACCAATACTGAGTATAAAGTCCAACTGCTGTTAAGTCGGCCATTGCGATTGAAATCCAGCAGAACCAGTATGTCCAGCCGGTTACAAATGCTGCCATATTACCTAAATAGTCTCTTACAAAGTCAACAAAGGAGTGAAAGTTCAAATTAGATAAGAGTAGTTCTCCAAGTGCGCGCATGATTAAAAAACAAATGATGCCTGTAATCATGTAAGCAAATAGAATTGATGGTCCAGCTAAATGAATAGATTTTCCTGCTCCAAGAAATAATCCCGTTCCGATTGCACCACCAATAGCTATGAGTTGTACGTGCCTGTTTTTTAACCCTCTATCCAACTTTTGTTCCTGCATACGATTCCCCACTTTCTACTTTTATAGGCTACTTGGAATTTTTCCCTTATAAAGGTTCAGTCCTTCAATTAGTGTGTATTATTAGCATACTGGGAGACTGCCTTATCAGTGTAAGCGCTTTCTTGGCAGGTGCTAGATATAGTTTAAGGATAGACTCATTTATCTACATATCTCCATGCACTCTCCTCTCTTTTTATCTTTCCAAGTACAAAAAAAGACAGAGGAAAGATAGGGATTTTCCTAACTTCCTCTGTCCTTTTACCTGAGAGTTTAACTCCTTCGGTGGCCTATGGCTCTCTTCAGAGACGCGTCCAATTGTAGTCCTTTTACCTGAGAGATTAGTCCCCTGCTTTTTAGGGTTTGCTCCTTCGGTGCTAAACAATGTTTAGTCTCTCCCACAATCTTCATCCGCTGGTATAGAGTTGTACTACTAGTTGTATATTATCGGGTTTTAATGGATATTTCAATCATTATCTGAAAAGGCACTATTTTCTGATAATTAAATATGGACAAGTTTGAACTTTATGAACAGTGTATAATTTGAAGTTATTAGCTACGAAAAAACAAGCTTATAGCAGCTTTTCTATGTCGCAAGGAATCCCAAACAAGCTTATGTATAAGCGAAACAATTTTACATTTTTCCGATTGACAATACGGTGAATTTTAAAGATGGGAAAGGTCATAAAGTCTATAGTTTTAACATAATTAATGTATGGAAAAAGAGAAAATTCGAGACTCGCGAAAATCCTTGCAGCAGTAAAGATTGTCTAGGAGCTTCCTCCCTAAGTTCAGCAGTATCAGAAGCCTTCTCTTCAACTTCTTCTTCAGCCCCACCACCTGCTATATTAGCAATGATGACTATTGCTAGAACCCATACCCACCACTTCTTTGGCTTCTTTAGCTTGATTTTCTTTTCCTTAACCATTAAGCCTTATACCCCCTTTACAGTTTTTCAGACGGACTGTTGTAAACAAAAATAGAATAACATAATTTGGATCAATACGGTTTATATTTATCATCACGCATTCATTTTCACAATGCTTGACGTGTTAACGAAACCATCTCCCATTTCACTTTACCAGCGTCAAACCAGGCCCCTAATTTGGTTAGCCTCTTCTTTTAAAACATATCCATAAAGTATGATCCATTCTATACCTTACCTTGATAAAATGAAATATTTTAAGGGCATGTTTAGGATGATCCAAACACACCCTTATAAAAATTCAATTTATCTAATTCAGCAAATCCTGTGGTAATCTGAACCACACCTTACAAATGATTCTATTCTTTTCCTTAATCTAACTCATAATAACCACAAACAACATACCCTACTGCTTTTGCTGCCACGAGAAGGGCATCTTCATCGATATCAAATTTAGGATTATGATTAAAATAAGGTTTTTCTACTCCTTTAGGTGTACAAGCAATGTAAAAGAAGCAGGAAGGGATTTTTTCAGCATAGTAAGCAAAGTCTTCAGATGGCGGCATTGCTGGAAATTCCATTACTTCTTTAATATCTTTATCCTTTGCATTCTTAAGAAACTCAGCAACCTTTCCTGTTAGATCGGGATCATTATATAAAGGTGGATAGTCATTCGTATATGTAAGATCACATGTTACTCCAAACTCTTCTTCAAGTCCTTTTACAAGGCGTTTAACTTCCTTTTCAATTTTTTCTTTTGTTTCAACAGTCATATAACGGATATCGCCTTCAAGCTCTACGCTGTCTTTAATTATATTAAATGTTCCTTTTCCATCAAAAGATCCAATAGTAATCACACCAATATCAAATGGACTTAATCGACGGCTAATAATCGTTTGAGCAGCTGTAACAAAATGAGCACCAGCCACAATGGCATCATTCGCTAGGTGTGGTGAGGAACCATGTCCACCTCTGCCTTGAATTTTTAATTTCAGATAAGCCCTGCCGTTAAAAGAATATCCAGCGTGATAACCAACAACTCCTGCTGAATCCATTGGCAACAAATGGATGCCAAATATATTATCTAAATCGTCAATCACGCCGGATTCTACAATACTCTTTGCCCCGCCTGGCGGAACTTCTTCCGCATGCTGATGAATAATTTTGATTGTACCTGGAATTTCAGCTTTTAATTGAATGAGGCAATCCGCCAAGACTAACAAGTAGGCTGTATGGCCATCATGACCACACGCATGCATAACGCCTTCATTTTTTGATTTAAAGGTTACATCCGTTTCTTCAACAATTGGAAGCGCATCAAAATCAGCTCGAAGACCGATGTTTTTTCCAGGCTTTCCACCTTTAATGGTCACGATAATTCCGTATCCATTACCAACATTAGATTGAACTTCTACGTCTTTTTCTTTATAAAAATCGATAATATATTGAGCTGTCTTTTCTTCTTTAAAAGAAAGCTCGGGATTTTCATGTAGGTATCTACGAATTTCAATCATTTCATCCGTACGGGATTGTAGCATTTCCATTAATTCATTTCTCATAATCTCTTCATCCCTTCATCATTTTTTGAAAACGCCGTTAAATGTGGCACTTTACATTTCCAACAGCTAATTATTCTGCAATAGGGTTCCGGTTGGTACCAGCCGGTGATTTTTTAGGAGCATTAGATGTTTTAGCGGTATCTTTTACACCAAAAAGATAATAGATGATATTGAAAGCAAAGCGAATATAACGTTTACGAAAATCCCTATTGAAGCCACTGTTTCAAGCTTTCAATTTGCTGCTATTCCACCGTAAACAGCAGCTGAAGAAATCGCGACGCCGAATGCACTGCCAAGTGAGCTTGCCCCCTGTATATGGCTTATTGAAATACAGCAAAGTCAAGCAGAACGATATCATTGCTATTTTCAACGATTAAAACAATAACTCCTATGATTGTGGCAACGATTAGGACGATTGAAATCGGACTTGTCCATCCTAATCTGCTCCGTAATTAATAAATACATTCAGGGCAATCATTATAATGGTAAAAATGATCAAGTCAGTGTAATCGAATTTATAGGCACCGTTTCCTTTCTGGTTTATCTTTCAGCAGAAACACACCAATTATTGCAAAGAATGAAAATCCACCTCCGCCACATGGAAGTTGCGATTGCACCTTCGCAAAAGATATTACGTCTTTTCCCGTATACCTTTCTCCTGCTTCTTCATAGCCTTCTAACTGTTTCCTCTAAATTAATTATAAGAATACTATTCAAATATAATGAGACATTATTGGGGATATTGCCTACAGGGACACTGTTGGATAGTTCTTATCGTCATCCAGGTGTTCATAAGGCAGCGAAATTCATAATCATGAACTACTACGCCTGCAGCTCAGGATTTATGCTAATGAGCTTTCCTTTTTCGTACAAAAATATTTTCATATTGACTTCGAAAATACAAACCCATTTCCAGAAATAGAGCACCAGGCCCAATAAACGAAAAAAGACGGAGCTTTACGCTCCGCCTTCATGCTAGAATATTTTTTTCTCATTCAACTCGAGAGCTAATTCTTTAAAGTACTGTAGCGATTCTGGATTTCCCATGGAGTCTGCATTCACTACCTTATCAAACTCGAACCCTAATAACACTTTACGAATTGGGACTTCCATTTTCTTTCCGTTCAATGTTTTTGGAATTTGTTCAACGACATGGATTTGGTCAGGAATAAAGCGAGGGGACACATGCCCTCTGATTTGTTCCTTGATTTTTGCCGTCAATAAAGTATCCAGGGCTTTACCGGGCTTTAGAACAACGAACAGCAGCAGTGAGGAACCCCGGCCAAGCACTTCCCTATCAATAACAAGGCTTTCCATCACCTCGTCTATCGCTTCGACGGCCCGGTAGATATCGCTAGTTCCCATCCGTACACCAGAACGGTTGATGGTCGAGTCGGAACGTCCATAAATGATACAGCTGCCCTTGTCGTCGATCTTTATCCAATCACCATGCTTCCATATGCCAGGATATGTATCGAAATAACTCTCGTAGTATCTTGACCCGTCTTGATCATTCCAGAAGTATAGCGGCATGGACGGCATCGGTTTGGTAATGACCAATTCACCGACTTCATTAATCAATGTTTGACCATGCACATCAAAGGCTTCCGCACAAACCCCTAATGCCCTTCCTTGTATTTCCCCGATTCTCACGGGCAATGTTGGGACACCGCCAACAAAACCGGCACAAACATCGGTTCCGCCACTGGATGAACTGAGCCAGATATCCTTCTTGACATTCTCATACACCCATTTATAACCGTCGCCAGACAATGGAGCTCCAGTGGAAAAAAGAGCCTTCAATTTGGATAAATCATATTTTCCCATCGGTTTGTTACCTAATTTCATGGAATTGGTAAGGAAAGGTGCACTTGTTCCAAAGAAAGTCATGCCTGTATCTTCCGCCAACTCCCAAAGGGCATCCATATTCGGAAAAGAGGGACTGCCGTCATAAAGGACGATGGTCCCTTCATTAAGCAAACCGCCCATAAGGAGATTCCACATCATCCAGCCTGTCGTCGTAAACCAGAATACAGTATCCCCGGAAGTCATGCCTTGATGGATTCTTGTTGATTTAAAATGCTCCAATAATATACCGCCATGCCCTTGTACAATTGGTTTTGGCATCCCGGTTGTACCTGATGAATAAAGGATCCACAGCGGATGATCGAACGGAACACTTTCAAAAGATAATTCTGCCTGTTCTTCTAAAAGGTCATCCCAAGGAATCACATCTTCCAGATTCACTTCGAAAATCTTTTTTTCTATGTAAGGAAACAAAACGGTATGTTTGACAGTGTCCAATTCCTGTATAAGCTGTGAGACGACTGATGTTTTATCATATACATTTCCATTGTACTGATACCCATCAACCGCCAGTAATACAACCGGTTCAACCTGTTTGAAACGATCTATGACACTTCTTGCCCCAAAATCAGGTGAGCAACTGGACCAGACGGCACCTATGCTTGCTGCTGCCAAGAAAGCTATGACCGCTTCAGGAATATTCGGCATATAGGCAACAACACGGTCACCGGATTTCACACCAAGTTTCCTTAATGAATGGGCGACAGAAGCTACTTTTTCTTTCAACTCTTTCCAGCTGACCTCTTGCTGCCTGATATGTTCTGAACGAAAAAAAATCGCCGTTTTCTCTTCTTGATCATTCAATAATGCATTTTCAGCATAATTAAGCCTTGCCCCCTCGAACCATTTCGCACCTGGCATGGATTGCTCGGCTAAAACCCTATCATATTTCCTGGCTGCTTTTACATCACAATATTCCCAAATTGAAGCCCAAAATTCCTCCAGTTCATCTACCGACCATTTCCATAATTCATGATAATCATAAAATGTTAAACCTTTCTTTTCTTTTAACCATTTCACATATTGAGTCAATACCGTTTGCTCGATTTGTTCCATTGTCGGTTCCCAAATGATTTGCCCATCTGTAAGCGATTTCATTTCGTCATCTCCCTTAGGTATCAAATGCGTTATTGAATCATTTCATAATATTGGTAGTTTACTTAAATTGTAATCTATGAGTTTAAAACCGTCAATTTACACTAAACTTAAATAAGCTCGTTTCTATGTATGGGCAGGTTAATAGCGAAACATGTCCCTTTCCCTTGTATGCTTGATACATGTACCGTTCCATCCATACTTTTGATGACACTATACGAAACCATCATGCCTAATCCCGTCCCTTTATTTTTTGTCGTGAAGTAAGGCTCACCTAAACGGTATATTTGTTCCTGTGTCATTCCAATTCCCTGATCTTGGATCTTAATTTGGATGGTGGAGGCTGCATGAAATAAATGAATGTATATTTCGCCATCATGGTCCATCGATTCTATTCCATTCTTTATGATATTGAACAAGCATTGCTGGAATTTCTTCCTTTCACCCATGACATAATAAGCCCTATCTTCGAGCAGGGATAACTTCAATTTTATTCCATTATTATTAGCAAAGGGTTTTATGCTGTCCACGACATGCTGAATTTCCTCGGATACCCTTAATCGCTCTGTGTTTTCAGGGCTTATGGCAGCAAACGTCAAATAATCATTAATGACATCCGTGGCCCGATCTAATTCATTCAGTGCGATATTTGCATATTTGACCTTTGTATGTGAAGTCACATCTTCGCTTAACATTTGAATATATCCCCTGGTAACTGTAAGGGGATTTCTGACTTCATGAGATATACTTGCAGCCAGATGACTGACGACCTGCAATTTTTCCGCTTTCACTAATTTTTCGAGAACCTGAAAATTAGTGAGGATGACTTCCCATAGTAAGATTACAACAACGATTCCAATGACTTGGATCGTGAAGTATTGTTTCCATATGCTTATGCCAATAGTAAGTTCAAATACGACTGTTGAAATAAACTGCGTAAGAATATGGACAATGAATATTAATGATATACCAATAAGGATTTTTTTACTGACAGACATTTTTAGATAGTACTTAGATATAAAAAACAGGGAAATTCCCATTAGTGGAAAAGTGATGCATGATATATAAAATCCATTATCACCCCCTGATAAATAGCGGATAACAAGAGTGATGACGATCAATATGATTCCTAACCGGTAGCCTCCATATAAACCGCCTAAGAGAAAAGGGATCCATCTAAGATCCCAAACAAAATCCTCTTCTATAACAACGGGAAATAACATGCATAGAACAAGTGAAAGAATAGGGAAAATCGATAGGAAGGATCCTTTTAATGCATCTAAACGGTATACGTACTTCACTAGATAGCTCATTTGCAATAAAAAAATCGGAAAAAGGATAATTAAAAAGTTAATCAGTAAATCTTTTGTCATAAGATTCATTTATACACCGAACTTTCGATATTTTTCGAAGATTTAGACAGGTATATCAATAATAACAAGATAGAGAATGATATGCTAGTGAAATTTCCATTCAGGAACTTAAAAAGTTCCTATTCAGACATCCAGAAAGGAATTTGAGGTAATGTTATAAAAAAATGCCCTTTCGTAAAAGTGTATTTTTACGAAAGGGCATTTTTTCCTCCCATATAGGTAAAACTGTTGAATATTTAATTTCTCTATGACGCTAGTCTAGTTAAAATTATTATAATTCCGAGTTTATTTACCTTTCAAATGAATATTTCCCATTCTTTCAGTTCTTTATTAGCCACTTTTTAAAAGATAATCATACTCGCCTATTAACCAATGACACTCTCATACTTCTTACATGAATGCTAATGCCTTTTCCAATAATCCCAATTTTTCAATTAGTATTTATGGGGAGAAGTAATCCCTATTGAAGGAAATATGGACTGATCGATAAAATGATCAGTCCAAATATTTTTCTGATTCGAAAAGCGCCCTGAACAGAAACCCTTTTTAGATATAGAAGTAAGATGTTACAGTTCATTCAATCTCATGGTTCTTAAATGTCTTCCCATCATGGTAATAAAGTTCAGAGTCTAAATGAACATTGTCATCTTCTTTTAATTGACGAATAAGTTCCTCACTTTTTGTTTGATTCATTTCTTTAAACCAGGTCCCTTGTGGATATAGAATAGCTATCGGACCATGCTTGCATTGGCCGTTACATAATGTTTTTGTTGTGTGAATCTCCTTTTGTAGCTCTAATTTTTTCAATTCTCCCCTAATGGTCTCTGTTACTTCTTCTGCTCCATTTTTCGTGCATGTTTTCCCGTTGCAAATTAATAGATGTTTGCTACCCCCATCTAAGTTCATAAAAATTCCCCTTTATCCTTTTTATTTGACCTCTATAACAAATGGATAGCTATTGACTTTACCATCAAATTTAAATTCTCCCCACACTTTGTAGATCCCAGGCTTATCAAATTTTGTTTCAAATTGTGTCTTTTCTTCTGATGTAGGGTGCACATGAACAAATTTTTCACCCTTATCATCCAAAATAACAACATGGCCTAGAGCCCCCAGATAGGGCTCTGAAGTAATCCCTTTCGTATCAAAGTTTAACGTCACATCTTTGTTTATCCCTGGCTCTGTAGTTGTTAATTCAACTGTCTTTTCATTGATTGTTTTTGTTAAATTTGACCTTTCCTCATGTTCACCATGGCCTTCACCCACCAGCAGCTCTATCGGACTAACCTGATAGGCAAGATTTTTTGGTTTAATATCAACAAACACTTTATAAGAGTTTTCAGGTAGGGCGAATTTCTGAGTATACATGCCATTTCCCTTTTTCACAGGATGTAGATGATAATAATCTTCTAAGTCGGCACTTACAATAATTAAATGCATACTCTTTTCATGTGATATTTCTAATTTAGGTGATTTTTGATCTTTATCCTTCACATCGATTGTAATTAAGCCTTTTTCATACTTTACGTTTGTGACATATTTTAAACCATACCCTGGTATAGTATATGTTACTCTAAAAGAAATCGTGCTTCAATTCGCACGTTCTTTATTAAATGTTATTGTACATCATAACCCTGATCGTCAATTGTTTCCTTAATAGAGTCAAGGGTTACTTCATCTGGATTAAATTCCACTGCAACAGTCCCTGAATCCAAGTTTACTTTCACGGAGTTAACTCCAGGTAATTTCCCTACACTACCTTCAATCGCACTAATGCAATGTCCACAAGTCATACCCTTTAGATTTACATTGTTTTTAACCATAATGAATGATCAATCCCCTTCTATTTTTTCATTAATTTTTGAAATGTAACCAGTACCTCATCTAAAACCTCTGTATCTCCCTCTTGAATTCTTTCAAGGACACAGCTTTTCAAATGAACCTCCAATAAAATTCGGGCAACACTATTTAAAGCTGATTGGGTCGCAGCAATTTGTGTAATTACATCGTCATACGTATCTTTTTCAATTAAACCTTTTATTCCCCGGATTTGTCCTTCAACCCGATTTAATCTTGTTGCTAAATTTTTTTCACTTTATCTGAATGGTGACTTTTCCTTTTATTTTCTGATGAGCAACATGAATCGATTTCAACAATATTATCAAGACCTTCTGAATTCATTGACAATTTTTCTCAACTCCTTTAACGAAAGAATACTTTACCCCCCTATGGTATGTAAACCTCTTTTTATTTATACGTTGATAATAGTTAATGGACATAGTGTTTTATAACACTTGGATGATTCTCTATTGATAAGCAAAGAACTAGATCCATTCCCACCTTTTTTGCCTTAATATATCGTCCGTAAGGTTTTTTGTTCAATGATTTGGCATGGAATTTCAGTGTCTCACCTCATGCAAAACTGAACGGTTTGAAGAAGGCACGGTGACCATCGCTTACACATGGATAAGGTTTTTTTCACATTCCGTTAAATTATTCACAGAAACGAATTATCACGGACGTTGAATTGCAGCTACGCTCACTCCCAGAACTATATGGAACAACTTTTTGAAGTACGGCTTAATAGGCTTTTCGATGGGAGAGTATGTGATACGGGTTCACATTAGAGAGGATTTTTATGCATAACTTTACCGAGATACAAAAGATGAATAGCTAAAAAATGAACAGAAAAAACACTGAAACGACGAAGTCATTTCAGTGCCTTCATGAAAATAAAGAATAAGAACTTAATAAAGAGCTGACTTTGCGAGCATGGTGATTGTCGCATCATCCATCGGAGGATTATGAAGTCCTGCGCGTACATCCCTATAGTAACGTTGCAGGGGATTATTTCGTTGTAAACTTTTGGCTCCGACGACCCTCATCGCTTTATCGACGATGGAAATCGATTTGTTGACGACTGATAACTTTACGGCACCCAATTGCTCCGATAATTCCTCATGATCTTCAGGGTTCCGCACCCATTTTTCTGCGACAGAGTAGAGGAAATGGTGTGCTTCGCCCAATTCCAATTCCATCTCCCCAATTGTTCTTTGAACATTCGGAAGGTCCCTGATTGGTCCTGGTAAGCTATTGGGAGAATAGGTTTTCGCAAATTCGACTGCGTAATTTCTGGCAGCCACTGCGATTCCCAAGTAGCAAGCCGGTATATGTAATAGCCACGCTTCAGGTTTTCTTTTTTCACCTGGATTACTTTTCATGACATAATACTTTTCAGGCAGGCTGACGTCATTTAACACCAAATCATGACTTCCTGTCCCCTGCATGGAAATCATATCCCAAGTTTCTTCTATACTTACCCCCATTACATCACGATGAATTAAAAATGTGCCTAGCCGCTCATCCTCGGGAACCCATGCCGTTACTAGAAAAATATCAAGAACAGGAGAGAGTGTAGTAAAGGTCTTTCTGCCATTCAACTTCCATTGCTGACCCTTTTTGATAGCGATCGTTTCCGGTCGGCCTCCGCGCGTCGGGCTTCCCGTTCCAGCCTCGGATGCCGCCGTGTTGATGAGAGCTCCTTTCGACACTTCATCAAACAATTCATCCATGACTCCTTTTTCCCATGGTCTCTTCTCCGTTAAGGATAGGACCGTTCCAACATGCCAGCCTATCCCTAAGGCTGTTGGGCCGCAATATTGGGCTATTTTTTCTTGGCAAAGGAGAAAATCATATAAGGAACCGCCATATCCGCCATCTTCTTTTGCTAAAGTTAATTGGGGATATCCGAATTCCTTTAACTCCTGAATGTTTTCAAAAGGAAATCCCTTTGAATCATCAAGCGCTTCAGCTCGGCTGGAAAAGGACTGAATCGCTTCCTCTAATTTTTGTATATATTCCTTTTGCTTCCGTGATTGAAAAAACGACATGAAGATCATCCCTCCTGTAGAAAATCCTGAACCATACAGCAGCAGAAACAGAACTGCGAACTCCAATTTATCATATCACCTTAGTGTAGTATATAGTTTGAATTTGCCCATTAAGAGTCAATATCTTCATTTTTATATTCTTTGTTCGCATTCTTGTAAGCTTCCTTCGCCTGATCAATATCTTTGTTTTCGAGAAAGTAAGCTATCGCTGCTTGCCCGATTCCATATGTGACCGCGCCCGCTACCGCACCGGAAACGGCTAGACCAGCTCCTGGGATGAAACGGACTGCAGCCCTGACCCCTTCTCTGACAAGGAGACCGATTCCAACATTGATCCCTAATGCCGCAATGAATTCACTTGCCGTTTTCGTATTGATCTCTTTATCCGCGATAAAACCAATCACCACAATCATCAAACCTTGAATGCCAGTCAAAATGGGAAAATCGGCGAAAGGTATTGGCTCTGCACCGATTATACCGGCTATTGCCGTAAACGTTCCCACTATCGTCCGCGCGAATTTCTTCTTAACGAATTGGCTCTGCATCGCTTTGGCGGTCTTCAGCTTCGCTTCACTGGGTAAGGCCTCGATCAAGTAATCAGAAAGCAATTCTATGTTCCAACGCATATCATATTCAATATTTCCGCCTTCATCAAAATCAATATACGAACAAGTAGGAATGGTGTTCAATAGTGGTATATCACTCTCTTTAAATCGTTTTGACATCAAAGCGATGGCTTCATCAATATTTTGTTTTTTCTTAGGATTGGCATCAAAAGGTACTTGTTTATAATGTGGCGGATCTAATTCATCCACTTGTGTGACCACACAGATGACAGGTACATCATAATGGTGATTCTCTTTAACGATTTTCCGCAGCTTTTTCAACTCTTGTAAATCTTCTTCAATACGTGAATCCGTTTCTTTTGCCTTAATCAAGAAAAGAAACACATCAGGCTGTTCTTCGGTTACCGCTTTTATCAATTCATCCATTGGTGTTTCTTCTTCGAACTCTTCAGTAGGAGCTTCACTCTCTCCCAGCCCCCGGGAGTCCAGCAAACGGATTTTGGGCTCGGCATCACTCGGGTACCAAAGCCATTTTCCCTTACCCGTTCCAGATTTAACGGAACTGACATATTGCCGTTCCTGTCCAAACATCGCATTGATCAGTGATGATTTTCCGGACCCTCGCCTTCCGACAAGAGCAATTCTCGGTTCCCTTGCATCAACTGTCATTGTTTTTAACTTTAAGAGCTGGTCGAGCATTTTGTTCTTTTTCGATTGTGAAATAGGCAGCTTATTTACTTGGCCTTTAATGAAACTGAATATGCTTCCCATTTCATCGTGTTTTTCCACCATCAGTCATTCCCCCTTGTTAAGAAGTTTTTTAAGTAACATTTACCCTGGAACGATCCAATTTAAGCATGTAACTCCAATCTCCTTGCAAAATTAAGGGGCTCCATTTCATATTTTCATTTAATTCTTTTCTTTTAGGAACATAACGACACTGGCCATGTATTTTTGGATTTCCTGGACTTGAAAGGCGGCAGAATCCGCAATCTGTTTGTAATGATGCTGTCCTTCATCGGTGATTCGTAAATACCGTTTAGTTCGTTTTTCACTTTCCCATCTGCCGACAAGAAGGCCGTTCTCTTCCATTTCATGAGATAAATCGTATAAATACCCGTTTGAAGCGATCCAACCGAACTGATTTTTAAGCAGATCGCCAATTTCCCCCATATAAATAGGCTTCTTAGTGAAAGCGGCTTTTAAAGTTACATAACGGACAAGGTCTTTCACCGATATTATTTTCGAGAAATACGACCTGTATTCTTCTGGCAGTTCATTAATAACCGGTGGGTTTTCACCAGAACCCCTTAAATCGAACATGAAGCGATCAATGACCTTTTTCACTTCGGAAAACCGTTCCAGGAAATTTTCTTGGTACCATATGTAAAGCTCTTTGCCTTTTTCAGTAATTTGATAATAATTTCTTCCCTTATCCGTATATAGTGATAAATGGTTGGATTCGACTAGCGTATTGGATATTTTACATAGATAGTCATAGCTATGCACTTTTCCAGTGAACGTATTTTTTAGGTCCTGATGAATCGCCCTTGGATAATTCGCTTTTATTCTCAAAGAGTGTAGTAAAAAAATCGTTAAAAATTCCCGCTGGCTCAACCCAACCGTTTCAACCGTTGCAGACAGTTTCTCCCCTTTCTTCACTGTCAAAACCCCCTTTATATAGTGTTTATATAACATATTATTAATTATTTCTTCCTTCCCCTTATTATCCTGTGCTCCCACATAATAGTAAAGTTTTTAATGCCTGCCTGCCTATTACTAATTTTTCGAATTCGCTCTATTGGGGGAGTGAGGGATTCAGAATATTCTGTCGAGTTTTATTGTGGTATATTTTGATAAAGCAAAAAGAAGAAGCGGCACATGATAAGGCCGTTTCTTCTTTTTGTTTACTGTTCCGTTAAAATGATCGGATCTTCTTTTGTAATGACGAGGGTATGTTCATATTGGGCGGAGAGTTTTCCATCTGCCGTTCTCGCCGTCCAGCCGTCTTGGTCCATTTTCATGTGCCATGTTCCTGCATTCAGCATTGGCTCGATCGTGATGACCATTCCCTCTTTTAGACGCGCACCTTTACCTGGCTTGCCATAATGTAGGACTGTTGGGTCTTCGTGCATGGTTTTACCGATTCCGTGCCCCGTAAAATCGCGAACGACAGAAAACTTTTCACCTTCTGCATATGACTGGATTGCATGCCCGATGTCCCCAAGACGATTTCCTGCCCGTGCAACTTCGATGCCTCTATATAAAGCATTCTTGGTTACATCCATTAAACGCTGAGCTTCATCGGAAACTTCACCGACTGCATATGTCCAAGCAGAATCCGCCAAACCTCCGTTAAGGTTCACCACCATATCAATTGTAACGATGTCTCCCTCTTTTAAGGCTTTCTTTTGCGGAAAGCCGTGGCATATTACATCATTCACTGATGCACACGTTGCATATTTGTAGCCGTTATAGCCCTTTTGTTCAGGTGTAGCACCATGCTCAGCCAAGTACTTATCGACAAATTCTTCGATTTCCCAAGTCGTGATGCCCGGTTTTATCATTTTTGCAATTTCTCTATGCGTCGCAGCAAGAAGTTTGCCCGCTTCATGCATCAAATTTATTTCTCGTTCACTTTTAATGGTTATCATTTAAAATCCTCTTTCGTTTTATAACTTTTCTGCTTGAGACTCCTTAGTTATCATATGCCTTTTTTTATATAAAAAGCAACCAAAAACCCGGTAAAAATCACCGGGTTCATTAATTCATAACCTATTCCGTACCTGTAATTCCGAGGAAAATAAGCTTTTGAATGACAAAATTGATAAAAATACGTTATCCTTTACCCAAAATGATTATTTTTCCGGGGGATGAATAACCTACAACATTATTGTTTCAAAAATTCTATATAGGCCCATGGGCATTAATTGGGTACAGATTCCCATTAAATGCAAATGAAACTCTTCCTGTTTCCTCTGATACCACCAATACAAGGGCATCACTCCGTTCAGATAAACCTAAAGCAGAACGATGGCGTGTTCCAAGTTTTTTTCCCCCTGTTGATCTGTCTGAAAGCGGAAGGACATTTGCTGCGGAAACAATTTGATTTTGATTAACCAATACGGCGCCATCATGTAGTGGATTTCCAGGGAAAAAAATTGATTCCAATAAAGAATGGGTTAACTCCGCTCCTATTGAAATACCGGGTTGAATCAATGAATCAATAGGGTCTCCACGTTGAATCACAATCAAGCCGCCATGTCTCAAATTAGACAAATTTTGTACGCAAGTTGATAACTCAGGATATTTGTCCGTAAACGGTGACAAATAACAGTTCAAATAAAAGGTTGCTGCTTTCATATCGATGTATATAAATTTTTCCTTTATTTTCTCGAAGTTTCCAAGAAGACAATAATTTTCATCACCCATTGCTTCTAAGTTATCCTGTAATGACGATATTACTTGACGAATATCCTCTTTTAACATTTGTTTCATTGGTGAAAAATCACAATTGCCATTAGTCACAGGCATGCACCTCCCTTTTATTATTTCACTTCTTTAAATCTTAATTGGCTCTCTATTATGAATGTACTTAAAGTTTGTCTTCAAGATAATTAATTATTCATCTTAACTATCATTCAGTAATTGACTTCACATTTTTTTATGTCATATGGACAAGGTAAGAGAATAGATATATAAATGACCTGTTGAAAGATATCTTATAATAAGAGGTGGTATTAGATGCCTTGCGTAACAGTATTTGACCAAGGAACGTTTGAAGTTGAAAATGGAAAAAAGCTAGTATTAGCATTGGAAGATAACGGTATTAATATTCTCCACCGCTGCGGCGGGAAGGCTAAATGTACAACTTGCAGAGTGGAAATTTTGGCAGGTGATTTTTTGGAGGTCACACATAAAGAAAAAAAGATCTTTGAAGAAAAAGGAATGGAAGATCATTTGCGTTTATCTTGTCAAATTTATGTGAATGGGGACATAACCGTTCGGCCGATCAAGACGGTTGAGAACTCTGGACTTCTTTCTGGGCCAAGGCCTGCAGACTAAATAGTAGTATAAAAAAACATCAAAATGACTAAAAATAGTATTTCGAGTCGTTTTGATGTTCTTTATTTATAGTTAAATGATTTACTTCTTTTCCATGACTGCAAAGTAATTATCTTCGTTATCAGCAAAATTGAAGACTCTTCCAGATGGCATATTCACAAGTTCCCCGACTTTGATATTCTTCTCAGAAAAGTCTTTATATAATTCATCAAGATTATCCGAGTAAAACATTAACGAAGGTGTATTAAGATTTAATTCCGGCTGCATTTTAGCGATGAATTCCTTATTATGCAGGATGATACTCGTTTGCGCTTCCTTTGTTGGGGCTATTTCAATCCATCTTAGCCCTTGGCCGTTATCTTCTTCAGAAATTACACTAAAACCGAATTTTTCCGTCCAAAATTTCAATGACTCGTCTTGGTTATTTACATATAACATGATTTGACCGACTTTATTAATCATTTGCTTCTCTTCCTTTCTTCTGGCTCCGTTATTAATGATATCCATTAAGTATAAGCATATTGTTGGTTGGAACTAGATAACTAATTGAATGGTATAATAAATCCAAAATTTAATCAATATTTACCAAGATTCCATTTCCCGGCTTTTGGAAGTCAATTTCTTACGAATATTGCTTAATTATCACTTCTGCATGATCTAAGTATCTGTATGTGCGAATTCCCTTCCAGATATTGCGCTATCACCGTTAATCGTTCCATAACTCCATCTCTTATGGGAGTAAAAACCATCTCTGTGGTTTTACTCCTATTCATTTTATCAAGTGTAAAAGAAAAATGTTATTTTAAGAAGATGCCCCCGTTAGAAAAAAAAGCTGTACAAACTTTACATAAAGAAAATTGCAGGAGTAGCAGGACTTTTCGATTTTCCCCAGAACTTCTATACAGAGTATTTCTCAAAGGAGAGTGAAATGGTGGTTCTATCGAAAGAGGGTTTGCTAAATATATTAGAAGGCAACAGGAGATTAACGATGCGGGTGGTTGAAGCCTTTCCTGAAGAGGAATTATTTCACTATACCCCGGCTGGGAAGCTTCGCCCTTTCGCAGAGATGGTTAAAGAAATCATGAACATTGAGACTGGATATATGCGTGGAATTGCACTTAGTGTTTGGGAGTATCCAGATTCGTTTGCTGGGATTTCCACCAAAGAGGAACTAGTTTCAGCATGCGAAGCGGTAAGGGCTGATACTAGGAAACTGTGGGAGGAAGTGACTGAGGAAACGCTTGCAGTCGTGGAAAAGGATCCCTTTTTTGGTCCCTCACAAAGCCACTTTGATAGACTTCAATATGCTTTGGAAAATGAAATCCATCATAGGGGACAAGGGTATATCTATCTTAGAACGCTCGGAATTGAACCACCGGAATTTTTCGTCAGGTAATAATGAAACATGATGTCATTAAACTTGTAGCAACGAATAATAAATAAAAAAATAGGAGTGAGATAAATGTCAGTTGATGCATATCTTAATTTTAATGGGAATTGCCGAGAAGCAGTAAAGTTTTACGCAGAGGTTTTTGGAACGGAGCAACCAAATATCATGACCTTTGGTGAAACACCTCCTAATCCGGAATTTCCCCTTCCAGAAGAAGCGAAAAATTTAGTCATGCATACAAGGCTGAATATTACTGGAAGCAATGTCATGTTTTCCGATACTTTTCCTGGTATGCCCTTTGTTGAAGGTAACAATATCAGCCTGGCATATGTCGGTAATGATTTGGAAGAAATTAAATCGATCTTTAACAAACTAAGTGTAGGAGGAACGGTTGGTCTGGAGCTCCAAGAAACATTCTGGAGTAAAATTTACGGTCAGTTAACCGATAAATTCGGAATCAATTGGCAATTTAACTTCGAGAGCTAAGAAATGAAAATGAGCCTTTATTAATTAATCTTCGATTTGGATATAGGTCTTTTCACTGGTGAAAAGTTTCTATATCCTTTTTGTATTTCCATCACCAAGGGCAAAGATTCTATAACTAAGGAAACAATTTTTCGTTAACCCTTAGGGGATGCTATATAAAGGTTATCAGTTAAATGATTGGCTAGTAAAAATTGAATTCTCAAAATGATTTATAACTTCAACCTAACGCTTATTTTCTTGTTTCCTGACAAGGGTACATCCATAATCAAAAAAACAAATTTCACTTATTACCTCAATAACTGAAGGGTTTAGTTATCGAAGACTTGCTAAATATGTAATCGAAAAGGAGAAATTATGAAAAATAAAATTCAAAAAATCACAACTAACTTGTGGTTTGATACTCAAGCTGAAGAGGCGGCAAAGTTCTACACTTCCATCTTCGGAAATTCTAAGATTGGAAGAATCACTCGCTATGGAAATGAAGGAAATCAAATCCACGGGAAGCAAGAGGGATCAGTGATGACCGTGGAATTTGAATTGGAAGGACAAGCATTCGTAGCATTGAATGGCGGTCCTCAATTCAAATTCACAGAGGCAATATCATTTATCATCCATTGCGAGGATCAAGAAGATGTGGATTATTATTGGGGAAAACTTTCCGAAGGCGGAGACGAAAAAGCCCAAGTGTGCGGTTGGCTGAAAGATCGATTTGGTGTTTCATGGCAAATTGTCCCTGAGGAACTAACCGAAATGGTAAACGACCCGAATCCTGAAAAATCGGAAAGACTAATGAAAGCGCTTCTCCAAATGAAGAAAATTGACATTAAAACGTTAAAGCAGGCGTTTATGGGATAGGATCCAGGAAACAACTATCTCGTAAGTTGTGTTTATTCCAGAAGCGTATGAATTTGAAGTGAATTAAGCCTATTTTTTTGGTACTTCAGGTGTGAAATTAGGTTTTGAGATTTAAATTTCCTTGAAGCTGTTAATCCTCATTTCCTGGCGATCCACCTATTAGAAAGGCTTTTTTCGCATGCTTTGTTGCTATTTACCAAGTAAAGCCGTTTGGTTGATTTCCCCTCCAGATGCTCGCTTTCCGCGGGGCGGGCGGTGAGCCTGTGGGGTCTCACCTGTCCCGTTGCTCCCTCAGGAGTCTCGCACTTGCGCTCCAATCAACCTTAAATCGTTTAGTTTTTAAAAACAACTATCTTTACGAAAAGAGCCATTAGAAAAGAAAAACCTTATTGAGTATAATGAAATAAATGATCTAGATAGTTTTTAAGGGAGAATAGAAACGATGGACAATATATTTACACCAGCACTACAGCGTGGCGATGAAATAATAGAAAGAAAAATCCGCTATGACTCAGTAGTTGTGGAATATAACTGTTTGCTGTTAAAAGCACAAAAGCAACATGTCGTGCTTTTTCATGAAATCATGGATACGTTCACGATGAAAGCGGGTCATATAAAACTAACCATTCCTATAGGCAGTTATACGATTGCTCATTATTGGAAAGACCGTCCTTATAATTTATACATCTGGAGAGATAACGAAGGGCATTATTTAGGATCCTATTTTAATATTGTAAGGAATACATATATGGAGGATAAGTTGGTTTCCTTTGAGGATTTGATCATTGATATCTTGGTGCTTCCGGATGGGGAACATTTTATTTTAGACGAGGAAGAGTTACCTTTGCCATTAGAGCAATATGAGAGTGGCTCTGTTAAACTAGCCCTAAACTCTTTACTTGATTCCATTGATATTCTTCTTTCACAAACCATTTCAGAATCCGAGAAACTCTATAAACATAATGACCTCCTTCCATGGTTGAACAACAAATGACAAACAAAAAGCCTACTTCGTTCAGTAGGCTTTTTGTTCTCCCTCACTCACCATCAGCTTGAGCCGATATACTGTCGTCAAGCTCCTCAATGTTCTTAGATACTTTTGCACTGTATGAGTAATCACCGTAGCAATATGGGTATCGAAAATTCTCTTTGTCTCCGCCGCAATCATAAAGGGTAGGGTTTTTTTCGACCTGAAGCATGGAAAACTTCTTCGCAAGCGCCTCAGTATGCTTGCCCCCTTTTTCCGCAACGAAATCAATATAACCAATTCCCATGTTATATGCTTGGATGATCGTGGCAAAATCCACGTCCTTTTCATTGCCATATTCATTGATTCTCTTAAAATGTTTCACTCCATACTTAATGCTTTCCGTTGGATCTGTGATCGTATTTGGATCAAGACCCGCTGACTCAGATGCCTGCATTGGGTCACCGCCCCGTCCCCGGCTTTCCTGCTGCATCAAAGCAATCAATGTCGAAGTATGCTCCTCAAGCCCGTATTTAGCCAGCTCGTCCCTGAGAAGTGAACTATACTTTTTCACGTTCGCAAAAGAATCAAGCGTATTTACTGATGTGGAAACATTTTCGTAATTGGGGGTTCGCATGATCTCCTTTAGTAGCAAAAATGCAAAGATGAGGATAAAAATGACAAAAACATTCTTTGATTTCTTACGTTTCTTCTTCACAATCTCTCTCCGTTATCTCTAAGTTATATATTTATATCTTAACAAATAGTAAGAGTAATAACTATTTAGAATACCAATTAAATGTTCTTGAAAAGAAGATTACTAGCATTGAATTATTATTTTATCTTTAACTCTTAATTTAAACACAAGAAAACTTAAAAAGACCCGGTCACTCAGCGTATGTTTTTTCGGATAATGAGACACCCTATTGTGTGGAGGTGATATGTATGGATAGGAAGAATGATAAAGATGAAATCCTTGATGATAAAAAGAATAAAAATAGAAATGAGTTTGGGGCAGATCCTGATGAACAAGAAATGAATGGTCTGTATGGTATGTTGGAAACTGAATATGAAGATAAGCTACATGATAAAGAAAAATGACGATTGGTTTCTTGAAATTTAGTTAAGCGCCTAATATGGCGTTTTTTTAATGAGTTCATCTGTATTGAGCTTCTCGAATCAATTCATTTAGGCTATGAACGGATTTTTTACATATGCCACAAAAAACGAAAACCCAGAAGGTCTTCGTTTTCTGCAAATGTGAATACGTTGGGTCATTAACTAAAAAGATACCATTAAAAGGGAGTGGCCAAATGCTGCCACTCCCTTTGTTCAATTAGTATTGTGAAGATTGTCCGCCATCAATCGGAATGACTGCCCCGTTGATGAACTCTGATTCCCCTGATAATAAGAAAGCGACTAAACGGCCGACTTCTTCAGGTTTACCAAAGCGTTTTTTAGGATTCACACTGATGAAATCCGCCATTGCTTCTTCCCAATTCTCCCCGCCTATTTGCCTGAATGAACCTTCCACCATCGCTGTTAAGATTACTCCTGGTGCAATGGCATTTATGCTGATTCCGTATTGACCATATTCTATGGCAGCTGTTTTTGTTAATCCTGCTACAGCATGCTTACTTGCAACGTAGGCAGCTTGGTTAAGTACCGCACGAATTCCGCCTACAGAAGCAACGTTCACCACTGCCCCTGATCCTTGTTCTTTCATGATTGGCAGGATGTATTTCATGCCATAAAATACACCATTAATATTGATGTCCGTCACTTTGTTGAAAACGTTGCTATCGTATTCAGCTGTAGGTGCCTGTTTACCTTCGATACCCGCATTATTATAAAAACCATCGACTCTTCCATATTTGCTGACTGTTTGGTCTACATAGTTCTTTACTGCTTCTTCATCCGATACATCTGCAGTGATCAGAAGCACGTCTGAATTTGGTGCAATTTCAAAGATTAATTTTTTTGTTGCTTCCAAAGATGCATCGTTTAAATCAACTAATGAAAGTTTAGCTCCTTCTTTAGCCATTTCCAATGCGGCTGCTTGTCCTAAACCTGATCCTGCACCTGTAATGATTACTACTTTGCCATCGAATCGTTTGTTCATATGTCAAAACTCCCTTTTTAAGATATCTTGAAGATCTAATTGATAATAATAATTACCCCTTAAAGCTTAAGAATCCATCATCGACAGGAATGACTTGTCCATTAATGGCATCCGCTTTTTCGGAGAACAAGAACGTTACAACTTCAGCAACCTTTTCTGGCTGAATCAATTTTTTCCTCATATGAAGTTGTGCCAAACTGTCCAGGAACTCTTGATCATCACCAATGATCGGCGTTTCGATAAAACCTGGTGCAACACCGACAACACGAATCCCAAATTGCGCAAGTTCAATTGCTCCAGATTTAGTCATGGCGATGACTGCAGCTTTTGCAGCATGGTAATTAAAGCTGCCGATAGAAACCATCGTCCCATATATTGAGGCTGTATTGACGATCGTTGCGCCTGTTACCCCAAGCTCCACCATCTTCCTTGCTGCATAATACATGCCATAATAAACGCCGTGTTGGTCAACATCAACGACTCTGTGGTAAGACTCTGGATCCATCTCTAAAAATGGTTTTACTAGTCCAATTCCAGCGTTGTTGAAAATGCCGTCGATGGTGCCATGATTGGCAACAGCAGCTTCTACCATCGCTTCCACTTCTTCCGCTTTAGCTACATCCACTTTCACAAAAGAAGCTGTGCCTCCCTTTTGTTGAATGGCTTCAGCCGTTTCTTTAGCAGCAACATCATTGTAATCAGCTGCTACGACAATAGCTCCCTGTTCAGCTAATTTAAATGCCGTTTCCTTTCCAATTCCGCTGGCTGCTCCTGTAATTACTATGACTTTTCCCTTTAAACTCATATATTCGTCCCCCTATAATAAAGTTTATTGCTTATCAGATTAAAATGGCCCCGCCGTCGATTACAAGTTCTTGACCCGTAATGTGGCTGGAAAGATCTGATACTAAGTACATCATTAGATTTGCAATTTCCTGAGGCTCAGCATACCGGCCATCCGGAGTCGTTGCTTCCAATTGTTTTCTAGCCGCTTCAGCTGCCGCGGAATCACCTTGACCAAACCCGCTTTCAATCGACCGCATCATAGCCGTGTTGACGACGCCTGGGCAGACAGCATTCACCCGTACACCATGGGGAGCAACTTCGACACCAGCAGTTTTCGTCATTCCAAGAACCGCATGTTTACTTGCACCATATGCCACCATGTTTGGCGTTGCGAGTAAACCAGCTCCAGATGCTGTATTTACGACCGCCCCGCTTTTTTGTTCAATCATATAGGGCAATACATGTTTCAAACCCAAGAAAACGCCGCGTACATTTATTGACATTAATTGATCGAAAACTTCAGTAGGATAATCGACAAGAGGCATGATTTTGCCTTCCCACCCAGCATTATTCAGGAAAATATCGATTTTCCCATAAGAATCTATCGTTTTTTGAACATAATTTTTTATATCGGCTTCATTTGTAACATCGGCTTTAATGAACTTCGCTTCGCCGCCTTTTTCTTTGATTTCATTTACCGTTAATATGCCAGCCTCTTCAGAAAGGTCAACAACAACCACTTTGGCACCATTTTCTGAAAGTGTAATAGAAGCCGCCCGGCCGATCCCCCCGCCGCCGCCGGTAACAATTGCTACTTTTTCTGTAAAATCAAATGCTTGCATAATATTCTCCCTTTCTCCCTTTAATCTTGGTGATGATCTTCTTGTTTGAATACGTTTACATCATAACACTATTTTTGTCGATTGTCGACAATTCACTTTTAGAGTCAAAGACTCTACATCACTCCACGATTCAGAGCTTCATGAATTTCATTTTTTGCCTTAACGAAATCGTCTTCGAGAATGCCCTCAATAGACATTTTTAATCTGAAATGGAAACTTTCCATCGTTTCTGTATTCCATTGACTTTGGGCAAAAACCATGAGGATATGACTGGCTTCCTCAAAAAATCTTGATAATGCTTTGTTATTAGCGATTGTAAAAATATATCGAAATATCTGTTCAGCTTTTTTTTGATACTCGATTACATTACTTTTCTCACACTCATCCGTTGCACCTTCCAAATGCTTTCGTAATGATTGCTTATTTTCTTCGTGCCACCTTCCTCGGGAAAATTCAATGCCCATCTGGATCAGCCCGATCGTAACATCATTATATTCAATGATTTCCTTTTGTGAGAATGGCTTGACGATCGTTCCCCGCCTCGGTATCCTCTCAACAATTCCGTCAACCTGCAATAAATAAAGCGCTTCGCGTACTGGTGCACGGCTCGTATTCAATTCTTTGGAAATGTCTTCTTCGACGATTTTCTCTCCAGCTTCTATTTCCCCTTCAATGATTTTTTTTAAAATGTGTTTGGCGATTTGGTGTGGTAACGATTCCCCAAAATAAATGCCATCTGTAAAATTGGAAGTATTTCCAAACATCTTTCAGCACTCCTATACTTCTAATAATTGATTTTAGTTCTATTAGTATAACATATGGATAGGAATTAACTTCCTTAAAAATTACTCCCATTAATGTTAACCCACCAAGAAAAACGTTTTAAACCATGTGTGACTCAGAATGAAAAGATGACCGAATGCTTCTTCGAAGATTTAACGATCTTACTGAGTTTAATGATACATTCAACAGATTTGAGCCCCTTTTATAGAAAGGGCTCTATGGTGGACTCTTTTATTCCACTAGCCTAGGTTTCGCTGGATCGCAGTTTGGCTTTTCTGTGTCTGTCGATTCAGCGAGTTTCGTTAAATAATAACATTCTTCTCGCCACATATGATCTGCCATTAATGGCGAAAACGTTCCGAGAGCCTGCGTACTGAGATCAAGCTCCTCCACTTCAAGCAGAAAGTGCTGAAATAATTTAATTTCCAATTTAACGTCCTGATTCATTTTTTCCAATGCTGGGAATGTTGACAGATTGGTTCGTAAATATCCAGCCATTTCAACCGCTTTTAAATAAAAATCATTAAAATGTTTTTTATATTGGTCACTTTTCTCCTTTAATCTTTTTTCAACATCATCCATATTAGATGAAATTGCACTTGCATGCCCCGCTGCATCTAAAAGCCAAAGCAAATGATGATGAAGTTCATGGAAAACAGGCGGCATTTGATTTGAATTGAAGTATTTCAATAATCTTAAATATTCTTCTAATTCGTTCACCATATGATTAATGAATGAAGGTGAAAGATGTATTTTTATTTTACCAACCAGATGTTCTTTAAGTAGGTATAGCTTAAACTCCCGAAACCTTAATGCCTCTTTTTCAGCCATGGCCGTTAGTTGCGAAATCTCTTCTGAATTGGATTTACCAAGGAGATTATCAAAAATTCGAATGAATTCTGAGGCAATTTCTATGTTTTCCACTTCAACCGGAGCTAAAGACTCATGGATGAACCTGCTATGGTCTCCTAAGATTTGCAGCCAAAACCGGTGCTCGAATCTCGCGGTTTTTTCCAAAAACTCGTTCATCGCTCTCCCCCATAATTCAAAGTATCGAAACTCACTTATAATCTGTATGCCAAAGCCTGCAAACTTATTAATATAAATTGTATGGTGGCGTTACAAAGCTTAAACTTGATCCTTTACCCGCAGGAATGTTTATACCCCAAGAAATTAAAGTGTTATTTGAAGTAGATTCTTCATTCACCTGATTATTACGCTTTAATCCGATATGCCCCGCAGTGAGTCAAACGTGTGCATACCCTCCAGAAAACGGTCATTATAGCACTTGTTTAACTCCCTGGCAGTTATCTGCAAATACAAACATCATATTTGTATTGATTTAACGGTTCTGGTTGTGGTAAAGTTTGTAAAATTCTGAATGTTTGGAGGAAGATAGATTGTCAAAGGAAATAAAGAGATACATTGACTGTCCAATGGTGAAAATTCCAGGGGGAGAAATAGAATTAAGGGACGATAGAATTAAAAGCAAATGGAAAGCTGAAATAAGACCATTCCTTCTTGCCCGTTATCCTGTTACTACAGATTTCTACTATGTTATTACAAATAAACCGCCTAATTCTTTTTATCGAAATCTAAAACCTGTTGTGAATATTTCTTGGAATGATGCAATTTCTTTTTGTAATCTGCTTTCACAGAAAGCCGGACTGGCAGAGTGTTATTCTAAAAATGGTGAAAACATAGTTTGTAATTGGGAATCAAGCGGTTTTCGACTTCCATCTGAAGCAGAGTGGCAATACGCATGTAAAGCTGGGACTGCTGGTTACAGATATGGTGAGCTGAATAAGATTGCCTGGTATAACGAAAATTCAGGGGGCATAATCCATGACGTAGGAACAAAGGAATCGAATCCATGGGGGCTGCATGACATGTTAGGGAATGTTTGGGAATGGTGCTGGGATTTATATGATGAACAAGTGTACGGCACCTACCGTATTTTTCGGGGTGGTAGCTGGGCTGAGGATGCCAGGGGTTGTGGAGCTTCATGTCGTCGGCGCAGCCATCCTACATTCCGCATAGACGACCTAGGATTCCGTCTTGCCAGGTCTTTTTAATTGGCTCTTTTCGAAAGATTGTTGTTTTTAAAACAAAACGATTTAAGGTTGATTGGAGCGCAAGTGCGAGACTCCTGTGGGAGCAGCGGGACAGGTGAGATCCCACAGGCGTTTACGCCGAGGAGGCTCACCGCCCGCCCCGCGGAAAGCGAGCATCTGGAGGGGAAATCAACCACACCGCTTTATTTGGTAAATCGCAACAAAGTATGCGAAAACAGCCTTTTAATTTCAGCAATCAAGCCAACTTAATTCAAGGAGTTTTACTAACGGATAACAGGAGTGAAAACAGAGTGATCAGCTGTATTTATTTGTGATGAACCCAAAAAAAGAAGAGATTAGAGGTTAAATCCAGAAAAAAGAATCGTCTTACATGTATTTTAGCCTTACTGCTATTCATATTTCTTTCCCGTTTTTTTGGTTGGATTCCAATTGTGAACAAAATAAAAAACCTGATAATTTTTCAGGTTTTTTTAATTTTTATCATTCCATTACCAGAGAAATGCGAGAAAAACTAAAGATGCAATTGCCCCAAAGGCAAATCCATTTGCAGCACCCCAACCAAATCCTGCATTAAAACCTCCATAACCAAACCCACCAAGGTCTCTGCCACCGTCAAATGGACGAATATATACACGGTTCGCCGTAACCCGGTGTATGATTCCCCGATGAACGGTCCCTCTACTTGTACGAATTTCAACTGGTCTTCCAACACCTTGCCTGCATTTATGATAATAATTATGATAACCCATTTTACACTCCCCTTGTCCGTTGATTATACATCGTATGCATTAGGAGACTAGCCTGCATGAATTAAATACCCACCAAACCTTTAAAAGTCTTTCCCATATTCCTTGCGAATGGTTAAACACTCTTTGAAACCAAAGCATAAAATACATTTATTCAGGTACCAAAGGAGATTATGCCATGAACCACTCATACCAAGACGCACTAGCCATAATTGGAATTGAAGGGGCACACCCTGGTGGATTTGAACTGACTAAGCAGCTCTTGAAAAATGAAGAACTCGATCATACGTCAATAATCCTTGATGCCGGATGCGGGACTGGGCAAACCTCATCTTACTTGGCACAAACGTTTCTTTGCCAAGTATCCGCGCTTGATCATCACCCAGAGATGGTGAAACATGCAAAAAAAAGATTCCAACAAGCTAATTTAAGCATTGACCTATATAAGTCTTCAATTGAAGAACTGCCTTTTGACGATAATTCTTTTGATTTTATCATAGCTGAATCAACGATTGCATTCACGGATATATCAAAATCGCTCGGTGAATTTTTCAGGGTCCTTAAATTAGAAGGAACTTTGTTATCCATTGATATGACAGCAGAAACCAGCCTTGATTCTGCCTCAAAAAAAGAAATCATGGACTTCTATAAATTAAGAGAATTATTGGCGCAATCCGAATGGTTAAAGGCATTTCAACAAAACGGATTTAAAGATTCAAAAATCTTGAGATCGAGTACCGTCTTAGAGGAATTAATGAATTCTTCAGCATCAAATAGCCTCGTTCAGCCAATGAATGAATCCTTGGAACGAGTCATGGACGAACATTACCGCCTCATTCTATCTTATGGACACAGCCTTGGGTATAGAGTATACAGAGCAAGTAAAAAGTAGGGCATTTATAATGCATGACTCAGCTCAAGATTGTCAGGAATTATGAACACAATAAAAAAACCTATAACAAGTTCAAGGTTTAAAGGGATGGTTCCATTTTAGGCGATGATCTTTACACAATTTCTTCCATTCTTCTTTGCGACATATAAGGCTTGGTCAGCCCGTGGCATCAATGTTTTGATGGATTGGCTTCGATCACCAGCTTCAATTAAGGCATGAGTCACCCCGAAACTGCAGGTAACGGAAATCCTCTCTTCGTTAACAATTGCAATGCTTGCAGAAACTTTTTTCCTAATAATATCGGCCAACTCATATGCAGTGGCTAAAGCGGTATCCGGTAAACATATGATAAATTCTTCACCGCCATAACGCCCCAATAGATCGCCTTCCCGAATGTGTTCCTTTGCAGTATTTGCAACAAGCGCTATGACTGCGTCCCCTGCTTCATGTCCAAAAGAATCATTTACATCTTTGAAATGATCAATATCGAACATGATGACTGAAACATTGCCGCCTTCCATGCTTAGTACATCGAATAGCATTTCCGATTTATTAATGAAAAAGGTTCTATTCAATATTTGGGTTAATCCGTCCAAGCTTGCCAGTTGTTTCAACTTTTCCAGCATAAGAACTCTTTCAGTTACGTTGGCGAAAGTGATGATCTGTCCGATAGGCAGGTTACTTTTGTTGAGCACAGGTGAAAAACCAATATGGTAATGTACTATATTACCATTTAGGCTGCAATTAAAATCACTGTCTTGCTTAAGGTCGATTATTTCCCTAAGTTGATGATTCCCATTTAGCAGACTTGTAATCGATTTACCTATGGAATGTTCATCCAACATGGGTATGACTTTGCGCATTCCATTGTTATAGTCAACAATCAAACTCTGTTGATTTAAAACGATGACGCCCTCTTTCATACTTTCAAAGACAGTTTCCCGAGCGATCGGGGCTACATTGAACATTTGAAAAGTCAAAAGTGCCGCACCATGAAAGATAAACGTGATACTCATGGATACAGGACCAAGATCGATGCCATATGTGCTTAATCCGTTGATATAATAGTAATTTGCCATTATAGGAATAATAAGACCTGCCACCATCATTGATATTTGCATCCTGAATCTGAATGAGGATTTTTTCATATGTTTTAGCAATATGATTATACTTAACATGACACATAAAAAAAGGAAAAGGGAGTGGACGTAAAACCAAGGGCCCCCCACCAGTTTAATAATTGGAAAAGGACTTTCGCTTCTCAATTCCATTGATTTGTAATACAAGTGATGAAGGCCGTTTGTATAATGCATGAATATGGTGATGAACGGAATGATGAAAAGGGCATATTGCCAGACCTTCTTAATTCTCTGCCCAACATATTCAAGGCACATCAACAAAAGGAATACTGGGATGAATGGTAATGCCAAGTACTCGACCCTTAACCAAAATATGATTTGTTCCAAAGATGTACTGGAAAGTTCGAAAGCATAGGAAAAAGTAAAAATGGAAGACAAAAATGTCACGAAAATATAGGGTTTTGCTCCAGGTGCATCCTTGATCCTTAACTGTGCAAATAAACACAGGAACAAGCTTAAAACACCTGCCATTATAACTACGAGTATGTATAACAATAATTCCCGTGGCAATGCGATCAACTCCGTTTAACAAAAAATACTTTTTCCGTATATTATATAGCGCTTTATGCCTAGGTGACCAGAGTTTATTCAGGGAATTCTGAATTTTAAATGCCAGGATTTTATAAACACGCCATATTGGGAAGCCATTTACTAACTCCCCAAACCGACGTACCTAAAATGCCAGTTTTCAAACAAAGAAACCCTGCTTCATCACTGGAACGTGAGTGGCAGGGTTTCCAATTAAAATGTAAATAAATGAAATATTTTAATGCGGATTACACTTTTTCTGTTACTGCTGTGAATCGCTTTAAGAATGTGAGTATTTTTTGATAGACGGCAATTTCATTTTCTTTTTTGGAAAATCCATGTCCTTCATCTTCCAGAAGCATATAATCGACATCTCTTCCTTTATCTTTCAACGCTTTAACGATTTGATCTGATTCTGCTTTGACGACACGGGGATCATTTGCTCCTTGAATGACAAGCATTGGCTTTATCATGGATTCTAAATAGGTGATAGGCGAATACTCGATTAGTTTTTCTTTATCTTTTTCCGGATTTCCTACCCATTGATCCATGACTGGTTTCCACTCTTCTGGTACGGAATTGATAAATGAGAAAAGATTGGATGGTCCGAAAATATCGACAACCGCTTTAAAATAATCCGCATGTCGTCCGTGCAGCAAAAGTGCCATATACCCTCCGAAGCTTCCGCCCATCAATAGAATGTTGCCTTTTTGTGCATGCCCTTGGTTAATGAGCCAATCAAGGCCGGCTACATTATCAAGTCTTGGTCCATTTCCCCAATCTCCTTCCACCATTTTTGTGAATTCCAAACCATAGCCAGTCGAACCGCGGAAGTTTGGCGCAAAAATACTGTAACCATGATTCAGGAAAAATTGAAATGATGCCCTAAAGGATTTCCGTTCTGCCGCTTGAGGACCTCCATGTGGCCAAAAAATGATTTCACCATTGTCAATTTCCTTTTTTGCCCTAAAAAATAACGATTCGATCTCCAGGCCATCAAAGGAAGGGTATGTAATGATGTCCGGTTCAACCAATTCATCGGAATCGACGCCAGGAACAGTATATTTAGTTAATGATACCCACTCATCACCTGTTTTTTTATAGATGTTATGAGGCTTTGTTGCGCTCATGCCAAATAAGTATAGCGTTCCAGTTGCAGTAACTTCAAGTTTATTAATGACGCTGCACGGCACGGGGATATATCTCCAATCTTCATTTTGCAGATTGAATTCATATAATTGATCTTCTACACCCTTTTGACTAGTTATATATAATAGTTGATTCTCTTTACTATATTTAATGGCAGTAAAACTCTCATTCTCCAATTCTTTAACTTTATTGAATTTGTTTGTTTCAAGATTGTATGAAGCCAAATAGGTAAAGTCCGAATCATAATCAGTCAATAAATATATCATCGAATCCGAAACAAAAACACCATCATTCACTGTATGTTGTTTCTCGGAGGGCGGAGTGAGCAGGATATCTTCATTCCCTTTTTTTGCATAGAGAAGGGTATTTGTATTAGCAAAGTGTTTATAGTAAAGTAAGGTTTCTTCATCTGGGCTGAAGCCAAATAAATAGGTCGCTGCGTCTTTTCCCTCGAGTACCAGCTTCTCCTGTCCTGATTCTAAATCTAAACAATAGGAATTTAGAAAGGTAGGATTTCCTCTGGATGTCGTGTAATAGAGCTTTTTACTGTCATTCGATAATTTTGGCATGAAATTACGTGTATTTTCATGCTGGACGATTTCCTTCATTGTCCCGCCATTCAAAGGAATCCCGTAAAACTGGGTATTTTCATTCCCGTCTTGATCGAAACCAGCAATTATAAACCGGCTCTTCTTATCATATATCAGCTCTTGGCAGCTCTGATCAATGGTTGTAAGCGGATAAGGAAAGGAGTTTGGCAAATCCATTCCCCATAAATTATACTTGCCGCTCAAATTGGTACTGAAAACCAGATGTTCTTCATCTGGACTTACAGCAAAATCAGCAATGGAAAAGGTTCGTAAAAATTGCTCAACATCAGGTTTCGGAAAAGTGATCATCTTTGGCAGCCCCTCACATTATAATATAAAAAAAATCTGCACTTAACTATACCATATTTTTCCTTATCGGTATACGTATGCCTTCAGTTTATGGAAGTAGAGAATTCTAGTTCATTATTCTGGTATAAAACTTATATAACTATTTTTACTAAGACTCTAATCGGGAATCAACGTCTCTTCCGCTGTATGCTAATTCTTAAGTCATCGGGGCATCGTTTTGTCATCCGATAGAATAATGGAATAGGTATGTTCAAATACGAAAAAAGCTTAAGGGCATTGGGCTCTTAAGCTTTTTAAGCATCAATCGATATATCTTCTTGCTCCTGCATATTCCTCCCCATATCCCGATGTTTTTATTTCATCTATCCTTACATGTGTTGAGCTGTTTGGCGAATGGATCATTTTTCCATCACCAATATACATTCCGACATGATGGACCCTTCCCTTCCCTTTATCATAGGCAAAAAATAGTAAATCACCTGGCTGAAGGTTTTCTTGTTCCACCTTTTTGCCCTGTTGCGCCTGAACGGAAGAGTCCCTTGGAATCGTAATTCCATTAGCATGGTACATTGTATAGGTAAATCCAGAACAGTCAAATCCAAAACCGGACATTCCAGCCCATAGGTAAGGAAGCCCCAAAAATTCTTTTCCTGAATCAACGATGTCCTTACCGGTTGGAGCAGGTATTTGATTTTCATTTTGATAGACTGACACGTCCTGCTTTTCTATCCATTTTGCGCCATTACTCGGTGTCATCACCTTCACTTTATCTTTTTTCACCTGTAATAACGGGAGGCGGGTATCGAAGCTGACCTCCATGAATTTGAACCGAAGTTTCGAATCCGAATAAAGCCAAGTCTTAGGGGCATTTACAAGGGCAAATCCTCGCTTAAATTGCTTCTCAAAAGAATTTCCGTCTTTTAATTGTGCCTTTGGCATCCATCCTGGATAACCAATATCATTACGGGGCGTCGGTTGATTGGCAACGGCTACTTTCACCCATTCACCCTGTTCTTCTAGAATCGTCACTTTTGAACCATATAACGCTTGTGTTTCCAGGTTACCTACAAGCCAAAGTTTGTCTTCATAATTCATCGAGCCGATCCAGGCATTCATATCAACAGGGTTCGATGCTGAAGGAGCATCGATTTCCCTTATTAATCCAGGCTCAGTCCAAAGAGTGGCCACAGCTACATCTACATAGGCAATTTTCTCCTTTTCTTTTGCATTGGCTTCAATGGGACTGAAAACTAAAATACCGAGAGTAAATAAAGATAGCACCACAACTGTTAACTTTTTCAAAATAATCACCCTTTCGAAATAGTTTTTATTGAGTAAATGAGGATTTCCTCTTGACTCCTAGTCCAGGTTTATCAGCAATGAGAAGTTGATCTTTCATAAATTGAATGCCTTCAAATGGTTCATTCATAATCCATAATGGTGCATCTAAATCAATCTTCGTTATATTAGGATGGGCGGTTGCCAGATGAGCTGCGGCTGCTACACTCACGGTCGATTCCATCATACTCCCGATCATGCATTCCACCCCTGCTGCTTCTGCCATATCGGCGATTTGAAGTGCACGTCGAATTCCTCCTGTTTTCATTAATTTAATATTAAGTAAATCAACAGCATGTTCATTCAGGAGTCTCATTGCATCACGAGGGGAAAACAAACTTTCATCGGCCATGATCGGCACTTGGACAGACCTCTTTATTTCTTTCAACCCTTTGATATCATGGGCTTGAACCGGCTGTTCCACCAAATCAACATTCAGCTTTCTTTCCTCGAGTTCATGAATAATGGAAATCGCTTGTTTTGTTGTCCACCCTTGATTTGCGTCAATCCTGATAGTAACCTGATCGCCAACAGCAGCACGAATGCAGGCAACCCGCTCCACGTCACTCTTCCAGTCTTTCCCCAATTTTATCTTCATCGTTGAGAATCCGCCATCAATGAGGGACAATGCCGCCTTAGCCATTTCTTCGGGTTCATCAACGCTGATTGTCATATCATTTTTCAGGACATTCGATTTACCGCCAAGATATTGATATAAAGGGAGCTGCCATCGTTTGCTGACTGCGTCGTACAAAGCGATTTCAACAGCAGCCTTTGCACTTGTGTTACCTACACAGGATTGTTGGATCTGCTGAGACAATGCATTGATATTCTCGATGTCGCGGCCAATTAAATGTGGTGTGATTACTTCTTCAATGACCGTCATGATTCCTTTTGTAGAATCTCCTGTGATGGCGACCGTAGGGGCTGCGGCCCCCAAACCTTCCGTTCCATCCTCCAACTTTACGGAAACCATGATGTTTTCAATCTCCATTGCTGTGCGTAATGCCGTTTTGAATGGCTTGACAAGTGGCAAGGTTTCCACTGATACTTTTAAACTTTCAATCTTCATATTAACAACCCTTCCTAAAAGCTTGAGAGTATATATGATGTAAGAATTCCAAAATAGGTGCCCAGAAGACTGCCAAGTACAGCCATCAATATCCCGACCGGTATTAGCGCCCGGTTGAATGCACCTGCCAATATAGGAGCTGATGCCACCCCCCCTATATTGGCCAATGAGGCAACTCCCATTGTAAATAGATCCAACTTAAAGATTTTGGCCAAAATGACCATGATCAATCCATGAAAGAATAGAATCATAAATCCGGATAAAATATACACAGGTGCTTGAAACAGCTGTGAAAAATCGGCATGGGAAGCTATTAAACCAATGACTATATAAAGCATGACTTTTGAAATTTCCATGGAACCGGCAATACGTCCAACCTTTGTGACAGCCAGAATTAAACCTACGGTCGAAGCGATGATGATCGTCCAAGTGGTTCCATTCACAGCGGCACCCAGTACTGGCAGTCCCTCCCCAATTTTGGTTGCCCCTGCTGATACAATTAAAGCCAGCGCCAAGAAACCGATCAATTCCACGAATCCAAATTCCGTCTTGGCGATTTCCCCCGCTTCAAGCTCGGAAGTCATTTGATCAATGAAAGATGTATCCGCTTTAGTCCAAATATTGAATTTTCCAGCAAGAGGCACCAGCCAAAACAAGAACATGACCCAAATGGAATAATTGACTGTATCCATGATCAACGCATAGCCAAATATATTTTCAGGTACATCGAGTATTCCTTGCAAGATCACCATATTGGCAGATCCCCCTGTCCAGCTTGCGCTCAAGGCCGAGAACGCCTTCCATGTTCCTTCAGCATAAAAACCATTCATTAAAACGTAAGTAAGAGTGAATCCCCCGATGATGCTGAAGGAAGCCGCAAAAAAAGTTAAAAGCATCTTTGGTCCAAGTCTGATTATTTTTCGCATATCGCATTGCAAAAGCATGAGCATTAACATGGCGGGTAGCAGGAGTCCTCGTATGGTGCCATATGCACTTTCGACTGACTCACTATCTGAAAAGACCCCAAATGTTTTCATCAATGCCGCTCCAATATAAATAAGGACAATACCAGGAACATACTTGAAGAACTTTCCTCCTATCTTTTTTTCCGCTACCGCAATCACGGCCGTAAATGCCAATAAAAAACAGACAAACATCACACCATCTTGAATCATATTCCATACCTCCTTATATTTAGGGAGTTTCATGATAATAAAATTAAATTTTCTATTTTATTCAAACCCGCCAATGAAGCCTTGCATAGACCTACATAAAAAAATCCAGCTGCCAAAGAGCGCGTACACACTCTTTAACAGCTGGATTTCAATTGCGACTGACAAAAGAAGCAGCTATGACTTATAAAGTTGCTGATATTTAATGCTCGCATTTCTTAGAGCGACGGTCAGTGCTTTCTGAGATGAACCAAAGTACCGTTTCTCAATTTCCTTCTCCAATTCATCGGGCCGTAGAATTGATTTACCGACTAACATGGATTGAATGAAGCGTGATGTAATCGATATTGTAGTCGAGCATTCCGCATCCACGATATCATGCGTATCACTATCAATGACGAAACCGATAAAAAAGCAGTTGAATTGCTGTGTAATTGGATTATTGGATGCTGCCTTCGATTCGCCAACTATATATACTGTGTTCTGCTGAAACATACTTATAATGCCTCCTGCCATTACAGACATCATAACAGGTATAAATAGGGTGACTATCTATATTATTACAATATGAAATGGTTACATACATTTTAATATATGTAACATGCATTTGACAATATATTTTGTATATTAAGTCAATTCTCGTTTCATGCGCAAGAGAATAGAAACGTTTTATAGTTAATGCGCGCCAAGTGAGGAATAAATGCAAAATCATACCGTTAAATGCCTATATGGAAGCCATTAAACGAAAGGTTATGCAAATCTTAAAATAGATTAGTATGACTATTCCTTCTGTTTTTTTATTTTATTGGAAGATAGAAGAGGAAAAACACTCTTGTATTAATATTGTCGCAGACTGTAGACAAATTCGGAGAAAAGCCAGCAGTCTTTTTTTTAAAAGTTCCAGCTTACTTTTGAAAATCGGCTCCATTTCCGCCTACCGACTGGCTAGACTCCTCGCTCTGTGGGGTCCCGGCTAGCCAGTTATTCGGCAGGAGTAACACAAATCCATTCCATTCATTGAGAATCATCTCATATAAAACAGTGAAAAATAATAATCGGGATAATCTCCGAACCACCTTTTTTAGACAAGATTATTTCAGCCCTTCATAAGGCTCATATTTCGCATACATCTCTTTTCGGCGATTACGATCCTTAAAAGTGGTCGCCGCACCACTTTTTCGATTCTCATAAAGCTCGTCCATATCGACCGTCCCGGTAATGACTGTATGTTCATTCATTACCGCCTCGGCTACTACTCCATTTGCTGGCCAAGCGCTGTCACAGGGACTAAGTATACTCGCACGGCCGTAACCGTTCGGCAGCGGTGTCCCAGGTTCACCAACAGTTGGGCAATGAACAAAATACACCTGATTCTCGATTGCGCGTGCATGTGCGCAATGGCGTACCCGCCAAAAACCAGCCTCTGTAAATGTGTAGGATGGGCAAAAAATGATGTCGGCCCCGTTCACTGATAATATCCTTGAAATTTCAGGTATCTCCGCTTCATAACATACCGCTATTCCTATCTTAACCGGACCTAAGGAATAAACTTTCAGATCATCACCTTCAGAAGTATGCCAATTCTCTTCAGCAGGAAAGATATGAGTTTTTTTATGCTCAACGACCGATCCATCTTTATCAAAAATGTATGCGATATTGAAGTATTCATTTTCGCGGCGTTCCAGATGCGTGCCCGCAATGATGACCTGCTTTCTTTTTCTGGAAAGTGAGCGGAAAAGGTCTTTATATTGTTTGGTATATTCATCAATCCTGATAACGGACGAAGCATCTTGTTCTCCAAAGGCCGCTGATAACCCGATGGTTAACAGTTCAGGAAAAATGATATAATCCGAGTTTTCGGGAACTTGGGTGATCAAGTCTTCTACTTGTTTCTGAAATTCATTGAAATTTGACACTTTTTCTACTCGAAATTGACAAGCGGTTATATTAATTTTCACAAAAGCCCTCCCATATCATGCTTTTTATTCCATTAGCCTTGTTAAAAGAAATTAGGATATCTTGTCCAGATCATTCATTTCGGTCTGTTGCATAGAGATATGTTTAGTCAGTGCACTTACAATGAATGTTACAAGAATATTAAACAACAAAGCTATGACGCCTGTACTGATATCATTAATTACATGTGGGATATCCGGCAGAAATGTAGCAACTTTCAGATCTGCAATTGTCGCATATAAAACTATCAGGACACCTGCCAATATCCCTGCCATTGCACCAAACTTATTGATCATATTGGTTTTTGATAAACTGCAAAACAAGGAAGGTGCCAGTTGTGTAATCAAACTGTATGACATGATATTCAAGATGGCCAAAGCCTCGCCGCCTGTTACCGTTACAATTAAAGCAATGATTGAGATACCGATGATGATGATCCTCGAGACAATCAACTGATGTGTTTCAGTCGCAGCAGGTACCAGAACTTTGTAAAAGCTATTTGTCAGACCTACCGATGCAGCCATTAGCATGACTGAAGCCGGTACTAGGGCCGTCAATAAACCTGCAGCTCCGATAACCCCTATCACCCAGGGATCGAATGTTTGAATCGCCAGCCTTAAAAGTGAGAGATCCCCATCAGCTCCTTGCAATCCCGGGATTTCCATGATGGCTGTAAATCCGATGAAAAAAACGAATAGCAGTAACAATGTGTATAAGGGTAACGCAATCGCGTTTTTGCGAAGGGTCCTTTCCCCATTGGACGATAAAACGACCATGAATGTTTGTGGCAGCAAATAAAATCCTAGTGCATTCAGCAAAACGGTGGACACAAACCAGGACTGACTCAATCCTTGATCTGCCAAAACCAACATTTCCGGTTTAGCAGCTTGGACGGTCTCGAACATTGGCTGTATGCCCCCGAAGTAATGAAATGGAATGTAAATCCCTAAAAAGATTACGACTACCAAGATCATGAAATCTTTCAGTATGGCTGTCCATGCTGATCCATGAATGCCTGAAATCATTACATAGGTAGTTACGACAACAGCACCGATGACACTTGCAGCTACTGGAGAAATCGCCCCGTAAGATGCTTCGGAAACAATGATACCTAATCCTTTAAGCTGTATGACTATGTACGGCACGAGGGCTAAGCTCCCCAATACAGCAACGATCATCCCCATTGTCCTGCTTTTATATTTAGATGCAAAATATTCTGGCTGAGAGATGATGGAATGGCGTTTTGAATATCTCCATATTTTAGGGACGAGCCAATATGATAGGACGTAGGCTAAGAAAATATAGGCGGGAACATAATAAGCAGCGGCACCCTTTGAGTAAGCCCACCCACTTCCGCCCAGGAATGTAAAAGTTGTATAAATTTCACCTGCTATCAAGAGAAAAATGAAGAATGTACCGAAGCCCCTGCCCCCTACGGCAAATTGCTCCATGTCCATATCCTTCCCCTTTCTTGCTTTTATCCCTAAATAAAGTGCCAGAACCAAGAAAATGGAAATGATGAGTAATGATATATTCATTCGGAATCACTCCCTTTATTATCAGGATCGAACTTATAGACAATCATTAAGATGATCGATGCCATGACCATCCAAAATGCGACCCAAAATAACAAAAAAGGCATCCCCAATATGTACGGTTCTATTTTATTTGCATAGGACAATAAACCTAAGAACCCTATAAATGGAACAAAAAGCAATAGCTTAATAGCATTCAAATTATACCCTCCCCAAATTAGGTTTCCGAAAATGGATCACCATCAGTCAAGCCTAGTTTCAAACTGAACTGATGGTTTGATAGAATCCGTGGCAAACTGTCATTAGCTGCTTACAACCAATTGTACATGCGTCTTAAGGAGACTGGATGGCAAGGACCGTTTCCAATATAACATTGACGCCTTTTTCACAATCTTCCCAAGCAGTAAGTTCCTCTTCACAATGACTTTTACCGTTGATGCTTGGTACGAAAACCATGGCAGTCGGTATATAACTGGCTATAAACTGCGCATCATGTCCTGCACCGCTTACCATTCTCTTATAGGGTAGACCTAATGTATTGCTCGATTGCTCTAGCAAATTGCAAGTGGACTTGTCGAACCAAACGGTATCCCTGTCCCATAATTTTTTCACTTGGATGTCGCATCCGCCTTCTGAACCTGTAGTTGTAAGGCTTTCAATGATTTCCTCCACCTTTTCGATGACATTGGAATCCTTATGTCTCGCTTCTAGCGAAAAAACCACTTTATTAGGAATAACCGTATGGATATTAGGAAACACATTTACCCTTCCCATCGTAAAAACCAAATCGTCTTCAAGCATGCCTAGCTTCTGACGAGCCTCCATAATCAAGGTATTCGCAGTGAAGAAAGCATCTTTTCTCATATTCATCGGGGTGGTGCCGGCATGATCGGATTCTCCAGTAACTTCTATCTCATAGCACACCATGCCAAGGACACATTCAACGACACCGATCGTTAGTGATTCACGTTCAAGAATCGGCCCTTGTTCAATATGCAATTCTAGAAATGCAGTCGCTTCTTTTAAACGATTTTCTTTATCCCCTGCATATCCAATGGCATTCAGAGCACTTTCGAAAGTCGTTCCGTCACTATCCGTCTTTTGCAGCATGATGGATTTTTCGAATTTACCTGAAAGGACTCCCGAAGACATCATGGAAGGTTCGAATCTGGCTCCCTCTTCGTTTGTAAAATTGACGATCATTATCGGAATTTTAGGTTGGATATTATTTTCCACCAGAGTCCGCACCACTTCCAAGCCTGCAGCTACACCCAAGATACCATCAAACCTCCCGCCCTTTTTTACGGTATCCATATGTGATCCCATCACAATAGGCGGTTTGTTTTCAATTCCCGCTAATGTAGCGTAAATATTCCCCATATCATCAACCTTAATGGTCATACCCAATTCTTTACAGCAAGCGCAAAAGTAATCACGGACTAATCGGTCTTCTTCTGAAAGGGAAAGCCGTGTGACTCCATTATTTTCTGTCCTTCCAAAATCAGCGAATTTCTCGAGCGTACGACTCAGCCTCTCACCATTAATTGATAACTTTTGCTTTTTCATAGCCAATATCCCCCTTTAAATTCTACATGCGTTCGCTTAAGAAAAAATGAAATTGAAGGTATGGTTGTTTTAGAATGGTAATGCCGGATTTATATTTCTACTAATGTTCCCCTATGATAAAGAATCTCCCCATTCAGAATTGTCGTCTCTATTTTCAAATCCTTGATACTTTGGGAATCCACTTTCAATATACTATCATTCAATACTACTAAATCGGCCAGCTTTCCTGGCTCCAGGCTGCCTTTGATATCTTCATCAAAACTCGCAAACGCGCCATTCCATGTGTATAGTTTTATGGCTTCCAGTACGCTAATAGATTGAACCGGACCTATTTTCGTACCAGATCTGCTTGTTCTATTAACAGCAACGTGTATGCCTAATAAAGGATTGTGATCAGTAACGGGAGCATCGGAACCTCCTGCGGCCAAGATGCCATTATCAATATAATCACGGGCGGCGTACATGTGGTTGACCCTATTGCCGTAGTGTTCAATATATATATCGCCGAACTCATAAGGAAATGGGGGGTTGGGGATTGGGATGACTCCAAGTTCTTTCATCCTCATTTGTAAATCTGGCAAAGATATCCCTGCATGCTCGATTCTATGTCTATGATCTTTTCTGGGCGATTCATCCAAAGCCTTTTCCACGCAATTCAAATACATCTCTATCGCTTTGTCGCCCTGGGCATGGACTGTGATCTGATAACCTTTTTTATGTGCCTGACCTAATATTTGATAGATTTCCTCTTCTTTATAATAAAGAATGCCAAAATTGCCAGGATCACTCGAATAAGGCTCACGGGTAGCGATTGTCGGACCGGTACTGCTGCCATCCGTAAACAATTTTGCTGGTCCGATTTTGAATCTTTCGTCCCCAGTTCCGGTCATGACTCCCGAATCCACCATTTTATTTACAAATTCATGAGAATTATTCAATGAACCGACCATCGCATAGATACGGACACGAATATCGTTATTTTTTATGGCCTGCTGCATTAAACGGAAACTTTCAGGACCATGGGCACCAGCTTCATGAATGCTTGTTATGCCTGCTGCGATAAAATGTTCCGAGGCTATTTTCACTGCTTTCAACAGTTCACTTTCTGAATAACTTGCTCTGTCGGCCATTATCATATTTGCTGTTTCAATGAGTTTGCCTGTAATCCTCCCAGCCCCATCCTTTTCTATGATCCCCCCAGTTGGGTTCTCTGAGTTCTCATCAATTCGGGCAATCGCTAACGCCCTGCTATTCACCACGCTTATATGGCTGCATGTGCGGGTTACCATGATGGGATGGTCTGTTGAAATTGCATCCAGCTCGGCTATTGTTGGATAACGTTTTTCTTTCACGGCGGTCTCATTAAAGCCCCAGGCGCGGATCCACTCACCTTTTGGAATAGTTGAAGCTTTCTTCTTGAGATCGATCAATAAATCTTCTACAGATTTGATATGTTCTGCTTTACAACTTACTGCCAATTGATTGGCACCGTACAATATAAGATGAATATGAGAATCAATAAACCCGGGAAGTAATGACTTCCCCTGCAAATCAACCACATTTGTTTCTTCTCCGATAAATGCCTTGATTTCATGATTGGTACCGACTGCCGAGATGCGATTACCTTTAATCGCCAGGGCTTCTGCTACTTCATTTTTTTGATTTACAGTTATGACCTCGCCGTTCATGAACACGATATCAGCTTTCAAACAACACACCCCTTCCTTATTGCTTCACCCTCATTACTACGTCCTCTTCTTACTCTCGCCTTTACTTATCGGAATATTCTGTTTTCAACAGATTTATTATATCCACACCAGATTGTTAAATCATTAGACAAATAGTCAAAAATTTCATCGTTTTTTTATACCTTTTATATAATTATGTCTTATTCCTTAAGATTTACCGATCCAATTCCCTTTTATCACGCAAAAGTGATTGATAATATTCCTATAGGTTCTAACCAATAAAAAAAGGGATAGGTTTAGCTGCTATCCCGCCTTTCATTTATTTACAAGCCATTCAATTTTCCAATAATGCCAATGGTCAAATACTGTTTGTTTGCATTAAAATCCCATGTCCAGTATCGAAGGCTTAATTCGCTTTTATCCACATTTTCAATAAACGTTTTTACCCCAATCAATGCTGCCCCATATCCTACGTTCGAGGCCAATGCAAAGATGGCATTCATCCCTTCATTAATTGTATCCATATACTCAGGTTCGATTTTTAAGATATCAGTCCATGTAATACAGAATCCCTTTTGCTTGGTACATTTAGAAATAGAGTGATTCATTTTACGTACGATTTCATCCCTTAAATCTAAAATTCCATTCTTAATCTCTTCTGCGCCTTCTTTCTGATATTGGTGTTCGTAATCAGAAAACAGTTCCTTGGCCCAATTATAAAATAGTTGGGTATAAATGGCTGATGTTGCCACGATATCAAAATCATTATAATAATTAGCAAAAACACTTTCAGAAAGCTGACCTAACCGATTCTCGGTTTCCTTTAAATATTGAGTAATTCCCTTTGCCGTTTCACCACGATCCAGCATGGAAGATAGGTCATGTTCAAAATCCACTTTATCAAGGCCTGTTACATCGATTTCAACAAGTTGAATTTTCTTCCGGGTCCGTTCAGGCAATTTCGCCGTACCCTTTTCCATACTTTCCATATCAATATCAAATAAATATATGGAGTTGCATTTAGTCGCCAGATACTCTAAATCCAAATCATCGCAATTGCCTGCACCAACGATGGCCACTTTATCTACGAACGCTTTTTTTGAAAAAACGGCATCGAATAGCCCTGTAACTTGTAGACGATGCTGTTGCCACCGCAACTTTCTGTATTCATCCCGATTATGATTCATTTTTCTTTGATAGATTTCCAAGTCAATCTCTCCCTTTAGGGTACTAACCATTTATTTATTGTAACAAAGTATCCCGATATTTTGGAGGGCGGGCAATTTAGATTTCGCACCGGGAAAAGATCCGCTCAATTTCCATAGTAAAATGAGCGATAATAATGTTAGAATAATATGGTAATTATTGATAAGTAGCAGAGATTACAGGAGGGTGTTCCTTGAGCAAAACAAAAAAGATTTTACTTACTTTACTAGGTATTTTTTCAATCATCGTCGCCGGATTGGTGATACTTATGTTTTCATTCACGCAGAGTATGAAAGCAGATCCCGCAGAAGAAAAGAAGGTCCGGGATCAAGCTGAACGATATTTAGGGAAAACTTTTGATGACGGAACCGAAATATATGATGTCCTATACGACAATATGGGAAACCGGGGCAATTTTGAATACGCTGCTAAAGTGAAACATGAAAAATATGATACTCAATTTCTAGTTTTCTTAAATGAGGAAACAGGGGAAATGGAGGACACATTCATATCAGATAAATGGCAAGATGATGCAGAAAAAGAAATAAGGCCTTATGTTGAAAAAGAACTTGGTGACGTATTGACTTCCAAAGAAATGGGAGATATTGCAGAGAGTGATGAGTGGAAGGAGATTCAGGAAGAAATAGGCGATCATAATCAATTACTCTTGGTCTTTGATGAGGAAATCGGGAAAGATTTGAAGATTGATCCGAATAAACCAGCCAGCTATAAAGATTACGAAGTGTCCCCAACCATCCGGATAACCCTTTCACGTAAGAAACAAGACGCAGATGATGGCCGCTTCACCAAAATTATCAATGCCCTAATAAAAAATGGCGTTCTTAAACATGGAAATATGATTGTAGAATATATTAGTGCCAATGGTGTGCAACTTGAAGATGAGGAATGGAGTAAAAAGTTTTAAAACCATCATATAGTTTAACAGTAAGGTAAAGAGCAACATTCTAGCCTGCCGCTCTTTACCTTTTTTGTTTACAGGAGACAACCCCTTCATTATGGCTTTTTTTCTCTAGCAATCTATCCTATTTTTTGGTCGGGAATATTTTTGATTTTGCTGATGGTCTTTTTTTTCATGCCATTTGCCGTTAGTACGCAAACCATACTAAAGATGAATAAACAAAGGAAAAAGATCCAAGCTGCACGATAGCTTTCTGTCAAGTCATAGATTAAACCCGAAACGATCACTCCCATTGAACCTGCTGCCACAAAAAAAACTTGCACGATGCCAAAGATGGAGCCGAAGTCTTTCTTTCCAAAGATATCATTTGTCATGAAGGGGGGGCCTAGGGTGGATATCACTATGCTAAAGCCAAAGGCGATGGCGAATAGGAATGCGAATGCCTGTGTTTTCGCGAACAATAGTGCTGCCATTGCGATTGTCATGCAAACCCCTACATAAATGGCACCGCCAGCTGTACCGAACTTATCCAATACAGCTCCTAAAATCAATTTCCCTACCGTATTTGCCAAAGATAGTATTCCGAAAATGGTTCCTGCAAAGATGGCTGGATGCCCTATGTCGATCAGATATGCCGGGATATGCATTTGCACCCCTCCTGCAACCAATGCAAAACAAACGATTCCCAGGACGAAAACCCAAAACATTGCCGTCTTCTTTGCTTCTCCCATCGTTAAGCCACCCTGTTCAGATTCCACAGTCGTTTCGGCCATTTCCATTTTGTCAGAGCCCAGTGGAACAAGCCCCTTTTCTGCGGGACTTTTCTTTGCAAATAGTAAAACCAAGGGTAATGTCAAGACAATTATCAGTATCCCTGCTATTACGTAGGCCGTTCTCCAACCATAATTTGAGATCAATTTTGTAATGATCGGACTTAGGACCGCTGCCCCAATTCCCGAGCCCGCAAATGCCAAACCCATGGCCTTTCCTTTTTTCTCATAAAACCAATTGGTTAACATGATTGATATGGGAATATTGGAAAAGCCTGCAACACAGATGCCGATTACAAAGCCTATGATACAAAAATATACAGCTGAGTTGGCAAGCGAGTATGACATGAATCCTGCTCCGGCCATTACTACGCAAATTGACATGATCCATTTCATATTCCCTTTAGCGAGTAGTTTCCCCATGATTGGAGAAGCAACAGCCACTCCAAGGCCAGCAATGGAAAGTGCAATGGAAAAAGTTGTTCTGCTTATTCCTAAATCTTCTGTAACCGGGACCATGAACAAACTGTGCAGGGAATTTATTATCGAGAAACCGGCGAACATTATGAAAAAGCCACACAACACCACATACCATCCATAAAAAATGCCATTAGAATCTTGTGCCATTTACAGAACCCCCAGTCCACTATTTACAGCGAATTCCCTCATCCTATTTCCATATAAATGGTCTTCTCTCGGGTATATTCAAGAATGGTATCCGTTCCGAATCCACTGCTTTTTTGGCCTCCGAATGGGAGTTCAGGTCCCACCCTGCGAAACAAGTTCACCCACACATTACCCGATTCCAGTTTGCGTACCATCCGATGTGCCCGATCCAAATTCGAGGTCCATACTCCAGCTCCTAAACCATAATCACTGTCATTAGCTATGGTGAGGGCTTCCTCTTCCGTATCAAAGGGGATAACGGTCGCTACCGGACCGAAGATTTCCTCTTGACAGATACGGAGAGAATTACTATTGACCTTGATCAGTGTTGGCTCAACCCAATAGCCATCAGCTAATTCGGGTTCATCAGGTAATAGGCTGACACCTCCATGACGGCCACCGATGATGATTTCCCCTCCTTCCTTTTTGCCTAATTCTATATATGAGAGGACTTTTTCATATTGAGCAGCGTTAGCGATCGGTCCCATTGAAGTGGCTGGATTCATTGGATCACCCAGATGAATTTGCTGTTCCATCACTTCTTTCATCCTAATGATCATTTCATCGAATATGGACCTTTGAATCAAAATCCTCGATCCGCCTACACATAGTTGGCCTGCGTTGCCGCTAAATATCCCATAGTTCGTCACCCCTTGTGCTGCTTTTTCAAGGTTAGCATCCGCAAAGACTATGTTTGGCGATTTCCCACCAAGCTCCAAAATCATGGGCTTAGGATTTCGTGCGGTCGATTGTGCTATCGCCCTTGCCGTTCCTCCAGAACCGGTCAAACTGATTTTGTTCACATCTGGATGTTTTACTAGAGTATCTCCCACTTCCGCTCCGGTTCCTGATACGACATTCAGGATTCCTGGCGGGAGGATTCCATTAATCAGGTCTCCATATCGTAATGACGCGATAGTAGCCAACTCTGATGGTTTGATAATGACAGTATTTCCTGCTGCAATCGCATAAGCCGCTTTAATGGTAAACGTGAAAAGCGGTGAGTTCCATGGAAGGATTCCTACTACTACCCCTAAAGGTTCCCTCAATGAATAACCTACACTTGCAGGTCCCAATTGGACAGTATCTCCCTTACTCCCAATTGCTGTAGCACCTGCTGCATCATACCAAAGGCTTGCTAAGCTGGGAATGAGGCCGTGGCTCGTTTCCCTGATCACCCAACCATTGTCTCTAGATTCCAACTCAGCTAGTTCTTCACCATGCTTTACGACTAAATCACCTATTTTCCTCAAATAAGCTGCCCGGTCCATAGCTGGTCTCATGGACCAATCGGCAAAAGCACTTCGGGCCGCTTCTACCGCCGCTTCAGCATCTTGTGCCATACTGCAAGGAATGGTTGCCCAAACCCTGCCAGTTGACGGATCGTAGCTCTCAATCCGCTTCCCGGAAGAAGCGGGAACCAGTTCGCCATTAATCATATTCTGGAACTCTTTCACTTTATATGAAATTTCCAATGTTCATCTCCACCCTTCGGCTTAGTAAAGCACGAATGTAACCCATTCTATTTTTCTACCAACCTAATGCTGTAGCTGCCTGTTTGTAATATTGTTCAGTACTTCCTAAATAATTCTCATAGAATCTGGCACGCTTAACAAAAAGATGACAATCAATTTCTTCTGTAAACCCGATTCCGCCATGAACCTGAATATTGTCTGATGAAATACGTACGAATGCTTTCGTGGCAAATATTCGTGCGCAGGAAACGGCTTGAACACGATCTTCTGCACCGCTTTCCAAAGCCCAGTTAGCATAATAAGCTAAAGATCTAGCTGTTTCGAGATCCATTTTCATATCGACGATTCTATGTTTAATCGCTTGGAATCTTCCTATGGGCTGACCAAATTGTTCACGGATCTTCGCATACTCTGCTGCCATCTCCACCACTTTCTCCATACACCCGACAATTACTGCTGAGAGAGCTGCATTGAAAGAAAGTAACCCTTCTTGGAGGGCATCCCAACCTTGATGCATGGATCCAAGTACCTGACCCATGGGAATTTCAACATCATGGAAAGACAATGCTGCCAAATGCCGGGTTTCATCAATGTTTTTCTGGCTTTCCATCGTAATATTCGTTTCATTTCGATCGACGATAAGTAGTGTAATCCCATCATTTCGTTTACCTTTGCCTGTACGGACCAATACTATATAATGATCAGCCAACCCTGCATCGGGAACCATTGATTTCACTCCGCTCAATATCAGCTGACCGTTTAGGGATTTTGCCTCCAAGTTAATGTCAGAAGGACCGTAACTTCCACCTGGTTCTAACCAAGCTAGCGAGAATGTTTTTCTACCAGCCGCAATTTCTGCTAAATACCTATCTTTTTGTACTTCCGTCCCGAATTTCTCTATTAATGGCACAGCCAGTGCATTCGTTTCTAAAAATAAACCTGGCAATAAAGAACGGCCGGTTTCTTCAAGTACAGGAATTAAATCAAGGGGACCTAAGCCCATTCCTCCGTGATCTTCCGATATATTAATACTTGAACATCCCAGTTCGGCAAGCCCGGATAATAAGGTCCTTAGAGATTCATTTTCACCCTCTATGTATGCGCGGGCCGTTTTTGTTTGCCCAGCACCATCTAAATATTTCCGGACATATCCACGAAACATTTCTTGTTCTTGATTTAAAGAAAAATCCACCTTTATTCCCCCCTTTTCATCTTAACGTCCCATATCTTTCGGTAAACCTAGAATCCTTTCCCCAATAGTGTTCTTTTGTATCTCGCTCGTTCCACCTCCAATTGTTTGTCCAAAAGAATAAAGATAATTATCCTGCCAATACGAGTTGGAGGAGATGGCATCTTCTTTCCACAGAACACCCTTATGTCCCTGCAATGAAATCGATTGGGACAGCAGTTCTTTAGTAAGTTCACTTACCATCAATTTATCCATCGAACCTTCTGCACCTGGATGACCGTTTTTTAATGTCTTAGTCAGATTCCGATAATAGTTCAAAAGTGAACCGCGCGTTCTAGTATATAAATCTACCATTGTATGACGAACAAGCGGATTGTCCATCAATGGCATATCATCTTCTTTCAATTCTTTGGCTAAGGCTACAAGTTCCTTAAATTGTTGCTCCAATGTAAAAACTTGCGCTCCGATTCCCGTTCTTTCATGCATAAGCAATGCAATCGTAACCTTCCAGCCTTCATCCACTTCCCCAACTATTTCAGCATCGTATGCAATCGCATCATTCAAATAGACTTCATTAAAATCATGCTGACCATCCATTTGAATGATGGGCCTAGTTTCCACACCCGGCTGATTCATATCCAAAAGGAATACCGTTATCCCTTTATGCTTTTTATCGAATCGATTCGTCCGGGCCAGTAAAAAGCATCGATCAGCTAAGTGGCCAAAGCTAGTCCAAACCTTCTGACCATTAATGATCCACCGATCTCCGTCCTTTACGGCGCTAGTTTGGATGGCAGATAAATCAGACCCAGCATTCGGTTCAGAATATCCTTGACACCATACTTCCTCTCCTGTAATAATTTTTTGGATATATTTTGATTTTTGCTCGTCCGTTCCAATCTGCATAAGAGTGGGTCCCACCATATGGATGCCTACATAATTCACAAGTGCCGGAGCCTTTACTCTAACCATTTCCTGTTGATAAACTATTTCCTCCATCAACGTCGCTTCACGACCGCCGTATTTTTTTGGCCAAGCAATCGCTGCCCAGCCGCCTTCATATAATTTCCTTTGCCAATTCCTCAGGAAAACGGCATACTCACCTTCATCTTTAGAAACATTACTGGTTCCTTCAAGCCAACCTTCAGGTAAATTTTCTTCAAGCCACGCTCTCAATTCAAGACGGAATTTTTCCTCTTTGGTTGTAAACGAAAAATCCATAGATTACTTTCCTCCTTTAATGCTTGCAAATTACACTTCTATACCTGAATCCATTGCGGTATTGATCGATCATCCATAATATCCTTCCAAACCATCTTTACTGGCATACCCATTTCAATCTCTTCTGGTGAGCAATGCAGAATATTTCCGATTAACTTGACCTGAGGCAACATATCTAATTCGACTATGGCAATCACTAGCGGTAAATCATCCTGGAATCCAGGTAAAAAGGGCCGGTAGGAAACGATATATGAATAGACTTTACCGTTAATATCGCTGCCTTGGCTTTCCCAGCTAAGTTCAGAACTGCCGCATTTTGCACAGCTCGGACCAGGAGGATGGGAATATTGATGACAGCAATTGCATTTTTGAAGAATTAGTTCATGACGATCTGCGCCATCCCAATAAGGACTATTATCCTGTGTTTTTAGCGGAATAGGTTTTTGGTATTCCATTTTGTTCCCTCCTAATTTCTTAAAATCATGGCACCCGCCATATCAGGTCCAGCCCAGCCAGTACAGATTCCGATTTCACAATTTTCCACTTGACGATCGGTTCCTTTGTATTCGTGGCGAACTTGACGGACGATTTCCAAAACGTTATTCATTCCGTGTGTATATCCTTCCGATAGCATTCCTCCTGCGGTATTCGAAGGTAATTTCCCACCGATCCGCAGGTTTCCTTCTGCTACAAAATTACCGACCTCTCCACGCGGAGCAAATCCATAAGCCTCCAACTGCCGAAGTACAACCCAGCTATAACAGTCATATATGGATGCAACGTCAATATCTTCAGGTTTAACTCCAGCCATTTTATATACTTCAGGCGCGACATAGTCTGCAGCCACTTCCGTTAAATCATTCCAATAATGTGCATGGGACACACACTGCCTAGCAGATAGACCCATGATGTATACCGGTCTGGACTTGCATCCTTCAGCACGTTCTGCTGAAGTGACAATGATTGCATTTGCTTCATCGGATTCCAGGCAGAAATCATGTTTTTTAAATGGATAGCTTAAATATGGCGTTTTAAGATATTCGTCCATCGTTAGTGGTTTACCATGGAAATATGCTTTAGGATTCCTTTGAGCATGTTCGTAAAAAGCTAAACAGACATGCCCTAGATGTTCCTGGGTCAGCCCGGTTTCATGCATATGTCGCGTTGCAAAGAGTCCGAACCACTGAGCTGGACTGCCAGCACCGTAAGGAATGATAAAGCTTCCGCCTTCTATTGCTGTTTGAAGCATATTCACATTCCAGCCGCCTCCGCCCATCCGTACTCCTGAGCGTCCATTCATGGAACGATAAATCAACACCGTATTCAATTGACCTGATTCGATTAAGCCAACAGCGTCAGCTATCAACATTTCGGTACTGCTTCCCCCGCCCAGAATATCCTTAACATATTTGGGACGGACCCCTAAATATGTTGCTAATTGATGAGATGTACAAGAATCGTTTTCAGAATAACTCATGAACCCATCGATATCTTTCGCTTTTAGCCCCGCATCATTCAATGCAGCTCGAGCAGCGTCCAACGCCAAATGTAACGGGGTTGTACCTGAATTCTTAGAACGCTCACTTTCCCCTACACCGACAATGGCATAGCGATTTTTAATACTTTCCATACAAAAACCTCCCTTATTGAATGCGTAAAACGACTTCACCTGAACCCACAACTTGCTCTGGTTCCTTTTCTGCAGTAAGGTCCAGTCTTACAAAGCGTTGACCTCTTTCTTCATACAGACTTTTAACGAAAGCAGAACATGTGATTCGATCTCCTGGTACCGTTACGGCACCAAATCTCATTTTAAAGGTTGCCGGTACAGCATGATCACCAGCCAGTTTCATTACATATTCACCAAGAAAGCCCATTACTAGCATTCCATGAGCAATCACACCCTGCATGCCAATCTCTTGTGCGAAAGCATCATCTGTGTGTAATGGATTGAAATCTCCTGAAGCTCCGGCATATTTAACAAGTTGTACCTTGGTTACAGCTGGCTTGATGAGAGCTTCAAGTCTTTGACCTTCATGTAAACTTTCATATTTCAACATCCCTGATTCCTCCCGCTTGCGGTTTTCCGGAAATTAACATCGATACTTTAGCCCCTAAACTATCGGCATGTTTTTTCAAACAGGAGCATGATTACTCCTGATGGGCCGATAAATGATATTCGTTCGGCTTATGACCACCATTTCACCTGACTCATCTTTCATTTCTGTATCAAGTACCAAGAATTGCATCGTTCCTTTTCTACCTTCCCGTTCGTATACATCTGTTACTTTCATCTGACAATGCAACCTATCACCTGGTCTAATGGGGCGGGAATAAATAAACTCCTGCTCACCATGCAGCATTCTCCTTTGTTCGAGGCCCAAGTCAAGGCTTTCGCCACTATCCTGACCAATGGCAATCGGGAATGTCGGAGGTGCTATAATGCCACCATATGAAGTTTTCGCTGCATATTCTTCATCCACATATAAGGGGTTCAAATCACCAATCGCCTCAGCAAATTGACGGATATGCCTCTTTTCAACTTCAAATATAAATTCAGCTCCCGTTAAACCGTTCAAATGATCAAGTTCCATTTGCTTTCTACCCCCTAATAACGGTATTATCATTCACATTATTTTTTACAACAATCATGGCATCAGCGGCTTTGATTCCGTTTTCATATACCAGCAAAGGATTGATATCCAATTCGTCTATGGAATCTTTATAATCTGTAACTAAATCGGAAACCTTTAATATCACATCAATGATGGCTTCGATATCAACCGGTGCTTTCCCGCGTGCTCCCATTAAAATGTCCTTCCCCTTGATTTCTTCAATCATTTCAAGTGCATCCTGTCTTGACAGTGGAGCAATCCTTAACGAAATATCTTTGTAAATCTCAACAAATATTCCCCCTAGACCAAACATGATAACCGGTCCAAATACGGGATCATCACTTGAGCCAACAATGATTTCCACTCCATCAGGTAACATTTCCTGTACGGAAATGCCGTTTATTTTAGCCTCAGGTTTATAATTTAGTGCACTCCGCTTAATATCCGTGAAAGCATTCCTGACCTCATGGTCAGTACTTACATTCAATCGAATCGCATCTGCTTCCGTCTTATGTGGTATATCCGGCGAATCGACCTTTAACACAACCGGATAACCGATACTGTTAGCGAATTGGACGGCATCGTTTTCATTTTCAGCTATAACACGTTTCGTGGTAGCAATCCGATATCGTTCCAAAACCATACTAGCTTCAGATTCACTTAATGTAATACCCGGCTTCAGCATGTCCTGCAAGCTTTGTTTCTCTATTTTCTTTGTACTATTAGAAACTCGAATTTCAAGATTTTTTCGATAAAATTCACTGTATTCAACTAGTTTCGCCAGCCCTCTTATCGGATTAAGGCTTCCCGGAATCACTGGTATGCCATTTTTCACGAGCTCAGCGGTACAAGGCGGGAGTGTCATGCCATCTAATGGAAATGTGGTAATGAATACAAATTTATCTGAGCTTCTGCAAATTTCAATAAACTCTTGAAGCAAAGGATGCTCGGCAGTCCAATTAAAAGGAAACTCCGTAAAAATGATATTATCGACATCCGGATCTTCTACAAGTGCCTTCAATGGTGCAAGGAATAACTCAGGATTGGAAACAGATGCGGCCGCTGTTAAATCCACTGGATTGGAAGCGCTTGCATACTCAGGTAGATTACGTTTGATTTCTGTTATTGTCTTTAAGCTGAGTGGATTGATGGTAAGTCCGTATGATTCACAGCGATCCGCTTCATTTATACCCCTCCCGCCAGAACTGGTGATGATTACCGTATTGCGTCCATTTGGAAGCTTCTTTGATAGGAATAGCTTTGAAAAAGATATGATATCCTCATAATCGTCGGCCCTTACGATGCCAGCTTGTTTAAAAAAGGCATCATACACTTGATCCGATCCCGCAAGTGATCCTGTATGAGAAGCAGCCGCCCTGCTTCCGGCCTTGCTCCTCCCGGTTTTCATGACAATCATGGGTTTATTTCGATCCAATGCCTCTGTTGCCAGGCTTCGTAATTTATCTGGGTTTTTAGCACCTTCCAAGTAGCCGCTAATCACACTTGTTTTTGAATCATGAATCATATATTCAATTACATCCGAGAATTCAGTTTCCATTTCATTTCCTACACTCACGAAGTAATTGAAACTCAATCCATTCTGAGCTGCTGCCATATAGGTCAAAACACCAAATGCACCGCTTTGGGAGACATAACCGACCCCTCTTTGGTCATTTAATGGCACTGATTGAATGGCAGGGGAAAAAGTGCCAATCAAACCATTCGACAAATTCACTAATCCAACACAGTTGGGACCCACTATCCGTATTCCATTCTTTCTTGCAATATCTGTTAGCAATTCCTGTTGCTTAATGCCTTCTTTTCCTGTTTCGGAAAAACCAGCAGCAAAAATGATGGCTGCCTTCACTTTCTTTTGTGCACATTCCTCCAATCCTTGCTGCACCTGATTCGCCCCAAGGCAAAAAATGGCCAAATCAATTTCATTCGGGACATCGGACAAAGATTCATAGCACTTTATCCCTTCAATCTCTTTTGCTTTGCGATTGATCGGATAAATCTCCCCATTAAAATGACCATCCAAAAGGGCTTTCACCTGTAAATTCCCTATTTTGTATTCACTCTTGGAGGCACCCAGGATTGCGATGGATCTTGGATTGAATAACGGCTCAAGTGTTTCATGAGAATTGTTTGAATGTTGATTTTCTATCATGATCTTCCCCCCTACATATAAAAAGATATCTTTGAACTAATCTTACATGGAGGGTGTTATATTCTGAAAAAACATAGATTGTTAAATTCATTTAAAACATTAGACAGTTAATTATTTGTAAAAGACGAAAATTCACATATTGCAGCAGGGCCAAAAAAATGGAATGAAAAATTTGTGTTCTCGATGACCCCGACTTTTTACAGTGATAGCCCCGACATTTGAACGAGATAAACGCCAATGTTTTTGTGTATAAGGCAACACATACAGGGGTATTCTTAAAAATCCTGTTTTCACAACAAAAAAAACCCTCTTCCTTATATGGGGAAAGGGTTCAATTTGTTCAAAATTCATCAATATGTTCTTATTTGTTTTTCAAGCCATTTCTTCATTTTCATTTGAATTTTAGGGGATGGAATTTTCATACCTCTTTCAATGTTACTTACGTATGGCGCTGATATCTCCAACTCCTCTGCTAATTGATATAAAGAGAGGTTGAGTCTTTTTCTTTCAATTCTTATTTGCTCACCAATATGATCACTGCTCTTTAGGTTAGCCGGGGCTTGCTTTGTAAGCCGATTGCCAGGGTGAGATCTTTGTTTTTTTTCAATGGAACGATATTGCTCCTTTATGATATCAGGCGGTTCTATTAATATCATCGAATTCAGCCAAATGCTGGCCCAGCCTTTATAATCGGCTATCGATTCATCCCATTTTTCATAATGCCATGATGCGATTACACCATCATCCAGTAAAACATCCAAAGCTTTCTCGAAACGTTCCCTAGTACGGGACGGTGTACGGTCATTTAATTTTTCACCGATCGATTCCATTAAGGTACTGGTTTTATTCGGCTGTAAAAAGTCTCCTTTTCTTGCTTGGGTCCTCCAGCGCCAGCTTAAATATCTTGTAAGCCTTTTTTCCCAAAGTTGCTTATATGGATTATATTGAAGGGCCTTTATCGAAAGAAGGGCGACTTGCCTCGCAGAGCCATTAAGATACTTAGCGAAAACCTTGTCAATCGTGAACGTTATCTTTTTCCTGCAAGTTTCTTCCGATATATCATATTCCACACCAGCACGATCTTTAAAAATAAATGTCCTCCCTTGTAGCTTGGTCTGGACAGGCTTGCCTTTTTCATAGATGGTAGCTTTGTTAATGTTAATCCAGATGCTTTGTATATTTGTAAGCGATTTCAAAATTTGTTCACGCTGTTTAGCTTCGTAACCACCCCGACGTCCTAATCCACCAAGTTTTGGCTTCAATCCTCTTATTGAAAGGAGATCATTTAAACAAATTTCCACTGTTTCCTCATTATGAGCAGCCTTTGACAAGAAAAGGCTACAAAGAGCATCAAAAACATCAACATCAACATCAGATAAAGAGTGGAAACGGTTCCAAGCTTCTTTTACATTCGTCTGCTCAAAGGTTGTATGATCATTCCCAAAAGGGATTATTTGTATGGAACCTTCCGTATTCCCCTTTAATATTGGTGTTGCAGGCCAAGGGTTGTTTCCAATGATTTCGAATTTTTTTTTATAAATTGCATCTCTAACCGACTGATATGGAGCACTATTCATTACAAGCAAATGATCTTGGTTTGTAAAGTTGAAAGCAAAATCCCTCATCGTGGATAATAGTACATCCGATGTTTGCAAATCCTTCTTAAAACATAACAGGTTTTCTATCTTTTCGATCGTATTATTTTCGATATTAAATTCAATCATGATCTTATCGATCCAATTTTTAATATACTCATTAACGATATCTGTTACTTTCGATAAAAATTCAGTGTTTTCAGTAAAATGTTTTGTGAGATGACTGTAAAATAACTTATTTAATGCTTGATCATCAAGTCTTTCCATTTCATTAAAGCCTATTGTTAAGGCTATTTCCTCAAGGACCCATTCTTTTACCAGCAGTCTAAACCAGCTGTAAAAGTCCTCCCAAACCGATTTCTCAGCCAAAAAGGTATCACTTTTTAATTTTTTTTCCATTTGGTAAATTGAATCTTCCATTAAATGTTTATCTTTTAAAATAGCATGATTTCCTGTAGAGATCCTTTTATATTCACTTAATAGATAGAATACGACATGTTGGGCAATATGTGATAATGTTTCATTTCTCGCCGTTAACCTCAGCTTGGCAAATAGCTCTTCGTTCTCTTTATATGCATGTTCCCAAATAACAAAACTTTTATTATTCAACCCATCTTTAAAGGTTAGAAACCCTTTCGAATCTCTTAACTTGTGTGTTTTGAATTTATTATTGAAGTCATGAAATTGATTGTTTTGCTCATATATGCAAAGAACCAAAAAGTTATTTATTTTGCTTGACCAGCGGTTCGATAAATACTCAAAGCTCTGATTCCTTAGGTTCGGTTCCATTTTTCCACTATGTCTATCATTGCTATTCAACATGAATACCTCCTAATTCAAACTGCGTCTAAAAACAAAGTACTCAGTGAGTTAGATGAAAAAAATTTGCGAAATTCTTTTAAGCTACTAAATATTTTTAGTCTTTTTTTATATATTCCATATAAAATTGAAAAATCCTTCCATGCATTACAAGTGAAACTGCTCCTTTTTATGAATAAATGTAACTAGCAAAATATACCCATCACCTTCTGAATCATCCTTTGCGTAAGAATCAGATTGGGAACGCTGCCACTTTCATCCGCGAGATGAAAATATCACCATATTTCCAGATTTAAAGGGATTTGCACCACTTTTCTTATTTATGAACATACCCTGCACGGTAATGATTCAATGTTCATGAATAATTAATGTTAGGAAATTCAACCCAAGACTTTCAGCCTTTTCCCAATCGTATAAATATTCAAAAAAATGTCGAGTTGAGTCATCTATCATTTTACCCTTATACTAGGGAAGAAAAATCGAAGGAGGAATTACACATGAAGAAGGAAATTTCAATTATTGGTGTTCCAATGGATCTTGGTCAAACTAGAAGAGGAGTGGATATGGGGCCTAGTGCCATAAGATATGCAGGATTGAGTGAAAGACTAGAAAACATTGGCTATACTGTCCGTGATGAAGGTGATATTAAAGTAGAAATACAGGAAAGAGCACAAAGTGATATCGACACAAATCTAAAGAATCTGCAGGACGTAGCAGAAGGTAATGAAAAATTGAGTCAAAAAGTGGATGAAGTCATCCAATCCAATCGGTTTCCTTTAGTATTAGGCGGAGATCACAGTATAGCAATCGGGACATTAGCCGGTTTAGCGAAGCATTCTGAAAACTTAGGGGTAATATGGTATGATGCACATGGGGATTTAAACACTGCCGAAACTTCCCCATCAGGAAACATACATGGTATGTCCCTTGCAGTAAGTTTGGGTCTTGGCCACCCTGCACTTACTAACATTGGCGGATATTCTCCAAAGGTCAAACCAGAAAATATTGTCATTATTGGTGCCCGTTCTTTAGACCAAGGTGAGAAAGAGTTAATCAGGGAAAAAGGAATTAAAGTCTATACGATGCATGAGATTGATAGAATGGGCATGACAAAAGTGATGGAAGAATCGATTGCCTACCTGAAGGAACGTACGGATCTTGTTCATTTATCACTTGATCTTGATGGTCTTGATCCAGATGATGCACCAGGGGTCGGAACGCCTGTAATGGGAGGTATTAGTTACCGTGAAAGCCATCTTGCCATGGAAATGCTAGCTGAAGCTAATATCATTACATCAGCAGAGTTTGTTGAGATAAACCCAATATTGGACGAGCATAATAAAACGGCTGAAGTTGCCGTTGCATTAATGGGCTCATTGCTTGGGGAAAAATTACTTTATGGAGCGGAAGATCATATCACTCCTGATTTATTGGCTCATGTTAAATAATCGGACTCAATGTTTTTGATAGAAAAATAGAGAGTTCGTTAAGTGATAATCCATAGGAAAAAGCCCATACTTCTTTTATGTGCTTCTTCCCCCGTTGGCGGATGATCGACTTGAACCAATTTACATCCCTAGTTTCCTGACGCTTGGCTTCCTTTTCTTTATTAAGCGGCGCTTTCGAAATTAATTCTGCATAGGTACCTATGTTCATTGACTCATGATTCTTTAATGCAGAAGTAATCTCTTTTCGGAGGGAATTCGATACTATCTAAGAATCAAAGCTATTAGACTTGTGAAAACACAAATTCCCTAATAACGTCCCAACATAAATGAAACCGTTTGCACCATCAGGTAAAGGAGTTTTTCAATGAAAACAGCAGAAAATCAACCAAATGAATTAAAACGGAGCATGAAAGCAAGACATTTATTTATGATTTCAATAGGGGGATGTATTGGTACGGGCTTTTTCATTGGTTCAGGCTATACCATTCATGAAGCAGGAGCATTCGGTGCTATCCTCTCTTACATAGTCGGCGGCTTCATCATGTATTTAACGATGCTTTGTCTAGGTGAACTATCCGTTGCCATGCCTGTTTCCGGTTCGTTTCAGACATATGCGACTAAGTTCATCGGTCCTGGAACCGGGTTTGCCATCGGATGGCTTTACTGGTTAGGTTGGGCCGTTACAGTTGCTTTAGAGTTTTTGGCAGCAGGACAGCTTATGCAAAGATGGTTTCCCGAATCACCCGTTTGGATGTGGTGTGCAATCTTTGCTTTTCTCATATTTTCACTCAACGCCTTATCAGCAAAAGCATTTGGCGAATCGGAGTTTGTTTTTTCCAGCATAAAAGTATTGGCCATCATTCTGTTCATCATCGTTGGCGGTGCTGCCATGTTTGGAATGATTGATATGAAAGGCGGACAAGAAGCTCCATTTTTCTCCAACTTTTTAGCTGAGGGTCTTTTCCCCAATGGGATATCGGCCCTGCTAATCACAATGATTACAGTGAACTTTTCCTTCCAGGGCACAGAATTAATCGGAATTGCCGCTGGAGAAAGTGAAAACCCGGAAAAGGTCATCCCAAGGTCCATCAAACAAACCGTTTGGAGAACCCTTTTCTTCTTTGTTCTTTCTGTCACTGTATTATCGGCGATGATTCCAAGGGAAAAAGCCAGCATCTCAGAAAGTCCATTCGTTGTTGTACTAGATAGTATCGGAGTTCCGTATGCAGCTGACATCATGAACTTCATCATTCTTACAGCACTATTGTCAGTGGCGAACTCCGGTCTTTATGCTGCGACACGTATGCTCTATTCGCTCTCTAGGGAAGGTATGGCAAGTCCGAAGCTCGGTTTGGTGAATAAGAGAGGGATTCCGCTTAATGCCTTGCTTATTACCCTTGCAATTGCCGGTTTGTCTTTACTTTCAAGTGTAGTAGCTGCCAAAACAATATTTGTCTTTCTTCTCTCCCTTGCAGGATTAGGTGCACAAATTGGCTGGATTGCCATATCGGCCAGTCTTCTTGCTTTTAGAAAATCCTATACCCGCCAAGGCGGAAAGATAGAAAATCTGAAATTCAAAGTTCCGCTATATCCATTCATCCCCATTCTTGCTTTACTAGCAAACTGTATCGTCATGATCAGTCTTGCATTTGTTCCTGAGCAGCGAATGGCCCTTTATTGCGGGGGAACATTCTTCCTTGGATGTTATGCGGTTTATCATTTAAGAGTGAAGAAAAACAAGACCATAGAAACTCCCAAGCAGGAAGTTGAATTAAATGCCGGCAAAAAAATGGTCATTTGATCCTGAAGGCTGAGGAGTTGAGTGAAAATGGTGAAAAGCGATCTTTACAATTCATAAAGATGGCTTTTCAAAGAAGAAAAACCCTGGATGTATTCAACCAAGGGTTTTTCTTCTATTTAAACGCCGTTTCCTGCAAAGCTATCCAATGGTAACCTTTTTATTAATTCTTCCTTTTCCCTTCCGGCCTTTTTTAATTCCCCTAACTATACACTTTCCGATCAATGAAATATCATCTCCCTGTTATGATAATACGCATATAATAGGAAGTTAAATTTCCAGTTCCATTTGGACAATAAAAACATGTATCAAAACAAAAAAAATCATCTTAATCGATGATTTTATTTTGTGCATATTCCTTTAATCTAGGCAGGATAGGCTCTAAAATTTCCTTGGCTATGTAATCCGTATCCAATCCAATAAAACGTTCACTTTCCATGTCGACCGATCTCGCATTTTCCGGATCATTACAAAAAATAAACGATATGATTCCGTTATCTACCGTCATATCTACATATTTAAATGTAATATCATGTTTCGTAAGACAACTTTCAAACGCAATGCACAATTCATCTATATTTGATTGACTAATAGATGTGAATTTCATATAGATCATCCCCTCTGCTAAAGGATAGCAAAATAAAGCATGAATTTCAAAGCGAAATTCAAGTCCCGGTCTTATGTTCATGCTTCCCCTGACACTTTCGACCAAAGGGAACATGACAAAAACATGACTTTGTTTGGAATATCACCCATGAAGTCTTTCATGTGGATTTCCCAATAACAAATGAATGAAACCAATCGATTTCAATCAATTACCCAACCTAACCCCGATTTTATTTTTTATCTTACAACAACGATTATTAAGGATTCCCCTAGGCATGACCGCATATTGTATCGCCGGGATATGCAGTTCCACATGAATATTCCATGGCATGTCTCATATCTTTATACAAACACCTTGTTAGGAGTGGGCCAACATGAAGTCTTTTTATAAAGGAACGCTCATTTTGATTGTCGCAGCGTTCTTTGGTGAATGTATCGAATTTTTAGTGAACATGCTCCTGGCCAGGGAATTACACGAAGAGGGCATGGGGCTTTATATGTCCATATTGCCAATTTTCTTTTTGATATATGTGATTGCCAGCCTTGAATTACATATTTCCATTTCAAAATTCGTTGCGGAAAATAAACAGGCAATGCATTATAATCTTATCATTCATGCACTTAAAATGGCTGCGGTCGTCGTATTGGTAATGTGTATAGTCATGCCTTTCATACTTTCCTTCTCATCCATAATGGACAGATACCACCCCTATATTAAATGGCTGCTCATCACATTGATCCCCATAGTTTCCTTTTCATCGATTGCTAGGGGCTATTTCATGGGTGTCCAACAAATGGGGAAGATTGCCTTATCCAACTTTTTAAAAGATATCATTCAATTCGGTTTGCTTTTCCTCATATTTAATTTATTTCATTTTAACCAGGAAAAGTCATTATTGATGGCCTTTTTTGTTTTGATTGGCAGTGAATTCCTCGTTTTTCTATACTTGATCAACCTTTTGATTCTTCAAATGCGAATCATGAGGCGCGGTACGAACTCGCGGACAACCGGTAAACATGCACGACAAAAGTTATTGGAAGTTTCGCTGCCTACCATGGGGTTAAGGATCTTTCATGCGATAACGAATGCCATCCAACCTTTTTTGATCCATACTGCCCTTCTCTCGGCAGGATTCGGTGCGGTAGTGGCTACAGAGCATTTTGGGATGCTGACTGGGGTTGCGATGACGATTGGCTTCTTTCCGGCCTTTATCGCGCATTCCTTAATGATCATGCTCATTCCGAATGTTTCGAATGCATACAAGAAGCAGGATAAGGAAAAATTGAGGGTTTTATTGCAAAAATCGATGTCTTTCACCGTATTATATGGAGTTCCAGCTGTGATTTTCATTTACTTCTTTGCGGAACCTTTGACCTCCCTCTTTTTTTCTTCAACATCTGCCGCATACTATTTAAAATTATTATGTCCTTATTTCCTTTTTCATTTTTTTGTCATTCCCATGCAAGCTTATCTCATCGGCCTGGGTTTAGTGAAGGATGCTTTCATCCATACCGTATGGTCCCATATTGTTGCCTTTTTAATGATGTATATCCTAGGGTCTCAAGCTTCTCTTAATATGGGAGGAATCATTTTAGGCATGAATACAGGGGCTGTATTATTAACTTTCATGCACTACTTGACCATTTGCAAGAAAATCGGCATAAGCATCTTACTGACGAAATCAAGATCCATATCGATAAAGTGAGGCAAAAATCCTTGCTGTCATTGGTTTATTACGATCAAGATTAAAAATATTGAGCCTTTCCCTGTACATATCACCTTCGTTACTGTATATTTCAACATACTTGGGTAATAATCAAGTAAAATGGTTTAAACTAACCATAGAATTGTAATGGAGTGATTTCATGAGTAAAGCGAAGGCTAAGAGTGGAACGGGTAAAGGTACGGGCACTGGAACGGGCAAGAAAGGCTGGAATCGTTGGAAAACAAGTGCCAACAAGAAAAAAAGCGCGAAACCATATGTAAGTAAAGGCGTCAAACATTCCAATGACTCAAAAACATCCAGTCATGCTGCAGGTGACAGGACAGAAAAATAATAGCTTGTCCTATATTCCATACAGAATTTATGTTTGTTCCATATTCTCATACAGAGTGTAAAGAAATCTGTATGAGAGAAATGGGTCTTATAGATATAAACCACTGACGATATCCATATAAAGCATAAGACTACAGCTATTATACATACCATCAAAAAAGACACTCCAAATCCGGGCAGTGTCTTTCATTTTTTAATATATTCTTTTTATCTGAATTGGTTTTTGGGTTTGATAGCATTGATTTTTTTGGGGGTAAACTCTGTACGGAAACCGTTAGTGGCTTTTTTAACAGAGTCTGTAACTGAATGTATCGCTTCACCAACATCCTGAGCAGAATCCAATAATGGTTCAACCGTTTTCATTTTAGTTTTTACATCGTCGGTGATTTCATTTGCAGTTTGCAATAGCTGTTTCGATTCACCGGACAAATCGTGGATGGCATTTCTCACCTCCGCCAATGTTTGATTGGCTTCTCCTATCGTGACCATTCCCTTTTGAAGAGTACTGATTAAAAATACGACCAACCAAATGAAGGCTAAAGCGATCGCTGCCACACTATATTGAATTATCAAGATAAAGCTCCCCCTCTAAATTAAATAGTAGAAACGATTGCTTTAAATAGGTTAGTGAATCCCGGGGTGCCTGTTTCTTTGATGATAAATGATGATACTATTTGATTATTATTTGAACCCCCTCAGCTTCAGTTCGAGTTGAAGGAACTGTCGGAGTGGATAAATCCTTAGGGCTGCCCTCCAAACTCGCTTCTTTCATGGAATTGGTTACGTTGTGAATCATTTCCCCAACATCTTGAGCTGATTCCAGCAATGGATCGACATTTTCCATCTTCCCTTTAACATCCGCTGTAATTTGAGTGGCAGAGTGGATCAATTGTTTGGACTCTTGCGTCAATCCATGTACAGCATTCCTTACCTCTTCCAATGTCTTATTTGTTTCTTCGAGCGTTCCCATTCCTTTACGCAGCGTCTGGTTGACATTATATATCAAATACACGACGGCTCCGGAAACACTGGCCACACTTAATTTAATGAACATTTTCATATATCCACTCCTTTCATTTAAATTTATGCACTACCCCTTCCATTAATTCCCTAAAGTCCTTCACTTGTCCAGTCAGTTTTTAGAAGAACCATTCACCTTATCCTATTAGAAGTTTAAAGGGGAAGTTTATAGGATAATAATAAGGGAGTGGCCATATTACAGGAGGAGATTTGTTCATGTCACATGAGAATTATTCATCTGTTATCCAAACTTTAAATGATTGTATGACCGCGTGTAATCATTGTTATGATGCATGCTTAAAAGAAGATCATGTCAATATGATGGTGGAGTGCATTCGCTTGGATCGGGAATGTGCGGATATTTGCTCTTATTTAGAACAGGCGATAGGAAGAGGTACACCGTTTATTTCAGAGTTGGCTGCAGTATGTGCCCAGATTTGTGAAAGCTGCGGAAACGAATGTAAAAAACACGATCATGAACATTGTCAAAAATGTGCTGAAGCATGCTTTAGATGTGCAGAAGAATGCAGAAAATTAGCCGCTTGATGTAAGGAATAGCACTAAGCTATTCCTTTTATTTATACTTCCCCCCTTACCTAGCCATTACTTTATTAAACCTATTTAAGGATGATGATAGACTCTATATATTCTAGCGAGGTTTATGTTGAAATTTTTTTAATATAAATAAATACTTTACAAATGAAATTTGTAAAAATACGAAAAATTCATATTGAAAACCGCCATTTTTAGGCACACTAGTATTAAAAACAGGAGGATATTATGACACCTCGTAATGTTCCGGCTAAAGATGATTTAGAAGTGAAAGATACCCCCGCTTCACCTGATAAGGAAAGTGAAGTAGCCAAACTCAATCGATTATTAGGTGCGGTCATGCGATATTTATCAGATGATGAGCAAGAAGAAATTGATATAGAGTATCTTCTCGAAAACACCGAAGGGCTGCGGGATTGGTGGAGCGAATATAGGGAGCTTGATCGAAAACGGGTCGAAGAAGAAATAAAAAATTCCCTGACAGCTCTATCCCTTGAAGAACTTGAAAACATCCGTGAACAAATCCGCACAAAGGAATAATAAAAAAATCCCTGCACTGGGATTTAACCAGATCATGCAAGGATCTTTTTATTTTCTACATATACAAAGAAAAATCATTCCATTCATGCGGCACCAGAAATCTTTGATTCAAAGACCACTCGATGAACGTAGTTTTAGTTGAACGATCATGGAATCAACTAATGCATTCAATGGATTTAAAACTGTCATTCCTGTCTGAAGTTCATATCTCTTTGCTGCTTCGACCATTGATAGTTGAGCCACCGACAGTGGTCTATTTTCGTTATTAAACTGGTATAGGAAGTTCAAAATTTCCTCATTATACCTCTCTCCAAATCCCTGCATAATGAATTCAAAGGCATCGTCGATGAGGATAACTTCAAAATCCACAGCCCCATATTTTTCAGCATGAGCATTTAAACGTTTGACTGTTCCTTCAACAGTGGCAGGGTTCGTGAATAATATCATCTGCGGTTGCTGCAATTGGCAAATTTGCTCAAAATATGGTTCATCAATTTTAATGATAGGCATGGGTAAGGATAGCTGCTCTTCGTTTAAAAAGGCGATGTAGTTTGTACAGGTTATCAAAATGGCATCCACTTTACATTCGGCAATCCATTCTACTTGTTGTTTAACCCTTTTTTGAGCATCCGAATGCTTAAAATTTTTATCCGTTGACACCCGTTGCACCAATCCCGGATCTACGAAATGAAGCCATTCAATATCGAAGTTCGAGAATGCGGTTTCTATGTATTCTATATTTGTATGATGTGCATGCAAACAGCCTATCTTTTTTTTCATGGATCTCCCGCTTTCCACAAGTAGTATTCTGATTATTCTAACATAAAACCTGGCTTTACACTGACCGCTATCGGAAAAACGATGATTAGCCATATTCTTCCTGTCTTCATCGGGAGTTAAAAGACTGCTTTATAGTGTCAGAATGCTCAGTTGGTATGAATCCGGCTCTTGAGCATATATTTATCAAGGCGCTAGCAAGAGATAACATCAGGAAAATGGAACTTCAGTAACCTAATTACTTCTCGACTCAAGTAAAGCATTTGTTTTAGAATAAAAAAATCATTAAAAAGAAAGGCTCTTTTCGTAAAGATTGTTGTTTTTAAAAACTAAACGATTTAAGGTTGATTGGAGTGCAAATGCGAGACTCCTGCGGGAGCACAGGCGTTTACGCTGAGGAGGCTCACCGGCCCGCCCCGCGGAAAGCGAGCATCTGGGGAAATCAACCACACCGCTTTACTTGGTAAATAGCAACAAAGTATGCGAAAACAGCCAAAAGAAAAAAGCAAACCGTAATCGACAGATAAAAATCATTTTATTGGAGAGTGTTCACCATTCTTTATTTAATTGCGATTCTTTTCCCTCCATTAGCCGTATTTTTAGCCGGTAAACCCATCCAGGCAGTGTTTAATCTGGTACTCACACTATTTTTCTATGTCCCTGGTTTAATTCATGCAATCTTAGTGGTGCATGATAAGAAAGCTGATAAACGAATGAAGCTGCAAGCAGCACTTATAGCTAAATCGAAACAAACGACAAAGTGATTTATACAACTGCCAATAACCCGAATGTCGCATTCGGGTTATTACTATCAATACAATTCGGTTAATTGTATCTGTGCGTCTTTCTAAGCCCTTTATGATAACAAGCATCACATATATGAAAACGCGAGTCATCCGGAAGCCTTTTTCCACAGCGCTTGCATTTTTTTTGATAATTCAACATTTCGTCTTTTAAATGATCATGAACGCCATCACTGATTTCTTCACGGATACGCTCCCAATAAACAGCTTCCGTCCGCTTACCCATCCGATATAAAAATAGTAAATGAAGACCTATCGCTTTATAAGATAGCTCCAATTCCTCCAGATTTCTAGTCTTGATGATCGGTTCAGGAAGGTCACTGTTCTCGGCAATCGCTTCGACCGTTTCCAGCCACTGTCTGATCAAACTCGGTTCTTTTGCCGAAAAAGGAATATGCAGGAAACCATATAAATCCATTAAAGAGAAACGCGCTTCGATTTCAGTATCCCTTATAAGTTCGTAAAGCTCCCTTTCTTCCGATAGAGATGCCTTTTTTGTGCCTTTAGGAGGCTCAAACCTCTCCCACATTTCGAAAAATGTCCCTAGGTTCCGGTAATATTTTTGAAAACGTTCAAACACAGCAGAGGTTGGGGCGATAGTGAAGGTTTGAACTGGTTCATCTACCTGTTCCAGCAACTTATTCATGATTTTGATCTCTGCTGTAAATGCTACCTTTCCCGTGTCATAAATTCCTTTTCTACCCGCTCGACCTGCGATTTGTTTGATTTCTTGAGAAGTCAATCTTCTTCTCCGTGTCCCGTCGAATTTTTCATTTTCAAGAAAGACGATGCGGCGTATTGGCAAGTTCAATCCCATTCCAATCGCATCGGTGGCAACGACAACTGATGTTTCACCACGATTGAATAACTCTATTTGCCGTTTTCTATTTTCAGGAGGCATACTGCCGTATATCATGCTGACGTTATGTCCGCTCTCTTTTAACCGGGACGCGGTTTCCAGTACCTGCCTTCTCGAAAAACAAATGAGGGCATCCCCTTTTTTTGTATACTTCAGTCCAAACTCCCTTTGTTCTACCTCAAGCGGTATTTCCCGTCTGTATTCGTGGAGTTCTAAATCAGCTTCATTCAGAAGGTTAAGAAGCATCATTTTGATATTATTGCTCCCGATAATGTGTACTTCTTTCGCATTTGCTTGCGTGATTGCCCTGAACCATGAAAAACCTCGATCTTTATCGGCAATCATTTGGGCCTCATCTATTACGATTACTTCATGGTAGTCTTTCTCATGAAACATTTCAACGGTGCTGGAGACATGTTTAGCTCCCTCAACCGCCTTTTCTTCTTCACCGGTTTTTAATGTACAAGGTACACCGTCCGCATTTAATTTATCAAATACCTCAAGGGCCAACAGTCTTAGGGGAGCTAGATACAAACCGCTTTCCGCCTCTTTCATTTTCTCTAGGGCCTTATGCGTCTTCCCTGTATTGGTTTCTCCGATATGCAAAACATATCTTACTTTTTTTCCTAATGATGGAGTATAGGCCTTACCGATGATGTCATCGATCATCCTTTGCTCTTCTGCCAGCTTCTTGGCTTGCTCTGCCAATACTTCAGCTTTTCTTCTCTCCCTGTTCTCCACGTCTTTTTCGTATATTTCTTCGTGCAATGTTTCATTAAAAGGAATTCCTTCAAGCTTCAGTAAATCAGAAAGGTATTCTTCCTGAAGTTCATCGAAACAGGACTGAGACAAATCAGCCAATTCATCGCTTAGTATACCCTTAAGGGCATCAACCGTCAGCCTTTCCCCATATGACTCAAAAAAATCATGATGCAGTGCAGCAGATAGATGTTGCAAGTATTTGCCAGGGGCTAATTCCATTATGAAATCCGAAACTAATCTTTCATACCTGTAGAAGTAATTTTCATATTCATAACGGTTCCTTCCCCAACCGATCAATGAGTGAATATCGCCTGTCAGTTCTTCAAAAAAATCAGTGACCATTAGGTATTCGGCAGCTTGAAAGCCTCCCTCTTCAACCAACTGTTCTTCAAGCAAGTATGGATCGACATATTGGAATTTAGGCTTATTCTTAAGATCTTTTGCCAAAACTCCAGCAATATAATACCTGACATGTAAATATAAAAAAAGTGAGTTACTTTCAAAAAAGCCATTGGCCTCTTCTTGCAGTCTTGCGCGTATCTTCCAGCGCTGCTTGGCAAGCCGTTGTTCTTCTTGTCGCCTAAAGAATTTTTCCCTTGCATTTTTATATCTCTTCTCCCAATCTTCTTGATTATCAGCAAAGGTTTTTTTAATCCACGTTAAGCCATCAAACGGGCGATACTTCTTTAATTCGTTCCGGAACATGCTATTGATCAGTTTATGATCTGAACCTTCCGTTACAAATCCCCTTTCGCTTAAAAACGCCTTTTTTTCCTTTCTTGGCACATCGTTTGATGCTTTATTTAGCCAAACATTTATCCAAATTTGCTCAATAAAAGTCGTCCTGTCTGATATATAAGCTGAATAAGAAGGCATCGTCTCTTGATTCTCTAAATAAAAATCCATATCCTGGATTATTTTTTCCTTTGTATTCTCTATAGCAATAGGATATATACTATCTAATTTTCCCATAATGATCCCCTTTTGAATTATCCAATATGTACTTTATTGCTTGCTTTTATCCTCCCCAAATTTTTTTTATAAATGAGCGCGACACATCCGTTTTATCTAAATTCATGTACCCTCAGGTGCAGGAATGCCAAGTTGCTTTACATTCGAACGCTCCAGGGCAAATTAGAAAAAAGCATGCACATCAAAGGTACTCTTCCCATTTCATTTACAGTATAATGCATGATGAATGGACTGATCATTGCCTTAGGCATGGATCATGAAGTGATACCCATCCCGGAAATCCAGAAACGGATACAGAAATTTAGCTGGTTGATAATCCGGCGAATGAAAATTTAATGATATTAAAAAAATGCCGAAAATAAAGTAAAGGTCAATTTTTTAACTTTTTCGTTTACAGATTCAACGATAAAACGAATCCGACCCCTTAATTGAGTTTAGTGGAAAACCCGACTACTGTCACGGTATTCAGATTCCGCTTTTGTGTCTTTGTCGTTCAATATGAAAATAACATCCGGAAAACTAAAAAGACTATAGATAAAAGAGGAGCCTGAGAATGATTCAGCAAGATATCAACTATTATAAAAATTTCGATTCTATCGCTAAAGAAGTATTAGCACTATTAGCTCAAACCATTGAGGTCAATACATTCTTCCTTTCTTTATTGAATCCCATCCAGAGTTTTATGATCAAATCCTTCAATAGAAATGCAGAGTTGATTTGTGAAGGTGACATCCTTCCTTATAATATGGTTTATTGCAAATTAGTTATTGAGAATGGTTTGGAACCACTCGTTATCACGAATTTGAGGGAACATGAATTGACTAGTGGCCATCCCGCAACGGAGTTTATAGGGAATGGGTGTTTTATGGGAGTCCCCCTAATAAATGAGGGTGAAATCATTGGGACATTATGTGCATTTGACATTAAACCCCATGTTTTTAAAGAATATGATCTGATACTCATTAAGTCTTTGGCAGCTTTGATTAGTCATACCATACTTCTTGAAAAAGGGATTATCAGGGATCCTTTGTCAGGTCTATATAATCGGCACTTCATTGATAATTATTTCGAATATCATAAAGATAAAACAAACGATGAAATGGCCCTTCTTTACATCGATCTTGATCATTTTAAATTTTTCAATGATTCTTTTGGCCATGATGCTGGTGACGACGTTATCAAAAAGGCAGCGGAATGCTTTTTGCAAACCGTTCCCGAAGGCAGTCATGTGGCCCGAATCGGAGGTGATGAATTCATTGTATTATTACATCCATCGCATTGTGAAGATTTAATGAAAAACACTCAGCAAAACGCTGAATTATTACTGAAGCATTTATCCACCATGCCCATTCACATTAATGGAAATGATCATTTTGTATCAGCTAGCATAGGAATAAGTTTTTATCCTCATAATGGTACGGAAATGGAGTCACTTTTAAAAAAAGCGGACCGTTCCATGTATTTGGCTAAAGAGTCTGGACGTAAGAAAATTCAATACTTCCACCAGCAGTGATCATCTGAAAAATAAAAAAACCAGTTCTCCTTGGAGACTGGTTTTCTTTTACCTTAAAAAAATCCAACGTTTAGCTTTCAGCTTTTGTAAAAGCTTGAGCAACTCAGCATTTCCCTTATGTATCCGTTTCTCGGATGGTGAAGCGGAGGGGACTGGGATGTTAACTCTCTCGGGTTTTTTGTTCATAATCTGAAAGACCCTTCCTATTCTTTGATTTTGAATAGTATATGCGGGTTCTCCATGAAATATCATAAGGAAAGGAAAAACCCCTTCCCTTCTTATAAAACATTTTTTAATCGGCTGAAGCGTGCAGCTTTTTCTTTTTGTTTCAGGATAATGCGTTCGTTTTGTTTCATCACTTTTTTAGTGTGGGGACTTAAACCTACATCGGGTATTTTCACCTGTGGTTTGATTACGGCAACTGACACGTCATTGCCCGCTTTATCATATATGCTCATTTATCCTTCACCACCTGTTTTTGTTTTATGACCATATCGAACATCATGATTAATAATGCTATTAATAAACAATCGACTTCTGAAACGAAGCTTTCCGATTTAACGTCAAGGATATAAGGTTCCATCAAAATACTAACAGGCTGCAAAGCCATTTTTTCTTCATCATTATAATACGTATCTTCTCTTTCCAATGTAGCACGAATGGTACTGCCATTCAAGTTCGGATGCCCACTTATCACCAATTGCTTATCCTGTTCCGTCTTGAAAGGAAGGATTTTCACGTTCATCCCTTCCTTTGCCGCATATGCTTGCAGGAGAATGCTCAAATAAGCCAAATATTCCTTATTCGTTTGATAATACTCAGGTATTCCTTCCTTTTTTAGGAGATGAAACATATTCTTGACCTTTTCCCTATTATCCGTTAAAAGTTTGTCACTTTCCGCAACGGCTTTTGTTGCATAGGATAGCTCGTTATCGCCAATCTTGGATATATACATGCTCAAGAACACAAACATATCAATCAGGATGAATACGATAGCCATAATCAAGAAATTTTTCCACTCATTAAAAATGCTCATCGGATAGAAATTCCAATAAATCAATGCACCCAATATAAAAATGATATACCAGGTTTTTCGAATCGCTTCAATCCTTTTACTTACCTTGTCTTTATATTTCCAAGAAAGAATGACATAGGCTAATAAAGCAATAAATACTACCCATACAAAGACCCTGAAAAACATTAACAATCGATTTATCACCCTACCCTTCGGCTGCTACATTCCTTATACCGCTCTCTATATTATTCATTATATATACCTCTATTCCCTGCCTAAGACGGGTGAAACTTAAACACTTGTCAGAAGACTTGAGAAAAAACACTCCTCCCAATGTCGGTTTACAATGAATGAATCATATGTTTCACCTTCCATTCCCCTTGTCTCGGAATGGTTTATCTTAATCATATTTTTAGTGGGGCATCATAGTAAATAACCCTATAAATTTTGTGATATGATATGTTTTAATAAAAGTTCTGATTAATACGGAAGGAAGCTATCATGATGAAAATTATTAAGATTCTCATTTCTTCTTTTATAATATTGTTACTTTTCCTAAACCTCTATCCTCCACTTGGAAGACGGACAAACAAAGAAAAAGTGAGAAGTTTCACTACAAAAGAGAATTTTGTCAAGGGGAAATTCCAAAATCAGATTCCTGCCAGTCAAGCGATGAGTCTTAAACATACTGGTTCCATTTTACGTGACTTCATTAAACCTAATCCAAAAAGGAGGCCCGACCGTCCCATTGTAATGGGAACAAAACAAGCTGCATCTGTGAAGTCCAATAAAATCACCTGGTTTGGTCATTCTGCATTCATGTTGGAGTTAGATGGGAAAACCATTTTAGTGGATCCCATGTTTGGCAAAGCGCCCACTCCCTTTCCTTGGTTTGGGAACAAGCGATTTAGCGGTGATCTCCCTATCAATTTGGATATGCTGCCTCCTATCGATGCCGTCCTCCTCTCACATGATCACTATGATCACTTGGATTATTTTTCAATAAAGAAATTAAAAGATAAGGTCAGTCAGTTCATTGTCCCACTAGGTGTCGGTGGTCATCTTGAAAGATGGGGCGTTAAACAAGAACTGATTCAGGAACTTAATTGGTGGGATGAAGTTTCATTCAAGGATTTGCAATTTGTTTGTACGCCTGCAAGGCATTTTTCTGGTAGAAGTTTACGTGATGGCAATACCACACTCTGGAGTTCTTGGATAATTAATGGAAAACAAGAAAAGGTATTTTTCAGCGGCGATAGTGGATATGGCAGCCATTTTAAAGAAATCGGCGAAAAATACGGACCTTTTGATATAACTTTAATGGAATGCGGCCAATATGATGAACGTTGGTCAACCATCCATATGGTTCCAGAAGAAACCGTTCAAGCACACATCGATGTACAAGGAAAACGGATGATCCCCATTCATTGGGCTGGGTTCACCTTGTCTTTCCATGACTGGACAGATCCGATAGAACGGGTAACAAAAGCAGGTAATGATCTTGGTGTCCAGGTTTGCACACCACAAATAGGCGAACCAGTAGTGATTGGTTCAACAGACTTCCCTCAAACAAGTTGGTGGAAATGATAATGGACCATTCAGTTTGTTTAGAAAAGGGGGTCGGAAAACGTTTCTTTCATCAAATGTTGTTCCCGAACCAACTGACCCAAAGCAATATCTTCAACTCCTCGGATATAGTTTCAATCTAAATGCTATACCTAAGTTGATCGGAGCATGTGCGAGACTCCTGCTTAGAAAAGCGCATGTCTGGAGCGGAAATCAACGACTAAATTGTACAAGCCATAAAAAAAACTGTAGACAGCCCGATTTTCAGTTTGTCTACAGTCTTAATGGTCCATCCCTAATGGGACGGACCATTTTCATTCACATTTTCCCTTCATTATATTCCAGTTTCACTTTTATTGAATGCTCTTTCTTCACACCAAAATAATTCGTGCCTATTACACCTAAAATGATTAGTATCGACCCTAAAATATCATAGATGGTAATCTTTTCATTTAAAATGAGAGTTCCTGCCGTTATCGTGACAACTGTGGAAAGGTTAGCAAACACACTCATTTGGGACGCTTTGATTTTTGATAAAATCGTATTGGATAATAACGAAGTGACCAATGAAGCCAATATTCCCAAATACAAAATGGAACTGATGAATTCCATGCTCGACCATGGTGTAAAGAATTCCGCCATCGTTCCTTGTTTTAAGTGGGTGAAGAGCGCAGCCACGTTAAATATGACAAAGCCTGTTCCCATCATGAAAAAGGACATTTCACCTGGCGTATAGTCCTTGGCAAGTGAACGGGTCATCGTTGTGTAACAGGCCGTTGCAATACAGGATAGCAAGATCAATAGCATCCCAAGCATGTCGGAAAAATCGATGGTGCTCCCCTTCATCACAAAAATAAAAATGACCCCGACTACAGACAAAACAATCGAAAGCTTTTGAAATAAAGAAGTTTTCTCCTTCAGGAAATATCCAGCTATCATCAATGTTAGAATTGGGGTGACGGCAGACAGAATTCCAGCATCGGTGGATTGCGAATACTTAAGTCCGAAAGTTTGAAAGGCAAAGAAAAGAGTTGGGAACAATAAGGATAGTGGGATCAGATTTTTAACCGACTCCCATGAATAGTTCACCTTAATGACTTTAACGGCGACCAGGAATAAAATGATGGCGAAAGAAACCGTGAATCGGAACGCCAAAGTATCAAGCGGATTCGATTCTGCAATCGCCATTTTCGTAAATAAGAAAGATAGGCCGACAATACTTGAATGAAATAGTGCTAACATGTATGCAAATGTTCGGGATTTCATGGCTGCAACTCCTCAACTGGATTACTATATTCCTATTTAGGTATAGTACCCTTTGCATCTGTTTTGCAATCCAAGTTAGAGTTAAAAAATCCTGGTCTTTTTAGGGATATTTTACGTATTTGAAATGTAAAAAGACAACAATGTGGTGTTGATATTTTTATTAGCATTTTTTGTTGTTTTAATTTGCAAGAACACTGATGGATACCCGTTTATCATGAGGAACATGAAATTATATTGAGGATTATAAATGCATAAAACTATAATTATTAATCGACAATGGCAGAGTTATTTGGATTGGCTTCTTCTACTTCAATGCTTTTGTAGGCGATCGGTTCTTCAAAAGTGGTCTGATGTTTCTGTTTTCTTTTCAAATACATACTAATTGAATAAGTAACTGAGAAGTTGATCAATAAAGCAATTAAGCCAATATTAATATTCAAGAAATTCATCTGTGCTAAATGCATACAGATGGCGAACAGATCCCCTGCAATGAGGCCTGCTGCAATTCCTGCAGGTCTTATGGATCGGAAAAAGAAAATCGATAATAATCCAGGCAGGAATTGCCCAAATCCATAATATGCTGTGTTAATCAAATTCAGCATCAAGCTTGGCGCCAACAATGTTAGCCCCATCGAACACAACAGATAGAGAAGAACAATAATTTGGACCCATTTCCTCTGGGATTTTTCAGGAACATTACTTAATAAATTCCTGGAAACGAGACCTCCAACTGCCAAACTAGTTACAGCAAGTACTAAAATACCTGAAAGAGCTGCCCCAGCAGCTACCAAACCGACTGCCCAAGGAGGAAGGATGCTTGTAACCGTTGCCATGAAGGCATGGTTGGGATTATCTAAATTAGGTATTGAAACAAGAGCAAAATATGAAGCTAGTATGAGAAAAGGATACATCAACATGTACAATGGCATGAATCTTTGAGTTCGCTTAATTGTCCCTTCTGACTTACTAGTGAATACGACAGAAACGATGATTGGCATGCAATAGAATGCTAATGATTGAAAAAATATAGTGGTCATGCTAAAAACGACATCTTCTGATTTGTCTATCGTAACCATCGCCCCATGTTGCTCCGCCAAATTGAATAGGTTTGACACCCCATTAATTTCTTTTATAACCACTATCCCAGTGATTATGATCGCTAGAAGCATAATTATATCTTTAAGGATAGAAATGAGTGCTGGAGCTTTCACACCAGAAATCGATATATAAATAAATGCTAAACACCCTGAAACAATGACTGACAGTGTTGGGGATAAATTAAAACCTAGGGCATCAAGAGCAACGACGAGTCCCTCAAATTGCAACTGTCCCCATGGGATCATGAAGAGCAATGCGGAAATTGCCACTACTAGTTCCAAACCTCTATGGGAGTAATGCCCTTTGAATATATCCGGAAGAGTCATTGCTCCATACCTTTTCCCAGCTCTCCACATTAAAGGGGCCATATAATATCCAATGGGGTAAGCAAGAAGTATATAACCTAGAAACCAGATGCCATATCCCGGACCTTTGGCGTATATTCCTCCTGGAAATCCAATCATCGTTCCTATACTATATATTTCACCTACGGCGAGGAAGAATAGCAATATTCCACTGAATGATCTGCCTCCTACCAAATATTCTTCAACACCAATTTTCCCTCTTCCACCCCGACTGTTCAATGCGATTCCAATTGATAAGAGTATAATAGATCCAAACACAATCGCCGCCATTATTCATTCCTCCTTATCTACCCCATCTTTTCATTTTTATATTGATGACGATCATAAATATGCCAAGATATACAAAGACAAAGGGTAGTTAGTGGAAACCACATAAACACCCAAAAATAAAGGATGGGTATTCCCAGAACACTAAAATCAAGTTTCGCAATAAAAGGAACGATGCCTATAATGGCCAGAAATGGAATTATCACACCTATGAATATACCAGCTAATTTTCGGCGAGGCATAATTCTCTCCACCTTTCCTTAGATTTTTAAGTATGCGATTCCTATCGAATACTTTGCTAAGTGGGTAGTGTTTTTAAACGACTTAGGTTCAACCTATTAAACTCCAATCCATTTGGTAAACAACTTGACCATCCACAATAGTGGCAAGTACCGGAATATCCTTAATTTCTAATGGATCGACCTTCAGTGGATCTTCTGAAAGAATAACAAAGTCCGCTCTCTTTCCAATCTCGATACTTCCGGTATTCTTTTCATCAAAATTAATTTCCGCACCCCATATCGTCATTGACCTCAGTGCACTTTCTACGTCTATCCTTTGTTCAGGTCCTAATACTTCCCCTCCCATTGTAATGCGATTGACTGCAGCCCAAACTGAAAATAATGGTGAGATGGGTGTTACTGGACAATCGGAATGCAAAGTAAATAACAAGTTATTTTGAAGCGCGTCTCTTAACGGGTTCATTTCGTTGGCTCTTTCAGGTCCAAGGAACATTTTTTTATGCCTATCACCCCAATAATACACGTGATTAATGAAAAATGAACCTGCTATGCCAAGGCTTTTCATTCGTTCTAAATCGTATCTAGTCACGGTTTGCAAATGTTCAATTCGATAGCGGTGATCTATGCGGGGATTTTTTTTCAATGCGAATTCATAAGCATCTAAAATGGAGCCAATGGCCCTGTCTCCATTTCCATGTGTAGTTATGCGAAAACCCCTTTTATTTAAATCAAGAACTTCTTCGTTGAATTCTTTTTGTTCATGTAATAATTCACCGGAAACTTTAGGATTACAATGGTATGGCTGCCGCAATGCTGCTGTTAATCCTTGAATTGACCCATCTTGAAACAACTTAGCACTATCCAGACGGGCGCGACCATATGATTTTTCAATAATCTCCATATTGAGTTCACTTGCTGTATATTTTCCTAATTCATTTCCTTCCCGTAGGATATTGTGCATGACCATTAATTGCATCCGCATTGGATTTTTTCTTTCTGCCATTGCCTGAAGATGGGCTTCTAGTTCAACTATGCCCATATTTAACCCTACACCGGCATCAGTATTTGTAGTGATGCCTTTTTCTACGTAATCCTTAGAGCCTTCGCTTAATAGTGAAACCAATAAATCCAAAGATGGTGCCGGGATCTTCGTTTCCACCAAATTCATAGCAGGCAGCTCATATAATATACCATTCAGTCGCCCTGAACTATCCCGGCCCAGATGTCCACCAGGAGGGTCCAAAACAGTTTCATCAATCCCTGCAATTTTAAGAGCTGCAGAGTTTACCACTCCGAAGTGTGCGGAAACATGCCTGATAAAAACGGGATGATCTGGTACGACTGCATCCAATTCAGCCCGTGTTGGATGCCTTTGTTCTTTTAAAAGGGTATCATCATAGCCAAAACCTAAAATCCAATTCTCTTTTTTAGTTTGTTTGGCGATTGAAAGAAGGCGGGCTTGTATATCTTCAATCTTTTGATTAAGGGGTGAACTGCAGTTTGCTTGTTTTCGAAACTGGGAATACATCAATAAATGGTTGTGGGTGTCGATAAAGCCAGGAAGCAATGTTGCACCTTTTAAATTGATAACTTGTGTCCGGCTGGAATATTCAATGGACGCGCGCGGAGGTTCCAATCCAGTCCAGATTCCGATGATGATTCCATTACTTACTGCTACAGAACCTCCTATACGACTTTTTTTATCTAATGTCAAAACGTTTGCGTTCGTTATCAAGAGATCCACATGAACCATAAAAATGCCTCCTTTAAAGATCTATTTGAATTAATACGGATAAAAGAAGTAACATTAAAGCCTTAAATTTTTTCTTGTCTCTTTCGAAAATAGTATATAACCCACCCATCAGTAATCAGGCGAATACATCCTTCCACTATACGTAATAACATTTCCGCTATTTAATTTCCTCCTTCTTTATAATTGAATATATTTTTACATTTACGAAAACTCATCATAACGTCAGTACCACTTCTTAGTGAATAATACACACAACGTTATAAAAAGTCAATAAAAATTCAGAATATTCCGCCATATATATATATTTTAAACGATCCTACTTTAACGTTTATCAATATTCTTTTAACTTCTATCTTAAAAATATAGAAGGTTACCAGAACTGCCCAAACACCCTCATACCTATATCCCATTAATGAAGAAAAAGATGATTCTCCAGTAACTTTCATTTAGTTAGAACTTTGTTGAAGTATAATCATTTACAGTTGAATATATGATAAAATTTCAACGAGGAAGCGAGGTATATATATGGTAGTTACTACTTTGATTTTCATTATGGCTGGCCTGGCGGAAATTGGTGGCGGTTACCTGATTTGGCTCTGGTTAAGAGAAGGTAAATCCATTTACCTAGGTTTAGCCGGAGGTTTCGGATTGGTGCTATACGGCATCATTGCAACTTTCCAAACGTTCCCAACCTTTGGGCGGGTCTATGCTGCATATGGTGGGGTTTTCATTGTTTTATCGGTTTTATGGGGATGGGGCATCGATAAGAAAACCCCTGATTTATATGATTGGATTGGCGCTGTAATCTGTTTGGTCGGGGTTTCAGTCATTATATGGGGCCCTAGACACTAAGAAATTAAAGGGCATAAGGCCCTTTAATTTATAGGCTGTTTTCTCATACTTTGTTGCTATTTATCAAGTAAAGCGGTGTGGTTGATTTCCCCTCCAGATGCTCGCTTTCCGCGGGGCGGACGGTGAGCCTCCTCGGCGTAAACGCCTGTGGGGTCTCACCTGTCCCGCTGCTCCCGCAGGAGTCTCGCACTTGCGCTCCAATCAACCGTAAATCGTTTATTTTTAAGGCTGTTTTCGTATAGATTGTTGTTTTTTCCACATACTAATTGAACGTTGATATAATCCGTTTTATAGGAGGCGTTTAGTTATGTGGGAAAATGTATACGAAGGTTTCAACGAATTAACTAAGTCACAGCAGATGACTCTATTTGAGGCAATAAAACAAGATTTGTTTCCAGAAGAAACTAATAAAATTGATAAATTGCTCGGATCTATACGTGAAGCTCGATTTGCTTCAGGAATAGGTTGCGTTCATTGTGGAAGTACATCTGTAAAACGCAATGGGAAATATCGTTCAAGGCAACGCTATTTATGTAAGGACTGCAATAAATCCTTCAATGATATGACTAATACTCCATTTTCAGGCTCTAAATATCCAGAAAAATGGGTGAAATATATTGAGTTTATGATTGAGGGGGTTACTTTACCCAAGATAGCTAAACGCTTAAAAATACATATCTCCACTGCATTCTATTGGAGACATAAAATCTTGAACGCAATAGGTAGCCTCGGCTTCAAACAATTAGAAGGTATTGGTGAAAGTGATGAAACATTTTTTCGTGAGTCTTTAAAAGGCCGCCGCGTGATCAATCATAGAAAACCGAAAAAAAGAGGAGAAAAAGACAAAAAAAGAGGAATTTCTAATCTTAAGATTGCCGTAGTTGTAGCTCAAGACCGCAATGGAAATATGGTTGCACGTAAAGCAGGTACAGGGCGGGTTAAAGCTGAAGAAATTGATGCAGTGATAGGTGATTTTATTCACCCATCTGCTTTGTTATGCACTGATACCGCAACAAACTATAAAAAATTTGCCAAGATAAAAGGCTTACTGCACGAGACGATTAATGAACGTAACAAGCAACGTGTAAAAAAAGGTATATATCATATACAGCACGTTAATAACTTTCACAACAGACTAAAGGGTTGGATGGAGCGTTTTCAAGGAGTCGGAACATATTATTTGGATAATTACCTTTACTGGTTTCGTTGGCTAGAAATAGGAAAGAATTTGGCATTTGATAAACAAGTTGAACAAATGCTTATTTCAGCTTGCCAAAGATCTAATTATCATACTGTTGAAATGATCAGGAATTAACCGGCTTTGGTAATTTGGTGTACAAAAAAACGCTCAGAGCATATTTACTCTAAGCGTTATAATTTAAGTTATTCGGTATTAAGGCCCAGATTATTGCTAGAAGAATAGCACCATTAGTCTCGGGTTAAAGACCAATAGTTCCATCAGTTTCACCTTTATAGAATTTTTTATTTGCGGGTATTAAGGTAAATATACACAAGGCTATGGATAATATCATCATTATTAAAACACCTAAAATCACAACTGTCTCAATTGAAGTAATCTGAGCTGCCACTCCCATAATGCTAGTTATTGTTATAACTAAAATCGCTTGTATCAAGCTATAGACACTCCCAATACGTCCCATAACATCAACTGGTATATTGTTTTGATAAAATGTAAGAAAGCCTGTATTAGCATAGGCGATAAAAAAAGCTAGAATAAAAAAACCTACTGCTGCAACGGTAAAAGAATTTGAAAAGGCATATATAATATATCCAGATGAGACTAAAACAGTCCCCAAACCAATTAAAATTGATGTTTCCAGTTTTTTTACTAGTAAGGAATTAATTATAGATCCAACTATAATTCCAGCTCCTGCTATTGTGACCAATAGACCATATTTACTGTCTGACAAAAATAAAACCTCTTTGGCAAAAGCAGCTTCAAGGGAATCTACGGCACTCGCCATTACTACCATTACACAACTAAACAAAAAGTATATCAACATTATGTAACGAGATCGGCGACTAAATTCAACGACAGAATTCCAATCATTTTTTATTATTGCAATCGATAGCCTATTATTCGTTGATGAAGCAACTGTTTGTTTTTCTATATTAGGCATTATTAGCGTAATCATTCCTGATATAAATAATGCTATTGCATTTATATAAATTGCAAATATCGGCGTACCAATAAAAAATAATAACCCTGCAACTGCTGGTCCAATTAAAAATGCTCCGGATGTAACAAGGCTATGTAGGGAATTAAATTGTTTTCTTTTTTCTTGAGGAATTAATTTTGTTATATAAATCATTGAAGTTGGACCAAACATAGAACTCGCCATATTTATAATAAATACAACTATATAAATTAGAGAAATGGATGTCATAAAGGGTAAAAAAGCTATAAATACAGCTCGGAATACATCAAGAAAAACCATAAGTTTTCGTTTGTTTATTCGATCAATCATACTCCCGGACCAAAAATTCGTAACTAGTGAAGCCAAGGGTTTAATGATATAAAGTCCTGATACAGCAAGGGGTGAGTTGGTCATATCCAAAACGATTAAATTAAGAGCTATAAAATAAATCCATTCGCCAACATTTGAAACTCCGATTCCAATTAATAATATGGATGGATATTTCCAAGAAGATAAATTTTTTATCAAAACCATTCTTTCCTCTCTCCTCTCATTATCAAGTAAAAATTCTACTTGTAGGAATAAAATATTTCTTTTTTAGTGTATTTCAATAACCAATATACAAAACAAAAAAATCCCACCCCCAAGACCTGTGTCTTGGGGACGAGATTTATAATCGTGGTGCCACCCCATTTTATTAATATGTCGCCATACTAATCTTATCAGGTACAATAATTCTATACCTTAGCTCTGTAACGGGAGCTCCCGTCACACCATCCCCCCCAATAGGGTTCCAATATGACACTCAGAGTCTTGGTTCAATAAATCATTCTTGCTCCTTCCCACCAAACGGAGCTCTCTATAAAGAATTGATCTTATCTACTCTTCTCTTCATCGCAATTGTTATTAAATCTATAATACCCATATTAACATTATATGTAAATGCGAATCCTAAAAAACAACATTTTTAGATAAGGTATTCTCTCTCAATAGGTGAACAAATATCTCTATTCCATTAAACTGCCTAGTAGATGGATATAACGGGGTTATTTTTCTTCCTGAAAGCAACAATCTTTTAGAAAACAGCCATTTTTAAAAACAACACTCTTTACGAAATGAGCAATTTCTATTACCAAATTCTCCACTTGCAGTGATTCAGCATTGGAGTACGTTATATCATTTTCTTTTCCTGCCTGATTGCAGTCATGTTGCTGAAATTATCCTGAATGAACCAAATCGCCGCTGCTGCATGATGCATGGTATGGCAAAAGCTAAAAAATTGACCAATGACAAGCTCATATCAAGCAGGATCCCGCAGAAAGTAGGAGCAAGTATTCCGCCAATTCTGCCGATGCCCAATGCCCAGCCGGCTCCTGTAGAACGGATTTCATTCGGATAATAATGGGATACATATGCATTCGTGACGATTTGAATGGAAATCAGTATATAAAGCATGATCATGCTTGGCTTGAAACTCGGCATCGTGAGGGTGATGAATCCAATGACCAAAAAAGTTACCAGAATCCCCTTGGAACCATATCTGTCTGCAAGCTTCCCTCCAACAATTGCTCCAAAAACTGCTCCAAGGTTCAATACTACTAAGAATGTCAGGTTTGAACCTAATTCATATCCCACCCTCCCATGATCTTTGGAAGCCATCTACTCAAGCCATATATTACGAACAAAAACATGAGGGTGCTTAAAGTCATTCCTTTTTGGAAACTGGAAGCCCTTTCGTTTCACTTTTGAGTTGCTCCTGAAAGACATAATTATCATTCATGGTGCATTGTCCGTCTAGATTCACTTGATTCAGAACGTCCAACAATTTGCTTTTTTTGTTTTTTATCATTAAATAATTTATTGACTCTTTATTCATTTTTATTGCCATTTCAACTTTGTCCTTTTTCTTCGATGGTCTGCCACCATTCCTTCCTCTGGCTTGCTCTCGTTCTTATTCTGCAATTTTTGCCATTGTACGAAAGAAAAACTTTCATCAATTTTTTTATAAAGTTTTTCTACCTCAAACTTTGTAAGAGCATCAACCTTCATATCCAAGTTTTGTTCCTTCTTACTTACACGTGCATAATCAAATATCATCATTCATCACTTGCAATAGTTTATATAACCCTTTATTAGCACCAAAAACGGTATTAGATATCAAAATTGTTACTTTGATTTTGGGAATGCCATTAAAAACGGTCGCCCTTTACAATTATTGGATTAATCTTAAGAAATTATTTTTTCTTGATAATTGAAATTAACTTGTAATGATTGTATATTATGTATATAGTGTATATCAATGAAATATACAGTTGAAAAAGAGGGTTTCTATGAAAATAATTATTAAAAATGGTTCCGAACATCCGTTATATCAACAAATAAAGGATCAAATCAAAGGTGGAATTCTCCGTCAGGAATTAAAAGAAGGTGAAAAACTTCCGTCCATTCGTTCATTAGCAAATGATTTACATGTTAGTGTTCTTACAACAAAAAGAGTATATGACGAATTAGAAAAGGAAGGATTTATTGTAACAACCGTTGGAAAGGGTTCATTTGTAGCATCCGACAACTTAGAGATGTTGTCGGAATCTAAAAGGCGCATGATTGAAAAAAAGCTCTCAGAGGCATGGCAAATGGCTAAAACTCTAGGAATAAATAAACAAGAACTTTATTTAATGATGGATATCATTTTTGAAGAGGATGATGAGTGATGACAGCTGTTTTAGATGTGAAAAACTTAAAGAAAGAGTTAGATACTTTCAGCTTAGATAACGTTGAATTTTTATTAAACGAAGGTTGTATAACTGGATTTATCGGAATTAATGGTTCCGGAAAAACAACAACTATAAAAACTATACTTGGACTTTATCCAAGGGACGAAGGTAGCATTAAGTTTTTTGGCAAAGAAATAGAAAAAAATGAGTACATAGTAAAGAATCGTATCGGGGTTGTTTTAGATGAAGGCTATTTTTATGAAGATATGACATTGAAAGAAATGAAAAGTATAATTGCTCCTGCATATACGAACTGGGATGAATCTGTTTTTTTAAAGTATATCAATCGATTTAATTTGAAATTAAACCAAAAAATTGCAACCTTATCGAAAGGTATGCGAATGAAATTTGCCATTACATTAGCTCTTTCTCATCATGCTGATTTATTGATAATGGATGAGCCAACAAGTGGTCTTGACCCATTAATTCGTAATGAGTTAATGGAGATACTTTTAGACTTCATGGAAGAGGATGGAAAAAGTGTATTCTTTTCTACTCATATAACTTCTGATTTGGATAAAGTAGCTGACATGCTTATATTGATTGATAAAGGCAGAATCATATTCAACGAAAGTAAAGATGACCTACTGGATAGGCATGCTTTGGTCAAAGGAGATAATAGTTTAATCAATGAACATACAAGAAGATTATTTTTAAGTTTGCGTCAAACAGCAGTTGGCTTCGAAGGAATTACCGACAAATTAGAGGTAGTACGTGAACAAATGAACGATTGTCTAATAGAGAGGCCTTCCATTGAAAATATAATGTTAGCCTATGTAAAGGAGTGATAAAAATGCTATTTCATCTTGTCAAAAAGGATTTCATTCTAGCCAAAAAATATCTATTATTTATGGTTATTTTTGCAGTTATTGGACCCATAATTATTTATTCAAAGTTAGGATTTGATAACGGTAGCTTTACAAGTTTTCTTATTACCGTTTTATTTACGGAATATATTTTGTTTAATATGGTTTCGATGCAAGAGGATAAATATGTGGGATCAGCACTTCTTTGTACAACCCCACATACTCGTAATGGTGTCATTAAAGCAAAATATCTATTTGTTCTTGTGATTTTTATTGGGTGTTTCCTTTTATTTAACCTTGCAGGAGCAATTGGTTCTTCTACAGGGCTAGCAAGATTAAATATTTATAGTATAGGGATAGCTCTTTTGATCATTTCTATTTTTTTCGGAATATTAATACCTATTCAAACTAAATTTGGCTATGAAAAAACAAAGTATATCTTTTTTATTTTGATATTTTTAACTCCATTTATACTACCTACTATTATTGAATGGTATCAATCGATGAATTTTAATATCAATTTTCACTTGCCACTACCTCAAACAGTAATGGTTTGGATGCCTTTTATGATATCTATATTTATTATCTTAATTTCAATGATTATATCAATCAAAATCTTTTCAAAGAAAAACTTATAGCTTCTTATTTTGAGGTGAATATACATGAAAGTAATAATATTTGTAATACTGTTTGCATTTTTAGTATTTGTAATTAAAAAAAGTCGATTCCTTTGAAGGATATCGGCTTTTTTAGATTTAAATTTCCTAAGCGTACAAAATTTCCGAAATATTGGCTTCCCCCCCTCTTATTAAAGAGAGCTCAGACTGGAGGCAAACTCGAAGACACGCCAGTTTGTCCACATTTTTTTCTAAAAAAACATTCCAGTTGATCGGAATATGCGTTCAATACTCCTTGCGGGGAAAGGGGTCCACCCACAGTCGCAAGCAGCGCCAATGGGCAGACCGCCCGCGGAAAGCGAGTGCCTGGAGAGGAAAACGCCGTTCAAATCTTATTATAAAATCCGAGTGATAATTCCCTCGATAAAATCGTGAAAGGGATTCGAAATGTGACCATTCCAAACCCCTTTTTTAAACAAATGAGCCCTCTTTTCAAAGAGGGCTTTTAACGAATATAAGGATTAAGCTTCCAAGGCTTCTTTACGCTTTCTTTTCCTTGATTCTGTTATAAGATCATAAGCAAGGTAAAGGATGATGGCTCCGCCTAATAATTTAACATATAACGGAATGTCCGCTACAAAGAAATAAATCATAGAGAATAATGTCCCTATAATGCTTAACCAAAAAATTACATGTTTTAAAATTTTCAAAGTAAGACTCCTCACAAAAGATGAGATTATTTTTTCTAGTTCGCTCCATTTTAAGGAGGAATTAATTATCCGTACCATCATTCTAACATTTATTCTTACCCTTAAGAGTGACTTGAATTACGAAATTATGAACATTTAAGCAACTTTTCTCAAGAATAGGACAAGCCATCCAGAAACCTTTCCGCTTATTCTTTTCAATTTTCATATAGAACCATTACTTCGTCAAAATAGGACAATAAAACAAATATGCATGAAATGACTGCGGAGGGAGGTATCCCTGCACTGCATTTCATGCATTTAATTTTACAAGACGTTCATTTTATTGGACTCTTCCACCATTTCTTCAGCTGGTTCCAGATGATCATGTTTATAATAAGCCATTTTTACTGGAACGAATGATAACGCAACCGCTGCAATGAGACCCGGAATAGCGAAGGCGATGAAATTCAGTTGGATGGGCAGCGAGATGGATAATAGGAATCCGCCGAGGATTGGTCCGAGCATACCGCCGATCCTTCCGATTCCAGATGCAACCCCTAATGCCGTAGATCTAATATTGGGTGGATAGTACTGGGAAACATAGGCTTGTACAAGATTTTGGGCACCAATGGTACAGGCTCCTGCAACCGCTACCAAAGTGTAAATTACAAAGGAGCTTCCGCCCATTCCCAATAGGGTCAAACTGACTGCCCCAAGCGCATACATCGGCACAAGCATTTTCTTGGATCCATAGCGATCACAAAGTTTAGCGATGATAAGTGTGCCTACGATAGCGCCCCCTTGAAGAACGATCAAGAAACCTAAGCTTGAATTCAGCGCATAGCCTGCCTCGATCATTAACTTTGGTAACCATGTATTCAATCCATATACCATCAATAGGCACATGAAAAAGGCAATCCAGAACATCAGTGTGCTTAATGCACGGGAATCCTTGAATAATCCAACAATCGGCATATTCGCATCTGTTTTTTTCACTTCCACCATTTCATCCTTGATGTCGAATTTACTCTCCGGACTGACCTTGGATAATACCCTGATCAATTCTTCTTTTTTGCCAATTCTGATCAGATGCGTCGAAGCCTCTGGTAAACGCTTCATCATGAAGGGTAAAAATAACAATGGTATACCTGCAAACCAGAATATTGATTCCCAGCCTAGTGAAGGCATAAGCAAGATACCCAGTATCGGGGCAAGCATCCCTCCGAATGAGTAACCGCACAAAACGATTGAAACGACCATGCTCCGCATCGTTTTCGGTGCATAATCCGTCAATAAGGCAATGACGTTCGGCATGATTCCCCCTAGCCCTAATCCGGCTAAAAATCGGAAAGTCGAAAACATGGTAGGCGTGTTCGCGAATCCACATAATAGTGTAAATAAACTAAATAAAATCAGTGAAATAGCGATTACATTTTTTCTGCCAATCCGATCTGCTAATGTACCAAAGAAAATGGCCCCGAACATCATTCCAAATAGTCCATAGCTCCCCATGGCCCCCGCTTCCACGGAAGTAAGGTTCCACTCCTCCGTCAATACCGGGACAACCGTACCGTAAACGACGAGGTCATAGCCATCAAAAAGGATAATGATAAAACACCATGCCAGCAATCCAAAATGAAATCGATTGAACTTACTGTTGCTAATTACCTCGCTCGTATTAATTTTAGCCATAAAATTTTCTCCTCTCCAGGTGACGCCAGTACTTCCATCAAAATGACAGCGCTTACGTAATCCTTTAAAAAAATATCAACTCACCATCATTTTATACAAATAGTGAACTGTGTTATCTAATTATTATTATAAATGCTAATTATCTGATATTTCAATAAAAAGTTTCATATATTTTTCATAAATATCTTAAAATGTTTTCTGATGCTATCGATATATACAAAGTTCCGAAAATAAGTAAGAACAACAAAAAACCAGTCCCTTATCGGAACTGGTTTCTAATTATAAAAGTAGTAAGCCGCAATTGCCGTATTCAAGTAAGAAAGTTTTAAACCACCACTCCTCAAAGTGGGTGTTTGCAGAAACGATCCTGTTGTCCAAGTCAGTGACGAGGCATAACATTCCTGTCTCGATATAAAACTCCCTATTACAGCTTAAAGGTTAAAACTTAATTATCATTACGAACAACGCAGCTTGTATAGTTATAATACCGAAATATCTTCAATCTTGCAAGTTTAATCATTCCAAGACAACAAAAAAATTTCATGTTACACATTAAGCAGGCGGATTAGTCATGCCCAAACGGCAAAATTAATGGCTGCACTCTAATTTCCCATGCTGTCCCCGACTTTCATTGATATCTATTTAAGAAATAGCATCCTTGGGTATTTAATATTTTCTGATAGAATGTGCAAGATAAAATAAGGACGGAATTGAAAGTGTTTGTCTTGCGAAGATCATCAGATGCTGAACTTTATAGTATATCCTAAATAACATTTGCAAATACATGGAAGGAGTCTATAATATTAACTAACAGACTTGATTGGAGTGACTAGTTATGCTTTCAAACATTGGTTTTCCCGGTTTGATTTTAATCCTTCTTTTGGCTTTAATTGTTTTTGGACCGAACAAGCTGCCTCAAATTGGTCGGGCAGTGGGTACCTCACTAAGGGAGTTTAAGGATGCAACCAAAGGAATAACAGAAGAAATACAAGAGGAATTCAAGGAAGATGTACAAGCTGCAAAAAAAGAATCGATCAAATGAAAAAGACGCCTGCACGCAGCAGGCGTCTTTGATGCGTTTGTGGCGCAGAACCGTCAGGCCACATCCCGACGTTTAGCTAAAAGCATGTTCTACGACTTACACAAATTAGCTCATCGCTTTATTAATATAACATTAAACTTATTTTATATCAAGTGATTTATTGAGCAGCCTGTTACCGGTACCTTGGGATCGTTTTATTTCCTTCATGTTTGTTCCTATTCTATAAACCGCTTTAGGGCTTTTTTATAAATATTCTATCGAGTTGTTTATTAAAATATGAATGCACCCCAACAAGGTGTTCCATCAAACAAAATCGTTACACTTCATTACAAGTTCATCGTCAATTGAGTCAATTGATCCGAGGAAACGGCCACCTGATTGAACGCTTCATTAATATCCTCGAATATCCCATTCAGCTCTGTCATTTCCTTTGAGATCTTAATATTCTGCTCTTTAACAGAAAGCATGGAGTTTGCTATTTCAGTAAAAAATATGCCAGTCTCTTTTCCTTGTTTCGTGCCTTTAGTAATTTCACCGCTAACCATGGTAATTGACGTGTTCATGACATCGGTAAAATGAGCAATTCCATTAACCAGTTTCACTACTTCCGAAACTGATTCCTTGGTATTTTCTGAAAGCTTCCTAACCTCACCAGCCACAACCGCAAATCCTTTACCATTTTCACCGGCTCTTGCCGCTTCAATCGCTGCGTTCAACGCCAACAAATTCGTTTGCTCTGCAATTGAAGTGATGATCGTGACAATTCGTTCAATTTCCTTTGACGTATTGGATAGCTGTTCCATATCTTTGGAGATGATCGTCATTTGCTCTTGCGTTTTTACCAATCTTCTCTCTAATCCTTGTAACAGTTCGACTCCCTCATTTGATTTTCCCTCTGCATGTATGGCAATCTCTGACCCTTTTTGAGTGAAATCATGAATTTCGCCTACCTTATTTGCCATTAATTGAGTTGCTGAACTAGTCTCTTGGCTGATTGCTGCCAATTCCTCTGCATTATGATTGACCTGTAGTTTAATCGTTTCTTTTTCTGCTAAGCTTTTTTGGCGAATCTTCTCATTTTCAAGTTCATATGCCTCTAAAACTATTTGCTGCTCTAAATTAAAAATTTTAGTGACAGCCAGAATGTTTTCTTGATATTGCTCAATATTTTTTATATCGGAAATCACATGAATGATTAATGATTGCAATAAATCCTGAAAAGCACTCATATACCATTTTGGCTGCAGTCCAATTTGCACATGTACTTGTGCGATAATATAACGCTGTTTAACATACGCATCATCAATGGTACCGCTAAACATTTCGAACATATGGCGATGCAATGTTTTTTTCAATCTCTCAACAGAACTATTGTCCGAAATGATTTTCATTAAAGAGGGTTCATTTTCTAGATTTTTATAAAAATTCCCTACAATTTGGGTCAAGTGCTCTTTCACTTTTTCCTGTAAAGAACGAATTATGCACAAATCCCCGATCGTCAAATGAATCATGTCCACTTGATTCAATACACTCGGATATTCGCTGATATTGATACCGACTTGTTCTTTATATTGCATATAGTCTATTGAATCTATCTTTTGTCTACTTCTCCATATACTTTTCATGATTGAATTACCCTCCATTTTTTTCTACCCATATATACTATTTCGACATAAAGTCTATTAATCTTAATTCACTTTGATAAATTTTCCTCATTCACACAAGACTTATGAACTATTTATGTCCAAACAAAAAAACACTCCAGTGAGTGTCTCAGAGAAGATTATGAAATAATTCATCAATATTCTTCTGACCATTCGTGCACCAATCGTTTGACGGAATCAAAGTACATCACTATACTTATTAAGTCTTAAAAAAAGTACGGGAATAATGCTTACTAATTGAAGAAGGTGACATTCATGGATTTTACAATTACCTATCTATCTTTTTATCTAATCCAAGTTGAAGGAAAAGGCGATCAAGCTGATAAGCGTTTTAAACATTTCCAAACACTTGATACCCAGGAATACGAGGAAAGTCCTCTAAAGGATTTTTTGGATGGGGAATTGATGAAGATTTCCAAGCGAAAAGTGGACCGTCATCCAAAAACTGAACAAATACCGACGAAACTCGGTTCTTTTATTGTCGAAGAAGGACATGCACTTGATTCCAACCCTAATTACAATGTATTTAACCGTGTTCGCTATGCCAAAACGAAAGAGGAATTCCAAGAGGAAAATGAACAATTCACGCGGTCCTATATTGATACAAGTGCCGTCCGTGGCGGTGTCTTCATAATTGCTTCGGCTAAATTATCGAAATATCTTGATGAACCATTCGTATTCTTATTAAAATGTGATTTCGAGCCTAAAGTTGCTTCCATTTCGGATGAACGAACCTTGATTAGGCACGTTGAAATGGCAATCACCACTAAAAATATGAAATCGATTCAATACCCCTACATGCCCGAAGAAGGAATGGTCGAAGAAGGCGAACTGAAAATTCACCAGGCTTCACATGCCCGCTACTTCGAAGATTTCTTGAAATTCGTTGAATATGGCGAATCGATGCCGGAAATCATGAAAAACCAGGTCATCCACATGGTCCATGAACATGTATCCGCACAATTCGAAGACAACAGTGACGAACTGCACAAATTCGAACAAGACCTGGAAATCTGGGAAACGAGTGAAAAACGGGAAATCCAGGAACGACTTGAAACCCATCAGGTCGTCGAAGCCACGGCCCAGATTGTCGAGCATACACCTGAAGCCGAACTGCGCATGAAGTTAGGCAGTACATCCATCAAAGGACTTCTAGCCGATTTCGGCGAAAGCATCCATTTAGGCAAGATTAACGGGAAGTATGTATTAATGATAGAAGCCGATACGATAGAGTTCGATAAAGGTGTCTCGCCGATTGAATTTCATAGGCCGGATGATTTGCAAATTCTAATTGAAAAAATAATAAATAAAAGTTAAGAAATAGTCCGAGTTTTGTGAGCAAAAATGTGAGCAGTATGTAATCAATTTTAGACCTTAAAATACTATTAATACTCTTAAATCTAACTACTAACTTTTGTTAGTAGTTTCTCCAGTTTATTTATTTTTTCCAATCCTATTTTCAATTAAGAAGTTAAATATATTTTTTAGAAATGCATGCTTATCATGAGCCTAAGTAAATACTGCTACTTAGCCTCTTTTCTTATAGAACTTGTTTTCATACAACTTCACGTTCTGGTATTCCAAAGTTATAAATTTCCCCTTGCCTGCCACGTTTAGGAAGATTATTTTGCATTTTCTCATAAGATGTTTGCTTCCTCATTGTAGCGAATAACACTTCCACCGTGACTTTTGCAGCTTCTTTATTACCTTTCCTATCGTATTTATCAAGTTGCCTCTTTAACTCGGTAATCTCTAACTCAGTGGCTGTGATAATTTCTTGGAGGACATCATTGGCGAGAGTAATGGAAGGAAGATATCTGTTATTCATTAGTTGATCACCCTGTATTCACAGATGTAGTCAACTGGAGAATCATAAGGAAAGTGTTCTTCATGCCATTGAACACACCCTCTGATGTTTCTACGTTGTATGTAAACACTTCGCCAGTTCCAGCTACATAATCGTGAAGGTCGTCAATAGTAGCAAGTTTGTATTGGAATCCTGCTTGCATTTCTTCTTCAAATACAATCCATTGCTCTTGGTTGTCAGTTACGAATACCTTTTTAACCTCAATTGTTTGAGTTGTCTAGAAGATTTATTTGAAATTGAATTAGTTCAAACTGAAGAAAACCACCAATAGCAATTACTGGTGGTCTTTTGTATAAACAGGAAATTTATTGTAAAAGATATTATTATCACTAGCTTTTCTTTCTTTATTAATTCCCCTTAACTGAGCTGAGGTATATTCCTTAGCTTTTTTCATTCCTCTTCAAGCCAAGGTTTATCGTTAAGTTTACCCTTTTTTAATAGTTCATAATATAGGTGAGTGAATGCTTTAGCCATTAATTCCATATTAGGCTCATTAGCATAAGTAATTTTACAAGGCGGTCTATCTTCTTTATTTGTTTTTGCACTCCATGGAATTTTTGCGTTTTTTAATTCTAAGCAACCTAATTGACGCATTTTCTTTATAATTTCTGATCTATCCTTATCAGGAAATAGAGCTTCTAATTCCTCGATTGTAGATAATATTGTTTTTTCTTCAAGTAATTTTTCTTAATCTTTGTAAAGGTCTATGGAAGTTAAATATTTTCAAACTTTAACGAACATAAATACTGGCTGTTGTGAGGTAAATAGAAAGTTTCCTTATTATTTAAGTGATTTTTTACAATATTCGGCAAAATATAAGTACTATTTAATTTATACAAAAAGCTCGGTTAGTCAAAAAGCCGAGCTTTTGTTACTCTATTTTTTCCATTTTTTAAAGCATTCATAATAACATTCGTAAATATTTTTCGAAGTTAACTCCTTCTACTTTAGGAATTTGCTCCAAGGAGGAATCATTGATAGCCTCTGTCAGGAATGCCACTGCGAGCTGTACGGATTTTTCTAGGTTCTCTCCACGCATCATGCTTCCCATAATCACAGATGCAAATAAATCACCAGTACCTGAATAGCTTTCACCGTTATACTGCGTCGCACTATAAAAGGTTCTACTTCCGTCCAAATACATATTTCCGATAAACTGCTTCTCTGAATCTGCTGACGGTGGATTCATTCCAGTGATGATAACCTGAGCTCCCGTTTCTTGCTGCAACATATTCCCTGCTTCTTCTATCGCTTTAATATAGTCCTCTTCGTTTGAATAGCTATGCAGCTTTTCATAAGACAATCCGGTTAATAAACAGCACTCTGTAACATTTGGTGTAATGACATCTGCACGCTTCACCAGTTCTCTCATAAGTACCAGTAATTCATCGGTAAAAAGTTTATAGACTTCTCCTATATCCCCCATTACTGGATCAACAAGTAAAATGGTTTCTTTTGTATAAAATTTATCTAAAAAATGGAAAATATTATCAATTTGCTCTTCACCAGTAACGAAGCCGGTATAGATTCCATCAAAGATTACATTAAGCTTGCTCCATTCTTCTATGAAGTATTTCATTTTGGATGTAAAATCTTCACAAAAAAAACTTGGATATCCGGTTTGCGCAGTCAATATGGCCGTTGGTAAAGGGCATGCCTGCACGCCCATGACCGAAAGAACCGGAATTGCAGCTGTTAATGAACATTTTCCAAAAGATGATAAATCCTGTAGTACAGCAACTTTTTTCATAATAACCTCCCTATGGCCTATCCACTTTAAACTTTATTTATCTTATCATAAATCAGCTAAAAACAGTCATCTCCTCTCTCTTTTCAATACGTATAATATCTGTATTTTTTATCAACTGACCTCATAGTTTTTTAATAAATTGACACTTTTATAGACACCAGTCTTTTGCTAAAATCATAAGAAAATTCTAGTTAGGAAGGTTTACAGATATGCAAAATACACAAAGTTATTCAAGGTCAAGTCAAAAAACTATGGATTTAATTATTACCGCAATGTTGATTGCACTTGTGTTCGTATCTACTTTCTTTTTGAATATTAAACTGCCAATTTCCGCAAATGGAGGGTTAGTTCATCTAGGAACAGCTATGCTTTTTATTGCATCTATTTTATTTGGTCCTAAAAAAGCAGCTCTTGCTGGTGCGATAGGAATGGGGTTATTTGATATAGTTGGAGGGTGGACATTGTGGGCACCTATCACCATTGTGGCGCGTGGTTTGCAAGGATATATAGTTGGTAAAATCGCTTGGTCAAAGGGTCGCAACGGTACTAGCACTGCTTTCAATGTAATAGCAACAATCGTTTCCATTCCATTTATGATAGCTGTTTATTATATTGGTGAAGGGATTCTATACGGTACTTGGATTGCACCTTTAGCTTCGATACCTGGAGATCTCGTTCAAAATATATTAGGAATTATCGTTGCCGTTCCAGTTTGTGTGGCTTTGAAAAAGGTTCCTTATTTTAAGTAAATTCGCTATAAAGGTAAACGTCAAGTAGCCCCCAAATACTACATGGATGGTGTATTTGGGGGCTATGTTTTGTTTGCTTCCCTTTTTATCGGTACTCTGCATGCAGAGGGTAAACTAGATGACCACGACAAGACTTTATCTATTTCTTTTTTTCATTCTTAAGTCTTTTAACGTGAGCTCTCATTTTATCTAATTCCTTTTGTTTCCCTTTTTCATCTTTTGCCAATGCAGAAAATAAAGCTATCGTGCCTTATTTGTCGAATTCTATATCTCCAGATCCACCTTTAGTAAAACTAAAGTATAGTTCCGTAAACGCCTTAACCATTAATTCGTAGTTAGGTTCAATTACAAAATAGCCATTTCCTCGCAGTTCTTTTCTTGGTTTACTCTTTTTCACATTAGAATAGTCCTTTCAATTAAACTATTTATTCTTTTCCTTATACAAAAACAGCCTACTTTCTTCTTTGGCTATACACTCGAAAAGCTTCCTTCTAAAATATTCATTAATATCGATATTATCCGCTGAAATAACTTCTACATCGGTCATATCGACATCATTAAGATTAATTTTCTTTGACTTTTTATCCAATCACTATCACTCTCCTGTCCTACATAATAATCTCCAAACAAAATATCTTATATTCACATTTCACTAAATTATCTATGAAAATAGTAACGAGTAAAATTATAGAAAATAAAAAATCACCAATCGTATAGACTGGTGATTTCTATTCATTATGTATATTTAGCTAAGATTAACTTCACTTCTTTTTTCAAGTATTTATCTACTGTAAATTCATTTAGGAATGTTCTACTCTTAATCCACAGTTTTCTTTTTGGTTTTGCTTTAGTCATTTTTTCACTCCATTACTTCTACCGCTACAAGATCTTCAAACTTCACCTTAATAATATGTCCCTTCTCATTTTCCAGCTCCAAATATATCGCCTTGGTGAATGGATCTAGCCTGTGTATCATCTCCTGTATACTCCCAATCAAATCCATCTCCCCAAACTTTAAACTTTACAAGTGAAGCAAACTCCATTGCGGTATGTATCTTGTTTTCAAACTCCTCTAACTGGTACTCATCTAATATTGGCTTTACTTGACGGTAATAATCCTTATTTGCTTCATTTAAGGACGGAACTTTTAAGGTTAAAAAGAAGGAAAAATGGAAAGCTATTCCGAACATTAACATGTATTCAGTCAGTCCATTTGTAATGCTAGACCCTGTAATTTGCCTAATGGGTGTTGGGTTACTTTCTATAGCTCTCTTGGAAAAGTTTTTTGAACATCAAGGAAATTATGATGTTTCAGAGTCCCTTCATACATGTTTTAATATCGCGATAGATTTTAAAAAGATCCAGCCACATTGCAAGGATAAAATAGTCCCTATTATGTGTGGTGTAGATAGGTCAGGTAAGATGAATGTAAAAGACATGGTAGAAGAACATCATATGTTGCTTACAGGAACAACTGGAAGTGGAAAATCATCATTGATTAGGGGGATATTGACTTCATTGATTCTGCATAACTCACCTGATGAAGTAAAATTCTTGTTTGGTGATTTGAAGTTCTCTGAATTCGGGATATATAAACGTTTACCTCATGTAATGGGTGTTTTTATGGATGCTAAGTTACTCCTCCCTCCCCTTCAAATAATTGAAAAAGAAATGGTTCGAAGAGGTAAATTACTTGATGCGATGGACGTTGAAAGTATTTATGAATTAGAAGTGAAGCTACCTACAATTGTGGTTTGTATTGATGATATTTTATTGCTTAAAGATAAACCAAAAATAATGAAGATAATTGAAAGTATATCTTGTATAGGTCGTTCTAATGGTGTTTATCTGATGTTGTCAATGCAACGTGGTGATGCGAAATCATTAGGTGGACAATTGAAAAATAACCTTACCTTTAGGATATCAGGTAAACAATCAGATGAAACGAATGCAAAAATAAGTGGATTGAAGCAATCAGTTGAATTATTTAATACAGGAAGGATGATACTTTCAATTCAAGGTAAAGAAATAGTGATTCAATTACCTCTAAAAGGTTACTTGATCCATTAAAAGTGAAACAAGAAAAAATAGAGCTTGAAGATGTCGCAGATCGAAAGGTAAATGAATTTTCATTAGATGAGGTGTTCGATAGTGAACCAAAGGGATAAAGCCATTATTAATGACTTGAGACAATTCAGAATGATGTCAAGAAACCAGATAGTTTAATTGCATTTTAAGCATCTTAAGAATCCTATAAATTCATTTAATAGCGTTTTAAAGTGTTTAACAAGAGATAACTTTATCAAATGCAGTACTCTTCACTCTCCATACGTTTACTTCACTGTTGACTGTGTAATATTAAACCAGACTCAACTAAAATACCCCACTTTCTTGAACTAGTCGATACTGTTATTGAAATGAAAGCACACAGAGAAACTAAAAACCTCATGATTGAGCCTAAATATGGTGACAAAGGCACAATAGAACCAGACATCTTTGCTATTTGGTTTAATCCAATATTTATTGAAGTTCAGCGAAATGTTTATACGAAAGTAGTCATGCAAAAGAAAATTGATCTTTATGAAACTTATTATGATACAGGTGATTGGAAAGATGAACCTTGGCAAAAGCCAGATAAAAAGGTATTCCCTTCTATCCTAATTATTACTCCTACTCGATATGCTGTTAAAAGTATAAAACTTGAAATTTATCAATCCCCTTCTATTGCTGACTTCATTGAAAGTAGGTTAGGCGGATCAACACTACAAATCAAACCTAAAAATGTTAAAAATGTAATTCAATCTAATGGTGGATCGTTGAAGTTAAAAAATAAAATGGATTTACAAAACATATCTATAACTGTTAATCTTCAAATGTAATGGATTTATTTACCTTTAAATCCCAGAAAGGGAATTAAATTCATTTCAACTAAATTATAATAGGAGATTAATTGTGAAAATTAAACCATATAAAAATCCACTAATTGCAGCAATTGAAAAACAAAATAAATTAATTAAACATTCTATAGATCTTGCAAATTCAACCAAAGACATAATACCTCCTGTATTTAGAGAAATACGAGAAAGTGCAATAGCCGTTGGAAATGTTGACCAAATTATAAAATCCGTAATTCCACAGTATAAAATTCAAGATACTTTTGAAAAGATACGCAAAGGGATTAAACAAACTGAGGAAGATATGGAAGTATTTCAGGCTACAATTGTTGAATTAGGATATCCACCTCACTATGATGTTGATATTAGACAGATGAGAATTATTATTAGAGATTTCATTGAGGATAAGAAACAAGTAGTGGAATATATTGATGAATTTATGGCATGGAATTATGATAATACTGCTATCTATGAAATGCTGATAAAGTGGGAAGGCAAACCATTTCTTGATAAAAGAATTCAAATTTAAAGAAATGTAGTTAAATCTCACAATCAAGGAATGTATCAATTATCTGTTCTGGGAATTATTTCTCAGTATGAAGGACTTATCGTAGATGCTTTTAAAATTACTGGGTATGTAAATGGAAACATTCAACAAATACTTTTAGAGCATTTACTGAAACATGAAAGTATGAGCAGTTTGGGTTTTGACAAGGTAATATTTGATTATTATAACTCAAATATTTTAGTATCTTTCCGACATGGAGAAGAATTAGGTAACGATATTAGTCGACATGCTATATTACATGGCGGTCACACAGATTTTGGCACTTTACCTATATCGCTGAAAGTCATTTTGCTTTTCGATTATCTAGTAGACGCAATTGAAGATTTAACTCCAGAAAGAATATTAGAATGTCAGATGGCTGTTGAAAAAAAGAGAAAGAAAAAATGATTGTTTTAAAGTGAAACAAATTTCAGAGGAGAAGAATGCATGGATGACAAAAGGTAATTATTAATTTGGACAGATATTCTTAATGAACATGGCGGAAATGAAACAGTAGATAATTATAAGAATGAATATAGAGATTTCGAGAATTCACAACTTATTAAGTTAATAGATGAGTTGATTATTACAAAATCAGAAAACAAACCATTTCGTTCAAGAGCAGAAGTTAGAACCACTAAAATTTTACTAACTATTGATGAATCAGATATAGATTATAATGATTTACTAGTGTCGTTACTCACCACAATGTTCTTAACTAATATTGAAGATTGGGCTCAACTGATTGTACAATTGGCATATTGTTTAAAGGAAATGAATGAAGATGTGTGTAAATCAATTTAGGTTAGATATTGCTGAACGTGTATATAGGACTTATAGGAAATAATTAGTTGTAGGTGAGAGTAATGAAAGATGAATTAAAAAGTCGGTTTAACATATTTATGGCTATTTTAGACCTTATCGAAACAAGTCAAAATGAAGATGGTATTTCTTATTTATCTCAAAAGGAAATTTCATCTCACTTAAGTATTAGTACAACAAATGTAAGTAACAGATTAAAAATTCTAGCTAAGTATAATGCCATAGTCAAAGAGGCACCAGGAGCTTACAGATTACTTCACAATGATATAAATTACACACCATATCCAAATGTAGTCAAAGTTGTTGAATTGTTAGAAGGCGCTCCTTCATTAATTGGCAAGTACAAAAAGCAGGAAGAATTATTGGGATTAGAAATAAATGAAGTACAACAAGCATGGGGATATATTCACGATTTAATATTGAAAAAAGTATGATAATAATATTATTAATCAATCTTAAGATTAACCAAAACCCAACTTAATTAGAGTAAGGGCATGTAATTTTTTTTCAATAATTTTATCAAAGTGAATTATAATAAATACGGATATATTCCACAAGGAGAAGATTATCTATGAAGAATTTAATAATTGTAAGTTTTGCTGCTTTAATGCTAGTAGCTTGTAGTAATGAAGAAAAAACTAGTGAACCTGCGAAGGATACAGCAAAAAACGTGTCAAATGAAGTTGCTAATGATACAACTAACGGCAATGAGGAAGTAGAACCTAAAGAAAGTAACAGTCTTAAAGATTCACTATCTGCTGATGAATTTAATGCAATGTTTAAGCAAGATCCAGAAGAAACACAATATCCAAACGGAAAATTTCAATTGAAAGATGGATCAATTGTAACCGCAGATAAGTTTAATTATGGAGAAAATGATGTATTTGATTATGCTTCTGTAATTTTCTATAAAGGTAAAATAGCGCATATGCAAGTTGATACTGAGTCATCTATTGAAGATATCGAAAAAGGACTTGGAGTTTCTTTTGAGAATTATACTGTTGAACCTTATAAGTTTGGGAGTGGTTATGAAGTTATTTTCAATGATACTTTTGCAGATGATAATATAGCAGTACTTCCTAATGAGTGGGAATAATAAAATGCAGATTATTTCTATAAAGGAATTTAACCATAAAAGTGTTTTAACTATTTCGGGAAATAATGGAGAACTTATTAGGAAAATAGATTTAATACAAGGTAATGAATATATTTTAAATCCTTTGAATCCGAACAAGCTTAAAAATCGAGATAGGAAAGTAATTTACATGAAGACAGAAAATAACAAAAGAGGGATATATGGTAAAGTTAAGTATCTTGACACATCCCGTCCGGGTAAAGTTGAAATTAGTGATTTAGATACTATGTTGTAATTATAATTGAAATGCTTCCCACAATAATGGGGAAAAATAAGAAGAGAAATAGAAGATATTAAAAGTTAATTACTAATGTAATCATACTATAATAAATTTGAAGTCTTTTTTCTGATATAAAAAAGCCCCTCTCAAAAGAGAAGGGTTTTATTTAGTCTTTTAACTTCACCATGTCCTTGTCAACTGAAATCACTTCATCATTAGCAAAAATAATATATGCAATACCACTATCATATTTTACTGATCTAAATTCACCTAAGACTTGAACTTTCCCTTTTTTTATTTGGTAAACTATTTGGTTATCATTTTCTTCGCTCTCATAAGCTACTAAATTATTAATTAAAAAACCCGAAAGGGGAATATCATATATTTTCATAGTTTACTCCTTTTTAATACAATGTTGTATTCGATAGCGGCTTATATTTAGATGGTACAAGTGACCTTAATGAATAATGATGCTTCATTTTGCCTTTTGTATCACCTATATGATAATGCCAAAACCAATCATTTGTACCTGGTTTTAGTCCGAGTTTACCATTATCTAAACGAAAAATCTGTGTTTTAGAGGGTTTATGAGTTATTTTTAATAATGATGTAATTTTACCTTTACTATTTTTCACATTCCATTCTAACTTATATTTTTTACCAGCAGATTTCAACTTATTCTTCAGGTATTTTGTAGCTATTTTATTACCTTGCTTTACTATGGTCTTTAAAGCCACTCTTGCAGCAGCTGCAGCTATAGGAATTAAGATTGGAGCAATCCTTGGAGTAATTGTTGATTGATCACCATCTATTTCATTATATAACGTTTCATGTTCCTTTTCTAATTGCAAAAATTCATTACTTTCGAAGTATTTGGTATAAACCTCTTCGAACTCTTCATCACTCATATTCTCGTAATCTGATTCTGTATATGGAATTTCTTCTAAGTAATTATCTATCTCCTGCTCAATATCTACTAACTCTTCAGATAATACTGTGTCATTTATAACATCAGAATATTCAATTTGGTTGGAATTATCTTGAACTGTATTGGCATTACCAACACCAGGACCTATAAAACCAATTAATAGTATTAAAGCTAAGAAACTATAAAAAAACCTTTTGAAATTTACCATGTTCTCACCACTCCCTTTTAACTATTTTTATCACGTATAATATTATAAACCATAAATTGTATTTGTAAACAAATTTTGGTTAATAATATTCCATAATACTAGCACTGGGACTATGTCTATATACCATTTAAAATAATTAGCCACTACCTTCAATTGTTGAACATCCTTCCTTAAATCATTAATATAACTTTTCTGCTTCATCTTAAATCGATAGGCTACATGCATGATCAAACTCTCTGACTTAATTAATAGCATATCAAGTGAACCTAGTTTTCCATTAAATCCAAATCTGTTAAAAAAGTAATCAAATAACTATGATTCTTTGAAATTGAAAAATCCACCTACTAAAAAACTATTAGGAAATTAAACCCTGAACAATCACAGATTCATGTTAAAAGTCATTTAATAAGTTATGACATTGAGGCTGCAAAAGATTTATTTAGGGCAACAAAAATGAAGTTTTGACTTATGAGGAATAGTTTTTCAGACCTACTAGTATAGTGATTTATTTATGATTAAGACAAAATAGCTCATACTCAAAAAGGAGTATGGGTTATGATTTTACCCTTTTACAATACTAGCTGAATATCCTTTTTTCTTTAACCCTGCCGTTAACTTAGTTGCATTCTTTTCATCAGAGAAAGCTCCGACTTGTACCTTATGTAAAACACTTTTCTTATCAACTGGTTTAGCTTGTTCTTTCAACTTTTTATCTGATAAAGTTTCAGCTATAGCCTTACAACATTTATCGAAGTTCTTTTTGTATGCATCAGCATTGGTTTTAGTATCAACAAAACATATTTCAATCAGAATAGCTAGTTTAGCTGTTCCCTTTAAAAATCCGAGATCAGTTCTTTTCTTCGCACCACAATCACTAATTCCAAGTGCTTCTGAAATAGCCTTCTACACTTTTAGCCAATGCTTTATTTCCGTCTCCATAATAAAGCACTTCTGTACCACCGACTTCCTTTGTACCAGCATTAAAATGTACAGATACATCTAAATCCCGACTTTTACCATTGTGATATTTTACAATTGTCTTGATATTATCCCGTTGTGTCTTTAACGTATCATCATTAAATGTATGTACTTTACAATCTAATTCTTTTAGATATTCTGCAACTTTCGGTACAACCATCCTTGCTTCATCTACTTCATCAATATATCCACTTGCACCACGTATAACTTTAGAGTGTCCACTTGAAATAACGAATTCATTCATTTTAAATACCTCCCTGGTTAATTCTTATTATCTTGAACGATGATTTGTTTAATTTCATTTACATCTTGAGCCAGTGTTGAGAATGCTTGAGCTTGTGTTTCAATTACGTCTTGATTCTTTTCAATTACAGCTTGATAATTCGCTTCTCTTTCTTTATTAGTTTTCATTGTTGAGTACAACATCCATACAAATAAGGCTGCGAATACACCTTCTTTTAAAAACATGCTTAAGATATCAGTTTCCAATGTCCATCACCCCTTTGATTGCAAAAAAAAAAGCCGCCCTCTTGGACGACGTAGAATTAGATTGCTATTTAGTTTTCAGTACCACACAAGTTATCTCACCATTCGCATCCTTCTAAAAAAGAAAAAAGGACAATCATTCCTTATGTCGAATTATAAATAAAGGTTACATATCAATTTTTTCAAAGGAGGAAATTATCATAGGTATTAATAATTCATCTACTGAAACAAGATCCATAGAGGGTAAGATTGTATCCCCACCTTCTCCTCCAACAACTAAAAAATAATTAATAATTATTTTCAGAGAGCATTAATTGTTCAATTTTCTTTTTTAAGAAATCAGGAAGGATGAATTACATGAGCAAAAAACAAGTAGGATCTACATCCCCAGTTAAACTAACTGGAAAAGCTCCAGGTGGTGGAATTAATGGATCTGTAGATGGTAAAATCGTATCCCCACCACCTAAAAAGATATAAGTTTTCATTGACTATCTTCAGGAATGGCTTTATCTTTTAGATTCCTATGATCTATCTCTTCAATAACCATTCCTGATTTGGTGTCAACAAATACTCTTTTAACCTCATAGTCATAATGTTTGTTAATTGATTCTTTCCATTCATTTGTTTTCTCCAATACAAGTCCTTTATCGGTTTCTACGGGTCTTGAAGCTTTAGCCATAGAACCTATAATCTTTTCCTCAGGTTTATCAATTTTATAAACAATATAGACAGCTTCCTTCTCTTTTTCATCCTCATTGACTTTAATGAAAAATTCTTCCCAAACTGACGTACTTGAAGATAATGGTGCTATCTTTCTCAACTTTCTAATTTTATTAATAAGCATATGGAGTATATCGTTTCCCCATAAACTCCATAATGAACAAATTAAAAAGCTTACTACAAAACTTAAAAATAAAAACAATACTAGATACTGAATATCTGATGTTGCAGTATTTAAATTTTCAACAGTCCAGACTCTTTTTACTGATAAAGGACCATTTTTAAATACCGCTCCCCAAGCATTTAATACTAACAGTGTACCAAAACTAACAGGAAGCCATAATAAAGCTGCTATCCCTGATAGCTCTGGTGCAGTATGTTTTACAGAAGGGGTAAGCCCGAATGCCTGCAACCAGAAGTAAGCCATAATACCAGGTAAAATAAATACAAATGTACTCAAAAATTCTGCCACAATTCCACCTCACTATTAATATTCTACATTTAAACTCATTTCCCTGTTTATTCATAAAAAATAGCACTTCAATTAAGAAGTGCATACCGGACAGTTTGTACCAATTCTCAGTTACTTATCTTCTCATAATCCTCTTTATAGCGCCTCATATAAGAAACTGCTTCTGTTACAAACCGAGTGCTAATTTTTTTATTCCTTGAGGTTTCATATGATACTGGTAATAATTCACCATCACGGTAAACAAATTTCCCTTTAAAATTTTGATCAGTAAACGGGTCATATCCAAGCAGATATACTGGGAAATCTTGTTGTGTTAATTCAGCTACAAAAACTTCTTCGACATGTAATTTCGATTTCATAATAAATCCTCCTTTTTAATCTATTGATATCTAAACCTTTTAGTGCAAAAATTGTCAATAGAAATGAAGAATTATTACGAAATGTTTATTTCAAAAGTTAAAATGCATAACATTATGGAAAGTTGCTTTCTTTGTTAACGTTTCTTCAAATCAACCTTTACAATATCAGGAATACCTTTTTCTCCACCATCCCATTCAATATTTGTCGACTCTCTCGGTACTACAATTTGGCAACACCATGTTTCATTCGATACCAACTTAGCTTGACAAGATCCAGTTGACGAATATTGCTGTAGACCTGCCCACCCGGTGTATAAAATAACATATCCATTTAACATAAAATAGCCTCCTTTGTCATTGAAAACTATTTTCGACAAAAGTGTAAGTGTTTCCTTTAATTTTAGTTGACGTTTTATAATTTAAAGCGTGTCCAACATTGTCAATATATGACCACATATATGTTCCCGGATATCTTAGTGGATGAATTCCATCTGATTCCCACTCTATTACCGCACAGTTTGTTCCGAAAGCGACAATATATATAACAGTTATATTATAATTAACTTATTATATTTGAAGGAGTGGCTAAAATGAGATTGTTAGCATTAAGTCACAAAAAATTTAAAAGTCATGAATTCTATTTTATAACAGAGGGACCTCAACTGGATGGTTCGTATTCTGTCAGTTTTAAATCCCCTCATTCTCCTGAAAAATATTTAGCAACTTGTCATAGTTTAAAGGATTGTAGAATTGAAATCTCTAACTATGTTATTAACAATCCTATACGGTAATGAAAATACAATCTTTAATCAGCTGTGTAAAAAACCTCACCGGAAGAAAGACATACCTGATCAATGGAAAGTTTCACAATTTCTATAAGGAGGAACATCTTTCGCATTGGAAATCAAGGCATAAGAAAAGACAGGTCATTTCTGTCTGTCTCTATATGTCACCATATGGTTCAGAGCACATCTTCAACCGTTCTGGTCGTAGTTGTTACCTTCCCATGGCGAGTGTTATTGGCATAGCTTAAAGCTTTAGCCTCCCTCTGCTCTCTATAGATTCGAACTGTTTCCAGTTGGGCTTTCCTCGGTATTGTCTTTTATAAAAAACATTGGAATTTTTCGGGTACTTGATGCCATAAATGAGATTGTTGGGAACTGTGACAAGAATTACAGTTCGTTTCAAGATTTTCTAAAATATTAGCTTTTTCATAATTGCCATTAAAAAAACGGAAAGGGATTTTATGATGGACCATCAATTTTGCTTCACTTTCAGGTATTCCGCATTGTACACATTTATGCCCATCACGTTTTAATGCTTTTCTTCTCTGTGATTTCCAATTTTCACCTCTATAATTATCACATCCACCTCGCCATGAAGGAGCATTTTCACCATTGAAAGTGTAAGACATCCATTCATTTTTACACTTTTGATCGCAAAAATTATTTTCTTTAATATCACTTAGGTAAAGGGTCAATTTGTTTCCGCAATGCTTACAATTTGTTTCTCCCGTTCTAGAAGCAAAACATTTTTTGGAACAATACTTACCTCTACCATCCTTCAATCGAGCAGGGATGATGTGCATTTCTTTTCCGCATTTCAGACAATTTGTTTGAATTTTATTTTCCCTGTTTGCAGGTCTACACTTAACAGAACAAAATCTTGTTCTTGAGCTTTTAGGTCGGAATACTTTCTTACAATACTCACATTCTTTATCAGAAAGTTTCCTATTGATTTTTGATACACCCTTAAATCTACACTCATTTGAACAGAATTTTGCTGTGCTATACCCTTTAATAAATTTTTTACCGCATTCTTGGCATATGAATTCCATGTTTTCACCCCGCGTTATAATCTACTATACTTAATTAAAATTATCTAATTTTAACATAATATGGTATAACAAAACATGGGGTAATTGATTTTTTATAAAAGATTTTCACCGATTTAACCGAGTTTATTTTTCCGTATATCCCTATACGACAAGGTTAAAAGTTAACCTTTCAAGTTAACCTGTTTGGGCATCAGTAATCGCTTCTACTGCCTGCATTAACGGCTTGCCAGTTATTGAAGCCATATCACCATTACCGTCATACATCTTTTTATACGTCATTGATATACCAACGTTCCTTGTATATACATTGACCAACACATAGCTAAGAAAGTGTATAAAACACTGCATATTCCTATTAGAATATATATCTTATTCAATCTCCTTGTACTCTGCTTCCACTACATCACCCATATCCTTCAACCAACGCTCATGTTCAGTATCTAATATATCCTCATCTACTTTAGTTACTGTATTATCCACGCTTATTTCAGTCTTATTGGATAGCTTACCTAGACTTCTCTCAATAAAGAATTCTTAACCATATCATTATTAGATTCAATGATCAGTTTCCAATATCCATTAATAGCATCCACTAGTTTAGATTCAATTAATTGATGTCCGAAATTTCTATGTTCTCGTTTGAGTCTGTCCACCTCAGCATTAAAATTATCATCTTTCTTCATCCAGTTATATAAGGTTGTTCTACTCACTCCGACTGTCTGAGCAATCCTTATCCACCTCATCTCCTACCCCCTTTTACACGTTAAATAAGAAAGGACACTATATTAATCATTCTTCAAGGAAATTTACTTTAACCACTTCCACTACAATATCAATATGAATATGTGAGTTAAGAAGCTGTTTCGTCTCAACATCAGCATTGTAATAAGAAGTAGCAACTAACCCTGCATCATCACCTTGGAGCTCTGCAGCTAACGCATAATTCTTTATCTTACCTTCCCTAGCTTGTTCCGTTATGTATTCCAACTGTTCAATTAAGTCTTCATCCTTATTAGGAAAATGTATAATTTTAGCCATAACTACTCCCCTTTCCACAGAAAAGAACGCACAAATCACTGAGTATATTAATCAATGATCAATGCGTTATTAGTGTCGAAGGACTTGCTTTATTAACTTTTTTTCCAGCTATCGAAAAATAAGCCTATCTGTGTTTCAGAGCTCAATGTACTAAGCCCCCGTTCTTGAGAAAACTTAGAATAAATAAACTTACCTAATACCTCCGAATTTGGTGTACCAATTGAACTGGTCACACCACCACTTTTTTCGTAGGTACATTTGTACTCTACCCCAATTTTTATTTTTTCCCTTGTTCCCTCTAAATTCTTTAATTAATAAGGAGTCATCTTTTCTCACATGATCTCTTCCTCATCATCCTTAAGGAAACCAAGCTCTCTTTTTTGTTCTAAAATCGCTTCTTCAATCCGATCACCATCTGTTAACTTAAATATGATGAGTACGTTGTCAGCTAATTTCGTCCAACTTTCATTGATCGAATCATATTCTTTCTGTTTTTTTCTTGCCCCTGCTAGTCCGTCTTCTAGCTCTTCCATAATTGCTTTTAGCTGTTCCTCGTTCTTTCCTTTCAACTTTTCATCGTTGTACTTATTTTTCCATTCTTCACGAAACATTTTTACATAATCAATTTTCTCTTCCTTTTTTCTCGCCAATTCACTTTGTCCTTTCTTGAGTAGTGTATATCTCAAGTTTCCCCTTCTAAATGGAAACTATAACCATTAATATCTACTCTCTGAAACAAAAATCGGAATATATCCTGCGAAAAAATTATGTAGAAAAATAATTTCGATAAATAAAAAGCACCCTCGAAAGGATGCTTCTAATTGGTATCTATCTTGTTCTTTCCCTACAGTATTCCCTTAATTTATTTATAACAGATTCTTCATTTTGACTATCAAAATTTGAGAACTGTTGTTTAACTCCATTTTCTTTACAACTTATAGAGCCATAGTATTTATTATTCCTTTGTCCAATTTTAATTACCCAATTATAGGTTTTTGTTTCTCTTTTTCCTTGTGTTGCTAAAATAGGTGTTACTTCAACCTGATAATCAATTGACTTTTCCACCATTAACTTGAACTCCCTTCTTTTATTACAGCTGTAATACGTACACTTTGGCTATCTTCTTTAGCAGCTTCTTTTAAAACAATTCGCTGTTCATCGTGTAAATCATTTGCTGATTTTAACGTTTTATCTATCTGTATTTCTGTCAATCCTCCGAATACCCTTGTGTTACCAGGAAACTCTTTTAATTTATCAAACAATATATCTTTATCCACGAATATCACACCCCCTTCTACCTAATACTTTCTATATAGGCGAGTGATTTACCTACATATTTTTTTCATATAATGTTATATTTTAGTAGAAAGTGAGGTGAGTATTATGGCTGGTAATTCAGGTAAAAATCATCGTGATGGAGCGGTAAAAAACAGAACCCAATTCAAAGCTCCAACGAGATGCATCTACAGGACGTTTTATGGATCAAAAGACTTCTTCTGGTGGGAAATTTAAAGGTGTTCGTACAGAAAAGTAGGGAATTATTTTATCTCATTGGCACAAATTAGAAAAGCACTTTCCCTATTGGTTAAGTGCTCTTTTTGAATTTATTTATCTTATCTTCATCTTTATCTTACTCATCCTGATCCGTTTTCTTATTTAATTTATCATCAACTGAATCTGTATCAGAAATTGCACTTTCACCGAACCAAATCCCAATTCTTTCTTTTGCATTTAGCTTAACTTCCTCATCGATAAACATTGAAACAGTAATCAATGCTCCAAATAACCCTGAAAAATCATCAGTATATCCACCTGGGACTAGGTCAGGAATTAAATCAATCGGAAGTATGAAATATCCCAATGCACCAACAATTACTGTTTTTGCCCAAACAGGAGTAGTTGGCTTTTGAAGTGTGTAAAACAATAACAAAGCTACATAAACAACTTTAACCCCTGCTTTTTTGCCGAATTTTTTAATCTTCTTCCAAAATGAATCTTCAGAAAAATTATCTGAGTATTTAGTTGTATCTATTATAATCTCCCCCTATTCACCATCGATATTTTACCATAATAACAGGAATATTACCCTAATTTCATCCAACCTTCTGCAATTCATTAAATCTTTACATAATTAATATATTTATTGAACTTATCTATTTTATAATTAAATTACAATTTAATAATTCATCATCATATGGAGGGTACAATCAATGGAAATAAATGAAAGGCAACCATTTGAGTCTTTTTTATCTCCTCGTCAACTTACTGAGCTAAAAATCTTATCTACTAAAACAAACATAGCTTTCCATGAATTATTAACAATGCCATCAATAGTCTCACTTCTAGAGAAACTGGACAACACTACCGGACTGAATGATGAGCTTAATAATAAAGAAATGATAGTAAGAAATAAAGTTTTCATTAATAAGAATAAAGAAGTATTAAATAAGACTCAAAAAGCACTCGACCATTTAGGTTAAGTGCTTTTCTATGCATGAAGTACACCAAATAAAAAACATCCGAATACTTATCTTCTCGGTTCTTATAATGAAAGCTAGCCTTTTCTAAATAATCAATTGCTAGTATAAGTATTAGTAAACCCAATTTTATGTACAGCTGGATACTTTGGCAATCCGTGTTTTTCAATCTTGCCATGCACTATCTTATCAACCATCACCATGTCTTCATCTGATAATAATCCATTTTCTAAGGCCTCACATGCCCGCTACTTCGAGAACTTCTTGAAATTCGTCGAATATGGAGAATCGATGCCGGAAATCATGAAAAACCAGGTCATCCACATGGTTATGAGCATGTATCCTCACAATTCGAAGAAAACAGTGACGAACTGCACAAATTCGAAAAAAAGACCGAAACGAGTGAAAAGCGTGAAATCCAGGAGCGTCTTGAAACCCATCTGGTCGTCGAAGCCACAGCCCAGATTGTCGAGGGATACACCTGAAGCCGAACTTCGCATGAAGCTAGGCAGTACATCCATCAAAGGACTTCTAGCCGATTTCGGCGACAGTATCCACTTAGGAAAGATCAATGGGAAGTATGTATTGATGATAGAATCCAATACAATAGAATTCGATAAAGGCGTGTCGCCGATTGAGTTTCATGGGCCGGATGAGTTACAAGTACTAATTGAAAAAATCAAAAATAAAAGTTAGAAATAATCTGAGTCACACGAAAATTTGATGATTTGTGACTTTATATCCCAATCATGGTGGTCTTTGTGACTGCCTTTTTTAATTCTTCTTCTATTTATTTATATAAACTTACCTCACATGACGTGGTCCACCGACCGGATCAGAAATATCTTTGTAATCAACCTGATTAGCTCCACATAAACAAACAATTGATGTTACTACTGCAATAATTCACTAACTTTTTCATGTTTGTCTTTCTAAAGGACTGCCATTTTCGGTGGTTCATTATATGTACCTCGAAGTCCCGACAATGAGATTCCAACCTATGTTCAAAATGCGGATAAAAATAAATGAAACAGCTAAAGGAATAATTCGTCAAGTAAGAGCGTGTATACTTGGGTCACTAGTTTGTCGTAATTGAATGCATAAAACCCCTTCTTGAGACCAAGGGGTTTTATCATGGATGGAATGGCCTATAATATATCGTAAGCTTCAACCTCTAAACCTTACTACCGGTGTTTGCCTCTTCTTATTAATTACATTCTCTTCTGGATTGTGGCAGCAGAAACGCTGCAGAATACTTACATTACCGTTACAACTGACCTCTTCTATTTGGCATCCGGGAACATTCTTTGTGCCATATCACCAAACTCATTAAATAGTCCGCTAATCGGCTTTCCATTTTGAATATCGTTGACATATCCCTTCATACTTTTAACAAAGTCTGGATTTGCAGAGACATAAACGTTGTCTACACCTTGATCATGTTTTTTTACTTGATCAACAATTTTCTTTTCTAAGTCATTTGTCAGGTTCTTGTCATTTGTCAGATCCACGGCGACATATGCGTTATTATCTGTAACAATGACAGAGGCACCCTTTACATCATCCATGTCCTCTAGCCGATTTGCTACTTCATCAGCCACGCGCATTTTATTATCATTGTCATCATTGTTTAATTGCCTTGCATTGTGATCGTTGTCGCCGTTTCTGTCATTTACATTCAGGGTATTGTCAAAGGCATCATTTTGATTGCTTCGAGTATTCATTCCAACATTTTTTCCATCATTATTATTATCATTTGTTCCGCAGCCAGTAAGGAATAGAGCAATCAAAGCGCTTGTTAAAAATGTGTACTTCATGTTAGTCACTCCTTTAAATTAGATACCCTATTACTATCTGCTGTATTTCCGAGAATATTCATAAAAAAAAGCACTTTAAGTTAAACTATACCCAGATAACAACGGATACACATTTTATCTTATGCTTTTCGATTAATCGATCATGTTCATCCATGTATTTGCTATAAGCCATATATACAAATTCCGTGGTGAACTATAATTACTGAGAGCGAGTGAGTTTAATGCCGTTAAAATAACCAAAATGGTTTTAGACAGTTGATCTTTCTCAGTTAACACAATTTATGATAAACTAAATTTATCAGAATTTTCGAAATTACGGAACGTTCATTGTTCCTTTAAAGGGCCAGTTTAATTGAACAAGTGATTGGCATGACACCTTAATTAGTTAGCTATCTACAACACGACGCAAATGAACTTTGACCAAAGGGATTGAATTGGAGGGAATAGAAAATGGATGTAAAAACACTTTTGTTACAACAATGGGCAAGCTGCTTAGATGAAGAAGACTGGTTTCCACCACTTGAAAAAGTGCTAGAAGACATCACTTTTGAACAGGCAATTTGGAAACCAGCTGATGGGGCAATGAATTCCATTTGGGAATTTGTTTGTCATTTACTTTTCTATGAAAAGAGATATCTGATGCGATTTCTTGGTGAAACAGCGAATGAACCACAGGCAGAAAATAATGACTCTACATTTCGATTACCAACTGAGACGTTAGAAAATTGGAAGGAAACAAAACAAGAATACTTTTATGTTCATCGTGAACTTGGAAAAATACTAGCAAAATCAGAACCTGAAGATTTGTATAGACAGATTCCAGGAGATAATCCATTAGTGCTTGAACTGAAGAGTTTAGCAATGCACGACGCATATCATATTGGGCAAATTGTATTCCTTAGTAAAATGCAAGGAGCTTGGCCAGAGAAACGCAGCTTTTAAAAAAGCTTCATTAGCATTACAGTTATTCCATTATAGGGAGTTTTAATTGAATAAGAACGGGAACGTCCAAATCGGACGTTCCCGGTATTTTACCTAAAAAACGATAATACTGCTTAACAAAGCCTAAAAATTTGCTCAAGTGTGACATAAACAAAAGCCAACATTTTGATGCTGGCTTTTGTTTATAAGTAATTTTTTAATGAATATCTCTCTTTTTGAACCGTCCACCACGTACTTCCGCAATATTTGCAATTGCTAAGAAAGATGAAGGGTCAATCTCTTCAACAATTGTAGTTAACTTAGACTCTTCAAGTCTGGTAATTATACAGAAAATTACCTTCTTTTCCTCTCCAGAATAGGCACCTTCACCATGTAAGTATGTCACACCACGTCCTAGGCGATTATTGATTGCATCACCTATCTCTCTTGCTTCATCGCTAATTATCCACACTGACTTTGTTTCTTCCATTCCAGTAATAACAATGTCAATGGCTTTAGCAGCAATTACATAAGCTAAGATTGAATACATGGCTCTATCCCATGTGTAAACGAATCCAGCAGAACCCAGTATAAATAGATTGATGAACATAACAATTTCGCCAACAGAAAAAGGCACTTTTTTACTTATTACAATGGAAAGTATTTCTGTACCGTCAAGCGCACCACCGTTACGAATTACAATTCCTACACCTACACCTAAGAAAATACCGCCAAAAATTGTAGCAAGAAGGATATCCTCAGTGAAGGGTGGAATAGGATGAAAATATGTTGCAAAAATGGAAAGCATTACAATCCCATATATAGTAGATATAGCAAAAGTTTTTCCAAACTGTTTATATCCCAGATATACAAATGGTAGATTCAATAGGAAAAGAAAGATTCCTAGTTTTATACCTGTAAGATGAGAAAGCATAATGGAAATACCTGTAATTCCACCATCAATTACATGATTGGGAATTAAAAAGATTTCCAATCCAGTGGCCATTAACAACGCACCAATTGTAATAAGAATGGTCCGCTGGATAATTACCAAACGGGATAACTGTCTATGCTGCTTTTTTCGTGCTAAACCTTCCTTCAGAAAAACCACACCTTTTATTATTCATTTATAACTATTATAACCTAATATCAAATTAGGAAAAATAACTTTGAATAATAGAATTTCTAGCCTACGCTTAGTTTGTTCCAATCGTTTTAATACAGATCAATTTCTTCGATGCCAATGTCGATATATTTTTTGTTCAATGTTTAAGGCATTACTTAAGAATCCTTTTACATCTCCACCTGAGATGAAAATCCCCCCGCAAAGTTATTGTCCTATAATTGTAAACACGACCATTTCTTGAAGAACTGGATAAACTGATGCAACTTCTTCCATTGACATTTTCGAATGTGATATCAATTAATACGTTATTATGTATCTCTACTCCATCTAAACCAGAAATAACTAATTCAGTACGCCTAACCCTTTCAGCTCTATTTCCACTAACGTAATAATCCTTTGTTTATCCTTTACGAAGAAATTATGCAACATCACCGTCATTTATATACACTACTTCCGTGGTTGTGTCATTTGCGGAATTATCTTTAATTGTAACGTTTTAGCTGCTTCTGGGACTCCATTGTCATATGTACCTTTACCAACAGGATTAGAGACGTATTCCCTATTCACAGATATCAAAGGTATTATTCTTAAGTATTTTCAAATTTGCAAGGTCGAATTCATGCAAAAGTACAACCTTCAAATGTATGATCATTAATACGAACGTTTCTAATGAATCTATCCGGTGTATGTCCATGATTACCAACACCACAAGGATAAGCCGAGTTGTTCTCAATTGCTCCAAAATAGTTATCACTATACGCTTCATTTTGTGCGGATTGTAATATATTTAATTCATGTTCTGATGCTTTTATTTCTGTTTCAGCATCATAAACAATCTTATTCAGAGTAAAGCTGAAGCCATCGGATTTACTATTGATTAGCGCCTTTATGCGGAATCGATATAAAATCTAAAATCGTTTAAAATTAACCCGTGTTTTATATTGACTAAACGTTCATTCAATAATAAAATAATACTGAAAATTCAGTGAAAAATGGAGGGGTTGCATTGGATTTACATTTTGAGATTACTGGCAGTGGTCATCCTGTTGTTCTTATTCATGGCGGTGGTGCTGATTTGAGGCAATGGACATTTTTGGCTTCTCTTTTATCTAAGGATTACAAAGTTATTGCTTTTGATGGACGTGGTGCTGGTAAATCACCATCACCTATAAAACATGCAAACTATGTTGACGATGTTTTGGCATTAATGGATTACCTGGAACTTAATCAGGCAACGCTTATAGGTCATTCAATGGGCGGACAGATTGCAACTGATTTCGCCCTTAATCACCCTGAAAGAGTATCGAAACTTGTATTAATTGCTCCTTCTTTAACTGGTTTTCCCTATTCAAAGGACTTTGTACAATATCATGACAAAATATTGGAAAGTGCCCCCAATATAGATAAGATGTTGGATCTTGCCCTTCTTTCACCAACATATCAAGTTGTTATCGATAGTCCGTACAAAGATCTCGCTGTTCAAATGCTCAGGCATCATTTCGGGCGCATGCTTAAGTGGCCCGCTGATTTCTGCATGATATGGCCTCAGCCGCCAGCAATGGGACGATTAGAAGAATTGAACCCCGAAACTTTATTTTTTATCGGCAAAAAGGACTTGGCAGACAATTTTCGGGTTGCCGATTGTTTCCGCAAGGTTCCAAACATCCGTTTCATCGAACTGGAGGATGCCGATCATATGCTGCCCCTCACCCATTCTGAAGTTTTATATCAAGAATTCACTGCTTTTATGGAGGATTGAAGGTAAAATGCCACGTACACCCGAAGAGAATGACCGCATTCGCCAAGCATCCAAAGAAAAAATCCGTGCTGCAGCCATGGAGTTATTTATGAAACAAGGATATTACGCTACTTCTATAAGCGATATAGCCAAGAAGGCTGGGATTTCTAAAGGGTTACTGTATAACTATTACAAAGGAAAAGAAGAACTTCTTTCTGAAATGGTCGTGGCCAGAATCAAGGAAGTGGTTGAAGTCATGGAAGAAGCTTTCACCTTAAATACACCTCGTGAACAACTTGAATATATAGTCAATGGTGCCATTGATAATATCCACAAAAAACCGGAAGTACACCGCTTCTATCTACACCTGCAAACTCAGCCAGAGGCTGATGAAGATTTGATAAAATACAGTCATCTCATAATTGAAGAAAATGCTAGACAATTTGAGTTTCAATGTAAGATATTTGAAAGTATGGGGGAAGAGGAACCAAGGAAACGATCGTTATACTTTTCATCTGTGCTACAGGGGATTATGTTGATGATTTCCACCTACCAACAAGGGTTTCCGGTAGAAGAAATAAAGAACCAGATTATAAGGGAGTTTTGTAACTAGTCTACCGTCTGACAGGCCATATCTTGAATAAAGATTAAATGAGGAACTGCAGCAACCGGGTGTTAAACCTTTGGGCATGAACCTGGAAATCACATATCCTGCTAGAATGAAAAAAAGGGGCTGACCGCAAAATGATGTTTCAGTCATCTTGGGCAGCCTTCTGAAAATTATTTTCTGAAAATTCTCCGTTCACTTTTTTGTTTACCAACTTCTGCTTCCTTTCTAACATCTGTAAGCTCGTAGAGGACACCCTCGACTTCTATAGATAAATATTCATACTCCACCACGATAAACGAGGTAAATATAACCTCCTTCGTCCTTCATAACACTTCCTCTTTACCATTATGTAAACACTTTGCTGATATTCATTTATAATCAGTGCTTCCTTTAAACCACCGAACAAATTTTGCATTAACAAAGGCTAATAATATAATTTATATAGTTTGATTCTCGTAAACACTTTCTTTTTGCTTGGTTGCAGAATTTTTTTCCTTCCCAAATGGATCGTACATTTTTTCCCGAATAAACAGTGCAGGAATTAACGCTGATACCACATACGCAATAGCAAGTGTAGCTAATCCGAACCCAATTGAATAGGATTCCGCCATGATACCAATGAGAAATGGAGCCATAGCTGATCCGACTCGACCAACATTATATGATCCCCCTACAGCTGTACCACGAATATGTGCAGGAAAACTCTCAGCCATGTAAGTAGCATTAACTGCATAAGGTATACCATAGAGAAAACCTAGTAAAGTAAGTAACAGAATAATATTAGACGGTGAATTATAAAGATAAACGATTGGTAAGACAATAGCAGTAGAGAAACCACCAAATACAAACAGCGTTTTACGACCGTATCGATCTGCCAGCCAACCTGCAATGATTTTACCTAAGATCGCCGCTGTATATGTCCCTACAATATACCCTGTCATTTTTTTAAAATCAAAGCCTAAATCAGAAACAATATACGTCGGCAGCCAGGTACCAATGCCATAATAAGCAAATTGTAAGAAGGTCGCAGTAAGTCCCCAAAATATAAAAGTCTTTCTTGTTTTTGAATCTTTGAAAATCGCAGCCCACTCATTTTTCTTATTTCCCCTACCCATTTGTTTTTGAGCTTGAGCCCTTTCTTTCCACCCTTCAGGTTCAGGAATTTTGAATCTGATATAAATTGCCAAAAGAACAGGTACAACAGCGATAAAATAAAGAGGCCTCCATCCGTATTCAGGCAAGATTGCACCAGCCAATAAAGCCGCCACTAAATATCCTAATGAATAAGCTGCTTGTAGTGTACCTAAAATCGTCGTCCTTTTTTTCGTAGGTACATATTCAGCCATGAGCATCGTAACGATAGTATATTCGGCCCCAATCCCGATAGCAGAAATGAAACGAATAACGATAAATTGTTCATACGTTTGGGCAAATCCAAGTAAACACGTTCCAATGGAGAATAGAACCATCATCCAGGTTGCCATTCTTACCCGGCCAAACCGGTCAGATAACCAACCGCCACCGATTCCGCCAACGGCCATACCCACTAAGGACCATGTAGCGATGAGACCTGCATCTACTTTACCAATATTAAACTCTTCCATTAGACTAGGCATCGTGATAGATAGCATGATTAAGTCCATGCCATCTACCATAAGACCTAAAAAGCATGCGACGAATACCACAATCCAAGTCCGATCTGACGCACCATTATTCATACTAACCCCCTTGATTTTGGATTATCTACTTGTAAAAACGGTAAACATCTATTCGATGTAAGCGCCATCAATTTGAAGTTGAAAAATCATCGGATGATAGGAACTAATGAAGACTTTATTCATCACTGCTTCGTTTTCCCAAACTAATATTGTTCAATTAACATGCTATTTAGCTTCAATAGTATTATTGATTAATTAGAGATTTCTTTAAAAGCTAACTACAGAATCTTACTCCAGCCACCATTAACGATATATATAGATGCCGATTTAGTCATTTCAAATAACCTTATCTTCCATAAACGATTTAATTTCTTCTTTATCGTAGCCTAATTCCATCAGTACTTCTTCAGTATGCTCCCCATGTAAAGGGGGATGCCTCTCGATTGTGACAGGTGTATCAGAGAGTTTTAATGGTGACCCCAAAAGTTTAACAATTCCAACTGAAGGATGTTCAACTTCCTGAATCATTTTCCTTTCAAGTACTTGTTCATCTATAAAAACTCTATCTAAAGTATTGATGGGACCGCATGGAATATTGTTTTCTTGGAAAATTCTAAGCCATTCAGCTGCTGTTTTTGTTAATATCACTTCTTGTAATATAGGAATTAACTCTTCCCTATATATGATTCTTGCATTTGCTGTTGCAAAACGCTCATCCTGGGGTAATTCCTCTGCATTTATTAATGAACAAAAACGCCGGAATTGTCTGTCGTTGCCTACTGCAATTATAATCTCTTTATCTTTTGTTTGGAAATTCTGATAGGGAACTAGGGTCGGGTGCTGATTTCCATATCGTTTAGGCAGATTTCCTGTATTTAAAAAACCTGTTCCTATATTAAGCAATGAAGCAACCATCGAGTCCATAAGGGAGATGTCACAATGCTGACCACGACCGGAATGATTCCTAGCCTCCAAAGCGGCTAATACGCTAATGGTTGCATATAGTCCTGCATATAAATCGGCCATAGCAATCCCTGCTTTAACAGGTGCACCATCGGATGTGCCATTCACACTCATAAACCCACTCATTGCCTGAGCAAGAAAGTCATATCCAGGTAATTGTTTATACGGTCCTGTATGACCAAACCCTGTAATGGAGCAGTGAATGATTTTAGTGTTCAACGCTTTCAAGTCTTCATATCCCAGTCCTAACCGCTCCATCGTTCCTGTCTTAAAATTTTCTACGACAACATCAGATTCCTGGATGAGTTTTTTTATGATTTGAATTCCTTCTTTTGTCTTTAAATTCACCGTTATGGCACGTTTATTTCGATTAACTGCCATATAATACAAACTAATATTTTCAATGTCCGGAGGAAACCATGTTCGTGTTTCATCCACGATATCCGGCCCTTCCACTTTAATAATATCTGCACCCAGATCTCCTAAAATACTTGTACAGACAGGTCCAGCCACCACTCGGCTTAGATCAAGAACTTTTATCCGGCTTAATGCTCCATTCATTGTTCTCACCTCCATCCTTTGATGTTTAGAGTTTCACGGCCTGTTGCACGTTTTCCAGTAAACCTTCTACGGCCCCTTTTGATACTTGGTCAAAGTCAACAATAGCATCAAACCATTTTAATAGTGATGAATCAAAGTAATTAAGTTCATCCAAGCCACTTGAAAGCAAATAACGATGGATATACTGCAAAGCCATGTATAATTTTCGATAGTTTTCTTGGGCTGTAATTTGTACTTCCGCTTCATTTAGCAGAAGACTGGCAGTGAATATATGATACATCCGGTTCATTAATTGTTTAGCAGGCAATTCCCTTTCTGGTCCATTCAGACTCATTATCCTCTTTGATTGCGATTCAACTTTTTTTGATATTTGCAGAAGGATCTTCCCAATCTGTTGAGTCAAAGAATTCGTAATCCCATCCAATCGATTGTATAGGTCCTTAAAAAAGATTTCTCCTGCTTCGTCTTTCACTAACGCTCTTACAACGTCTAAAGCAACAATATTCGTGGTGCCTTCCCAAATGGAGCCCACATGAGCATCACGTACAAGTTTCGAATCTATCCAATCCTCGATATATCCATTTCCTCCCCTGGCTTCCATCCCTTCCGAGGTAGAATTTCTTGCACGTTTACAAATGAATCCTTTTAGCAATGGCGTCAAAATTCGTAATAGCTTTTCATCTTCCTGGTTCCCTTGATCGGAATTATCATAAACGGAAGCTGTGTAAAATGTGATGGACGCAGCTGCTTCGCAATCTAGCAATAGTTCAAAAAGAGTTTCTTTCATAAGGGGTTTTTCAGACAATGAGCTGCCAAATGCGACACGACCTCGAGATGAAACGAGTGCTTCTAAAAAGCTTCTACGCATCATCGCGCTAGAACGTACGGCGTTCGATAACCGTGAAGAATTCACCATTGACATCATTTGTTTAAAACCCTTTGAAATATCCCCTACGACATACGCAACGGCCCCTTCAAAAGTCACCTCACCAGAAGCCATATCGCGGGTCCCGAATTTATCTTTTAGGCGATTAACTTTGTAATTATTAAGAGATCCATCTGGCAGTTTCCTTGGCATTAAAAACATTCCAAGACCTTTAGTACCCTCGGGGGCGTCTTCAGGACGAGCCAAAACTAATGCTACATCTGCAGAAACATTGGAACAAAACCATTTATCACCCCAAATCTCCCAATGATCATCAACTTTCTTTGCTGTGACCGTATTTGCGCCAACGTCAGACCCGCCTTGTTTTTCGGTCATAAATTGGGCACCTGTCCATAATGTTTTCATATCTGTACTCGTCATACGAGACAAATAGGTTTCTTTTAATCCTTGATCACCAAATTTACTTAAGACCCTAGCGGCAGAGTCAGTCATGCTCATCGGGCAAGCTAAACCAAACTCGGATTGGACAAACAAATACCAAAATCCGTACTTTAACACATGCGGTAGTTTAGTAGGAAATCCCAGCACAGGTTTATGAGACATAGCGACCAGTGCGAACTTTCCATATCCTAATGATTCCATCTCTTTATAGGACGGATGATAGGCAACTTCGTCTACTCGTTCCCCTTTTGCATCATAATTTATTAACTCGGGAGTATGCCTATCCGCCATCCGGGATAATTCATCAAGCCTTGTTCCGGCTATTTCCCCCAACTCTTTTAAGTGAGGAAGGGCCCGATTATAATTTTCTATAGAAAGATAATGCTTAAGTATAAAAGACAAATTTTGATCCTCTTCAAAAAAGTTTAATCCCTTTGTGTCGGGCATCGAACCAGAATAGGCTTTTCTTGAATTAGAATTTATTAATTTCACGGACATATTAATCCCCCTTGTTTAATTTTCATTTTTAATAATTAATAAAGAATATTTCTGTTATCCCTCCTTTTACTTTTTTACGGTTTACCGAATCAGGATCGTACAAGTTATTCATTTTTCAGGTTACTATTTCACTTCCTTTCAACATTGCAATAATTTATTATTCATAATAAAGGAATTATAATTCCTATATTATGAATAATAAAGTTAATTTTCAGAAAAGTCAATTTATTATTCAAGACCTCAACTAGCAGAAAATTTGACCTTTTCTTCTCAAAATTTATATAAATATAATTTTTTAAAAAAATGGGATATTCCAAAAAGATCACTACTGGTGAACTTTCTGAATCATCCCTTTCAATTCATAATAATGATAACGGAAACTATTCTAGCTACTGATTGGCCCTTATTACACTATGATATAATATTTTTAATAATTAAATTAATTTGGAATTTTATTTGGAGGATTTATTTATGAACACTAAGATTTCTTCTACGGTGCAACGTGCAATCAAAATCATCAATTATTTAAATGAAACAACCGGTCCACAAGGAATTAAAAATATTAGCGAAAATCTTAACATTTCTCCCCCTATCACTCATCGTCTGCTTACTACTTTAAAAATGGACGGTTTGGTATTCCAAGATGCAGATTCTAAAAAATATTCACTTGGTACGGTGTTTATTGATTATGCAAATAAAATAATCACCGATGTACCTTTTGTCTCAATAATCGATCCACAACTAATTAAATTAAGAGACGAGACACAGGAAACGGTAGGGTTTTATATGTTAACAAATATGGTAAGGATGTGTGTAATTGAACATGTAAGTAATCAGGAAATAAGCAGAAGAGCAGGGGTTGGCAATAGGATTCCGCTACAATTTGGCTCAAGCGGACGGGTAATATTGGCATTTCTAAGCGAAGGTTTACAGGCACAAGTGTTAAACCTCCTTCCAGGGGAGGAAAGAAAAAAGCTACAACAGCAATTAGAAATTATAGTAAATACCCGTTACTCAATTAATGAGGAAGAAATCACGAAGAATGTAGCTGCATTATCAGCACCAGTATTCGGTGCTAAAGGAAAAGTCATTGGAGCTATTTCCATTTCCGGGCCTGTCTTTCGCTGGAATAAGGAATCGATGGAACAACATATCTCTTTATTGTTAAAAACTGCTGAAAGTATTTCAAAATCCTTATATTAAATTGATCTGGCTCGGATGATCCCATTATTAAAAAATCTCTTCAGAAACCTATCTGAAGAGATTTTTTAGTTTATTCGTGACGGCCTGTTTGAACTAAAACTACTATCGTTGCTTAAAGGTATCCTCTGAATATATGAAGAAGTTACCCTTTATCTTCTTTACATGTTCAACTATTATTTTACTAACAATATTCCGTCGGCAATCGGGCGTTCACCTGTTGCGTCAGATGGTCTTGTGACTCGATCAGCCCCAACTGTCATGGTCGTCGATCCGCCGCCGTCAAGATTGATGGCATCTATGGCTCCTAATGACTTCATGACTTTTGCACTTTCTTCAAAATTTGCCCCCACACTCCATCCGGGTGCGCGCCCATCAATGGTGACAAATAATAGATTTCCATTCTCTTTTATTCCTGCAAGCGTTCTCGGATTACGACGTTCCCCAAAACGATAATAAAACCCAGGATCTTCTTCCCAGTGAAATCCTTCCTCTACGGCATTAATGGAAATTTCTCCGTTTTCCATTAATCGAGGACCTCCGTTAATCATGCTAGTGGTTTGGTCTAATTTTAATGGCTTTCCATCCCCGATGATTTCACTTTTCACCTGAATCTTCATCCCTTGTTGGGCATGGTCACGAAGCCATTCTGCCGCTTCCCCCGTTCCTGCAAGAACAGAACCGCTGCTTGGAATCATTCCCCCACGATGGTTACGGAATTCCGCCACTTCCCCGGCATGATTCACTACCACTTCCACACCATCGCCCGATTCCGTCTTTTCTCCAAATACGGATGTATATTGGATAAGCTCACTTTCATCCATACAAGTATAATCATGTTTCGGCCGTTCTGTTGTCGTATCTCCTCCAACACCGCCACAATTGCGGATCAATCCCGGCTTACGATTTAATCCATCCACTTCCCTAACCGCACCATCAGATGAAGTAGCCTGAATGGACGTGGAAACAGATGCAATGTTTGCCTTCTCTTCAACAGAAGATAAAATCAGAGCTGAACGGCCATTTATCGCTTCACTGACGAGTTGACCATTGCTGGCGAATATACCGGCAAGATCGCCTGGTGTTCCATCCTTGGCTCCAACAACAAAGTATCCAGCATTAACTCCTGCAATGGCATCATTTCTATCAGCCATTTGGGTCAATGTTTCTTTTCCTATCACTGCGTCATTTGCTAATTCAGGCACCACATGCCCTTGAAATCGATCCTGATCCACTTCAAGTACGTTCACTACCCAAGGTCCTGTTGTTTTCTCACCGTCTTCACCCGTATAAACAGTCCGTAGACCCGAATATCCCTTATCCGATAACTTGTTTCTCATTTCGGCTGCATCCGCTTCCTGCTGATATTGGCCGATGCGAACAATGTATCCAAGTGGACCTTTTTCCCGGTCATCCAAGGCCCGATCCGGTTCCCTTATAATGCGGGCATTTTTGAAACCGTCTCTCTTTAAACCTCCCAACAATATCTTTGCCTGCTTCTGTGTTTCTACAAATGCCACATCCACTGTGAAATAGTCTTTAGAAGATGTTTCACCACGATTGATTTTGGTATACGTCAATCCAGGCGCTGGATTCATGGAAGTTCTTCGCTCATGCAAATAAGACGTTCCCAGTGGAAGCTCATGACTTTTCATTTTCACCTGTGATTGAACATTCAATTCTGCTTGAACTGGAGTTTCAGGAATCGCATTTACAATCATCCATGACGCTAGACTAATAGAGGCGATAGGCAAAATTGGCTTTTTCCATATATTTTTCATATTTTTCCTCCAATAAAGTTATGTCCTCCTTTAACTTTATTGTCTAAATGTGATGGGAAATTAAAAAGACCATTATATTTCAGTCAATTTTAAGTGAACAAAAATGAGTATAAATGCTCGAAAAATATTACAATTCATATTTGTGAAAGGACAACTTTTGGATATTTTCTCTTTGCACTCAGTAAATAAACCTTTACTTTAACAAAGCCTAAACCTTGCCTTGCTACCTAATCAGTGGATAGTATAAGATAACACATTGGATTATCACTTTGGAGGTGAAATGTATGGAGACAGTAAAAAAGAACTTATTATTAATACCAACCATTTTGTCGGTTATCAATATTATCTGCCTTGCTTCATTCCTTATTGGACTTAGTATCATGAACAATCCAATTTCAAGGATTTTAACAGATCTTGGTTTGCTATGCCCAATTATCGCAACCTTATCATTCTTTTATTTAGTGATTAAAGTCAAAGGTATAAAGCATCCCACATTGAAGTACTTCCATATCGTAAATGCGGTCACATTTCTTGTCCCAGTATGTATTCTTACATTTCTTATACTACGTTTCTTGAACGATTGGGATATTCACTTTTAAAAAAACTGCTATTATAAAACCATTTTTTATTCAAACAAAAAAAGCCCTCATTATTAGGGCTTTTTTTCTAAGCCAATTTCATTTAAGCATTATCGTTTTATTTTCATATATTATCCCAATAGTTTTGCAAAGGTATTTTTACCTGCAATACCGTCTGCAGGTATTCCCTTGGCCCTTTGAAATGCCTTAACCGCTATTTCCGTTCCTTTTCCAAAGATACCATCTATGCCATGTGGATTTTGCCCTTCCAAATAAAGTGCAGCTTGAAGAATATAGGTGATATTCCCTTTCGCCCCTTCCCTAACATTAGGTGAAGCCGCTTTTGTTTGGGGTCCCCATATTCCATCAACATTAATCTTTGCACCATATTGTTTATTCAATTCGGTTTGGAAACCCTTTATCAAAGCTTTTTTAGTATTAGGACCATAATAACCATCCACATCTATCTTTGCATTATACCGGCTATTTAATGTCCTTTGGATGGACTTGATAGTCTGATTGCCGCTATCCTTTGCGGGCGTATCTTTTACAATGACATCCGATTCGACTTGTGTTGCTGGTGGAGTGGTTCCATTCACTTTTGATATCAGTTTAGGCTTTGTGCCCGCTTTTAACTGAGAATAAGTTAGTCCGTCCGTCATATCCAAGTGCGGATAATCTTTAAAGTTTGACCAATCCCCGCCCCATGCAAAGCCCATGGATTTACCAATGGCCGCTACCCGTTTCCATTTTGCATCAATTGTCCAAATGGCATTCTTTCCATCATCGCTGACTATGAAATAGTCAATGGCTAGTCCATAGTTATGATAAGATTGACCTGGCATCGCATTGGTCACTCTCGGTTTCGATAAATCACTATAGTTTTTTCCATCGTAGATATAACCCAGGCGTCCTTGACCATATAGCTTTGCTTGCTCTTCCATAGACCGATAACCTTCACTGATTTGGACAAAAATGCCCTCTTCGTATGCCTGTTTAACCATTTCCAATGCTGATTCTTTTACGACTGGATGAATTCCGCTGCCCATATTCTTTTCCGAACGATTCAATAAAGTTTCTAATTTAACTGGCAATTTTATCACCTCCTAATATGTTATGGCACTTATTAGGAAATGCTTGTACACCCCCCCTTGACGGGTTACAAAAAAAACGCCCTTTTAAGTGGACCTATTATGAATTCATCATCCATACAATTCTTGTAAAACAACAAAAGCACAACCCTTAATGGGGCTGTGCTTTTATTTTATAGAGGCTAATTTTGATTTTCTTTTTCTTTGTCAATAACTTTTATCAATTCATCCAGCTTTTCATTTCTTTCTTGATCTAATCTTGTCTTTGTATTGATGAATTTTATTACCTTAATTATGAAATAAACACTTAAAACAATAAGTCCCAGATAAAACAAAATCGGTATGATTGCAAAAAGCCCTATTAAATTGCTGACGTGGTCCATTAATATTCCCTCCTGAATGTAAAATATAGTATTATTATACAGGAAAAACAGGCTAAGAAGACCCCGTTCAAAAATTTAGGACGGGATTAAAATATAGTCGAATAATTTTCGAAATAGTATCCTTCACTGTACTTAAAAAATATAACATTAAAGTCGTTTAAAAATCTAATTTTCATTCAAAAATAGCGCCTATTAACTAAATATGACGAAGTAATTTTCAAGTTCTAAATCATTTAATAATACATCAATGCTACGACTGCTGAATCATCCTCAGGTGGAATATTAATATCGAATATCCAGGGATTATTTATCAGCATTTCATAGTCTAAGTAATCGTGCTCAATATGTAACTGGGGATTTCACCAAGAGGAATGCCTACAATTCACCACTAAGGTTAATATAATACTTAAATGAATAACGGACACGGTTAATCAATAATATTAAACAGCAAATTAATATTATTGATTTTTTAAATTAAAAATCTAAAATTAATTATTTATATTTTCAATTCCTTGTTGTATAATCGAATCACACAAAAGAAAGGAATTTCATTATGGCTTATAAAGTAATCACAAATTGTCCTGTTTGCAGTGAAACATTGAAAATTACAAAGTTACAGTGCTCTCATTGTCACACCACGATTGAAAATGAGTTTGAATTATCTAAGCTGGCATCTTTATCAAAGGATCAGCTTCATTTTGTGGAAGTATTTTTAACATGCAGAGGGAATATCAAGGAAGTTGAAAAGGAAATGGGGATTTCATATCCAACGGTTCGAGGCAAGCTAACAGACATCATTTCATCCCTTGGATATGTGCAGAAGAAGAAAAATGAAGTAGACGAGAAAAAAGTTGTCACCATGTTGGAAAATGGCGAAATCACACCAGAAGAAGCTATTAAGCTCTTAAAAGAGGAATAAGGAGGCATTTTTCATGAAAGAGGAAATTACAAGAGTGTTAACAATGGTTCAAGAAGGGAAGATTGATGCAGATAAGGGATCAGAACTGATTCAAGTATTAAAAGAGAAAGAAGAAACAGGTAATAAGCTTCTTGAAAAACCGACTAAATATTTAGATAAAACATTAAAAATTCGTGTTGTATCATCCGAAAATGATAACGTCACGGTCAATTTGCCTATAAAACTCGTCAAGGTCGTATTAATGGCTGGACACAGCATCGCAGCTAGTATTCCTCAATCGGAAAAATACGTTAAAGATATAAACATAAACCTTATTATTGAAGCAATCGAAAACGAATTAGATGGCCAGATAGTTGATATTAAATCGGCAAACGGGGATACCGTTTCGGTCATCATTGATTAGTGATTTGCTTATGATGCATGTAAAAGTGAAAGCAAAAGACGTTCGGTTTTCCATCCCAGTTCCATATGCTTTTTTAAACATTGTTATTTCAATTTTGTCTTCAAAATTTTTTCAGCAAAATGCAAACAAATGGATAAAAGAGCACTTCGAAAGGAAAAAACTGGACTTTACCTTTCCGCTAATAGACAAAAAAACGCTAAAGCCTATCGTCAAGGAACTACAAAATTATAAAGGGATCGTGCTAGTAGATGTCAAAGCTAAGGACGGTACTGAGGTTAAGGTTAGACTGTAATTTAATATAGAATACACCTTCATTAAATTATCCTTCAATTAAAGGGGGTTTGTGAATAAATGCACTAAAACAAACATGTGCTTTAGGGGAATAAGGACATTTAATCAAACTTATAAAAATCTTATACTTAGGTAAAAAGTGATACTCCATTTTTGAATCAATCCTTTTTCAAAATGGGGTTTTTACATTTGCTATTAAATAAGCTTAAAACTTATTTTAATCAATCTTTATTTTAAGGCTACAAAATTTTCCTTAATAAATTTACTTATCGTGCAAAATATCATTATTTAGCCATCATGTTGGAGTGTTTTTTTCATCTTTATATTTTCACTCATACACCCCATTCTAATCCATACCTGCATGTCCAAATAAAAAAGGCAGCCACAAGGACTGCCTCTGTTGAACAACTTTTACAGTTGCTTCATTCACTTAATGTTTACGGCGCTTGTCCTTTTTGCATTTGCATTTACATTTACAATGTTTCCCAGGAAACCATACTGTACTGGGATCATTGTCCACAAAACATTTTTCCTCAAAACAACAATTCATCTCCATCCTAACACCCTCCTTACTATTGTATATGCTTGGACTGGTGGAAGGTGTGGACAAGTTGCTAAAAGTTTAGAAGTGAATGCAGATTAATTGATTTTCCATGATTCTGCACAATTTCATAAGTATGAGGTGATTTTCGAATCTTTTATATACATATATGAAATTCTTCATCGTATTTGGCCATGCTTCCTTGTTTGCTTCATAGATGATTCCTGATTTCTTTTGTTCCAGCAAGAAAATCATATCACCAAATAATAAATTATACTTTGGCAGCCATGTTGGGTTTCTCCGGGGATGTATGCTTCAATTTTCATATTTCCAACTGTTAACGGTGTTGCCATTTTGTCCAGTGAAGGGTCAGGAATAGAATAGTTGAACTCTTTTGCCAATTTTGCATCCCCTTTCTATTTACATAATTATATTATGAGATATTAAAAGAAATGTCATATATATTTGAACTCAAATTTGGAACTATAACTATAGTACAGAAAGGAATAAATATCTTTCATAACTAAACATTTCAGATACAGGCGCTTATACAGGTTAGTGGCTCAAAAAATAAAAAATGGTAAGTACTGCCTTCTTCCGAAATATCTTTAATGGATAAATCTGTTGTTTTGAGTAAGGTCGCAGTTCTCTGTATTCTCTCATTTTGAACAAACTCCGAGTAACTTACACCTGATTCCAAGACTAATATTAGAACAAGTGCCAACCAAACATATGCAAATGACTCGCTACATCAGTAAGTTTTTAAAGGTTGTATTGGATGATCCTTGATAAACAATTTCGCTATATTAAAAAGTGAAGAAGCCGTTTTAGGAAAGGTATGATGATTATCATCATGTAAATGAGAAACAAAGGTTTGCACTAACGAAAGAATGAGAAAATAAGCCAATTTTTTTAGCTTTTCTTCTGAAAAGGCTTGTTCGGTCTTTGTCGCTTGGATAAGCAGGGATTTCCAAATTAGCGTACCCATCATATCCTTCTGGTATGCCAATTGAAAATGGTTCTGATCTATCAAAAATTCCTGACCTTACCTTGCCTCTCCTCCTTGGCTACCTTTAGACCAACTACCGGATAGTTTTTTCCTTCATTAATATATGAGTACCCTACTCCTTCATTAGTGTATAGCTTTTCTCCAACCAGCCTCAAACATATTTCTACAAGTAGATTGACAGTTTGGTTCACGGAGTTTGGCAATCTTCCGAAAATTATTGACAATGATTATCATTCCTATTAATATGTTGATGTAGTCATTGAAAATGAATATCATTATTAATTACGTGCATTTTTTTGATATGTTTTTAACCTACACTATAATTAGTAAGGAGAAAATCAGAATGAAAAAGCTATTCATCCCCTTCCTGCTCTTGTTTGTATTTATTCTTAGTGCTTGTGGGAACAAAGAGACATCGAACGAAGATAATGAATCCAAGACAAAAAAAGAAACAGTTACGTATCAATCAGAAACTGGCCCTATTGAGATTCCTAAAAACCCAAAAAGAATAATTGCTCTCTCCAATGGACCTAATGTATTGGCTTTAGAAGGTAATGTGGTCGGGATAGATCAATGGACTAATATGAATCCCCTTTTTCAAGAAAGACTAAAGGGTGTCGAAGTCGTATCAGAAGATAACCTGGAGAAAATCATTGAACTGGAACCGGACCTAATCATAGCGGGATCCGAGATGAAAAATATTGCAAAGCTAAATGAAATTGCTCCAACTGTAGTATTCACTTGGGGAAAATTAGATTATTTATCACAGCAGATTGAAATCGGAAAACTATTAAATAAAGAAAAGGAAGCAAAAGAATGGGTTAATGATTTCAAAACGCGTGCAGAATCCGCAGGAAAAGCGATACGTGCAAAAATTGGTGAAGATGCAACAACCGTTTCTGTCATTGAAAATGATGCTAAAGAGTTTTATGTATTCGGAAATAATTATGCGCGTGGGACAGAAATATTGTATCAAGCAATGGATTTGAAAATGCCTGAAAAAGTAAAAGAAAAAGCACTTAAACCCGGCATTTATGTCCTTTCACCGGAAGTGCTTCCTGAGTATACTGGAGATTATATTATCTTTAGTAAAAACCCGGATGTGGTTAATTCATTCGTGGAGACTGACACATGGAAAAATATACCTGCCGTTAAAAACGATCGTATATTTGAAATAAATAGTAAAGCTTCCACCTACAGTGACCCAATCACTCTAGAGCATCTTCTCGAATTTTTCGAAAAATCCTTTCTTAACAAATAGTATGCAAAGCAGGAATTCTTTAAATAAGAATTCCTGCTTTAATGTGGTTTATACTTGAATTTCTTCTTAGAAAAACAAAAAACACCTGTGCCTAAATGGCAATCAGGTGCTTTTTGTTTAATTTTCTTCAAATTCTTTCATTCTCTCTATTAAATCTAAATCTAGCTGTTCTTTGTTGTCGCTTATATATTTATATTCAAAATACTTAATTCTAGCTGTTGGACCAAATTCACTTTCAAGCCAATTTGTATAATCAAAATGTACATTTAACCTTTCTGTATCATTTACTAATAATGTCACCGAAAACCAAGGTACTTGATCGTTATAAGTAAAAACTTTTTGGAGTTCAGCAGACACGCGAAATTAAGAAGTGTGGGCGATTATTACTTATTCTCCATTCGATAAAATAAGAGTATTCGAGTTTCATTTCGAATACTCTTATTTTTTGAAGAAAATCAACTAAATTGGAAGGTGCCTGGCACTTCTTTTCTTGGGACTGACCCAAAGGTAGCTAACTCTCCTAAAACCTGACGGCATGGCCGTGCATCATGCCCGCAAAGTTTCCGTGTCAAACCGACTATCATTATACCTATTATAATGGATATTCATTAACTAGCTAAGATCCTCCTTTTTATAATTAGTTTAAATTAACTACAAAAAAAGTATAGAAAATCCAATAAATTTAGAATTATTTTTAATTTCATCACAATATCAGGTGGTAAATTATACCTACCACAAGATAGCATCTGGGTTTTTTGATTGTTTTTATAAAATTCTAATAATTCTAATTATTCATGTGAATTAACTTTTATTAATCTATAATAAAGCAGATAGAAAAAATTGGGGGGTATCGATATTGAAGAAAAAGTTTATTGTTCCTGCAGTTCTATCGTCAGCGTTGTTGGTAGGTTCTATCCCAGCCGGTAATGTATTTGCGAAGCCGGTTGATTCGAAGGTGGCTAGTAGTGTACAAGCTTCTAAAAAGTGGAATGAGAAGGCAAGCGTTCCTGTTTTTGTGAAGGAGCGATTTGCTGAGAAATTCTCTTCTAGCAACCCTTCCAATGCACTAAATTATTTAAAGAAAAACGAAGGTAAAACCGGAATTAAAAATCCAGATAAAAACCTAAAAGTAAAAGATTCACAAAAAGATAAACTCGGTATGACCCACGTTCGCTTTAATCAATCAATAAATGGAGTGAACGTAGAAGGAACCGAAGTTATTGTTCATTTTAACAAGAATAATGAAGTCGTATCCGTCAACGGAAGAGTAAATCAGACGATTGCCGATGATGCGGTGTACACGACTGCCTCCTTAAGCAGTGATGCAGCACTAAATCAGGCACTATCATCTGTCAATGCCCCTGAAGAGCTAACGTATGAGCCAACTTCTGAGCTTGTAGTCTATCCTTTTGAAGGAGAGAATCATACAGCTTATAAAGTGAATGTTAACTTCATGGGGGATGAGCCTGGCAACTGGTTTGTCTTTGTGGATGCAAACACGGGAGAAATCATCGATAAGTATAATGGTTTAATGCATGCTGATGAAATGAAAACACAAAAAGGTGCTGGAAAAGGGGTACATGGTGCTCACAGGGAATTACATATTACCCAAGTGAAGGAACCTAAATCTGGAACTCAGTTTGCGTTAGCTGATTACTCTCATAATGGTCTTGATGGAATACTTACGTTTGATGCTAAAAATGATAATAGTTCCAGTAATGATACTCTCTATGTGGGGAATTCTGCTGCATTTATCAGCGACTATGATCGGGCTCTTGTCGATGCACACTATAATTCGGAAAAGGTATATGATTATTACCTTAATGAGCATGACCGAAATTCTCTTGACGGTGAAGGAATGGCAATCATTTCCAAGGTCCACTATGGCAATAATTACAACAATGCATCCTGGAATGGGCGTTGGATGACCTATGGGGATGGTGACGGTGAGTTCTTTATTTCACTATCAGCCGGTCTTGACGTTGCTGCTCACGAAATGACTCATGGCGTCATCACTCATACAGCAAATTTAGTTTACCGCAATCAATCTGGAGCACTAAACGAATCATTTGCTGACGTCTTTGGTGCACTTGTTGACGACGATGATTGGGAAATGGGTGAGGATATTATGGCACCAGCTGCTAAAGCTGACGGTGTAACGAGATTGCGCAGCTTGAGTAATCCAAACAGTGTTGTAGTAAGTAATGCGGAAAGAGCTGCATATGGCAGTGGAGTCTATCCGGCTCATATGGATGAATTTTATCACATGCCAACTTCGGTAGATGGCGGCGGTGTCCATGTTAACTCCTCGATTACAAACCACGCTGCATACTTGATTGGTCAAGAAATTGGAAGGCACAAGTTAGGACAAATCTACTATCGTGCAATAAGCATTTATTTAACGCCAAATTCCGATTTTAGTGACGCTCGTAAGGCTATTGTTCAGTCTGCAATTGATATTTATGGTGAAGGTAGCAAGGAAGAGGCTGCAGCTGCTGCCGGATTTGATTCGGTGGGAATTTACTAAGTATATAATTGGATCCGCCCGCAGGAATCAATATTTTTAGCGGATTTTAGAAGAATATTGAAGTGCGTTTAATGTTCCCCCAGAATAAGAGCTTGGGGGACTATTTTTTCGGCATTAGGTAGCCCTCAAAAGAAGAAACCTTGAAAGGTATTTAGCCAATCAAGAGGTTTCATTCTATATTATGTTTTACTTTAGATATTCAGCTTCCCATTTATCTTGTTTTTCTACAGGGCTAAGTTCTGAAATATCCTCATACCCATAATTTATTTTCATTTTTCCTGTGCTATCTAAAATGAAAGTTAGGTTTGTCCATAGTTCCTGTCCTTGCTCCTTAAATTCTTCACGCAATTTCGAAAAACAATTATACAAATCATCATCAAGCCCATCAAACTCTTCCTCATCAACATTAAATAAATCTGTTATATCCAGACTATATACTGGTTCCCCTCCAGTTTTAGGGTAATAATAGAAAAAAACTTTTTTATAACCTTCTCTAAATTCAGCGTATAAAAAGATTTGTTTCCAATCCTCTGGAATTATATTAATTAATGTATTCGCAATTTGTTGATATGTCTGCTCCATTATTTTGCTTTCCATCTACTTACCTCCTAAATAATTAGTTAATCTATCTGAATATTTTTTACCATCTATTACATAGTTGATTTTAAACTCACTTGGTCTAGCTGATTGTGCCTCATATATGGGTTTTACTTTAGTGGTTACTTCTTTCCCCTCTACTAAAGCCTTCTTCCATGTATTCTCTAGAGTCTTATATTCACTCCTATTTAAAGTAGCATTCATGGGTACTAAGTTATCTATTTCACCAGAACCTTTAAAGATACTTGCAATTAAATGTCCACCATCATCGTTTGATAGTCTATCGCCTCCTCCAACCTTTCTTTGGGCATAAGGATTTTGTTTTGCTTTACCAAATTCTAATTTAGCTTCAGCAATTGCAATACGCCCGTTATCATCAGTGGTATATTTATATCCTTCTTTTGTTGTATATTCTACATTGGGTTTTAAGGTCTTCTTACGATTTACTTTCGTGTATTGTTCACCATATCTAACATTATCTATACCCTTAGAAATACTCTCCCCTGAAACTCCCTCTACTTTGCTATCCTTCACCGTAAATTTCTGATAGGCTTCCTTAATTGTCTGCTTTTCCATCATAACTTGGCGAAGGGGTTGTCCTCCTTCGAGGGATACTTGTTCCATACTTACCCGTTTAGGGATTTCTTTTTTACCTATTTCTTCACCTATATTTTTTAACGTGGTTTTTCCTGATCTCGCTATGTCTGTTATTGTAGCTTGAACCTTATGAACCTGCCCTTGCGCAAATTCCTTAGTGTAAGGGACGAACTTTGTACCACTCGCTACTATATTCAAGGCACCTTGCCTGAGGTCAGTAAATCCATATATTTTCTAAAGAAAGTTTTTCTTGACCTGACGGCCTTTTTTCTGAGGTAACCGATATAACTAAGATGATACATATTCTATACAATGAAAAGACCTTAACTTTTACGTTAAGGTCTTTCGAACAGGCTTTTCTTGCCCTATATCATTCTTTCTTAAGGTATTCTTCTGAAATACTCTTATCATAATCAGAGTCAGGTAAAAGGCCCAAACGAGTATATTCCCAAATAACCCTTCTTTCATGATCATCTGCATCTGATAGATCTTCATAATCATAGTCAACTTTAAATTTCCCTGTACTTTCTAAAGTGAAAGTTAAATTGGTCCATTGTTCTTGATTATTATTTTTAAATTCATCTGACAATAGTTTTAATTCATCTAATAATTGATACCATAATTTATCGTATTCTTCTTCATTAAAACTATATATTTCAGGTATATCATGACTATAAATAGGCACTTCACTTTTAGGAGTATAATAAAAAAAGAATGCAGTACCGGTACCTTCAGCAATTTCACCGTACATTAATACCTTTGACCATTCCTCTGGTATAGTTTCATTAATAGTTTGAGCTATTTGTTGATAAATACTATTAAGTTTAATTTCATTCATACTTACCTACCTCCTGATCTATTTTCAAAAATTCTTCTCTCCCAACGACTATTATCAATCTTATAATTTATTCTAAAACTAGCGGGCCGCTTAGAGTCTCCTTTAAACTAGAGTAATTTTCACCTCATCTGTTTTAGAAAAGGGAATGTAAATGTTATTTCAGCTGGATAAGGTTCCGGGGTTCAATCCTAACATTATTAGAATTGAGCTAATAGGTGAAATTAATGTTCCTAGCCGATTTTAAAAAACCCTTGAATGGCTTTAGCCACCCAAGGTTAACACTACATTTATTTATTTTTCTTTCATAATGCTATTCTGCTGAGGAATTATAATCAACCTCTGCATTTCTTAGTCCCTCTATTACTTTATTAATTCGTTTTGATAAGTCTTGTACCTCTTCTAATGTTAAGTCAGCTTTTGCTTCTTGTGGGTTAAACATACTTAATCTTTTAGTAATACCTTCAATGCGCCCAACAAAAACTTTTTCATGGCCAATTGCAATTTCTCCAATTGCTGTATCAACAATAACATCTTCTATCTTGCCTAATTTATCAAATTCATCAGCTAGTTTTGCTATAGCATACCTATATCCCCTATCTTCATCTAACAACTCTTCATATGTCTCCTGAATTGCATCAAATAATTCATTATACTTCCAGTCTTTCATTAGTTTTCCCCTCCAAACAAATTAAGATTAAGGAATAATTCTATTACCATCGTTGTGTATGACTTCTAATTCAATATTTTTATATTTAGCAGCAAACTCTGATATGACTTTATTGCAACTGTCGCAAGTATCCAATTCTGTAAATAACTTAATTTTCCCTGTAGCTTGTGTATTCTCTCCAAGCCTATAAGCAATGTCATTTAGTATTTTATACTCCGTATCTGTATTCCTTAAGTAACTCTCTCCCTCTTTACCAACTGCTTCCGTAGCTTTAAACATTGGATTTTCAGGTTGTAAAGAAATATCAGGTACCATATCCTCAAGACTACCTTTAAGTTCATTTATGCTACTTTGAGCATAAAATTCAGATTTATTTATCCCACTGACATCCACTTCTGCTACAGCAAAATTACCAGATTTCTTATACCTACTTGTTAAATTCCCTCTTAGTTCTTTCACTCTATCAATTATATGTGCTTCTGCTACGGGATCTATTTGTCTAGTTGGATACACTTTACCCGTACCCTTAGGAATACTCTCCCCTGAAACACCCTCGACTTTACTATCCTTCACCGTAAATTTCTGATAGGCTTCCTTAATTGTCTGCTTTTCCATCATAACTTGGCGAAGGGGTGGTCCTCCTGCGAGGGAAACTTGTTCCACACTTATATGTTTAGGAATTTCTTTTTTACTTAGTTCTTCACCTATATTTTTTAAAGTGGTTTTTCCTGATCTCGCTATGTCTGTTATTGTAGCTTGAGCCTTCTGAAGCTGCTTTTGCGCAAATTCCTTGCTGTAAGGGACGAACTTTGTACCACTCGCCACTTTATCGGCGACTTTGGCTGCGCCTGCCACACCGCCGATTCCGAGTGCCATCAACAGCCCATTCTGGCGCTGTTCCTCGGTCAGCTGGTTGCCGAACATGTCTTTGCCTGTTGCTGCTTCACCAAGTCCGTTGGCTGCGAGGAGTCCGTATATTCCGTATTCGGTTTTCTGGAGGAGGCTAAAGCCTTTTGTCGTTTTATAGGCATCGAGCGCGTGGTCCGCTGCGTTGAGTCCTTTGGCGGTCTTGTAGATGGCGCTGCCACCCTTGATGGCCCGGCCGGCCCAGCCGACGACGGGGATGAATCCAGCGGCGGCCATGGCGCCGGCGGCGATTCGTTCCGCATCGGACAGCTTGCGGCCGGTTACTGGATCGACTCCGGTTGAGGCCCTGATAGAATCATAATATCCCGTGAATTCCCCTGTAAAGGTTTTTGTCGTATCCCAGGCTTTTTCGTACCATGGGCGGTTTTCGAGTTCTTCCATTTCTTGTTCGATTTTCCTGGCTTCGGCTTGCTGCTTTTTGAAGGTCTGATAGTCTTTCATCTGACCGGCGACCTCATCCTTCACTTGATAGACGTCACTATTCTTGAATGCCGATTGGTTGAACGTCATCGGCGAAACGTTGCCGTCCTGTTTGGTGGCATCAAGCAAGGCGCGGAAGAGGCCAACGGCAACGTTTTCCTGCCCGACGGACACATCATATTCCTCGACCAATTGCCGGTCGACATTCTCGACCTTTGTCACGGTATCATCCAGCCTTTGTCCGGCCAGCGTGATTTTTTCATTAAAGTCCTTTTGGTCGAACCTATCAAGAGGCAGGATATCGTCAATGCTGTCGAGGATCCTTTGGAGATCGTTCGCTTGTTCATCGACAAGCGACTTCGCTTGGCTGATGCCGTTCGACACTTCCCCATCTAAAAAGGGAACCTCGACCACCGTATTTCCGGAGAGGTCCGCCTCTTCCAGGCTGGCCGGAATGCCTTCCAAAAAACTGATCTGGGTCGTGAATAGCTCCATCCAGGCGTCCGCCACCTCGATTTGCGCTTCATAGAAGCTTTTGATGGCAGTGGCACCGGCCCCTTGAAACTCGTTGTCCAAGCCGACGATGCCCTGAAATTCCTTTTTCAGGGCTGCGACTTCCTTCTTTAGTTCTTCATATTGCTTGGCGCGCGACTTGGTTGCAGCCGTTAATGTCTTGGCTTCATATATTTTCATCGCATAGGATACCCATGTGAAGACGTATGGGCGATGGCTTCATCCTGTTCTTTTAATAAGTCAATGTTGGCACGGGTATCTTCCACGTTTTTCTGGACGATTTTGATATATTGCTCGAAGACCTTCTCCAGGTTTATTTCCCGGTCGATCCATTTCGAGGTGAATTCCAATTTATTGCTGCCAAGCTCGCCTGCAGGCAAATTTCCAAGCGTGACTGTACCAAGTGCCGTCTTCACCTGATCGACTTGCTTCGTTACGGCAGGATGATTCAGTTTGATTGTCGTCATTAAAACAACCGCCTTTTTAAATCTGTTATTTTACTTTCCAGCTGCTCAAATGCCTCTTCGCCTTTGCTCAAAAGGGAGTCGGCTTCTTGGGCTATATTCCCCGCTATGCTCAGAAGCGTATTTTCGGCATTCAGCTTTGTAATCATTGCCTCGATTTTCCATTGGTAATCGTCATAATCGTCATGAATGATACTGAACATCACATTATAGGCATCATGACGGGCTTCCTGAAATTGATCCGAGCGATTCCCTGTCCAGCTGCCACCTAGCCCAGGGTCTTTTATTTTCCTAATCTCGTTCAGACACATGCTCTGCTCTTTTATAATATCGTTCTTCGCATTTTCTAAACGTTCAATTTTCACATTCAAATCAGCTTTTTTACTGGAGATAGCAGAGTTTATATTACTCAAAATATCTGCATAAACCATGAAACTCACCTCAGAAACAGTATAATCCTACACTAAATGTCATATTTTCCTATTTAATATTATAAGGATTAAAGTCCGAGAGTTAAATAGGGAGAAATATGCTATTTTGTCAGTTAAAAGTGAAGATTGGCATAAAAAAGTTCCTACATACCATATTCTTTATACCCTGCATTTTACCAATTTTAAACAAGTGGGCAGAATGTATTCCCTAAAGTATTGCCCCAATTCATTCAAACTGCCCTAAATTGTATCTGTGCAACAAATCATCCCGAACAAACTCCCTGCAAGTCGAAGATAGATGTGACCGCTCAGGATGTATCAAATCTCCAAAAGGCAAATCACCGACAAACTTAACTTCGCCTTCAAAAGCCTGTCCGTTTTCACCATCAAAACCGATGACTTTCACAAAGCAAGTTTTGTGACCGGTTTTCATAAAATCAATTACCGTTAACACATGATCATGTACATCATTCATTCTTTTTTCCTCCAACCATGAAAGCATTAAGTAAAGATATTTTTTACTAGCATTATAATAAAGAAACCGATCCAAACAACAAACCATGGTTAAGATCGCTAAAGGCATTAAAACATTGGAAATAGACACACATACTTTCCCTGAATCGCTTATACTTTATTTTTTTTATGTATTTTGGTTGATCTATTAACTATAATCTTAGTAAACTGACGTTGCATTTCCTGACTTCCCAATTCATTTCCTTATGTTTTTTTACGTTACCCGGGATATACTTCTCTTAACATGTCTATGATTTCATATTACTTCCATCGAAGGTCAGTCTGGCAACGCCCTCTTCTATATAGATTTATAACCTGCTATAATCTAAGGATTGGAGGTGTGAAAAATGAAAGAAATCATCCAGATATTAGCTGAAATCGTCAATAATCTTCACGATTTCATCCTATTCTTTGTGAGTGACACATTAAATTCAAATGCAACGGACAAAGATTTGCATTTTTGGATAATGGGGATCATCGGTATCATCATATTTTTGTTCGTGTTATTTTTATCTAATTTAATTTCCCGGATGCGTTTTGGGATAACGATACTCTCTTTCCTTTATACCTTTACCGTCATGGTTGTTTTAGTATTTGCCATTGAAATACAGCAAGCCCTTACCAGCAGGGGGAATATGGAGTTTCAGGATGCGGCGGTAGGCCTTTGGGGGTTCATCGTATTTTTCATGGTTTTTGCTGTACTATCATCCATTTTCCTTTTGGTGAAGAATTTTTTCAAGCCATCAAAATAAAGGTAACGATAGGTCACCTTGCTCAAAACATTCCTAATGGCCTTTCAATAACTTTAAATTCGGATTTTGTATTGGCGGGAATGATAAAATCTCTGTAGCATCATCTTAAACCCGAAGGAAGGTTACAGAGAAGAAAATTTGATTCGGGGTAATATATACTCTCAATTACTTCGGTTCACTTTCATTGAATAAATCAATGCTGAACAGATTGAAAGAATCGTCGTCATTAATACGTTCCTGGTCATACCCGGATATATCAGGACTATTTTCCCTGCGGCGGCGATTCACTTCCCTTAATTCCGCTTCCAGAAATTCCGCTTGCTCGTGGGAAAGCTTTATCGTGATTTCATTATTTTGATCATCTGCAGCTTTCAAGAGGACATAACTATCCGCCGCATTACGTAAAGTCACATTGCTTACTGTTAAGTTCATATTCGCGAGTTCATATCTTGCCTTCATAAAGTAAAAAGAACCTCCATCGGAAAATACCGGTTAAAATAATGTTTATTAAATATACTCTACTTCAAGATATCTAAATATACAAATTCTTTGTTTGGAAAAGCCTTGAACTTAAAGATCTACCTAATACAAGAAATGGAAAGTAATGCGCCGCGTCTTAAATAAAGGTACAGTTGAAGTATCTTCACTAGAAAATCCTGAATTTCTGGAAACAATCGAGCAATTGAATGCGAATTCGTCCCTTTCTTAATTCTAAAACAGGTTCTCCATGAAAGAATTCACATTGACTATAAACAAAGGGACCCTTCACAAGCAGAAAGGTTCCCTTTGTTCATAGTTCTTTCTCAATCGCGTAAGCAATATGGTATGGTCCCGTGTTTTCATTTGAAGTAATGACGGTTTTCAATCGACTCGCCGGATATACCGCTGAATTGAAACTTACACCCGGGTCATACCCCATAAGATGATATTTGAAAATCGCTTCATTTTTTTTACTTATCCATATGCCATATCCGTAGTATTCCCCTTCATCTTCCATAGCAATATGGGGCTTCAATAAAAGATTGGTATACGCTTGATTCAGTAACTGATTCGAAAATAACCCTTCCCAAAATCTGAACATATCCGATGTTGTAATATACGCCCCTCCATCCGCACCGCCTTTGATCGGAAGGGAATAAACATTTGTTCTCCATGCTCCATTTTCTTCGTCAATGTACCCTAATGCAGTATTTTTAGGTAGCTGATCCATGGAAAAATATCCGGAATCTTTCATTTCACAAGGCAGAAAGATCTTCTTGTCGATATATTCAGTAAATTCAAGTCCGGTTAGTTCCTCAACAATCAACCCTAATATAATATAGCCTGCATTATTGTAATGAAATCTTTCCCCAGGTTCGAACATCATCAGCTCTTCTTGAAACATTGGCAGGAAATCTTTTAATCTTTTTATATGGTACATCGGATTTTTCTGCCAAAGCTCTTCAAAATCATCCATCACTTCTTCATCAAAGTAATCAGGAATGCCTGAAGAGTGTGTTAAGAGGTGATGTATGGTTATATTTTGGTTGAAATCAGGAAACACGTTCGGAAGACAGTCTTTCAACTTGGTATTAAACCTAAGTGTCCCTTTTTGTATTAACTGGCAAATGGATATTGCCGTAAACAGTTTACACCCGGAAGCAATTCCGAACCTTGTTTCGGTCGTATTCATGATTTCATCCGCTCGATTGGAATAGCCATGTGCTGAACTATGGATCAGGTCATCTCCCGCTTTCACACCAATTACACCCGAGAATTCAACTTCCTTGCTCGTTTCTTCAATATTCCTGGATATATCCATATGTAGAGTCGACATTTCGTTTTCCCCTTTGCGGTAAAATTATCATTACTGATGTGTTGGCCAAGGTGCTTGTAATGTCTTGCCAAAAAACCCGCATCTTATGTGATGCGGGATAACTTATCAGCTTCTTATTTCCACCAAGTATCATAAACGTTAATGGCTTCATTACGTTTATGTTCGGTTTTAGTATACCAACCTTCGATGATTTCAGCAGCTTCCGTTCTGATTTCCTTGCCTTCAAGGTAATCATCGATTTCATCGTAGCTAACGCCTAAAGCCGCTTCATCAGGAAGTAACGGTTTGTCATCTTCCAAATCGGCCGTTGGTATTTTCTTATAAAGACGCTCAGGTGCACCGACGAATTTCAGGATTTCTTTTCCTTGCCTTTTATTTAAACGGTATAATGGAATGATATCCGCTGCGCCGTCACCATGTTTCGTAAAGAAACCTGTGATCGCTTCTGCTGCATGGTCCGTACCCAGCACGACGCCTTTATAAAGTCCGGCTAAATCATATTGTACCTTCATTCGCTCACGTGCTTTAACATTTCCCCTTAAGAAATTCGTTAGCTTTTCAGAAACTGCTTCTTCCACAGCTTTTACTGATGCATCCACCGCTTCCTTGATGTTGACTGTAACCGTTTGGCTTGGCTTGATGAATTTTAATGCAAGCTGCCTGTCATCTTCATCAGCCTGCACTCCATATGGCAAGCTTACAGCAACAAACTTATAGTCGTTGCCATTCGTTTCTTCGTTCAATTCGTTGACAGCGGTTTGGGCAATATACCCCGCCAGTGTTGAATCTTGCCCTCCAGATATTCCAAGTACAAAGCTTTTCAGAAACGTATTTTTCTTCATATACCCTTTTAATAGATCAACACTTTTCCTGAATTCAACTTCAGGGTCGATCGTTGGTTGGACAAGTAATTTTTTTACGATTTCTTTTTGTAATGGACGCATTGGCAAAGCCCCGCTTTCTAATAAAATAGGATTGTCATTTCGTAAGCATTCTTTCTACATTGGCTTTAACTTCATCTATATTCCTCATTTTATTATCCCAACAATCCTGGCTTAGATCTACCGGGTATTCTTCAGGATTAAGTGCACGCAGGTACTCCGGCCATAATACTTGGAGATTTTTTTGCGTGAATGCCTTGATTTCATCTATGGTTGGCAATTCATAAATCAAACTTCCATCCTTGAAAATATCCACATGCAGATCAACCGCATCGAAATCCGTGACGAATTTACTTAGGAAGGTATGGACAGGATGAAACATTTTTAATTTTTCCTGTTCCTGCGGCTTCTCATATTCCATCGCCAAATAATCACCTTCAGCATGATGGTTCACTTTATTGATGATGCGATAAACTCGTTTTAAACCAGGTGTCGTAACCTTTTCAGGGTTAGAAGAAATTTTGATGGTATCTCTCATATTCCCATCTTCGCCCTCTATTGAAACCATTTTATAAACGGCACCGAGAGCTGGCTGATCATAAGCCGTAATCAATTTGGTTCCGATGCCCCAAATGTCAATTCTTGCTCCTTGTTGTTTCAAGTTGATGATCGTATATTCATCCAAGTCATTGGAAGCGACGATCTTCGCATCATGGAATCCTGCAGCATCAAGCATACGTCGTGCTTCTTTTGATAAGTAAGCTAAATCACCGCTGTCAAGACGGACGCCAATGAAATTGATTTTATCGCCCAGTTCCTTGGCAACACGGATTGCATTCGGGATGCCAGAGCGCAATGTATCATAAGTATCAACCAAGAATACACAGTCTTTATGGGAAACAGCATATTTATGAAAAGCGGTATATTCATCTTTATAAGCTTGGATCATGGAATGTGCATGAGTCCCTGAAACCGGAATGCCGAACAGCTTGCCAGCACGTACATTACTGGTGGAATCAAAGCCAGCAATATAGGCCGCTCTCGCTCCCCAAATTGCAGCATCCATTTCTTGTGCCCGCCTTGAACCGAATTCAAGGGCAGATTCTTCACCGATGACCTGCTTGATGCGCGAAGCTTTTGTTGCCACGAGTGTGTGAAAGTTCACAATATTAAGCAGCGCAGTTTCAATGAGTTGAGCCTCACCAAGCGGTGCCTCCACCCGTAAAATCGGTTCATTGCCGAAGACAAGCTCTCCCTCTTTCATGCAGCGTATGGCTCCCGTGAAACGGATGTTACGCAAATAGTTCAAAAATTCTTCATCATAGTGCAGATCATTTTTTAAATAGTCGATATCACTTTCCGAGAAGGAAAAGTTTTGAAGGTAATGGACAATTTTTTCAAGTCCCGCAAAAATCGCATATCCGCTGTTAAATGGAAGCTTTCTGAAAAATATTTCGAAAACTGCCTTTCGATTATGTGTTTTGTCCTGCCAATAAGTTTGGGCCATATTGATTTGGTATAAATCAGTGTGTAATGCGTAACTGTCGTCATTGTACTTTTTTTCCATGGATAGTTCCTCCCAAAAGAGAAGCATTCGCTTCCCTTCTATTCTGTTGCGTTTATGGATATTATAGAATGGTTGCTCCAAGAGATCCTTTAAAATGTCCAAGCGCCCAATGGTGACCGGCATCATTGAACGAGGCCACAGCATTTTCATATACAAAGATTTTATAGCCTAGATTATAAGCGTCGATTGCCGTATGCAAAATACAGATATCTGTACAAACCCCGACCAAATATACATCGGTAATGTGGCGTTCCCGCAGGCGAATATCAAGGTCCGTTCCTGCAAAGGCCGAATAACGTGTTTTATCTATATAATGAACATTCTTTTGATTTTTATTTGTTTCATATTCCTCTTTTAACGCCCCGTAGAGGTCTCTACCCATTGTACCGCTAATATTATGCGGTGGAAACAAATTCGATTCGGGATGTAAGCGGTCTCCTTCTACATGTAAATCAATCGCGAATACCGTGTATTCACCTTGTTTGATAAAATCCTTGGTTATACTGACAAGTGTCTTTTCGATATCCTGGCCTGGCTTCCCGCAGGTCAATGAACCCCCGTCTGCCACGAAGTCATACGTATAATCTATATTGATCAATGCCTTTTTTCCCATGGCACGATTCCCCCTCAGTAGTAAATAGAGTCCATGACAACCTCTGCATTAAATCGGTAAAGCTGTGAAGGCCGATAAGAATTACGTTTCGTTTTCTTCTGCATTCCTTTTTCATCCAAGACTTTCTCCAAAAACGGGAGTTTCGGCGCTTTTGCATAAAAAAGTGAGTCTGCGCTGATTTTCGCATCATCTCTGGCAGTCAGCAAAACCCGTTGCAGTTCAGAAAGCGTAAATTCATCCGGCAGGAAATTTTGGGCTATCGTCGTTTGCACCATTTCTTTTTTCATTAAATTCATAGCATCGTTTATAATTGTATAATGATCGAATGCAAGATCTAATTGTAAGGCTTCCTGAATCGTGAACAATTCAACTTCGGCTGCATCGTCATTCGCTTTTCTTTGATGAAGAAACTCTTCCTGGACAATTGCATAAAAGGCATTGGAGATGATCCATCCCCTGGGATCGCGTCCCGGCTGGTCATAAACCCCGAAATGCTTGACATGGAATCCAGCTACACCCGTTTCTTCTTTCAATTCTCTTTTGGCTGCTTCATAAGCAGTTTCGCCAGCATTGACAAAGCCTCCAGGTAAGGCCCATTTATCTCCTTCAACATTGGGGCTTCCTTCCTTATCTTTTGTGGCACGTTTGATTAATAATAGCTTCAAAAACATTTCAGGCGGGGCTTTCTCTGCCGTTTTCTTCGCTGTAATCGTAAAGATCGCAATATCTGCTGTGTATCCATCTGGAGTAATATATTTCTTTTTTTCCTGCTGAACCATGGCAACTCTCACTTTCTTTCACTAAGTATGGGATTAAGTAATTAGTAAATCATTAATTACTAATTATAGTACTATTCCTTGTGTAATTTAGCAACTCAAAATCAGAAAAATTTTCTAATTATTCAAAAAATCATTTATTTTCTTACATGATCAATAGCCCGGTCATGATGACCGGGCTTGTTAATTGTATTCTTTAAACGGGATAGACCCCATGTTTACGATCGGTAAATGTCAATTGTTTACTGCTATACGCTTCAAATCTGGCACTCAATTCATCTCGCAAGTCATTTGGCTGGATGATGCCATCAACAATCATTTCGGAGGCTAAGCGGTAGATATCGATATCTTCATTATACTCATTGCGCTTCTGTTCGATGAATGCTGGGCGCTCTTCTGGTTCCATCGCATTTATTTTATTGGCATAGACTGCATTGACCGCAGCCTCTGCCCCCATGACAGCAATCAATGCCGTCGGTAAGGCAAGAACGCAGTCAGGTTCAAAAGCGGGACCAGCCATCGCGTATAGTCCCGCACCATAAGCCTTACGGACAATGACAGAAATCTTGGGAACGGTGGCTTCACTCATGGCCGAAATCATTTTCGCACCATGGCGAATAATTCCTGCCTGTTCGACCTTCGTACCAATCATGAATCCTGGAATATCCACCAGGAACAACAGCGGAATATGGAAAGCATCACATAAATTGATGAACTTGGCTGCCTTATCAGCTGAATCATGGAACAGGACGCCGCCCTTGACACGCGGCTGATTGGCTATGATCCCTATCGTTTGTCCATTAAGCCTTGCAAGCCCAGTAATCAATTCGGGTGCAAATAGTTTCTTGATTTCACAAAACGATTGCCTGTCTATAACCCTATCGATCAGGTCATACATATTAAAGGGTGCATTCTGATTTTTGGGAATCAGTTCTTCCAATGTTTTTTCGAAATCCGCAGGCAGCTCAGGTTTTACGCTTTTAGGTCTTTCTTGATAATTTCCTGGAAAATAGCTTAAGTATCTGCGCGCAAACGCGATGGATTCTTCCTCCGACTTGACAAGCACATCCCCGCATCCTGACACAGAACAATGCATTTTCGCCCCGCCCATTTCCTCTTCGCTTACTTTTTCGCCAATGACCATTTCTGCCATTCTCGGCGAACCTAAATACATGGAAGCATTGCCATCGACCATTACGACAATATCACAAAAAGCTGGGATATATGCCCCTCCTGCGGCAGACGGACCGAACAATAGACAAATTTGCGGGACTTTTCCTGATAACTTCACTTGATTGTAAAAGATTCGTCCTGCTCCGCGGCGTCCCGGAAACATTTCAACTTGATCCGTAATTCGTGCCCCGGCAGAATCGACTAAATAAAGAAGGGGCAACTGCAGCTTTTCAGCTGTTTCCTGAATGCGAATGATTTTCTCGACGGTCCTTGCTCCCCAGGAACCAGCTTTTACAGTCGAATCATTGGCCATGACACAGACCCTTTGACCATTGATTTTCCCGATGCCTGTAACTACACCATCAGCAGGCAATCCATCACTGGCACAATTAGCAAAGAAAGCGTCCTCTATTTCAACCCCTTCATCGAAAAGCAGCTCGAGCCGTTCACGTACGAAAAGCTTTCCTTTTTCAGCGTTTTTTTGATGATATTTTTCTAAACCGCCTTTTTTAATCGTTTCAACCGTTTCGGTTAGTTTATCCGTCGTTACCATCCCTGTTCCTCCTTCAATTGAAATCATTGGCCCTTAAAAACCGGTTTGCGCTTTTCCTTGAATGCTGACAGACCCTCCAGTCGGTCACGGGTTTTTAAAGTTGTCTGATAGCAGTCTTTTTCAATTTGCAATCCTGTTTTCAAATTAGTCTCAGCCCCTTGATTGATCGCCGCTTTTGCAGCCCTGAGTGCTAATGGGGCATTGACCGCAATTTCCCCAGCCAATTTTTTCGCTTCCTCAAGTAAATGTTGGGGTGAATATACATGACTGATGATTTTCAAGTCATGTGCGGTTTTTGCATCCAACCTCCTTGCCGTATAAATCAGTTCCTTCGCTGTCGGCATCCCGACTATCCGCGGCAGACGCTGAGTACCACCGGCGCCTGGGATGATGCCTAAAGATGTTTCTGTCAGTCCAACCTTAGCCGTTTCCGATGCGATGCGTATGTCACATGCGAGTGCCAACTCCAGCCCTCCGCCAAAAGCCGAACCGTTAATCGCGGCGATGACTGGAACTGGAAGGTTTTCTACAGCCGTAATCGTGTCACCAATCAACTTGACTGTCTCCCTGACTTTATCATCATTCATACCTGCTCGTTCCTTAAGATCCGCACCTGCACAAAACGCCTTTTCACCTGCTCCCGTTAAAATGACCGTTCGTAAATTTGAATCTCTTTTCAATTCATACAGCCCTTCGACTAAGCAATGAAGAAGTTCCGTGGATAGAGCATTAGCAGCATCCGGCCGGTTCAAAGTCACGAGGGCAATTCCCTTATCTTCATGACTGATCTCCACTAATGAAGTCATAAATTCACCTCAATTTCTCTTATTGTGCGTTATAAACAGCCATCTGATGGCTAGGCAATGGTTTTTCCAAAAAGCTTTGCATCATGGCCGCAGCCTTCATTAGTTTTTCTGGATTGATTCCCGTTTGAATCCCCATTTTATGTAGCATATGGATCAGGTCATCTGTTGCCACATTACCGCTCGCACCTGGTGCATACGGACAACCTCCTAAACCTCCGAGCGAGGAGTCGAAAGTGTCAACACCATAATTCAGTGATTCAAGAACATTTGCGAGTGCCATCCCCCTTGTATCATGAAAATGGAGGGCAATTCGGCTTATATCATATCTTTTTACTGCCTGTTCAAGGAACAAGGCAACTTGTCTTGGAGATGCGACCCCAATGGTATCACCCAATGAAACCTCATCGATTCCATACTCAAACAGTTGATCACAAACACGGAAAACCTGTTCCGTCGAAACCTCCCCTTCATAAGGACAGCCGAAAACGGTTGAAATATAGCCCCTGACCGTTTTTCCGCTGTTTGCTGCTGTCCCGATGACATCCTTCATTATTGGAAAGGTGTCGGAGATCGATTTATTAATATTTTTAAGATTATGCGTTTCACTGGATGACATGAACACGGAAATTTCATCGATATTAGCTTCAAGAGCCGACTCCAATCCCCTTTGATTGGGTACAAGGGCCGCATAAGTGACACCGGGATTGCGCTTTATTCCCTTAGTCACAAGGGCGGCATCACTCAATTGGGGGATCCACTTTGGATGGACAAAAGAAGTCACTTCTATATAAGATAATCCCGTATCAGAGAGCTGATCGATCCAATCCATTTTGCCTTGTGCAGGTATCATGACCTTTTCATTTTGCAGCCCGTCACGCGGACCCACTTCCTTAATTGTCACTTTTTCAGGCCAATTCATCTTACCCCTCCGTCCTTTTATTCAATGACGGCCAAAATGTCGCCCTCATTTACGAAATCCCCCTCATTCACTTTAAGTTCTTTGATGGTGCCAGCTTCTTCGGCTGCAATCGGGATTTCCATTTTCATCGATTCCAAGATAATGATGTCCTGTCCGTCTGTTACACTTTGCCCCTCATTCGCTACGATTTTCCAAACGCTTCCTGCCATGCTTGCCTTTAATTCTGCCATTTTACATTCCTCCTGATCATTATGTTTTAAAATATGCGTTATACAGTCAATTTTTTAATATATTTCGCAATGAAATCCGTGGTCGTATCTCCTTGGGAAAAAGCTTCATGAGAAATTATTTCCATAAGCAAAGGAAGGTTTGTTTTTATTCCTTCTATTTTATAGTTTGCCAGTGCTTCTCTTAATCTCTTGATCGCTTTATCCCTTGAATCGCCGCTCACTACCAATTTGGCGATCATCGGATCATAAAAATGGGATACGACGGAAGTTCCATGTACCGCCAATTCATGACGGATCCCTTCCCCTTCCGGAAGTTCCATGTCGGTGATTCTCCCCGGTGCTGGATAAAACGTTTTCGGGTCTTCAGCGTATATGCGCACTTCAATGGAGTGTCCATCCTGTTTAATCTCACTTTGAGTGAATTCCAATTTGTTGCCCGATGCAATTTTAATTTGCTGTTCGACTAAATCCAGCCCCGTAATTTCTTCGGTGACAGGATGCTCAACCTGAAGACGTGTATTCATTTCCAGGAAATAAAATTTTTTATCACCATCAACTAAAAATTCGAGGGTGCCCGCATTGCTATAACCGATGGATTTTACCGCTTTCACAGCAGCCGCTCCCATCCTGTTTCTTGTTTCTTCGTCAAGGAAAGAAGAGGGAGCCTCTTCCACGACCTTCTGGTGGCGCCTTTGAACGGAGCATTCCCTTTCCCATAAGTAAACAGCATTCCCGAAGGAATCCGCCAATACCTGAATTTCGATATGCCGAGGCTTCTCTATCAATTTTTCTATGAACATATCTCCATTGCCAAAAAACAATTGGGCACGTTTTTGATTCCCCTCGAAGGCCTTGGTCAGTTCATCTTCATTAGCAACGGCCTGCATGCCGATTCCCCCGCCGCCTGCTGCTGCTTTTAACATGACTGGATAGCCAATCTTTTCGGCAACGGCTGCCGCTTCTGCACTATCAATTAACGGACGTGAAAATCCAGGAACCAATGGGAGTCCCGCTTGTTCCATCTTTTTCCGTGCCTCGACTTTATTGCCCATCTGCTGGATGATTTCTGGTTTTGGGCCAATGAATATCAAGCCGGCTTCTTCGCATGAACGTGCGAAATCTGCATTTTCACTAAGAAATCCGTATCCAGGATGAATGGCTTCCACTCCCGTTTTCTTAGCTATTTCCAAAATCTTATTGACGTTTAAATAGCTTTCCTGTACTCTCGGGCCACCCAATAAATGTGCCTCATCCGCCAATCCCACAAATGGCGAATCCGCATCTGCTTCCGAATGGACGGCGACAGTAAGTATTCCCATCTTCCTGCATGTACGAATAATGCGTGATGCTATTTCTCCCCTGTTTGCGATAAGAATTTTTCGAATCATTCGATCCCCTCCTTATTTAGTGCGTTCCGATAGTAGATCAAGAGTTTGTTGCCGAAGCTTATACTTTTGGATTTTCCCGGATGCAGTCATGGGATAAGCATCGGTAAATTGAATGTAACGGGGAATTTTATGAAAAGATATTTTCCCTTTGCAATACTCTACCAATTCTTTCTCCGTAAGGGTTTCTCCTGCTTTCAGAATGATCCATGCCGCTACCTCTTCCCCATACTTCTGGTCTGGAACGCCGAGTACCTGGACATCGACAATTGCAGGATGTTGATAGAGGAATTCTTCGATCTCCCGGGGATAAATATTTTCCCCTCCGCGAATGATCATATCTTTCAGCCGGCCGGTAATCTTGCAATAACCCCTTTCATCCATCACTGCCAAATCTCCCGTATGAAGCCAGCCTTCCTGGTCAATCGCCTGCTCAGTGGCCTCCGGGTTATTATAATATCCCTTCATTACATGGTATCCCCTCGAACAGAGTTCCCCTTGTTTGCCCCGCTGGACTTCTTCCCCGGTAACTGGATCGACAATTTTCACTTCTACTTTCGGCAAAGCTCTTCCCACTGAGGAAACACGAAGTTCGATCGGATCGTCCGTTCTTGTCATCGTAATTCCTGGAGACGATTCCGTTTGACCATAAGTAATCGTGATTTCCGAAATTCCCATCTTATTCACCACGCTTTTCATGACTTCAATCGGACATGTGGAGCCTGCCATGATTCCAGTCCGCAATGAACGTAAATCATACTTGTCAAAGTCATCGAGATTAAGTTGAGCGATGAACATCGTCGGAACACCATGAAGTCCCGTACATTTTTCGGCTTCAACGGTCTGAAGGACTACTCGTGGATTAAATTCCACGATTGGCACCATTGTTGCCCCGACAGAAACCGAGGCCATCGTACCAAGGGAACAGCCGAAACAATGAAAAAACGGAACTGGGATGCAAAGCCGGTCAACTTCGGTAAGTTTCATGCATTCCGCGACATTCAATCCGTTGTTGACCAAGTTTGAATGCGTCAGCATCACTCCTTTTGGAAATCCTGTCGTCCCTGATGTATATTGCATATTAATCACATCATCTGGAGCCAATTCCTCCATCCTCATGTCAAGTGTCTCTTCCGAAATGGATTCGCTTCCGCTAATGACATCATCCCAAGAAAACGTTCCGGGATAACGCGCTTCACCTAAAACGATGATATTTTTCAATTTTGGCAGTTTCTCAGATTGTAATTTTCCTGGTTCTGCATTTTTCAATTCAGGTACGATTTCGTACAGCGTATCTATATATGAATGATCCTTATATTGTTCCATCAGGATGATCGTCGTCGCATCGGATTGCTTAAGCAAGTATTCCAGTTCACTTGTGCGGTAATTAGTGTTGACCGTAACCAGCACCCCGCCCATTTTCGCGGTGGAAAATTGGGATATCAGCCATTCCGGTTTATTGGACGCCCAAATGGCGATATGTTCCCCTTTTTTTATATCGAGTGACATGAACCCCCTGGCCGCCTTTCGGCAAATCTTTTCAAATTCGCGATAGGAATGGCGGAGGCCCAGTTCATGGTACACAACCGCTTCATTATCACCATATTGTTCAGCTGTCCTTTCAAGCAATTTCCCGATAGTAACATCTAGCAAATCAGACATCAAACTCCTCCTAATCAAATAAAAGTAAGAATGGACGCGTTTTGCTGTATAGATAACATCTGCTTTTCACCAAAATGAACCAAAGCATCATCGTTCATTTTACGTTCCATAAAGATTAACAGCCTAATTGTCTGGCGATAACAAGTCTTTGAATTTCGGATGTGCCTTCACCAATCTCCAATAACTTAGCATCTCTTAAATAGCGCTCCACTTCATATTCGCGCATGTAACCAGATCCGCCATGTATTTGAATCGCTTGATTGCTGGACCGGAAAGCGGTTTCACTTGCAAAAAGCTTGGCGTATGCCGCTTCCTTCGCAAAGGGTTTTTTATTGTCTTTTAACCATGCAGCCTTATATACCATATTCCTCGCCAATTCAATTTCCATCGCCATGTCTGCCAGCTTGAATTGAATGGCCTGGAAATTTGATATCGATTTACCGAATTGAATGCGCTCTTTTGAAAAAGCTAAAGCTTTATCGAAGGCAGCCTGAGCGATACCGACGGCCAAAGCTGCAATGGAAATCCTTCCTCCATCCAGTGTGAATAAGAATTGTTTGAACCCTTTGTCTGGATCTCCCAATATATTTTCCTTTGGTACCCGGACATTATCCAGAATGATTTCACAAGTATTGGAAGCCCTAACTCCCATTTTTTCATAATTGCTATTGATCGTAAGCCCTTGGGTATCGGTTGGCACGATGAATGCCGAGATGATATTCTTGCCCTTTGAATCTTTGCCCGATACAGCAGTGACGGTTACGGTTCTTGAATAGCTGGCATTTGTAATCCAGGTTTTCTCACCATTGATCACATATTCATCACCTTCCAACACGGCAGTGGTTCTCGTACCGCCAGCATCGGAACCCGCATTGGGTTCTGTCAACCCGAAAGCTGCCAGAGTTTCACCGGTCGTGATTGGAACCAGATATTTTTGCTTCTGTTCTTCGGTTCCAAAATAGTAAATTGGGCTTGCTCCGAGCGAAACGGCTGCAGCATAACTTAAGCCGGTTCCCCCGCACGCCTTGCCAACCTCTTCAACTGCAATGGCATATGAAATCGTATCTCCGCCCGAACCGCCATATTCTTCAGGAAATGGAATTCCAAGCAACCCGAGTTTCCCCATTTTTTTGAAAACATCCTCCGCAAACATGGACTTAGCATCCAACTCTATCGCTATGGGTTTAATTTCCTTTTCGGCAAATTCCTTAACCATTTCCTTAATCATCTGCTGTTCTTTTGTAAGTGAAAAATCCATATGTTCATTCCCCTTTCAATTGAGACCGACTAGTTGGTCTGTACAAATCAAGTTAATTGTTTAATCCACAACAACTTTGTTCTTCAGTAGAAATGGCTGGGTGATTTCCGCATCTTTTTGTTTCTCTGTCAATAGGGCATTCAGGATTAAATCTACGTAAATATCACCGATTTCATCAATCGTTTTTCCACCGTCCCTTTTGTACCATTTGTAGGACCAGTTCACCATTCCAAGAATTGACATTCCGGTAATTTCCACTGGCAATTCGCTGCGGAACACTCCCTTGTCAATTCCTTCTTTGATGACGGAAAAAATGATTTCTTTATACATTTGACGCTTTTTTTTGATTGCTTCAACATAAGGTGGTTTTAAGTAAATGCTTTCTTGATAGAAAACTGAGATGTGTGGTTTATAGAGGTCAAAAACTTTAACGAATGATTGAATGATCTTTTGCATTTTTTCTGTTGGATGGGTACTTTCTGAAATGGCTTCCTGTGCTTTTATTAAAACATATGAAATAAAGTAATCATGAATGACAAATAGGAGTTCATCTTTGGAAGAGAAATGGTGATAAAATCCCCCCTTGCTAGTTCCGCATGCCTTAACGATTTCGTTGACGGAGACACCATGAAAACCATGCTGATCGAAGAGCGCCAACGATGTTTCAATTATTTTTTCTTTTAACTCCGTAAGACTGCACCTCCCTTGTATCCGCTTACATTTCATCCAGAATAAAGAGATTTATTATGTAAAAACTGGATTTATTTAGATTTTACCAAATATTTAAAAATTGTCAATTTTTAATTACAAACAAAAAACAGCCCTCAACACCGAGAGCTGTCAACCTACTTTATGCTTGAATATGACTCATTCGACACTAACCCTTATTGCCATTCACTATTTATTTTTTCCCTTGACCGGTTTAACTTGGGCTTTTATAAGCTGCCATCCATTGTTGTACTTCCATACTGATTTGATTTCCATTATCGAATCACGTTCATCGAACCCTTTTACATTTTGGACTCCCACAAGCGCTTTCCCTTTTCCAAAAACGTTCTTTAAGTCCAATGAAGAATATGGATCAACCAAAAGCTCTGTCGGTTCATTTAGTTTTCCATTTAGATAAATGCCCATTTCATCATAAGCTTGTTTTCTGGAACTGACATCTATCACCACAGGCTTTCGACCTTCAATAATGACTTCCGCTTTGTATCCGTCAAGAAATTGGGCCATTACAGGAACGGATGGAGGGATTTCCAGTTCCTTCACTTTTCCATCCTTGAACGTATAGGCGTAACTGGTTATCAACCGCTCTCTACCTTCCATCAAAACCGTGATCAATACATCCTGGACCCCATCATTATTCAAGTCGGCAACCTTGAGATCTGGATTATATCCAGCTTTAAGCGGGACGCTGATTGTACGGCGATTGCTTTCCACACTTAACTCGATTTTCTTCAGAAACTTGCTTCCTTCCTCATAGGGCAACCCCTGAACCTGGATGATGTCTATTTTCTGGTCACCTGTTACATCTCTTTTTGTTGAAATATAAGTGCCATCGACCTGAAAATTTTTATCATGCGCTTCAACCGCTTGATAGCTCAAAAAGAGTGAGATGACTAAAACCGCATATTTTAGCAGATCTAACTTTTTCATAGTGAAAACCTCTCTTTTCCAAGATGAACTAATTTGACATTTGCCGCCGTTTGAACTTTCGCCGCTGATCTTTCATGAAGATGGACCAGAAATAATAGAACCCTGGCACTAATATCGCAAAGCCCACGATATATGTGGCAAAAACAGCCCTGAAAGATGTTGGATCGGTAAATCCTGAGAGAATCGTGACATTTGGATATATGATATAAGGTAAATGTGCAATTCCATAAACATAACTGCCGATTAAATACTGAATGATAATCGCTATTACAGCGACGCGAGGCATTCCTTTAACCTCCTGCTTAGAAAAATGGGGTAAGTACAGTGCTATCCCGCTAATGATGAAAAAAACTAGCGAGACGAATAACAATGCCGAGTTTTTCATCATTCCTTGGTAGATCCAATTCGCTTCGTTTTTTAACGTGAGCATAACCAACAGAGCCATGACTAACATAAGCGGTCCCGTTATCATCGCATCCCTGCGATATATTTTGTATGCTTTCATTTCATCAGCCTGTTTTGAGTAATCAGACAGTAGCAAAGATGATAAAAAAAGCGTGCTCATGATTCCAAACCCCACAAATGCATACTCATTCGGACTCGTGAAAAGTTTAGATAGATTCAATTCTTCATTTCCTCTTACGCCTTCGACAAATCCAAGGTGGGTGATGGGCAATACACTGATTAATAGCCCGGGTATGATTAATCCCGTCAATCCTGAGATATATGTTAACGCTTTTTCATATTTGTCTACGCTATGCGAAAAAACCAAGAAAGCGCTCCTAATACATAGCAGGACCAATATCAGGCTCGCAGGAACAATCAAGGCTACTCCAATCGGGAAAACCGCACCTGGAAATAAACTGTAAATCGCAATGACAAGACCAACAACAAATGTATTGGTCACTTCCCAAGTCGGCGATAAATAGCTATTTGCAATCTTCGTAGCATTCGTTTCTTCCTTTTTAATGTAAGTCATCGCCCAGAAGCCAGCGCCAAAGTCCATAGAGGCCATGATGGCATAAAGAAAAATAAAGCCCCAGACCAATGTTATTGCAAGAAGAGCATCACTCAACCGCCTTCCCCCCTTTATGAATTCGAATCAAAATGCCTTACATCTTTTTGTTCTGCCTTATAAATATCATCCATAACGGAATGACGTTTGAAATAATACAAAAGTGTAAATACGACAGAAACGCATAAAATGATATATACAATAATGAACATCGTGAATAAAAATCCAAGGTTTTCGTACGAAGTGACCGAATCCTCCGTAGTCAGCATCCTGTATATCGTCCATGGCTGTCTGCCTGTACAGGCAAAAATCCAACCGCATTCAATCGAAATCACCGAAAGCGGACCTGCAGCAACAAACAGCCAGAGAACCCATTTCGGATAAGTCTCCTTTTTCAGCCATTTATTCCATACCAATGCAAACAGTGCTAAGGCGATTAAACCGGAACCGATGATGACCATGGCGTTGAATAAGATATGGACATAAAGCGGCGGCCAATACTCTTCAGGAAAATCGTTCAAGCCGGTCACGACCGTATCGAAGCTATTTCCGGATAGAAAGCTTAATAACCATGGGAATTCAATCCCATACTTCACTTCCTGGGCTTCCCTATCGGTATAACCGAACAAGGTAAGCCCGGCATGGTCCTTTGTTTCAAACAACCCTTCAGCCGCCGCCAGTTTCTCCGGCTGTTCCCTATATAAATGCTGTGTAGTCGCATGACCGTTCAATGCCGTCAAAAAGGAAAAAACCAAACCCAATACAATACTGAGCCTCAGTGCTTTTTGGTGAAAATTAAATTCAGCAGTGCCATATTTATTTTTTAGCATCTTATAGGCTGCCACTGCCGCTACGACAAAAGCACCTGTCGTATAAGCAGTCAGGGCCGTATGACCTGCCGTCACCAAGAAACTTGGGTTGAAAAATGCCGCCCAAGGATCGACATCGACAATTTCCCCATTTTCAAACCGGAACCCAGCCGGTGTCCCTTCAAAAGCATGGACATTAGAAATCAAAACCGCCGAAGCCATTGCGCCGAATGCAACAAAGAATAAACTTACGATACGGGCCCATGGCTTAATTTTTTCAGCAGCATACACGTAGATTGACATGAATAGCGCTTCAACCATGAATGCATAAATCTCGATTTGGAATGGAAGCGCCATGACACGTCCAATCACCTCCATAAACCCAGGCCATAATAGTGACAGTTGCACACCCGCGATCGTACCAGTCGGAATCCCGACCCCTAGCAAAACCCCTAATGTTTTGGTCCAGCGTTTAGCCATGACAACATATTGTAAATCCTTTGTCCTTTGATACATCAATTCCGCTGCCAACATCATCATTGGCAACCCGACGCCGATCGTTGCAAATATGATATGTACAGCCATATTCGTCCCGAACATCGCACGGGCCATTTGTATATGATCCATACTGTCTTCCTTTCCAACCTTTGTCTCTTGGTAGTATCTCCTCTGTAAAGGAAAATATTTAATAATATTCCACAAACTAAATTTTCATGGTTTTGCAGAAAGACAGTATTTTACTTGATGATGTTTTTGTTGATTGTTCTATTTAAATATTCTATCGAGGTTATTATTGGGATATGTCTACTCCGTTTGATCGCTTCCTACCCCTGCTTAGGTGCCGTCATTTCGAAGATGTTTACTCCGCCTCCACCAATACACCTATCCGGCCCGAATACAATATACAGCACGTTCTTTCTTTATTTCCCCGCTTGGTACATAGGCTGCCAATCAATACGGTTTGTCGTTTGCAATCTAAATTGCTTCTTCGGCACCGTCAAAAACAAACATTATGCAGACCGGTCGAAAGATCTCTTTTTGTTATATCGTTATTTCGTTCGTCACATCAGCAAAGATAATAGATTTCACATAAAAACCTCCGTCCAAACCTTTTGGCTTGCCAGAACTGCCTATTAATTTATGGTTCCGCGCAACGAACGGATCACCGTAAAAACACCATCGATAACACTTTTGAGGATTGCTCCTCTAAAGAACTATGTATTCATTTTTATAATTCCTTCAATAAAAAAGACACATATACACTACAATATAGTAGTCTATGTGTGTCTTTGCGGGAGTGTTCAACTTGATCGATATTGTTGAGGATTGCCACTTTAAGTCACTATATGAAAGTTAAGGATAATCTACGCTTAAAAACATAGCCACATCTTTGCTTTTTTGTTTTCTTTGTTGCCGCATACTTGCCCGATCTAATGCCGTTTCATGTAATTTTTTTTCTTCTTCTGTCTCCGGAATAACTTTTGGAACGCGTGTTGGACGTTTATGCTCATCAAGTGCAACAAATGTTAATAGAGCAGTCGCTGCAATTCTACGAACACTGCTTTTTAAATCTTCAGCAATAATTTTCACAAAAACCTCCATTGAAGATGTGCCGGTCCATGCCACATAAGATATAAAACACACTGAATCTGTTGTACGAATGGGATGTAAAAAGTCAACGGAATCTGTTGAAGCAGTTACACATTCACTTCGACTATGACGTGCTGCCGAAATCGATGCAACTTGATCGACATCACTCATTAATCTGCCGCCAAATAATGTATTATGATTGTTCACATCATTTGGAAATATACGACTCGTTCTTATCACCCTTGATTCTCTGCAATATTTTGCTTCTATAAACCCGTCCTCCTAAAACATGGGAGCTGAAATCATCACCTATGTAAACTTTTAGTATATGGTTATATTATGATACAATTTTGAGCTTTTTATCCTTAAAACACTATGGCGTACGTAGCCTAGTGTTCCGAGAATCCGCAGCTTGCTTATCATTTGGAAGTACATCTGTAAAACGTAATGGGAAATATCGTTTAAGGCAACGCTATTTATGTAGGGATTGCAGTAAATCCTTCAATGATATGACTAATACTCATTTCCAGGCTCTAAATACCCCAGAAAAAGGGTGGAATATATGAGGTTTATGATTGAGGGTGTTATTTTACCCAAGATCTTGATAATTACCTTTACCGGTTTCGCTGGCAAGAAATAGGAAAGAATATGGCATTTGATAAACGAGTTGAACAAATGCTTATTTCAGCTTGCCAAAAATCTAATTATCATCCTGTTGAGACGTTCAGAAGTTAACCAGCTTTGGTGCTTCGGTGTACTAAAAAACGCTCAGAGCATTTTTACTCTAAGCGTGATAATGCAAGTGATCCGGTTATTCCATTAAAGCCATCGTTTGCTGAATAGCAAATATTTAAAAAGGATAAGCATTGTAGACTTCACCAATAATACCTTTTAATTGATGAACACCTAGATCGGTATTTATCATTATGACTACTCCCGTTTCTAAATAAGGATAAGCCACCATCATACATTGAAAACCAACACCCCAACCAAGAGATGAAATTTCAATTCCCTTTTCGTTTTTATTTAGGAAAACTCCTAGCCCAGTCCACTCCTTACAACCTTGGGGATTTATAACTTCAATTGCTTTACATACTGAAAGCTTAAGCTTACTCTCACCATTTAAAGCATTCATTAATTCAATGACCAAAAGAGCTAAATCTGTAGGCGTTGTCCATAACCCAGAAGCTGCTGGATATGGATAAATTGGATATTTTCCATTTACTAATTCTCCACTTTTGTTGTGACCGCAAGAGAAATATTTTTTGGTTGCTTCTGATGTTGGAAGTTCAAATATGCTATTTTCCATATAATGGGTGAAAAATATGTTCATTCATTACTTCCTTAAAAGGTTTTCCAGTAACGTCTTCTATCAAAAGCTGTATAATGCAAAAACCTGCGTCTGAATATTGAAAGGTGCTCCCAGGTTCATACTTAATTTCAATAGGAGCTTTACAATAGGGTGTTCTTCCTTCTAATATCTCGACCATTGTGGGGTTATCCATCCTCGAATTGAGATCAATAAAACTTCCTGCGGGGTCAATAACACCAGATTGGTGACTCAGTAAATTTCTTAAGGTAACTTTCTTATTTTTATTTAGTTCATTATGAGGAACCTTCCACGATAAAAGTTTTTCATTTACATTTTCATCTAAATCAAGAATACTTTGTTCCGTCAATTTCATCACTAGAATTGAGGTTAAAAATTTACTGATTGAACAGGCACTAAAAATAGAATTACTTTCCACACTTTTATCTGTTTCCGCTTCAAGGAAACCGAAGCATTCTGTACTTCTTATGTTACCACCATCAATTGCTGCAATGCTTAATCCAGTTACATTATAATCTTCCATAAGCTTTTGAATAATGATATTTTGTGTTTTGATACTAACAACCCCCAGATTAACTCCTATGTACAAACGTTTAAAATGATCCTTTAAGGGCAAAAGCAATATAACTTCGCTCTATGTTTCTATCGATTGATACGGAATACTATAATAAAAACCTCTGTTTTTTTCGAAATAAGGTTGCGAATAGATTCTTCGTTATTGTTCAGAAAAGCTGAACACTTCTTCTATAACTTTCTAAATTAAATTCGTCTCGATCATACGTAGTCTTTAGATAGTTAGCTTCCGAAAAAATGGCATCATTTATTAACAATATATCAACATTTTCATCTTCTGCCCCTTTAAATTATCTAATAATTGAGTATTCCACATAAAGGATAAACCTAGAGGAATATGATAGCAATAATCAAGCATGACAAATTATTGAAGATTCTTCATAATTGGTAACCCAATAGGAATAAGATAGCATAAATCCCATATAGGAAGTGTAACAAGAGAGGAGAACAACACTTTGTCCTTTTTCAAAGATCCGCTATCACCCGATCAAATGCTTGCTGTTATCAGAAATGGCCTGGGGCCTTCCCAGATCCCCAAAAAAATCATTATCATTGGTGCCGGCATGTCTGGATTGGTTGCAGCATCCCTTTTAAAACAAGCAGGGCATGAGGTTACGATATTGGAAGCAACCGGGAGGGTCGGAGGACGTGTCTTGACCATACGTGAACCATTTTCAGAAGGTTCCTACCTTGAAGCCGGTGCCATGCGCATTCCGAATTATCATTACTTAGTTGTTGAATACATCAAGAAGTATGGTTTACGAGTCAACACTTTTGTTAATGCGACTCCTAATGATCCAATTTATGCCAACGGAATCAAGACAACCGCTGCCATATATCAACGGAACCCGGATATACTCAGGTACCCTGTAGCTCCCCATGAAAGAGGTAAAACAGCTGAAGAATTACTCAACATGGCAATTAAGCCTGTGACTGACTTCATCATTCAAAACCCACGTAGAAATTGGGAAATAGTCATAAAAGAGTTTGATAAATACTCCATGAGCTTCTTTTTGCAGTACAATCCAGTAGGTATGAGTCTTTCAACAGGGGCGATTGAAAGCATCAAAGTCTTAATGGGATTAGAAGGATTCCCGGAACTTTCTTTTACTGCCATACTTCGGGAGATTATGCCACTCTTAAATCCAGACATAGAATTTTTTGCAATCGAAGGGGGAAACGATCGGCTTCCTTATGCTTTTGTACCGGAACTGAAGGATAATCTCAACTTCAGATATGAAGTGACAAAGATCATCCAACATGATAATCAAGTAACCATCCACTCTAAACATACTCAAAGCCAAAACCCCTTAACAGTTACCGGTGACCTTGCCATCGTGACTATCCCACTTCAATTGTTGCAATTTATAGATATTGAACCCCGGAACTCCTTTTCCCATAATAAGTGGAAGGCAATAAGGGAGCTCCATTATGCTGCGTCCACGAAAATCGGACTTCAGTTTACACATAGGTTTTGGGAAAAAGAAGGAATCTTCGGTGGTAAATTGACCACCGATTTACCCATTAGATTTTCTTATTACCCCAGGCAAACGAGCAATCAAAGTGAATCCGGTCTCATCTTAGCAAGTTATACATGGGAAGATGATGCCACTTTGTGGGATATACTTCCTGAGAAAGACCGTATACAACACGCATTGAAAAATTTGGCTCAGGTCCATGGAAAACAAGTATACGATCATTTTTTATCAGGGGCCTCTTATAGCTGGACAATGAATCAGTATTCATACGGTGCTTTCTCCATGTTTAAACCTGGTCAGGAAACGGACTTGTTTCCATATATCCCAACACCTGAAGGAAGGGTCCATTTTGCCGGTGAGCATACATCAACAGTTCCAGCATGGATTGAAGGAGCCGTTCAATCCGGCATCAGGGTTGCACATGAAGTGACGAGTCTGCCTAGAACATTCAATGAGCCTTTTTAAAATAGCCAATCAATCAACTAAAGGGCACTAGGCATAAAACCTTCCCATTTGGAAGGTTTTCTTTTTACCAGTCACTTTATCCCTCCTTTTGAAACGACATCTTCGACCCTAATATCCACTTCATAATGAATGACAGCATTACTGAAAATTCCGTCCCATTTCTTCTTATTTTTCTCCCGAAACTTTGGATGCTGATCTTCGACATACCTAATATTGATCGTCAAATGATTCCGGTTCAATTCCGTCTTGATTTTCTTCCTTGTCCTATTGATCACTTCAATACTTAATGGTTTACCGTGTTGGACCGCTTCATTATTCCTCCCTTTACCTCACCATTCAAACAATTTAATGCAACTATATCTTCATCATTCATGACCCCGACCAACTTTGAATTGTTGATCACCCCTGCACCCTCCAAAATTTCCCGCCCCTAATATCAACGGCCTGAATGGAAACGACTACCCTCTCCGTAGAAGGTTCACCAAACGTTCGGTTTTTTTCCTTTTCAGGTGCAAGACAAAACCATTTGCCATTCCATCTATAAATAAAAGCGTTTTTCCGTCAAAAATATGCTCTTTGGCTGTTTCGTATGTTTCCACATCCTGCTCCCTGACTGAACAGATTTTTGAAATGACCAGCATCTCGCTGGAAACCGTGTGCCTTGATTCGACCTCACAGCCGATAAATCCAGGACTATTTCATTGAATGCTGGATAATCCATCGTTCCATTGACAAATAGGAAAAAGCCGAAACTCCATAACCGGGAATGAAAATCCGCTTAAAAACTTCATCATCCTGCATATCCAATTCAGATTTCAATTAGTCCTTCTTTTGATCCAATTTAATATGGAAATGGTTAATTTGTAATTAAATTGCAAATGCTAGGATAACTAGCTTTAGATTAGAGGTGACAACATTTGTTTAACCGCGGAAAGTTCAAAAAAAAAACCAATCAACCAAACGATAAAAATGATGAATTAAATAAAGTTTCGGAAGTAAGGGACCTTTTCAATACCCTTTCTTCATCCACTGATTTCGTAAACCATCAAGGAACATATAATGGCATAGGATATTGGGTATCCTTTTATCGCTCTTTAATCGATGCAAAGGAGCTTCACGAAAGTATTCTTTCTGTCATACCGACTCTGGAAACGATAAATTTGGAGCAAATAAAGGAAAACGTACCTATTGAAAATACACTGATTACCAGTACCAAGATTGTAATCGAAGAAAGGATAATGAGAGGCGAAATTGCACTTCGCTTAGATGGAAATCTTGATGAATGCCTTTTAATCAATGTTGCAGCCCAAAAAGGAAGACAAGTTGCGAAGCCTGAACTCGAATTTGGGATCATAAGTGCTCAAGAAGCGTTTGTCGAGGATATTGATATTAATCTGAATCTAGTTAGAAAAAGGCTGCCTATCCCTGGATTGCAAGTAAGTGAAAAGACTGTGGGGTCATTGTCTAAAACAAAAGTGGCAGTGTTATCAATAGAAGGAATCGTTGACCAGGAAAATGTAGATAATGTTATACAAAGGATCAATGACATAGAATTTGATGAAATATTGGATGGGTCCAATCTCGCGCAAATGCTATATGATAATTCAAATACCTTATTTCCCCTTTTTCTAAATACGGAAAGGCCTGATCGCATCGCAAGTGCACTGGCTGAAGGTAAAGTAGCCTTGTTAATCGATAGGTCATCCTCAGTACTCATTACACCAACCATTTTGTTGGAATACTTTATCACCATGGAAGATTATAATATGCCTTGGGTTCCGGCATCTGCTTTCAGGTTATTAAGGATATTCGCGGTCGCTTTTTCGATATTTGCCACTCCTATTTATGTAGCCGTTCTTACTTATCACTATGAACTGATCCCTAAAGATCTTTTGGAAACGATCGTCACTTCAAGGAACTTAATCCCATTTCAGCCATTGATCGAAGCATTATTCTTGGAGATTTCCATAGAGCTATTACGGGAAGCGGCTGCCAGGCTACCAACAAAGGTGGGTCAGACATTAGGTATCGTCGGCGGTATCGTAATCGGTCAAGCAGCCGTTGTTGCTGGTTTGACCAGTAATATCTTGTTGATCATCGTTGCCCTCTCGGCATTGGCATCATTTGTTACTCCTATTTACAAAATGGGTAATGCCATACGGCTGTTGCGGTTCCCCTTTTTAGTGGGAGCCCAAATTTGGGGGGGACTTGGCATAATCATTACGGCCGTGTTTTTGATAACCCACCTTATCAAATTAACGTCAATGGGACACCCGTACCTTGAACCCATATACCCATTTCGTATGAAAGATTGGAAAGACAGCTTTGTACGTCTTCCCTTTAATATTTTCAAGTCGCGGCCTGTAAATTTACGTCCTGATGATAGATCCAGACAGCCACATCCAAAAAAAGCAAGAATCAAAAAAAATGATTTTAATGAATGATCTTAAATGAGGGGCCTGTATGAACCAAGCTGGTGTTAATGAAAAATATAAGGTATCACCGTTCTATGTGTTTTTTTTAGTGCATTCCATGCAAACGGGAGTAGGCGTTTTAAGTTTTCAAAGAGTTTTAGCAAAGTCGGCGGGAACTGATGGCTGGATTTCGATACTACTTGCCGGACTGATCGTTCATGTATTGATCTGGATCATATATAAAATATTAAGTATCGTTCCAGGTGATATCATTTCTGCCAATAATCATGCATTCGGAAAATGGATTGGGAATTTTTTCAGTCTATTATTCATTCTTTACTTTATGATCATTGGGATGGATATGATTATCAGCTATATAAATGTCATACATGTTTGGATGTTTGAAGCGGTAGCTTCTTGGGCGTTTACAGTGGTTTTCTTGCTTCTGATCTATTATATAAATACGGGAGGCTTCCGTACAATTACGGGAATTGCCTTTTTAAGCGTCATTTTGTCTTACTGGATTTTCTTTGTCCCATTTTATGCCATGAAATACTCTGAATTCACCAATTTGCTCCCTATATTCGACCACAATCTATTGGATATACTGAAGGGAACGAGAAGTACTTCCTTAACTTTTCTTGGTTTTGAAATGATCCTGATGTTTTATCCGTTCATCAAAGATGCTAAAACATCACAAAAATATGCTCATGGAGGGGCATTAACAACAACCTTATTAACCGTTTTCATTTATTTAGTTTCACTGATTTTTTATTCACACAAACAGTTGGAGCTAACTATCTGGCCGACACTTACAATGACCAGCATTGTCGAACTGCCCTTTATTCAGCGATTTGAATATATAGAAGTTTCTTGGTGGGCCATTTTTGTCATACCCAACATGACCATCTGCTTGTGGGCTGCCAGCAGGGGTATCAAGCGCATATTAAATGTTAAGCAAAAGTATCCATTATGGGCGATATCCATTATTATCCTAATCACTAATATATTTGTTTTTGATCAAGATTCCCTATATATATTGAATAAAATCATCAATCCATACGCCGTGCTTTTCCTTACATTATATTTGCCTCTTCTTTTAGCCATCATTTATATAAAGAAAAGGAGGAAACGTTTATGAGAAAATTATTTCTTGTCATCTTGGCTTTTCCCCTCCTTTGCAGCTGTGCCGAGCCAAGAGTGGTTGATGAAGTCAATATGTCCCAAGCTATTGGCTACGATATACGAAAGGATAAAATAATCGAAGGAATGTTCATCATCCCTATCTTCCAACAGGACAAGATGGGTAAGTATCAAATCTTAACTGGAACATCGACAACAACGAGTGATGTTCAGGCTATCGTATCCAAAAAAGCGGATAAACCGGTGATGCTTGGACAGACACGCATCGTTTTATTTAGCGAAAAAATCGTACATGAAATAGGAATGACAGAACTGACCGACTATCTCTACCGTGAGCCTCAACTTGGAAACAGGGTCTTTTTGGCCATCGTTGAAGGAAAGGTCAAGGATTTCGTAAATACAAAACCACCAAATACGAATGTAAATATCGGAATCTATTTATCGGATTTGATCAATCAACAAATTGAAACAGGGAACGGCCCGGATACAAACCTCCATCTTTTTTTAGGAAACTCTCTAGAAACAGGCGGCGATTCGTTTCTTCCTTTGTTTAAGTTAATTAATAAAGAAGTTGCAGTATCAGGAGTGGCCTTGTTTCATGAAAATAAAATGGTCAGTAAAGTTCGAACGGATGATATGTTCATTTTCAAGACATTAGTTCAAAACCATAGGCGGGGAATTTACAAATTTAAATTAAAAGACAAGAAAAGTAGCTATATCGTAGTGGAAAGTATACGAAGCGGATCAAGTTTTGATGTATCCGCCTCAGAAAGAAATCCGTCCATTACGATTAAGCTCAAAATTAAAGGACAAATCAAGGAATCTATGCGAAGTGACAACCTTACCAATAGAAAGATGATAAAAAAAATTGAAAAGGAAATGGAAGATGATATAACCAAGCAAGCGAACCATCTTATTAAAGATTTTCAGAAAAAATCCCTTGACCCGATTGGATTGAATGAAAAATATCACGCCAAAAATAAACAAATGACCTATGAACAATGGAGAAAGGTCTATCCCATGATGGACATTAAAATAGAAACCAAAGTTGACATTCTCCAAACCGGGGTCTCTGAATAATAAATTTTTAGGAATCCTTTTCGAAAATGAGCTGACTTTTTGAAAAAAGTATGAAATTTCAGTCATTGCTACTTCATTATTAGGTATAAGTTCAATAACAGGAATCTCTTTTGCTTCCGCAGGTAACGATAAAAATGAATTGAACTCAGATAAAGTGACCTTCTTTGGCTCCCCGACTTCTGCGATTTCCAGTTCAGTTGCTGTACCTCAAAATTATAACCGGTTATTGTTTAGCGGAACAGTCCCTCCTCTTTTAAACAAGGACGGAAAAAACACTTATGAGAGATATGGCAATACAGAAAGGCAGGCAATCGGAATCTTAGAAACATTAAAAGCAGATTTGAAAACTAAAGGGCTTTCCCTCGCTATGAAAATGAACCAGATTATCAAGGTTGGTTTGACGCCTATGCCCTCTTCTTTAATACAAAGGAAAATCCAGTAAAAACCGCTCGTTCCACAGTAGGGGTGCAAAGTCCGGTTTCGCCGGATTATCTTATTAGATTGAAGCAGAGGTAGCCTATAAAAATAAACAGCAAGTCAAAAAATAGTCGATGTGAGTGAATGGTCATGTTTCAATACCGGTGTTCCAGGCATAGTCATCATTCTTATCATTGCCCTCCGGAAAACTTTTGAATACAAAAAGAGACAGGAAAATATACCTGTCTCTCGCTGCATTTAATCAATCATGAAAATTCATTCCATCCGTCACTTCTTTAACGATGCCCGCATTGATGACAAAGTCACCGAAATGCTCTCCTTGCTGACGTTCTTTTGCATATCGGGAAAGAAGTACACGCAACTCTTTTAATATCTCTTCTTCACCGATATTTTCACGGTACATTTTGCTTAATCGGCTTCCGTCGAATGCAGCACCGAGATACATATTGTATTTGCCAGGTGCCTTACCGATAAAACCTATTTCCCCGAGTGCATGCCGGGCACAGCCATTCGGGCAACCGGTCATGCGTATCGTAATTTCTTCGTTTCTCAGCCCGTTTTCATCTACGATGGCCTCGACTTTATCAAGCAGAACCGGCAAATAGCGCTCTGCTTCGGCCATTGCCAACCCGCATGTTGGAAGTGCCACGCATGCAATCGAGCTGCGTCGGAGCGCCGAATGATGTGCACCATCCGTCAAACCGTATGTTTCAAGCAATTCTATGATTTTTTTCTTTTTCTGATTTGACACATCTGCAATGATCAGGTTTTGATTGGCCGTCAAACGGAAATCACCCGAATGGATCTTTGCGATTTCACGCAAACCCGTCATCAGCATGTAATCATTGGAATCGGCAATTCGGCCACCTTCGACAAATAGTGTAAAATGCCATTTTCCTTGCATGCCTTTTACCCATCCATAGCGGTCACCATTATTATCAAAATGATAAGTTCTCGCTTCATCCAACTTCCATTCTAGACGATTTTCCAATTCAGCCTTTACCGTTTCGAGCCCAAGCCGGTCAACCGTATACTTGAATCGTGCATTTTTCCGTACGGAACGATTTCCATAATCACGCTGAATCGTAATGACTTTTTCAGCCACATCCAGTATTTGATCTGGGTTGCAAAAGCCGATTACCTTGGCTAGTTGGGGATATGTCGCCTTGTCACCATGGGTCATTCCCATACCGCCGCCGATCGCCACATTAAAACCAATGAGTTTTCCATTTTCAACAATGGCTATGAAGCCAAGATCCTGGGAGTAGACATCAATGTCATTGGATGGAGGTACCGCAATGCCGATTTTAAACTTCCTTGGCAAATAAAGCTTTCCGTACATTGGTTCGACCTCCTCCAATTCAGGAGTACCGACCACCTTTTCTTCATCCAGCCAGATTTCATGGTACGCCCTTGTACGTGGCAAGAGGTAATCACTCAATTTTTTCGACCATTCATATACTTCGGAATGGATTTCGGATTGAAATGGAATCGAATTGCACATTACGTTCCGGTTTACATCTCCGCATGCAGCGATGGTATCCAGCATGGAAGCATGGATTTCCTGAATGGTTTTTTTCATATTCCATTTCAAAATACCATGCATTTGAAATGTTTGTCTTGTGGTCAATTTCAAGGTCCCGTTACCGTATTTTTGAGCAAGGTCATCCATAACAAGCCATTGAGAAGGCTGTGCCACCCCGCCGGGCATGCGGACACGCAACATAAACTGATAAGCAGGCTCCAGTTTTTGTTTCTGACGCTCATTGCGCAGATCCCGGTCATCCTGCAAATAACTGCCGTGATGTTTCATTAGTCGATTGTCATCATCCGGAATACCGGCACTAATCCGATCCTGCATCACTTCTCCAAGTGTACCTCGCAAATAATCGCTTTTGTCTTTAATTTGCTCCACATCACTAGGCGGGCCTTCTGGTGCTTTCAATAGTGGGTTCACCATGTTGTTATCTCCTTTTCCTCGAAATTTTTAGTACACATCACGTTGATAGCGTTTATTTTGTTGCAATTCTTCAAGATAAGCTTGCGCATCAGCATGGCTCATATTGCCTTCTTTTTCAATGATCTCAATAAGCGTATTATGGACGTCATGTGCCATGTTTTTCTCGTCACCGCAAATGTATACTGCTGCTCCTTCTTGAAGCCATTCGTATAATTCCCCGCTGTGCTCGCGCATCCGGTTTTGAACATATACTTTTTCATCAGTATCACGTGAAAAGGCAACATCCATTTTCGTAAGTACGCCTGTTTCCAACCACTTTTGCCATTCAGTCTGATAAAGGAAATCCGTCACGAAATGCTGATCGCCAAAAAAGAGCCACGTTTTCCCTTTCGCTTCCGATTCTTCGCGATCCTGGATAAAGGATCTGAACGGAGCTATACCCGTTCCCGGTCCAATCATGATTATTGGAGTGTCTGGGTTCTTCGGCTGCTTGAAATTCTGGTTATGCTGAATGTAAACAGGCAGCATGTCCCCAGGCTGTAATCGGTCTGCACATAAAATGGAGCAGACACCTTTTCTTTCTCGTCCGTGACTTTCATACCGGACAGCTCCGATTGTCAAATGCACTTCATCCGGATATGCGGATAAGCTACTCGCAATTGAATATAGGCGGGCTGGAATTTTCCGGAGGATTGATACGAATTCTTGCGCCGATTCACCCCACGAGCCAAAATCACGGATAAAATCCAGCAAATCACGGCCTTCACGATATTGTTTTAATCTTTCTTCATTACCAGGCACTAAAAGCTCCTTTAAATCTTCGTTATCTGAAAGCTGGGCCGCTTGTTCAATGAGGGATTTTGTCAAAACCGTAATTTCAAAATCGGAGATGAGCGATTCCCTAAGCTGACGAACTTCTCCCTGTTTATTGACCTTCACGATTTCTTCTGGGTCCCAATTGAGTTCCTTAAGAAGCCTATCCACTAAATCCGAATCATTTTTCGGATAAATACCAAGGCTGTCTCCAGGTTCGAATGCAAGACCAGAGCCCTCAAGAGATAACTCGAGATGATGTGTCTCTTTATTGGAGCCACGACCGTTCAAGTTTATATTTTCAAGCACTTCCGCTTTAAACGGATTTGTTCTCGAATACGTTTGTTCACCTACTGAAGCCACCGTTGCAGGAACTGCAGCAACAGAACTGCCTTGACCTTCATTTAAACTAGAAATGACTCCTTCCAGCCATTCGGAAGCAGGCTCATCATAATCAAGGTCGCAGTCCATTCGCGGAAATAACCGTGTCCCGCCCAGTTCCTCCAAGCGTTTATCGAATTGTTTTCCCGTTTCACAGAAAAACTCATATGAACTGTCCCCAAGCGCCAATACTGAAAAGCGGAGACCTTCGAGGCTTGGAGCCCTCCTGCCATGAAGATACTCATGGAAAGACAATGTATTATCCGGCGGATCACCTTCTCCATGCGTGCTAACGGAAATGAGGAGATTTTGGACTTTTTTCAAATTGTTGAATTTAAAGTCACTCATGGATGAAATGGTAACCTGAAAGCCATTACCCTCAAGCTTACTCGCCGCATTTTCTGCCAGCCCTTGAGCATTGCCCGACTGTGAACCATAAAGAATGGTCACCTCTTTTGATACTGTCTTTCCGCTGCTTTGAGCCTCCAATACCGGAGCGTCGGCTGAACTCATATTCGAAACTGACAAAGATGCAGCCAGATAACCGCTCAACCAAACTTTTTGTGTTTCTGTCAAACTAGGCAGGAGGCTGTTAAGGAGCTCTGCCTGCTCATGATTAAAGGGACTGTTACTTACCTGAAGTTGCACGATTTCCACCTCACAAAGGAATATTAACTTATCTTAGTTGGTTCTTAGGTATAACGAGTGGGTTAAACATTTTTATTTCCATCCATAAAATAATTAATTCGTTTACTCCTATAGACGAAGTCGGTTTTAACTCCAAAAAAAATTGAAAATACAGTCATTATAGATTCATAGCACGCTACAAATAAAAAATAAGGTTATAAAGGACATTAACCCTCCCCAGCTTATACTCTTCCTAAAATAAGTTTCTCATTAAAACTTTACCGGAAGGCGCATCATTAGTAAAATATATATAATTTATTGTAACTATTAAGAATATTAATAATAAGGAGAAATTTCTATGTACTATGATGCTCTAAAAACATTTGTGACCCTAGTGGAAGTCAAGAATTTTACTAAAACAGCAGAAATGCTTCTTATGTCGCAACCAAGTGTTAGTTTGCATATAAAAAAATTGGAAGAAGAGTTCCAAACTAAATTATTTCTCCGTTCTCCTAAATTCCTGAAAGTCACCTTAACGGGAGAAATTCTTTACGACCGGGCCAAGCAAATGATCACAATCTATGAACAGACCAGACAAGACATTCAGGAACACGATAGGTCCATCAAGGGTGAATTGAAGATCGGAGCAAGTTTTACAATAGGAGAGTATATCCTCCCTTCTTTACTCATCGACCTTCAAGAGGACTATCCTGAACTTGAACTTCAAGTCGTAATCGGTAACACGGAAGAAATCGTCCAAGCCGTTCGGCTATACAAAGTGGATATTGGTTTAATCGAAGGTCAAACTAATGAAAAAGAGCTTTCCGTACACCCATTCATGCAAGATGAGCTATTCATTGTGTCTTCTAACAATCATGAACTCGCTAATCAAGACGAAGTCGGGATTACTGATTTACATGACCAAGCATGGGTAACAAGGGAAGTTGGATCTGGGACACGTGAATACCTTAATCACGTCATACGTTCAAATGGATTGAAAATTAAATCGATACTCACGATAAGCAGTAATCAAGGAATTAAAGAAACACTTATAAAAAATGGCGCAGGGCTGGCCCTTCTATCCCGAAGTGTAATTGAAAGGGATGTACAAAATAAAATCCTTTCTATTATTCAGGTGAAAAATGAATTCTTTAACAGAACACTTTCGTACGTCTATTCCCCAATTATGGAAGATAAAAAGAATGTCAAAACTTTCATAACGGAATTAAACAAAAAATGGCCTATGAAAGCATAGCCGATAGGATGATCATTGAGAAGCATGCTCGCTTATTAATGCTGTATGTAAACCCATTGATAGTTTAGAGCTAATTTTATACATGTTAAAATCAATTTAAAACTACTACAAAGGGCAACGGGCAAGGAAGCAGAACTATCTTAGATACCCCCCATTATTAATATCAAACGTTGCGCCTGTATAATGCTTGGCTTTATCTGATAATAAGAAGACAACAGTATCAGCCACATCTTCAGGCAGGACAGGTGTATGGATAAGTTGGTGACTTACATACTCCTCTTTTCTCCATCCAGGTATGTTACCCATCATGGGAGTATTAACCATCGTTGGGGCAACAGCATTAACTCGGATGTAGGGTGAAAAATTCATGGCACAGCTTTTCGTTAAACCTAATATGGCAGCTTTTGATAACCCATAGATTGCATCTGAACTGCCCTCTATTCCTGACACTGAAGACATATTAACGATAACTCCCTCACTTTGGCTTTGGAACAATCTTTTACCGAACATTTGTGAGAGATAAATAAACCCTTTAACGTTTATATTCAGGACTTTATCAATTTCATTTACTTGATAATCCAATAAATTTTTCGCCAAATAAATTCCAGCATTATTTACTAAACCATCTACATCAGCATGTTCTGCTTCAACATATACAAAAAATTTAACCACCTCTTCATGATTACTTACATCTAACTGATATGTATGCAGGGGATATCGATTGTCCAGTGACAGCATTAAATCATTTAAAGAATGTTCATTAATATCGCATGCAAGTACTGAAGCCCCCTCAAATAAGCATTGTTTCACTATTTCTTTTCCTATTCCAGAAGCTGCGCCAGTTACGATTACTTTTCTATTTTTGAGCACTTATTAAAGCTCCTCTCTCTATTCATTACTGCTATTAACTAGATTGTATCATGAGCGTTACCCATTAACATTGTTCAACTCCCAGCTTATTACAATTTAGCAAAATTAAGAAATCCAGTAATCTCCCCTTTTTTAATCAAAAAAGGACTTTATCGATATTTTGTTTCTGTATATCGTTCTTTTCTGAAAATAATCTACACCAATATTTGTGATAACAACGTTTTAAGATTCCATAGAATATTTGTAATTCTTCTCGTCTCTTTACCCTTACCGATTTCAAATTCCTTTGATGTGATCGCTTGATGATGGGGTTTTAATTGCTCGTCTATCTATGCTGAATTAATTATAAGGAAAGAAAGCAAAAATTAAATATCCCAATCTCTCAGTGATATAAATGAGAAATTGGGATATTTATAAAATTCAGAGCCTGTCTGTTGCCCTAACTCCATAAGATAGCACATGTTTTAAAGTGGTGGATTTTGCACACCTAGATGAATCCAATCTTCTTTTGGCGGCCCATAAACCCCAGAAGGTTTTATTCCTGCTTGACGCATCAGAACCGTAACTTGTCCGCGATGATGAACAATATGCTTGATTAGCCCCATAAGAATGGAAGCATTTGTTTCCTGTCTTCCAAACGCTTCTTGTATTTGTTCCAGGGATTCGTCTGTCCATTGCTGTTCAATGATTTTTGCTGCGTGAGAACTGACATTTTTAAAAGTGATAGCAATTTCCCGGGCTGAAGATGGAACGTTTTCCGAACTTTCTATCCTGTCTATCTTTAACCCGAAATGGGCTAGATAATCTGGAATGTTCGTGGTGAAATGCCATGCAATTCTTCCTAAAGTGCGACCTTCAGGATAAACTTGTTGATCTAATGAATCATCGGTCAAACCATCCAAAACATTTTGAGTAAGTATGGCTTCTTTATTCCATTCTTTAATAAAATCCAAAACGGTAATATACATATAATTCCTCCCCTAATTCGATAGATAATTATTTACTCAAAGTACATGATATAATGTGAAACACACATAAAATAACTGTGGGAAATTTCTTAACGAATTTCTCAAGATTTTATCCATTAAAGAGAGAAGTATTGGCGTATAACGATGAAGCTCCACCAGAGTGAACAAATAGAATGTTATCCTCAGGCTTAAAGGTGCCTTTTTGTATTAAATCGATGAGTCCCGCTGCCGCTTTACCCGTATATACCGGATCCAGCAAAATCCCTTCCGTTCTTGCCATTAGCTTGACTGCTTCCACCATTTCAGGTGTAGGCAAAGCATAACCCGGTCCGACATACTCATCAAAACACGTAATCTCCTCACGAGGAATTGAATGTGGAATCCCGATGTGTGCTAACGTTTCTTTAACTAGCTGATGAACTTTCTCTTCTTGTTCAGCTTTTCCTCTGCTTACGTTTATCCCAATTACTGATATTCCACTTTGATTTCCATGAAATCCTGCGGCCAAACCAGCATGCATTCCTCCGCTGCCGCTTACACAAACAACTGCTTTCAAATCAATCCCTTGGTCAAAGGACTGTGCCAAGATCTCCTGTGCGCAAGCCACATATCCCGTTGCACCAATGACATTCGATCCCCCAACCGGAATGATGTACGGGCTATGTCCATTCTCTGTTACCTCTTTAGCTATTTTCTGCATTTCCTGCATTAAGTCCGCTCCATTAGGCACTACTTTGATTTGTTCAGCGCCCAATAAATGATAGAGAAAATAGTTACCGTTAAAATCTGGTTCAGAATTTGCAAGACCTTCTTCCAACACAAGAATACATTTCATTTTCTCTTTAACGGCAGCAGCTAGTGTCAAGCGGCAATGATTGGATTGAATGCCTCCACATGTAATCAACGTATCAGCTCCTTTTTCCAATGCATCGGCAACAAGGAATTCCAGTTTTCTTGTTTTATTTCCCCCAGCCGTCAAACCAAGCATATCATCTCGTTTAACATAAATGGATGGGCCCCCAAGAACTTCAGAAAAATGATCTAATCTTTCAATCGGTGTATATGTTGGTGTATATCGTTTTCTGGGAAATTGCGCTAAATTCATTTAAAAACTCCTCCTGTATTCTCTGTTGTACATTAAAGAAAAAAGTATATCAATCTGATGTTCTCTTTACTTTAGATAATAAATAATGGCAAACGCTCCTTTTCCATCATAGCATCTTTGGGTAATCGAGCAACTTCAATTCACTTCTAGCAGGATAGAATTCTCCATATACAACAATCATCGCGGCAAAGTGACACATATCCAAACCGATTTTTACTGTAAGTTTACTTCCGCTTATTTTATGACACCCTTGTTTCCCCTAATATTACCAGGCAGTTCCCCAGTTTCAGGACGGGTGGGGCTTCCCTGAATTTTATAACTTGCCAATAAGGAAAGATAGCCTTGTGGGCGTGTTTGGTTATAATTGTTTCATAGATCATTTAAACCACATTTTTATATGAACTAAAACTCTAAATCATTTGTTGTGCCAAAACAGAAACGGACCCTCCCCATTTAATAGTATAAATAATTAAAAGTCTGAAGCATTGCAATGACTTCAATCGTTTTTTAAGATAAAATAAATATACTTGTATATAATTGGATTGTAGAAAGGAGCACCATGGAAACTAATCACTATCAATATATTACAGAACAAATAGAACATTATTCTTCTAAGCCCTTAAGGGAAGCTATATTTTTTGTTATAAAAAATGCGATCATTGAAGGGATTTTTTTGCCTGGAGACCGTTTAACGGAAGATGATATCGCTCAACAATTCAATTGTAGCCGTACACCGGTTCGTGAAGCTTTGAGGAAATTGGAACAGGAAAATTTGCTTCAGGTGAAACCTGGTATAGGGATGGTCATATCCAATGTGGATATTGAACTTTTACACCAGGAATTGGAAATCAGGAAAATGCTCGAAAACTATTCGATACAAAAAGCTTGTGAAGGAATTACGGAAGAGGAATTAAAAAAACTGGAATGGGCAACGGATAAACTGCAACAAGCAATTAATAGTAATGACCGAATAGCGGCAAGTCGAGCAAACATTGAATTTCACCGCTTATTATATTCCTACTCGAGAAATACCTTTCTCCAAAAAACTACAGATTCGTTATGGCTATCTTTTCGAATTTCCTTTTTATCGGCCCGTAATGAAGATGTTACAATGGTTGATAAATCTTGGTATGAGGAACGAAACAATGAGCACCTACAGCTAATCCATGCCATTCGTGACAAAGATGTAGAAAAAGCAATAAAGGTGAATACGATCCATATCCAAAAAAACTATGATTATTATCTTGATTACATAAAACATGTATCCGAATAAAATTAACATTAAAGGGTGCCTAATTGCGAGTATTCAGTCCGCAATTGTAGGAACCCTTTTAATATATAACTCTTCAAGGCAGCATTTCGAACGATTAGGGGATTATATGGGCCTTCCCTCTCTTTTTCCGGCTGTTCCGCTGCTTTTTCCAACCTTCCAATGATTTATTCGGCCGAACTTAGTATTCCATTCAGGATCATTTATTTCATATCAACTGTTTTGCATTATGAATACAAATGCAATTTCACTTTTTGGAAGTCTTCAGGCGTGTCAATGTCAAATCCCCACATCGAATTGTCAAAAGAAACGGTCTCTGTCACCGCCTCATATTTTTTGATGATGCTTTTACCACCTTGATCACCATTTATTGAATGGAATTCATTGAGTAATACTGCATCCACTAGTATCGGATGTCCTACTTCCCCTTTATATTTTGGCCGGACGATCCGTACTCCTTCATCTTTACACTGAATATATTTATCTATTAAAGATTGTATGATGACACGGGAAATAAGGGGCTGATCCGCAAGGAAGATCATGACTGCATCCACATTTTCTTTGATGGATTGAACTCCTAGTTTTAAAGAAGTGGACATTCCATCTGCATAATTCGGATTATGAATAATCTTCATTTCTGGATAGTCTTCACTATGTTGACGGATTTCTTCTATATATTTACCGGCAACCAAATAAATGGGCTGCACGGGGCTGCCAAGGATAGAATCAATGGCATGACGAAATAGAGGTTGTCCCCGCAATAGAAGTAACAGTTTAGGTTCACCCATTCGAATCGACATGCCTGCCGCAAGTATGATTGCGCCTATTTTAGGCATGAATCTTCACTTTGCCATGCAAGGGTGCAGGAAATCTTCCATTTCTAACAGACATCAATTCCGACACAATACTTAGTGCAACTTCTTCCATCGTTTCAGCACCGATATCCAGGCCAATTGGTGAGTGGATTGGACCGCTGTTGAAGTCTTCTCCAATTGTATTAAGCATTTCCGTTGTACGGGATATTGGGCCAAGCACCCCAATATATCGTGGGGCACTTTTCAATGCCACTTGTAGGGTTTTCTCATCTAATGACTGGATATGATTCATGACTATCCACCATGATCCAGTAAATTCAGAAGGGTCTATTTCATCTGGGCATTTTTGCAAATTCGAAGCCAATGGAAACAAGCGATCATTATTGAAACTCTTGCGTGAATCCAATACCGTTACGGAAAAGCCTGCTTTTGCTGCCAATTCGACAACTGGAACAGCATCCATGCCAGCCCCGGCAATAATCAATTGTTCACTGGGCTTAATAGCATCAATTAGATATCGTTTTCCCTCCAGATTCACCAATTCTGCCCGAGTTTGTGTATCCATTACCCTCCTTGCTTTTTCAACGACTTCAGATGGCACACTTCCATGATTTCCAATGAGGTTATCATATTTATCGACGATTAAACCATTACCGGAGGATACATCCAATATCATGGTGAAACTCTGACCTTTTTGGACAATTTGATATGTCATCATCCAGAATTCGTCATCTGGCTCAATTGGGAGGATAAATATATCCAATTTACCTTTGCAACCTATTCCCAACCCCCAAATTTCATTCTCGCTCAAGTCATATTGGTGTATAACGCAAGTGTTGGATTCCATAGCTTTTTCCGCCCAGCCATATAAATCGCTTTCCAAACATCCGCCACTTATCGTACCAAACATACGGCCGTCCGATGCCATCATCATTTTTGCGCCTGGAAGTCTATATGCGGAACCCTTGACACTTATCTGCATGACCATTGCTGCTTTTTCGTGCCGCTCCCATGCGGAACTTATATTTTCCAGCACGTCTTTTAATTCTTGTAACCTTGACATCCTTAACCCCCTCCTCTAAATCTGGTATTCACATATTTGGAAGCAGAAAAAGGGAGACAAATCGAAAATACCGTATTTGTCTCTCTTCCCCATTCATTTTCAATGATTTAAATCAGAGCACTAATATCCTTTTCTGACTAAGAAAACACTCAAGAAAAGGGAGAGGGCTACAAAACATAAAAGGGCAATAAACCCGCCATTATATGAACCGCTCATTTGACTGAATAAACCGACAACCATGGGTCCAAGAGCTGCAATTAAATAAGATACACAGCCGAAAACCCCACTGATGCTCCCCATTACATCGGGTGATGCGACACGGTGAAGCATGGTCATGGTCAGCGCAGCTGGCATAAACAAAAGACCAATCAATAAAATGCTCAAGACGGCAGCAACTGTGCTGTTAGCAGTGAAAAGGGAGAAAAGCATGAAAATGATGATAAGCCCACATGCCCCGCCTACAAAAATCGCCCTCTTCATGAATCGATCGGATAGAAACCCAGCCACCACTTGTACAACAATGGCTAATGCGAATCCACCGGCATTTATAACAGCGGAATTTACAAAAGCAATCCCTTTTTCTTCTGTCAAATAACTTGGTAAAAAGGTCGAAATCCCATAATAGGCAATGGAAATGCAAGAATAAACAATCGTTAAGATCCAGAACATCGGACTCGCAAGAACCGCTTTAACATTATCTTTACTTGCTGTTGGAGTCCCCCCCACTTTTTGATTACTTTGAATATAGTTTAATTCCATTGAATTAACCGCATAATGCTTAGCCGGATTATCTCTTGTCATGATCAAGAATAAAATCAAACAAACGACAGATAATGCCGCAAGTATGAAGTAGCTTTCCCGCCAGCCATATGTGGAGGCTATGATTGCTATTAGCGGAAGCCCAACAACCGGTCCTATCGCATTTCCGTTATACCAAGTTGTCTGTGCCTTTGCTTGTTCATTCTGCGGGAACCAGCTTGAGGTCAATTTCAATGCCATTGGATACAGGACTCCTTCACCGATTCCCAATATGGCCCTGGACCATAAAATCGCACTGATGGAATCGGCCATTCCACCTAACACCATCGCAAATGCCCACAGAGCGATCCCGATGAAACCGCTGCGCAGTGCACCTATCTTATCAACGATAAAGCCCCAAGCCAATTGGCCAAAAGCATAAGTCACTAAAAATATGCTGCTAAGTGTTCCTTTCACCAAATTACCATCAATACCTAAATCAGTTAGAAAAGGCTTGTTGGCAAGCAAAATATTAATATTTGCCTTATCCATCATGGAAACAGTGAAAAGAACAAGCAAAGGAAAAGCCGTGAAGAACCAACGGGTATTCGTCATTTTGCCCGATGGATCATGCATTTGTGGATTTAAATTATTCAAAAAAATCAGCCCCTATTATCATGAAAATTTTCGTAACTAGTGTAATCCCCTATTTACACCTTCCATTTTCATGCTCGTCTGTCGTTCTGTCATGGTATAGGGTAGAATCCATCAACAATGAATTCTGAACTGCTAAACGAATTTTTTAACCTATTTCGATTTTGAACTTTTTCCTTTCCGCTTCCTTAATCCAATTACGGAGTTTGCTTGGACTAATGGGCAATTGATTGATCGTGATTTCTAATGGATCGAGCGCATCAACAACCGCATTCGCAATGGCTGCAGGCGGGGAAATGGCTCCACCTTCACCTACTCCCTTGATGCCAAGTGGATTTCTGGTAGAGAGGAATTCTTGATGGGACTTTTCTACAGTCGGGATTTCCATGGATGTCGGCAATAAATAATCCATATAAGATCCGGTCAAAAGTTGGCCTTTCTCATCGTAAACGACTTCTTCAAAAAGAGCTGCCCCAATTCCCTGGGCTATGCCACCCTGCACTTGACCATCCACGATCATTGGATTGATGACCTTTCCTGCGTCATGTACCACACTATAACCTTTCAACTCGACTAAACCTGTTTCCTTATCCACTTCCACCATGGCTATATGGACGGACGATGAAAAAGTAACAGTGGGCGGAACGAAGTAATGTGTGACTTGCAGGCCTGGCTCCATTCCACCAGGTACCCTGCATCTGTTTCCTGGACGTGCCGCTTTAGCAATTTCCTTATAGGTCACACATTTTTCAGGATTGGTCTTAACAAAGACTTTGCCATTTTCCATTTGTAAATCCGAGGATTCAACTTCAAGCATGGCAGCTGCGACGGCCAATACTTTTCCCCTTAATTTCGCTGAAGCAATTTGAATGGCCGATCCAGCATTCACTGCACTCCGGCTTGCATATGTTCCGGCCCCAAAGGCCAAGTTCGTTGTATCCCCGACCCTTATTGTAATATCATTTGGACTAAGCATTAATTCATCCGCACAGATTTGGGAGAATACCGTTTCGTGACCCTGCCCCTGCGGAGAAGATCCAAGGTATGCCACGACCTGACCGCTTCCATCAATCGTGACATAGGCACTTTCGAATGGACCAGCACCTGTTCCTTCTACATATGTGGAAATGCCGACTCCGACTAGCTTTCCTTGCTTCTTCAACTCTTTTTGCTGCTCTCTAAATCCTTCATAATCAATCATTTTCAAACCTTGATCCAATGCAGCGGGATAATCCCCGCTATCATAAATCAGCTTCGCACCATCTTTAACCAAAATCCCTTGGTCATAAGGCATATCCTCCGCTTGAATCATGTTCTTTCGCATTACTTCCACTGGATCTTTTTTCAACCTTCTAGCGACCATATCGATAATTCGATCCATTACGAAAACGACCTCTGGTCTTCCTGCTCCCCGAAAGGGAACATTCGGTGTTTTATTCGTTAAGACAATCTGGCAAGTAACATCATAGTTTGGAATCTTATATGCTCCCCTTAAATGGTAGGCACTATTGTAGGCACATGTTAATCCAAAATAATTTACAGCACCACTATCTATAATGAAGTGATCTTTAATTCCCAAAATAGTGCCATCCTGGTTAAAAGCAACCTCCACATCATGGATTTGATCCCGTGAATGGCGTGCACTTGTCATATGTTCTAGACGATCTTCAATCCACTTGACAGGTCTCTTCAATAACTTCGAAAGATATGGAATTAAGATTTCTTCTGGGTGAACCCCACCTTTTGGTCCGAAACCACCACCTACGTCAGGTGCGGTCACCCTGATTTGCTGTTCAACCAAATCCAATGATCTAGCGATATAAGTTCTAATCTCAAAAGGAAGTTGAGTGGAAGAATAAATATGAAATTGATCTGTACGGTTTTCATAGGTGGAAACGACCCCCCTCGTTTCGAGCGGGTTGGAAGAAACTCTAGGCGTTTGGATTCTTGCCTTGAGAATTTGATCTGCATCTTTAAGGGACTGTACAGCATTTCCAGTCGTAACATGGAAGTCTGACTGGACGTTATTCTGTAAATGCTCTTGAATCAATGGTGCGTCTTTTTCCAATGACTTGAATGGATCGACAACCACTGTTAGCGTTTCATATTCCACTTTTATTAAATCTGCTGCATCTTCGGCCACATACCTGTTATCTGCAACGACGACTGCAATGGGTTGCCCTACATACATCACCTTATTCTTTGCCAGGACATCTTCATAACAATAATGGATAGTGGGATTGATCGCTTCCTCTAGATTCGGGGGCAAAGCACAATGTGATTCAAATTGGACAAGAGGCTTTATGATTCCATCTATATCCATTCCGGTGAGAATAACATGCACCCCTTCCAATGCCTGAGCTTCGGAGATATCAATCCCTTTGATTGTGGCATGTGCATGTGTGCTGCGGACAAAGACCGCTTCAACCATATTTGCCATTCGGATATCTCCCACGAATTGCCCTGTACCTGTAACCAAACGATAATCTTCCCTCCGCTTAACACTTTGGCCAACGTATTTTGTCATGCCTGTTCCCTCCTTAATTAGACACAGTTTGCGCAGCCTGCTTCACAGCTTTAATAATGTTGGAGTAACCGGTGCAACGACATAAATTTCCTGAAATGCATTTTTTTATTTCATCTTCACTAGGTTTTGAATTTTCTTCCAGGAAACCTGAAACCGTCATCAAAAATCCTGGAGTACAAAATCCGCATTGCAGGGCATGATTATCCGAAAATGCTTGCTGTAGGTAATTAAGCTTCCCATTCTCCTGGATAAGTGACTCCACCGTCTTGACTTCACATCCATCCGCTTGGACTGCAAGCATTAAACATGAGCGGACTGGATCACCGTTAACATGGATTGTACAAGCTCCGCAAACTCCATGTTCACAGCCAATATGTGTTCCAGTAAGGTACAGGCTCTCCCTGATAAAATCCGATAATAGCAATCTAGAGTCTACTTCCCTCGATATATCTTGTCCGTTTACTTTTAGGTTTATCTTAACTCCATCCATCACATCACCCTGCCCCCTTGTGCACGAATGGTCGCTTGCTTTAAGGCCCGGATGACCATCGTACCAGATAGTTCCCTTCTATATTCAGCAGTACCGTGGAGATCGGATTCAGGTTCGATCATCTCCATTGTTAAAACACTCGCATCCTTATAACTCTCCTCAGTCGGTTCCTTTCCAACCAAAAGCCTTTCCACATCCCCTAAAGCTGTAGGAACGGAATTCACGCCACCTATGGCTAATTTAACCTCAGAAAAACTTCCATCTTCACTTAGATCAACTACTGCAGCCACCTCAACCAAACCAAAATCCCCATGCCTTCTGGCCACTTCAACAAATGCCGATCCACTAGTCTGCTTCAATATCGGGAACCGAATCTCTTTAACCAATTGATCCGGCTGTAAGGATGTAAGCATATAGGTTAGGAAAAAATCTTCAGGGCTTACTATTTCTTCGCCGTTTACATCGGCAATGACCACTTCTCCTCTTAAAGCGGTTAAAACGCATGGTAGCTCCGCAGATGGATCACCATGGGCGATACTGCCACCAACAGTTCCTCGATTGCGTATTTGTTCATGGCCTACCCACCGTATTGCTTCCGATAACAATGGACACTTCTCCTTAACCAACTCGGATTTTTCAATTTCCCTGTGTTTCGTCAAAGCACCGATGACCAGTGATTCACCTTCTTCTTGTATATAGCTCAACCCCTCAGCCCTGCCTATATCAATAAGGTATTTTGGCGTTGAAAGTCTCATATTCAATAATGGGATCAAACTTTGTCCACCGGATAAAATCTTCGCATCTTCCCCGTATTCTGATAAATAGTGCACAGCTTCTTCCAAACTCGAAGGCCGAAGGTAATTAAACTTAGCTGGTTTGATAGGAACCCCTCCATTCGTGATACATCGTTTAAATGCTTTGAATGACCGGCATTAAATTCTTTGATGAGTTTTTAACTGTTTCTCCATATCTTTAAAGAATTTACCTGCCATGAATTTTGCAATACCACCAATAACCCTGCTTCCCACACCAGCGATCATTCCACCTATATCTGCGTTGCATTCCCAAATCAATTGACAACCATCACCACCTGGAACGATTTTACAGTCCATTTCGGCAGATACAAAACCTGGCTTCCCGCTGCCTTCAGCATTTAAAATATACTGATAGGGAACTTCCAAATCCTTCAATTTCACCTTTCCCGTGTAGTCACCTTTTACAGCTGCAACACCAAGCTTTAGTTCAACATCATATTCGCCAGCTGCAACCAATGAAAGGTCTTGACATCCTGGAATGGCATTCTTGAGCAATTCCGGATTATGCATGGCTTCCCAAATCACTTCTGCGCTATAATCAAAGTTTATTTTTCCGGATATCTCCATTTTTTCAGCCCCCAATTTTTTTTAACCTATTGTTCCCTAGAAAAAACAACATTCCATCTGCATACATGTATACATCTTAGTTTAAAAAATTTTCAAACCAATAACTACCTTTAATAATATTTATATTCTGAATTATTTGTCAATTATTTTTTCCCGTTTTGTTGTTAAATTTGTCATTATTATGCCAACCGTACAAGGCCATGGTTGAAGTCCCCTTCCTGCCCATTGCCTTGTATATGCTTTTTACGGTTTCACTAGTACAGTAAGTTAATCAGCTGAATAGGAGGGAAAATGGCTAGGTTTTCGATTTAATGACCACTGGAGTTCGTTATTTCTAAAAATGTAAGTTACAAGTGCTCTGCTGAAACCTTTTTATGATCCATCGATACATGTTTACTCATCAAAACGTTCTAACAATTCAATAATCACTTTATAGGTCGATGTGGTATCCATATAGGCATATCTGCCTTTTCCGTTAAAAAAGTTACCTGTCTGTATGACCGGATAGCCCATTTCTTCTAACATCTTCATTTTATCCTCCATGTCTTTAACGACAAAAGAGATATGGTGAACACCCTCACCATATGTTTCAAGATGATCTTTCCACGTACTAGGTGATTCGCCCGGCTCGATCAATTCAATTTGAATTAACGGGGTATCGATGAACATATATTTTGATTTCCCTTCAGTGGGCTTCCCTTTGTATATCACGTTTGTAATATCTGTTGAACTAGAATGAATGATGGGAGGCTTTTCAATACCCAATAACTTACAATATGCCTCCGCAGCCGCATCCAGGTCTTTTACAACTAAGGCAAGCTGTTCCACTTTGTTGGTCCCTAATAGCGGCTGAACGCTTGCATCTTCTGGTCTCTCCCATGCCGTTTTTCTTGGCTCTGCACTTTCAAGCAGTTCAACTAATGTTTTGTGATCATCCAGTGTATCCACATATACATATCGGCCGTCACTTGAAGTGAATTCACCTGTTTGCAAAGCTGGGTAGCCGCTATTCTCCATGATTGGCAGCCTCTTTTGGATAGAGTCTACATCAAACGCTATATGGTGAATCCCCTCACCTACTTCATCCAGGAACTCTCGCATCGTTCCTGGATTTTTATCGGGTTGTATAAGTTCGAATTGGACGGTAGGTGTATTCAGAAAAGCAAGTTTGGATTGTGATCCCGTTGGTACACCTCTAAAAGTGACCTTCGAAACAGAACTTTCACCGGTTAGAAATGGTTCTGCCTTCTTTATGCCCAGCAGTCTTGTGAAAGCTAGATTAGCAGCCTCAATATCTTTTACAACAAATGCGAGTTGATTAATCTTCCTATTGCCCAATAGTGATTCAGCCATACTTATAAACCTTCTTCCCATAGTTTATTTTGAAATGAACTCAACCCAGTCCGCGAACTGACAATCCTCCATCACTGGAGATGACTTCGCCGGTAATTGCACGCGCTGCGTCCGATGCTAACAGGACATATGCAGCTACATGATCTTCGGGCATCTGTGCAAGCTGAAGAGGGTTTCTTTTTTTAATGCTATTTGCCTTCGTTTCATTATCCACGATTTTAACGAATGGACGTAGGGGAGGAATGACCGATAATGCTGTCAGAGTGCCACCAGGCGCTACAGCATTCACCCTAATGTTAGGAGCAAGTTCAAAGGCAAGTTGGCGCATCAATCCTATTTGGGCATGCTTGCTTGCTGTGTACCACACCCCGCCGCCATCTGGATAAAAACTGGCACCGGATACGGTGAAAATAATATTGCCATTCGTTTTTTGCAATTCTTCAAGAGCGGCTTTAGCACCGAAAAAAGATCCTTTAACGTTAATATCGATCAGAAAATCATATGCTTCGGAAAGTGCATCGGGAGTTACGTCGGCAAATTTAGCAAATCCATCAAAGACACCTGCATTAGCAACGAAAACGTCCAGCTTTCCGAATTGCTCGACTGTGGCCTGTACGGCCCTCTCATTGTCTTCATATTTGCTTACATCGCCTTGGTTAATGAGAATCTCTTCACCAAATTCCTCTTTCATTTTCTTTAGCGTTTCTATCGAGCGGCCGATGATGCTGACTTTTGCCCCTTCTTGTATAAAACGTCTAGTGACAGCCTCTCCGATACCTGAATTGCCCCCGGTAATCAACACTACTTTATCCTTTAACGCCATTGCCATTGAATCCAGCCTCCTTGTTATCTCTTTTTATCCAAGTCAATATTATACGAAGATAGCAAGATTTCTGGTATTTATCGTTGATTGATCAACAATGAATATCCGTTTGGAAAGTTTCCATTTACCTTCTTCGAAAATGAATTCATCATTTCGTTCCCCCGAAATCAAATCATGTTGAATATCCGTGCTGCGGCTCCGATAGATAAGCAAATAGCTCTTGACAACTGCCTTTTCACCTTCAACATAGTCTTTAACGCGTACATTAGAGACAAAACGCCGTGTTCTTGACGGCGGTATTTCCGCCCAAGCATAATCCGTTTTCAAACGATCCACGCGCAGTTTAAGCAGCTCAATATCATCATTAAATGTAAACATTTCCGTTGAATAATCCGGGCGTTCCACACCTTCTTTATTTACACGTACAGGCATTTGATAACGCAAGCTCGAGTGCATTAAATCGAACCAATCATCAAATTCAATATCATCCAATAGTTGAGCTTCATCATACAGCCACTGTTCAAATTCACATTTGAGCAACATTTTCTCCACATTCATTTCCGTTCCCCCTCCCGCTTATCATTTCGTCATTAATTCAAGCCAGTATTTGTAAAAATTCCTTTGGCTCGCTTCAGTGAATTTATCATCGTAAGCAACACCCGGTCCTATAAAATCAACTGGTTCACGATGAAGACCCATTGTATAATTGTAGGTTAGATTCTTTAGGAAAGGCATTGGGCCTTGGGCTGCTTCAGTAATATCCGTAAACACTTCCGTATCATCCTGTTCGAAAATACCGGATGGGCTAAAGGTCAATATAAATGAATCTCTTGATCTATCTTTCCAATCTTGGGAGGCGTTCTTTTCCACGAGCATCCAAGCGATCACTTCCATTTTATTGTGACCGATTGGCCGCCACATTCTAATTGAAGTGTTGGAGATGAATTGGTCCTTGATTTTTGTATGGGATATTAAAAATGATAAATTGGGGAAAACGTTCCCAATCATATTCTTTAAGTTTGATAACACTCCATATTGTTCTTCAGACAAATTAGTTTTAAATTCTTCTTTCAATTCTTCCGGGAAAGCGAATTCAGGGTTAGGTGTCCCTAAGTTCAGTCCATGCCCGTTATCTGTATGGATTTGAAAACCGCGCTTTGAATAGGTAGCATTTGGAACCATGCCCAGTTTGGCAATGGAACCGTGTGTGACCATCGTGTGATAGGAATCACCAACAAAGTTATCGGAACCAACTTTCCAGTTGGAATTGACTACGAATCTTTGCGGAACCCCGATTACTTCCATTTCTGCACGACCTACGAGTATATCCAAATACCATTTAATGTCACCAAGAAACTCTTCAAGCGGCTCGGCTTCTTCATTCCAAGTTCCAAATAAAAGACCTTTATAGGATTCAAGCTTCACTTTGTGAAGGCCCATTTCCGACCGGTCAAGGTTGCCCCCGTATATGTCCTTTTGTAAAGGCACCCCTACGAGCTCACCAGTGTTTTTGAAATTAAACCCATGGTAGGGACACGTAAATAATGACTTGTTTCCTTTATCTGCACGGCATAGTTTCATTCCGCGATGTGTGCACATATTATAAAACGCCCTGATTTCCCCTTCACCATCACGAGTGATGATGAGCGAGTAGCCAGCCAGTTCACGGGTCATGAAGTCTCCTTTGTTGGGTATTTCAGAATCATGACCGATAAAAACCCATGTTTTCAAAAACACTTTTTCATGTTCTATATCATAAACCTTTGGGTCTCCAAGGAGGTATGCAGGTATAGCGCCTTCCTCTGGTTTAACCGTTTCATTCAGATAGTTAATAACTTGCTGTTTCGACATTTCTTCTAAGGATTTATCAGTTTTAAGCATACTTTTCCTCTCCCTTCCAAGCTTTACATCATAAGTCTTTACCCGATTTGAACGCTCTTTTCCTTATTTTGCAGAGTAGCCAAAACACTTAATGCCGCTAAATAACTCGTTTTCGGATTATTTGGCATCGGATCATTTTCCACTTCCAATTTCAGTTTCCCGAACGAACCTGACGCTTCTATCAGGTGATGGTTTTTTAACACATTCGGATCGGCAATGATTTTCACTTTCGTCTTTTCAGATCCAAGACCAGCCATGGACAGCACAATCGCAACATTAATGTTTCTCGGAAACTGTTTGATCGCTTCTGCAGCAGATCCTTCAAATAATACCGTTTCTTCTGTCACTGTAGAACCTGCAGGCAATGCGTTTGGCGGTTTTCTTGTGGTGATGCAAACAGATTCAAGGCCATTCACCGCCTTTGCCGACTTAAGTACATCGAGACCTCCAATCGCACCAGACGGAAGGAGAATATTCACGTTATTCATTTTGCAAATCTGATTTGATTGTTCTTCAAAGGCACGATTCGCCATCACGCCAATGCTGCTCAGCAAGAGATCCTTCCCACTTTTAAGCACTTTCAATGCATACTCTTCAGCTGCTTCGATCGTTGCAGCCTCTATGACTAATTCTACATCGGATTGAAGGAGTTCATCGACATCACTATATGGCTGTGTCCTGAATTCTTCAGCTAGTTGTGCTGCGACTTCTTCACGGCGGGCATAAATCGCAACGATTTTACCACCAGGAAGAAGCCCGTCCTTATTAATGGCCTGTAGCAGAAATTTACCGATATTACCGCATCCGATTAAACCTAATTTCATGTAGTTTCATCCTTCCTCAATCAGCAAACCCGTATGAGTCCGCAAAAAATTCCAGCCCGCAATGTCTTGTTTCCCGGGAAACACCACTTTCTTTTAATCCTGGGAAATCCAGAGCCAAGTCGCTGAAAACGGTATGATTATTATGGAAAACAGCACCAGCTTCAAGGCGATCTGCCATTTCGACAGCGATATCTTCATTCTCGGTCCAAACAGAAGCACGCAAGGCAAACTCACTATCATTCGCTAATTTTACAGCTTCATCAATACCATTGAAAGGTAAAATTGGAATGATGGGTCCGAATTGCTCCACCCGAACTAATTCGCTCTGCTGATCGACGCCTGTAATAATGGAAGGACACATATAATAACCTTTATCCCAAGTTTCCGGATTCAGCTGGATGCCAGTCGTGATTATATTTCCTCCTGATTTAGCGGTACGTTCGATCAAGCCATTCACAAAGTCATATTGTGCTTTATTATTCAATGGACCCATTGTCACGTCAGGCTGAATGCCATCACCAATTACCATCCGGCTAAACTCTTTGGTCAGCTTTTCCACAACCTCATCATAACGTGATTCTTGGACGTACACTCTTTTTACTGCAGAACAGACCTGACCCGCTGCTCGTAATATCCCCATCCTCAAACGTTTGATGGCCGCTTCATCCATATTGGCATCTTCCAAAATGATGGCAGGATCATTTCCGCCAAGTTCCATATATACCTTTTGCAGATTTCCAGCTGATTTCTGCATGATATCTTTTCCGGTTTCCGTACTTCCGACAAACGCCAAAGTCCGTACGCGTGAATCGGAACATAGTTTGTCGCCGATCGCTTTTCCTGATCCCGAGATTATATTGATTACCCCTGGAGGAAAATGTTCAGAAACTACTTTTAAACAGGTCATTATCGTTAACGGGCAATTCGTTGCAGGTTTTACAACAACGGCATTGCCTGCCAAAACAGCAGGTATGACCCGTTTAAAGGTTAATATCATTGGAGAGTTCCACGGTGTGATAATTGCCGTGACACCTCTTGCCCTTCTTCGGATCTGGACTTTTTGTTTTCCAGGGAGCACTTCAGGCTTCCACCAATCAAGTAACTCTGCTGCACAGCCCTTCATGACTTCAACACAGCGCAGTAAATCCTTTTTAGCTTCAACAAGTGTTTTGCCATTTTCACGTACAAACACTGTAACATTTTCCTCAATAACTTTTGAGAGTTCTTCTGCCGCAGTGTTCATCCGATTGGCCCGTTCCCCGATATCAGAGCGAGACCACGTTTCAAAAGCATTTTCTGCCGCTTCAATTGCGTCATTCACGATTTGTTCAGAGCATTTCGCCACCTGGCCAACTACTTCTAATGTATATGCCGGATTTACTACATCGACTTTATCCTCCGATTCTTTCCATTCTCCATTAACTAGGTATTTTCCTGAAACAAATGGGTATGTCGAAATCATTGTCAATCCTCCTTATAGTTTTTTGGGCTTGAACGCTTCCGCAGCTCCTGGAGGTCCGCCAAATGGCTTGGCCATAGGCCCCACAGCTTCCATATCAACAACGATCATTGAGGGTTTACGTCTTTCCTTTGCCTTTTTCAGTTCGGATATGAATTCATCTCCAGAACCAATACGGACAGCATCAAAATGCATGGACTCAGCCAGTTTCACAAAATCAGGACTCAATAAATCCACGGCTACCTGCCGACCATATGCGGCTGTTTGAATATTGCGAAGAACCCCATAGCCTGAGTCATCGAACAAAACGATGATAACTGGTAAGTTTTCTTCGGCTGCAGTAACCATTTCCCCGACATTCACCATAAACCCACCGTCTCCAGCCATAAGAACAACGGTTTTATCCGGACACCCCATTTGGGCACCGATTGCTGTTGGAAGACCTTGACCAATTCCCCCGCCTGATGCATGAATGGATGTTCTCGGTTCATAGACTTCAAATAAACGGCTGCCCCAAACGTTTGCCTGTACGGTTACATCTCGAACCAGAATGGTATCGTCTGGTAATATCTCCCTCATACCATCCACAAATTGCTCATAAGGTCCAAGCGTTTCCCTGAGTTGAGCACGCACTTCATTTCTAAGCGAAAGAACTTCTTGTAAATAAGAAGGCTCCGCATGAACTGAATGTTCTTCGAGTTTTTGAATGATGGCAGCTAACATACCTTTTGCATCACCAACCAATCCTAACGTGGCTTTATAGTTCCTGTTAATGGCCTGCCAATCCGCATCGATCGCTATATGTTCTTGTGGCACCGGCACTTTCCAGTTGGATGTTTCATTCCCTCTAAACCTTACACCTACGCTAATCAATAAATCTGCATTTCTTAAAAACTCTTTTGTTGTTTTATATGCTGCAAAATGTCCGATGCATTGTTCGTGGTTTTCTGGAATCGACCCTTTTCCTGACTGACTTGTTATAACCGCTGCACCAAGGAGTTCCGCTAATTTTTGCAGCTCTTGCGATGCATTGGCACTGATGACTCCACCACCTGCCCATATTACAGGACGGCGTGCGCCTAAGATTTTTTGCACGGCTTTTTCAGGAATAAATGGCAATGCATTTGTTTCAGATGTAGAGGCCCGTAGCCCCTCGAGTGAAAGATCTTCTATGATCGCCGATTGAAAGTCAATCGGGATTTCCAATGTAACCGGACCCGTTGGTGCAGTTAAGGCTTCTTGGATCGCCTTCCTTACCACTGCTGCAGATTGGTCAGGGTTTCTAAGCCTCACTGCATTTTTACAAGCTCCTCTCATCATTGAAAGCTGGTCTTTACACTCATGTATGTATCCTTTGCCTGTACCAAGATAAGAAGAAGCCACCTCACCGGTAAGATGAAGAAGGGGGACACCAGCTGCCCATGCTTCCACTAGTGAACCAGCAGCATTTCCTGCCCCTGTTCCGGTACTTGTAATCACTACACCCAATTTCCCTGTGGCGCGGGCATATCCATCAGCCATATTTACGGCACCGCTCTCACCGCGTGAACAAATGAGTTTGATGCTCCCTTCTCTAAGAATTGCATCATATATTGGCATATTGTGAATACTGACAATTCCGAAAGCAGCTTCCACTCCTGCCTGAACAAGCTCCTTTACGATGGAATCGGCGGTCGTAAACTCTAATTCTTCTTGTATTTTCATCGCGTTATCCTACCTTTTTTAGTAATATATTTATAGTGCCTTTCCGATTGCTCCTGCCGTCTCAATCGTCGAACCCGCTACATAACTTGCTTTGTCTGAAGCAAGGAAAACGATGACACTGGCCACTTCTTCCGCTTCACCAACGCGGCCAAGAGGGATGTTCCGTTTTTTCGCAAGGTCTCCGTAATACTCTTCTGGGTCCATATCAGGCGCATTTTTCAATCTTCTTCGCTCCCATTGATCCGTCCGGATCAATCCAAGACTCACTGAATTAACCAATATATTGTCAAAAGCCAATTCCTGGGACAAGGTTTTGCTTAAATTAAGGAGACCAGCCCTTGCTGCTGCAGTCGCTATCATATGACGTTCAGGTTCTTTAGCAAGCGTTGCATTAATATTAATGATCCGCCCTCCTCCCCTTTTCAATAAATGAGGATGCGATGCACGAACGGCATATATGATGGCAAAGAACTTTAACTGAATCTGTTCTTCCCACTGCTCATCCGTTATGTCAAAAAAGTGACCCATCACGCTTTGACCGGCTGCATTCACCAATATATCGATTCCGCCAAACCTCTCAGCGGTACCATTAATGAAAGAATCCACATCCGATTTTGAGGTGACATCACATGTTGATGCAAAAATATCTGCCTTTTCACCAAATGACAGCAATTGTGTTTGTGCACTCTCCATACGCTCTGCACTTCTGCCGCATATAGCCACTTTCGCTCCCTCAGCCAGAAACATTTCTGCTGTTTTTAATCCCACGCCCGACGTGCCGCCCATTATGACAGCCACTTTTCCTTGCAATCCTAAATCCACTCTCGTCACTCCTTTTCAAAACCATTTTCCTTAAACGCTTTTCCTAATTACGCACAAGAATAATGGGAGGAAATCAATATCCTCCTCATTTTTCCGCCATGATTGAATCATCTATCTTAGAATCAACCCAGCCTGGATCGGGATCTCCTCCCATTGCTTTGCGGGCTTCTGGTTTCGGCGGACCTGCAATCCCCCATTGATCCATTAAATGCGGAACCCGTTTCCATACACGTGCCCTCCACTCCGCTTCATCTTCGATCGTTTCCAGATAACATGTATACTCCATAACAAAACCGCCTGGGTCTTGAAAATAACAGAAAATATTGTCTCCAGGCCCATGACGTCCAGGTCCCCAAAGTTCTGACAAGCCCGCTTTTCGCACATTGCTTATTCCCCGCATCAGTTCATCCACGGAATCGACCTCGTATGCGATATGATTGACTGACGCATGCTCATCTTGATTGAAGGCAATGGAGTGATGTTTCCTGTTGCATCGCAGGAATGACATTTGGTGCTCACTCCAATCTGTAACTTTAAACCCAAGTACATCCGTGTAAAACTCAACGATCATATCCAAGTTCTTTGTATTCATTACAACGTGGTTCAGTTTCACTGGATCAACATTTTTCTTGCTCCATATAGACGTTTGTACTTCCACCCAAGCCGAAAGCTCTATTACGCGGTTTTCCGGATCAATAAACCGCAGGCCATAACCGGCACCTGCTTCATCCAAATATCCAGCCGGTTCAATAATTCGAACGCCCTTCGACTGTAATATCCCTGCTGCACGATCCACCGCATTTTTATCGACCATGCCAAAAGCTATATGATGCAAACCACGTTTTTCTCCCTTGTGAAGGCTTAAAATATGATGTTCCGGTCCAGCCCCGCGGAAATAAACCGTATTCTCCTCTTCCGGAACATCCACTCTATCCAGTCCCCAAACCTTTTCATAAAACTCTGCTTGATCATCGAAATTCGGAGTTATCATGCTTATATGTCGTAAATGAGTAATCCCAAGCATTTTTCATACCTCCCATAATTTAGATTGGCCTTTAGATAAATTGCATGGGCCATATTTAACAATCTAATCGAAAAGGGCGCCTCATTAATTTTCATAATGCAGGTGCCCTTTTCGGCTAAATAATCAGTCTTTAATAATGGCTTCTCTTTCTTTAGCGCGCTGTTTACGCAGTTCTTCCAGGTCACTGCCTTCAGGATATGTCGGTAAATTAGGCTTCACTGCCCCTAACATCACGAGCATGCGCGCCTCCACATCCCCGTCATTTCTAATTCCCCGATAAACCCCTGGTGGGCTGCTGATGCAATCTCTCGCACTTAATTTAATTTCATGCACTTCGCTGTAGCTATCCTCTTGAATTAATGCCGTGACTTCACCCTCTAGAATAAAAAACACTTCTTCAACATCGTCGTGAAGGTGCAAAGGACCGATACATCCCGGAGGCAGCACCATTGTACTTAAAGTGAAATGTTCACCTGCAATTACATTCGTATCGTTATTGGCAGTGGCACCACGTCCGATATATCTCATCTGTGCGCGTCGATAAGCGGGATCGATTTCTTCCTGGAACTTCAAGACATCCCAATCAAGCGAACGGTCTTTCAATCGTGCAACATATTTTTTTTCAAAATCCTTCACTGAAAAAGCTTCTTTTGTCATTTTAAAATTCCTCCCTTATTGGTTGTTACTAAAACGCATTGTGTTTTACAAGCAAAACAATGTTTTGTCTATGAATTAAGTCTAAAATGAAACCGCTTCAAAGTCAATTAATTTTTAGAATATTTAAAACTATTTTTATAATTCGAACACTTGGCGCTTTGGGATAAACGTATTTCTTAAACAAAAAAAAGTGTGGATACCCTATTGGGGATCCACACTTTCAAAAAAGGTTATTAACTTATTAATAGATTGGGGCTCAAGTAAGATCAGACATCTTCGTGTTGATACGGCTTAACCCCGCTATATCCCATATAAACAGATAACTGCCGAGAAACTTCCAAAAGTTTCGGCAAGGCAATTTTATCGATGAAATCCTCTTGGTAAGCAGACTCAGTTGCCACGACATTCAACGCAGCCAATACTTTCCCAGTCCGGTCAAAAATCGGAGCGGCAACAGAACGGATGCCAGGGTGGAATTCCCCGCTTGTCATCGAATAACCATTCTGCCGGATTGAATCCAGCTGTTTTTGAAATTCACCCGGCGCGGTGAGTGTTTTGTCTGTATAAGGTGTCAGGTTTGATATTTTGAACATTTGCATTAACATTTCTTTCGGTTGATATGCCAAAAGTAATTTTCCATTGGCCAATGCATGTGCCGGCAGCCGTAAACCTATGTTCACATTGACAGCGGATACACCTCTGATTGGGGCACTTCCAACATAAACAACTTCCTGCCCATCCAAAATGGATAGATGGCAGGAGGCTCCGATTTCATCACGCAAGTTCTCCATATATGGTTGGACAATTTCCTGGAATTTCAAGCTATTCAAATAGCTGAATCCCAATTCAAGAACCTTTGGGGTTAAGCTATAACGTTTGGTATGTTCATCCTGAGACAAATAACCGATATTTTGTAATGTGAATAATAAACGATATGGTACCGTTCTGCTTACTCCCAGTTGTTTTGCAATTTCTGAAAGAGACAAACTCGGCTGTACCTCATTAAAGAGCTTTATGATTTCCAATCCTCTAACCAATGAATTAGCACTATATTTCTCTTTCTCTTTTTCTTCGCTTGCCATTCGAGAATTCCCCCCGTTGTAAATAAATCTCATTTCCTCCTGAATATAACCCATTCAGTAAAACTTTCTTCATACCTACAAAGAAGAACTTGCAAGTATATGTACATTTTTTCTGGAAGTTCTGGAAGATCATTTGTTTAAAATAGATTAGTGTATATGTGTCAATTAAAGCATATTTACATATATAAAACTATGTGGAAGTCTAGCTTAATTGACGTATCAATAGAAAAGCTCGATACAACCAAATATAACGAATATTACAAATGAAAACAAATAAAGAATTATACATCGATATATTCTGCCAAAATCATAATTTTTCCATATTAAGTATTTTATATACAAAACAACATAAATGAATTATAGATTTTCCTGATTTTAAATTCAATATCGATAAGTTGGAATTTTTGATAATTTGATAATAATTTGTTTTTTTGACATAAAAGATTAAATACTTCCATTTTTAAGTCCGTGATAGAGGTCCATCCACTCATTTGATTAAATAATTCTCAAAGAATGTACAAAAGGCGGCAATGGAACTCTGTTTTAAATATGAAAACGCTTATAAGTTTGTTTATTCTAAAAATAGAAAATTATCAAAATATTAAATTGACAATCAAATTATTTTAATTTATCGTTAAGAAAGTAAAACTTTGTTTTCCTTACAAAACATTTCCGTGACTTTTTATCTATCAAAATTATTAAGAAAGGCGGGATTACACGCTTAAATGAAAAATCAAAACTAGTACCTTTCTAAAGGGGTAACCGTAATTCACTTATTTGCAATGGTAAGTGTTTTTAGGGAATGCTAAAAAGCGACAAGGAGATGGTATTATGTTAAATGGGCAAAAAAGATGGTTGTATATTGCCGTTCCAATTTTTTTCTTTTGGTTTTTCGGACAAATTGATAAGGTTGGCATTTCCATCATTCAAACAGATCCTGAATTCTTGCATGCACTCGGTATGACAGGCGATGACAAAAATGCAAAGATTGGTCTTCTATCTTTTGTATTCACCATTGCCTATGGAGTTTCCAATCTTTTTTGGGGTTTCATCATTGATAAATTAGGTGCCCGAAAAACAGCCATTGCCGGTTTATTCGTTTGGACACTCACGATGATTATGTCAGGCCTGGCAAATTCATATGAAATGTTTTTAATAAGCAGGATCATTCTTGGTTTTGGTGAGGGGATGATGATTCCGGTATCCGGCAAATTCATTTCTAACTGGTTTAATAAACGGGAATTGGGGAGGGCCCAGGCATCATGGCTTACCGGTAACTATTTAGGTCCGGCAATGGGAGCCATTGTTTTGGTGCTCGTGATATCTTTACTCCACTGGCAGGCAGCTTTCTTTATGCTTGCAGCATTCAACTTATTTATAAATATCCCGATGTTCATCTTTATGACACGGAATACACCAGAAGAACACCCCCGTATAAGTAAGGAGGAATTGGCTTTCATTCGCCAAACGGATGATGAAGTGAAAGAAACCGCTGCCTCCGAGAATAAGAGTTTCGCCCAAGATTATCGTTTCTGGATTGTTTGGTTCGGCATGCTTGTATGCTCCTTTTTATTTTTCGGTATCAGCATTTGGCTTCCTACCTACCTCATTGAAGCAAAAGGATTCGAAAAGGAAGGAATGTCGAGTATCACTTCACTTTCCTGGCTATTCGCTTTAGGATTTGTCTTGGCATGCGGTTTTCTGGCTGACAAAACCAGACGTCCAAGTTTGATGGCCACGATTCTATTTTCATTGACAGCAGTCTTTCTGACTGTAGCGATCTTCATCCCCAATCCAATTTTAGCCGGACTATGTATGGGACTGGCAATGGGATGTCAAGGCGGTGTGTTCCATTTAAGTAATATGCTCATGGTAAAATACTCAACACCTGAAACGGCAGGACGGGCCGCTGGTCTAATTGGATTCACGAATATCATGGGCGGCTTTTCGAGCTATATCATGGGATGGCTTCGTGACTTGTCTGGCGGGGATTTCAGTTCATCGATCGCCATGCTGATTTTTACAGCCATCTTAGGTTTGGCAGCTTATTTATTCTCCATTAAGAGAGAAGCCGCAGAGCTGCGCTTATCACCTATACCTGTACAAAAGATACAAGCATGAAGTCCTTGTAAAATCAGTTTCGTCACCTTAATTAACAATCCAACCCTTGAATTTTCAAGGGTTTTTTCTTGTGCCGACTTAAAAGTAAGTCAGTACAATATCGCTCTTTTTTGCATTACCCGATAAAATTCCCCACCGCTATTCCGAATCAATCCTTTATTTGTATAAATATGTCGATAGTTAAAATATTCAAAAAATGATATTTTTTTGAATGCCCATGTTATATTGTTAATGGAAAAAAATACTTGTCAAGTAAGGTGAGTGTGTGAATATAGAAGTTTTAATTCTCCATTATATTCAGGAAAAACGTCAAAAGCCTAACCATGCCAATGAATTATTAGATTATATTCAGAATGAATATGTAAACGGGAAGCTGTCAATCTTCCAATATAGAAGTCTCTGTCAGGACTTATATCTTCGAGGAGCCAAACAAACATCTCCTGGATGAAACTGCCCCCTTGTCAATAGTCTAACTACTTCCGATTGTGAATGAATTTTGTTTCTGGTTTCTGCAATGACCTATCATTAAGAGTAAAACCGGTCATTTTCTCCACCCCCAGTATGTTCCATGACTAAATAAAAGCCTCCGTGATCTGTCACCCCAAGACAGTTCACGGAGGTAAATGTTACTTATTCACACATTGAGAAATTTTCTTTAATTAAATGAATATATCGAAAATTAAAACCAAACCGAATGCCACGAAGGAAAGTAATGTTTCCATGACTGTCCATGTTTTGAATGTTTCTTTAACGGTTAGTCCCATATATTCTTTTACCAACCAGAAACCTGCGTCATTAACATGGGAGAACATAAGTGAGCCTGCTCCCGTGGCAATAACGAGCAATTCTAGATTAACACCTGTCATATTGGCAACGACCGGTGAAACGATCCCTGCTGCCGTGGTCAAAGCGACGGTTGCAGAACCTGTGGCAATCCGGATCAATCCGGCCACAAGGAATGCAAGAACGATCGGGGATAAAGAAATTTCTTCAGACATGGAAGCGATTGCAGTCCCTACGCCACTATCAATTAAAATTTGCTTGAATCCTCCGCCAGCACCGATAATAAGGATTATGGAGGCTAATGGCAACAGGCATTCTTCCGTCAACTTTTTAATTAGTGATTTGTCCATTCCCTGTCTGTATCCCAAGAAGTAGTAAGCAGCAAAACAGGAGATTAATAGGGCAATCACCGGACTGCCGATAAACAATAAGAATTTTTCAACGGAACCCGGTAGCGGCAAATAAGGAGCCAAGACAGTTATAACCATCAACAATACAGGCAAAAGGATGATGAAGAACGAAACCCCAGTCCCTGGTAAACCACTTGACTTTGTTACCACCCGAATCAATTCCGGTTCCCCAACAGGAATAACCCGTTTTTGAACCCATTTTGCGAATAGCGGTCCGGCAATTACAGCAGTCGGGAATGCGATGATCAATGAGTACAGAAGTACTTGTCCCATGTTTGCATTATAGATTCCAATAGCTGTCATGGCTCCCGGATGCGGAGGTACCAGCCCATGTACGATCGATAAACCAGCAAGTACAGGAATACCAATTAACAAGATGTTCACTTTGGTTGATTTCCGAATGGAAATGACCAAAGGTAGCAATATTACTAAACCAACCTCGAAAAATACCGGAATGCCTATGATGAAACCAGATAAAAGCATGGCCCACGGCAGGTTCTTCACGCCGAATTTATTAATGAAAAAGTCAGCAACCTGCATACCGGCTCCAGAGTCGGACATCATCTTTCCTAAGATGGTCCCTAAAGCCAATATTCCAATAAGGTGACCAAGGACCGCTCCGACACCCGTTTCATATGCTCCTACAATCTTGTCCATCGGCAGTCCTGAAAAAACCGCTAAAAATAAACTGGCTACAGTCAAGCTAATGAATGCATGCCATTTCCACCATGATACCCCCAAAATAACAATTACGATGGCTATCAGCGTGATTCCTAATAAATATAGATCCATATGTTCTCCCCACCCCATTGAAATCGCTTACAATCAATGCGATACAATAATTGGATTATTGTACCGGCTCATTATATGTCACGATGTAGTTTTGTTTAGCCGTGTTGTAATACCCTTCACTGTATTCCATAACATTTCCGTCCCCATCACTGGAAATCCGAATCCTTTTTAATACAGGACTATTGTTTTCGATTTTCAGTGTTTCGCAAATGTGATCCGGAGCGATAGCAACGGCAAACTCATCTCTGAATGTTTCAAGTTTGACGTTTTGATCTTCCAAAAAGCGGTACAAAGAATTGATCTGGAGCTCTTTCATATCTTCTTCGTTCATATCGAGTGAAACATAATGTGTAAAGTAAATATAAGGTTCATTGTCCAATAAATATATCCGTTCGATACTTATGCAATGGTCACCAAATAAAGAATGCAGCTTAGGGACCGAAGAAAGGTCAACATGACTTATGTTTAACACCTTTTTTAAAATGGAGTGCCCTTCCTCCACCAACAGCTCTGTGAAACGCTTTCCTTTGGAAAGTTTGACAATCGAACCATTAGCTATGACCCTAGTGCCTTTGCCGCTTTTCTTTTCAACATACCCCTCTTGCACGAGTTCTTTGATTGCATTACGGACAGTGACCTTACTTACGTTAAATTCTTCTTCCAAAAGAGGCTCAGAGGGAATGTTTGTGTCGATGGCATAAACCCCATGTAAAATACGATCCTTTAATATTTCTTTTATCTGTAAATACATCGGCCCATTTTTTCTGTTCACATTCATTCCTAATCTCCTGCCTTTTATCTCTTAATATCTTCCATTTTACCTTCCATTGCCGAGAGTATCTCCTTTTCGGTTGCCAAAGGAGTATCTCCAACGACAGTACATGCCAGCATTCCTGAAACAGCCGCAAACCGAACTGTCTTTTCAGGGGAATATCCTCGTAATTCTCCATGTAAGATTCCGCTGGTGTAAGCATCGCCTGAACCTATTCTATCATATACGGAAAATGATAGGATATCGGAAAAGTAAAATGTTTCTTCCTTGTATATATACCCCCTCAATGTATGGCTATTATCACTGTTGATTGAACGGTGTGTCCCTGCTATCGACTGAATATTGAATTTTTTCGCCACCTCAGGGATTAACTCGTTTAGCTGTTCTTCCCTAGTGGAGCCTTCAGACTTCATTCCTAAAATATATAGGGCGTCTTTCTCATTCATCATGACGATATCAGCCAAAGTAAGCATTTCTTCATAATGAGGCTTTGCGTCGGCATAACCTCCCTCCCATAATGAGGGGCGGTAGTTGCAATCGAAACAGACTGTACCGCCTTTTTCTTTGACTTTTCTAGCCAGCACCTTCATACTTTCCCGTACATTTTCCGCCATTGCAAGCGTGATTCCGCAAAAATGGATGATATCCGTACTTTCCGAAATCATATCCATGTCATAATCGGATAAAGAGGCTTTATTGAAACTGCTTTCCAGTCGATTGGAATATGTGACACGGCTCGCCCGCTGTCCAAAACCATTTTCCAAAAAGTACATCCCCAAGTACTTGCCACCTCTAGAGATGAAGTTCCTTCCAATTCCTAAGCGCTGCAAAGATGAAATCGCGGAATCCCCAAGTGGGTTATCCGGTAACTTTGTCACAAGAAACCCCTCATGACCGAGCTTTGCCATCGCAGAAGCAACGTTTACCCCCGTGCCTGAAAAGGAGTATTGCAGAGTGTTGGCCTGTGATAGCAATTCATGCCCTGGTACCTGTAAACGCATCATTACTTCCCCGAATGCCACAATCCTTTTAGGCATATTTTTCAACCAATTTTTTAGTTATGGCCAATAATTTCCGTACATCCTCCCCATTCGTTTTTCCAGTCTCTTCATCGATGATGGAAGAATATACATGGGGAATGACTTTAGGCACTTTTGCTTCTAATGCGATCTCTAGTATAGTCTCGAAATTATTTAAATCGATTCCACCTGTTGGTTCCAAAGCAAATCCTTCTTCACCACAAGCCTTTGCGACAGCACGATATTCATCTTCATGCTTCAGGCCTTTCATCGGGAAGTATTTCAGAGCATTCCCCCCCATATCGCGAACCAGCGCAATGGCAGCTTTGATAGGCACAATGGCAGTTTCACTTGCACCAGCACTTACTGGACCAGTGGAGATATTCACATAACCCGCTTTCCCAGTTGGAGAAACAAGTGAATTTATCCAGCTGTCATTATCGCCTAAATTGGCCCTCGTAGCACCAACAGCAGGAAAAACCTGGTTAATATGACTGCCTGGATAGTGTTTTGCTATTTCTGCGACAACCGCTGCCTGTCTATTATCGCCCGCACCCAATCCTATTGAAACGGCTTCATCAATGGCTTCCCCGTATTCTTTCATTGCTGTAACACCAGCTTCCACTGTTGGATAATCCTTTGAGAGTACACCAACCAATACATGGCCTTCCGCCGCTTCAAAGACTTCCACTGCATTTTCTACACTATTTGCAAGTACATTTAAGGCTACACGATCATTCAATAACCGTTTTTTAATGTTTGTCATCCCTGTTTTCCTCCTAATATGGTGCTTAATTGTGCCTCGATGACATGTATATCATCACCTTGTAATGGACGCGGATCTATATCGAAAAAGCCTTGCCGTATCCCATAATCGCGTGTGTAAATGGCGATATCCCCATTTCTGAGCTGCTCGTTCACTTCCTTCGCCGTCGTTTCCGTTATTGAAGGATCAATGGAAATACGTGCTCTATATATGGCACGGCCGGCTTCATCCTGAACTATCGTTACTTTTACGCCCTCAATGGATTCAAGTGATGTGAGAACTTGTAAACTAGCTTTTTCTTTTTCGCTTTTATCTGTCTTGACGAAATACTCATCCAATGCCTGAAGCAGCCCAAAGGTAGTTTCCTTTCCAACCTTCATGCTCCTTCCGATACAATGCAATTGAACCTTTACCCATTCAATATATTTTTTTCTGCCAGCAACGATACCGGATGTGGGTCCTTCAATGGCTTTTGATCCACTATAAATGGCCAAGTCGGAGAATTGTACATATTTCCCCAAATCCTCCTCCGCAGCTGCATCGACAATCAGAGGGATATTATTCGTTTGGGCCACTTCCCATGCTTCTTCGACCGATATCATATTTTTCTGAACAGCATGATGCGATTTCACGTATAAAATGGCAGAAGTATTTTCATTTATGGCATCCGCAATATGTTCTGCCTTCCCTTCGTTTGCATACCCAACTTCAACCAATTTTCCGCCACCAAGGTAAATCATGGTTTCAACCGGTGCACCATACTGAACGTTATGGCCTTTCAGCATGATGATTTCATTCTTTTGAATGAGATCTTGATGAAGCCTTTCGCTTTTCCTTCTATTTCCTTCCGTAACGATCGCCGCTACCGAAAGCGCAATCCCACTTGAAGCTGAATTAACGACGACAGCTGCTTCAGAATGAAGCAATTTCGCTATATGCTGGCCTGACTTATCGACTAAATCAGAAATTTCAACATAATTTTGCCCACCTTTTTTCATCGCGTCCATCACTGTGTCAGTTGGGGCAGAAACCCCCAATATGCTCATTCTTCCGCTTGCATTTATGACTCTTTTCAAACCGTATTTAGCATTCAATGAATTCTCCATTTATAACCACTCCTTTTACGACAACCCTTTTTTCTGCCATCCTTTTTTCTCCTTCGGAATCCATTAAAAGGGTCGGCTCATTCTTGATCGAGAATAAGGTCAAGTTCGCAATATCCCCAGCTGAAATCCTGCCAAGCTCGGGTTTATGCAACCAAGCTGCTGCATTGACCGTAACGGCATCTATTACTTCGTTTAATGGATAACCCAGATACAAAAATTTTGTAAGCACATTAGCCATATTAAAAACTGGCCCATTCTCTCTGTTTTTCCGATATATATCCGTACTGATCGTATTGAAGCGTATTCCCCGCTTTTTCGCCATTTCTGCAGTTTTAAATGAAAAGCTTGCCGTTCCATGACCTACATCCAAATGGACACCACGTTCAATCGCCTTACTGAACTCAGGAAGCGGCTCTTCTCTTTCATCAAATAAATTATTCGCTTTACCATTTAAGAAATGTGTAATAATGTCCTTTTCCTCAAGTAATTCAAGGACATCTTTAATATCAGGCGGCCCTGAACCGATATGGACCATTAATGGTAAACCAGTTTCAGCCGAGAACTTCCTAGCGATTTTTAATGGCTCGACACCATTTGGACCAACCACGCTTTTACTTATTCTCGCCTTAAGTCCAACGACAAAATCCCCGTACTTGAAAATTGCCTTCCTTAATTCCCCTTCGTCCAGCCATGAAATATCCGATAACTCATCAATCCTTTTCAAGCCAATCCGCGAAATATTCAGAAAGGCGAAAACATTCGTTTTGGAATTTTCACAGCTGTTAACGAGATCAGATATCCTGTCTGCCCCCGTGCTTCCCGCATCAATGACCGTTGTTACTCCCGTTTTATATCCAATCTCATCAACCTCATCACCATAAGGATCGAATTCCGGGAAAGCATGTACATGCATATCAATCCATCCGCTGGAAACAAAAACTTTTTGATCATAATCTATTATCTTATCCCCTGTTGCAGTTCCGGGAAGTGCGATTTCTTTAATCATCCCATTTTCCAGTATGATATCCGCTGCTTTTCCCTCTAACATCTTTACATTCTTCAGAACTAACGTATCTGCCATTTCCCTCATCCTTTTCGGTACATCCTATCGATTGCAAGTACTTTGTATACGGTTACACTAAATTGTGTGAGAGTTCATTTCATTTCTCTTTACAAAAATAGATTATCATATTTTGCCGAACTAATCAATATAACGTTATAATGTTTAATTAAATTTACAGAATTTTTAATGGATAATCACTTACTTTTCAACAGTTCCTTCCTTATAATGTAATTTCATTTAGTTTTTTTAAAATTTATCGTTTTATTCTTCACGAATTTTTACAAAATAACGATTGATGTAAGCCTCTACTCTAATTATCCAGAAATAATGCTTTTAAAGAAAACTATTGAAATAAGTACAATTATCACTGTTTTAAAACCTTTTCCTTCGTTTACTTATTTATTTGTACTGCCCGTATCCTGCACCGGCATCAGCACTCGCTGGCATTCCTTATAGTTTAATAGCAGCATATTATTCAGGTAAATCACGCTTATCATCCATCAGTCGATGCTAATGGTAAAAAAACAAGTTTATCTATATTGCACTAAGTCAAACCTTTCATTGGGAAGCCCTCGTTAATTTAACTACCTGGTTACAGAGGAAATGGTGCTTTCCATAATAATAAAGACCAAGAATGCTATTTTAAAAGCATTCTTGGTCTTGTTATTTGCCGTACTTTATTTGGTTTTAACTTATTTTGACAACCTTTAATATAGTCCCGTTCATATAATCAAGCCTTTAATTTACCTTTTTTGTTCCTTTCCAATGGATTTCCCTCAAACGGTATTTTTGTAGCTTACCTGTTGCCGTTTTCGGTAAAGACTCTACGAATTCAACTGTTGTCGGTGCTTTAAAGTGAGCCATTTTAGAGCGGCAAAAGGTTATGATCTCATTTTCTGTCACTTTTGCATTTTGGTGCAACACAATGATTGCCTTAGGCGTTTCTCCCCACTTATCGTCTGGGATGGCAATGACCGCCGCCTCCAAAACACCTGGATGTTTATACAATACCCCTTCCACCTCTGTTGAAGAAATATTTTCTCCCCCGGAAATGATTAAATCCTTAGCCCTGTCCTGTATTTCAATATAACCATCAGGATAGGTCACTGCCAGATCTCCTGTATGAAACCAGCCATCCCTAATTGCTTCGGTCGTTTTTTCCGGATCCTTATAATATCCTTCCATTACAACATTGCCGCGGGTAATGATTTCTCCCAGTTCCTTTCCATCCCAAACGACTTCTTTCCCATCTTGATTGACTACCATCGTTTCCCCATTGAAAACCAATTCAATCCCTTGTCTTGCCTTTATTATTGCTTGTTCGTCCGCCGATTTAGCTTCAAACTCATCCTTCCACTCGTTATATAGGATGAAAGGGGAAGTTTCTGTTAACCCATATACGTGAATCATATTCAAACCAAGGATTTCTTGTGCCTTTTGTATAAGCGCTGCTGCTGGAGGTGCACCTGCTGTTGCCATCCTTGGGCGAGCTTTGATATTTGTTTCTTTTGCTTTAGGTTCATTCACTAGCATATTGACGACAGTCGGTGCCCCACATAATAATGTAATATTATGATGGGCGAATAATTTGAGGATAAGAGGGGGGTCGACTTTCCTTAGACATACATGAGTCCCGCCTGTAGCCGTTACCGACCATACACCTCCCCAGCCATTAGCGTGAAACATTGGCAGGGTATGTAAGTATACATCGTCATGATTCACTCCAAGGTGATAAATGAAATTAGCGGCGTTCATGTAATTCCCGCGATGGGTTAACATTACCCCTTTTGGTTTTGAAGTCGTTCCACTCGTATAATTTATAGTCAAAAGTTGATTTTCATCGATTTTAACCTCTGGCAGTGCTTCATCAATTGCATGCAAAATGAAATTCTCATAGTCTATTCCAGGTAAAGTGGTTTCATGTCCTTCAACAGGCACGATAATGATTTTTTCCAATGAAAGTCTAGTAATGATCTTTTCGATCGGAGCGGTGAATTCCTCATCGACTATCAACATTTTTGAATCGCTATGCTTGATGATATATTCCAAATCCTCTGCAGCCAGTCTATAATTCAGTGGAACCATTACAGCTCCCATTTGACAAATGCCATAAAAACATTCCAACATATAATGCGTATTTGGCAACATTACTGCAATATGGTCGCCTTTTTCAATTCCCGAAGAATACAGTGCTTTGGAAAGTTGATCTGTCCGCTGCCCGAATTCCTTGTATGTAAACTCTTTCTCTTCATCGATGACTGCAACTTTATGGGGATAATATTTTACGGCCCTGCGCTTCCAATCCATTGGGGTTAATGGCGAAAACATTTTACCATCTCCTTCTTTTGCGATTCTCTGCTTCTAGTACACTACCTCTGCTTGGTTCGTCATGATGAGTCATTGAGAAAAAATTTTCTTAACTTTTTTGATACAGATTCATTTTCCAAAAGCCATATCTTCTTTAATGGATTTCTTACATCATGAATCATTGAATAAACCTAACTTGTTTTACTCAGGGGAGTGACTCATTTATTTTTTGATTATTCAGATAATTAATCCCCTAAAAGCAGTGGTATTCACTGCTTTAGTAAATATTAGGTCTATCTTCTTTCTATTATATTGGAAACTATAGACGTCAGGAAGACTATATTTTATTCTCTATGCAAGACGATGCATGTTCGGTCAGTTTCCCGACGATTTGTTTGAGCCCTTGCGTTTCCTCTTCATTTAGGACCCCATAAAATTCACGAAAGATCTTGGCAAAACACTTATTTATGGAATGATAGATTCTCCTTCCACTTTCGGTGGATTGGATAAAAACGAACCGCCGATCATCCTCACTGTGTACCCTCTCAATCAACTTCTTCCGTTCAAGCCGGTCAATTAGTGCAGTTCCTGCTGCAGGTTTGATTTTTAAATGATTCGAAACATCTTTAACTGCTATGGATTCAGTCAAGACAATTAAATGCAATGCGCGATACTGTACAGAAGTTAAATCATATTTAACCAAAAAAGGTTCCACCAATTCCTGTGAGAGGCTGCTTAGTTCCTTGATTTCTAGATGTAAATTATACAATTCACTTGAATGCATGTTTGACAATCCTTTCTTATTGACACTATCTATCTAAAACTATAACATAATTAACGTATCAAAAAATTAACCATGCGAATTAAATTGGTTATTGATTTTTAAAGAGAGAGAGAGGCTGCCCATGTCAGCAGAACAACGCAAGAAGATCATTATCCTCATGATCAATATGTTTATAGCAATAGGAAGTTTCGGTATCATCATTCCCATTTTACCAGCATACCTGGCCTCCATTAATCAAGGAGGAACCGCCGCTGGCCTAATGATTGCCATTTTCGCAGGTGCACAACTTATCTTTTCACCAATTGCCGGAAAATGGACTGACCAATTCGGGCGCAGAAAAATGATTATTTATGGATTGATTGGTTTGACATTATCCATGTTTATTTTTTATGCAGTCAATTCCATTTGGTTATTATATGCTTCACGCATCATTGGCGGGATTGGGGCAGCTTTGCTTATCCCCGCAATTTTTGCTTATGTAGCCGATATCACCACATTTGATCAGCGCGCTAAAGGCAATAGTTTAGTATCTGCCGCCATGTCACTGGGCATTGTAGTCGGTCCAGGAATTGGAGGTTTTTTAGCTGATTTTGGCTTGAAGTTTCCCTTTTTGATTTCTGCGCTGGTATCCCTATCAGCTGTAGTATTTTCGATTTTTGTTTTAAAAGAAAGCGAAACGGCACAAGTTACTCAAGACATGGATGCAAAAACCGAAACGATGGTTCGGAAGATTGCCTTATCCGTGAAAATGCCCTATTTCATCCCACTCATCATTACTCTTGTAATGAGCTTTGGCTTAATGGCATATGAATCTGTCATTGGTCTTTATCTTGATAATCAATTCAATTCAAGCCCTAAGGACATCGCCGTCATGGTTACAGCCACAGGTATCGTCAGTGTAATTGTACAACTGTTTGTCGTCGACCGGATTGTACGGCGTTTCGGGGAAGTGAATGTGCTGAATATCTTTATCAGTGTTGCAGCCATCGGTTTCCTTCTATCACTTTTTGCTTCAAGTTACCTGATTTTCTTTTTAATTTCACTGGTCATCTTCCTTTCCACCTCCATCTTACGTCCAGTTCTTAACACACTGATTTCCAAGATGGCAGGAAATGAGCAGGGCTTTGCAATGGGTATGAATAATGCATATATGAGCATCGGTAATGTGCTCGGACCAACACTTGCCGGAATGATGTATGATATCCACATCACCTATCCTTTCATGTTGGGCCTTATCCTCTTATTCATTACTTTGATGATTACCATGGCTTGGCAAAAGCGATCTCTTCATGCAAAGGCATTATCCTAGAGCTAAAGTTAAATACCTAAACGCCCCCCGAATAGCAGCGGCCATTCGGGGGATTTCATTTCAATATAAATCCTCCAAAACAGAATATCCACAGTTCAAATACTTCAATCTACCGAATATTCGCTCCAATTTTATGCGGAAACAGCTCTAATTCTTGCGTATCATTTGAATTCACGAGTAAATGGGGATAATTCACGAGTAAATGTATGAATTTCACGAGTATTTTCTCCAAATTCACGAGTAAATTGCATGAATTCACGAGTAAATACTCAATCTCTCGAATAATCGCTCTAATTTTATGCAAAAACAGTTCTAATTATTGCGGAACATTCGAAGTCACGAGTTTTGTTTTATCTAATAAACCGGTAAATCATGCATTTGACCAAAATTAAAAGCGACCTTATTTCTAAAAATAAGGCCGCTTAACATTCAGTTTTCTCAATTCATATTGTTATGAGGGGAAATTGAATTTCATTTAATATAAATGGCTTTCTTTCCTTTACTGCTTTCAAAAGCCGCATCAATGATTTTAATGACAGATAACCCTTCTTGGGCAGTGACTGGAGCTTTCTTCCCGCTTAATATACTATCGGCAACTGCCTGGTAATACGTTAAATAAGAACCATGCAGTGTTTCAATGGTTTCATGTATCTCATTTTCTCCTTCAACCGTAACCAACTTACCATAGAATTCGGGTTCATCTGCACCCCAAGAGTCATCCAGCGGTTTTTTCCCCTCGCTCAGGGCCGCCTCTTGGCAATCAAGACCGTACTTGATAAATGATCCTTTACTTCCATGCACCTGATACCGCGGTCCATTACTCGGAACGATTGAGCCTGAGTGTAAGATAACTCTCAGCTTTTCATATCCTAATATCACATGGAAATAATCATCCGTTTCTGCATTTTCTCTTTGGGAAAAAACATCTGCCCAAACGAATTGCGGCAATCCAAATAAATGCAGTGCTTGATCGATGAGATGTGATCCTAAATCATATAGCATGCCTGATCCCGGGCCTGGTTTTTCCCTCCATCTATCCCTGACTACAGGCCTGTATCGATCATAATGGACTTGGTATGTATTGATTTCCCCAAGCACTCCATCATCCATAAGTTTTTTCACGGTCAAAAAGTCATTATCCCATCTCCGGTTATGATAGACACTTAATAGAAGATTCTTTTCCTCGGCAAGCTTAATTAGCTCCTCTGCCTCCCAAGCTTCCACTACCATCGGCTTTTCAAGGATGACGTGCTTCCCGGCCAACAAGCTTTGCTTGGCCATTTCATAATGCAAACCACTCGGTGTCGTAATAACAGCCAAATCAATCGATGCGTCTTCAAGAATATCCTCTAAGCTGCTTACCACTTCCACATCTTTCAGATCTTTTTGGACTTTTTCCTTCTTTGAGCTGACAACTTTCGTTATTTGAAACTGCCCTAAAACACTTAGTAATGGAGCGTGAAATGTAGCTCCTGACAATCCGTACCCAACTATGCCCACTTTAATTTTTCTCATTTTCGTTCCCACTCGCTTTCTTGTTCCTCTTTAACAATTATAAATTGATCATCCGTTCTCTTATATTTCATTGTCCGGGTACTTATCTCTCAAAAACTTGACAGACTGATTAATCAATTCTTTCAATACATTAATATCAATATCTGCCACTTTATTGATGTACACACACCCTTTTCCGGAAGTGTGTTTTCCAAATGCCTGTAACAATTCTTCCCTTTTTTTATCCCCTGGAGTGAAATATAAACTGATTTTTGCTTTTCGAGGGGAAAAGCCTACCAGAGGGGCTTCTCCTTCATGACCTGATTCATAATTATAATGATAGATACCGAACCCAATGATGCTCGGTCCCCACATCTTTGCCTCATAACCTGTCGTTTTGGTGAAAACATCCAACAATTCATATGCATCTTCACGCTTTTTTGGATTTTCGACGTTCTCAATGAACTCAATGACACTACTGTCAGTTTCTTTGGTTTTTTGTTTATACAAGACCGGAACCTCCCTATACTAAATGCAAAAGATATCCCTTGCTCAAAACTTAGTAAACTATATGATCGTGTTTTTGGTATGTATACAGCCTTCATTACTGCTGATATCCTAATTACTCAAATGATTGGCGGACGAGCTTCATTACTAATTCTTCAAGCTTCATTGCAAATCCTTCAACAATACCTTTATATATTATAGAACATTGATTCGTTTTATTCTATTTTATGAGCAGAGTTAATAAAGTCATTATCATAAAAATCTCTACGATCAGAAAATATAATCCTGATCGTAGATTTTTAGAGAATCAGCTATTGCCTTCGGATCTTTTCAATTTCATCAGCTATGAATTGTACTTGTGTCCCAACGATGACTTGAATGCTTTGGGGACCCACGATATTAATTCCGGCAACCCCTGTTGATTTGATTTTATTCTGATCGACAGCTCCCATATTCTCTACCTCAACCCTTAATCGGGTAACGCAGTTATCTACAGATATTACGTTAGCGTCTCCGCCTAAACCTTCATAAATAACGGATGCCATTCCAAAGAATTTACTCTTATCATTCCCGCCTTGACTGCTGTCTGCTTCCGCAATCACTTCTCCACCATCAAGCTCATCTTCTGTATCATCTTCTCTGCCTGGAGTCATTAAATTGAACCTTTTTATCAAGAATCGGAATAAGAAATAGTAAATGACAGCAAAAGCCAGTCCTTGAAGAAGTAGCATATAAGGTTCATTTGCCAATGGCAATCTTGAACTTAAAACAAAGTCAATGAATCCTGCACTAAAACCGAACCCAGCTGTCCAATGGAAAGTCGCAGCAATAGCTAATGATATCCCTGTTAATAAAGCATGCACAACAAACAGGGCAGGTGCAACAAACATGAAAGCAAATTCCAACGGTTCAGTAACGCCTGTAAAAAATGAAGCGAAACCGGCTGCGAGCATCAATGAGGCCACTTGTTTTTTCTTCCGTGATTTTGCCGAATGGTACATGGCCAGAGCAGCAGCCGGTAAACCGAACATCATGACGGGAAAGAATCCGGCTTGATACATGCCCGTGGTTCCTTTTATTCCTGTTCCAGCCCAGAATTTACCGATATCGTTAAGTCCTATTACATCGAACCAGAATACGGAGTTTAAAGCATGATGTAAACCTGTTGGTATTAAAAGCCGATTGAAAAATCCATAGAGTCCTGCTCCAGCTGCACCTAATTCACTAATTCCTTCCCCAAATATAACTAACCAGGAGTAGATGAGTGGCCATACGAAGAATAATATAAGAGAAACGAGTAACATTACAACCGCAGTAAGGATCGGGACAAGGCGTTTACCGCTAAAGAAAGCGAGTGCATCCGGCAGCTCGACCTTACTGAACCGATTATACATAGCTGCCGCTATAAGGCCCGAGAGGATTCCGACAAATGCATTTTCTATTTTCTCAAATGCTGGATTTACATCTTTTGCATCTATTCCTTGCAGCATCGCTACCGAGTCCGTGGAAAGCAATGTCGTTACGACTAGATAGGCTACAAGACCGCTCAAAGCGGCTGCTCCATCCTTCCCTTTCGACATCCCCAACGCCACTCCAACAGCAAACAAAATAGCCATATTATCAATGATTGAAGAACCCGCTTTAATTAAGAAAGCCGCTAACGGACTTCCCGCTCCCCATCCTGCTGGATCTATCCAATAACCGATCCCCATTAATATGGCGGCTGCCGGCAAGACGGCTACTGGAAGCATCAAGGAACGTCCAATTTTTTGAAGATATTTTTTCATCCCGCTTTCCCCCTGACAATTACTGATTTAGGGTAAACCCCATATTCTATTAGACAACGGTTCCTTCCATTTTAGAACTTATAAATTTGGCTTTATTCAGGAATAAAGTCTTAGCGATTTTCTCCTTCTTCGAAAGTTCATCAAAAAAAGAAAAGTCCAACCGGACTTTTCTTTTTTCTCTTATTTATAGAGCAAGTAATTTTTGCGAACCTTTTTAAAAGCATCCTGCTTTGCTTGATATTCTTTCATGATTTCATTTACTGATGAACCTTCTTCAATTCTTGACATTACCCATCCATTGCCAATCAATAAATTGAAATTTTTGGCTGCAAGGAATTCAAAATCTGCAGGATATAGATCCTGAATGGTCTTGATGATGTGAAGTCCGGTAGGGACAGCCTTGAATTCCTCTCTATCGGTTATATAAATTTCCACTCCATGGCTAAGTTTACCTGCATGTTTTGAAAATGTAGGTGTAAAGGAGGCTGCCCTGAATTTTACGCCAGGTAACCTTAATGCATTTAATTTCCCAGCAAGCTCATCACTGTTTATATAAGGAGCACCAATCAATTCGAATGGTTTAGTCGTTCCTCTGCCTTCCGAGACATTCGTTCCCTCGATCAAGCCTGTAGCCGGATATACGAACGTAGTGGAAACAGTCGGCATATTCGGTGACGGCAAGACAAAAGGAAGACCTGTTTCTTCATAGTCCATATCCCTCTTCCAGCCTTTCATCTTGATGACCTTTAGATCTGCACCTATTTTAAATTCCTTATTGAACAAAGTAGCCAGTTCCCCAACAGTCATCCCATGCTTAAGAGGTATTGGGTACAAACCAACAAACGATGAGAATTCAGGTTCAAGGACAGGCCCATCTACCGATTCCCCGCCTTGTGGGTTAGGCCGGTCCAGCACGATAAAGGGGATATCATTTTCTTTGGCTGCTTCCATTGCATAAGCCATCGTGTAGATATAGGTGTAATAGCGTGTTCCGACATCCTGGATATCAAAAACAAGCACCTCGACATCCTTTAACATTTCAGGCGTCGGTTTTTTCGTTTTGCCATATAAGCTATAAACGGGCAACCCCGTTTTTTCATCCATATAATATTCAACGCTTGCACCAGCTTGCGCATCTCCACGCACTCCATGTTCAGGACCAAATAGCGCTGTCAAATTAATATCCGGATCATCATTAAGTAGATCGACGATGCTGGTTAATTTAGAATCGATGCCAGTTGGATTCGTAATCAAGCCGACTTTTTTTCCGCTTAACACGTCCTTTTCTTCTTTTAAAAGAACTTCAATACCGGGACTGACCTTTTGTTTTTTCTTCTCTTTAACAGCGGTTACACTTTTTGAGGAAACAATGCCGAAAGTCATCAGACAAATGGTAAATAGGATTATCATCCTTTTCAAATTGCATCCCTCCCTATTTTTTAATGGGTCTTCCAGATTTAATATCTAATCCATATCCAAATTTATAAAGGCTTTGATTGGGCTTGGTTACTGATGGTATATCGACCGGCAACGTCCCTCTAGGCTTTGATTCTCCAAAAATGGTCGAGATGCCTGCCGGGATATTTGGCTGTCTATAACGCCCATTCGAATACCCTTTGAACCCGTAAACAGCAAGAACCGCTTTCGCTTCTTCAAAGTTTGCAACATCATAAGGGTTTCTTAAACTCATTAATACAAATTTTTTATCTTTCTTCTTAGCATGATTCATGACCGCCCTAGGGAAGGCTGTTGCCCATTTAGACGAATCTTGAATACTATCATCTATCACTCCATCATTGACAGCTGGATCGTTTTTGACAATATAGGAACCAGTTATGACAAAATCCGATTCATCAATGAGTCTGGCCACTTGATCTGAAAATGACTTTCCTGAAAAACTCATACCCGTTATTTGGACTTTCTTGATTTTCTTATTATCAGCTAATTCGCCGATGCTCCTGGACATGGATTCAACTTGATCATCAAAAGGAGCAAGAATTAAAACTTTATCATTTTTCTTAGGTTTGAAAGGCAATATTTTGTCTTCATTTTTCAAAAGAGTGATGGCATCTTCCGCCATTTTCCTTTCTTTTTTCAAATGATCATCATTCCCGACCACTTTAATCGCGGTTTCGATCTTTTTATCGATCGGAGTGTCATCAGGGTTTAATATCCCTCTCTTCACTTTCAGTTCAAGTATCCTCGTTACAGATTGATTGACTTGACCTAGAGGAATTTCCCCACTTTCCACCGCTGCCTTCACTGCATTGAATACAGAGGTTATATTCTTTTCCATTTGAAGCGAGTTAATCTGTGCAGGCATCAGTGCAATATCAACGCCAGATTTCAGGGCAAGGACCACAGCTTCTTCCTGTCCGAAGTTGTCCGCAATGGCATTCATATTCAAAGCATCTGTAACCACAACACCGTTAAAACCCATTTCCTCACGTAATAGACCCGTGATGACCTTTTGTGACAACGTTGCAGGAACCATTATTTCTTGACCGTCTTTTTTACTGATATACTTAGTGTCATCGAACGCAGGAAATTGAACATGTGCTGTCATCATCATATCTACTCCACCATCGATGGCCCTTTGGAAAGGAACCAACTCGATGGAACGCAAACGATCTTTATCATGAGAAACAAGGGGAAGACCATAATGACTATCGACTGCTGTATCTCCATGGCCGGGGAAATGCTTGGTCGTTGCTATCATGTTCTGATTTTGCAATCCTTTTATCGTCTGAATGCCAAGCTTTGATACAAGTTCCGGATCAGAACTGAAGGAACGAACGCCAATAACAGGATTTCCTGGATTATTATTTACATCGACAGACGGCCCGAAATTGACATTTATGCCAAGTGACGACAGTTCCTTGCCAATGATTTCTCCAGATTGATAAGCGTAACTCTCATTCCTGGCTGCACCAAGTGCCATATTACCAGGAAGGTTCGTTCCAGTTTGAAGGCGAGTTACGATTCCTCCTTCCTGATCGATCGTTATGAACAGCGGCAGGCCCGGGCTTGCCTTCTGCAAACCATCTGTTAGCCGAACCGTTTGTTCGGTATCGACTACATTTTCAGCAAATAAAATCACACCGCCCAGATGATATTTTTGGATAATGCTTGCAACTTCTGAGTTCATTTCAATAAACCCGGTCGCCTTGACTTCTCCTTGTTTTTGCCAATTACGAAAATCCGGCATTAGCATTTGACCGACTTTTTCATCGATTGTCATGTTTTCTACGATTTTCTGAATATCCGATACAGAGTTTTCGGTCTCTGATCCCTTTGCTGTCGCATTCCCTCCCAAAATGGATAAAACAAAGAATAATGCGATTCCAGCAGGGGCACATATCCTTTTTATCATTTAGTGTTTCCTCCCTTGTATACTTTTTAGTTCCGTTAGCAACAATTCCATATCCACTTTCATGAAGGGGGAAAAATGAATGGAAATGAACTATATAGATCCTATAAAGAAAACAAGGCAGCATTGGAAACCCCGCAGCCGCCTCTTTTAACAAGCCTTCATGAATTATATCCATTTACCTGCTGTATAATCGAATCAATTGGTCACTCAATTATAAGGTTTATCGTTTGACCAGGCTTTAGAAGGGACAGCAAGGGAATATCTTCTTCTATAACTCGACCTATCACATTAACACGGTGATTTGCCCCTAGGTCTCTCTTGCAAATTTGGACCTCCCCCCGATACCTTCCGTAAGCATCATTGTCCATCGTTATGGATCCAAGGCTGCGTGCAACTGTATTACTCGGCTCAACATTTGCCATGACCCGGGTATTCTGCAGCCGGAAAACATCTTGAGAAACATCTGGCCTTAATTTATACTGACCGCTTTGCAAGATTCGGGATTCCATTCTAACAGTTAGAATATTTAGATTTTCATAGGCAGTTAGATTCTCAAGCAGATTATTCTCCGTTCCTTGATCTCCAACGTAAACTCCTTCCACATGCTGAATCAGCTCAATACCGGCAGCGTAAGGATTCATCAACCTGTGTTTTTCGAGTGTTGGAAGACCCACATGAAGAGGACCGCGTTTGCTTCCTGCACCTGGGATGAAAGCAAAGATCGGTATGCCGTATTTCTTGAACATTCGATTTTGTTGATGAAAGAACCCTTCCTCAAGGCCCGTTTCAGGCTTCGGATAAAAGTTGTGCCAAGCTATCAGACTTTCCGTTTCCACACCGCCCCCAAGTATGGCTAAAAGTTCTTCTTCATTCAATGTACTTGCATTTAGTGAGAGCGAAAACACCTTAGATAAAGATATGACCGTTTCTTTATCAAACCCATCATCAAGGCGAATACCTTTAATACCTAATGGCCATAAATCCGCGAATTTGCCAATCCCCAAATGATCAAGCGTGTTTAATGAGACATCTGCATGGATTTCCATTCCATAGTCCTCTGAAAGTTTTAAAAGCGTGATCATCCTTTTCACGAGATCACCCTTTTCTTCAGGAATATGAAGCGAGGTGAATGCTTTTTTCACTCCCAGGTTAGCAGCATGGATGATTTGTGTTTCTGCATGCGGATCTTGTAGATAAAAAGAAATTCCGATCACTTGAATTCAACCGCCATTTCATCTTTGAATCCAAACAGATACGTAAAAATAAAACCTGCTATATAGGAAATGAACAAACCAGCGAGGAACAGTCCGATTTGGTTTGGATGAACTAAAAAGGTAAGCGGCAGTCCGGACACACCGATGGACGACGTTGCGATTCCGAATTGAGCTTGGAAGGCTCCACCTACTCCTGCACCTAAACATGCAGTTAAGAAAGGTCTCCCCAATGGCAGGGTCACTCCAAATATAAGAGGTTCACCGATACCTAGCATCCCGGAAGGAAGGCCCCCTCCAATAGCTCGCTTCAAACTTGCTTTCTTGGTTTTCATATAGATGGCAAATGCCGCTCCAACTTGGCCCGCGCCACCCATCGCCAAAATGGGAAGCAGTGGATCATCACCAATCGAATTGATCAATTCTAGATGGACAGGCGTTAAACCTTGATGTAAACCAGTAATGACGAGAGGGAGAAAGGCCGCACCAAGCACGAATCCAGCTACGACACCACCGAAATCCAAAACATTCAATAACCCAGTCGTAATCGCATCCGATAAAAACCCTCCTACCGGCATAAATATAATGTAAGTGATAATCCCAGTAATGAGTAAAGCGATGGTTGGCGTCAAAATGATATCCAGTGATTGAGGAATGAATTTCCTGACCTGTTTTTCCACCAAGGCTATGAAAATAGCTGCAAAAAGGACTCCTATTAACCCACCGCGACCAGGGAGCAAATTTTCACCAAACAATGAAATGTCGCCGACGGCCGGGTTTATGACCAAGATACCTGCAAGTGCACCGAGTGCAGGTGATCCACCGTATTCTTTTGCTGCATTGGTCCCAACCAAAATCCCCAAGTAGGCAAACAGCCCCGATCCGATAACGGTTAATATGATGGCTAATTGCGATTCTGCTGCAAGCCAGCCCGCTTGAACGATTGCTTTTGTAATGCCGGTAATCAAACCTGATGCCACTAAGGCGGGAATTAAAGGGATGAAAATACTTGCAATCCTGCGTAAAAAAAGTTTAAACGGTTTTGCGTTTTTCCTATTAATCTCAGATTTATTCTTCGAGGCTACTTCTTTTAGGTTCAAATCGCCAGAGGATTCCTCCAGAAGCTTTTCAAATTCTGTATGAACCTTGTTCACCACGCCTGGCCCGAGGACGATTTGGATCGTTTCCTCTTCAATGACGCCAAAAACGCCTTCCGTATTTTTTATATCTTCCATTTTCACTTTCGAACGATCGATTGGCAGTACCCTGAGTCTGGTCATACAATGTGCAGCATCGGCAACATTAGATGCCCCACCTAATTTTCCCAATAACTCTTCTGCTAAGTTGGCGTACTTATCCCCCTTACCCATTCAAAAGCCCTCCCTTTGTCAAATCTCGTATGAATCATTTATATTGATCTGTCATCGATTTAATGGCAGACCTGGTGTTATCGATATATTGGACAGTCTCTTCATATTGTTCTGAAGCCATCCCCAAAAACAAAATGTCAATCATATATAATTGCGCCAATCGTGAGGATGTTGCTGCACTTCGAAATGGTGCCTCATTCGAATAGGATGTATACAGTGTGACGTCGCACAAGGATGATACCGTTGTTTGGCCATAATGAGTCAGCCCGATTGTCTTGACCCCACGTTCCTTTGCCAGCTTCAATATATTGACAACTTCTGGTGTTTCCCCTGAGAATGAAATGGCAAAAACGATGTCATTTTCATCTGCATTTGCAATCAAGGTTGCAATTAAATGCATATCTGTAAAAGCCGTTGCCCCTTTATTGACGCGAAGTAATTTTTGCTGAGCGTCAGCAGCAACTATATTCGAAGCACCCACACCGCAAAAGTGGACGGTTTTAGCATTCAGCATCAGCTTTATCGCATGCTTGAGATTATCGTGATCGATTATTTCAGATGTATCCCTAATGGACTGAATCGAATTACTCGTTGTTTTCTCCACAATCCGATACAGTGATTCGGAAGGCTCGATATCCCGATAACCCTGTTCGACGGTTTTCATCAAATCTCCAGCAATCCTTATTTTCAAATCTTGAAATCCTTTTATTCCAAGCGATTTACACAACCTAATAACAGCGGCCCCGCTAGTTTGGGCAGAGGTACTTAATTCCTGTACAGTGCTGTTCACAACTTCATGAGGATTTTGTAGTATATATTCTGCTAGTTTTTGTTCTGATTGCGGCAGCTTGCTCAACATCGTCTGTATGATGGATAATCCTCCTGTAGCCATTGCTTCCCTCCTTAATCTTCCTGGATCGAGATGGCTTTTCTGACATCTCCATCCGCATTCTCCAGTAACTCCATTGCTTTTTCATAATCTGTTGCCGTTTTTATCATGACAATCGCTGGTTTAACTTGATTATTGGCCTTTTCAAGTGTATTCAAAGCTTGATCATAGTCAGCATTCGTTACAGTTTCTATGATGCTTATTGCACGGTCCTTCAGTTTTTGATTACTGACATTAACATCGACCATCAGATTTTCATAGACTTTTCCCAACCGGATCATGGTTGCAGTTGAAATCATATTGAGTACCATTTTATGTGCAGTTGCCGCTTTCATTCTTGTGGATCCTGTTAACACTTCCGGTCCGACTACCACTTCGATCCCTATATCAGCTGCTTCCGTGATGCTCGCGTTTTTATTGCATGATAATGCCGCCGCTTTAGCCCCAACTTTTCTCGCATAACGTAAAGCACCCCTCACATAAGGGGTACGGCCGCTAGCCGCGATGCCAATAACCGTATCATTTGCTGTAAGTTCCACGTCAATCAGATCACATTCCCCAAACTCCTCTTTATCCTCTGCTCCTTCAACAGCCCGAACAAACGCCTTTTCCCCTCCTGCGATTATTCCCAGCACCCTATCAGGTGGTGTGCTGAAAGTCGGGGGACATTCCACGGCATCCAGAACACCGAGTCTTCCGCTCGTTCCTGCTCCGATGTATATGAGTCTCCCTCCGTTCTTTAATGATTCACAAGCCCATTCAACTACCGTTTCAATCTCTGGCAATACCTCCTGGACCGCTGCTGCCACTTTAAAATCTTCCTTATTGATTGCAGAAATGACTTCCATCGTATTTACACTATCGATATTCATCGTCTTTTCGTTCCGTAATTCAGTCGTTAATGAACGCAAATGTTCCTCCATAGACAATTAAATCCTCCTATAAACAATTACTTAAATATAATTTCATTTTTTAATAGAAAATAATGAAATTATATTTCATACTATATTCAATGATAGCGTTTTCATTACTCTGATACAAGATATTTTTGTAAAATTTGTTAATTATCATGTTTCTTTCCTCAAACCCCAATGCGGCGAACTCCTTATTAAATAAAATATGAATCTATGGCCGCTTTAGGAGCCTACTATTTTTAGGTGTAGATTTTTTCAACGATAAAAAAACGTGTACCGTCCCTATGATCTGGAACGATACACGTACAAATATTTAGCAAAATGTTAAACTAGTATACTATCCGGAACATGCATCCCTTTACCCAGTTAACGGACAGGAACTACTTTCCCTTTTTCTACTGCACCGACGACAATCGTTGATGCAAATCCCCCATTTTCATCAATCGAGGGAATATCGTATATTTTTTGATCTGGTCCTATATTGGAAAGTCCATCTTGCATATGTTTACGGATGGCCTTTGCATCATCAACACTGCCTGCAGATTTCATCGCTTCCACAAACGCATACATGGCGATATAATTCAATCCTACTTCGGAGCTTGGATCTTCCTTATAATTCTTTTGATATTTCTCAACGAAAGCAGGCACTGCTTCTTCTTCCGAGTCCATCAGCGGCAGAACGCCAATCGAGCCTTCCAATGTTTCATATGACCCTGCAATCGGCTTCATTTGATCCAGCTTTGCTTGATCCATGATGATGAAACCGCCCTTAAATCCTAGCTCCCGAGCTTGCTTCGCCACTTTTGCCGTAGGTTCTGAAGCACCACCGATAAAAAGCACATCAGGATCTTTTTTCAAGGCATTGGTGACAATCGTAAAGAAATCGGTTTCTTTAGCGAAATCAATCGAGGAATTATAAACGACTTTTCCGCCTTGCTTTTCCCAATGTGGAAGCACAGCTTCGGTCCAGTCTTTACCGTATTGCGAAGATGTTGGCAAAGCGGCAATTTTCTTGCCGAAATGTTCCATTGCATATGTTGTAAAAGGTTCGATATACCCCTCGTAATTCGGTGGAATCCTAACGGTTAATGAATTTCCGCTCTCGGTCACTGCCGGTTCACTCGTATATGCCCCAATGATGAATTCCTCTTGTTCATTAAAAACCTGAAGTGCCAGCACACCTCCGCTATGAGGCGTGAAAATGATTGGCGTATCATATTCCTGAATTAACCGTTTAGCATTCGACCCTGTTTCATTAGGTAAGTATTTATCATCCAACGATACTAAATTCAGCGTGTATTTCTTACCATCTACTTCAAACCCGCCAGCATCGTTAATTTCATTCACGGCCATTTCGACACCATTCAATGTCCGTTTCCCATATAAGGCTGCTGCCCCGCTTAAAGGACCGCTAAAACCGATGTTAACGACATTTTCACTTTTGCCTTTACTGCCACTGCTTGACACAGGGCTATCCCCTTTACTGCAGCCGGTCAAAACAGTGATGATTAGCAGGAGAAAGACAAGTAATACTTTCAGTTTTTTCATAATGATTCCCCCATTCAATTTTTTCAGGCCCCAATATACGCTTTCCTTACTTCATCATTGGCTAATAACTCACTTGCTGTCCCTTGAACGACAATTTCCCCATTTTCAAAAACATATCCTTTATCTGCAATGCCGAGAGCGGCATTCGCGTTTTGTTCAGCTAGCAGGACCGTGATTCCTTCGCGGTTTATTTCTTTAATGACCCGAAACATTTGCTCGACAATAAGTGGAGCGAGTCCCACCGAAGGCTCATCAAGCATCAACAATTTCGGTTTTGACATCAAGGCTCTTCCAATTGCGAGCATTTGCTGTTGGCCTCCGCTCAGGCTTCCCGCTTCATCATGATGTTTTTCTTTTAAAATCGGGAATAAGTGATAGACGTATTCCAAGGAATCCTTGATCTCCGCTTTCTTCTTTCGGTGCACATAAGCACCCATCCTCAAATTTTCCGAGACAGTCATCTGTGGAAACAGTTTACGTCCTTCGGCACACTGGACGATTCCTTCCCGAACATTCTTATCCGGGGCACGGCCCCCTATCGGCATGCCCAGAAAATGAATTTCCCCCTTGGACAGCTTACTGATTCCGCTTATGGAACGAAAAGTCGTGCTTTTTCCTGCCCCATTCGCTCCTAACAAAACAACGATCTCTCCCTTGGCAACTTCGATATTCACATGATTTATCGCAGTGAAACTCCCATAATTCACGACGACATCAGTTAACTTAAGCACTGGCACTACCTCCCAAATAGGCTTTAATCACCGCTTCATTTCCGCGGATTTCCTTAGGTGTGCCCTCGGCGATTTTTTCTCCGTAATTAAGGACCATGATGTGATCTGCCAAGTTCATGATCATATGCATTTTGTGCTCGATTAAACAAACGGTCAGTCCCGATCGATTCAATTTTTTAATCAGTTCCGTCAAGCCTTCCGTTTCATCCGGATTGATTCCCGCAGCAGGTTCATCAAGAAAGATAATTTCCGGTTCCGTCGCAAGGGCAAGAGCAATGGCTGTCCGTTTCTTTTCCTCCTGGGAGATGCTGGAGACCATTCTGTCAGCCGATTCCGTCAATCCAACAATATCAAGTACCTCCATTGCCTTATCCCTGCATGCCGCTTCCTCCCGTTTTAATCGTTTCGTTCTTAGAATGGCATCCACCAGATTGGATTTGGTTCGCAGTCTATGCCCGACAATGACATTATCCAATACGGTCGATTGATCAAAAAGGCTTGTCGTTTGAAAGGTTCTTGAAATTCCGAGCCCCGCTATTTCATTTGCAGGAAGTTTGGTGATATCAATCCCTTTAAAAAGGACTGTCCCAGACGTTGGTCGATGAAAGCCGCTGATCAAGTTAAAAAAAGTTGATTTCCCTGCACCATTTGGTCCGATTATTGCATTGATTCTACCTTTTTCAATCGTAAAATCCACATTATTTACGGCCGCCAATCCTCCAAATCGCTTTGTCAAATTCCTCGTATCGATTAGCAATTTCATCCCTCCTCAGCTTTTATGTGCATTTCGCTCCTCACCCCGGACAGCTCATTATCTTTTCGCTTTCTTTGCCAATCAAAAAAGGCCCCTGCGATTCCGCGCGGATAAAAGATAATGATCACCGTAAGCAAAGGCCCGAATATCAACATTCGATATTCTTGAAGGAATTGCAAATTCTGCGAAAGGATTACTAACAATAATGTTCCTACCAACGGGCCTGAGAGTGTCCCGATTCCACCAACCAATAAATACATCAATAGATCGAACATTATGGCAGTTGATCCGATATCAGGTCCAATGAAACGAATGAATGAAGCATACAAGGCACCTGCCAATCCTGCAAAGAATGTGGATAGGACAAATGCTGTTAACTTATTCTTCATTGTGGATATACCAATCGTTTGAGCAAGGTCCTCACTGTTCCTGATGGCCATATACGTCCTGCCTGTCAACGAGCGTATAATTCGATACACAATTAAGATCACTGCAAGCAGGAAAATGAGGACTAGGTAATATTGGGATGCTGCAGTATCGAATGTGATCGGCCCTATATTTCCAGGAGCAGGTATACCGATCAATCCCCTAACCCCCTCTGTAAGTCCCTCCCATTTATCGATGACCAGGTATATGATGTAACCCACACATAGGGTATAAATCGCAAAAAAGTGTTCCTTTGTCCTCAGCGCGATCAAGCCGATCAAAAACCCAATTGTACATGTGATTAAACATGCCGCTACAAGTGCCAGCCAAAAGTTCATTCCTGCTTTTACCGTCAGAAGGCCTAGTGAATATGCTCCAATCGCAAAAAAACCAGCATGTGCAAGCGAGAGATATCCAGTATAGCCTGACAATAAATTGATTCCATAAACAGCTATCGCCCAGATGAAGGAAAGTGTCAGCATATGGAGATAATAGTCGTTTTGCGCGATAAAGGGGAATGAAAAAGCAAAGATGATAAGTGCGATAATCCCATTTCTTTTTGTTAATATCTTCACGCTACCTCTCCCCCTTGGCAAAAAGACCTGTTGGTTTCATGGTTAATATTACGACTAAAAGAATGAATGCAATGATGTCTTTATAGTCATTTGAAATATAAGTTGCGCCCAAGCTCTCACTGAAACCTAGGATATATCCACCTACAATCGCCCCCGGTATGCTACCCATCCCTCCCAAGATGATAATGACGAATGCTTTTAGTATGACTAAATGCCCCATTCCTGGAAAGACAAGGTTAATCGGTGATGCAAGGGATGAAGCGATCGCTGCCAATCCACCCGATATCATGAAGGTAAGCATCGCGACTTTATTAATGTTTATTCCCACTAATGACGCCCCTTCACGGCTTTGGGACATCGCTATTATCGTTGAACCGGCATAAGTTTTCTTAAGGAAAAGGTAAAGTAAAACCATCACTGCGATAGCTGACACGATGATCAATAATCGCTGAAGCGTGAATGTCAGGCCCATGATATTGACCACTTGGCCGTATGGGGAAGTCATTGTATGAAAGTCGGCACCCCAGACAAATTGGGCAAAAGCTTCAAGAAAAAGGAGAATTCCGATTGCTGCAATCTTATCGTGCAATGGAGGTGCCTCCCTTAACAGGCGGAACACGAAACGTTCCAAAAGGACTCCCAACAAACCAACAACGATAATGGATACGAACATGGCAATCCAGTAATTGACCCCATATAATGTCATCATTGACAATGTGATATATCCACCCAACATATATAGGGCACCGTGGGCAAAGTTCGGGATATGCAAAATTCCATATACTAGCGTCAATCCCAGGGCAACAAGACTATATACGCTGCCAATCGTCAAACCATTGAAAAGCTGCTGGATCAAAATTTCCATTTACTTCCTCCTTGAAAATTATTGAGTTTCACTTTGCTGTACCTTACCTGGACCGCAATCCTGTCCATATTTTGAAAGCATACAACTAAGACGAAAAACACCTTCATTTATTTCCCCACAGGCTCAACCTCCCGGAGAGGAACAGCAAGTTTTATTTCCCTATATTCTCAACATCAGATATAGCTTAGGGTGTAGCGCAAAAAGCCCATCGATCAGTTGTTAGCGCTTTCATTTTTTTGATGACCACTTAATTCAATTGGTTACCATCAGAAATTATCATAGTTTCATTGACTCTACTTAAGGATTAAGTGGTATGCTGACAAGCATATGCTGTTTTTAGGGATAGCCAATGATTCCATCCTCTCTTTAATAACGGTTTACCCATGGTATTTCTGGTTCGTTCACCCCTTTCACCTCGCACCTTCTATAGGTGGATCATTTCGTAGATTAATTTACTGTTACCTGTTATTCCTGTTATTCCTGTTAATAAATGCAAGTGCCGTGCCAACATTAAATCACCGTCAATAAGGCTATTCACCAGTCAGTGAATTCATTATTGAATTGTAAAAATCAAAAGTATCGATTCCATATGGGATGTCCGTCATTCACTATTGACTGAAAAAGTCATTTCTGAATCAATAAAAGAATTAATTGTAGACATAAAATGAAAAGGATTCAAGAATCTCCTTTATAACTACAATCATTTCACGCAATAGCAGGTGAAAAACAACTTTACAACCAATAAATCTCTAAAAACCCATAAGGCAATAAAGCCCGTCCCCCAAAAACGCGTAAATAATTAGGAATTTCAGTCAAAAACAGCACCTGCATTGTTGAATAATGTCCAACAATGAGGTGCTGTTCATACTTACCTATTCTTTTCCACTGACCTTTAATCGATATTTTTTAAGTTTCCTCACAATTGTTGCCTGGCTGGAATCAAGGGCTTCCGCGATTTCATATGTAGTTTGGTAGGTTTGAGCCGCTTTCGTCAAGATTTCCTTTTCGGCCCTTTCCACCGCTTCTTTTAAAGTTAGGGTAGCATTGAGGTCCGGCTGATTCCGGTTTTCCGGCTGATATTCTTCCGGAAGGTCGTTAATCGATAATATTTGATTATCCGTCAGCACGACGAGCCTCTCCACTATATTAATCAATTCACGGACATTTCCTGGCCAATCATGTTGATAAAAATATTCCTTCAACCGCGAATCTATTTCTTTTGAGAATTTATATTGTTCGTTTGCCTTTGTTAAAAATAAGTCAATCAATGCCAAGATATCCTCTCTTCTTTCCCTTAGAGGAGGAATCGTGATCGGAATGACATTCAGCCTGTAGAAGAGGTCTTCGCGAAAATCACCCGATTTGACCATCTCCGATAAATTTCGGTTCGTGGCTGCTATTATCCGAACATCGATTTTCTTTGGCTTTGTACCTCCGATTCTTTGAATCTCCCTTTCCTGAAGCGCCCGAAGCAGCTTCACTTGAAGTTGCAAGGGAAGCTCACCGACTTCATCCAAGAATAAGATCCCACTCTCTGCCAGTTCAAACATCCCTGGTTTGCCTTTTTGATTTGCTCCGGTAAATGCCCCTCCTTCATATCCAAAAAGCTCGGATTCCAATAAATCGGCGGGAATTGCCCCACAATTTATTTTGATGAAATCCCCTTTTTTAGATCGGATGCTCCGATTATAAATATTGCGGGCAAGGACATCCTTTCCAACACCCGTTTCCCCCAGAATGAGTACGGTCGCGTCAATATCTGATATTCTTTCAGCAATCTCATAGATCATTTTCATTTTATCACTGACAAATACGACTCCATCCTTGCTTGTTATCTTCCGCAGTTTCTCAATTTCCTGCTTATATTGATTATTCAGCTCATTAACTTTCGTCAACTCATGCATCAGTTCATTTAAATCAGATAAATCCCTTATATTCGTAACGACTTGCTCTATCTCCCCTTCGGCATTAAAAACGGGACTTCCAGTAATCAATGTTTCCTTTCCGGCAAAATTATCCTGTACGACCGATACCGTTCGTCTCAGCTTCACTACCTTATGCGTCACCGAAGCATTCAAGATGCCGCGTTTAATCAATTGGTCCACCGATTTGCCGATATAATACTCTTTTGGTATGCCAGTGATCCGTTCAATTGCCGAATTGGTGTAAAGCGTGACTCCATCTTGATCGGTGATGTATATCCCATCATAGGAATTTTCGATAATGGCATCCAGAGCGCGATTCAATTTATCCGTTTTATGAGCATCAATCAATAAATCGTCCAAAAATTCTGTTTCACTGCCTATATATAGAATATTGTCAGTATCCATTTGTTTCATTAATAAAAATAAATACCGTTTATCATGCAGCCTTGCAGCTGCAAGCCTTTTATTATCTAGAAATTGCCACTCATCGAATTGTTCGGTTAGTGTATTATTACCATTCTGTCTTAATGACTGATTAAAATAGGTGCCCCAATCCTTTATCCGATTTGCAGAATCCACGACCAGTGCAGGAAAGGTCCACTCTTTGAGCAAATTAATCTGAGAATCCTGTTTCACTTGATTCATTACTATTCACCGCCGCAAAAAGAATTCTTTTTAAGTACAATTCTGGATAAAATTCGAAACTCCTTTAAAATTGTCGAATTTCGCTCCTAAAAAAAGTAGTGATGAAATAATTTTCATCACTACAGACTTTAGACAAATTAACAGAAGATCAGTTTGCCTACAGTTTTCTCCATAAAAAAATTCTAGTTGATTTCAGAAATCCGCTCCCTTTCCGCCGACTGTCTGCCAAGCCTCATCAAAGCAAGCGTCTATGGAGTCTTGGCTAGCCAGTTATTCGGCAGGAGTTTCGCAAATTTCTTCAATCCAGTGAAAGTTTCATAAACAGTAAAAAACCTTGTTTTACATTCATGGTTCGGGATGAGACCATTCCAAACTCCCTTTTGTAGACAGACTGGAAGTGATGTAATAATATTACCCTCCCTCAGTAAGTCTGAAAAATAACCTCTCCACTGATCGCTTCCTTACCTGACTGGTTAGTGGCCGCTACATTGAAAAAATATCTATCCCCATCTTTTTCTTTTAGATCCGCATGAAGAGTTATGACATCATTCAAGAAAACCATTCCTTTGAAGCGAATCTTGTATTCTTCGATAAATCCAGTTTCATAAAGATTACTGAAAAGCTTTGCGAGGTTTCCCATCGTCCACATTCCATGTGCGATGATACCGGGAAGACCAGCATTCTTTGCTTCCTCATCAATGGTATGAATGGGATTGAAATCACCTGATGCGCCTGCATATTTAATGAGGTCCAATCGCGTTACAGGCGGAAGCTCAATGGAATGTAACGAGTCACCAATATGAAGTTCCGTTAATGTCGTCACTTAAACATCACCATCCTTCTGATCGTTTCATTTAAAATGACAAGCTGTTCAGCAGTGAAGACAATTTCCCCATTCGCATCCGACCCATAATTTTTAAAGGCTAGAAATCCCATTTCCCCTTGTTTCCCTTTTTTCTCATAATAGTTTTTCACTTCCGTATAACAGGTGATTTCTTCCCCTACCTTCAGCGGCCTGTTATAGCGATATATCTGCTCACCATGAATCAATCCTTTATTCGGGAGATTTAAACTTTCTATCGTCCCAAAATCAAAGACCCTTGGGAAAGTTGGTGGAGCTATATTCGTTCCGTACCTTGATTGCCTGCCTATTTCTTCATCAATGAAAATCGGGTGGGGATCACCAATCGATAATGCGAATTTTTTAACGGCTCCCCGTTCAACTATATTTTTAACGGGGTTGGATCGTTTTCCAATACTTTCGTTGAACATAACATCCCGCCTTTTCCCTTAATTTTTTGGACCGCCCGCAACATATAAAACCTGCCCACTAATGAATGAGGATGCTTCATCGGCAAAGAATGCAACTGCATGAGCAATATCACTCGGCAAACCGCTTCTTGCAACCGGAATGCTATTTGCCCTATCCTGGATGAATTGCTCAAAACTCACTCCCACCCGCCTAGCTGTTTCTTTCGTCATTTCGGTTTCGATAAAACCCGGTGCGACCGAATTAGCCGTTATCCCATATTTGCCAAGTTCAATCGCCAGTGTTTTTGTTAACCCCTGAAGCCCGGCTTTAGCAGCTGAATAATTAGCCTGACCGCGGTTACCTAGGGCCGAAGTGGATGATATATTGATGATTCTACCGTATTTATTTGCAACCATATGCTTCTGGGCGGCACGTACTGCATTGAAAGTACCTTTTAAATGCACATCCATTACCGTCTGCCAATCTGAATCGGTCATTTTGAAAAGTAGATTATCCCGGATGACCCCGGCATTATTCACGAGAATATCAAGTGATCCGAATGTATCGGCTATTTCTTTTATGGATGCATCCATCTCTTCGGAATTGACCACATTGGCCACTTTGGTAAAAATGGTATAACCCTTATCCCTTAATTCATTTCCCGTTGATGTCAAAACCTCTTCGTTGATATCGATAATCGCCACGTTTGCGCCTTCACTGGCAAATAGTTCGACGATCGCCCGGCCAATCCCCCTGCTTCCACCTGTAACTAAAGCCGTTTTACCTGAAAATCTCCCTGTCATAATCGTTTCCTCCCAATCTATTATAAGAATTGTCCTAATTTAACATGCCCCTTAATCAAATTTCGGGAAATGATCATACGCTGTATTTCATCCGTACCATCATAAATCCTCCAAAGCCTGGCCTCACGGTACCAACGCTCGATGGGAAGCTCCTTCGTATAGCCCATGCCTCCGTGTATCTGCAATACGCGATCAACGACCCGATTCCCCATATTGGCTCCATAAAGTTTAGCCATTGAAGCTAAATGGCGATTGTCTTCCCCATTATCAAGTGTAAAAGCCGCATTCAATACAAGCCATCTTGCAGCTTCGATCTCTACGGCCGAATCAGCTATCTGCCATTGAATGGCCTGGCGCTCCGCGATCGGTTTACCGAATGTGACTCGTTCTTTAGCGTATTCTATAGCCATTTGCAGCAATCTTTCTGCAGAACCGACAGCGCGTGCGCCCACGATCCATCTTGCAAACCCAATCCATTCCAAGCCTAGTTGATAACCGCCATGCACTTCCCCTAAGATGTTTTCTTCGGGTACCCTGACATTATCAAAAACTAAACCGGCCGGTCCCCATTCTCCCATCGTATTGATATACTCTGATCTCCAGCCCATATCACGGTCTACAATGAAACAGGTTACCCCTTCCGTTCCTGTAGCTTGATGACGTTCTTTGTCGGTTATAGCAATGACCATGACAAAATCGGCATCATTTCCTCCGGTAATGAAAGTTTTTTCACCGTTAAGCACCCATTCGTTCCCTTCTTTTACTGCCGTCATTTTAATATTTCGCGTATCGGACCCAGCCCCCGGCTCCGTCATGGCAAAACAGGACTTTTTCTCACCGTTAATCGTAGGGATCAGATATTTCTGTTTCTGTTCTTCATTTGCATAATAAAGTATGTTATCAGCCGAACCTCCAAAGCTGAATGGTACAAATGTTTTTGATACTTCCATCAAGACAATTGCCATCATAAGCTGCCCTAGGTCTGCCCCGCCATATTCCTCCGGGGTATTGATGCCCCAAAACCCTGCATTTTTTGCTTTTTCCTGTAAATCTTTCAATGTCCCCTCTGGTAAACTAGGTTTTCCTGCCATTTCATTGCGAAGCACTTCATTTTCCAAGGGAATCAATTCATTTTCCACGAACTTGCGTATTGTTTTTTGTACCATTTTTTGTTCATCCGATAGTCGTAAATCCATCTTAACCCCTCCGCTTTCCAATTAGACTAGTTTTGATATTTTCTCTTCAATTGTCCGGTAATGATATTTTTTTGGATTTCGGATGTGCCTTCATATATTCTAGTGATTCGGGCATCCCGATAGAAACGTTCAACCGGATAATCCTTCATGTATCCCATCCCGCCATGAATCTGAACGGCCTTATCAGCGACACGATTATATACTTCCGAACCATACAACTTAAGCATTGCCGCTTCTTTAATGATTTTTTCTTGCTGATCGACCATCCATGCAACCCGGTATGTGAAGGAGCGAAGTGCCTCTATTTCCATTGCCATCTCGGCAATCATATGGGATACGGCCTGATGATCAATGATCGGGACATTGAATTGTTCACGTTCTGTGGCATATTTAGTAGATAGGTCGAGCAGGTATTGGCAGGACCCCAAATTACGGGCAGCAAGGCCTGCGCGGCCATTTGCAAGGATCTTCAATGCATTTACATACCCTTGGCCAACGTCCCCAAGTACATTTTCGGCAGGAACCTCGCAATCTTCAAAAACCAATTCGGCCGAATGTGAGCCTCGAAGACCCATCTTCCTTTCCAGGCTGCCAACTCTAAAACCCGGAAAATCCTTTTCTACTATGAATGAGGTGATTCCTTTCGCCCCTTTATCTTTGTCCGTTACAGCCATAACTGTAAAAATATCAGCTACATCTGCATTCGTTATATAATGCTTGGTCCCATTTAGAATATATTTATCACCATTTTTGACAGCCGTCATTTTGAGATTCGTTGCATGGGACCCAGCTGCAGGCTCAGTTAAAGCAAATGCGCCAATTCTATTACCGCTTGCCATATCTGGTAGATACTTTTCCTTTTGCATTGCATTGCCCATTTCAACTATCCCCACCGTCCCTATACCGGTGTGGGCCCCTATCAGAGTGGTATATCCATTATGGGTTTTGCCGATTTCCTCATATAAAGCACATTTTCCCACCATCCCGATTCCGAGCCCGCCATACCTTTCCGGGATACTAAGTCCGAATAGACCGATTTCCTTCGATAAATTTATTATAGATTCCGGGATATGATCTTCATCCTCTATCTGCATGGAAAATGGATCGATTTGCTCTTCAATAAACTGGCGTATATTTTCTTTTAATAGCAAGATGTCTTCATCTAAGCGAAAGTCCATTTGCATTCCCCTTTATCTACGAATTAGTGTTAACGCTTTCATAATTTATCCGAATAAGCGACATATTTTTCTTGAAGTTTGCGTTTTAAGATTTTACCGACCGCCGTCTTTGGAAGTTCACTTTCAAATGTGATTGCTTTTGGGACTTTAAAGGCAGCGAGCTGCTTTCGGCAATAATCCTTCAATTCGTTTTCAGTTATTCTTTCATTTGGTTTTAGAACTACCGCAGCTTGTACCGTTTCACCGCGATATTGATCGGGAACGCCAAAGACGGCAGCTTCCAGAACCTTAGGATGGCTGTATAGTATATCTTCAATTTCAATTGGATAAATATTGAAACCGCCAGCGATGATCATCTCTTTCTTCCGTCCCACAATGTAAAAGAAGCCATCTTCATCCATCTTGGCAATATCACCGGTATGCAGCCATCCGTTTTGAATCGTCTGCCGCGTCTCTTCCGGCATGCCCCAATAGCCTTTCATTACCTGTGGGCCCTTTATGACCAATTCACCTGGTGTATCAACCAAAAGGGCTGGCTCCCCTGTAATACTGTCAATGATGGCGGCATCGGTATTTTGTATAGGAATCCCGATACTTCCGGATTTTTGCAGGCCGCTAACTGGATTCCGGTGCGTGACTGGTGAAGCCTCGGACAGGCCATAGCCCTCTGCAATCTTTGTTCCACTCAATTCGTTGAATCTTGACAGTACATTCAATGGCAATGGTGACGAACCCGAAACGCAAGATCTCAATGTATCCAAATCAAATGGATGGGACTGGTAATATTGTAATAAAGCAATATACATCGTCGGTACCCCTGGAAAAATAGTCGGTTTAAGATTATTGATGATATCGACGATCTCCGTCACCTGAAACCGTGATACAAGAATTAATTCCCCGCCATTATAAAACGTCAGGTTCATTCCTGAAGTCATGCCGTAAACATGAAATAATGGGGAAACGCCAAGTACCCTTTCCTTCCCCTTTTGAGTATTGATTCTTGAAGTGGCTGCACTTTGCAGCGTATTGGCAACAATATTACGATGGGTTAGCATCGCCCCTTTAGAACGCCCTGTCGTTCCTCCTGTATATTGGAGAACGGCGACATCTTTGGCAGGTTCAATCTCCACAGTGAAATCCGCCTCTGTTACAGATAGTAGCTTTTTTGTCATTTCACATTTTTCCATTTCCAGCGACACGCTCAACACCTTTTCAACATCGGTTTCAGTTATAATGGCTTCAACTATTGGCAATAAATCGTCGAGCACAATGATGTGCCTTGCACCTGAATCTTTCAGGACATGAATTAATTCGTTCGCCTTATACATTGGATTGACTTGGACAACAATGGCTCCAGTCAAAAGGGTTCCAAAAAAACCAATTGGATATTGGGGACAATTGGGAAGCATAAGAGCCACACGATCTCCCTTTCCAACACCCTCATCAGCAAGCACGCGTGCACATCTTTTCACTAACTTCCCCAACTCTGAATATGTATACCTCTGCTCCATGTACGTAACCGCTGTTTTATTCGAATATTGTTCAACTGATTGATAAAATAGTTCTGTCAAAGACATTTCAGGAATATCAATCTCAATTGGATTTCCTTGCGGGATATGCTTTTTCCAAGGTCTATCCATTGGTCCTCCCCTTTCTTCATTCAAAAAATAAAGAAGTCATACTAAACAATATGCAAGGAGTGTGCCAAAAATAAATCGTTATGTTTCATAGATTCAATTAAAGGTAAAATTCAAAATTGAATTATTTGCTGTCCTCTTAATAATATTCGGTTCATAATACTAGAATTTAAATTTGACTCAATAAGTCATTTTTGAATTGATTGATTAATTTGGTAAAAGGACTCAGCTTGTGTGCGTGGCAGGTGCAGATTATTTTCTGGAAGGATATGACTGGTCATTTAAAGGAAAAAAAACGGGATGCTGATAAGATCAGCATCCCGTTAGAAAAAAGATTCACTGCTCTATGGCAGAGTCATCTTCCAATGATATTTTCCATAATTCTTTAGCTTTCCCACTAACCGTTTCATCAAAAACAAATGACCCATTCGTATACCGATCATGATTTTTTAATGAAGCGGCATGAATCGTTTCAATCGTTCCCTTTTCAGAAAGAATGAATAGACTGTCGGTTTTGTTAATGATATCGAAACCAATGACCCTATGAGGATTCGATTTCAATTCCCTTAAGACCACGACACCGCGTTTTGCCCGGCTCGTTTTTTCAAACTCGGTTAATTTCATTTTCTTTATGGCCCCGCGCTGTGTAACGATAAAGATCGATTCTTTACTATCCTTGGCCAAAACCTTTCCGCCAATGACATAGTCATCTTCTTTCAAATTAATCCCTTTGACTCCCGCTGCCCGGACACCGACAACACTTACTTCTTCTTCATCAAACCATAAACCGTATCCGTTATGAGTAACTAGGAAAAGGTCAGCCTGGCCATCGGTATGGTGGACATCGACCAGTTCATCGTCACCTTTTAAATTGACACCAACCAGCGGTTTTGAATGACGCTGGGCTTTATAAGAAGCTAATTCTGTCTTTTTCACCATACCATTTTTCGTGATGAACACTAAGAATTCCGGCATGGTAAAATCTTTGATTGGAATCGCTTTTATGATTTGTTCTTCCCTGTCGATTGGAATGATGTTCGCGATATGCTGACCGGTTTCCTTCCAGCGAATATCAGGAAGCTGATGAACTGGACAGTATAGGTAATTCCCTTTGGATGTGAACAGCAATAGGACATCTGTTGTATTCATCTCCAGCCTCTGGAGCAGGCGGTCGGAATCCTTCATGCCAAAATCAAGACCTCCTGATGCTGCATATGATCGTAACGATGTCCGTTTGACATAGCCTTCTTTCGTCACGGTAACCATCACATCTTCACTAGCAATCAAGACTTCAAGATTGATTTTGATTTCTTCAATTTCTTTTTCGATTTTGGAACGCCGTCCGTCATCAAAGCCCTTTTTAATGAATCGAAGTTCTTTTTTAATTACTTGAAGAAGAACTTTTTCACTGCCAAGAATCTTTGTCAATTCCTCTATTTTGTTCTTCAATTCCGCTGCCTCTGCTTCAAGTGCTGTAATATCCGTATTTGTCAGCCTGTATAACTGCAAAGAGACAATGGCTTCAGCTTGCGCTTCTGTAAAAGCGAATTTAGCAATGAGGTTATCTTTAGCATTCCGTTTGTCTTTAGATGCCCGGATGACAGCGATGACCTCATCTAATATGGATAAAGCCTTCACTAAACCATCGACGATATGTGCCCTGTCATGTGCCTTTTGCAACTCATAACGTGAACGGTTCACGATTACCTCTTTACGGTGTTCGATATATGCATCGAGCATTTTAGGCAGGCTCATCAATGTTGGCCGTTTTTTATAAATCGCAACCATATTGAAATTGTAAGCGATTTGGAGATCGGAATTTTTGTATAAATAATGCAGGACTCCATTTGCATCTGCTTCTTTTTTCAGTTCAATGACAATGCGCAGTCCTGTACGGTCGGTTTCATCCCTTACTTCGGCAATGCCTTCCACTTTCCGGTCTAGACGGAACTCATCCATCTTCTTGACAAGGTTTGCTTTATTGACTTCATATGGGATTTCAGTGATGACGATTTGCTGCTTACCGCCCCGAATCGTTTCCACTTCCGCCAACCCACGAATGATTATTTTCCCTTTACCTGTTTCATAGGCCTTACGAATGCCTTCAATTCCTTGAATGATACCTCCAGTAGGAAAATCCGGCCCTTTAATGACCGTCATTAAATCAGTGACTGTCGCTTCCGGTTTATCGATTCGCATAATGGCAGCATCAATGACTTCACCAAGTTGATGTGGCGGGATTTCAGTGGCATAGCCGGCTGAAATTCCTGTAGAGCCGTTTACAAGCAGGTTAGGGAACATTGCAGGTAATACAATGGGCTCTTCCGAAGTATCATCAAAGTTCGGTACGAAATCGACCGTCCTTTTTTCTATATCCCGCAGCATCTCGGAGGCAATCGATGAAAGCCTTGCTTCCGTATACCGCATCGCAGCAGGAGGATCACCATCGATACTGCCATTGTTTCCGTGCATTTGGACCATGACCTTCCTCAGCTTCCAGTCTTGGCTCATCCGAACCATTGCCTCATAAACGGACGAATCTCCGTGAGGGTGATAGTTACCTATTACATTTCCGACCGTTTTTGCGGATTTCCTGAATCCTTTTTCCTGGGTATTTCCTTCGACATGCATCGCATACAATATCCTGCGCTGCACCGGTTTTAAACCGTCCCTAGCATCCGGAAGTGCCCGGTCTTGGATAATATATTTACTATAACGCCCGAAGCGGTCACCAATTACCTCTTCAAGCGGTAAATCTCTAAACGTTTCTTCAAATACCATCGTTAATGACCTCCTCTTCAATCGACATATTTTCATTATCTAAAATATTCGATTCTTCTTCGAGACCAAAAGCGACATTGGCTTCAATCCACTTACGACGCGGTTCAACCTTATCTCCCATCAATGTTGTAACACGTCTTTCTGCACGGGCACCATCATCGATCTTCACACGTATCAATGTCCTTGTTTCCGGGTTCATGGTGGTATCCCATAATTGGTCGGCATTCATCTCACCCAGCCCTTTATAGCGCTGAATCATATAGCCTTTCCCCACCTTGTCTATCGCTCCCTGAAGTTCTTCGTCACTCCATGCATATTCAATGACTTCCTTCTTCCCGGTCCCTTTGCTCACTTTATATAAAGGGGGCAAGGCAATGTAAACCTTCCCTGACTCTATTAACGGCTTCATATAGCGATAAAAGAAAGTCAGCAGCAGCACTTGGATATGGGCACCATCCGTATCGGCATCAGTCATGATGATCACTTTATCATAGTTAGTGTCCGGCGTGTTGAACTCCGCCCCGACACCTCCGCCGATGGCATGGATGATCGTATTTATTTCCTCGTTTTTAAAAATATCGGCTAGTTTCGCTTTTTCCGTATTGATAACTTTACCCCGTAATGGCAGTACTGCTTGGAAACGGCGATCCCGGCCTTGTTTAGCGGATCCCCCAGCAGAGTCCCCTTCCACAAGATACAATTCATTCCGTTCGGGATTTTTCGATTGAGCTGGTGTTAATTTCCCAGAAAGGATGGCATCGGATTTCTTCCGTTTCTTCCCGCTTCTTGCGTCCTCACGAGCTTTGCGTGCGGCTTCCCTTGCTTGGAACGCTTTAATCGCTTTTTTAACCAATAGGGTACTCGTTGTCGGATCTTCTTCAAAAAAGTAGGCTAAGTGCTCTGATACGATGGAATCGACTGCAGAACGGGCTTCACTGGTTCCAAGCTTGCTCTTGGTTTGTCCTTCGAATTGAAGAAGTTCTTCAGGGATACGTACTGAAATGATTGAAGACAAGCCTTCACGTATATCGGTACCTTCGAGGTTTTTATCTTTTTCCTTTAATAGTCCCATTTTTCTGGCATAATCATTAAATGCCCTTGTCATGGCCGTTTTTGCACCAATCTCATGGGTGCCTCCGTCTTTTGTACGAACGTTATTTACAAAGCTTAAAATATTTTCTGAATAACCATCATTGAATTGAAAGGCGAGTTCGACCTCTATCCCATTTTGTTCCCCTTCCAAGCTGACTACACTATGGAGGGTCTCTTTTTCTTCATTTAAATAATCAACAAACGCTTCAATTCCATTTTCATAGTGGAAAATTTCATTATGGTCGTTACGCTCATCCGTCAATTCTATCTTCATGCCTTTTAAAAGAAAAGCCGATTCGCGAAGACGTTCACATAGGATATCATAATTAAAAGTCGTCACTGAAAATATTTTTGGATCGGGCTTGAAGTGGATTTTGGTCCCAGCTTGATTCGTTTTACCGATTTTCTCCAGTGTGGTTTCTGGCTTTCCGCCATTGAAAAAACGTTGTTCGTAAATGAACCCGTCCCTTTTGATCGTCACGACAAGCCATTCAGACAACGCGTTAACGACCGAAGCACCTACTCCATGAAGGCCTCCACTCGTTTTATATCCGCCTTGTCCAAATTTACCTCCAGCATGAAGAATCGTCAAAATGACTTCAGGCGTCGGTTTACCTAATTTATGCATGCCAATAGGCATTCCGCGCCCTTTATCCGACACACTTACACTGTTATCTTTATGTATTTTCACACTAATTTGGTCTCCATATCCAGCTAAAGCCTCATCTACGGAGTTATCTACAATCTCGTACACTAAATGATGAAGTCCGCGTGCATCAGTACTGCCGATATACATACCGGGACGTTTTCTGACCGCTTCGAGTCCTTCCAGTACCTGAATTGCATCATCATTGTACTCGATTGTTTTTACTTTCTTTGCCACAGAAATTCCCCTTTCCTTACTAAACACAATTTCCGGGCCAAATCATACTGCAATGAAATGACTCACTAGCTTAACAAATTCTTTAATACCTTAATATCATATAAAAAGTATAATACTTTCCCGAACAAAGAACAAGTGTTCTATTTTTTTGTCCTTTTTATTAGCGTTTGCACATTTGTGTGGAACAAAACGTATCATAGCTACCATTCTAATTGTAGCGGTAAATTTTCATTTGGCAAATATACTTTTATTATTTTAATCAAATTAAGCTTTAATGGCCCAAATTTCCCGATCGCTCAATGCCCGCTATGGCTGCCTTTTAGTTTTTTCTCCGATTGAGATACAGCGATGCCTAAAAAAAGAGCGGAAGTTCCGCTCTTCATATTACTTGGTAAGGGCGTGTTCGACTTTTATGCATCGATTCATGATGACAGTGTATCCTTTTTCTTTCAAAAAATTATAGGCTTCTTCATTTTCCACCCCAAGCTGCGCCCAAAAGATATCTGCATCGATTTCTGCAAATTCCTTGGCTATCTCCGGAAGGAACTCTGAACGGCGGAAAACATTGACGATATCGACGTGCCCTTCAATATCTTTCAGAGCTTTAACTGCCCTGACACCCAGCACTTCAGATATAGCAGGGTTTACCGGGATGATTTCATATCCGCTTTCCTGCATGGCCTTCGATACCATATAAGAAGTACGCTCAGGGTTATTAGATAAACCAACGACAGCGATGCGCTTCGATTTTTTCAACATCTTTCCCATTTCTTCCCTGCTTGGATTTTCTATCATTCTTTTCAATCCCCTTTATAATAAAATGTAATATTTGACTAAAGAGTATTCCTAACAAAGGTATCTACAGACAAAAGCTGTTTATTACCATTATTAAGAAAAACCATTATACAAGAAAGAAAAAGTTTCGAAAAGGCATGACTCACTTAACTTTCTTATGTTCATACAGACTACCACGTATTGTAACAATTTATACAATAGAGGCATCCTTCATTTATATTGACGAAAATAAGGAAGGCTAAACCTTTCACCCTTCATGAACTTAACGTATATCAAAAGATGTAAGTTCATCAAGGAAAATTCATTTTTTTAGTGGATTTTTTTTGGACAACCGTCCCATTTTGTCACGAAAATGTTACAATAAGAGAAGCTTAACAGGTATTTTAAGGCTGTTTTTAGCTATTTCTACACGTTTATTTTTGAAAAAGGGATTAATCGACCCTTAAACGTGATAAAAAAAGAAGATTTTTCTTAAAAGAAAGGGTAATAGAATGCTTACATTTATCACTATACTGGCTGCCTACCTGATCGGCTCGATTCCTTCCGGTTTAATAATTGGTAAAACATTTTACAAAATCGACATCCGGGAGCATGGCAGTAAAAATCTGGGCGGGACAAATACCTTCAGGACACTTGGTGTCAAGGCAGGGCTAACCGTTACCATCATGGATATACTTAAGGGTACCCTAGCAACTTGTCTGCCGTATATGCTAGGCGTGGACATGCATTTATTGCTAGCCGGAGTTATTGCGGTCATCGGTCATATGTTTCCCATTTTTGCAAACTTTCGGGGCGGAAAAGCGGTGGCAACTTCTGCTGGTGTCATTCTTGCTTATGAACCATGGTTTTTTGTCTTTGCCGTCATCATTTTCTTTATATCCTTATACATATCCAAATATGTCTCGCTTTCATCCATGATTGCTTGTCTACTTGCTCTCATCTACAGTTTAGTTTTTCATATTCATGACACGGCGCTCATTATTGTAATCAGTTTAATAACGATCTTCATTTTTTACCGGCATCGCGCAAACATCAAGCGGATTATCGATAAAACTGAACCGAAGGTAAAGTGGTTGTAAGATCAAAGTGAAAACAGGCCCTTATGCATGGGCCTGTTTTCCATTCTGCAATTCATTAGCCGTGTTATTCAGGATACCGGCATGCCTTGAACCCTTTTCAGTATCGGTCCCGATTTCCTTGATGATTGACACCAATCCCTGAATTTCCTTTTCCTTTTCTGCAGAAACGGTTATATTCCCTTTGATAACCCCGATTATTTCATTAAAGAATTTCTGTTAACTCCAATTCTTTCTCTCCTGCTTGAACCGCTTCCTTGACCCTTTGGATGGAATCAAGAAAATCTTTCATATATTCATTAGATGTTTGCACTATTTCAGCTATCGATTTTTTAGTCTGTTCTTCAAGTTTCCTGACCTCATTTGAAACAACTGCAAATCCATCACCATGTTCGCCTTATTCCCTGTACAAGCATAACAAACTCGGTAATGCTTAGGAAAAATTGGTTTAATAAAACGAGATTTTCATCAACATTTTTCATGAAGATAACAAGGTTTGTATCTTTTCCGTTAAGATCTGCATACGATTCTGCCCCTCTTCAGCCAATGTTTTGGAACAAAGTGATTGTTCAGCGCGCGTTGCGATCTGCATTTTGACATATTGACCGCTTTCTATCCATTGCTTAACGGAAGCATCCGTTTCTTCACTTAAATAACGTATCAGCTTTAAATCGTATTCAGTTAAATCGATGATATTCATATGCCGTTTCACTTGTTCATTGCTTACATCCAATATGCCATCTGTTTCTTTTGTTTTTTGAAACCAGAGTGCTTGTTCCAGCTTGCCTTTTTTGAAAATCTCCACATCCCTCTCCCCCTTAATTCGAAGTGAATCCAAGATATTCCACCAAGCCGATACGAGTCTTACTATCAATTAATTAAAAATAAATCGATTATCTTTAAAGTAAATGATTCATTAAGACTATATATATTTTTATTCTGGCTTCATTGCAATTCTTTTGTCAAGGTAAATGGACCCGGATCATTTCTGCATTAACTTCCCATCAAAAGGATAGTATGGATCTTGTTTAATGGAGGAATGGTCAAGTAAGGATTGAATAATTGCAGAACAGAGGCTACACTGGAACTAACTATTAAATATCGTTAGGAGAAAGTGCCATGAAGCCATTACAAATATCACCGGAAACCGCATTAAAGTTATCAAAGTCACTAAATTTGCCTTTAGAACAAATCATGCATATGCCTACACCCGTCTTGCTGAGAAAGCTTGCCGAGGCAGAAGCAAAAGAAAATACAAAATAGCTGCAGAGGAATCTGCAGCTATTTTTGTGCGCACTCATTTGTGTGCGAAACGGCCTTACGGAGTATATCTTAAAAGGCGTTCCATCCTGCCCATTGATCTTGAAAATGAGCAATACCCACCTTCTCCGGCCGCATAAATATTTCCTTTTCAGTCCTTCTAAGGAACCTGCAGCTTTCTTTTATAATGTAATTAACCATCAGTTTGAGCTGTTCGAAACATCTCATATCCATACATGTCCATATGAGCCAAAAATGAAAGGAGCCCCATCTCCTTTTCCACAAATCAGCATCCCCAGATGGTATATTGCTTTTAGCATTAAAATTTTCCGTATCTTGCTTACCCTATACCAATTCCCCGAATATTCCAGGTATCAAAACAGGCAAAAAACCGCACTTGGGCGGTTTTCAATTGGTGAAGATCAATTCTTTTGCAAAATCAGGCAATGGCTTCTTTATGACCGATATTAAGTGTTCATTTTCATAGGTACAGGCAAATTCTAGTGATGGTTCATCCTGTAATATATCTTTTAGATAATACTTTATGTTGGACACAACTTCATTTGACTCCAAAACCCATTTAAATGGCTTCCAGGCAAGTTCCCCTTCATCACAGGCAGATAGTCCGCCCCCAGCATCTTCAGCTCGGTAAACATACATTCCGCCCGTCTGATTCCATGTCACGATCCCTCGAAAGGCCATCCCCTTTACCTTCAATCCAGTTTCTTCAAGAATTTCCCGTTCCATCGATTCATCAATGGTTTCACCTTGTTCTATTTTCCCACCTATACCATTCCATTTATGCCTATTCGGATTCTTTTGGCGAAATAGCATCAACACTTCAACTTCGTTGGATCTTTTTCGAGTTATGAAACAAATATTATATATAATATCCATGGTTGTTTCCTTTCTGAAACGCACATTATTCGCTTCTACTTCATAATTACTTTATACTTTAATAACGAACCTCTAGGAAGGAGAATTAGTATGAAACTGACCATTTCCGATCAAGCAGCCAAGTGGTATATTGATGAGCTGGGGCTTCAAGAAGGCTCTCATTTGCGCTTTTATGTAAGATATGGCGGGCATAGTACCGTCCAAAGCGGCTTTTCATTAGGTATCATGCAAGAAGAACCTGAAACAGCAGCAGCAGTAACAACTATGAATGAGATAAATTTTTATGTAGAAGAAAAAGATTTATGGTACTTTGATGATCACGATTTACTCATTACTTTTAATGAAAAACTGACAGAACCAGAATTCCACTATGAAAAAAGTGCCTGACAATAAAGCAGCGGTGTTAACTGCTGTTTTTTCTTGTTCAATCGAGCAGGCGCTCTTTTATATGTTCCGCCCTTAAAATTTCCACTTGCTTGTCCCCTAAAAGATCGAAATGAGAATAGCCATCCTTCCTGTGGTGAATCCATTCTTTTTTTAGCCCGTATTTCTTACCCCACTCCGATAAACGCAGTAAATCTTTGCATCCCACTTTAGTAACCGTCTTGCAGCCAGGAAATCGGTCATCTAGCCAATAATGAGTTAAAAAAGCTATTTGACCTTGATCTATTTTCTGCTTCCAGGCTACTACGTCCCCCCGTTTAATCCCAAAAGCCATTTCTTGATCACCTCAATAAATATAATTAATCCATTTCATCCTGCTTTTTATTTTTCTCATAGGCCTCATGCCAATCAGGATACATTCGTTTAATGGATATCGGGCGGAAGCTCTCCTTTTTAACGCATACGTGGGAAGAATGACCTGTAGCCGCCACTTCATTTTTCCCATTAACGATCTCATACCCATAAATGACCCGTAAGCCGTCATACTTTTCAATCCAGGTTTTAACTTTTACCTTATCACCATATCTAACAGGGGTTTTATACGAAGCCTGAATATCCATAACAGGTGAGAGGATGCCATCCGCTTCCATATCAGCATAATAAAACCCTAAATCATTTATCAATTTTGTCCTGCCCAGTTCCATCCATATCAAATAATTCGCATGGTAAACAACACCCATTTGATCTGTCTCTGCGTACCGCACTTCAATTTCGTTTTCAGCTATGAACATTACGTTTCCCCACTTTCATTTCTATTGCAATAAACATTCTACCATAACAAATGTGCAATTTTCATTTAAGCTGTCTTGATTGACTGCTTCCCTGCCATGAAAAACTAAAAATAAAGAGGAGAAAGATTTTGCCCTCTTTCTCCCCTTTACTTAGTTGTTTACATATTATCGTTACTATAACCGCTTTCCCGTGCTTCTTGCTCATCTTGCATTTCTTCCTTCATTCCTTCAATGCTCTTTCTTCTTCGTTCATTTTTGGCCTCAATTGCCTGTTTCTCCACACCTGAAGAGAATGATAACGTTTCATTTGCAGCGGTTATGTTTTCTTCTGTATTTTGAATTGCATCCTGAATTTTTTCAACATTATCCAAACGGTTATCCTGATTGTGTTTATATGAGCCCATTATATTTTCACCTCATGATTTTTTATTTACATAATATTATTACGATCACTTTAGTATAACTTGATTATTCGCCTTTAGTTTGAATGACCTGAGGATGTTTCCCGGATTTGTCCTGCATTTTCTTACCGTTATTCCCACCCGCTGCTATTGGTTGTGTCCCTAGATGGCTCGGTCTAAAGTGTTTGGAATCTTTTTTTGGATTACCCATTCTATCGCCTCCTTCTCTTATCATGGATAAAAAAGAGGAAATTCATGAATGCCAGTTTTTGAAAAAGCCATGAAAAAAGAGCCAGCACTTTGAAGGGACCTTCATGGCACTGGCTCTTTTTAATATATATTGCAAAACTTATTCAGCCTTTTGCATATGTTTCTTTTCAAGACGTTCCTCAATTCTCTCCATTTGTTTAACGTCCATCAATAATTCCTTTTTGTTTTCTTTTATTAATTCTTCAAATGTCCTTTTTCTTTTTTTCATGCTTTTCACCTACTTATTTTAATATACTATTCAGTATTGCCAAATTAACGTAAAATTATGACTATATGGTTTCCGTCCTTAAAATTGTCATAATTATCAGATTTTTAAATCCGAATAAGTTCCATTTCTCCACTCTTTATACTTTAACCCTTTTTTCATAAAACATTAACCATAATTTTTAAAATTTTTAGATTTTATCATTGAATTTTGACAACTTTGTTAACATACAATAAAACGGAACCTCATAAAGGTTCCGTCCAACTGTAGTCTAATTTCGGTAAAAAGCCAATTGAACCATTTTGTTCTGAAAAAACTTTTCCAGATATCTGCTCCCTTACCGCCGTCTGTACCAAGTGACGATAATTTCTTCCATTCTGATGGTACTTCATAAAGTTTCTCCTACTGCATGCTATTTATATTTCGTTCCATATCTTTAAGTTGCATGGCTGAAATTACCTTATTCCTGATAATGCCTTTTTTGTCGATGAAGTAAGTTGTTGGAATGCTGAGAATCCTGTAACGCTCATTCACTGGATTCTTGGCACTTTGACTGTCCAGCGGAATTGTAAAAGTAATTCCATTATCCTCTACAAATGCTTGTACATCGTTTTCGGGGTCAATATTGACCGCAAGAACGACCACATCATCACCAGCTTGCTGTGCATATTTCTCCATATCCGGCATTTCCTTCTTGCAAGGCGGACACCACGTTGCCCAAAAATTCAACATTACCTTTTTACCCTTATAATCAGATAATTCAACTTGTTTCCCATCCAAAGTTTTCAGGGAGAAATTCGGTGCTTTAGCTCCAATTTTCAATCCGCCCAAAGCATCTTTTTCGTCATTTCCCTTCGGTTCATTATCCATTGCCTGCACGATCGCTACCGTAATAAGTGACAGTAAGGCCACCGAAGCAATAATTTTTTTAAGCATACTCGTCCTCCTAGTCCCATTACAATAAAAATATTATTCCATTTCCAGAAATAGAACAACTTTCCTATTCCATCTTAACAATAAAAGGACATCCGGAAAAGTGTAATTCCTTCAAATCATATCATGATATCGCTTTGTTTCAAAAACTTGACACAAAAAAAGCGGTAAACCTGACAAGTAGGTTTACCGCCTTCTAAAAGCTGAAATTAGCCTTTTAATTTATTACGTAATACCATTTGAAGGATACCACCGTGACGGTAGTAGTCGATTTCGATTTCGGAATCGAAACGAACAAGCACATCAAATTCTTTTACGTTTCCAGCTTCATCAGTAGCTGTAACTGTTACGATATCACGAGGTTTAACTGTTTCGTCGATTTTAACTGCAATCGCTTCTTTACCAGTCAATCCAAGCGTTTCAGCGTTTTCGCCTTCTTTGAATTGAAGAGGAAGAACACCCATCAATGCAAGGTTAGAACGGTGAATACGTTCAAAGCTTTCAGCGATGACTGTTTTGATGCCAAGAAGGTTAGTACCTTTCGCAGCCCAGTCACGAGAGCTTCCCATACCATAGTCTTTACCAGCGATGACTGCAAGACCTGTTCCATCAGCTTTATATTTCATACAAGCATCATAGATAGCCATTACATCGCCTGTTGGCCAGTAAGTTGTGAATCCACCTTCTGTACCTGGAGCAACTTGGTTACGGATACGGATGTTAGCGAACGTTCCGCGCATCATCGCTTCATGGTTACCACGACGAGAACCGTAAGAGTTAAAGTCACGCGGTTTCACACCGTTTTCACGAAGGTAGATACCAGCTGGTGTATCTTTACCGATTGCACCTGCAGGAGAAATGTGGTCAGTTGTAACTGAGTCACCGAATTTACCAACTACACGCAAACCGGAAAGTGGGTTAACTGAACCAGGTTCTGGTGATAATCCTTCAAAGAATGGAGGATTTTGAATGTATGTTGATTTAGAATCGAAAGCATAAATCGCTTCGTTGCTAGTTTGGATTTCGTTCCAACGTTTGTTATCGTTGAATACCGTTTCGTATTCTTTACGGAATAACTCAGGTGTAACTGTTGCTTTAACAGCAGCGTTAACTTCTTCTTGTGATGGCCAGATGTCAGCAAGGTATACATCGTTACCATCTTTGTCTTTACCAAGTGAATCGTTGTTTAGATCAAAGTCCACAGTTCCAGCAAGAGCGTAAGCAACAACCAAAGTAGGAGAAGCAAGATAGTTTGCTTTCACAAGTGGGTGAATACGTCCTTCAAAGTTACGGTTACCTGAAAGTACTGATGTTACCAGAAGATCTGCTTCAGCAACAGCTGCTTCGATTTCGTCAGCCAATGGACCTGAGTTACCGATACATGTAGTACAACCGTAACCAACTACGTTGAATCCTAATTGGTCAAGGTATGGTTGAAGACCAGCATCACGAAGGTAACCAGTAACAACTTTAGAACCTGGTGCCAATGATGTTTTTACATAATCTGGAACAGTTAGGCCTTTTTCAACTGCTTTTTTAGCAATAAGACCCGCTCCAAGCATTACATATGGGTTAGAAGTGTTCGTACAGCTTGTGATTGCAGCAATTGCAATCGCACCTGTTTTCATCACCGTTTCTTTACCATCGGCAAATTTAACAGTTACTTCTTTATCCAATTCAGAATTGTCCATGCCGAAACCTTGGTTGCCCATAGGTGCATTGATAGCGTCATGGAAAGATTTTTTCATTTGAGAAAGTGGAATCAAATCTTGCGGGCGTTTAGGGCCTGAAAGGTTTGGTTCAATTGCTGAAAGGTCGATTTCCACAACATCATTGTATGCTGGATCTTCGTTTTCAGGAGAGTAGAACAATCCATTTTCTTTGCAATATGATTCAACCACTTTAATTTGTTTTTCATCACGGCCTGTTAAGCGCATGTAATCGATCGCTTCTGCATCAACAGGGAAGAAACCAACTGTAGCACCGTATTCTGGAGCCATGTTAGCGATTGTTGCACGGTCAGCAAGTGGAAGGTATCCTACTCCTGGGCCGTAGAACTCAACGAATTTACCAACTACGCCGTGTGCACGAAGAACTTGTGTTACTTTCAATGCAAGGTCAGTAGCCGTTGTACCTTTAGGAAGTTCGCCAGTCAGTTTAACACCAACCACTTTTGGAACTGGGAAGTAAGATGGCTGTCCAAGCATGCCTGCTTCTGCTTCGATACCGCCGACACCCCAACCAAGAACACCAATACCGTTGATCATTGTAGTATGTGAATCTGTACCGAAAACAGAATCAGGGAATACTTCGAAGTCGCCGTTTGGAGTTTCAACAGCATGAACCACGTTTGCAAGGTACTCTAGGTTAACTTGGTGAACGATACCAGTTGCAGGTGGAACTGCACGATAGTTGTTGAATGATTTTTGAGCCCAGCTTAGGAACTGGTAACGCTCTGCATTACGTTCGAATTCAAGATCCATATTGGCATCAAGGGAATCCATTGTACCTGCTTTATCAACTTGTACAGAGTGGTCAATTACAAGGTCAACCGGGATTTCCGGGTTGATTTTGTCAGGGTCCCCACCAAGTGCTGCGAAAGCATTACGTAAAGAAGCTAAGTCAACAACAACTGGAACACCAGTGAAATCTTGTAGGATTACACGTGATGGCTTGAACGGAACATCTATATCTTGTTGCTCGCTTGTTCCCCATTTAGCAAGGTTCGCAACGTGTTCTTTTGTGATTACTCTTCCGTCCACTTGGCGAAGTACCGCTTCAAGTAATACTTTAATGGAATATGGAAGGCGTGATACTTTGCCGTCCCCTGCTTTTTCAATAGCGTCTAAGCTGTAGTAGTTGTAGCGTTGCCCATCAATCTCAAAGGACTTACGCGCTTGGTATACGTCATTTTTCGTCATGAATATTACCCCCTATTAAACTGTCAGAACTTATTCTGCACATAAAAGTAAAACCTGGTTCACTGAAACCATGTTTACTATAAATATAAGTAAAAAAGTTAGTTTGTCGAATTTTCTCTCTCTTCTCCCACCCTAACTCTTCCTTCAACTTAATACTAATATAGAAATGAGTATAAGTAAATAACAAGAAAGTTATTGTTTTTGATAAGTTTCTCTTATAGAAAAAAATTCCCCACATATTAAAGTGCATTTTGGAAGCCTTACCCATATGCATTTTATTGAAAATACCCCAATTTGTAGCCTGATAAATTATTCCAGCAAAACATATTAGCACTTCATACATAATCATTCAACATTATCGCATTCTATGGGTGGAGGTGTCGAAATGACAAAACAAAAGGCAAATCATGTTATTCCAGGTATGAATGCAGCAAAAGCGCAAGGCAATGGAGCAGGATACAATGATGAACTGGGAAATGAACCGCCATTATCGGAAATGCAAAGGCAAAATAATAAAAAAAGAAAGAAAAACCAATGATTTCCCTCATTTCTAGGCTTTAAATAGGATAGGCTTTTTGCAATGGCAGATGTACTGCTTTTTTCAAAAAGCCTATTCCATTCTAAAATCAGGAAATGCATAAGTGAAACGCGAAATACTCACAATGATGGAACCTGCCACTCAATATTCCTCTGAATTGACCTCATTGACGATTGCCTGAATATCCTGTTCGAATTTTTTTAATTGTTCTTTCTGGTGTTCGGAAGCGGTGACTAAAGCGGATTGTATTTGCTGATAGGCCTCGTTCACTTCCTGTTTCACATGTTTCAATTCCGTTCCGTAATTCGGTGCGCTCTTCTCAATGGATGAGTATACATCAAATACTTGTTGATAACTTTGCTGGGCTTCCTGGAAAGTCCTTCGCTTATCTTGTTTATCCTGCATTTGGTTCAGCTCCTTAATTAGTGTCCATCCATAGCATGTACGAGGTTTGCAAATATATGTATGTGAATAAAATTTCACGGACTGATTATCTTAAGAGATAGGAGGGATCGCACATGAACAAAAACGATGGTAAAGATATTCGAAAAAATGCACCTAAAGGAAATAACCCAGGTCAACCTGCACCGTTAAGCGGTTCTCATAAGGTGAAAAACAGACAGCACTCCCGTCAGAAGCATAATAGCAGTCATGATATGTAGGCTGCTTAAATAATCGTTCCAAAAAAAAGCGGTGCCGCCCGGAAAAGGCAGACACCGCTTTCGTTTTACGTTTGTGAAGCACATAAATCATAAAAGGAATTTTCGATTTCTTCCTATTATATGGGCCACTGATTTTAGCGTTTTAAGTCTTTGTCATTCCATGATTACAGTTCAGCCAATATAACGATGATATAACGTTTTTGCTTCGGAAATATCTTTTGTTCCATGAATCAACGCCCGCCCATCTTTAAAAATGACCAACCGATGGGTTCCGATCGTAAATGAAAGTAAATAAGGATTCCTGACGATCTTACCACCTTGTGCGAGAAGATTTTTTTCGATTTCCGCTAAGTCTCTTTCAAGATTCATCGCCGGCCGAATCTGGACAGAATCCCTTCCGCATAAAACGGCTGTTTTCGTTCGATTTGAATAGGAGAGATGGGGGTACGTTCGATTTGACCCGCATGACAAACAAGAATCTTTTTTTAATTGCGCTACATTTATGGATGAATATTCATTTTTCCAAAGATCAAATGAAACGATTTTGTTTCTTAGTGATCCAAAATCTTCCACAAGGATTTTCAATGCTTCCGCCAGTTGATGGGCAACGACCGTTTGAACAGCAGGGCTGATGATCCCCGCCGTATCACATGTCAGTCCTCCAATTGGAACCGTTTCCAGCAAACAATTCAAACATGGTGTCGCCTCTGGGATTATCGTGTAACTTATCCCATAACTCCCTACACAGGCACCGTAAATCCAAGGTATATTATATTTTTGCGCAGTATCGTTTATAAGCATCCTGGTATCGAAATTATCTGTGGCATCCAATATTAGATCCACGCCTTCAACAAGCTTCGCCAATTCATCTACCGAGACATCCGCCACATGCGATTTTACGATAACGTCCGAATTTAGCGCCTTCAAACGATTCTTTGCTGCCACTGCTTTCGGTATCCTTTTTTTAGCATCATCTTCACAATAAAGCTGTTGTCTTTGAAGGTTGCTCCACTCTACATAATCTCTGTCCACAATGGTGAGTTTCCCAATCCCTGCTCGTACAAGACCTTCTGCACTTCCCGTACCGAGAGCACCCGCTCCAATCACCAAAACATGTTTTTTGAGAATTTTCAATTGCCCTTCTTCCCCTATGGGGCCAAAAAGTTCTTGTCGTGAATAACGTTCATTCATCCAATGCTCAATCCTTCAATTGGGCTGCTTGCTATCGCGTAATCATTTTTTGCGATTCTTCCTGCTTCATACCCTAATCGACCTGCCTCAATGGCAAGTTTCATTGCTTTCGCCATTTTGACAGGGTCTTTTGCGCCGGAAACAGCAGTGTTAAGCAATACGCCATCCGCCCCTAATTCCATGGCGATTGCTGCATCGGAGGGCGTTCCAATCCCTGCATCGACAATTACAGGAACCTCAGATTGTTCCATAATGAATCGTAAGTTCAGTGGGTTTATAATGCCTTGACCAGAGCCAATTGGTGAAGCGCCAGGCATAATTGCATGGCACCCCACTTCTTCCAGGCGCTTAGCGAGCAACACGTCATCAGAAGTATAGGGTAATACGGTGAATCCCAGTTTCACTAATTCTTCAGCAGCTTTTAAGGTTTCAATCGGATCAGGCAGCAATGTTTTTTGACAGCCTATGACTTCTACCTTAATCATGTCACATAAGCCAGATGCCTTTGCAAGATGTGCTATGCGCACTGCCTCTTTGGCAGTTTTAGCTCCTGCTGTATTGGGAAGGAGTGTGTATTTTTTCAAATCAAGCTTTTCTAAAAAATTGGGCTGACTTGCTTCAAAGATATTCATTCTCCGGACCGCAAATGTTAATATTTCCGTCTCCGAAACCTCCACTGATTGCTTTTGAACATCAAAGTTTGGATACTTTCCTGTACCTAATAACAATCTTGAAGAAAATTCATAAGAACCTATCTTTAACATATCATCCGCCTCCTACAAAATGTACAATCTCTACCTTGTCTCCATTTGACAAAAGTGTTTCACTTAGACTTTCTTTTGCTAATATTTCATCATTCAATTCAACGATCACCACTTTTTGATGTAAATCAAAGTGTTGCAAAAGCCCTGTAACTGTTGATTCATCAGCAGGAATCTTTATTTTTTCCCCGTTAATAATCAATTCCAATTCATCCACCTCCATTAAGAAAAAAGAGTCTGTACCGAACGATCCAATCGAAAAGCGGACCATTCGGCATTTGTCTTCCTTTCTAAAAGATCAGCTATAAGTACACCTGTAATTGGAGAAAGCAGGATGCCATTCCTGTAGTGCCCCGTTGCAATGAAAAGTCCTTTGCATGCAGGATGTTCACCAAAGTACGGCAAGCCGTCCCCAGTTTGGGGCCGTATACCTGCCCATGTCTTTTCCAATTCGGTTCCTTTAATCGCCGGAAGCAATTGCGCTGCCTTTTCTATTAACGTAGAAATCCCGTCAAGACTTACCTTTTGATCGAAAGTGTTCGCTTTAACCGTTGCCCCGACAATGATCCTTCCGCCAACTTTGGGTACAAGATAACAGCCATGTGAGAAGATTGTCTTTTCAAGCAATGGACGATCGGTCCGGACGGAAAAGCACTCACCCTTTACTGGATAACTATTGAGTCCCATCCCTGATTTTTCAAGGAGGAAAGCACTCCAAGCCCCACCTGCCACGATGACATTTTCACTTGAAAATCCACCTATGTTCGTGACCACTCCCGTCACACATCCGTTTTCCGTAACTAAATCGGAGACATGAACGAATTCCTTTATGTCTACACCAAGGGCAGCTGCAGATTCAGTAAATGCGAGCGAAAGCCTAGTGGCAGAAACTTGTCCATCCTTCGGAATGAACATGGCCCCCTTAATCTCATCCGATAGAAGCGGTTCCGTTTTCCTCATTTCGGCAGTCGATAGCCATTCAGCCTCAAGTCCCGCATCTTGCTGGACTCTGATCATGTTCTTCAACTCTGCTACCTGATCGTTCGTTAGCGCCACCTTAAACATGCCCTTGTTCACTAATTCGATGTCTATTCCACTTATGTCTTTTAATTCTTCCGCCAGTGCAGGAAACATCCCTCTGCTTCGGCTTGCCAATGTAAAAAGCGGGTTATCAGCATCCAACTCGGATTGTGCCCCTAACATCCCGGCTGCAGCACTGGATGCTTTACTGGCGAGTCTATCTTTTTCCAATAAAAGGACCTTTTTGCCTCGTTTGGCTAATTGAAAAGCAATGGATCCACCTATTACTCCTCCCCCGACAATGATTGCATCATATATGGAATTCATCTAATGTCTCCTTTCCCAAAGACTTCGAATATTCTTTAACGGCTCTAACCGGGTTTTCGGCTTCAAGCACACCTGACATGACGGCAATTCCGCGCGCCCCCGCATCCAGCACGACTTGGCAATTGAAAGGTGTTATCCCGCCTATCGCAATTATCGGAATATTGACATTTCTTGTGATTGCATGAAGCTCCTTAACTCCCTTAGGAGGAAGTCCGATTTTTGAATCCGTTTCAAAAACATGTCCATAAATCGCGTAATTGGCTCCTTTGCTGAATGCGGCTTTCGCTTCATCCATGGAATGGATCGAACAGCCAATATTCATCCCTGGAAAAGCTCCTTTTACGACTCCCGCATCTAAACTATGAAAAGCCAATTGCACACCAAATACTTTGTGTACCCAGGCTACATCCATCCGGTCATTAATGACGATCTTAGAAAGCGGAATCTTATTATCATGTAATAGGGTCACTGCTCGATAGAGTTCCGATGCACTCATTTGCTTTTCCCTTAGATAAAAGAAATCAACATGTTCCTGAATGTTTGAAGCGATCTCGACAAACTTTTCAATTGGCTGTTTCCCAGTAGAAATAATATGCAATTCATGTGCATTCATACTAAGAACCCCTAACTAGTAAAATTACAATCTCATAAAATCAAATAGATACTAACGGGAATTGAATCGATAGATAAAAGCCGGCCAACAGCAGGATGATAAAATACAAAATGAAACCATGATCCTTTTTTGAAAACCCAAATTCATAATAGTATGTTCGATCCCGAGTGTCTGTAAATCGCTTTGCCTCCATCGCAACCGCGATTCGGTGAGCACGTCTTATGCTTCCGGATAACAACGGGATGGAATAGGCTTTCATCTTAAAATATACCGATCTTAGCCCTTTTCCCCTTTCGAAACCGCGTACCTTCATCGCGTTTCGTATCGTTTGGAACTCCTCCATCATGATGGGAATCAGCCTTAATGCCGCCATGAAACTATAGGCATACTTCGGTTTAAGCTTCACTTGCTGCATTAACGAATAAAACAAGTTCACTGGCCTTGTCGTTAAGGAAAACGTTAAACCAAGGGCCGCAAAGAACAAAGCTCGAAAGCCCACAAGTATTCCCCTCATGAAACTTTCTTCCGTTATCGATATTAGGCCCCACTCAAACCAGAGCGTCTTCCCTTGCCCGAATAATATCATTGCGGAAGAGGTGGATATAAAAATGAAACAAAAGGGAATCGATAAAAGTAAGATTCGTTTTATCGAATGCCCGGTAAAAAACAAAAATAAAAGTAATACGCCAATGGTGATATTCATCATATAATTCAGGTCATGAATGAATAACGCCACGATGCATAACACGATCAGTACACCAAGTTTAAGGCTTGGATTAATTCTATGGAGCCATGTTTCTGTATTTGAAACATTCATCTACATGACACTCCTTTTAAAGTGATAAAACTTCAGTCTCCAAAAATCCGGCCTGCGCGATGTTTTCATCACTTATTACGTTTCCGTCCTTAACCGTCCAGATCCTGGTTGCAAAGTTTTTTGAAATATGATCGTCATGAGTTACCATGACCACTGTTATTCCGCGCCTTCGATATTCCTCAAACCATTCCAGTAATGCAAAGGTATTTTTCGAATCTTGGCCAAAGGTCGGCTCATCAAGGAGAATGATTTTTTTATCTATTACGATTGAAGCAGCTACGCTTAGGCGGCGCTTTTGACCCATTGATAATTGAAACGGATGTTTATCCCGATGTGCCATAAGGCCGAACACTTTAAGCAATGTGCGGACCCTCTCATCTATTTCTTGTTGAGGCCGTTTGTCAAACCGCAATGAATAGGCAATCTCTTCATATACAGTATTTGCAACGAACTGAAACTCAGGATTTTGAAAGACAAACGTCATATCCTCCGTTGGGCTTTTCACTCTTTTAATGGGGGTCCCCATTAATTCATACTTACCATCCGTTTTTATGAACTGCATCAGTGCATGCAAAAGAGTGCTCTTTCCCGCGCCATTTTCTCCCCTGATTACAATCCATTCCCCTGAATGAACCTTCAGCTCTTTAATCTTGATTTTTTCCTCTTTATTCCGAAAACCGCTAAATCCTTGCACATGCATAAGGAGTGAACCATCTGTAAATTGGTGTTCACGAATGGGTTCATGCTCATTTACATATTCATCCCAAACACCTGGAAACCATATTCCATATTCTTTCATTTCATATTTATATCGTGAAAGAATGGAGTCTCTTGGACCATCGGCCATGATTTGACCGTCATCATTAAAAAGCACGATTCGATCGATGAATTCTAAAACATGGTCAATTTTATGCTCGACGATTATAACCGTTTTGTCTCGACCAACTTCCTTCAACAAGTCCCAGATTTCCTTTGTTCCTTCCGGATCAAGCATGGCGGTTGGTTCATCCAAAAATATCACTTCTGGTTCAAGGGCCAATACTGAAGCGATTGCCAGACGCTGTTTCATCCCGCCTGACAATGTTTCTATACTTGTATGGCCTAGGTTCAATCCTACTTTACGGAGATGATTTTGGATTTTCCCTTTCATTTCATCTTTAGGGACGGAAAGATTCTCAAGGACGAAGGCGATTTCCTCATCGGCAAATGGCATGCAAAACTGACTATCAGGGTCTTGAAAAACATACCCCCATGAAGAAGGGCCTTTCATTTCTTCAACTTTCATCGGGACTTCGATGGAATTCGGAATCAATCCGCTTAACACTTGCAAAAGAGTGGACTTACCACATCCTGATGGTCCCAACAATAGTACCTTTTCTCCTTTATCAAACGATAAGGATAGGTCCTTGAAAATCAAAGATTCATCACCGGGATATTTCATTCTTAACTTCTCTACAGAAATGATTGGTTCCATGGCACCCAACCTAATTTTGATCCAGTTCTGCATAATCTTTATTTGAAACCGGACGAACAAGATTAGTTACTCCTGTCGCTTCCAGGACTTTAACTAGATAATAGGCAGTCACACCTGCAAAGAAAATGGAACCCACAAACCTCGCTATCATGAATAAAGATAGATTCCAAGTGGAAAGCGCACCAATTTCCCCATATGCAAAATCCATTAGTACGGATGCAAGGCAGGAAGCTACCGCAGCTAAAACGGCCACCGACATATTGAATTTTTTATATTTGAACGCCATGAACACCAGTTCCGCGAACAAGCCTTGGACCACCCCATATAACAGTACGGTCAGCCCCCAAGGAGAACCTAGAAAGAATTCCCCGGAAGCTGCAGCAATCTCTGCCAAAAGTGCCACACCCGGTTTCCGTAAAATTAAAAAGGCGGCGGGGCCAGCTATAAACCACATTCCATAAATAAGTTGATCCAGATGTAATCCTAATGGTTTAACGGAATAGTAAATCGAACCCCAAAGGATATAAACGATTCCAAATGCTACCGAAATCACGATCGTGACTAATATATCCGTTAATTTCAATCCTTTTTTCATTATTTCATTCTCCTTTATACTTCCAGTGTTTCCTGGTGCACAGGCCATCTCTCTAAACGATAAGCCATTTCCCAAAATGAGTATTCATATTGGCTGCTCAGGATAAAGTGCTCTTTCATTCTCTCCTTATCTTCGTCCGTTACTTTTTCAGCAATCTCATCCAGCCTCGCAATTTGTTCTTCCACCAAAGTGCGGAACCACTCTCCTCCGTACGCCGCTATCCATTCTTGATAAATCGGCTCTTCGGGTATGCAACCTTGCAGCTTTTCACCTATTTCATAATACAGCCAGTAACACGGCAAGATGGCTGCAATAACATCACCTAAATGTCCCGAATAAGCTGCACGATACATATGGGAAGTATAAGCATAAGCAGTCGGGGCGGGTTTGAAATTTTCCCTTTCTTCTTTTGTGATGCCTAATCTCTCAGAAAAATTCTCATGAAGTTTCAACTCCGCTTCATATGTTCCTTGTGCATGGCCGGCAAGCCTGCTTGTTGTATGTAAATCTGTAGCTTTGACTGCCCCTAAAGCTTGAACCCTGGCAAAATGAGATAAATAATAGGCATCTTGCATGACATAAAAACGAAAACATTCCAATGGCAATGTGCCATCTCCTATTCCTGCAACAAACGGGTGATTAAAACTAGCTTCCCAAATGTGATCAACTTCCCGACGGATTTCCTCTGAAAACTTCATGTCCCTTACCTCCAAATTGTATTTTTCAATGAATCTTACAGAAAAAGCCTTTTATCACCCCTTTTTTTGCAAACAAAAAACCACTTTCTTAAACGTAAAGAAAGTGGTTGTGCTTGAAAAAATACAGAATCGTATCGTTCCAGACCCCACTTCCCTACGCTGGTATAAACCAGATCAGGTTCTAAGGGTCTTAAAGTCATACTTTAATCTCAGCTTCTGCGGTAAAATAAACTTTTACCATTAAAGCACCCCTAGTGGTACAAATTGTATATTTAATTTCCATTTGCCTTTATATTAACACGATAAACCCAATTGTCAAACATATTAGAAAAAGTTTTCAACCTAATGCTTTAAGTTTACTAGCCTTTCAATCTTGCATAACCACCCAACTATATTGATTTTTAAACCATTGTTAATCCACCATTTACGGAAAGAGTTTGACCCGTAATATACCCTGCATCTTCCGAAACGAAATAGGCAACAGCACTGGCAATGTCCTCTGGTTGAGCTAGCCGGCGAAATGGAATCGCTTTTTCCAAGGCACCTGCTATACCTTCATTATATGAGCCTATTTCTTGAAATAGGGGCGTATCTGCAGGACCTGGCGCAATACAATTGATGTTGAGTTTGTGACGTGCCATTTCTCTTGCTATCGTTTTTGTGAAGGCAATCACCCCTCCCTTAGCAGCCGAATAAACTGCCTCTCCACTTGATCCTACTCTAGCTGCATCAGATGCAATATTTACTACCTTTCCGTAACCATTTTCAATCATGAGCGGTAAAATTTCCTTGCAAGTATGGATCTGGCCAAGTAAATTAATATCGATAATCCTTTTCCAAGTGCTAGGATCACTTTTTAAAAAAGGTTCCACCTTATCCCAGCCTGCGTTATTAACCAATATATCTATTTTATGATAATGATTCACTGTTTCTTCAACGGCTTTTTTAACACTTTCTAATTTCGTTACATCACAATGGACCGCTCTGGCTCCAAAACCCGAATTTTCGATTAAAGAAACCGTTTCCTCAGCATTTTTATGATTTATATCAGCCACGATGATGTTAAAATTGCGAGAAGCCAATTTTTTTGCAATCTCTCTGCCAATTCCGCTTCCGGCACCGGTAATAAATGCGATTCTTTTATTCATATATTTCCCTCCACTTTCACCATTTAGTCAATATGGTTTTATTTAAACTGCTTATATCTTGTCGACTAACTTTTCATTTATCATTTCCCGGAGCCGGAATTTCTGGATTTTCCCGCTTGCCGTACGAGGAAAGTCGTCCATAATTTCAAGAAATTCAGGCCAATATTGTTTGGCCAAACCCTTTTGCGAGAGAAATTCCTGCATAGAATCCATCGTGATCGGGCTCTTCCCCGTTTTCATGCTGATACATGCACATGCTTTTTCCTGAAGTCGGAAATCTGGAACTGCAATAACCTGAGCGCTAGAAATATCCGGGTGTTCATACAATACATTTTCTACATAAGCGACTGGAATATTTTCACCGCCACGTATGATAATGTCTTTGTTTCTTCCAGAAATTCGAATATATCCTTCTTCATCAATGAATGCTCGATCACCGGTAATGAACCATCCGTCACTAAATTCAGCTAAAGTATCATCGATCCGTTTAAAATAGCCGACAAAAAGAGCCGGACCCCTTACTAATAAAGAGCCTTCTATATTCGGGGCACACACCTCCCCTTCAAAATCTACGACCTTTAGTTCCATTCCCGGAAACGGAATTCCGTCGGTATTCGTCAGTTTTTCTTCTGGATCTTCAAGTCTCGTCAAGGTTACCAAGCCATCTTCCGTTTGACCCCACCCTGACAATATCTTGAACGGGACTTTTTCCATGGCTTCCTTTACTAAATGCCTGGGAATCGGGGCACCTAAAGCTACGAAGACTCGTAGCGAATTAAGGTCATACCTTTCTATCCCCTCCATTTGGACCGTATCTTGCAGATAAGGAGTAGCTCCGGCCGTAAACGTTATCTTTTCCCTCTCTACCCATTCAATAAACTCTCTCGGATTCCAAATGTCTTGATAGACTCCCGTACCTCCAATATGTGTAGGGAGCCTAACTCCATAACCAAAACCTGTTTGATGGGCGAACGTTGACGCCATGAAAAGAACATCATCGGATGTTAAATGTAAGCGGTCAATCCAATAATTCGTTGATATACAAAGAGTATTATGGGTATGCATAACTCCTTTTGGACTTCCTGTGGTTCCCGAGGTAAAGATAATTTCAGTCACATCATTGGGGTCAAGTGTGATTTCATCCAAAATAGCTGAATCCATCCGGTCTTCCCAAGGTTCCTCAAATAAAGAGGAGAACAGTTTCATCCCATTCGGCGCACTGTCACCCATCACGTATATATGTTTCATTGATGGCCATTGATGACTTAGTCTTTCAATCATGTCAGGGTAATAAAACCCACGGAAATACTCTGGTACAACAATCATTTTAGATTCTGCCATCCCAACCATATAGCCAATTTCCCTATCTCGATAAATTGGTATCAATGGATTGCTAATGGCACCGATTCTTGTAACAGCATAATGCAAGATTATAAATTCATTCCAGTTAGGCAGTTGAAAAGAGACAACATCCCCCTTACCCAATCCTATATGCAAGAGACCCAAAGCGATCCGATCGACCAACTTACCAAGCTGCTTGTAAGTAAAACTACTTTTTTTATCGATAATCGCCACCTTATCTGGATGCTTTACTATAGCATCATTCAAATAATCCAAGATGGTACGATTTGGCCAAACGCCTTTAAATTCCCCCACATATTCCTGAGTCAAAATCGTCTCCAATTTCACCAGTTTTCATCCCCCTCATCAACCTCTGAATTTTTTAAAATCTACAGGCCTCTTTTCTAGGAAGGCGTTTTTTCCTTCTTCCGATTCTTTTGTATTGTAAAACATTGCCAAACTGCCCATCGATAGTTGAGAAATCCCTTGAATGTTGGCACTATCTGCATTAAAGGAATATTTGAGCATTTTTAGCGCAGTAGGACTCTTATCAAGGATCTTTCTTGCCCATTCCTCTGCTGCCTCTTGCAATTGTTCCGAAGCAACGATTTTGTTCACAAGTCCCATTTCTTTTGCTTCTTGTGCAGAGTATTGTTCACATAAATACCAGATTTCCCTTGCTTTCTTTTCTCCGACAATTCGTGCTAGATAAGCTGAACCAAAACCTGCATCATAACTACCGACCTTTGGCCCACTCTGGCCAAATTTTGCCGTGTCAGATGCAATGGTTAGGTCACAAATGACATGCAGGACATGCCCGCCTCCGATGGCAAACCCATTAACCGCTGCAATGACCGGCTTAGGAATGTTTCGGATCGTTTGGTGCAGCGTTTCGATTTCCAGTCCCATTCCGCCCCCTAAACCACCTGAATGATTATATCCTCCTTCCTCTCCCTTTTCTTTTTGATCTCCACCTACACAAAATGCCTTCTCACCTGCTCCCGTCAGAATCACGATACCAACACGATTATCATCCCAAGCGTCCCGGAAAGCCCAAATTAATTCCTGAATGGTTCTGGCACGAAAAGCGTTATAAACTTTAGGTCTGTTCATTGTTATCTTTGCAATCCCACCATTTTTTTCATAGATTATATCTGTTAATTCCATCGTTTTCATTCCCTTCATTATCTTAGTGATTTGCCTTGTATCCCATCATTTCACTGTTAATTACGAACTTAATCGGTACCCAATACGACTGTGAATAATTTCAGTTTCTTCGTAATAGTTTCCGTTTCAGCAGAATGCAAAAATACCAATCCATTGGATTAATGAGAACGGAACTCCTTTCCTATAATGTCCTTTGCAATGACCATCATATTGGCTTGAGCAGTGCCATCACCAATTTCCAACCCAATCACATCACGCAAGCGTTGCTCAAGAGGCATTTCCTTCGTATAAGCATAATGACCATTCAGCAGTAAACATTCATGGATAGCTTCTACACTATATTTAGGACCTAACCACTTAACGGAAGCCGATTCTTTACTATGATTCAGCCCTTGGTCACGAAGCCAAAGGCCTCGGTAAGCTTGCCACTTCACCAGTTCTAATTGGGTATGGTGGGTCACAATGGGGAAGGAGACCCCTTGATATGTCGCCAACGGTTTACCAAATGAATGCCTGATTTTCACATATTCGATGGTTTCATCAATACTTTGTGAAGCGGTGCCCACACATTGAAGGCCTATTAACAGCCGACTTAAATCAAACCCATTCATCACTTGGGAAAACCCTTTATTTTGAAGACCGATCATATACTCTTCCGGAATCTCGACATCTGTTAAATATATCGAACCTCTTCCAATGGGGATATTCCCCATGTCCGTGTACCCTCTACATTCAACACCCGGAATATCGGCAGGTACCATGAAAGCACTTATCCCACGATTTCCCCATTCAGGTTCCGTCTTTGCAAATAAAACAAATGCATCTCCACACATAGCAACACTTATTCCAGACTTTTCTCCATTAAGCACATACTTATTTCCTTTATGTACAGCTGTTGTTTTAATTCCGCCCGCATCCGTACCGGCGGAAGGCTCCGTAATGGCAATGCCAACAATTTTTTCACCGCTTGAAATTTGGGGAAGCCACTCCTTTTTCAGTTCCTCGCTAGCGTGATTATTGATAATTTCACCGATTAATGCATTCAACATCACCGCGTAAGTAAGGTTGAAATCACCACGACCTATCTCCTCAGCAGCTATCCCCGTTGTCACACAATCCGCACCGCTTCCGCCATATTCCACTGGAATCCGAAGGCCATTCACGCCAAGATCACCCAGCTTTTTCCACAAGTGTTTTGGAGTAATCTCTTCGCGATCCCATTTTGTATAATGTGGAAGCAACTCTTCCTTCGCAAATTCTTTCAATATTTTACGAAAATAATCTTGCTCTTCCGTAAAAGAAAAATTCAGCACATCATTACCCCCTTGATTAATTACTAATTTATCTGAACCCATATTTAGAACATTCTACGAAACATGAAACCTCTTACATGACAAACTATTATTGCAAGTTGTGTGCCAACTTGAATCCGCTACAATTTTGGCTATAGTTTCCAAAACCTTTCGCATGTTTGCATTTTTCTCATTTCTGCAAATCAAATTTGCGAAACCTCAAAAAAAATACACACTTTATAAGTGTGCCCTAATGGTTACCCTGATTACATTTCATTGGATGATACAGCTATTTCAATTTGTATTTGGCAATTTTCCTATATAAACTAGCAACATGAATTTTCAGCTTTTGAGCTGCTAAAGAACGATCCCCTTCCGAATCTTTCAATGCTCGCTGAATGGCGGATTTTTCAGCATTGCCTACAACTTCATCCAACGTACCGGACATAGAATTATCCATACATGAGGGAACCTCCAATATGAAATTAGGTGTAAAATATAAAGAATCCAGAGTTAGAGTCCCTCCATCTACGATATTCATTCCTCTTTCGATTATCGCTTTGATTTCACGGATGTTACCAGGCCATTCATATTGGATAAGCCAATCTTGGAGTTTAGGATCAATTTCTTTCACATTGGACCCTAACTTGTTATTGAAATGCTCGATGAAATGATATGCCAGAGGAAGAATATCTTCGTGCCGCTCCCTTAAAGAAGGAATTTTCAATTCAAAAACATAAAGTCGATAATATAAATCTTGGCGGAATTTCCCTTCTTGAATAAGGGTTCTTAAATCCCTGTTCGTCGCCGCGATAATACGTATATCAACATTTTTAGTCCCTGTCCCGCCTAGTCTTTCCACTTCCCTTTCCTGTAAAACTCGTAATAGCTTTCCTTGAGCCTGATAGGGCAATTCAGAGATCTCATCTAAAAACAACGTACCATTTTGGGCTAATTCTATTTTTCCCGGCTTACCTTCTTTTTTTGCCCCGCTAAAAGCGCCAGCTTCATAACCAAAAATCTCCGATTCAAATAATTCATCTGGAATCGCGGCACAATTTACCGGCACAAAAGGCTGTGCCTTTCTTGTACTCAAACTATGGATCGCTTGGGCAAAAAGTTCCTTTCCCGTTCCCGTTTCCCCTGTAAGCAGTACTGTTGAACTGCTAGTAGCTATTCTGGCGGCCAGCTCTTTTACCCTCTCTATCTCCTTACTCTTTCCAACAATCTCTTCGAAGCTATATCGACTTTGAACAACGGAATTTTTCTTGGCTTTATTCTTCTCCAAAGTGTTGGCAAAATACATTAGATCACTGTATTCCAGTTCGTCCTGGCGGATTATTATGGTATAAATGGTATCAGCTTCTCGTCGAAATACCCTTATAAAACAAGAGTGTCCGCTGATCACACCAGAAAACACATGTTTGTGGGCCAGACCTTTCAAAGAAAAGTTGGAAGAAGTGTGAATGACTCTCGTAATGGACTTTCCTATCAAATCAGTCGGCATCATCATGAAATATTCATAAAAATCAGCAGTGGCGCCTATAATTCTTCCATTTTCATCTACTTCAATTGATCCCCAATTCCTTATTGCGTTTTTAACATTTTCCATTCACATCACCTAATACCTTGATTACTTAAAACAAAAATTACAACTTGACCCTTAATGACTTCAATTCCTGCCTGATTAAAGCAAGTCACCTTTAGCGTAACCCACTCTCTATTCAAATTAATATCAATGACCTCCAGTTCCGCTGAAATCATATCGCCTATATGTACTGGATGATAAAAGACCAATTCCTTTTGTAAAAGTATACAGGCACTACCCGGGAGTTTTTCACTGATCACTTGAGTGATAAGGCCTTCCGTTAACAAACCAGGTACAACCGGCTTGCTGAAATTACTTTTCCATGCTTCTTTATTCACTTGATAAATCGGACTGTAATCTTTTGTTAATTCATTACATAATTTTACGTCAGATTCATTAAATGTACGTTGTATACTAGCAACCTGGCCGATGGACAAATCAGTGATTGTTAAACTCATAACATCGCTCCTTATCTTTTCAGAATATTCAATTTTAATATAATACTAACTATACATAACTTTCCAATCAAATACTATAAAAGGGAGTTCGTTTGTAGTTTTACTCCTGAATTTGAATGGTTTACCCGTAATTTCAGCCGGTTTATTCATGAATTTGGGTGCTTTACAAGTGAGTTGCGTGAGTTGGACGGTTTTACTCATGAATTCAGCCGGTTTACTCGTGAGTTGGGCGGTTTTACTCGTGAATTCAGCCGGTTTACTCGTAAGTTGGGCGGTTTTACTCGTGAATTCAGCCGGTTTACTCGTGAGTTGGGCGGTTTTACTCGTGAATTCAACCGGTTTACTCGTGAGTTCTTTTATTTTCTAAAAAATGACCTAAATGTCAGGGAACAGTTGCATGACTGTCCGCTGACATTTAGGTCATCTACTAAAAAACAATATTATACATTCGATGTTGCTTTTAGTTTTATATTTCCCTCGATCTGCGGTTTATCATAGCTGCCAAACCTCTCTTTCACAACGAGTAACGCCAGGGCAGCCATTATGCTCGGGACTGTGAAGGCCATAAATGCATTTTGTGGCGAATAGTTTGCAGCAAGCAATAATCCAATTAATGTAGGGGCAACAATCGCTCCAATTCTACCAAAAGCCAATGCCCAACCTATCCCGGTGGTCCTTATCTCACGCGGATAATATTCGGATATATACGTATTGGCCAAATTCATCGTGCCAACTGTACAGGCGCCTCCAAAGGCGATCAGAATATATAATGCTACTACATTTGAGGTCAATCCTAATATGACAAAACAGACGGTACCTATTACACAGAGTGATACAAGTACTCTTCTATGGCCTATTTTCCCAACCAAGTACCCTCCAATTATCGATCCGCCAATTTGTCCTATTCCCGATATAAGATTGAAAGATAAACTGGAGGAAAGGCCGTATCCGGACTGCTGCATGATTTTGGGTAACCATGTATTGAGTCCGTATACCATAAGTAAACAATTAAAGGCAGCTACCCAAAAAGCAAAAGTGCTAAGAGTACGCTTTTTTTCAAAGAGCTTCTTGACTGGAAAGCCCTTTGCCCTTTCTTGGACTTTGGCAAACTCATAATCGTCCGACTCTTTATAGTCGCCTTCAGGGTCAATGCGATTCAGAATTCCAGCAAGCTTTGCTCCTTGTTTTCGAATAACATAATAGGAAAGCGATTCAGGAAATTGCTTCATGAAGAATGGCAGTGCCAGTAAGGGAAGAGCCCCTATCCAATATAAAACCCTCCAACTCATTTGTTCCATCACATACATTCCAATTAAAGAAGCAAGTATGCTTCCGATAGAATAACCACAGTACATAGTGGTTACAATGAGCACCTTATTCTTTTTGGGTGAGTATTCCGCCATTAAGGAGATGACATTTGGCATTAATCCTCCCATTCCCAAGGCTGCTATGAATCGTATAACCGAGAAAAAGGCAGGATTCGTGGAAAAACTTGAAAGTAATGTAAAAACACTGAATAAACATATGCAAATGGCAAGCACTTTCTTCCTCCCTAGTTTATCCGCCAGGGGTGCAAAAATGAGGGCCCCCACCATCATTCCGAACAAAGAATAACTTGCTATTCCGCCAGCTTCGACGGGCGTCAAGTTCCATTCCTCCATCATCAAAGGTAAACCTACTCCGTACATGGCTATATCAAATCCATCGAAGGTAATTGCGAACAAACACCACATAAAGACCATTAAGTGAAAACGGCCAAATCTACTATTACCTACCACTTCCGAAGCATTAACTTCACGCAATTAATTCCCTCCCCTTTGCCATATTTCACGATATAACATGTAAGGTCAGTTTCCCTAGTTCACCGTAATCTGCTATAATTTCATCGTTTGCCTGTATGGAAACGGCATCTGTAATTCCGCCTACCAATACAATCATTCCAGCTTGAATGGAAAGTCCTTCACGGCTAATCATTTTTACAAGTTCCACAATCGAGTGAATCGGATGATCGAGTACAGCTTCTCCAAGACCCCTCTTTTGCATTTCACCATTTTGATAAAGCGTAACTTCTGCTTGAGCCCAGTCCGTGTGGTACGGAGAATATGCTTGATTGCTAAGCAGGATTTTGGCTGAGGATGCGTTATCCGCTACTACATCGGTCAGTGTAAAAGAAAAATTTTTATAACGGCTGTCAATAACTTCTAGCGCAAGAAATACACATTCTACAGCCGGCCAGACATCTTTCGCCGTTATATTTGCACCTTTCAATTCATCCTTGAACAAAAAAGCAAATTCAGGTTCCACTCTCGGATGAATGAGTTCCCCAGCTTTTAATACTGGTTTAGTTAGTTCCATTGCAGATGTCAACCTGCCATAGATTGCTTCCTCTACCCCTACTTGCTGTTGTTTGGCTTTGCTCGTCAAGCCCATCTTCCACCCGATGAATCTGTTATCACCAGTGATCGTCTCATTTATGCTCAACTTCTGAATTTCATATGCTTGATTTACTGTTAGATCAGGATTGGATATTGTAAGCTTATCCATTTCACGTCCGTTTTTTTGCGATTCGGCTACCCGTTTTGCTAGTTGAACTAGTTTCATCTTAAAGTCCCTTCTTTCTGAAACGCCATTTGCTCAGCTACTTCAATTATGGTATCTTCCTGACCGCCAACCACTTTTTGCCGACCAAGCTCCAGCAAAATATCCCGGGCATCAACTCCATACTTTTTCGCCGCTTTATTTGCATGCAATAAAAAGCTGGAGTACACGCCACTATAACCCATGATTAAACTAGAGTCTGTTATTTCCTGGGGCTTGGGCATGATTGTATTTCCAACTTCCTCCGAAAGATCGAGCATTTTATATAAGTCAATTTCGGTACGGATACCCATCTTATCCAGAACGGCAACTAGCACTTCTGTCTGGGTATTACCAGCCCCTGCACCGAGACAGCGAATGCTGCCATCGATTCTATTCGCCCCTTCTTCAATTGCAATAAGCGAATTTGCCACAGCCAGCGATAAGTTATTGTGAGCATGAAAACCAATATCGATATTCAGCTTTGATCTTAATAACCGGATCCGCGTCTTCACATCTTGGGGCAAAAAAGATCCTGCGGAATCAACAACATACACAGCATCCGCTCCATAGGATTCCATTAGAAGGGCTTGTTCAAGAAGTTTTTCCGGTGATGCCATGTGAGACATCATTAAAAACCCGATTGCTTCCATACCGAGATGTTTCGCAGCTTCCAAATGTTGCTTTGAGACATCCGCTTCCGTTACGTGAGTTGCAACCCGCGCCATTTTCGCCCCAACTTGAGCAGCTTCCCTTAATTGGTCGATCGTCCCTATACCAGGGATTAAAAGTACTGAAATAACGGATTGGCCTGCAGCTTCAACAGCGGCTTCCACCAATTCAATATCATTCACTTTTGAAAAACCATATTGCAAAGATGATCCTCCCAGGCCATCTCCATGCGACACTTCAATATAAGGGACACCTGCAGCACTGAGTTTCCCAGTCATGTTCTTTACTTGATCGATGGTGAATTGATGTGCCACTACATGGCTCCCATCCCGCAATGCAACTTCAGTCACCAATACATCTTTACGCAAATGAATCCCACCTTTACAGTTCCGATTACCTTTTTCAAACAAATTGTTCGAATTGGCTTTTAGCGATCTCTTCCCCTACTTTTACTGCTGAAGCCGTCATTATATCTAAATTACCGGCATATACGGGAAGAAAGTCCCCTAATCCTTTCACTTCAAGAAAGACCGTTATTTGTTTCCCATCACATATCGCCTCGGTCTTCAAGCGGTACCCTGGAACATATTCAGATACTTTTTCCGCCATCTTATTTATGGACGTTGTTATTTCCTTCACATCATAAGAATCCGATTGAAGCAGACAATGAATGGTATCCCTCATGATGAGTGGCGGTTCGGCCGGATTTAGCAGAATGATAGCTTTTCCTTTTTTCGCTCCACCCACCTGTTCCAGGGCCCTTGCAGTTGTTTGGGTGAATTCATCAATATTGGCACGGGTTCCGGGACCGGCACTCCTGCTGGAAATTGTCGCTATTATTTCGGCATATTCGACCTGTGCCACTTGACTGATCGCATGAACGATGGGGATTGTCGCCTGACCGCCGCATGTAATCATGTTAACAACCGCCTCATTCAAATTTTCTTTTAAGTTCACGGAAGGAACGATAAACGGTCCGATTGCGGCAGGCGTCAAGTCTATCAGCTTCTTGTTCATCTTTTTCAAGGCTTTGCAGTGAAAAACATGCGCCTTCGCAGATGTGGCATCGAATAAAATGTCTGCAAGCTCCGGCCTTTCCAAAAAACCATCCAGGCCCTTTTCAATGACATGATGTCCGTGCATCCTGGCCTTCTTCAAACCCTCTGATTCCGTGTCAATACCAATCATTACCGACATTTCGAGAACATCCGACCGATGAATTTTCATCATTAAGTCCGTGCCGATATTCCCTGATCCAATAATGCCTACTTTTAGTTTTTTCAAGGCCGCTGGGCTCCTTTCACTCAAAATTAATCGAGACCTTTCCAAGTTTTTCTCCAAAGTCAGCAGAAAAACAGTCACCTGGTTTCGCTTCGATTGCTGCGGATAACGCACCGGACAAAATTACTTCGCCCGCTTTCAATGAACCTTTAAACCCATGCAGTTTATTTGCCAGCCACGCTACGCACGTTGCTGGATTTCCAAGTACCGCTTCACCTGTTCCCTGGTTCATGAATTCGCCATTTTTATAAAGGCTCATTTGAATGGAAGGAAGGTCGATTTCACTCAAGTGAATTTTGCGATCTCCCAGAATATATAGGCCCGATGATGCATTATCCGCCACAGTGTCCGGAAGTTTAATCTTCCAGTCCATCACCCGGCTATCAACCACTTCAATCGAAGCAACCACATAATCAGTGGCATCGATTACATCATTAACCGTAATATTGGGACCATGTAGATCTTTCTTTAAAATAAAAGCTACCTCTGCCTCCACTTTCGGTTGGATCAACCGCAGACCCGAAATACAGCCATTATTTTCCATATTCATTGCATCAAGTAAATGTCCGTAATCTGGTTCATTCACTCCCAGAACCTCCTGCATAGCCTTAGAAGTCAAGCCTATTTTCTTACCTGATACTTCCAGACCGAGCTGGGTCTTCCTTCGAATGGTTTCAAGTTGAATTTGGTAGGCATCCTCCACATCCAAATCGGGAATTTCACTGGTGGGGGCCGAAATCCCTATTCCTGTTTTTTCCGCTTTCAAAAACCTGGCAGACCATTCTGTTAAACTAACGTTCATGATGCTTCCCCCTTCTTTATAATTTAATCGTGACGTTAGACAGTTCACTGTAAAATTCGAAACTATGAGACCCGCCTTCACGGCCGATGCCACTGTGCTTCATACCGCCAAAAGGTGTGCGCAAATCACGCAAATACCAGGTATTCACCCAGATAATGCCCGCCTCTATTTTAGAAGCGACACGATGCGCTCTCCTTAAATCATTGGTCCAGATCGTTGCACCCAGTCCGTAATGAGTATCATTTGCGTGCTCCAGTACTTCTTCTTCCGTTTCGAAAGGCATGACCGTTACCACAGGACCAAAAATTTCTTCCCGTACACAACGGGATTCACGCGTAACTCTGGCAATAATTGTCGGTTCGATGAAAAAGCCATTTTCAAACTGTCCGGCTCTTCTTCCTCCAGTTAATATTTCCGCTCCTTCTTCTTTCGCCAGGTCAATGTAACTCATCACTTTTTTATAATGTTCTTTTCCTATTACAGCTCCTACTTCCGTTTCGGAATCAAACGGATCCCCGACTTTTAGTTTTTTTGTTCGCGTGACCATCTTTTCAAGGAATTCGTCATACAATCCTTGCTGAACATAGATTCTTGATCCACATAAACAAACTTCACCTTGGTTCATGAAGCTTGATTTCAATGTCGTTTCGATTACTTCATCAAGATTCGAGTCTGAAAATACAATATTCGGATTTTTCCCGCCCAGTTCAAAAGAGATTTTTTTCAACGTGGGCGCGGCAGCTTTCATAATCGCCGTTCCCGTTTTTGTTTCTCCAGTGAATGTTATCGCATCGACGTCCGGATGCTCACTTAGAGCAGCCCCAGCTGAATTTACACCATATCCATGCACAAGGTTGACAACTCCATCGGGAACTCCCGCTTCCTTACAAATCTCCATTAACTTTGTCGCTGTCATCGGCGTCAGTTCAGCCGGTTTCAAAACAGCTGTATTGCCAGCTGCCAGGCATGGTGCCAATTTCCATGTCAACAATAGCAAAGGTAAGTTCCAAGGATTGATCATTCCTACCACTCCTACGGGCCTCCTAATGGAATAATGAAGTGCGATGTTGTTCTGATTGAAGGATTCATTACCAAGTGTAGTGATATAGTCAGCAAAAAAGTGGAAATTGTGAGCCGAACGCTTGATATCCATTTCCAGTGCAAGGCTATATGGTTTCCCTGTGTCAAGGGTTTCCAACATTGTCAGTTCTTCTTTCTTTTCCAAAATGAGATCGCCGATTCGCCTTAGAACCACAGAGCGTTCATTATCGGTAAAGGATTTCCAAGGACCTTTAAGCGCATGTCGTGCTGCAGAAACAGCCTGATTCACCTCCTCTTTTCCTCCTTCTGCAACCCATCCAAGTATTTCTTCCGTTGCGGGATTGATATTGTCAAAAGTCTTGGATTGATCTGGATTCAGGAATTCCCCGTTAATAAAGTGACGGCAATCTATTGATTTAGTTGTATTTATGCTATCTTTTGCAACTTGCATGAAACATCCCTCTCCCTTTATTGAGACACCCGCTCAGTTCAAGTGCCTCAATCTTGTATTTCCACAATCATTTCAATTTCAATTGCAGTGTTATTTGGTAGTTGTGCCATTCCCACTGCTGAACGAGCATGTCTACCCCTCTCTCCAAATACGGCCACAAGCAGGTCTGATGCACCATTCAATACTTTGGGCTGTCCTGTGAAATTCTCAGCTGAATTAATCATTCCGAGAATTTTGATTACCTTCTTCACTCTGGATAGTTCTCCAAGCTCATCCTTCAGTACCCTCAGAAGATTAATCATTGACTGCCTCGCTGCCTGATACCCTTCCTCTTCCGTCAGCTCTTTGCCAAGCTTACCGTGATATTCATCAACACCTTGTCCGGATGTGAAAATCAAATTTCCCACCCGGACGTGGCTAACGTAGTTGCCGACCGCTTCCCTTGGCGGCTCAAGCATGATTCCAAGTTCTTCAAGGACTTGTTCTGGTGCTTTTACCTGTTTTCCCATGATTCTCCCCTCGTGATTCCAAATTTAAAAACCTCAGTGCATTTCTCCCTAAAAGATTCGCTTTCACTTCATCTGATAGATTTAGAGTGTCATCAATTACTTGACCTGGGGGCTTTTCTCTCAATAAAAATGAATAGTCGGAACCCATCAGCACTTTCTTATATCCAAAACGGTCAATCAGATACTGAATATTCCGGGTATCATAGTTCAGTGAATCGAAATAAAACTTTTGTGCATAGTGGCTTGGCGGCATTGATGTTTTTCTTAAATCAGGCCATACTTCCCATCCCTGATCGATCCGAGGTAAAATATATGGAAATGAGCCCCCGCCATGTGCAAAACAGATTTTCAGATCCGGGAACTTTTCCATGATGCCACTCCATAAAATGCTTGCTGCCGCCAATGCCGTTTCACTCGGCATCGCCACTGTATACATGAGGTTATGCCGTTCCGTTCGGTCTTTTGCCATTGTTTCCCATGGGTGTATAAACAGTGGGACATTCCACTTTTCAGCCATTTGGAAGAATTCCAATAAAAAAGGAGAATCCAGATTTTCTCCATTTACGTTAGTACCGATTTCGATTCCCGCCATACCAAGCTCAAACTTACAGCGTTCCATTTCCCTGATTGCCACTTTCAAATCCTGAAGAGGTACAGTACCGAGACCGATGAACCTGTCAGGATGCCTGTTCACAGTCCCAGAAATGAAATCATTCTGGAACTGGGACATGTATAGCGCCTGATCAATTGGCGCCCAGTATGAAAATGTCACTGGCACCGGTGAGAGCACCTGCATATCGACTCCCTCCGCATCCATATCCTGAATGCGTTTTTCAGGGTCCCATACCTGGTCAGTCACTTTCCTGAACAGTTTTCCGCTTACCATGATATCCGCCCCGCAAGAGCATTTCTGCTCTAGCACTGGCCAGCGCCCCTGACCAAATTTACCGGTTAAGTCTGGCAGGTCCAGCGGAAGAATATGTGTATGAAAATCTATTCGCATTTCCAAGCCTCAACGTTTTCTGACATAACATGACCGCATTCACTACAGGTGCGAAGTTCCTTACTTCCGTTGAAAGCCTCGATCGCCTCTTTCACCTGGACCTCAATATTCGTCAATTGGATCGTAACTTTGTGCATCTCATGGTTACAATTCCCGCAAAACCAAACAAAATCTTCAAGCTCATCTTTAGCACGCTTGCGCTCTATGACAATGCCGTAAGTATCAGGTACACGATGAGGAGAATGAGGTACATCAGCTGGCAGCATAAACATTTCCCCCTCATTCACCTCCACTACTTCACGGTCCCCGCTTTGGTTGATGCATTCTACATAGCAGGAGCCTTTTATCTGATAAAACAACTCGTCAGAAGGGTCTACATGAAAATCACGCCGATAATTCGGACCACCAAGAAGCATGACGATGAATTCGGAATCTTCCCAAAGCACTTTGTTATTAACCGGCGGTTTCAATAAATGTTTATTGTCCTCAATAATTTTTATTAGATTTAATGATCTAGCCTGTAATTTTGAAGATTGAGCATATCCTTTCATAAATAAACTACCTCCATTTTTCTCAATAATCCGAAAATTCACATTAAAGACATGTAACCTACTTGTTTTGAAATCATTTGTGCCGATCGTATTACAGACTGAATAATTCTCGTTTTTTCTTTCCCAATCATATAATTTCGATCCCCGACAAGGTTAAGTGCTGCAATAACTTGGCCATTATAGGATTTAATGGGTGCTGCAACTCCATATAAACCATGATCATTTTCATCATCACTAATCGCATATCCTTGTTTGCGGATGTCCTTTAATTCTTCATTCAATTGGTTGATGCAAGTAATCGTGTTAGTTGAGTGCTTCAATAGCCCTTTTGCAAGCGTAGGCTGAATAAAGGATGGGTTAAAGGCAAGTAATACTTTCCCGCTGCTCGTACAATGAGCTGGTTTTCTTGCTCCTATATATGTTGTCATATGCTCGGCATGAGGGGACGTCATTTTCATCACAAACCTGACTTCGCCTTCGTGAAACATACCGATGTGAGAATTACCTTTAAATTGCAGGACAAGATTACTGATAATTGGACCTGCCTCATAATGAATATCCTGCTGATACATGACTTTACTGCTCCACTCAAGTAACTTCCATCCAAGCCGGTACTTTCGATCTTTGCCTTGGATCAGCATCCCTTCCTTGCACATCGTTTTCACTAGATGATGTGATGAGCTTGGACTCATATTCAATTTTTCAGCTATTTCCTTATTTCCAAGTGCGGGTTCTTCATTAGTGAATAAATCAAGTATCTTTATAAGCTTCTCAACGGACGAAATCATGACGGCCCCCCTCCCCATTCAACTATTAAAATTACTGGTTAACCGCATCGATGGCTACTTGCATCGGTTTGTTAAGCACTTCATCAACCATGTTAAAGTTGTTGTTTTTCTTATATTTATTATAAAAAATCGCTCTTTTCCGAACTGGATCACCCGTGTAATAGCGTTCGTATTGAAGAAGGCGCTGTCCAAACGCTTCCCCGCATAAATCCCAAGCAAGTTTAAACACGCGAACTCGCTCTTCCGCTGAAACCCCGCTACGTCCTCCATAATATTTATCGATATCAATGCGCAATTCGGGATTATCAAAGTCGGCCCCTGTCGGAGACATCAACAGCCCTCCAGCTCCAATGGTCTGGATAACCTCTATGGCACGTGGATACATCTCTGGAAGGAAACCGCGAATCGTTTCCAATGCATCCGGATTTGGCCGGGCCTCACCGTAGTCATTAATCGTGTACTCATATTCCGCTACCCGAAGCAGTGAACGGATGACTTCCACAGATTGAACAAGTTCACCCAAATCACGCTGTACATGCAGGAATCCATCGACTCCGATAGAGTCTGCCACTTTACAAGCGACTTCAACGGCAAATGCCAGTTTAATATATCCACGCACGCCTGATTGGTGAGCAGGCTGTTCAGCGATTCCCGTCATTGGATACAAGCGGTTTGCCGCCTCCACATTGTTGTATAAGAAGACACGATTCCAAGGAACCAGAACATCATTAAATACAAGCAGGGCATCCATTTCCTCATAACGGGAGGCCAGTGGATGGTCAAACATCGAGCGTGTTCCGTCCTGCATTGGTTCCCGGCAGATAATGCGCAGTCCAGGCGTATCGATCGGCAGTGCAAATGCTACCGCATGACGTTCATCCCCTGGTGTGAATCCTGGGAAAGAATAGATAATCACTTCATCTGTAATCGGTGCCAGCGTTGCTAACATTTTTGCACCGCGAACAAGTATTCCTTCTTCTCTTTCCTCAACAGTCCCTAAGTGGGTATATGTTTCTTTTTGTTCATGAGATTGCTTGCTTCGATCATTTTGAGGATTAATGATTGCATGCGTCAAGAATAAATCATTGTCACGAATATAGGCATAATAATCCTTGATGTTCTTTGACCAGTCTTTGTTGTATTTATCAAGAAACCAGGAATTATGTGCCATGGAAGTGACCACGACATTTAAAAAGTCCGGCGTTCTCCCCATTAGTCCATATGTCATCCTTGCATACACTTCAAATAATTTACTTCTTTTTTGCAAATCCTCCGATGTCTTCGGGAATAAGAAAGCATTATTAACACGTTCCCCGGTCTCTTTGCAAATGTGGGTGATTTCATCTTGATATTCCGGGTCATGTTGAATGTCATACAACCTCGCAATTTCTTGTATCGGCTGCTTAAAAATTGGCTCATTATAAATATCCTCGACCACTCTTCCACCAAGCCAGACTTCTGGCTTTCTCGATTTAATTCTATTAATATATTCTTCACCGGTTTTAATGCCCATAAGAAACCCCCTCATTTTACAAGTTGTTTAGCAGACCCCATTTTCCCTCGATGAAAGTAAGCGCTTCCAAATCTTCGAAATGTAACTCCTGGATCTCACCGATGAACAATACATGATCACCAGCCTCAAACTCTCTTCATGGTTTGCATTCCATCCAGGCAACACTCCCATTTATTTTTGGCATAATCCCCTTGTTATTCCAGTCGTTTACTGCCCGCAAATTTCCATGCAATAGATTCTTGCTCATCCGACAAAATATTATTGGTAAAAGATTTATCTTTCATGCTAGTGCAGGCTTTTGCTTCATTATGAATTGATACTAAAGCGAGCGGGGAATCCAAGGAAACCTAGGTAAATGAATTCACATTTGAACTTTCCCATCAAGACTCCGGTTAGGAATTTACCAGAGCAATTTCTCAACTCGCGCTCATCCATCTAATCACCTCCTACTCTTTCATTATGAATTCATTATAGTAAACTTAATAATTTTAAAAATCATATAATTTCATATTATGAAATTTAAGGGATTTTTTTTAATAGCTCGTTTTATTTGTGAATTATCGTAAAAAGACTTTCATTACCGCATTAACAAAAATCAGTGTTAAACTATCCATGATCATTCGTATTTCCAGCTTTGGTCATTTCGACTCGAATATATAAAAGTGGTGAGGGAAGTTTCAATTTTGCGTTCCTTAAGAAAGATCTACCAATTTTTTGTGGATATACCTTTAAAAAAAGGAGTGGTTTTGAATGACCGTTACGAGGTGAAAACTGTAATCGGTACAGGAAGCTATGGTATTGTTTACCTTTGCAATGATTTGAAAAAGAATGAGAATATAGTGATCAAGCAGCTCCGGAATAGTAAACGCCGCAGCAAAAAAGAGCTGAAACAGTTTGAAAATGAAATGACCATTTTACAAATGTTAAACCACACAAACATCCCCAAATTTCACGAGAATTTTTCATATGGCGGAAATGTTTATTTTGTGATGGATTTCATTGCAGGGGATAATTTAGAAGCCCATATTTTCTCGAATCAATTAACGTTCAATGAGAAAGAGTCTCTATTTTTTCTGGATGAGCTGGTCGGTTTAGTAACTTATCTACATGGCCATGACATTTGCCATCAAGATTTACGAATACCAAATATTTTACTTAAGAACCATCAGCCCATTTTGATAGACTTTGGTTTGTCTATAATGATCAATTCGACAGATCTCGCACAAGAATCCATTTTAGAGCTGAAAAGGCAGGATTTTTACGACTTGGGGGAAATACTTCTATATGCACTTTATACGACGTACGCTTCCAAAAGTAAAAAGGCTCTTCCTTGGACAGAAGAGCTTTCGTTAGAAAAAGAAACCGTGCATATTCTGAAAAGGTTATTAACCATCCAAGAACCTTATTCAGATATCAAGGAAATCTCAATGGACCTGCAGGCTGCATTGAAGTCACAGAAATTGAATTAACTGCTGCTGCCACGCCCCTTTCTCTTGTAGCGGTCACTTCCACTCATGGGATACCTTTTAAACCCTCGGCTGCTGCTGCTGCCTCGGCGATAATGACCATGTCTTCGCTCACTGCTTCCTTGGGAAAGCTGTTTGATTTTTTTCATTATTTTCTTCAGCATATCTTTCACCTCTTTTATTATGGTTTTAAAGCTTGTTATTCATTTAGCCTAACATAATCACAGTATAAACCTTATTAATAAATACTATAATTTTTTCATATGTGTTACTTTCTATTACTAACCGGGTAAGTTGAAATGACTGTAAACATAAAAAACCTGGCGAGCATTGCATCGCCAGGTTTTTTTCTTCGTTCATCATTTATTTTACAGCGTCTTTTAATTCCTTACCTGCTTTAAATGCCGGTACTTTACTAGCTGCAATTTGTATTTCCTCGCCAGTTTGCGGGTTTCTTCCTGTACGGGCAGCACGATCACGCACTTCAAATGTTCCAAAACCAACTAATTGGATCTTTTCTTCTTTAGCAAGTGTAGCAGTGATTGTTTCAAACAATGCATCCACTACTTTTTTTGCTTCGTCTTTTGTCAGTTCAGCTTGTGCTGCAACACTGCTCACTAATTCTGTTTTATTCATATGAACACCTCATCCTTTTATTTTGTATAAAGTATGTAGAGAAGACAACATAACATATCTTGTATGCCCCTGTCACTTATTATGGCTAAAATAAAAGGGATTGCAGCTCTAAATTGAGCTTTTTTGAAGATAAAAGGGCTTGGATTAACATTAACTTTCTGCAGTTTCCAGCTGCAGCCATTGATAGATGGTATCCATATCAATGTTTTCCTCCAAATGGGAAGCCAAGAGATTGTAAGCTTCCTCCCTACGCTCCGAGTCGCTTTGGACGTTCTCCTTCACTTCTTCCAACCCCTTGTTCCGTCGAATTTGGTTAACTAGCAATCTAGTGAACAAGCGATTATGGAATATCCCATGAAGATATGTTCCCATTACCTTGTTATCATTGGAAATGGCTCCATCCTCTCTTCCATCCCTCAATAAAAGAAAGGGCCTTACTTGCGACTTCAATGTCGTTCTGCCTAAATGTATTTCGAAACCGTTAAGATTCATTTGACCTTCCATTATCCCGGCAGAAAGGACACCTTCCATTTGTACTGTTTTCTTTTCTGCCTGAAAAACGGTTTCCACCGGAAGAAGCGAGAGCCCGTACGCATTCTCACCGTCACCTTCGACCGCATTCGTATCGAATAGTTTAGTCCCTAGCATTTGAAAACCGCCGCATATGCCAAAGATCATCGTTCCTTGTTTCCGCAGTTCTTTGATGGCCCGATCCAACCCCATACGATTCAACCATTTTAAATCTTCCATCGTGTTTTTTGTACCAGGCAAAATTACCAGATCGGGATTACCTAACTCATGGACACTGCTTACTAGGCGGACACCTACTCCGGGTTCATCAAAAAAAGGATCCACATCTGTAAAATTGGAGATCCGCGGAAATCTCAAGACGGCTACATCGATCGGAAACTCAGCCTTTTTAGGTTTTTTAAAACGTAAGGAAGAAAGGGCAAGTGAATCTTCCGCTTCAATATTCACGTCTAGATAGGGCAGTACCCCGAGAACCGGAATCCCGGTTTCCTTTTCCACCCATTCAATGCCATCGTCCAACAATTCACGCATGCCACGAAATTTATTGATGATGATCCCCTTTACACTATCTCGTTCATCTTGATCCAATAAAGCAAGTGTGCCGATGATGGAGGCAAATACTCCACCACGATCAATATCGGCCACCAAAATGACTGCCGCATCCGTGAGTTTAGCCATTCGCATATTTGCGATATCCCGGTCCTTAAGGTTAATTTCAGCCGGACTTCCTGCCCCTTCGAGTACGATGATGTCATAGTCTTCTTGAAGTTTTTCGACCGATTTACGGATGATCGGCATGGCTTCCTGGACAAATTGGGACCGATAGCTTTTTGCATTCATATCAAGAAAATGCTTTCCGTGCACGATGACTTCCGAAACCATATCCTGCTTTGGTTTCAGTAATATCGGATTCATATCGGTCGTTGCCGTGATCCTTGCTGCTTCCGCCTGTACTCCCTGAGCCCGTCCGATTTCACCGCCATCCAAGGTTACATAAGAATTCAAAGCCATGTTTTGTGATTTGAATGGGACGACACGTAATCCTTTATTGGAAAATACCCGGCAAAATGCCGTACAAATCAAACTTTTCCCTACATCAGACGACGTCCCTTGTATCATGATGGATCGTGCCTTCATTACATTCACCCCCTTAAAACTCTAATCCTTTGACAGCGCCGATGCCCTGGTCATAATAATGCTTGGTCGCCTCAATCGATGAAACCAAATCGGCCATTTCCATAAGCTCTGGCTGGGCATCCCTGCCGGTAATGACTATGTGCATATGAGCGGGACGACTTCGAATCGCATCGATGACTTCAGTCAATGGCAAGACATCTTCGATCGGGAATTTGGAAATCGCCAATGCATTGTTCAACTCATCCAAAACAAGTAAATCAATGCCGGGATCACTTAGGGCCAGTCTCGCCTTTTCCCAAGCTAACGACAATGCGTCGCGATGCTCTTCTGGAGTTTTGGTCCATGTAAAACCAATACCTAGCTGTTCCATTTCAACTCCTAATTTTTTCAAAGCCAATGCTTCCCCATATGTACGCTCTGGAGATTTTATGAACTGAAGGTATTTGACATTCATTCCTCTGCCGATTGCCCTTAAAGTCACCCCTAATGAGGCAGTCGTCTTCCCTTTCCCGTTACCTGTATAAATAAGCATTAATCCTCTGCGTGCCACTCACTCACCTACCTTCATAGCCAAACTGTTTTTTCTATGTATGAAGTCCTTTTAGTTGCAGGAACCGGTTGATCGCCTTTAGGGTATCCGACAAAAATGGTGCCGATCACTTTTTTGTTTTCAGGTGAACCGATAAATTCGTGCAGGCGTTCATCCCTGACAAGTCCCACTCCTCTAGTGCGCCAAACGAAACCGAGACCAAGTTCTTTTGCGGCAAGCCACATCGAATGGACGGCACAACAAGAAGCGAATACATTGTCTTCGGATGAATCCGGATCATCAGGCAAAATATCGGAAGTCACGACGATGATAAGCGGCGTCGTCTTTACAACTTCCAGTGAACTTTCAATCAATTTCGGTTTGGTCGGGAAGCGTTCATGTAAATACCTTTCTGCCAATCTTTCATAACGCTGCTTCGCCTCTCCCTTGATTACATAAAAACTCCAAGGTTCACGCAATCGATCGTTAGGGGCATAGGTAGCCGCTTCCAATAGCTGCCTGATTTTTTGGTCTTCCACTTCTTTTTCTTCGTAATTCCTTATTGCCCGGCGTTCCTTCAGTTCTTGAATGATGGACATTCCGACTCATTCCCTTCAATAATGGACTCTGATTCAATCACTCTTTCAAACCATTGGATTTTTTCTCTTAATTGGACGACATCCCCTACTAGAAAGATTGATGGATTTTGAATTTCTTCTTTTATAGCCTTCATAGAAATCGAACTCAAAGTACCGGTAATTGTCCTTTGATTTTCTGTCGTGCCCCATTCAATGACAGCCACTGGCGTATTCCCGTCCCTTCCATGCTCCATCAATTTTTCACAGATAAACGGCATATTACCTATTCCCATATAAAAGGCGATGGTATCGATGCCCTGAGCCAATGCCTGCCAATTCAAGTTATCCTGCCCCTTGTAATCACGGCCATGGCCTGTCACTATCGCATAACTTGAGGCATGATCACGGTGGGTCACCGGGATGCCCGCATAAGCCGGTGCTGCGATTCCCGCCGTGATTCCTGGAACGATATCATATTCAATCCCGTTAACAGCCAGTATCTCCGCTTCCTCACCGCCCCGCCCAAAGACAAACGGATCTCCACCCTTCAGACGGGTGACGTTTTTCCCCTGTAAGGCTTTTTCCACTAAAAGTTCATGTATTTCATTTTGAATGAGATGATGTTTCCCTGGTGATTTCCCGCAATACACCAGTTCTGCATCTTCTTTTGCATACGTTAATAATTCTGGATTGACAAGCCTGTCATATGCAATGACATCCGCCTTTTGGATACATTCCAGTCCATATACCGTAATCAGTTTCGGATCTCCGGGACCCGCACCGACCAGATGAACTTTTCCCGGTTTCATGCTCGCGCCTCCTCTTAATCTTCAAAAAATATCTTTTACTTGTCGATAGTTTCATGGGCAGATCTTTTTTTTTGTTTAAAGCAAGCATCGATCCAGTTCTTTGCAAGTGTTGGATTGGAAGCAAAATGAAAGTGCGTATACCCAGCAACAAGGTTACCCAATACACACCCCTCTTGTTTTGAACCGAATCTGCCTTTAGCTTCATAAGCATGTGTAAGTTCATCATCCGCTTCAAATGTCGAGTAGTGGAATTCATGTCCTTTTGCCTGCTCCATTTCATTAATCAAAAAATTGCCTGGAGTTCCTGTAATTTCTCGATACCCTAGTGCTGCAAGTTTTTTCTGCATTTTAATCCTGCCCGGAATAATACCTGCCATCTGATGCTTTTCTCCGGAAGTCGTTTCAATCGATTTGCTCAAAAACATGAAACCGCCACATTCCGCTAGAGTCGGCATCCCTTTTTCAATGGAGCTTCTGATGGATTTGATAGCATCCACATTACCGGAAAGTTCAGCTGCAAACTCCTCAGGAAAACCGCCTCCAAGGTATAAACCATCAGCATCCAATGGAACTTCATCCCCTTTCAATGGAGAAAAATACTTGATGGTCGCCCCAAATGCTTCAAGCAACTCAAGGTTTTCCTGATAATAAAAATTGAAGGCTGCATCTTTTGCGACGGCAATGCACACTTCCTTTTCATTTTGGGGTTGAAATATATTTGAGTTTCCACTGGAAACGGGGCATGTCTTGGATAAATGGTACAACTGATCGATATCGATCGTTTCCATGACTAATTGTGCAAGCCTATCGAAAAACGGATTTAGTTCCCCGCGTTCAATAGCTGGAATTAAACCCAAATGACGGCTAGGAATATCAATATCCATTTCCCGCTTCATATAACCCAGCACCGGTACATCGCATTCTTTCTCAATGGCTGATTTGACAATTTTGTAATGCCCCGCACTTCCCACTTGATTGGCAATTACACCAATGATGTCCGGACCGGTCGAAAAGGCCTGAAATCCTTTTACGATGGCAGCTGCACTCCGTGCCATGCTGGCACAGTTGACTACCAACAGGACAGGGCTTTGCGTGATGATGCTGATTTCAGCCGTCGATCCTGTATTGGATAAAGGACTTTTGCCATCGAAGAAGCCCATGACTCCTTCGATGATCGATATATCAGATCCGTTACCTGCTTTGGTAAGAATTTCCCGGACAGTGTCATGTTCGAACATCCAACTGTCAAGATTGCGTGAAATCCGTCCTGTAACGGCTGTATGATAAGTAGGGTCAATATAGTCAGGACCACATTTGAACCCTTGGACAGTATAGCCTTTCTTCTGGAGGGCTGCCATGATTCCGATGGTCAATGTCGTTTTACCGACACCGCTTCCGGTACCCGCAATTACCAATCTTCTATCGTTCATATTTGCTTCTCCCTCCTTAAAAAGGTATGATGCCAACTGAAATGGTTACGTTACCCGATTTTTTCTTAACCAGCTCCAATTGTTCAGCTTTAGCATAAATCCTCACAGCCGGTTCACTCACACCATATGCACCCGTGTATTTAAATACTGTTTCCGATGGCGCTTCGATTTTGGCTTGATTAAGCTCTTCCGGTTCATAATGCACGAATTCCCAGCCGTATTTTTCAACTACTTCAATCAAGCCGATTTCGTCTTTCTTCAAGGAAATTGTACAGATCGCTTTAACGCTTTTTAATGAAAACGATAATTCCGCTAGTGTTTCTGCAATCACCTGCTCAATTTCAGCTGCCGCTGTTCCCCTATTGCACCCGATACCGAGAGCAATGACTTTTGGCCGATATACGATCCCATTTTCAAGGATCCCATTTTCCGAATGGCTAAGAATACGGTGAGTTACAACCAGTGCTGCTTGCGGCTTTGCTTGAAGCGCTTCTTCAATGGATGGGTATACGATTATGCGTTCGGGTAATGCCGTTTCATAAGTCCACCAATTCCGTTCACCTGATTCCTGTACAACGGCAACATGCTCTTCATTTACAACGGACGCACTCACTGGCGTCAATTTTTCTGCAGAATCCCAAATCCAGCCGAAGCGCTGTCCGAATAAATCGACAGGAATCGTTTTTTGAACATCAGAAGCCGTGGTGATTATAGCTCTTGCGTCAAGGGCTGCAGCAACTTCCTTAGTCAGTTCATTCGCTCCTCCCAGATGCCCTGACAGTACACTGATGACATTTTCCCCTTTATCATCAATGACAACGACACCCGGATCCGTTTTCTTATCCTTCAAAATTGGTGCAATCATCCTGACTACCGCACCGAGTGAAATTATTAATATGATTCCTTTATATTCCTTGAATAAAGCGGGTAATAGCATACGGACACTGCCCGAAAAAAGCTGGATCTGTTTATGCTCTTCGTCCCCTTTTTCAAACTTGCTCATGTAATATAGATCGGAATTCGAAAAAACGGTATGTAATTTTCGTGCCAGCTCGACACCATGCTTTGTAATCGCCACAATCGCATAAGTATGAGACCGTTTAATGGGAGCAAGTTCCGCTTCTTTCAGTTCAATGATCATGGCTTAACACCTTTTCTGAAACCGTGGGTAAAACTCGCATCATATAATTTGGATCGGTATTCATCTTTATCATGAATGGTAGGGTCCAACGCCCATCCAGCCAAAATCATCGCATGCTTGCGGATACCATTTCGACGCATATCATCATCTAAGTTCACTAACGTGGTACGGACGATTTTTTGGTCCGGCCATGTTGCCCGTTGAATGACTGCTATCGGAGTATCATCCTTCCAACCGGCTTCTTGGAGTTCTTTAACGATTTTTTTAGTCAAGGTCGCACTCAAGAAAAGGGCAATCGTACAGTGGTGACTTGCCAAATCACGTAACTTCTCAAATTCCGGAACAGGCGTACGTCCTTCAGCCCTCGTCAATATGAGTGTCTGTGTTAAATCAGGGATAGTCAGCTCTGCTCCTATTGCAGCTGCCGAGGCGAATACCGAACTTACGCCCGGGATCACCTCATAACCAATACCCTCTTTCTTCAAAAGGACTATTTGTTCCATGATTGCACCATACATGGCAGGATCCCCTGTATGGATTCTAGCAACCATCTTTCCTTCTCTAACACGCTCAACCATGATGCCAACAATTTCCTCCAAATGCATACCTGCCGTTTTTAGCACCTCGGCATCGGGCTTTGCCTTGTCAATCAACTCTTCATTCACTAATGAATCCGTATATAAAATCACATCAGCCGTTTGGAGAATGTTCAATCCTTTTACAGTTATCAAATCCGGGTCACCCGGGCCAGCACCTACAATATATATCTTCATTTTCTCACCACCATCAATGTTAAGTATTCTAGTTCAAGTCCTTCCAATTCACTCACTTTCCAAATCACTTCTTCATCGGAAGTGACTTTGGTTACGACCGAGGCCTTTTCAAGCAAGTCCAAATCTTTTAAAACGGTAATCATTAAATCGATGACCTTTGCCACTTTGATGAACACCACGGCATCATGATCTTCGATCGCCTTCTTCATCGCTTCATAGTCATCCCTTGCAGGAACTATCGCAACATGATCATCACCATCAGCCAAAGCGATGCCCAGCCTTGACGCTGACCCATTAAAAGAAGAAATGCCCGGGACTGTCTTGATTTCGACTTCGGGATGCAGCTCCTGCATCAATTTCATCATATGTATGAACGTACTATATAAAAGCGGATCGCCTTCCGTAACGAAAGCAACATCCTTACCTTCATTTAATTTTTGCCAAACTTTTTCGACCGTTCCGTTCCATTCCCGATCCAAAATCGCTTGATCTTTCGTCATCGGAAAAACCAGGCCCAGCATATCCTTCTCTTCAGGACGAATGTAAACTTCAACAATGCGATGGGCGTAGCTTTTACTCCCTTTTCTTTTTTTGGGATACGCAATGACCGGAGATTCCTGAATCACGCGAAATGCCTTTACTGTAATAAGCTCTGGATCGCCCGGGCCCACGCCAAGGCCATATAATGTACCAAGATTACTCATTCATGTCTTCCTTTCGTTGTGCAGTAATGATATACACAGGATTAAGCGGAACAAATCTGTTCATTCCCAATATTGGCTTACTTCTGGAGATTTGGGCATGCATGATGGAAGTGTGAAAACCAGCTTCAGCAAATGCCTCATTAGCCCTGTATAGATTCTCAATCGTCGCGGCATTCAGAACGATTCTGCCGCCTTCTTTCAGTCGTTTGCAGCATGTATGGATGAGATCTGCCATTTCGCCGCCAGTCCCGCCAATGAAAATCGCATCAGGATCCGGAAAAGTTTCCAGTCCTTGCGGAGCTTTTCCATGAATGGCCGTTATATCAGTACGGAATTTACGCTGGTTTTGATAACAGTTTTCTAAATCAGGCTCATTTTTTTCAATTGCGAAAATTTGGCCTTCGGATGCAAGCTTGGCCGCTTCAATTGCCATTGAGCCCGTACACGTCCCAACATCCCAAACGGTGCTGTTTTTCCTGAGATTCAACGCTTGCAGGCTTAATACCCGAATTTCCTTTTTGGTTATGAGGCCTTTGTCGGGTTTCCGCTGCGAAAATTCTTCATCTTCTATCCCCAAGGACCAGCTTGGGCCTTCTGATTTTCCTTTCAAAATGACGACATTCAACGGCGAGAATTCCCGCTCCACCATTTCTTCAAGTTCATACCAGCCAGAGTCTTCGTTTTCTCCTTGAAGATTTTCAGCCACAAATGCCCGGTATTCAGTCATTCCGAATGAAATGAGATATTTAGCAAGTTGATTTGGACTATTTTCGAAGTCAGTAAGCAAAGCTACTTTCGCCTTCCCATCTATCCTTTGGGCCAGACCTTTCATACTGCGGCCATGAACACTGACTAGGAAGGCATCTTGCCAGCTTTCACCCATTTTTGCAAAAGCAAGCTGAATTGAGCTGAAATATGGGTAAACCTCTATGTTGATTTTGCTGGAAAGATAGCCTCCCATTCCATAAAACAATGGGTCACCGGAAGCTAAGACAACTGTTGGACGAGTTTCATCCTGCAGTTGTTCCACCACCTTTTTCAAACCGCCCTTTATGACAATCTTCTTGCCAGAATAGTTCGGAAAAAACGATAAGACCCGTTCACCTCCGACCAGCACTTCACTTTCTTCTATCCATTGGGCATATTGGGGCAGCAAGCTTTCCTGACCGTTATCCCCTATCCCGATTAATTTAATCGATTGACTCAATTCCAACAGCCCTTCCCAGTAATTGTCCTTTCAACGAATAAATCGCCGTTTCCATTTCAATTCCGCCCTTCACTTGCTTTATGGCAGAGTGACAGCAGGATTCACATAGTTTATTAAAAAAATCAAAATTATTTATCGCTGACATCATGTCCCCGACTTGGGACGCCGTGTTTGCGTTCTTGATTTCAAGAACAAGATCATCTTCAGCTCCGACGCTTTGGGCTATTTCCGATAGAAAACCGAAGTCGACCGGGGCACTTTTTGAATGCACCATCATCACACCTTGGGCCACTTTGGAGAATTTCCCCATCATGCCGACCAATGATACCTTTTTAATTCCCTGTCTCTTACATTGCTTAAGCGAGAAGCCCACAAAGTCACCCATTTCAATAAAGGCTTCCTCAGGCAAATCCTGGAGAAGGCCCATCGCATACTTTTCACTGCGCCCGCCAGTAGTTAAGACAAGATGCTCACAACCACTCGCTTTGGCGACACTGATTGCCTGGACGATGCTTGCCATATAGGCTGAACTGGAAAAAGGGACGACAGTGCCCCTTGTTCCTAAAATGGAAATGCCTCCCACAATCCCTAAGCGGCCATTTAATGTTTTTTTCGCTATTTCTTCACCTGCTGGTACGGAGATGACGACTTTCACTCCTCTATTGATCTTAAATTCTTCCAATGTTTGTTCCACAGTGGTTAAAATCATTTTGCGCGGTACAGGATTAATGGCCGCTTCTCCTACGGGGACAGGAAGCCCGGGTTTGGTCACACGACCCACACCTATCCCTCCATCCAGGATAATCCCAGGTGCCTCCGACCAGCTGACAGTAGAGATAATATGTGCCAGATGGGTGGCATCGGGATCATCTCCGGCATCTTTGATCGTTTCAGCACTAACCGCATTTTCCGATATATCATATTTCTCAATAGTGAAAGTGGCATCTCGCCCGATGGGCAAGGAAATCGTCGCTTCATCAAGTGCATCCCCCGTGATCAATGCAGTCAATGCCGCTTTAGTCACGGCAGTCGAACATGCCCCTGTCGTATACCCATGACGCATTTGTGAGGGGTCTTTTTTTACTTTCTTTTCCATGTTTTTTAACTATCAGCTAAAAGGGAAATCGCGTTCAATGCAGCAACAGTGACAGTACTTCCGCCTTTTCGACCAATATTCGTAATGAATGGAACTTCCGTGATCTTAGCGAGTTCCTCTTTCGATTCTGCTGCAGAAACAAACCCAACAGGCATTCCAATGATTAAGTCCGGTTTTGCAATCCCTTCTTTAATAAGACGAATGAGCTCAAGTAAAGCTGTAGGTGCATTGCCAATGGCATAAATGCCCCCTTCATTTTCTTTAACGGCTTTTTGCATCGAAATGATCGCCCTTGTCGTATTCAAACGTTTTGCTTCGACCATCACATCCGGATCTGAAATATAACAATGAACGTCCCCGCCGTGTTTTTGAAATCTTTTTTTGCCTGTACCGCTCTCGATCATTTGCACATCCGCAATGACATGTCTACCTTTGCGAATGGCTTCCATACCAGCTTGAATGGCATTTGGATGGATGATGACACTTCTTCCCAATTCAAAATCCGCTGAAGCATGAATGACCCGGCGGACGATCTTCCATTCATCTTCAGAAAAATCATGATTGCCCATTTCTTCAGCTATGATCGAGAAGCTATAATCATATATTTTGTCTGGGTCTACCGTTAGTGGTTTAAAATCCGTTTTAAAATCCATCTTGCATTCCTCCTATTTTTCATTTAGTTGTTTATTCAACTCGGCGATGACATGATCAAAACTGGAATGAACATTTTGATAGTCAACATCCGGTCGCGATATCATGATCGTCTCTATTCCACATTCCAATGCTGCTTCCAATTTCTCATCAACCGCACCGACCTTGCCACTTTCTTTCGTAATCATCAAAGTGACGCCATACTGTTCATATAGAGCTTTATTTAATTCTTTGGAAAATGGCCCTTGAATCGCAACGATATTTTTTTGTTCAATGCCCAGCTGCGCACATTTTTCCATATTGTCCATGCGCGGCAGCATTCTCGCTATGACTCTTGTATTCTCTAGCCCTACCAATTCTTTTGCGAACACGGCCAAGGTTTTACTTCCTGTCGTGAGCATGATGACTCCCCGTTTCACAGCGGCAAGCTTGGCAGCTTCCTCATAATCACGGACAACTATCAATTTATCATTCTGAAACCGTTGACTTTCACGCTCATAACGAATATAAGGGACATTTGCTGCCTTTGCTCCGTTAAGGGCGTTCTTGGATGCTTCTTCGGCAAATGGGTGACTTGCATCAACTACAGCCTGAAAACCTTTTTCAGAAATTAAAGATGTCATATCCTCTGCAGTTAAGCGGCCAATCCGGGTGGATATGCCTGCATCTTGCAAACTTTTGGCCGCCGATTCGGTTACAACAGTTGCCAAAACCTTGAATCCCACCTGCTGCATCTCAATCGCTAATTCCCTTGCATCACTTGTACCCGCCAAAAACAAAATCATTTTGACGTCCCCGCCACTTGCCCATCGTGATCATGATTATGGTCGTGATCGTGATCATGATGGTGATCATGATGGTGATCGTGATCGTGGTCATGATGGTGATGATGGTGGGCATGTCCATGTTCCTCGACATGTTTACGATAGTTTTCCAAATCACGTGCCCCGCTTGATCTGCCCTCACTAGCTTCAATTACACGTTCTTGCAGAATGTTCTGTAATGTTGGATGATATCCAAAATACTTCGCCAAAATGAATTCTTGATCTTGATATTGCTCTTGATAGCCTTTCAGCATATCCTCCATTCTTTCCATCAACACCCCTGTGAAGAGGAAATATGGCAGCATCACTACTTTTTTTGCCCCTAGGCGGATGCATCGTTCAATACCTTCGTCAACGTGCGGGTCCGTTACACCCATGAAAGATGCTTCGACCCATTTTACGTTCAATTTTTCCCATAATAATCGTGAAATTTTATATATATCACTATTTGCATCAGGATCACTGCCACCTCGGCCAATCAGCAATATTGCTGTCTCAGCCTGTTCAGAAGCTGTATCGAATCCCGCTTCCTCAAGACGGTCTGTCAGGATTGTCAATATATCATGGTGGACCCCGATCGTTTGGCCATATGTGAATTTCACTTCTGGATACTTTGTTTTCCCATCCTCTATTTCAGCTGGGATATGTAATTTCGAATGTCCTGCATGCAACAAAATGATCGGTATGACGATAACTTCAGAAGCCCCTCGTTTTACACAATTATCAATGCCTTTGGATATATTCGGTGCCGCAAATTCCAAGAAGCACGTTTCTATAAGGAAGCGCCCATCCAATGCCGGAATCATATTTTCAATAAAATGAAGGACTTCTTCGTTTCCCGAAGCCAAGCGGCTTCCGTGTCCTACGAACAAAACTGCTTTCATTTATTTTCCCCCTCTTGATTAGTCTTCACAAGGCGCAGGCTCTATGTTTATCTTGGGAGCGATGTCCTGATAAGAAAAATTCTGTATCTTTTTCGAACGTTTGAAGTATTTAAAAAGCTGCTCATTTGGATGGGCATTTTGCTTATACTCCGTGACAATATCAATAATCAGTTCAACAAGCTGTTCAGGTTCAATGCCTTCCGCAACAGGCTGACCTGGATGGGCTGTTCTTCCAACCGGTTTAGCTCCAAGAAATAAGTCAAACTTCCCTTTTCGAAAGACAATCCCGATATCATCCATCACAGCACTATAACAAGCCATCCCACACCCATTAAAACCGATGTTAAGTTCCTTTGGCATTTTCATTCCGCCAAGCACCCGATGTATTTCATCCGCATAAGGAATGGATTCGGTTTTTTCACCATCACAGAAATCACATGCTTTTAATGTCAGTACATCTCCAATCGGTGATAATAGAAAGTTTGCTGATTGCAATTTCCCCGTAATGACTTCCGGATCCATTGTCGGAATCTTTAATACGATTTTATGATTTGGCGTGTATTCCATCGTGCCCTTTTCCCCGACAACTTCCGCAAGTGTCATCATTTGTTTGGGAGTGAATTGTTTATTCGCCACACCTGGACTAACGGCAAGTTCGAATACCGACTCCATTTTTTGCTGAACGATCGGCTCAATGGATTGCTGAACGGTTTGCCCCTTGACTCTTGACAGTGCTTCCATTGCCATTTCAAAGGAAGCTGGCTTCTTTTCAGGTGCTTTTGTAAGTAATCCAACTCCTCCAGAGGATTCGGTGAAGGCTTCTTGATCTAATGCCCACGGTTCCGCTTCTTTTTGCAGACGCTGATGCGGCTTCAATGGTTGCTTTTCCGAATTCAAAGTATATTTCCTCTGATACCCTCTTGGTGTGATGATTTTGTCATCATATAAAAAGGTGGATGAATTACCAATAATGACGGTGGTCAACATTCCAATATCGTGATTCAACATATCTTTCAAATTGGTTATGACAATATCCTGCCTATCTCGATATGCACTTTTCACCAACCCGACAGGTGTATCGGGCGAACGGTAGCGAAGGAGAATGTTCTGTGTTTCAACAATTTGCCTCGTCCGCCTGCCGCTGCGCGGATTATACAGGGCAATGACAAAGTCTGCCATTGCAGCTGCTTCAACCCTTTTAGCGATCAGTTCCCAAGGAGTTAAATGATCACTGAGGCTGATTGTACACGAATCGTGCATGACTGGTGCCCCAAGTAAAGATGCACAAGAGTTTATTGCAGAAATGCCAGGAATGACTTCAATGCCCACTCCAGTTTCTTCTTTCCAGCCTTTTTCAATCAATACTTCATAAACCAACCCAGCCATCCCGTAAACTCCAGCATCCCCGCTGGAGATTACCGCAACTTTCTTACCCAGCTCCGCTTGTTTCACTGCTTCCTGAGCACGTGATACCTCTTCAGTCATCCCCGTACTAATAATCGTTTGATCTGTAAGCAGTCCCTGAATGAGTTCAACATAAGTTTTATAACCAATGATGTAGTCACTTTCTTGAAGGGCTTCGACAGCACGTTTGGTAATGTGTTCAAAATTCCCTGGTCCAAAGCCCACGACGAATAATTTACCGTTTGTACTCATTAAGACATCTCCTTTCACGCTTTGTTCTTTGAAATACCCGTATGAGCAGGAAAATTTGGATTGGGTGCCATTTCCCCATCATTGAATTGGTAGATCATTTGTGGAACAAACTCCCCATCATCGATATGGCTGACAATTTGGCGACCGAAATCAGGTGTCTCCACTCGATACCAGTTTCCTTGAGGATAGGCAATCACAACGCAGGCATCCTTACATCTTCCGTTACACCGTGTCCTGGTTGTATGGATTTTCATGTCCAGTCCTTTGGAAGTAATTTCATCGCGAATCGCCTGGGTTACTTCTTCCCCGCCCTTTTTCATACAGCTGCTTCCATTACAAATCAACAGATGTGTATTTGTACCCATTAAGTTCCAAGTAGTCATGTTCTTCCTCCTGCGTTCAGGGAAAAGGCAAAATAAAAAACCTTAACATAAGAGTCAAGGTTTAAAAAAACTATATGGATGAGGAGCCCCAGGCAAGAATGCCCAATCTCCCAAAATCGTCATAGTCCTTCTACCTTTCCCTCCGAAAAGTATCATGCAATTTTAAAAGCAGGTTTCCTGGCTTACGCTTCATTTTACCTTGTCCCTTCCCGGCAACAATGCCAGTGGCTATCGACAATTTCATCAGCGTTTACAGTAGCGGGGGCTGCATCGGATTTTCACCGATTTCCCTATTATCCCTTGCTTATTCACACAAGGGCACTTTTAAAATGAAATATTTGGTTTTATTATACATTTCTAACTAACTTTATCTATCATATAACAACTTTATCAAAATTCAATAGTTTATTCCGACTGTTTAGAAAAGTTTAATAGTGTATATCCTGTCAACAAGCCTTTCCTTGCAACAAATTTAGTCAAAAAAAAAAAAGATAGTGTAGCTGGAATTATTTCTTTATGGTACACTATACGAGAATTTTCTAAATAATTACATAAGTTTTATGGTGTTGAATTTTTCGGAGTTCAGCTTAAAAGGGAAGCCGGTGAAAATCCGGAGCGGTCCCGCCACTGTAAAGGGGAGTCCTATTACTTTAACTATTCCACTGTCAAATGAGATGGGAAGGATGTAATGGGATGATGAACCAAAGCCAGGAGACCTGCCATGAAGCGTGAAACTGTTTCAACCTACGAGGATGGGTGTGCGGATCAGGCAGAAAGGCCCATGGTTGGTTTATGCTGCAAAATTCCTGTTCATTACGCACTTCTTTCCTTTGAGAGAAGTGCTTTTTATGTTGGGCGCGCCTTTCTTCTCAAGATTGATCAGAAAAATTAAAAGTTTTGAAAGGAGAAAGAATGAAAAGAACCAATTGGAAGACCATTTATTTTGTCATTTTACTGCTTTTCGTCCCAAAACGGGCAATGGCCATGCATATCATGGAGGGCTTTTTACCCATTGAATGGGCTATATTCTGGTGGGCCGTGACGCTCCCATTTTTAATCCTGGGTTACCGGTCCATTAGATCCAAAGTAAGGGAAAACCCAGAAACAAAAATGATGCTTGGCTTATCGGGTGCATTTGTATTCATTTTATCTGCCCTAAAGATTCCTTCCGTTACGGGAAGTTCTTCACACCCTACCGGAGTTGGTTTGGGCTCCATTCTATTCGGACCGTTGGCCATGAGTGTCGTTGGCTCCATCGTTCTGTTATTTCAAGCCGTTTTACTGGCTCACGGAGGATTGACGACATTAGGGGCCAATGCATTTTCCATGGCCGTTTGCGGACCGTTCATTGCTTACTTCGTCTTCAAGGGCGCAACTAAATTAGGTTGGTCCTTTTCATTTGCCGTGTTCTTGGCTGCTGCTTTTGGAGATTTGGGAACCTATGTGGTAACTTCCATTCAACTTGCTCTTGCTTTTCCATCCGAGGTAGGAGGATTCATGGCCTCTTTCAGTAAATTCGCAGGGATTTTTGCCCTGACCCAAATTCCCTTGGCAATCAGTGAGGGGTTATTGACAGTCGTCGTGATGAATTTCTTAAAAAAATACAATCTAGGCGAATTGAAATTGCTGCGAGTTTTATCTAAGGAGGCCCGTTAACATGAAAAAAAGTTTACTGTTGCTTTTCCTGGTCGTCGTTCTTGCTACCATACCGTTAATCACCCAACAAGGAACGGAATTTGGCGGTGCCGATGGAGAAGCTGAAAAAGCCATCACCAAAATCCAGCCGGAATACAAGCCATGGTTCAACAGTATTTGGGAGCCGCCAGGTGCGGAAACCGAAAGTTTATTATTTGCGCTGCAAGCTGCAATCGGAGCCGGTTTCATTGGTTATTTCATAGGTGTAACGAGACAACGGAATAAACAAACCAAACAGGAAATTCCCGGAAAATCGAAGCATGTTACTCATTGATAAATATGCCTATTTCAATGGGCTAAAGGATGTACATCCGTTGGAAAAGATGGTTTTTGCACTCTCCCTTATGCTATTTTCGTTAACGGTAAGGGATATGACCGTTTCGCTCATCACTTTTACGGTGATGAGCGCTTTAATCATTTTTGCGGCAAAAATCCCGCTTTCTTATTATCTTAAATTACTTCTATTACCGGGATTTTTTATACTATCAGGAACAATTACCATCCTTATTTCTTTTACAAGCAAATTTACTTCGTTTTCGAATATATGGTGGTCCTGGAAGGTCGGGAACTGGCAAATATTCATCAGCGATGACAGCATAGGAACAGTGATCAATTTGATCACTGTCGTATTAGGCAGCATCAGCTGTTTATATTTTCTTACCTTAACTACACCCATTACCGTCATTCTATCGGTGATGCGAAAACTTAAAGTGCCTTCCTTATTGGTCGATTTAATAGAATTGACCTATCGCTTCATCTTTATTTTTTTAGAAACGGCTTTGGCCATTCACCAATCACAAGCTTCACGGCTGGGGTATGGTTCGTTAATGAAAGGCATTCGATCTCTCGGATTACTAACCTCATCATTATTTTTAGGAGTATTGCAGCGCTCTGGACATTTGACGATGGCCATGAACGCAAGAGGCTATCAGGAGAACCTTTCCTATATAGAGGATACTTACACCTATTCCTCACGCAATTGGCTGATCGCGATTGTAATACTAGGAAGCTTAATCTTTATTAATGAATATTTGTAAATTGGAGGCAACCCAAGAATGTACGAGCATATTTTTCATATAGAAGGCCTCACACATCAATTCGCGGATGGGACGTTTGCTTTAAACGACCTTTCGCTAACGATCCAACACGGTAAAAAGATAGCATTACTAGGCAATAATGGTGCCGGCAAATCGACTTTATTCCTCCATTTAAATGGGCTTTTACAACCTACGGCAGGAAAGATCAGATTTAAGGGCAAGAAAATGAAATATGACCGTAAAGCATTATTATCATTACGAAAGCAAGTCGGGATTGTTTTTCAAGATCCCGACTCGCAGCTCTTTTCCGCTAATGTACAACAGGATATATCGTTTGGACCGATGAATTTAGGATGGGATAGAAAAGCAGTCCAGGAGAAAGTAAATTGGGCGATGGCTGAAACGGAAATAACGGAACTTAAAGACAGACCCACCCATTTTTTGAGCCTTGGGCAAAAAAAACGTGTCGCCATTGCAGGGGTACTCGCCATGGAACCTGATGTCTGGCTCTTGGATGAGCCTACAGCTGGATTGGATCCTTATTTCTCAAGACAGATCATGGCTCTGCTAGACAGTATCCACCACCATGACAAAACGATAATCCTATCAACTCATGATGTTAATTTAGCATATCAATGGGCTGATGAAGTGGTTGTCATGAACGATGGTAAGGTCATATACCAAGGGGATCCCGTATCCGTTTTCCATGATGAAGACGTTTTGCTGCAGGCACATCTGGAGAAGCCGTGGGTTTTTGAAATGTTTCAAGCCCTTCTTCAATCAAGGGAACCGTCTGAACGGGACCTTTTCCCAAGAACGAAGGAAGAATTGCTTCAAATGTTGGAGACTGAAAGGATTTATTAATTAAGCATCCCCTAGCTATTGTTTCCTCTTTCCAAAAGCTAGGGGATCTTTGAAATAGCAGGCGATCATTCTTGTTCCTAAAAACCAAAAATCTTATTATTCATTACTTTTCTTCCTCAGTTCTTTCTTTTGCAAGCTCAATATCTCTTCCGTTCACATCATCAACAACTGCTTTTACCTCCCCTTCCGCATAAGTATCCGAAACTTGTTCGTGGGTTGTAGCCAGTCCAGAAGATAAATTATCTTCCCGTTTATAATCACTAACATCATATATTCTTCCGGCAATTTCTGAAGATTCATTTTTTGATTGCTTGCTATCCATTTTTTTCACTCCTAGTTTTTAAATTTTCCCATCATCCATTGACAGCAGTATTAAGACAAAGGTATTTTGTGTAAAAACTGAAGCAATATTCAATAATGATAAAAAAAGGCAAAAAAAAACTTACGAGTAAAATCCTCTTTCAAGGATTTTACTTGTAAGCTTTTTGAGAGCTTAGGCTTCCTTCTTCACATCCACATTATCGGATGGGTCACCCCAACATTCCACATTCTTCAAGCCTTTAATATTGTTTACATGGAAGACAGGGTTTTTCCCACTTTTCTTTTGCTTTTGATAATCCGCCAATGCAGCAAATGCAATCTTCCCTAGTAATGCTATGGCGATCAGGTTGATAATGGCCATAAGGGCCATAAGCAAGTCAGCCAATCCCCAAACAAAATCCAGTGAGGCAAGAGAACCGAATATCACCATCCCTACGACTGCGATACGATAGATGTTTAACCAAACCTTATTTTCATTGATGAAGCCAATGTTCGACTCTCCATAATAATAGTTGCCCACAATGGAGCTAAAAGCGAATAACAGTACAATGATGGCAAGGAAAATACCTGCCCAAGATCCCAATGCCGTTCCAAGGGCGTTTTGGGTAAGGACGATTCCATCCGTTTCCTTCGATGTATAAAGACCTGAAAACAAAATGATGAAGGCAGTCGAACTGCAAATGATGAGCGTATCGACAAAAACACCCAGTGACTGAATGAGGCCTTGCTTGACGGGATGACTGACATCTGCCGTCGCGCCAGCATTAGGTGCACTACCCATCCCGGCTTCATTTGAAAATAGGCCGCGCTTGATTCCTTGCATCATGGCTGCTCCCAGTACTCCGCCAGCCACTTCTTTTATGCCATTAAATGCACTTTCAAAGATCAGAACAAAAACACCCGGTAACTCCGTAATATTCATGATGATGATAATCAACGCCACTATCACATAGGCTCCTGCCATGATCGGAACGATGACCTCAGAGACCTTTGCTACCATTTTGATCCCGCCAAAAATGATGACTGCCGTGACGATTGCCAGAATGACAGCCGTAACCCACTTTTCAATCCCAAACGATTCGTTGAATGCGCTTGTAATCGTATTGGCTTGTACCGAATTGAAAGCTAGTCCAAATGTCAGCGAAATCAACACAGCGAAAGTGATGCCCATCCAGCGGGCATTCAATGCTTTTTCCATATAATACGCAGGACCGCCGCGGAATGCATCCCCATCCTTGACCTTATAGATTTGAGCAAGTGTACTTTCAATGAAAGCCGAAGCAGATCCGATCAGTGCTATTAACCACATCCAGAAAACGGCTCCAGGGCCGCCCGTCGTGATCGCAATTGCAACACCTGCAAGGTTACCCGTTCCTACCCGGGAAGCCGTGCTTATACAAAATGCCTGAAAGGATGTCACACCTTTTTTTTCCGCAGTGGCCCCTTCGCCTAATAGCCGGAACATTTCCCTTATCATTCTGAATTGAACAAACTTCGTGCGGACGGAAAAATAAAGACCCAATCCAATCAACATGATGATCAATATGGAAGACCATAACACATCATTTGCCTCACTAATAAAATTTTCTAAGATCTCCATTAAAACAAACCCCTCTACTTCACGCTAATTGTTATTACAAAAACATATACAGCTATAATTTATTTCCCTATTCATTGAGGAGATAAACAAATGAAGCCATAAAAAAAGGAAATTCCGTAATGAATCTCCAATACCATTATATATTATATCCTAACACTCTATTTTTTTCATTCATGAATTAGTGTAATCTATCGAAATATATAATATTTCAATATCATTTCCTTTAGATAATAATCTTTCATCCTCACTTCATTTAACATTCACTGCAACGTTATTTAAATTCCTAATCAAAACAACCTGGATATAGAAAAGCCTCACACGACCTGTTTCCAGATTAACGTGCGAGGCTTATTTTGCAATTATCTGATTCAGGATTGCTGTAGGTCCCAATGTTGAAATTAAATCTTTTATGATATCCTTTTTTCTGCCTCTCCTATATGGTTAGAATACCTTGTGCAAATATCTTCCTTAATTCTTTCTTATCAATTTTTCCAATCGGCGTTAATGGAAACTTATCTAGAAAATAGACTACTTTAGGAACCATATACTTTGAGGTTCTTTGTTTGCAGAAATCAATTAATTCCTCACTAGTACAGTTCAATCCATCTTGCAGTGATGCAACGACACACACTACTTCTCCCCAATCTGGGTGTGGAACACCTATGCAAGCACTTAATGCAACAGAAGGGTGCAGGTTCACCACCCGCTCAACTTCTGAAGAATATACGTTCATCCCGCCTGAAATGATCATATCTTTCTTTCTATCCACAATATAAAGGTAACCGCTTTCATCCCATTTGCCAATATCACCAGTGTAAAACCAGCCATCACGGATGTATTCCTGGGTAAGATCAGGTCTTTGATAATAACCTGCCATCATCGCTGGCGATTTTACGATAATTTCACCAAGCTCGTAAGGTTTTACATCATTTCCTTCATCATCGATCAGTCGAACTTCGGTAAGAATGCACGGTTTTCCACAACTTTTCAAAATTTCCGAATTGTTATGATAAGCCCATACATGAGCGCTTTTCGATAGTCTTGTAATGACAATATTACATTCAGTCATGCCGTATTGCTGGCGCATGATAGGCCCGAATACTTCAAAGGCTTCTTTAAGGCGCTTTTGTGAAATTGGTGACGCGCCGTAGAAAATATTGCGCATGGAGCTCATATCATATTCCATCTTCTTTGTCTGATCAAGCAGTCTGTATAACATGGTCGGTACCATGAATGTCGTCGTAATTTCATGTTCCTTTATCTCCCGTATGAATTCTGCAGCGTCAAATGAGCCCATCACATAGACATGGACGCCCGAAACAAGGGATCTCCAAAGTAAAGAACCGGCTGAATGCACAATAGGCGTACTTAGCAATACTCGGTCTCGGTCGTCAAGTGGGTCTTCGATAGCGGCAGAAAGTATGGCGGCGCCGAGTCCTTTCTGGGTATGCATGACGCCTTTTGGTGTACCCGTTGTCCCGCCTGTATATGAGAGAAGGGCAATGTCTTCCGCTTCAGCTAATGGCAAGTCTAAATCATTTATTTCATCGGGCCATTGAAACCGTTCAAACTCCTCTGGATAATTAATAGCAAAGCCAGGAAGCCCAATGACATGGACATTTTCCTGATTCATTTCTTCCAAATACTCAAAGAAGGTATCAAAGTGCGTCTTTGTAGCTATTATGACCACTTCTGGTTTTGCTTCCTTAAGGATGAATTGTATTTCTCGTTTCCCCAGTTTTTCACTTAATGGCACTAAGGTAGCTCCACATTGCTGGATGGCCAAACCAAACATCACACTTTCCAAGCTGTTTGGAATGATGGTCGCTATGCGGACACCCCTTCCTGCACCTAAGCGAAGTAAATAAGAAGAGATAAGGTTTGTTTTCTTCCATAACTCGCCGTAAGTTATCGTTTCCCCGGTTGGCAACAAGGTAATTGCGGGCAGTTCGCCGAATCGTTTCATTCCTTTATTCAACAGTGACTGAAATGTCAACTTATGCAGCATGTATTTTTTCCTCCTTCGGTTTTATCCTTTTAATAATGCTTTGGCAATTGTATTTTTTTGAATTTCCGAGGTTCCGCTCAAAATCCGATACATCCGTGCGCTCCTGTACATTTTTTCTACAGGATGGCCTTTTACAAGGCCTTTGGAGCCAAAGATTTGGATGGCCTTGTCAGCCACACGACTATTTACTTCTGAAGCAAATAGCTTTGCCATGGATGTGCCGGCGCGATCCTCTTTTCCTTGATCAATTTTTTCAACCACATCATAGACCATGCACTTTGCTGCATAGATTTCCGTCGCCATTTCTGCGAGCATATGCTGAATTGCCTGGAAGTCACCAATGGGCCGGCCGTGCTGGACTCGCGTTTTAGCATGCTCAATAGATAAATTGAGAAGGTGTTGAGCCATTCCGATAAAGCCGGCCGCATGGGAAGCGCGATTTGTGTTTATTCTCTTCAATCCGAGCAGCAACCCTTTTCCTGGTTCTCCGATAATATTGGCGGCAGGCACTCGACATTGATTGAAATTCAATTCAGCATGTATGCGCTCTCCTGATAGGGGAACTTGAATGTCTCCTAGTTCGAACCCCGAATGTTGGGGTGTTTTTTTATCTACTAGGAAAGCAGTGATTCTTTCTTTCTCTCCTTCCTGAGATTCTTTCGCTATGACAATGGCGAAATCAGCATAGGGTGCAGCACTGATAAAATGTTTTTTTCCATTCAATATATAATCATTTCCGTCTTTAACGGCTGTTGTTTCGATAGCAAAGGCGTCCGATCCGGCATTTGGTTCTGTAAGGGCAAAGCAGCAGCTCGCTTCCCCCTTCACGACGGGCATCACATATTTTTCTATTTGCTCCGTTGTAAAGCTTTCCAACATCTGACCAATTCTTAGCGGCCCGCCAATCTCGCCGATAACCTGCCCCCATAACACTGCTCCGGAACGGGCCAATTCTTCCTTGAACATGCATAATCCTTTTAAGCTAACATCTTGTCCACCATACTTTTCAGGGAGGTTAATTCCGTAAAAACCCAATTCCCTGGATCGTTTTCTTGCCCATCGTATGGCTTCCATCGGGATATCCTCTTCAGCGTTCAATCCATGCTCCTGTTCAAATGGAAGCAATTCATCTTGAATGAAAGCCTGCAACTTTGTTTGAAGTACCTCTAATTTCTCTTCCTGCGTTGTTACCATAAGTTTCCCCTTTCATTTCTTGGTTTTGTCAAACTGTTCAAATATTTAAAATGTTATAAAAATAATCTTAAAGGTAAATAATATTTAAGTAAAATAATGAAATATGATATACACATAAGAAAAATTGATGTAAAAAAACACAAAAAAATATTAGTTCCCTTCATCATGGGAAACTAATATTTAAGAGCAGTATAGAATTCGAGACATTTTATAAACTCTCTGGCAGCTTTTGAAAAATACTGCTTCTTAGAGCGAACATAACCGAATTCCATTGTATTATTTTCTAGCTCAACCAAAGGAATGGCCACAAGTTCCCCGCTTAGGAAATAGGGGTCACTGTTCACTCCAATATCATAGGAAAAGGCAATAGCTAATCCCTCAGCGACGGTTTTTTTGATGATTTCTGTATTATTTGTGAAAAACAAAATATTCATCTCACCGTAATGATCGAAAAAACCTTTGATGAACGCCTTCATCCTTGGTCCATTGTAAACGACCAGATTTTGGTCCATTAGCTCTTGTGGGGTTATGCTTTTACGGTTGGCTAAAGGGGAATTCTTACTGACCGACACAATCACTTTTGCTTCCATTAAAGGTTGAAATTCCAACTCATTTTCTTTTGGCTTAATCTTTGGAATATTCAAGAGCCCGATGTCTATCTTAGCATTCAGTACTTCTTCGGTTATCTCTTGTCCCCCTTTTTCTTCAATCACGATTTTCACCTTGGGATACTTCTTCTTAAATAATGCCAATGATTTAGGCAAAACCGTAAGAAATAAACCTTGTGTAGAGGATAGGCGTAACTCTTTTTCCATCGTATCTGAATGTATTTGCGCACTGTCTCTTATTTCTTCCAATTTGCTTAATACTTCAAGAGCTTTCTGGATGATTTCCTTTCCGTCCTCTGTAGGTATGGTTCCTAACCGTGACCGCTTAAAGATTTTTATACCTAATTCCTTCTCCAGACTGGTAATGGCCATGCTGATTCCAGATTGAGAGATATGGAGGCTCTCTGAAGCCATGGAAATCGAGTTTACCTCGGCCACTTTTATTATATATTCCAATTGTTCAATATTCATGGTTCATTCTCCTTCTGGCCTATTACCCATATCATACCTCGAACAGAAAGCCCTTTCAATTTTAGAGAAGGAGATTCAGGCCCCCTCGAACTGTCTCCTCAAAAGCAGAGTGCCGGTTTCATACAATGGTAGTTGTTTTTTCGTATTCTTTAGCGGGTTGTGCCCGATTATTTTTAATAGAAACGGCAACAACCGTTCCCAACAACGCCATTATCACCAAAAACAGGAAAGCTGCGTCATAGGAGTCATTAAACAAACTGATAATCAAACCTAGGGCTAAAGGAGAAACCGCACCTGCAATTTGACCGGCAAAAGTTACGAGTCCGGAGGCAGAGCCCGTAAGTTCCTTTGGTGAGTATTTTATGATAATCGTATATAGAACGGTTCCAAAGAAAGACAGCGCTATGGAGTTAAGAGTGAGATAAGTGATGAAAAGTGCTATGGATGTGGCGTTAGACATTAAAAAGAGAAAAATTGCCGATAATAAAGCTCCTGCAGCAGCAAGATACTTCTCCCGGTTAGCCATATGCTTATCCAGAAGCCATCCGCTTACATTAAACATCAAGAAACCAAAAACATAAGGGATTGCCAATAAACCCCCGGCGGCTATTAAATCAACCCCTTTTTCCTTAACCAAATATATAGGCATCCAAGTGATCAGACCATAGTTGATAATATTTGAGATAAACTTGAAAGTTATAAGTTTCCAAATATTTTCGATTTTAAATAATAGTTTCAGAGCTACCTTTTTTTGTTTCGGATTGTCTGTTTTAACCTGAGTTCCTTGAGGCTTTAGAATGAACCAAATACCGAAAGAAATTAATATCCCTAGAATCCCGGCAATGGTAAACATGCCCCGCCAACCGAAAGCTACAACCATCGAAGCGGCAAGAGCGGTACCTAATATCCCTCCAATATTCTGGGCAGACAGGAAAAATGAATTTGCCCGGCCCCGTTCTTCTTCCGGGAAGTTATTTCTTATAGTGGACATACTGGCAGGATAGAAAGGCCCTTCACCTAACCCGAACAGAAAACGAATGAATAATAAAGACATGAAAGACCAAGCAAACCCGGACATAACAGTGAACAGTGACCAACTAAACAAAGAAACAGTAACCATGACCCTTGCTCCATATTTATCGGTCATCCATCCGCCAAGCGGTTGCATGAGCGAGTAACTAACAAAAAATATACTAATTAAAAACCCTGTCTGGGACGTATTGAGATGAAACTCATCTGCAATGGGAATAATTCCGACATTAATGGCAACGCGATCAAAAAAGCTTAAAATCATTCCAACAAATAAAAGGCCGCTGATCACTAATTTTCGTTTCTTACTTGCATACAGCTGCATTCCTCATCACTCCATTTTTTAGATTTTCACAAAACTTTTGAATATATAAGGGAAGCGCTTACAATCCCTTTCAAAATGCCCAAGACTGAAAATTTACTTTTCACTTATTGATTTTTGTTCTGTGACTATTAGGAGCGTTTTTTCATTAAAAGACAATAATGATTTAAAAAAACGAAACTGGAATGCCTACAAGATTATTAGATACATTCAAACCCACGGGACTAATAAGTAGACTCGCGGGTAGAAACATTGGTCACTTGATCCATCATGCTATAAAGTAATTGATTATCATGGAGTAACGATATTGACCTTCGGTTGAAATTGATCAAGCAAAGACAGGAAATCTTCGAACTGTTCTTTATTACCGGAAATGGAAACTTTACCGGCCGCTTCCATTTTGGATAAATCTTCACGTCCTAGAGCAATCTGATAAAAGGTCATACTATCTAATGTTAATGTTGCATCAGGGTTGGACGCCATTTTCCCTTTTTCGAAGTTCAATACAGAATTATCCAGATCAAACATGTAATTGGTTTTCGAATCTGTAAATGTCAAATTGAATGTCATAATTTTATTTTCCGCTTTTGTTCCATTTAACTTAATGGACAAGAATTTCATGAAATCATCCATTGGCATATTGAGCAGCGTATCGAGATTCATCATTCCGCCAGTTCCTTTCGTGTCTGCCACTCCATTCCTTAACTCATCTGCGCCGGTAAGATAGAAATTACGCCACACAGAGGATTCAGCGGTGTAACCTAATTGTTCATAAGCATTAGCCAGTAAATTTTTTGCTTCTGTATTTTTGGGGTTAGCCATGACTACATGCTTTAAAACTTGAGCCACCCAGCGATATTCCCCTTTTTTATAATCAAGTTTTGCCCGTTTAATGACCTTCTTTTCCCCACCCATATACTCCACATATTTAGCGCCCGATTCTTCTTGTGGTAAAGTATCCAAGTCGGATGGATTACCGTTGAAATATCCTAAATAAAAGTTGTACACCGCTTTTACGTTTTGTTTCAATGTTCCGTAATACCCCCGATTGGCCCAAACTTTATCCAACTTTTCAGGAAGCTTCAACTTTTCCGCGATTTCATCAGGTGTGAGTCCTAAATAAGCTAATCGTATCGTTTGGTCATGAATATATTTATACAAATCACGCTGACTTTCCAACTGCTCCAGAACATGGTTTTTTCCCCATATGGGCCATGTATGAGCGGTAACCATGGCATCTATATCTTCATTTCCAAACAGATCGACTGTTTCATCAAGTGCTTTCACCCATTTTAAGGTATCTCTAGTTTTAGCTCCCCTTAATGTATAAATGTTATGTAACGTGTGTCCCGTGTTTTCGGCTACCACTAAAGTTTTGTAATCTTTGATGTAATAATGCATCTCAGATGGAGCTTCTGAATCCGGCGTCAATAAAAACTTAAAAGTTATTCCGTCTATTTCCACCGTTTGAATCTCATCCTTTACTTCCATTGTTGGAGGTAAATAGCTAAAAGTTCCGTTACTTAATCCCGGTCCAATACCAGAAGTAACAAACCCTCTTTCATTTGCGGGTAAAAGATTTCCAAACATATAACCTGCCCGGCGAGACATTATATTACCTAAAAGAATGTTTTCACTTAGCGCTTCATCGTTAAAACCTTCGGGAACAATGATGGGCACCTTAGCTGGATTTTCAGCGTACTGAGCAATGCCCTTTATACCACCAAAGTGATCCGCATGACTATGACTAATAACAATGGCACTTACCGGTTTTTTGGATCGATGTTCAAAATAAAGATCCATCGCTGCTTTGGCCGTTTCAATTGTAGAAAGTGTATCCAAAACTATTAATCCTGTTTTTCCTTCCACAATGGTAAGCACTGATAAATCTTGACCCCGAACTTGATAAACGCCATCTACCACTTTAAATAAGCCTGTTATATTTTGTAATTGTGCCTGTCTCCACAAGCTAGGGTTTACAGTATTACTTGCCGGCTGATCTTCTTTGATGAATGAATATCGTTTACTATCCCATACTACGTCACCTTTTGAATTTTTTATTGGATTCATATTCAAGGGTGCAATGAACCCTTTATGTGCATCCTTGAAATCTTCCTTGTCTTTAAAATTCAACTGTTCATAAAATACTTTATTTGCTGAAATAGTTGCATATGTTGCGGGCATTGGCTCACCAGATGAAGCATTTGTAACAGAAGATCCTGCGAGCATAGCAAAAACAATGGGAACGGAAACAATGCCTTTAATAATAGATACTTTGGACATTTCATACCCCTTTCTCGTTTGAATAAGTAGATATCATGTCTATATTCCTTTTGTTGAAGAAGTAAACTTACTCTTTTTGTAGAAATTTTTAGAATAATATGAATTTATTTTATAATTAATTAGCCATTAAGTATATTTCCTATTTCTAATAGTAACTTCAATTTTATTTATATATAAACTACTTATTAACGAATGTTAGTTCGTATAGCGGTGAACTGCACATCCAAATACAAAATGCCCCTCCCGATAGAGAAGAGCTTTTATGAATAATCATGCGGTATATTCAATTTTCCATGACTTTTTCAGGGTAAGGGGCCTTGGGCACATCTTTAACCACGAAATTGAAAACGCTGAAAAATTGTAATAGTAAACCAAAGTGGCTTTCCTTCCTTATTATTGAAGGAAATCAACAAATTTAGACACCCCAATTTTATTAAAACGATTGTTTTTCCTGACTAGCCATAAATTTCTAGTTATATCTATTCTTGAAATACCCACTTCCCGCAAAAAGCCCTGCTCCAATTCCCTGGCCACTGTCAACCTGGGCAGAATGCTGATTCCAAGTCCAGCTTCAACCGCACTTTTTATCGCTTGTGTGCTACCAATCTCCATGTAGCTTTCTATTTTTTCTAAAACCCCATGCTCCCTTAACATGTTTTCCACTATAAGCCGTGTTCCTGAAATGGATTCACGCCAAATCATTCTTTCATTCCCCAATTCCTCAAGCTGGATTTCTTTTCTGTCTTTCCAGGGGTGGTCGGATGGACATACCAATATCAATTCGTCCTCGGCGAACTTGTCTACAATAAAATCGCTGTTTTCCACAAGCCCTTCTACCAAGGCCAAATCAATGACATCGTTTGTAAGATCCTGCAGAACCCGGGGGGTATTTTTTATCGTTAATGTCACTTTTATTTCAGGCTGTTGTTTTTTGAATCTTCCAAGCAAGCTCGGCAACAAATACTCACCGATAGTCAAGGATGCCCCTACTATGAGGTTTGCATTGTACTTGCCAGTCGATTGCTGAATCACTTCTTTTGAATGGTTGAAGTCATTTACAATAGCTTTTGCAAAAGGGTATAACAACTTACCTGCCTCTGTAACTCTCAGCCTTCCTTCCTCACGGTCGAATAACAAAGTGTTATAATAATTTTCCAGTTGATGGATTTGTCTTGTTACAGCGGGTTGAGATAGGAAACTTAACCTCGCTGCCTGGCTTATGCTTCCTTCATCCACCACTAAACAAAACATTTTTAGATTTTCTAATTTCAAGAAAACGACCTCCATGTTTTTAGATAGTTCATTAAAATGATAGCATCATAAAGGTAAATGGTGAAATGAAAAAAGAATGCTGCTTCCCTGAATAAGTGAGGCTATTAAATTATTGGCCGCATTCTTTATAAAACGGATAAATCTTCTGGGTATAACCTTTTGTTATACCCGATGATTTTGTTGCAATTTACCCATTCCTTTTTCTTTGATATGTTAGTAATAAGATTTAAACTTAGCGGCAAAGGAAGTGACTGATGTAATGAAAGGACAATGGAAAACTCTATTCCATTTATTTTGGACCTTTTTTAAAATAGCACCTGTCACATTCGGAGGCGGGTTTGCGATGATCCCTTTAATCGAAAAAGAAGTGGTCGAAAAGAGGAAATGGATGAATAGCGAAGAAGTTACGGATGTTTTTGCGTTATCTCAGTCCGTACCGGGAGCTGTCGCTATTAACTCCGCCACCTTTATCGGCCATCGAATTGCCGGAATGAGGGGGGCAATGGCAGCCATGATCGGTGTTTCATTGCCTACCTTTTTAATTGTCCTGCTCCTAGGCATTTTGTATTTTTTCATTCAGGATAATTCGAAGATAGAATCCGCATTCATATCAATCAGAGCTTCCATAGTAGCGATCATCGCCTATGCGGCTATCAAGATAGGAAAAACGGCTGTTGTAGACAAATCAACTTTCTGTATTTTATTAGCAGGAATTCCAGTCCTCTTCTTTCTTCACCCTGTGATAGTTATAGTGGCAGGAGCTGTAGTGGGTATTGTGACAATCTCCATCAAGAGAAAATTAGGATACGATGTCAAGTTGGACAGAAAAGATAAGACAAAAGAAGAAAATGATTTCGAACCTTACATGGGTGCTGGCATATAGGTAAATCAAAAAGGGTCTAACTAATTTTCAAGAAAGCGTGTGATAGAATGATGGAATTGTGGGAGTTGTTTAGCACCTTCTTTATTATCGGCTTTGTATCGTTCGGAGGCGGATACGCCATGATTCCCGTAATAGAATCGGAAGTCTCACAGCATGGATGGCTGACGACGCAACAATTTACCGATATAATCGCAATTTCCGGGATGTCCCCAGGACCTGTCACAGCCAATAGTGCCATTCTCGTTGGCTATTCTACTGCTGGATTAGCAGGAGCCATATCATCCGCTCTCGGAATCTTGCTACCTGCTATAATATTCGTGACCGTTATAGCCACCTTCTTCAGCAAATTGAATCATTATCCAGTTATTCAATCCATGTTTTATGGATTAAGACCCATTGTCACTAGTCTAATCCTCTTTGCAGCAATCAGTTTATCACTTTCCAATCATATGATAGCCCCTAACTTTTCATGGCATACGATAAGCTTATTACTCGTATTTGGATTATCGTTATTTGCCCTGATGAAATTACGCTGGCACCCAGCTTATGTAATTATACTTTCTGGTTTAGTTGGTGTTGTCCTCTATTCATGACAAATGCCGCACGCAAAACCATTATCAATATGGACCGGAATGAGCAGTTATTTTAGTTATGAATAAAATGGTATACCATAAATAAAAGAAATACCAAACAGATGAATTGAAAACTGCCTTGATTACTTTTTGAACACTGATACTGACATGAATGCGAAGATTTCACCCATACAGAAAACACCCTGTATCCAATGATTCAGGGTGTTTTTTTCATTTTTGTCCTCTTTTTAAGAAGTCCGTTTCTTCGTTTCATCCGAGTGAAACCGTGGATAACCAATCAAGATGGCCACGACTCCACAAAGTCCAATTAGTATCGGGTAATATGAATACGGCAAGATGCTTATCGGAGAGATTTTTGCTACCCCTGCTGCAACAAGCAGTTGTGCCCCATATGGTATCAACCCTTGGATACAACAGGCAAAAACGTCAAGTATGCTCGCCGATTTACGCGGATCAATCCCATACCTTTCAGCGATGTTTTTGGCAAGTGGCCCAGCAATGATAATCGAAATCGTATTATTTGCCGTGGAAAGGTTCGTCAAGCCAACAAGCCCGGCAATACTGAATTCCGCCCCTTTTTTTGATTTGCTATTTCGGGTCACGAGCTGGAGTAGATAATCAATGCCACCATTATGTTTGATTACAGCAACCATACCTGCAATTAAAATGGCAAGGAAGGATATTTCATACATTCCCGCCATTCCTTCACCAACTTTTTGAATGACACCCAACGGTTGATAACTTCCATCAGCCAAGCCGATGATTCCGGCAAAGACGATTCCGCTGGAAAGCACCAGGAACACATTGACTCCTGCCAATGCAGTGATCAATACGCAAAGGTATGGAAGAATCTTCACCCAATTATAAGAATTTTGGATGATGTCGGCTTGTTCACCCATCGTTAATATTCCTAGGATAGCACATGTGATGATGGCTGCAGGTAAAACGATGAAAAAATTCACTTTAAACTTATCCTTCATTTTCGTTCCCTGTGTTCGAACTGCAGCGATTGTCGTATCTGAAATGAAGGATAGGTTATCCCCAAACATCGCACCACCAATAACGGCCGCCATTGAAAGGGCAAGCGAAATATCGGTTTGCTCGCTAATTCCGACCCCGATAGGTGCTAGGGCTACAATCGTTCCCATGCTCGTCCCCATAGATAGAGAAATAAAACAAGCGATAATGAATATCCCTACCATCAAAAGATTTTGCGGAAAAACGGCTAAGGCAAGATTCACCGTTGATTCAACCGCCCCCATGCCATTCGCAACTTCGGAAAAAGCGCCGGCTAAAAGGAAAATGATAACCATTAACATAATATTGGCGTCCCCTGCACCTTTACAGAAAATATCAACTTTTTGATTGAAACTTTCTTTCCGATTCATTGCCAATGCAGCTGCTGATGCAATAGAAATGGCTACAATCACCGGAAAAGAATAAAAATCTTTAGTGATGATTCCGGACCCTATAAATAAAATTAAAAATACGACAAATGGAATCAATGCCCATGGATTCCCTTTATTGTTTGCACTCATGATGTACACCTCTTTTTATTTTTCCCATGACATGTGTCATAGCCTTTATCCTTTTAACAGTTTTCGCAAATAACACCAACTTGAACTTGATTCTCCAGTCATGGAGCTATAGCTAAAAAACTGCCGGCATAAAAAAGACCCCTTCTATTTAACAACAAGAAGAGGTCTTTTAATTTATAAAAAACACCCTCCTTATCTTTCAGGCGAAAATCAGCCTGCTGGATTTGGCACAGCACTCCCATTAAGTCCGCTGCCGAGACATCTTCGGGCCAGTCCCTCCGTCTCTCTTGATAAGAAGATCAAATTTATATAATTTATCAAATATTACGATGCCTGCCAGAAAAGCACCAGGCTGGAAAGTTGCCGAAACCAATCTGAGTTTTTGAAAGAGACATCGAAGTCGTTTTGAAAAGCAAATATAAGAGTACAGCATTTTGTCTATTTTCGCAAGGTTTAGTTTTAAAGTATTTCCATGCACTTCTTAATGATTAATTAGGAATCTTGACATATGCAGTTAATCGGGACGGAATTAACATAAAAAGAGGTCTAATGACCTCTCAGCAAATTTGTTGTATTAGGTTAGGTGAATTTTTTTTAGTCGAGTTCACATCAGTCGATACCTCAAAAGCTTCCATTTGTTCCGAATCGAATGAATTTAAATACTGCTGCAGATATGCAGGATCATTAATGGATGGATTCAACCAATCTTTTTCATCTTCTGGTTTAAGGATGACAGGCATACGATCATGAATGCTGGTCATCAGCTCATTAGGAACGGTTGTTATAACGGAGCACGAGTAGATGCTGAGGCCTTCAGGAGATTTCCAGGATTCCCATATACCGGCCATTCCAAATGGAGCATGATTCTTCAGTTTTATTCGCATCGGTATTTTTCTTTCTGGTGTCTTCTTCCATTCATAAAATGAGTCAGCGATTATCAAGCATCTCTTCTTCTTATACGCATTCTTGAAGCTTGTTTTCTCTGCAATGGTTTCCGCTCTGGCATTGATCATTTTATAGCCCACTTTTTCGTCTTTTGCCCAGAAAGGAATGAGTCCCCACCGAAGATATCCAAGTCGATTCCTTGCCCCGTCATTAATGACGGATAGCACGGATTGGGAGGGAGCAATATTGTAGCTGAATTGGTATTCCTCATCAAATGATCCTTGAATATCAAACCGATCTTTTATTTCCTCAATATCAGTGAAAAGGGTGAAACGTCCACACATAATATCGCCTACCGTATTAAGATTTATTACAGTGTAACAAATGGAACAAACAGGCACAAATCAGCGTTCTAAAATCCTGATGTCGGTAAATGGCTGATTAAATAATTCGCTGGAAATCAAAAGGGTGCCAAGGACTTCTCTTTCATCTTCAGCTTTAATGATTTCCGACAAAATCAAGGTACTACCATTCCTTACCGTTACTTTATATTCATTCATGGAATCCCCCCTCATAAGGCTAGATGCTTGTTATTATAAACCAAAAGACCACAAGTATCAGTATTGAACTCTTGCAGATTCATGGGTTAATCTACTAATGAAGAGGCCGCATGTAGGTTCCTTTACACATTAAAGGGTTATTCGAACAAAGCCCGGGAGCATAAATCCTTGAATTGGCGGCATAAAAAAGACTGCCCATGAATGATTCATGGACAGTCAGGCGCTGTAAAAGGTTTTTCGCTTCAATACAGATAGTTGATTACGGAGATGGCATTTTAGTAAGACCATTCATTATTTAAAATGAAGTAAAACCTCATTTATTAAATGTGCTGCCAATGTAACGGTTTTATTATTTTCATCCAACGAAGGATTCACTTCCGCGATATCAAAGGAGAGAATCTTTTCATTCGATACGATATGCCTGATAATGGCACGGACCAATTTAGGATTCAGTCCAAAAGGCGATGGAGCACTTACCCCAGGTGCGTAGGCTGAATCAATAACGTCTGTACATAATGTAAGAATAATGTAGTCATGTCCCTTAGCGAATTCATTTATCCGCCGCTTAGTTTCATCCATTTCATTCAATGACAAATCTTCTTCCAATATGTAATCGATCTTACTTCTCTCGGCAGTTTCAAACAGTGCCTTCGTATTCCCCTGCTTCTGAATTCCGACACATAAATAACCACAATTTTTATCTTCGTCCAAAATTTGCTTAAACATCGTTCCTGATGAACTTTCTTTTTCATAAGGCCTCATATCAAAGTGAGCGTCAATATTAATGATTCCCAAGCTAGCTCTTGGTCCAATGGATTCCCTAATCCCAAGATAATGGCCATACAGGGTTTCGTGCCCTCCGCCAAGTATGATAGGAATCGCTCTACTCTCCAATATCCGGGTAACAGCCGAACCCAATTGGGATTGAGCGGCCTCCATCTCTGTACCTTCACATATTACATCACCAGCATCCACCAGCTCGGTTTGGGAAGGTAAATGACAGGGTAATTTCGCCAATGACTGCCTAATATGATCAGGCCCTTCTGCCGCACCAATCCTGCCTTTATTCCTTTTAACGCCTTCATCACATTTGAAGCCAATCAATCCAAAGGTCCTGGATGAATTGGAAGAGATGGCTAATTCCGAAATCGGTGCCAAACGTACTCTTTGGTGGTATCTGAAGCTGTCCATGTCAGATTGGGAATCAATTCTTCCATTCCAATAATTTAAAGTCGGATTTGTATACATAATTTCTCCTTTATTTAAAAAATTCCGAAATATCTTTTTTCAAAATTATAAATGAGATAATATATAATTACCAATACAAAATTTCAATATATCTATAGCTTAAAGCTATAGAAAGGAGAATATATGGATCTTCGTCAACTTCGATATTTCACTACAATTGTCCGGGAAAAGAATTTCTCAAAAGCAGCAAAAACGCTGCATATATCACAACCTTCCCTAAGTAATGCCATAATGAAATTAGAAAATGTAGTTGGTTTTCAGCTTTTGGAACGCAATACAAGAGGGCTTGAGCTCACGGAATCAGGGGGGATTTTCTATACGAGATCTGTTGATCTGTTAAGAAGATTCGATAATATGCAGGTGGAGCTTAAAGAAATGAAGGATGTCGGAAGCGGAACCGTATCAATAGGTTCCATAGAATCATTCAAATTTTGGTTCCCGAAGATCATCAGGAATTTTAAAATCAATTATCCTAAAATTCATATAAAAGTCAGGGAAATATTAGGGGAAGAGAAGGTTTTCGATTCGTTAAATCAGTATAATGTTCATTTCACCATCACGAACCAGCCCATCAACAATGAGGAAATTCTGTCCACACCCCTTTATAATGAAAGATTCATGCTTTTGATCCATAAAGATGACGATTTAAACGGAAAAGAGTCCATCACCTTCCAAGACATAGCAAAGAAAGAATTGATCATCAGTACAACTGGATTTCAAACAAGAGATGATATCTTAAAAGCATTTAAGGATGAAAATGCAATTCCCAATATCCTATACGAAATAGAAAGGCTTGAAACGGCTTGCAGTTTGGTGGAAGCAGGGATTGGGGTTACAATTTTACCGGAAAACTATATAAGATCCGCTGCAACAACCAATACTGCAATTCGCGCGATCGATTCAAATTATTTGGAAAGGACTGTTTACCTGGCTTATTTGAAAGATCGATATCTGTCTCCTGCGGTATGTAGGTTAATCGAGGACATACATAGCTTTTTTAAGAGTGATGTCAGGAACGGTGACTAAAAAAATCAAAGGTAATGACAAAAAAAACATTCCCCATATGCACATTGCACAGGGGGGATGTTTGATTTTATTGCTTTGGCCATTTCCCTCGATTTCCTTATAAACTGCTTGCTAGAGCAGTTTCAGTCTAAATTCGTCAGGGTAAATTAATTCGTGACACTGCCATCATCGTCTGGATCTCCAATATCCGCCGGATCTTTTTCCAATAGTGCCTCTTTGTCTTTTTCATTCCATTTTGTTTTATATCCTAATGATTGCGCAACCCTTAATACCGGTAGATACGATTTTTTATCTGGTTTGAATGTTTCCAAGTCCCCTGTTCCAATTGCACCCAAACCTAGTAACAATTTGTCTGATTGGATATAGGGTTTTTCATCTATCAGTTTCATTTGTTCAGCTGAATAAGGATAAACGGCTCCATTCACTTTTAAGGTAAACGGTCCCTTTTTTTCTTCTTTTATTTCTTTTGGCTTTTTCGATTTATAGGAAACATTATACACTCCTTGAACAGTTCCTTCTCTCGTATTATCGGCTCCCCCATACATTCTCCCCTTTTCATAATCATAAATAACAGCTTGCACATTTCCGATATGCTGGGGTTTTTCTTCATAAACATGGCCTTTTGCCATTAACTCCAACCTTGTATTTTGTTCAATTCCCGGTTCCCATCTAACTGTCGGATATCCAGCGGAATAAATACGTGGCGCTAATATGGCATCTTGGATTCGCATTTTATGATCAAGCACGTTCATAATCGTTTCAGATACAGATGCTATTATCGTCGCTCCTCCTGGTGAACCAATGGCCATGAAGGGATTGCCATCTTTTAATACGAAGGTCGGTGACATACTGCTTCTTGGTCTTTTTCCTGGTTCCACCTGGTTAACTCCACCCGGTGTTGCATCAAAATCCGTCATTTCATTATTTAGCATGAATCCATATTCAGGTACCATGATACCCGATCCGAATACTTGCTCGATTGTAGTCGTATAAGCAACCATATTTCCCCATTTATCCATTACAGAGAAATGGGTTGTTTGACCGATCGGTGTTTTCTCCTCTTTTACCTTCTTCATTGAAGTAGGTTCTTTGCCCTCATACTTCCATGGATCGCCTGCCTTGACATCAGCTGTTGATCTTTTTGGATTGATGAGTTTTCGTCTTTCTTTAATATAATCTTCATCCAATAGTCCTTTTGTAGGTACATCATAAAAATCTTCATCTGCCATATAGGCAGCTCGATCGGCAAAAGCAAGATGCATGGCTTCCGTGAGATAATGAAGATACTCAGGTGTGTTCGCCCCCATCTTTTGTACATCGTATCCTTCCATAAGCTTCAGGATTTGTAGAACAGTCAAACTGCCTGAGCTTGGTGAAGCTGCCCCTACCACTTCAAATCCCCTATATTCCGATTTAATCGGCACTCTTTCTTTCACTTCATAGTTTTGCAAATCCTCAGTTGTCATCGTTCCTTCACGCTTTTGAACTTCTTTGGTTAGGGCTTCCCCGATTTCACCTTTATAAAAAGCCTTGGAACCTTGTTTTTTTATTAACTTAAGAGTCTTTGCCAGATCTGGCTGAACAAGGGTGTCTCCCTCTTCCAAAGGCTTTCCGTCTGGTACAAAAACCTTTGCAGCCGCTTGGTTATTTTTAAGCTTTGTTACATTTTCATCGATATATTGTGCTGTTGCCCAATTGACTTTTACCCCTTGTTCAGCTTGTTTAATGGCCGGGCCTATGACTTGTGATAAATTCAATGTTCCATATTTCTCAAGAGAAGTCTCTACACCCTTCAGAGTTCCAGGAACTGCAACCGCTTTACCAGATGTGTGCCGCTTACTAAAAGGAACAGGTTTTCCCTTTCCATCTAAAAAAAGTTCAGGCGTAACATTTTTCGGTGCCATTTCGCGATTTTCAATCATCGTTATTTTATTTTCCTTTTTATTATAAATCATGATAAAACCACCGCCACCGATTCCAGACATCATTGGTTCAACTACATTTAACGATAATTGAATGGCTGCTGCTGCATCGACTGCGTTTCCACCTTGTTTTAATATCTTTATGCCCGCTTCAGCTGCTAACGGGTGGGAAACTGATACGATTCCTTTTGTCGCTCCCTTTCCCATTGACCCATCCACTCCAGGAACACTTGCAAAAGCTGGTGTGATCATACAAAAGAAACTGAAAGTAACTAAAATAAAACTTTTTAAAAATTTCATGAATTAGTCTCCTTTCAAAATAAAACAATTTGGGTTTTACCGTACGCCAACTGGATATACGAGCAAATGACTCTGCTTTTCAAGTAGGAATATGCTGGCCGAAATAATTGCAGTCAGCACATTCCCTGCACTCTTTGATGTTTCACTTCAAAAAATCACCCCCCCAAATGGTACAATACTACCCTTTACTTCAGGATTGATATTCGAAGACTTAATTTTTCCCTATGCTTTGCTTATGTTCCAAGATATTGGGACTGTCGTGATTGCCACTCTTCCAAAGATATTGTAAAGCCAGCAATACGATAAAAGCAGATACCCCAATGATGTCCGACATCGTTTCAGGATAGATTAAAAGTAAACCAACGATTATGGCGAGGACTCTTTCCAACCAGTGCATCCCCCTCATCCAGTAACCTATAACACCCGCGCCAATGGCGATCATGCCGGCCATTGCTGTAATTACGACCCAGGCAACCTCCATCCAAGTTGTATCAATCATCAGCATTTGTGGCGAAAGAACAAAAATATATGGAATGATAAATGCGGCGATTGCAAGTTTTGATGACTCAATTCCCGTTTTTATCGGTTCACCGCCTGCCACCCCTGCCGCTGCAAATGCCGCTAATGCAACTGGAGGAGTTATATCTGCTATAATGCCAAAATAGAAGACGAATAAATGTGCAGATAAATCAGGTACACCAAGCAAAATGATTGCAGGTGCTGCAATCGTCGATGTGATTACATAATTGGCGGTCGTAGGTGATCCCATTCCTAAAATGAGTGCCGCTACCATCGTTAGCATCAATGTTGGAATCAAATATCCGCCAGACAAATCAATCAAACCATTAGCCAGCTTCAGCCCTAATCCAGTTTTCGTAACGATTCCTACAATAATGCCGGCTGCTGCGGTCGCGGCTGCAACCGAAAGTGCCGTTCGGGCTCCATCCACCAATGCATAAATGATATCGATGAATTTCATGCGGACATCCTTGTTTATGAATCCTACAAGAACCGAGATCGCAATGGAATACAGTGCTGCATGTGTAACCGTAATATTCAGCATGAGCAAGAAGATAATGGCAAGGATCGGTATTAGTAAATAAAATTTGCCGAACACTTCCTTCTTACTTGGCATCTCTTCTTTCGTTAGTCCACGCAGCCCAAGTCGTTTCGCTTCAAAATGGGTCATGATCCATATTCCTGAAAAGTAAAGGATCGCTGGAATCGCAGCCGCCTTTGCTATATCCCAATACGTTATTCCATTCCCAATGAACTCAACCATTAAGAATGCCGCTGCCCCCATTACCGGAGGCATCAATTGACCGCCTGTCGAAGCGGCCGCCTCCACTGCCCCAGCAAATTCCTTCTTATAACCAAGATTTTTCATCATCGGTATCGTAAATGCTCCTGAAGTGACAACATTAGCTACAGAGCTTCCGCTAATCGTTCCTTGAAGAGCACTGGAAAAAATCGCAACCTTTGCAGGTCCCCCTATCCTTCTGCCTGCAATGGCGGTTGAAAGATCATTGAAGTATTGACCGACACCTGTCCGGACTAGAAAGGATCCAAACAGTAAAAAAAGGAAGATAAATGTCGATGACACCGCTAACGGAGTACCTAAAATGCCTTCTGTCGAGAAGAACATCGTTTGCACCAAACGCTCCAGAGTTAAACCGCGATGAGCGAGGAATCCTGGCATATACTGCCCAAAAATACCATAGAAAATGAATAATAAAGCAATGACCATAATAGGAAGACCCACTGCACGCCTAGTTGCCTCCAAAACTAGCAGAATGGCCATTAAACCAACTGCAAAATCCAATCCACCCAGACGTCCTACATTCATGACGATATCTTCAAAAAATAAGGGCCAATATGCACCTACACCGATACTAAGGAGCGCTAATATGATATCGTACCAGGCAATTTGAAATTTTCCTTTTTGACGCTTCTTCCGGTTTACAGGAAATAGTAAAAAAACCAAGGAGAGTGCAAACCCTAAGTGTATCGTCCGTTGGATTTGGGCTGTAAAAACGCCAAAAATAGCTGTGTATAATTGAAATAACGAAAAAGCCAAGAGTCCAAAAAATGCAATGTGGCCCAAGACACCAGTTAATTTCCTTGTCCCGGCTTCAGGATCATATTTTTCCAATAACTCCTGTTGTTCTGCTTCGGTTAAATACTTCGTTTTTTCTTGATCAGCCACTAATCTTCACTCCCTTCAACTGTTCCCATAATGAAATTCTTTCTGATGAAATCCTGACCCATGTCCCTGGTTTAATAAAGTCTGCCAATGTGTATGTTTTTTCATCATATATTAACCGATGGTTAGCTCTGACTTGTCCTACCCGTAAATCTATATAGGCGAAATTGCGATTCATATTTTTTATGAAGTAGGTGCCGTCTTTCTCTTCGAATACTTCCTCCCCCTCTGCATTGGAAGGCATACCGACTGCAAAATCATGATAAGCAAGTTCGGTTTGTTCGATTTGCTTATCCGATAACCGATATGATTCCAATACATCCGTTAGATGGATGGAATGTAAATACTTAATCTTGAATTCCTTTTCTTTTTTCAAAGGAAAGTATGCGACTAATTCCCCTTGGTCCTCGAAGGTAAAGGCAATTACATGCTTATACGGAAAAAATAATAGAAAAGCGATGAGCAGAGGTATACCAAAAGCCATGAATCTCTTGAATTTCATAGGCACCCCTTTCAAAACCAGTATCCCATTCAGAAAAAACGAAGCCGATAGGCCACATATAGCGAGCTACCGACCAAATTGCATTACTTGGAAACACCTTTTTCTTTAAAGTATTTTGCTGCTCCAGGATGAACTTCCATTTCCCCTAATCCTTCAAGTGCAGTTTCTGCTGTAATGAACTTGCCTTTTGCATGTGTGATCTGATCTGTGTTGTCATAAACAGCTTTAGTCATTTCATAAACTAAATCTTCATCAAGATCCTTTGTAACTACTAACATAGCTTTAACAGCAACTGTTTTCACCTCGGATTTAATTTTGTACGTACCACTTGGAATTGTATCTTCAGCATAGTATGGATACTTTTTAACCAATGCTTGAATTTTGTCCTCTGCAATAGGCAGGATAATGATATCATTTTGTACGGACAGCGCCTCAACTGCACCAGTTGGCGTGCCTGCCGTAATGAAAGCTGCGTCAATATTTCCTGCTTGAATTCCTTCGGCCGACTCATCGAATGATAGATTTTGCCCTTTAATATCTTTCTCAGACAAACCATGAATCTCCAGGATTTGCATGGCATTGATGTATGCACCAGAACCCGGTGCACCTACTGATACCTTTTTACCCTTTAAATCCTCGATTGATTTAATTCCGCTTTTGGCAGTCGTTACAATTTGAACGGTTTCAGGATATAAAGAACTGATGGCCATTATATTGTCAATGGGTTTCCCGTCGAACATTTCTGTTCCTTCAAGTGCATATGCGGCGATATCCGTTTGCGAAAAAGCGATTTCAGCCTCTCCGGCCCTTAATGTTTCCATGTTTTCGGCCGAGGCACCAGATGTCTGAGGTGTTATATTCGCTTTTGTTTTATCGGAAATGATATTTCCAATTTGTCCTCCAAGTGGATAGTATGTACCTCCCGTTCCACCAGTCAATAGACTCAGGTTTTGGTTTCCGCTGCCCGAGACATCTGATTTACTGTCTCCGCAGGCCGAGATAATACCGGTGACCGTCAAAATCATGACCAATAAAAAGCACTTATGAAATTTTTTCATAAAACTCCCCCCTCATGTGTTTTCTTCATCCGCAAGAGATGATAGTGTTATTATTCTACCGAACACCTTACTTTCCCTTTTTTTACAAAATAAGACATATGAATCTAAAGCACTAGTAATTGATTATAAAATTTTTATATAAATCGAAATAACAAGCGTAAATGTGTAAAAATACCTATTTAAAATAAAGAAAATCCGCTATCATATAGTAATATTTTACCTTTTATTACCTATTTCCCCTTTCTTTAAGGATAATATTGACTCTTCCATTTTAGAAATATATTATTGTTATAAACTTATAAGTCTATATTATAAAATGATTTTCCTAGCATATTTCTAGCCTTTAATCGTTATTTCCCGCTTTTGTTTGAGAGGGAATATTAGAAGTCAGCCCTTTCTTTTACCGGCCATTTTAGCCTTTTACTTTCAAATCCAACTGAAGTGGGTGATTGTTTGAATTTCCTATCCCTCCGCTATTTCATAGAGGTTTCTAACCATCTGAGTTTCAGTGAGGCTTCGAAAACCCTGCATATATCCCAGCCCGGACTTAGCCAACAGATTTTATCCCTCGAAAAACAATTAGGATTTAAATTATTGAATCGAACGACAAGAAAAATTACATTGACGGAAGAAGGAGAGTACATCTATAAAAAACTAGCTCCTTCCTTTGAAGATATTGAGAAAACAGTGAATTACATAGTTGAAAATAAAACCATTCCCAAACCTAAACTGAAGATTGCCACCGTCCCCTCTGCAGCTAGCATATTTATCCCTAAGCTATTGAAAAAGATTGTGGGTGAATACCCGGAAACGGAATTTTACGTGCATGAAACAACATCTTCAAGGGCAGTAAAACTCGTAAACCAACAAAACTATCACATCGGTTTCATCCGAACGCCCATCCACAGTAACATCATCGTTAATGAAGGATTAAGCATGATTGAATTCATGAGGTTCCCTTTACAATTAGTCGTTTCCATTGATCATCCCCTAGCCCAAAAAGATGCTATACAATTATACGAAGCTAAAGACGAACCTTTTATCCATTATGATGCCGTTCAAGCACACTCCCTTCAATTCCTTTTAGAAAAGGCTTGTCTAACTGCTGGATTTTCACCTAAAGAATTATGCAAAGGCTCTGAATTACTGACGATCGCCAATCTCATTTCAAATAACTTAGGCGTAGCCCTCATGCCGGAAGATATGGTGAGTTTGTTGGGAAAAAGCCAAGTCAAAGCCTTGAACATCGATAATTCGGAATTATCCAGTTCCATATCGGCAGTTTGGAAAAACACGGATGCATCAAATCTGACTAAGCATATTTTGAAAACGTTAGAGAATGATCATGATTTTAAAGATATATGAGGTAGTAAAAATTTGCGAAAAAAAATCGGAGTGAAAAAGGGTCAATTATAATTAAGAACTATACTAATCTGTATAAAAAGCCCCATTTCTCTTGTGACACTGAGAAATGGGGCTATAAAAATTGTAATTTCAACTCTTAAACTTCTTATTGGCGTTGGGGCGGGACCCCTTCCATCACTTATTAAAACCTTGAAATTGCAAACTCTTCTTATAGGTAGTGACTAATTATATCCATGCATAGCATGCTTTGACTTAAGAAAATATAAATACTCCATCCCCTCAGCGGTGATCTTAGTGCCGGCCCTTCCTCTGCCTTTGACGACAAATCCTTCGATTTCCAAATTATCCAAGCGGCGACGGATTTGCTGAGGGGACAAGACAAAGTCCGATTCATGACTCTGACTAGCAATAAGTTCTCGACTTGCCGCTTTTCCTTTATCGTTGTATTGCTTGATTACTTCCAAGATGAAAATTCGCTCCTGAATTTCCAGTATACTTTCACCGACGGGATAATCTGCCGTAACACTTCCTTCCCCATGCCCGTGCATGAACGGAAGGTCAATCTTCGTCAAGACATTCCCCTCACAAACCGTCAGCATGTAATCGATCGTGCTTTTAAGTTCCCTTATGTTGCCGGGCCATTCATATTGCATGAAAAACTCCATAACGTCTTGCTCCACTTTTACCCACTTCCCGCTTTTTGTGATGAGATGCTTTATCAAAAGTGGAATATCCGCTCTTCTCTCTTTTAGTGACGGTATGTAAAGATTGAGTACATTCAGACGGTAAAACAAGTCTGTTCTGAATGAACCGTCCCGCATCTTTTCATGAAGATTTTTATTCGTCGCGGTGATTACCCTAACATTTATGGGAATGATTCTCTTGCCGCCAATTCTGCGTATTTCACCCTCCTGAAGAACTCGAAGCAGATGGGATTGAACTGTGAGACTTATATCACCAATTTCATCCAAAAAGATCGTCCCGTTATCCGCCATTTCAAACAGTCCTTTCCTGCCTCCCCTTTGTGCTCCTGTAAATGCCCCTTCTTCGTAACCAAACAATTCACTTTCAAGTAAAGTTTCTGTTAAAGCGCTGCAGTTGACTGCTAGAAACGGCCCGTTCTTTCGCAATGAATGCTCATGAATCGCATGAGCAAACAGCTCTTTTCCTGTTCCTGTCTCTCCCTGAACCAAAATCGGATGCTCAGACAGGGCAAGCTTCTTGGCAATCTGCTTACGCTCTTTCATTACTTCATTTTCGCCAATAATATCTTCAAAGTTGTATTTTGAATAAAAGCCTTGATTTCGCATTTCTCTTTGTGCAGTCTTTTCTATTTCGAAAGCTTGGTGTACGCTTTTGAAGGTTGCGACGATTGTATTTTCTTTCATCATTTGCAATCGAAAAATCACGACATCCACTCCGTCTATGTTGAAGAACTTGCTTTCATCATTACTTCCCATGATGAAATCGATAATATCCCGGCGATTCAATACATGCTCTAGATACTGATGAACTACATCTTTTGCATCAACATGGAACAATGCCGCAAGCTGGTTATTGAATACCGTTATCAGCCCTTCCTCGTTAACGACCAATATGCCGTCATCGACAGTCCCCAACACATTTTGGATATGATCGCTCATTTGCTTGGCATCACGCTCTGCATATAACAGCTTACGTTGTAATTCAATGATATTGCTAATATACCTTTCTGAAATCTTCGAGGATATATCCTTGTGTAGACCACAGCATTCTACAACTTCCAAAATTGTTGTTATATCAAAAAGACGCACACCTATATCGATTACTTCTTTTATGTAAGAGGGACATAGGTGAGTTTCTCCTGGTGAAACGGCGATTTGGACATTCTCATAAAATAATATCCCCTTCCTGAAAGGAATAAATTGAACATGATCGACACCAAGCTGATATAAGGATTCAATAAGGTTTATAGTTGCATCATCATCATCATTCACCAAAAGAACGGCCGAACCCGCTGGTATTCTTAATAGCTTGTCAATGTATTCATGATTAACCGTTCTCTTTCCGACGATTATTTTCTCGGGATTTACGCTATACATTCCCTCTTTCTTATCATAAGCGGCATCTGATGAAAACAAGATCATTCCATCTCCAAGAGAACGAGGTATTCCCTCATCGGTAGAATGGCTTTTGACATGCACGTAGTCTCCAAGCAGTTGTTCCAGTTGCTCCTGCAAGGCTTCCTTAGTTTTTGAGCTTCCCGCTATAAGTGTAAGTGAGGATTTTGACATAAAACACCTACCTGTCTTTAATTGGTACTATTATATCACCAAAAAGAACCAATAAAGACCTAAAAATTCAATTCAACCATTAAGTTTTCATAAAAATCAATTACCCCGTATTGGCACAGATTTTGCATATCTATTGACATTGATGACATTGACGTCCGTTGACATGCCTATGGTTTTGAAAAGGAGGAAAAAGCAGAATACTAGAAAAACAGATGAAGGTGATAGGCCGGCAATATTTTGTAAGCATATTAGTTTCATGCACTCATTTTATTACAAAGGAGAGACACTTATGAGCCGATTAGAAGAGAAAGCTGTTTTGCTGGAAACAGCGGGGGAAAAAGAGAGAAAAATCAATGTTTTTGTATTGCTGCTCTGCATTCTCGCAATAGCAACCCTATTTACTTACATCTTGCCGGCCGGGGAATATACACGGATCGAAGCAGATGGACGGACAACTGTTGACGCCACTTCTTTTAAATGGATAGAATCTGCTCCGGTGGAATTGTTCGATATGATAAAAGCTATTCACACAGGAATGGTTGAAGCCGGCAATATCATCTTTTTCTTGTTGATTATTGGAGGGTTTTTCGGTGTTTTAAGAGCAACAGGGACGGTTGATGTGCTGATCGCCACAATGGCTCGGAAGTTGGCGACACGTGAAAAGCTATTAATTCCTGTCGTGATGCTGTTTTTTGCTGTAGGCGGCTCCTTAATGGGAATGGCGGAAGAAACTCTAGCATATCTCCCTCTTATCATTCCGCTAGCTTTGGCTCTCGGATTCGATACAATTACAGGAACCGCCATCGTCATTGTTGGGGCATTGTCGGGATTCACGACTGCCATCATGAATCCATTCACAGTAGGACTTGCGCAAGGAATTGCTGAATTGCCGATGTTCTCAGGAATAGGGTTGCGCCTTATTTTATTTATTATCGTCTACCTTGTTTCCGTTCTTTATATCCATCGTTACGCAATGAAGGTAAAGAAAAATCCTTCCATCGGAATCTATGGAAAATATACAAAAGAAGAATCGAAAAAACTGCTGCAATCAAGTGTGAAGTTAACTGCGAGACATAAGTTCATCTTAGGCAGTTTCTTAATTAACTATATCGTCTTGGCGTTTGGGGTCATCAAGTTCCAATGGTACATGACAGAAATCGCTGCCTTATTCATCATATTGACAATTATCATTGGAATCATCGGAAAATTGTCTGCCGATCACATCGTCAGCTCCTTTACCAATGGATCTGCAGCCTTGCTGGGCGGTGCTTTGATTATTGGCGTATCACGCGCCATTCTTATTGTATTGAATGAGGGACATATCGTCGACCCTATGCTCCATCAAATATCTGAAGCCATTCAGCATATTCCGGCCTATTTAAGCGTTGCCGGCATGTACAGCTTCCAAACTCTCATTCATTTTATTTTAGCTTCCGGCACCGGTCATGCGATGTTGACCATGCCAATTATGGTCCCGCTCGCAGACTTATTGGATATTACACGTCAAACTGCGGTGTTGTCTTTCTCTTTTGCGGACGGAATTGGAAATATGATTTTCCCGACCGCAACCACCTTGATGGCGGGCTTGGCAATTGCAGGCATACCTTGGACAAAATGGGCGAAGTGGATCCTGCCCCTGGTACTCATTCAATATCTAATCGGATTAATAGCCGTCATCATGGCTCACTTCATCGGATATGGTCCATTCTGATAAAAATCATGAATTAATCACAGGAGGAAAAAACACATTGCTTACTTTAATCAAAAATGGCGAGATATACTCACCCAATTACTTAGGACGGAAAGACGTTTTGATCACAAATGATAAAATTGCATTCATCGATGACAGAATCGAAATTCCTAACAACTTTGCTCCTATTCATATCATTGATGCGACCAACCTTCTAGTTGTTCCAGGTTTCATAGATTCACATGTTCATATTATTGGCGGAGGCGGTGAGGGCGGATTCAAAACCCGCACCCCCGAGCTGATGCTTACGGATATTACGACTTCCGGCATTACAACCCTGGTCGGCTTGCTCGGTACGGACGGAACTACGCGTAGAATGGAAAGCCTGCTTGCCAAGGCCCGGGCTCTTGAAGAAGAGGGTATTTCCTGCTTCATTCATACAGGTTCCTACCAAGTGCCAGTAAAAACATTGACAGGAAAAATCGAAGATGACCTTATTTTCATCGACAAAATCATCGGTGTCGGGGAGATTGCCATCTCGGACCATAGATCATCAGAACCCACTTTTGAAGAATTGGCCAAAATCGCCGCAGCGGCACGCAACGGCGGTATTCTGTCAGGAAAAGCAGGTATTTTAGAAGTTCATGTAGGAGATGGAGATGGCGAGCTCTCGTTGTTACATGCTATTGCTGATAAAACCAACATTCCGATTCGGCAGCTCCACCCGACACATATCAACCGAAATGAAGAATTATTCAAGGCGGGAATTGATTACGCTAAGCGCGGCGGGTACGTAGACTTTACAACAAGCACCATTCCTCAGTTTCTGGATGATGGCGAAGTGAAGTGCAGCATTGCCTTGCGAATGATGCTTGAAGAAGGGATACCAGTCGAACACATTACCTTCTCTTCTGACGGACAGGCCAGCCTCCCGTTTTTCAACACCCATGGAGAGTATGCGGGCCTTCAAGTGGGAAAAGTATCTTCGCTATATCAGGAAGTGCGTGATTCTGTTTTAGAAGAAGGAATTCCCCTTGAAACGGCACTGAAGGTCATCACCACTAATCCCGCACAAGTGCTGAAACTATCAAACAAGGGCAATATCCAAACCGGGATGGATGCAGATATCGTACTATTGCAAAAGGAAAATTTGGCAATCAGCACGGTAATGGCAAGAGGACAAGTTATGGTAGAAAAAGGCATTCCTTTGATAAAGGGAACATTTGAATGAGTTTAGACAAGATACCCGTTATCGAAAAATTTTCACGACTCGCATTGTTTAAGATTTCGTATTAAGTATCACCTATCCTTTGGTCCGTATTTCGCAGAAGTCCATCCTAATTTAATCATATTCATACAATGGTAAAAAGCATGGTCACTGGCCATTATGAATATTTTGTTGTTCCGATCGATTCAGCTCTTAAATTATTTGTTTCAGCCATCATAGGGGCAATGGGATCTTATTTCACCAGAGGTATAACCGAACCGCCCCATGTGTGGCAGAATTACCGTGGATGTCGTTAGAAACGAACCCGCTATTTACCATTAACAAGCATGATCATTTCTATCTTTTACTTACAAAGTTTAATATTGTGAAAAATCGCTATAGGGGCGTTACTTAAACAAACTAAAAAGTCGAATTCCTAACCGTGAAGGAATTCGACTTTTAGTTTTCAGTCATCTTGGCCTGTCTCCTTTGCTGAACTATCAACTGTTAGTTCATAAGGCAACTAAACCTGTAAAGCCCCGATTTCTGCTTTAAGTTTCATCTCCATCCAAAATCAGGACTATCGAGACCCCTATTCATCACTTTTATTCTGGATTCTCGCTACGTACTTTCATTTCTTCAGAAGAGTCTTGATGCCAATTATATCAACCAAATAAGGAAGTACTATGCAATGGCTGAACTTTCGCCATGGGGTCAATATACGCTTTGGCATTATTAACTGCCGTAGGACCTTCACCAAATCCGGAAGCAATTAATTTAACCTTTCCATCATACGTACAAATATCCCCGGCCGCGTAAATGCCTGAAATGTTCGTTTCTTGTTTGGAATTTACGATAATTGCATTTTTATTGATGTTTAGACCCCACTCTTTAATCGCTCCAAGAGAAGAGACAAAGCCGTAATTAATAATTAAATCATCTACGTCAACCACTTCTTTTTGTTGAGTCTTTGTATGCTCTAAAACAATTTGAGTAATTTGATCTGCTCCAACCAGCTCGGAGGGAATATAAGGTGTTTTGACCTCAACGGAGGAATTCACTAATTTTTCTACACTATGTTCATGGGCACGGAATTTATCTCTTCTGTGAATCAATGTTACCTTTTTTGCAATCGGTTCTAACATAAGGGCCCAATCAACAGCAGAATCCCCACCGCCTAGAATCGCCACTTTTCTTCCTTTAAATCGGTTCATATCATTCACGAAATAATGCAAATTCTTATTTTCGAACTGTGTTGAATCGTCCAATTCCAGTTTACGGGGTTGAAAGGCTCCATTTCCAGCAGTAATGATTACTGATTTAGAAAAATGAGTATCGAGGTTTGTGGTGATCTTAAATGTTCCGTCTTCTTGCTTTTCCATCTGTTCAACTGCTTCTTCAAGACAAATGGTTGGTTCGAATACTTTCATTTGTTCTTTTAAATTCTCTATCAATTCCTGCGCCCTTACTTTTGGAAATCCAGCTATATCATAAATGAATTTTTCGGGATAAAGAGCCGAAAGCTGTCCTCCCAATTGAGGAAGACTTTCAAGGATTTTCACCTTTGCTTGCCTCATTCCGCCATAGAACGCCGTAAACAAACCAACTGGGCCGCCGCCAATAATTGTTATGTCATAGACTTTCTTATCTTCTGTCAATGTAATCACTCCTTGTTTTTCTAAGTTGGTTGTTCATACTGAACATGAACTACAGGTTGTAAGGGATTGACTTGTAATGTCTCCACAAGTATTTCTTCCTTTTCCTCTTCTAATAATGATGGAGAAGATCGGTTAAATATCCACCCTTTCAAAAGACAAACTAGTGACTTCAATTTCCTTAGTTTTAAAATCTTTAAATCTATAATCAGTAGAAACGCCCTTATTGAATATATTTCTATATATATTATTCAAATTTATTAGGATTACCATCAAAGGATACTTGAGCCACTTTTATAGAATCGGTTGGACATCCTTCTGAAGCATCTATCATATCTTCCTCGAGTTCTTCAGGTATAATCACTGCCCCGCCATTATTATCCAATATAACATACGCAATACCTTCTTCATCGTAATCATAAATATCCGGAGCTGAAGCACCACAAGCTCCGCAGGCAATACAAGTTTCTTTATCCACGATTGTAAAATTAGCCATTTTCACTTTCCATTCCTCTCTATAATCTAAAACCTTTTTTCCTAAGGCATTTAGAGAAGCCTTAAGCAATCGAATTTGTTTTTTCCTTACTCAATATCGTTCAAAAATTCCAAAATGCTTGAATTAAACTTTTCAGGATTTTCCTGGTAGCACAGGTGACCGCCCTCTGGAATTATCACTAGCCGGGAGTTTATTAACTCTTCATGAATTGCTTCCGACTCCTTAATAGGAGTTACAGTATCCAACTCACCGCAAATTACAAGAACAGGAACATCTATATGAAATAACGATTTCATTTGATTTAGATGATAAAGTGAATATGCTACCGAACGATATCCTGCTGGTCTTATCTGTGTCATAATCTCTTTTACTCGTGTATGTACTTTTTCTGAAGCATGGGGGGATAGCAGTGCATGTATCCTCTTTTCCGCTATCTCCTCAGTAGATTGGTTTTCAATTGAAAATAATCGATTTTTCAATTTTGTCTCATTCTCTTCCGGAGTTAGAGCAGCAGCCCCTCTTGTCGAATCGGCTAATATTAGTTTATTAATCTTATCTGGGTACAGGCAACAGTACTCTATCGCAATTGCCGCTCCCATTGAATGGCCGAGCAGGTGGATTTTTCCCAACTTTAGCTGATCCATCAAGCCGTTCAGAATACGCGCAAACTCTTTAAAACTTCTAAATTCTTCTGCTGGATCTGAACTTTTCCCATAACCCGGGGCATCCCAGGCAATTACTGTATAATGCTCATTTAATTCCTGGATCTGTTCCTTCCAAGACTGTGAATTATTGCTCATACCATGTAATAATACTAAAGGTTCCCCAGTGCCCTCTATTTCATAATGAATGCTTAAATCTTCTACTTTTACGTATGGCATGCTATCAGTCCCCCTTATTTGTTTTTGGCAAAACTTTTAACAAACAGTTTTGAAAACTGTAATAACTTGAAATATATTTACTTAAACTAGAAAATGATTTACTAAATTAATATTTCGCCTGGAAAAAGCTTTCGTTTTGATTTGATTTAGAAATTGCTTCCTTTTTCTTGAAGATAAGCAGGAAAATCGACTTTCGTTCCCGCCTTACAACTTAACTTAAACAGTATTCAAAAACTGTGCCAGCTTAGCCAAGTCCTCGCACTGACAATCCGCCGTCGCTGGAAATGATTTCACCGGTTATCGCGCGTGATTCGTCAGAAGCTAACAGTACATACGCCGCAACGTGATCTTCCGGCATCTGGGCAAGTTGAAGAATATTCCGTTTTTTAATGCTGCTTGCTTTCGTATCATTATCGACGATTTTCACAAATGGGCGCAGCGGTGGAATCACCGTGAGTGCTGTCAATGTCCCCCCTGGGGCTACCGCATTTACCCGGATGGAAGGAGATAGTTCGAACGCAAGCTGGCGCATCAATCCAATTTGGGCGTGTTTGCTCGCTGTGTACCAAACACCGCCGCCATCTGGATAAAAACTTGCACCGGATACGGTAAAAATAATATTGCCATTTGTTTTTTTCAGTTCTTCAAGTGCGGCTTTAGCCCCGAAAAAAGAGCCTTTTACGTTAATGTTGAGAAGGAAATCATACGCTTCGAAAAGCGCCTCAGGAGTCACATCGGCAAATTTGGCAAATCCATCGAACACGCCGGCATTCGCAACGAAAACATCTAACTTTCCGAATTGCTCAACAGTAGCTTGGACCGCTTGCTCATTGTCTTCGTATTTGCTTACATCTCCCTGATAAGTAAGGATATTTTCACCAAATTCTTCTTTCATTTTCGCTAACTTGTCTATAGAGCGGCCGATAATGCTCACTTTTGCTCCTTCTTGTATAAAACGGCGTGTGACAGCTTCCCCTATTCCAGAAGCTCCCCCTGTAATCAATACGACTTTATCTTTTAAGGCCATGCCCATTGTCTCCACCCCTTCTGCTATCTTTCAACCGTGATGAACGGTTATCCTAAGATCCATTCAAGCATACGACTTGTACGCGAGTATAATTTGTTTTATATTCAAAACAATGTTTTTTCATATAAACAATTCTAAAATGTAATCGCTTTATTGTCAATGTAAGCTGCAAAAAAACTGAAGCCATCGTTCGGGAAAAAACGTTACTTGTTCTCTATCAATCTGTGGTTATCCTTACTCCTATGTACCCTTCAATGAGTATTCAAGATTTCATAGTGGTTTCTCAGTAAGAATCCAGCACTCTTCTTACTGAGCGACCCTACTAAAAAAAGTATTATATTAACTTTTTGCTCTCTATAAAGCTAATTTGTTTCCTGTCGTATTACTTAGGTGATATTCGGCAACTTCTTGTTTAATCATAAACAAGTACGCCACAAACCCTAGAGTGGCTGCTACGATCAGCATAGCAATGGATGGACCAAAATCACCTCCGGACATATCGCGGCTCCACCCCATAATATAGCTTGAAAATCCACCCATAATATTTGTGAACCCCATTAAACCGGCTGCGCGACCCGCTGTTTCAGGCGTTGAAAACTTGATGATGAAGAAATTGGTTAGATGGAACATTCCCCCCTGAGTTCCCATTGCGAGCCCCATTGAAACGCCGGCAAAAATAGGATTTGGTGCAATGACAGCGATCGTCAAAAATATAGCTGTCAGTATGAACAGAATCGTCGCAAGCAAACTCGGGCGCTTCGTTTTGTCAGCCAGAAATCCTCCAGCCAGGACAAATCCGAGCGCGAAAAGCCACGATAATGAAGTAATGCCAGTCATTGCTTCCCTTTCAAAGCCTTTTGCCTCAACGAGATATGTAGGCAGCCAAATACTGATTCCAAAGAAAAGAAAGGACGACATCAAATTGCCGAACCAAACAATCCAATAACGATAATCCTTTGCAAAGAATTGCTTCGACTGAACAGCATCCGCTTCGTCTTTTTGGCGAATATAGGAGACTTCTTCCTCACTCATGCGTGGATGTTCTTCTGGCGTATTACGAGTCAAAAACAGGAACATGGGAATATTTATAAACAAGTTAAAGGCGGCGAGAGCAAAGAACGCGGCCTGCCAATGAAACGTTGAAATAATTAGAATGAGCATAACAGTACCCACTGCCGGGCCAAGGTAGTTACCTGTAATCCAGAATGACTGTGCCCTTCCTAGCTCTCGTTTATTAAACCAATTCGAGATGAATTTACCCGATATCGGGATCATCATACCTTCCCCAATTCCGAGGATGACCCTACTAATCAAAAACATTTCGTATGAAGTGGACAGCCCTCCCATGACCATTGTCGCTGTCCATACCAGTAAACCCAAAACGGCTGTTTTCCTTGCCCCTAACTTGTCGATAATAACTCCCCAAAAAATGTTGGAACAGGAGTATGAAATCATGAATATAAAGGAGATCAAGCCAATTTTCGCATTTTTATCCAGGCCAATTAAACCAAGATCACTTAAGAATCCCGGATCTGTTTGGATAACAGAGATACCTACTTTATCAATCTGGCCGAAAAACCAGAAGAAAAAAATAGGAATCGCAATGTACAGCCATCTTTTTTGTCCTTGTAACATGTTATTTCCCCCTTTTAACAGGCTCTTTTGAATGCGCTTTCATGATTTCAATAAGAAAATGTCTATTAAACTTCATCAACTCCCCCTTTCCAAAGACAGTAGCAATTATTGTTTTATATAAAAAACAATGTTACCGATATTTAATGTTATATTGAATTTTCATAATAGTCAATAATATTCAGTTTTATATTTTTTCAACAGAAAAAGTAGTTTTATATACAGAACTAAATATGGTGTTGTTTCGATGAAAACAACCCGAAACAACACCTTAACCGAGCCTTAAGTAATGCACCTCAATAATTTTTTTGAAACTTCATTAACCGAAGCAAGAAAATGTCCATCATGTCCAAAATCCGGGGATACTACGGACTGAAGACCTACTTAGTCTAGGTCCATTCAAGTAAAAGGTTTTAAACGTGAAAAGTATGGCGGTTTCTCCAAGCAGATAACCTTGGATTCCTGTCCAACACCCCAATATATGCTGCCGCTTGAGGTGATAAAGCATATGATTCGTCAACCGCAATTCCACAACCCCTTCGATGGGTAACACCGTTGAATTATGATTCTCCACTATATCCTTTCATTCATTGTCGTATTTCCTTTTATAACGATTCTTTATAAATATATAAAAATTAACTATTTTTATTATTTATCACTCAATGTTAGCATTTTGTTATAAGTTATTTGAAAGGATGAGAGATGAATGACAATGCAATTTTCTGAATTCGCAGTATTCGGTCTGGGTCCCATCGGTATTGAAATTCTACGCAGTGCTTATCAAACGAATCCTCAATCGATTATCGGTGTTGTCGATATTGACCCCGAAAAGGCAGGAAAGGATATTGGCTTACTAATCAATGAAAAGGAAACGAACAAGTTTGTAGTTTCCCATATACAAGAAGTAAATACGGAAGCTGACCACCCTATCGCATTACATGCAACCGGTTCCAACGCACAACATGTTTGGCCCCAGATCAAGGAGCTTCTAGATCACGGCTTTTCAGTGGTTTCCACCTGTGAACAGCTTTCTTTCCCTTGGCATCGCTACCCTCAACTTTCAAAGGAAATAGATGATTATGCTAAAGCAAAAGGGCTTAGTGTCATTGGGACCGGAATCAATCCAGGTTACATCATGGATACTATGGCCATTTCTTTTACAACAGTATTGACCACAGTTAACCAAATCAAGGTCAATCGTAAAGTTGATGTTTCGAAAAGGCGCCTCCCCTTACAAAAAAAGGTCGGAATCGGGATGACCAGAGAAGAATTTGAATTTTTAGCTGAACGGGATAAAATTGGGCATGTAGGTCTTGAGGAGTCTGTTAGGTTAATCGCTTATGGGCTGAATTGGGAACTTTCAAGTGTTGTCAATACCATTGAACCAACGATTGCAAGCGAAAATATGACCGTTCCGCTAACTACTATAAAACCTGGGGATGTTAATGGGCTTCATCAAATCTCCACGGGCAAGACCCTGGACGGAAAGGAAATTTCCTTGGATTTAACGATGTCTGCAGGTATTAAACAAGAAGATGAGATCGTTATTGATGGGAACGAATCCCAAAGGCTGATTGTTCCCAATGGAATTTTTGGAGATACCGCAACCGCTGCGATGATTATCAATACCGCTAAACAAATGGATGCCCTCCGTAAACCTGGTTTACTTACAATGGCTGACATCGGGGTGCCGAGAAATATAAATCAATCTGACTTTGTGCATATTTAATGGCTAACCATCACTCTTTCGTATAAGTCTTACTATATTAAAAAAGGTGAACCGCGAATGGTTCACCTTTTCTTCCTGGCTCAGATAGTATTGCATACCAACATGCCAAAAAACCACCATATGCGGTGGCTCTGCTTCCTGCATATAGAATCCACTATCTTATGTACATTATCTTATTTCAGGAAAATATATTCCGAAAATGATATGATTTTTCCATTTTCATTAATGTGTTTGAGAACCCAGTTTCACGGAAATGGCCTTGGCGGCTTTCGTTACTTTATCAATCAATTCAGGCAAGCGATCTTCCTGAAATCTTGCTTCAATCCCAGCCACACTAATACCGGCTACTATTTGACCTTTACCATTGAGTATCGGTGCACTCACCGCTTTTGTATAATCCTCAAGTTCTGATGAAGTTATCGTGTAACCATCCACTCTCGCTTCATCCAAAGCATGACGGAGTTTAGTTTTATCCGTTATCGTTCCAATGGCGATTGGTTTTAATTGAACGCTTCCCAAATAATTGTCCCGCTCTTCTTCCGGCAAATACGCTAGGATGATTCGAGAATCGCCAGCGTACAATGGCGAACGTCTACCAATGGAGGTATAAAGGCGAACAGGATGCAGGGTGTCCACCTTTTCAATATACATCGCTTCATCCTTATCCCTCACAATTAAATTCACTGCTTCTTCAACATCATCCCGAAGGTCTTTCATGATGGGATAGGCGATAGACCTGATATCCAAACGTTCTCCTACCAGTTGGCCAAACTGCAGGAATATCAGTCCAAGTGAATAATGGCCATCATCGTCCTTTGTTAAAAACCCCATTTCCTCCAATGATCCCACCATACGATGTAACGACGTTTTCGGCAAATTGGAAAGTTCCATCATTTCATTAAAAGTCAGTTTCGGATGATTTATGAAAAGGGTTAGGATTTGCATGGATTTCACGACGGTCTTGTTATGTGCCTGCATACATTTTCTCCTTTCATGATACAAGTTTTCCTTAACTATCATTCTATTATAAAACATGGAAGAAAGGATGTAATGCGATATAACCGTATTCATTGTTTTTTCGTAAATGCTCTGACGTCCTAATCGAATAAATTTTAACATCCTGCAAGTTTCCATATTAAGAGCGTTAATGGGAAATGCTTAAGCTAGAGGAATAAGTTTCTTCATCATTACGAAAACCCATTCACTATAAAGGCATTTTCAATATTACTTTTGTCCCTTTTCCTTCACCAGAATGAAGAATAAGGTTTCCGCCGGAAGCTCTGGCTCTCTCCTCCATACTGAATAAGCCGACTCCGCGGGTAACTTTTTCTATATCAAAGCCCTTTCCTTTATCTTCTATTTCCACACGAACTTCTTCTTCTATTTCCCGGATTGTCACTGTAGCATCTTAGGTTTGGGCATATTTCCCTATATTTGTTAATGCTTCTTGAATAATACAGTAAATGGTAATTCCTCACCCTTATTGTAAGGTCTTCCCCGATTGTTCTATATCGTGGAACTTCCCTATCCTTTTGGAAAAATCCCCTTAACTTTTGAAAATAAAAAAAACGTTCTGTTGTCAGAACGGTCAATACTCCTAAATTCCATTATTACCCTTTTGGAAAATTCCTAATTGGAAGTTAGGTAATAATAGAGATAAGTTGGCATGGGGATGTTAGGTTCAAGATTTTTTGGGTAAAAAATGTATTTCAGCTTCTCCCCTCTTCCGAAAAAAAGCCAAATTCAAAAGTATCATAGGTAAAGGGGAAAGAAAGGAAACCTCTTATCGTTTACCTTGTATAATGAAACAAAAAAGAAAGCCTCTTAAAGAGTACTTTCTCATCGTTTGCGACCGGAATTATATATCCAGCCACTTGTTCAGGGCTAAGGAAATCGAAGCTTGCAATTCCTTCAATTGCCGTTCTTTTTGCAGCAAAAGCTTTTCAGCCTCCTTTAAGTTCACCCGTGAGAACTGAATGGATTCACCTGGTTTGACCTGCGCGATAATTGGTAAATCTGCCGTGATCACCTGTGCTATCTTAGGATATCCACCAGTTGTTTGGCTATCCGCAAGGAGAATGATCGGGTTTCCATCAGGAGGAACCTGAACGGACCCATTTGTGACCGCTTCAGATAATAATTCCCCATTATCCTTTAATTCCAGTGTCGGTCCTGATAATCTATATCCCATGCGGTCGGATTGATTGGAAACTTTAAATGCCCCCGCAACAAAACTATCTTTACATGAATCTGTGAAGCTTTCATATTGGCTTCCATCGATGAAACGGATGAGAGGTTTTCCTCTTGGCATGAACTCCTTCTCATTGACAAACCACATTGGGAAGGAAAATGAACCTTTGAACGCCCGATCACCAATAATTTTCGAAGGTTCATTAAACTCCAAGACATCGTCAGCCTTTAATGCCCTCCCCATATAGCCGCCAATCCCAGCCCTTAGATAGGTGCTTTTACTCTCCATAACTTCAGGAATGGCGAAGCCACCCGACACTGATAAGTGCGCCCTGCAACCTGATTTACACCCTTCAAAGCGAAGAATCGATCCTTTTTTCACTAGAATAGGCTTCCACATCGGTACAGAGTGATTATCGATTGTAGGTGATAAATTTCCACCCGTTATCGAAATCAGGCAATTCTTCTCGATTTTAATGGTCGGACCCATTAAAGTAATTTCCAATGCCGCTTCTCCTTCTTCATTTCCAACCAACATATTGGCAATTCGTAAAGAATGTCCATCCATTGCCCCGCTTACAATCACCCCATGTTGCTGAAATCCTTTTCTTCCAAGATCCTGTATACTAGTCAATAATCCCGGTTTGATTATACGCAGGCTCACTGTAATCCCTCCTTAAGGATCATTTCTTTATATTCTTGATCCGAAATCGGATGGAACTTCACAATGTCTCCTGCTCGTAATAGACTTGGAGGATTTACATTTGGTAAAAATAGTTTGGATGGCGTCTGTCCGATCAATTGCCATCCACCAGGTGTTGATATAGGATATACACCCGTTTGCATACCGGCGATTCCTACTGCCCCTGCCGGAATGGTCATTCGGGGAGAGGAACGCCTAGGTGTCGCGATTTCTTCCGACATTCCGCCAAGAAACGGGAAACCAGGTGCGAACCCGATCATATAGGCCAAATACTCCCCGGTTGAATGAATGTGAATGACTTCATCAGTAGTCAAATCATTATAACGGGCAACATATTCCAAATCCGGTCCATATTCCTTCCCATAGCACACGGGAATGGAAACTGTTCGATGTGAGAGTTTCTTAGTTTCTTTTAAACACTTTAATTTCCTTTCCAGGATGGAACGGACCACTTCATAAGGAGATATTTCCGTATTCTTGCTTTGTTTTTGATCCTTATAAACAACAAGTGGGTCATAAAACACCGTCAAATTAGTAAAAGCCGGTACACATTCTATAAATCCTGCAAAAGGTTCCTCTTCAAGTAAATCCATTAACAATTTTATTTTTTTGTGTATGCTGTATTCCATTTCAATCCCGAATGTAATCACGATTGCGGAATCGCCCAATGGAGAAAGTGTACATGCAGTTATATTCAATAGCTTTTCCGGCATAGGGACTCATCTCTTTCTGTCAGTTATAAAACTCCTAATTTTTCATCACGAATGTCCGTTATGAACATATGTCCAGGTGCATGCGTGATCATGATCTCCGGTTTGGTCTCCATAGCAATGGATTGCGGCGTTACACCACATGCCCAAAAAACCGGGACTTCCCCATCACGAATCGTGACCGGATCTCCAAAATCGGGATGCTGAATGCTGGAAACACCGATCGCTTCAGGGTCACCAATATGGATTGGAGCCCCATGAACTGCTGGAAACCGCGATGTCACTTGAGCTGCCCTCACCACATCCTTTTGTGGAATCGGCCGCATGCTAGCTACCATTTTCCCATGAAAGATCCCTGCTTCAATGCATGGAATATTGGTTTTATACATAGGCACATTGCATCCCTCTTCAATATGGCGTATCGATATATCATTATTCAAAAGGGCGTGTTCGAATGTAAAGCTGCACCCGATCAAAAATCCAACCATATCGTCTTCCCAGTAGTTTGAGATATCCGTTACTTCTTCCACTAATTCTCCATATTTATATACCCTATATTTAGGTATATCGGTGCGTATATCCCCAGACTTTGCTGCAAATGCGGGAATGGGTGAACCAATTTCCGTAACGTCCAGCAATGGACAGGATTTAGGGTTGCGCTGACAGAATAATAAAAAATCAAAAGCATGCTCTTTTTTTAAGATGGCTAAGTTCGCTTGTGCATAACCGTTTGCCATGCCGGCAGTCGGTTTAATCAATTCATTGTTTCGAATCATGGAACGCAACTCAGCCGGGGTAGCTTGGGAAAGATCGATCATTAGTATTCATCTCCTATTTTGAACTGGCAAACCACTTCAACCTATATTTAATGGATATTCGTTCATTAATCGTTAAAAAAGTGCGGGCAGTTGTTTCATTAAAGTATATACGCCCATTAACGCCATGATGACTACCACGAACACACCGGAAATCGTTAGCCATAAAGGATGCTTATAATCACCCACGATGTTTTTCTTATATGCAGCAATTAGCAATGTTCCAAGAGCAATTGGTAAAATGAGTCCATTGATGGCCCCGACTACTAGCAGCACTTTAACCGGTTGACCAATGAATAGAAAGCAAATGGTCGAAACGACAATAAAACCAATGATTATCCAGTTCGCCTTCTTATTTATCTTTTCGCTGAAAGTTCTGATAAATGAAACGGAAGTATATGCCGCTCCGACTACTGATGTTATTGCGGCAGCCCACATGACGATACCGAAGATTTTATATCCTACATTACCAGCTGCGAGTTGAAAAACGGATGCTGCAGGGTTATCGGGATTAATTTGTAAACCTTTCGATACAACGCCCAATACGGCTAGAAATAAGGCAACACGCATGACCGTCGTTATGAGTATCCCCATTACCGAGCTCTTCGTGACCTGAGGTAATGAGTCAACGCCCTTCACCCCTGCATCCAAGAGACGGTGTCCCCCTGCAAAGGTAATATAGCCACCTACAGAACCACCTACTAACGTTACAATTGCTATAATATCGATTTTATCAGGTGCAAAAGTCCTCACTACCGCTTCCCCGACTGGAGGAGAGGTTGTCCAAGCAACGTAAACCATCAAACAAATCATGAAAAATCCGGCAATTTGCGTAAAACGGTCCATCGCTTTTCCTGCTTCTTTCACCACAAAAATCAGTACCGCGATGACTGCACTTATTGCAGCCCCGGTCGTGGGGGATATTCCCGTCATCGCATTCAGACCTAATCCAGCTCCTGCGATATTTCCAATATTAAATGCCAGCCCGCCCAAAACGATCAGGGCTGCCAGTACATAGCCCAACCCTGGTAGGACCATGTTTGCAATTTCTTGCCCCCGTTTTTCGGATACAGCAATAATGCGCCATACATTTGTTTGGGCAAATATATCAAGAATGACCGAAATAAGAATGACGAATCCGAAACTTGCCGCAAGACTTTGGGTATAAACGGTTGTTTGCATTAAAAAACCGGGTCCTATTGCCGACGTCGCCATTAGGAATGCTGCACCTAACAATAAAGTGCGGTTTGTTTTTGGCTTATTTGGATTCTTTTCCTGTGCTGTTGTATTTTTAATTGGCTCCAATGGAAACTACCTCCTGATGGTTTTGAATTTTCAAGAAAAGGACTTGACTGTTATTTCAGATAATTGTAAAGATTCTTTAATATGACGAGCAAAGGATAAAGCATGTGCCCCGTCCCCATGAATACAAATGGTATCTGCTTTTAAAGCCACATCCGAGCCTTGTTGAGACAGAACCTTTCCCTCCTTCACCATGCGAATGACTTGCGCAATGGCATCATCATCGTTTTCGATCAATGCGTCCTTTTCCAATCGGGAAGTCAATGAACCATCATGTTGGTAGGTACGATCGGCAAATACTTCACTCCCGGTTTGCAATCCGATAGCCTGTCCGGCACGTATTAATTCACTGCCTGACAAACCAAATAAGATAAGCTCGGGATTCACTTTATATACCGCTTCGGCAATGGCCATGGATAACTCTTTATTCTTTGCGGCCATATTGTACAATGCCCCATGCGGTTTCACATGCTGCATACTTCCGCCTTCGGATTGCAGAAAGCCATTTAATGCACCAATTTGATAGACGACAATATCATAAGCTTCCTGTGGTGAAATATTCATATTGCGCCTTCCAAATCCTATTAAATCCTGTAAACCTGGGTGGGCTCCGATTTTGACATTTTTCCCTAAAGCAAGCTGAACCGTTTTTCTCATGACGGTCGGATCACCAGCGTGGAATCCACAAGCTACATTGACAGATGTTACATAATCCAAAATCTCTTGATCATTACCAATACGGTAAGCGCCAAAACTTTCTCCTAAATCACAATTCAAATCAACCGTGTTCATACGACCTTCTCCTTTAATAACGAAAATTTCAGTAAATAATCCATATGAATATGTAGGTACTCTTTCATTCACTCAATACCATAAGTTCCGAAATTCGGAATTTGAGTTTCGCATTTCGGAATATTCTTATCCTATCATATTCTAATTATTTCGACAATACTTTGTTAGATAACCTAACATTAAAGTTGGATACAAGAAGAGCTCTTCATAAATATTAAGCAATAAAAAAAGCCGTTGTTTCCTTTGGAAGAAAGCAACGGCAATGATTAGAGCATTAAGGTGTGAAGCATATTATGACATTCAATTATTGAATCGATTAATAGAAAACAATGAAATATCTTCCTTGCTAGTACCGGAGATAATCAAGTCACTCAAAATTTCACCCATGACACTGCTGAATTTAAAACCGTGTCCAGAGAACCCTGCTGCTATAGCAATGTGTGGATAATAAGGATGTTTATCCACTATAAAATGCTCATCAGGGGTCATGGTGTAGATGCAAGTTTTCCCAAATTTCATTTTTTGATCAGCAGGCATATATTTCCTTAAAAAATTCACCAAATCACCCTCATCATCATCCAATTCACCAAACCCTTCAATACAGCCATCAGGATTTATACGGTTTCCTCCATCATGTCTCCCTATCTTCAATCCAGAACCATTTATACTAGGAAAGCCATAGTATGTACCAATTGAAGTATCAAAAGAAAAAGCCGGAAAATCATTATGATTATATAATTTTTCATTTGCATGAAACCAAGCAAATGTTTTTCTAATGGGTTCTAGCGGCAGGTCTAAATTTAACATCGCCAGTATTTTCGGCGCCCATGCCCCAACTGCAACCACTAAAGATCCTGAGTGGAATGTCTGTTCATCCGTTTTAACCGTGACCCCATCACCATGCACAACTATCTTCCTTACTTCACTGTTTACAATGATGTCGGCACCATTAGATTTCGCAAGTTGTTGATAGGCACTTATGCACTCTTCACTTTTCAACACGCCAGAAGTCGATTCATAGCAACCAATGTAATCTTCTGGCAGTGTTATACCAGGCCATCTATCATGAATTTCATGTGAATCCAAGAATTCCATAGGTAAACCATATTCCATTGCCCCAGCTTTCACTTGTTTAATGAAAGTGGAATTTTCGCTTCCAGCATTCAGGACCCCCGTTGGAAGAAATAATTGTTCCCCCGAATTTCTTTCCAATTCACCCCATAGCTTTTGGGCTTTAAGTGCCAACGATACATACTCCCTTCCTTCACCATAAGCATGTCTAATAATTCTTGTTTCCCCGTGATGGCTGCCCTTATTATGAGGAGGAGCAAAGGAATCCAATAATAATACTTTTTGTCCTTTTTTTGAAAGGTAATATCCTGAAGACATTCCCATAGATCCAGCTCCAATTACAATTACATCATAGTGCATCTTGCATCCCTCCTCTTTTTAAATATGAACCTTCTTTTTTAAAAAAGGAAGCCACTTTACCTTATAAAATAAAGTAAAACAGCTTCCACATGGTTTTTTAGAACTCTATTTCCCCGATTTTAATTTCAACGAGCTTCACTATTTCTCCTTCATGAATTTGCCGATAAACCGCTTCAATGTCAGGATGGAAAAAGCGGTCTTCTTCAACCATCGGGACTTCGCTCCGAACTAAATGATATACCCCCTCCGTGACCGGTGACGGTTTCAATGGCAGATGAAAATCCATTGCTTGCGTTGCCGTCATCAGTTCAATGGCTAAAATATATTCAAGTTTCTTCGAAATCCGATAGGCTTTCTTCGAAGCGAAATAAGCAAAACTTATCACGTCTTCTTGATTTGCGCATGTAGGGACATTATCGATAGTGGCTGGATGCGATAACACCCTGATTTCATTCAGTAGCCCAGCAGCTGTATATTGTGGAATCATGTAGCCACTATTCAATCCTGGATTAACCACTAAGAAATTAGGTAATTCACTAAGGTGATGGTTTACAAGCCGATCTATTCTGCGTTCTGTTATTTTTGCTAAGTTTGCTAGCGCTATGGAAATCGCATCCGCGTATATCCCAACAAATGAACCATCAAAATTTCCAGCCATTAGTGCAATTCCATCTTCCTCTTCCGGAAAAACCAGAGGATTGTCACTTACGGAATTCATTTCATTCTCAATCGTAACAGCAGCGTCTTTCAATACTCTTTTTATCGCTCCATGGACTTGTGGGATGCAACGTAAGCTTAGTGCATCTTGTAATCTATGATCCTGGTATGTATCAATGATTTGGCTGCCTTCAAGAATCCTTGTTACATTTCTGGCTGTCATTGCCTGTTCCTCATGTTTTTTCAATGCATGGGGACGGGGATCAAATGCTTTTATTGTACCTTTTAGCACTTCTAAGGACATAGCTCCCGTAATGTCCGCGGTTTTCGCTGCTTGCATGCTATTGTATAAAGCCAGAACGGCCATCGCAGTGACGGAAGGAGTTCCGCTTATAAGAGCCAGTCCTTCTTTACACCCAAGCGTAACTGGCTTCAATCCAGCTTGCGCTAACGCATCCTTTCCCGGGAGAAGCTCATCATTGTACCACGCCCGCCCCTCCCCGATCACCAATAAAGACATGTGTGCTTCAGGAGACAGATACCCCACAGACCCCTCACCTGGAACATAGGGAAGTATATCGTGATTCAACAGTGAAGCGATCAGATTTAAAACTTGTAAACGGACTCCTGAATAGCCCTGGCCTAAATTCACAAGGATCATCAATTGAATGGCTCTTACGACTTCTTTTTCAAGAGTTTCCCCTACTGAAACAGCATGTGAACGAACAATATTACGTTGAAGGGTTTCTGCGTCCTGTGGGGAAATCACTTCTGTCATATTACTGCCAAAACCAGTCGTTACACCGTAAATCATTCTATTATCATCCAAAAACTTTTCTATTAAGCTTCGTGATTTATTTACTCTTTCACAATATGGCTCAGTGAAAGTAACTTTTGCACCATATCTTGCAACCGCAATTACCTCTTTGATCGAAATCGCACCATCCCCTAGTGCCACCTCTTTAATATCCATAGGATGTGAACAATTAGTAGTTGTCATCCTTACACATCTCCTCTCATATGACTCATCAAGAAGGAGAAAAAGTTTTGGTCCTTCTCATTTATTTGCTTGAAAATTAATCTTATGTTATTTTTTCATTTTTAGTAAAGGGAATATCTGTTTCCATCGGAGGGTGCCCCGCTTCAAGTAAAGGATTACTGGCATCATTAAGTGAAAGCGATTTTGTCTCAGGCGCCCAAGCGATCGATACGATCAAGCCAACCAGCAGAATGGCTGCCATTCCTGCCATTGAGGCACCTAATCCAAATGAACTTAAAGAAACAGGCAGCAGGAATGTTCCAATCGCAGAACCAATTCGACTAATTGCCGTAACCATGCCTATTCCCGATCCACGAATCTCAGTTGGAAAAAGCTCTGCTGGGTATACTAGTGTAAGGTTCGATGCTGCTGACATGAAAAAAGTAAAGATCAAAAAGGCTATCAGCATTAAGAATTGAGAACTATTGTGTAAGAAGCTGAGTGAAAACAATGAAACTGTAAGGATTGTAAATGCCCCGATTGTGAATCCTCTACGAGAAAATTTTGCAAGCAACCAAAGACCAACAATTGCCCCAACAAGCAAGAATAAATTCAGCATCGTATCGGCAAAAAAGTTTTGTTCAAAACCCATTGTACTTAGTATGGACGGCAGGAAAGTGTAAATGGCAAAGTACGGAATAACAAGAGTTAATTTGAATATTCCGCCAAAAGCCATCCGCTTACGAAGCTTTTTACTGAAAAGTCCACGAAATCCTAAAGTCTTTTGGTTTTCAGTGCCAGTCGTCATTTCTCCCATTTCAACGTTCGGTCCAAGGTGTTTTTTTACAATTCGGCGAGCTTCTTCGACACGCCCCATGCTGACAAGCCATCTTGGTGATTCAGGCGTTCCTATTCTTAAGATTAAAACCACAATAGCTGGAATGGCAGCGCTGACAAGCATCCAACGCCATGAGTCTGAACCACCCTGTCCCAGGTAATGACCAACAAAGTTCGATGCTACATATCCAATCGTCCATACTACGTTTATGGACGCGAGGAGAGAGGAGCGGTACTTTTTTGGTGAAAACTCGGCGAGTAAAGTCGTACCGACAGCGTAATCTCCTCCAAGTCCAAAACCGATTAGCAACCGTAAAATAAGCAGCTCTTCTGGACTGCTGACAAAAAATTGTAAAATGGTAGCTACCGTAATAAGTAAAAAGTTTACGAGAAAGATTTTCTGTCTGCCTACACGATCGGAAAGTCTTCCAAGTATTAAAGATCCAGCAAACAGACCGATTAAAGCAGAACTGCCGATCAGCCCTGTCCACATCGCATTCATATTCATTTGAGGCCCGAATACTGTCAGGGCCATCGCGATAATCCCAAGGGAATAGCCATCACAGAAGCTTGATCCGAAGGTAAGTCCAGCAATTCGAAAATGAAACTTTTTAAATGGGGCATCGTCTATAGTGTATTTTTGTTCGTTCAAAGAATCCCCTCCATTTTTTGATTTATCAGATTTATGGATCAAAAAAATTTTACTGCAATACTCCGGTTTTGAACCTGAAATGAAATGACTGGATTTCAGTTCACACTAAATAATGAGATTTTCTGACCTTCAAACATCTAGCACTTACAGGTGTTTTCATTTTATGGTTAAGACTCGTACTAAAATTCAGCAAAGAATATTATGAAATTGTAATCTTTTTATGATTTATATCAACCCATTATACCTTTTAATTACTATTTCATTTTGAAAATATAGTTTTAGGATTGGATCAATTGTTTATCATTGAAATAAATGACTTCACTAAGGATTTTACAGCCTTCAATTATCTCAAATTTTTCCCTAGCTTCCTTTTCTGTGGTAAACTCAAACATTTTTATGCCATTTTTCGAATGGATAGTAATTACCCACATAAAATTCCCTCCACATGGAAGATTAATTTCCCGATTTCCTGAAACACTTTCATTTAATTTCACTGTAAAGCAGTAAAGCATTGAACGCTGCCAATGGGTAGGATGATAAATCACCATCCTACTATTCAACACCATTACATGTGGATAAATACTTCTAAAAGCCCAATTCATCTGCTGAGATGGAAGATCAAGACCTTATTTTTTAAAGTGATTCTTAAAGGCCATTCAGGCTTTAGTAATCACTCTTCACAAATGGCGTTAAAGAGCGTTTTTACTCGACAAATTCATGCTCAAGGCCTTTATTATCCTTTGGAACCGCACGGGCTCTCTTAAAAGCAGGAACTAGATCATCGGAGGCTCCTCTTGTAAACTTCTTCTGAAAGTGAAAAGCATAATCCGTAATTAATATACATCCATTTGCCTTATCTTAGCTAACCATATTAGTGGTGGTTTCCGATGAATTGCCTTTTTTGCCAGGCTTCACGAATACCATGGCTAACATGCCAATCGTGACGGCTATTGATGCTGCAATAAACATGGCATTATATCCATATATGGCGACAAGACTTCCAGTCAAGGTAGGGGCAATTATGGTAGCCAGATTCGCAATGAAATGAGTTACCCCGCCAAATGTTCCAGCTTTATTCGGTTCTGTATCCAGAACCACGATCCAATAAATGGAATTAGGCAAATAATTAAAGGCATTTCCTATACACATTAAAGCAAGTACGGCCGCCGCACTCTCGACAGTCGGAATCAACATAAAACATACAGCTGTACAAAATAAGGAGACTACTGTAAACCAAGATCTTGCAATACGTAAATTCCCTGTTTTCCTTCGTAATATATCCGAGATTTTACCACCTAATAATCCAGTGATAATAGCTCCTACCCAAGGAATCATACCAATATATGATAGAGAAGAAAGTGAATAATTAAATTCATCTTGCAGATATTTGGGGGTCCATGTAAGTAATAGAATATTTACATATAAAAAGGCAAAATATCCAATTGCATTAAATACTAACGTAGGGTTTTTAAAAAAGTGGTACCATGGTACATTTATTTGTTCGTCTAATTTCGTCTCACCTTTTATTAAAATATCTGCTCTTCGAATTTCTTCTAGTTCGGTTTTCGAGACTCTTGGATGATCTTCAGGTAAGTTTGTAAATACTTTGTTCCAAATTGCTACCCAAATAAAACCTAATATACCGAGAATAACAAAAGTTACTTTCCAGTTAGTGAATGTTAGAAGACCTACTACGATGGGTGCAGTAATCAATGCTCCAATTGGTGTCCCCACTAATCCAAGAGCTACAGCAAACCCTTTTTCTTTAGGAGATACCCAGTTTGCCATCGTTCGGTTCATCGTTGATAATGTAGGTCCTTCAGCTAAACCAAATAAAACACGAAACACCGCAAATCCTGCCAAGGCAGAGCCTCCAAATAATGCTGCACCTATGTGACCTGCGAATATTGTCCCAATTTCAAAAAAAGACCATGTAGTTCCGGCAATGATCCACATGAATTTAGGACCTTTCTTATCTGCTAAAGCACCACCAAATAGTGCACCGAATATATATCCATATCCAAAATACCCCAGGATTGCTCCCCAACTTACTGGATCTAAATTGAACTCCTTGATTATTTCAGCTTGGGCATATGAAAGTGCACCTCTATCAATATAATTTATGATTGTAATAACAATAATCATAAAAATGATAAAATAACGATAGTTATTTCTCAACATGTAATCACTCCTAGATGTTTGTTAGAGAGCAGCAATACTGACTGATTTTAAACATAAAAAACAGTAATCTTAAGACCCTAAAACTAGTTTGCATTATGCAGCCTGTAATAAATTACAGCCATGATGACAATCGAATACGGCTTAATTCTAGTAAACTATTAAAAAACCATCAGCGGGCATTCCACCATGGATAGAAGCATGTATACCAGTGCAACTGAAATATCAGATACATCTCTTGCTTTGGCAACTCGGAATACTGTTAGATCATATTGTACGTATCAAAGCCTTTTTACATCCGCCAAAATTCCAGCGGATGTAAAGAGGCTCCTGATACATAGAAGTTCATTTAATGGGCGTTTCATGAGAGATCCGGTCAACCTAATGAAGGGTCGATGGGCATAGCCTCTCTTCTTTTAGTGAATTTTATAGACCAGTCAGGCTTTTGGAATCAGTCTTCACTTTATCATTCACTACTTGCACACCATTTTTCCATACAGATTTAACGTGATTGACCCCAAATAAATATTGCAGCTCCTGATAGTTTTCAACATTCCATAAAACGACATCCGCTTGTTTTCCGACTTCGAGGGAACCGACCCTTTCTTCCCTGTTGATTGCACAAGCAGCATTGTATGTCGCCGCCGTCAGAGCTTCTGCAGGGGTAAGCCGCATCGAAATGCATGCCAGATTCATGACAAGCGGCATGGATGTCGTCGGTGAAGATCCGGGATTGCAATCTGTCGAAATGGCTACAGCCACACCTTCATCAACCATTCGTCTTCCAGGGGCCGCTTCTTCTCGTAAATACAAGGCGGTGGCTGGAAGCAAGCAGGCAATGGTGCCTGACTTCGCCATAGCAGTAATCCCCTCATCGGAAGCTTTTAACAAATGCTCAGCTGAAATGGCTCCTATCTTCGAAGCTAATTCAGCTCCACCGTATGGCTCAATTTCATCAGCATGAATTTTAGGGATCAAGCCGTACTTTTTCCCCGCATTTAAAATCCGCTCTGATTGCTCAGGGGTAAAAACCCCCTTTTCACAAAAAACATCATTGAATTCAGCAAGCTTTTCTTCAGAGACGATTGGAAGCATATCATTAATCAGATGATCGACAAATTCATCCTCACGGCCTTTATAATCCTTTGGAACCGCATGGGCTCCCATAAAAGTAGGAACTAGATCGATCGGATGCTCTTCCTGTAACTTCTTCATCACCCGCAACTGCTTCAATTCGGTTTCCAAATTCATTCCGTAACCGCTTTTACCTTCTACTGTAGTCACGCCATGAGCGAGAAACGAATCAAGTCGGCGCATGGTTTGCTCCATCAATTCTTCTTCACTTGCTTCCCTTGTCATGCGGGTGGTGGCATGAATGCCCCCACCTGCGTTCATAATGTCCATATATGTTGCGCCTTCAAGACGCATTTCAAATTCACGTTCCCGACTCCCGCCATATACAACATGCGTATGTGGGTCAACTAGCCCAGGTGTCACCAAATGGCCAGTTGCATCAAAGACTTCAGCTTCATGCATTCTATCTGCATAGAGTTCTTCCAATTCTTTGGTCGTACCGATCGCTTGGATCAAACCAGATTCCATCCATATACTTCCATCCGTAATCAACCCAAGCTCTGACATTGCCTCTTTAGAACGAGGACCTTTCCTATCAGAGGTAAGGGTTGCAAGTTGAGCGGCATGTTTTATCCAAATTGGTTTTGTCATTTTTTATCAATTCCTTTATCAAGCATCGGGATATTAATACCTCTTTCACGGGCTGTTTCCTCTGCCAGTTCATATCCTGCGTCAACATGACGCACTACACCCATCCCAGGGTCAGTTGTCAACACTCTTTCAATCCTGGCTGCTGCTTCTTTTGTGCCATCTGCCACAATTACAACGCCTGCATGCATGGAGTAACCCATTCCTACGCCGCCGCCATGATGTACGGAAACCCAGGTTGCACCGCCAACTGCATTCACCATTGCATTTAATATCGGCCAGTCAGCCACTACATCGGAACCATCCTTCATGGCTTCCGTTTCACGATTCGGCGAAGCGACAGAGCCAGAATCCAAATGGTCACGACCAATCACGATTGGGGCCTTTAATTCACCGCTTGCAACCATATCATTGAGGATTTTACCAAAACGGGCGCGCTCCCCATAACCAAGCCAGCATATGCGGGAAGGCAGACCTTGGAACTGAATTTTTTCTTGAGCCATTCTGATCCAGTTACATAAATGTTCATTATCAGCGAATTCGCGTAAAATGGCTTGGTCTGTTTTATAAATATCTTCTGGATCCCCAGATAAAGCCACCCAGCGGAAAGGACCTTTACCTTCACAGAATTGTGGACGGATATAAGCAGGAACGAAGCCCGGGAAGGCAAAAGCATTCTCTACCCCTTCATCTTTCGCAACTTGACGGATATTGTTGCCATAATCAAATGTCACGGCTCCTTTTTCCATCATTTCAAGCATCGCTCTTACATGTTTGGCCATTGAAGCTTTAGAGAGTTCAATATACTTTTCTGGGTCCGAATTTCGTAACTCTGCCGCTTCCACCATTGACAGGCCTGAAGGAGTATATCCATTTAGCGGATCATGGGCCGAAGTCTGATCCGTCAAGACATCAGGGATGAAGTTCCTTGCGATCATTTCCGGTAGAATATCTGAAGCATTCCCAATCAAACCAATCGATAATGCTTTCCCTGCAAGTTTAGCTTCATTGGCTAAACGAATGGCTTCATCCAATGAATCCGTTTTCACGTCGGTATAACGAGTCTCAATCCTCCTGTCAATTCTTGTCTCATCTACATCGATCCCGATACAGACACCACCGTTCATCGTAACTGCCAACGGCTGTGCCCCTCCCATTCCGCCTAAACCTGCCGTTAGTGTAATGGTGCCTTTTAACGAGTTATTGAAATGTTGTTTTGCAAGCTCGGCAAAGGTCTCGTATGTACCTTGTACGATCCCTTGAGATCCGATATATATCCAGCTGCCCGCTGTCATCTGCCCATACATCATCAATCCCTTTTTATCAAGTTCATGGAATGTTTCCCAGTTCGCGTATGCAGGGACGATATTTGAATTTGCAAGCAGGACACGTGGTGCATCCGAATGCGTTTTAAAAATGGCCACCGGTTTCCCTGATTGGACAAGTAAAGTTTCATCTTCTTCAAGCTCTTTTAGTGATTTGACGATTGCATCAAAGCATTCCCAGTTACGAGCTGCTTTCCCAATCCCTCCGTATACCACCAAATCTTCCGGACGTTCAGCAACTTCAGGATCCAAATTATTCATGAGCATTCTAAGCACTGCTTCTTGTTGCCATCCTTTAGTATGCAATTCTGTTCCAGTATACCGGATAACCTTGTTTGTAATCGTGTTCATTTTCATTTCCCCCTTGTTTTTGTTATATATTCATTCTATAAGGAAAATTCAGAATAATTTATTATAATTTAATGATTATTTTATAATTTATTTTAAGTTTTTGTAGTTAACTTTATTTTTTTATGAATAATTTCAATAATTACATTGTTATGAAATAAATAAAAAAGGACGATTCATTTATTGAATCGTCCTTTTTTATAATCCAGACCGATATGCTGATGGTGTACACTCTTCAAGCAGTTTGAATTTGGCATTAAAATAAGTTTGATGTGAATAGCCGGCTAATTGTGAGATTTCCTCCAATGATAAATCCGTTTCCTTTAATAAACGTTTAGCTTCCCTAATTCGAACTTGATGCAGAGTATTTCGAAAAGACTCGCCGGATTCTGCCGCAAAACGACGGCTGAGTGTGCTTTTATTGATACGCAGAGTATCTGCACAACTCGCTAGATTCCACTGGGCGTCCCAATAGTTGGACTCGATCAGCTCCCTTGCTTTTTCGCTAAGTGTGCGTGCCCCTTCCTGTAATTGTCCATGATCCTGCAGAAGCATATGGGTGGTGAACGCATGCAGCTCTTTTACTATTTGATGGATGACAGGTTTATGTACAATTTGCTGAAATACATCATAGTATATTGCTTCTAGAGAAGCATTTTGCAAGTTGTATGATTTCATATGCCTACGAATCTGTGCGAGTACACTTGTAAGGCGGATACGAACGATTTCCGGGTCGGGGTATGGTCGTTCAAAAGTAAGGAATTCACGCTCAATCCAGTTCCTGATGGCTTTCGCATCCCGCCTTTCGAGCATTTCTATCCAAAGTCTTTGTTCAAGAGGAGTTAGGAATGGGTCCATCTCTTGAGGAGAAGTCTGTTGACTTTCGGCTAAAATGATATCATATCCATCGAAAAAGATTTGTCTCGTAAATTCACGTGTTTGCTGATACATCCTTTTTAAAGACTCATTTGCAGTTGCCGCTTTTATTATGATGGCAAGGGGCTCATCCATTCTTTCTTTCCAGTGAGCAAGGAACGCTTGGTACTCTTCCTTATATACCTCATTTTCCTTTATTTCCTGGACACATAAAATAAAATCCGATAAAGCGAAGATTTGATTCTTCCCAGTAAAAGAATATCGTTGCAGTTCATCATAAACTAAAGGAAGGGTCCTGTTATCAGGTGTCAAAAAGGCGACCATGGTTATTCGACTTTCATGCCCCCGGTCTGTCAAGAAGAAATCCGGATATCCAATATCCAGAGCATGCCCATCATCCATTGTGTTTGTCGAAAGAAGACCTGGGCCATTTCTCAATTGAAAACGCAATTGTTGGATATGTTTTACCAAATCCGCCGAAGAAAAAGGACGGAATAAAACATCTTCAGCACGAAAGCGTAAGGCTCGATAAGCCGTTTGAAAGATTCGCTCAGAGGAAATGCCTAACCATCGAATTCCCCTCCGCTTTAACGAAACACCCATTGCCTCACTTTCATCCGTCCAAATATCCATATCCAAAATAACGAATTCCGGTTGCTGATTGCGCATGCCCTTTTCAAATTCTTCAATCGTTTTCCATAAGATCAGTCTAACTCCCGTTAGGTGGGACTCCACTATCCAACGAATTCCTTGAGCCTCAATCTCATCTTTCGCCACCAAATGAATTTCCACATCATCACCTCATTTCTGCTGTTATTCCTGTAATGAATAAATTGAAGTCAGTACATGAAAAGAAAAGGACTCCCCTATCTTTCCGAAAGCACTTATATCTCATCTCCATTCTAATCCCGCCGAAAACCACAAACAAGCCTTATTGGGCAGAACCTTCGATTTAGATTGAAATTTGACATGCTCAACCAGTATTTTCATCCCATTATATGTACTTCCTTACTTCCTATATGAAAATAAAAAAAACATCATGGAAACCTTATGATTTCCGATGATGTTTCGTTTATAGTCACTTTTAATCTCCATACATTTACGACCGTTAAAATTCATTAATATTGACTTCGACTTCTTTTACGATGTTTTCATCTGAAGCACTTGTCAATTTTAATGATAATAGGGTGATGACACCCATCACAAGTAATCCGGATAAAATAAACATCCCTTGAGTAAATGCAACGGTTCCGAGAATAATCGGTCCTACAAAACCGCCTAAGCCGCAAATGAATTGACTATGGCTATTCCAACTGGCGCAGGGACTCAGTGAAGAAAAATGTCATATAGGCAAAGAAACATCCACTGAACCCGTATAACCCGAAAGATGTAATCGTTAACATAAGCACCAACATAAAGACACTATTTGAAAAACCGCACCCGATAAATCCGACAACTGCTATCATGAGACAAACGAGCAAGTGTGATTTATGTTCATTGGTCCGATCTGAATTCCAGCCTACAAACATAATGGCAGGTATACCGACTAACGATGGAATCATCGCTAACCATCCAATTTCTAAATTGGTTGTGGCATTTTCCGATAAAGATTTTATGATGGTTGGCATCCAGAATGATAATCCATAGATTGATGTGTACCCTGCGAAATAAAAAAGGGCCAACTTCCAGATTTTCGAATCTTTCAGCATATCAAGCTTAGTAACTTTATTTATACTCGAGCTAACTTTTCTTTCCGCACTCAATTCCCCTTCTAGCCAATCATTTTCTTCCTTAGATAACCATTTAGCGTTGGCCGGTCTATTAGTTAAATAGAAAACAACAATGATTCCAATAATAATGGCCGGAATGCCTTCAAGGATGAACATCCATCTCCACCCTGCCATACCCAACCAGGAGATATTGTCAAGAATCCATGTCGATGCAGGTGCACCAATCAATCCGCCAATCGGTAGGGCTAAAAGCAAAACCGCTGTGGTCCTTCCTCTTTCGCGGTCCTGAACCAATAAGTTAAATACAAAATTATACCAGGAAAAAAACCAGCTTCGGTGACACCTAATAAAAAACGGAGAATATATAAGTGCATCGTTGTTTGCGCAAAACCTGTCAATATTACCACGAGTCCCCACGAAATCATTATGCGGGCAATCCATAATTGTGTAAGTACCCATTAGGCTCCTATGTTTAGTACGTCTCGTGAAGTTAACAGGAGAAGACCAGATAAACTTCTCCTTTATCATTTAATCCTTTTCACGATAATTGGTTCTTTTCTCTCCAAGCAGTTTCGCAGCTTTTTTAGCCTTCTCCTTCTCAGGGTTTGTATAGAGGGCAGCCGTTGTGGTCGACGTATGGCCCAGTTGAGTCATCAGCAAATGAATATCTCCTGACTGCTCCATCAAGTTTGTCCCATAGGTATGCCTAAGTTTGTGTGGCGACATCGATTTATTGGACTTAAAGGCCTTCGTGTATTTCTTAACTAAAGCCTCGATGGCACGGTTGGAAAGAGGGGTCTCTCCATCATTCATCCTAGTCAAGAATAAATAAGCCGTATCATCGTTTGATCCACTATAACGTTCTTTTCTCACTGCTAGGTAATCTTTAATGTCTTGCATAGACGGAGGAGAGACTGCCACTACATCTTTTTTTCCACCTTTACGTAATACGTGTATTTGCTTTTCTTCAAAATCCAAGTCTCGTAGCCTTAAGTTGGATAACTCATTCACGCGGATACCGCTTCCTAAGAAGAGGGATAAGATTGCAAAATCACGTTCCTTGTCCCTTTTAAAATAAATGAGTTTCCTGGAATTTTCAGGAAGCTCCTTTTCATAGTCATGCTTCACGAATTCAAGAAACCGAGCATCCTCATCATTGTGGAAAATCTTCGTCGATATTCTGGAAGCACGCACCCCCAAAGTCTCTTTCACTTTATTCACTTCAATTTTCAACATGACATTTCGATAGAAGTAAGGTTCGCCTTCCTCATTTTCCGTCTGGGTCGTTAAATACTTGAAAAGGGAACGCAATGCCGAGATTTTCCGATTGACGGATACCTTTTCCGCTTTTTTTGTTTCCTGCTTATTGATGGGGATGTTTCTCCGTTCTAAAAATTTGATAAAGGATTGAGCTTCGATCAACTTCAACTTTTCCAGAACTGACAGGGGGATATCCTTAATATGCTCCTGCTTAGCAATGCCTTCAGCTATCAGCCACTCCAAAAATAATTTATAATCAAGAACGTAATTCAACAGGGTGGAAGGGGAGCGGGTATCCAATTTATTGTAAACATATTCAACGATATAGAAAGGCATGGACTTAACCAGCTGTTCCAATTTCTGCTCATGGACTTGATGTTGTCTGGTATTCGCCATTGTTTTACTCCTTTTTTAACATTAATTTAAGCGTAAAATTCATATTATGTTCAAGTTTCTAACTACTAACGTAATAGGTCCTGCACAGAAGGATAGGAGTGAAATTATTAACTTTTAACAGGAACTTTTACATACTCATATTTTTCTGGATTTTTAAGTTTATGATTTTCGATAGCAGCTTCAGCAGCATCCTTCGTTTCAAAGATTTTATCTACCTTGATTGTTTCTTTATTTGTATGGAGATCATAAACACGGATTTTGTAATTCATCATAAAACCCCCTTTATTAAAATTTAAGGATTTGTTTTGTATAGTCAGTGAAATCCTCTAGATGGTTCGTAACAATTTGCTGCAAAATTTCTAGATTAACCGTCTGGTAATCATGAACGGCTATGTTTCTGAAACCCACCATGGCCTTTAATCGTTTGACCGTATTTTCGTCAATAATTAAAGCCCCATGAAGCATATCAAAGGCATCTCTGCTGGTTTGAGGCAATCCTAATTTCTGTTCAGCTACAATATGCATAGCCAAGTCAATTGACGCTTCGCAGGCCCTTTGTATATTGAGTATGATGGAGTCTTGTTTGGTATAGTCCTTTAGGTTTTCTGGATTGTTTTCGTAAACAACCTTAACCCGGTTCATGCAACGTTCTATAACACTGATTTTGTTCAATATCACATCATTCTTCATAGATGGTCCCACTTTCTCCTATTTTTTTTAAGATATTTTCGCGTTCCTCGTTCAATTTAGCGTACATGCTTAGTGCAGTCATTTGGAGGTTTTTAAGAAGAGTGTCGTTCGCTGAATATATAATTGTACCAGTAGTATATATCTGGGCTTTAAATACCGTGGATGCTGTACGGATATTGACTAAATCCACCTCAATTTTCAGAATATCTGCTAATTCCTGTGCCAGCTGAAAAACTTCATATGTAGTAAGCGATTGATTCTCACTGTAGAAAGCAATATCGATATCACTGTCTTTATGTGTAGAGTTTTTGGCATAAGAACCAAAGATAATAATGAAAACGGGATCTATTTTTTTTATGAGAGTATCTTGAATGGTTTGAAACATTTCTATATACATAAGACACGCTCCCTAAATTATTATATGAAGATTATACCAAACATTCATTCTCATGTCCATTTATTCGTAAAATAAGTATTTTACGCAAAGATAAGTTGAACCTCTTTCTCTAAAGCACGTGCTCAATTCATGTAACATATGTTCCAGGACCTTTTTGTATTTTCTTGTATCCACCGTAAACCTTCCTTGCCTTTTTATTCAAATTTGAAGAATAAATAAACATCCTATAACTGACGTATATCTTCATCCTGATTTAATTCCTTTGGATATACGTCATTTGGCAATGTCAATGACTAGACAACAATTTACTGAATTCTATAGTGGATGGAGGCTATAGAGGATCCATATCGACCTAAAACGGCTTTAAGATACGCATTGCAGGACTGGAGTCGATTAGACTTCTTTACAATGAGTAGGCTGTTACCCAAGGTAAAACGAGATTACCGGTTTGTTTATAAATATGACTCAGACGAAACTTCCTTTTATAAATTAGCTGTTGGTTTAAGGAATGCTAAAAGTGTTAACGGTGATAGCATTTATTATAAAGCTCAAAACAGGGACAAGTCTAAAGAAGTTTGGGAAAAAGAAGAACAATAGATTTATTGCTAAACTAATATAGTTATATACATATTGTAAATAACATTTCCTCCAATACCAATCTTAATAAGCAATTTCGCAGCTTCTTTATATGCTTTTTTCTCTAAATAAGCCCATAATCCACCATGTTTACGCGGAAATAAATTGTTTACCATCACCCCTCCTTTAAAATTATCTAGGTGTACTCACCAAACCTCCTAGGGCCGATACGTTGTTTCAAACAAAAAAGGAGACACAGTCCCCTTTGCAAGTTAATTATTTTGTTCGCTAATCCAATTATTTAACTTCATCTGTAATGATTCCTGGTTAGTTATTACATATCCAGCTTGTGAATTATAAGAGTAGTCACCATTTTTAATCGACTAAAAAACTACTTATTGATAAGAATCGTCCTTCAGCTGTTTTTGCGACAGATGATTTATAAGTTATGAGTTCAGAGCAAGCGTTTAGCATTTCTCAAATAGCCAAAGCCGGATTCAGTGCTGAATCCAGCTTTGACTATTTTTACTATTTTTCGAAAATTGCATTTGATAGAAGACGGAACAAGTAATCCGGGTGGTCGCGGAATCCTGCTTCTAAACCAATAAGAGTTACATCTTTATTCTGTTCTTTTACGATTATGGCTTGGCCCTTGGCGGTTATGTTATTTTTCCAGTGACCAGCTACGAAGAAATTACCTGAATCTGCAAGGGTCGCGACGACTTCATCATTATTCGTACCCGTGAACCATGTTGGACGATAGACAAAGCCGATATCATCCTCTCCATATCCTGCTGTTAAACCCGTTCCCTCATAATCAACTTTTACGATACCATTACTGTTGGAATCTCCTACATTAATGATGTCGTCTGTAAGACCGAGTGTCTTAGTTGCTCTAGAAGCACCAGCACCTACAGCTATATACTTGCCACCTTCATTTAAGAAGCTTGTTACATTGTCTTTAAACGTATTAAGTTGACCGGGGTTCTGTAATCCAAATTCTTTATTAGCTTCGGATAAGTTGGTAGAAATGAGACTTTCCGTTCCACTATAGACAAAAACATCAAAACCATTAAGGGTATTTTTAGCCACTTCCACTGGCGTAACTTCTGTCACATCAAAACCTAGTCTTTTCAAAGCCAACTTTGTTCCTGCGTGTGATTTCTGTTTACCTATACCTCCATCATTTAATATAGCCACTTTTAAAGACGAAATAGCCACTGCATCTGCTGGTGCCTCAGCAGTTCCAATCTGTAACCCAGATTCTTTCACCGCTGCTGATACCTGATTAGCTACTGCTTTTGCAAAGAAGTTACCTTGTGCATCACGTACTATAGGTATTCCTTGCTTAAGCAATGAATTTACTAAATTTACCGATTGGACAGAGCTGTTCGGAATCAGAAACGGTCCTTTTCCTGAAACCGTTCCTTGAGCTGTAATCTGGTTTACTTTCTTTGCATTGACTTTAATAGGATTTTGTGTGGCTACTGCCTCGAATCCCCAAAGCTCCGGTAAACTCCATGCGGAAATGTCGTACATTGCTGGGGTATCGTTCGTGATGTCTTCCCCATCCCAGAGCATTGTGTTTGCTAATCCTGCCTTCGCCTGATCCATCTCAACGAGATACGTTCCTTTTGGATATGACACTCCATCCGCTTCAAATGCATTCACGGCTTGAACAACTTCAATATCATTATTGATCAAATGATTTACAGCCTTATTCGTAATAGTCGGATCCTTCGGGTCTAGTGGAAGTATGTAGGCTTTTGGAAATAACCCTTCCTGATGAAAAGGATGGTCAAAGTTAATTCCTCTCTTAAAAACTTCAATTTGATCAGTAATCATGGATTGCTTGTTAGCTGTTGCAAATTTCAGTGCCCCCATAATCGAATTATACATCCATCGTACGCCATCCCAATCATTTGTTGGAGCTTCTAATGTATGACCGTAAGCACCATGATACATCGCATACATTGGTGTGAAAATTGGTGGGTAATCATCCCAGCCAGAGGAGTCATCGCGCAGCGGAATATATGTACCTTTCATGTTTTGATACAAGGATCCTGAATAGTTCTCATGATCCTTCATTATTTCCGCTTCCATCGCTTCTGCCTGTTTATTGGCCCATTTTCCGTATAAGTCATACTCGTAATTAGGATTATGCGGTGGCGTACAAGGCTCAATTAACCCCTGCAGATTTGGCTGATAATTCTTCACATAACCATGAGTATCAAGGAACACCATCGGGTTCCATTCTTTAATGAGCTTAACCATCTCTTTTGTTTCTGGCTGCGATTGGGTGATAAAGTCACGATTTATGTCAATTCCTTCGCCATTAAAGCGGGTGGCATCAATACGTCCATCAGGGTTTTGTACGACATTGAAAATAAGAATATTATTCTCTAAAACGTCTTTGGTTGTTGCATCATTTTGGGTAGCAAAACGTTCAATTAATTGAAGGATTGCATCACTTCCGACAAATTCAGTCCCATGAATAGAACCATTAATCATGATTGGAACTTTAAAGTCAGGATTATTGGCAACCCATTCTTGAGCTTTACCTGGATTCTTAAACATTTGCTTTCTAAGTGCCTTCACTTTTCCAAACTTCCCTTGCGTTGTTGGGTCAGCAATCGTGACAACGTAGAGTGGGTTTCCATCAGCTGATGTTCCACGGACTTCAACTTTCACACGGTTTGAAAGTTTTTCAATCTCTTTTAATTTGGAACCAATTTGTGAGAATTTCACAAAGTCATAGTTTTCACTATTAAACTTGCTTCCGTCCTGTTCCTCATATGTATTCACATTTGTCCATTGAGGTTTCTCAGCATGTCCATAACTCCACGGAATTACTGTTAGTAAACTCACAGCCATCAGGCCGGATAATACTTCTTTCCTTTTCATCCTAAAACCTCCAGTATGTATATATAGTATTTTTTTGTATATATTAACTAATACATAGATTAATTGAATACAACACGAAATGACTGGCTAATGGGCTGAACAATTTCTGTTGAAAGCGCTTTAATTTTATAACGTCGAACTAATCACATCGTTAAAAATATTCTGTATAAGCTCCCCCAGCAAGTAATGCTACATAAAGTTGAGCTTCCGAAACTAGTGCTGCAATAGGAGCGAATTCCAATAAAATAAACATTGAACGACTTGGTGGAAACGCAATACCTAAACCCGCATTCCCAGCGGCTACTGTAGCTGCTTTAATTCCTTTCTAGACTAATAAATTTCTCCTTTTCTGCACCATACAAATATTTCCTTTCTAAAAAATAAATTTCCATACATGTTTAAGAGTATCGCCTCCTTATTTAGAAGTAGTAACCCACAAACTTAGATAACTGTTTTATAATATTATATACTTATTTTTGTTTAAATTGGGAATTTTCAGATAATAACAACTGGATTTTTATCCTATATTCCTCACTTCAGAAGCATATTATTACATTATATAATATAGGCAATCTCATTTTAAAAGATTGCTTCACCCTTTATCGATAATGTATTGACGACCCAAATGAAAAAATCAGAGCTTACGCCGCTTTTGCTTTAAGTTTTATTGGTAGTAAAGTGGTTTTATCGAGGTTGCATAAAAGATTAGTAAAGGAATAAGACGAAGAGGTGTGGGAAGAATTAAAACAAGCAATTTCAAAATTAGCAACCATTAATTAACCTCTTCTTAATATTGTGGGATATAAAATAACCGTAACATGCCTTCTAGTCACTCTTATAATTCGTAAAATAGATATTTAACGCAAAAATTAATAAATATAATTTGCCACACTCTCTTTCTCTTCATAAATCTAGAGCTTATGTGAATATGGTTTTCAATTAGACAATAACTCTAGGACAAAAGGAAACTATTTTATATTTATAGAGATCATATTAAATATTATATATTCTAACGAGGTTAACGGTCTTGAATATGCCTTCCTTTTCAAGTGATAAATCAATAAAGAGAACTGATGTCGGTATATCAGTTCTCTGTTAAAATTTCTATATTCTTTATTTGTTAAATGAGAAGAAATTTTTACTGAACCTTCCCATTATTCTGTTGGTTATTCTTTTCTGAAATTCGTCTTTGATTGGCTTTCGTCTTAGCATTCACATGGTTTGCATCATTTGGTTTATTTTTTTTAGAACCTCTTGCATCATTACTCATACTTACTCACCTCCCACGGCAGCTTATATACGTAGTTAGCTTACTCTTGCCTCCAAATTTTATACGCCTCTCCTTTGTGTAGCACATCGCTAACTAGCATAAAGGCATCACATACAGACCGCGGACAACATTATTTAAATCACACAAAAAGAGCAAAAAGATTACCTTTAGGATAAGAATTTTTTATTAGCTTTAAAAATGGAAATAAATTAATTTGATTTAAAATTTTATCTTTCTTCTCTTCTTAAGACTCTTTACGTATACAATTGCTTCGTTTTCTTTTAAATTTCTAAATACTTCAGGTCTGTATATAGGTTTAACTTGATTTCTTGTGGTCATGCCATCAATCACTAAATCTGAACTATCCATCGAATATGAATATGATCTGTCAAAAGAATTATACGATCCAAAGTAATCAGACCAATAGATACAATTCTCATTTGAGTTCTGATTAAACACCACACATGTGTCACAGGAATCAATAATACTGTTACCATTCTCTCTAATAAGGGTTGGTACATCGTCTACTGTAAAGACTGTATTAATTTGATAACTCTTATCTAGCTTTAACAAGCTACATAAGTCATTAATTTCTTCAAATCTAATATCTTCTAAAATGATCAATGCTCCTTTGAAAGTATTAACTGCCGGAATGCTTTTTAATATGAGCTTTAAGATTGCCTTTAGTATTGTATCGCTTGATTTTTTACTGTTATACTGATCCAATTTGAAAACTGCTACCTCTTCATTGTTCATAATGTCTGCAATACTTTTCTCACCTGATAACATGTTACTTATTCCACTTTGTATAAATAAATCAAAATAAGTCTCAATCATTATAAAATCATCATATGCAGTATCTAAATATCGCAAAATCCTATTTTTTTCATTATCTGGGAGTACTTTTTTATTAACCATAACCTTAAGAAGATTAACTTCGTAATCTAGTAAATTATTAAAATTAAGTTTATTTTTATCATCAACTAACTTAAAGATACTTGATATATATCTACTAAATCGCAAGTATTGTTCTTTATCAAGTTCACTAAACTGAGAAAATAAATCCATTATAAAATCCTTCGAATCAACATAATTCATTTCCTTAAAAGGGTTTAAAGAATCAGTGTTTTCTTGGTTAGTAAGATCAAAGTTCCAAATCTGTTTGTTGTTATTTAGTAAATTACAGAATTTGTGATAGTCCACATTTTGTGAAAAAGATGATTGTTTATTAGTTATTATTAAAATAGGGATGTTTTGTTTAATTAATGATTGATATAGTACATTCTGTAGAAAAGTTACCTGACCTTTTCCGTTTCCTCCCGAGAGTAATACGTTCCCCAAAGTTTTACTAATATCTACAACGGATGGGTTATAGTTAGCTCCCGTAATGTTATTTAATATGGAAGTTTTATTAAGATCCATCAAGTATTCTCCTTTATCATTGCTTAACTTTTATTCTTATACTCTGAAAATTGAAATTTCACAGGGGGATAGCCTGGGAGTGAAATAATTGCTTCACCTATTCCAAGCTGAGAGATATGCCAATCTTCTATAACATTTCCTAAAATTGTTGCATCTTTCACTCCATAACGTCCTGAAAGGTACTTAATTTCCCGTCTATTCTCTCCGTATAGTTCCTTTATATAGCTTCTTGTTGCTTTATCATGGACTCTAAATGAAACGAGTGTACTAAAGCCAGATAGAATACTATGAGCGAGTTCTTTTCCATAACTATCAGAAATCTGTTCAATGTTTTGCATAGCGAGTATAAATTTAGCACCTAAACTTCTTCCGAAGTTTACACCATTGTCTATATGATATAAGTTTGGAAGTAATTTGAATTCATCGACTACATAGTAAACATTCCCTTCGCTCTTATCTCTACATAGGGATTCTTTAATGGCTAAGTCAAACATAATCTTGTAAATAGGGGTTAAAACTTTACCTATTGCCATGTCATACTCTATGTAAAGTACTCTTCCACCTTTTTTCCTAACAAATTCTCTTATGGAAAATTGGCCTTTTTTTGCGAAATTTCCTACAAATAGCTCCATACCTACGCTTCTTAGTTCTGAGATAACTCCTTGAGATTGTGAGGATTTACCACGTATGTAATCTGTAATCCCACTTAAGTCAGAATGCTCTGTTAAAGTTTTTAGAATTTCCTCTGATGTCCCTTCTACTACAATTTTTTTTAATTTTTCATTGTAGCATTCAGAATTATCACGGGTAAAAGCAGTCATAATCCCATAGAAAATGTCTTTTGCTGCACTGGCAAAGAAAGGAGAACTTGAATTTTTAATTCGCTCTTCAAACAGACTGTTTGCTATTTCGAGCAATGATTCTTGCCTTCTCGATATATCATCAATTAGTGCTTCCTTCGTTAAGTTCCAGTACTGAGTTGCTGATTCATCATTACTTATAATTTCATCTCTTCCTACAGTGTAAAATTCTTCTCTAAAATCACCTTTGGTGTCAAAGATGATGATCACGTCATCTTGGCTCATGTTATCTATGATTTGACTCACAAGTTGGAAAATAGCCTTTGTTTTTCCGGTTCCTATTGCACCAGTGAAAAGTAAATGTTTGCTAAGTAAATCGTAAGTTATAGGTATACTCTGTTTATGTCCTTTAAATTGCACATTGCTATCTTCATGGGTTATTTCAAGAGTGTCCACTAAAGAAAAACCTTCTAACATGATCGTTTTTTCAATCATAAAAATCACTCCTATAAAAAGTGTTTCTTATAATAAAAAGGCTATTGTTGTTCCTGTTAGTAAGAGGTCAGCAATAGCCTTTTCATTCAGTTTAGAATTTGTAACTGTTTTCTAACATTTCTACTACAGTGAATAGTCAGTATATTCAGACCCTAACTCTTGTAATTTTGCTATTCTATCGTCCATACTCGGATGTGTAGCGTACATGGCCTTAAGAAAACCTTGTTCAGGTATATAAACTTGAATTCGATCTAATGCAGAGGCTAATTCTTCACCGTATCCTAATTCATATGCAAATAAGTCAGCATGGTATTCACTTTGTCTTGTGGATGACCTGATAAACAGTACACCCAACCATGTCCACAATGACCATAGAAAATCAACAATTGCACCAGACCATGTAAAGCGTGGCCGTTTTTCGTCTGCATCCCCGTAGGTAATTGTTCTTTCTATCCGAGGCGTCTTATCTTCAAACATTCCAAGAAGTAGTCTGAGAGGGAATTCAAAGATAAATAAAAAAATAGTTAAAACAATTCTTACAAAAAACATAATAACGTTTATAAAGATATTTCCTACATAGACTACTAGATTAATATCTGTGTCTTTATGAGAAAGGTGCCCAAACTCATGAGCAATTATTGCTTGTATTTCTTCTTCTGGAAGACTGAGTAAGCCTTTAAATAAACATATTGTCTTTCGACCTACAGCAAATGCATTTTCAGAAATATCATTAGCAATATAAAGCCTTACATCATTGGGAAGAGAAGGATCTTTAAGCCTTGCTTTTTCATATACTTCATTAAATAATGGTTCAAGTTTATCTCTAAGATCTTTTCTCTTTATTTTTTTAGCTCCTGTCTGAAATCGTAAGATAGATTCACCAATAGGGGATAAGGCAATACATAATGAAAGAAAATATAAAACAATAACTGTTACTATGGTTCGCACTGGACTGTCGTTTTGTGAAAAGACAATATACAGTAAGCCTATGTTTAACAATAAATACAATATAACTCCAACTTTTTCCTTTCTAAACAACCTTTTAAAAAAGTCAAATACGTACATTTAGATCACCACCCAAATTTATTAATCTCACTCAATTCATAAATAGTAATATTTGTGAAATATATACACTTTTTTGAAAAAATAATCCATTTTAACTACATATTAGTAAAAATGGATTATTTTTGCGAAGTGTGCTCTAAATAGATTGAAAATGTATATAATGGGTATCAGGAATGTTCTAACTCCTTCTCTCTAGTAAGCTATGTCTCTTCCCTCCCGTATGCCTATCTCTCGTTAGGTAGGTATACGGGGGGAGGTGAAGAGATCGTTTTCTTTTACAGGCCAAGTTTTTTACATTACAAAGGTCGCCATGTAGAAGAAGACAACAGTTTACATAGAAAGGAGAAAATAATTATGCTAAAGAAAATAATGATTATTCTATATTATTTTTTTTCTAAACCCATGAAGAAACGTGACAAGTGCTTTATGTATAGTCTGTATATTTTTCTTTTTGGTATTGTAATTGAAAGTATCTGGACTATCTATGCTGGAGTTGCGCTTTCTTTCGGTTTCGCAACTTTAATACGAGTTGGGCTTAATGATTAGGCATTCCGGAAAAAAGGTATCTAAAAGGTACCTTTTTTCTTTTTTTTGAGTAAAATACTTATTTGTGGAATGGAACTTATAAATAGAATAAGGTTTATACAAATAATTAAAGTCATTCCCTTAAAATAGCAGGCCATTATTATTTTGTTACTTAGGTACAGAGAATAATAAGGATTTAGCGTTAATCGTAAATTTTGTAGCCTTGAAATAAAGTTTGAACATTTCTGTGCTAATTACTCCATTAAATGGCCCAAAAATGAAAAATAAGCGCTTGTCCTTGTTCCAGGAAAGCGCCCGTTTGCTGAATATTAAGTATGAACATATAATCTTTCATCCTGCCGTGCATTTTTTTGTAGAAGGTCGCGGATTTCCTTTAAATATTGCTCTGTTGCCGGTACCTCTTCCACTGCCTCTTCCTTGTTCACTTGTTTTTTTCTAAAAAGAGAATTCGACATCTCATAAACATTAAAATCGCAAACGAAATAATCAAGAAATCGATCACAGCTTGAACAAATGCACCGTATTGAACAACTGCGTTTCCAACTGTAATAGATAAAGAAGAAGGATTGACTCCCCCTAGTAAAATTCCAACTAGCGGTGTGATAATATATCCGACTAGCGATGATACGATTTTTCCAAAAGCAGCACCAATCACTACAGCTATGGCAAGATCTCCTTGAAAAATAAAGACCGGAAGCTCAAATCGCATCCCGAGCTTTTTTAAATCTTTAAGTCAAAGTTCATTAATTCATCAAATAGGTGGTCAAGGGAAAACTCATACCCTTAAAGATATCAATCATATCATGTTTTTTGTGTTCTGGAGAAGAGAGCATAGATGTCACAATCCCCCTTTAACTTTCTGTGAAAAGGAAGGAAACAACATTTGAGTTTAGTGAAGATAAGGAAGTATTAGATTGTTTATACATAATAAAAAGATGAATCCACCCAATACTGTAGCATTTGCGGAAACATTTTTTTGATAAATATTGATTCAACTGCAGCAGCGAATCCTCGTTATTGCTTTTTTGCGTTTAATCCTGAAGGACCCTAACCACCTCTGAATTTTTATTTAACTGATACAACTGTTTCTGAATTAATTTATACCCCCTAGTAAATTAACATATTTCCAACCTAAAAGGGATGATGGTACCAAAGATCCTCATTAACATTCCTAAACTTTTTGGATAGCCCATCGAATTTTGTCAAAAATATAATATTTCCAAATACTAATGGCGTTGATAATCATATTTAAGGGACTGGCTTTGTAAATAGGTTTCTACTAAATGTAACAAGCTGGTGTTTAAGAATGAATTGGACTTTTGTGGTAAGTTATTAAAGTAAGATTTAAAGTTATTGTCTTAGTGGGAAGTATTTATACTATATTTAAGGAATCAATAAGGAGAGAGTCCATGGTGGGTACACACAAACCAAACATTCTTGTATTTAGTCCTATTCAGAAAGAGGTTGAAGCTTATGCTGATTGTATCCGCAATACTGGGTTTATATCAGTAAAGGCAGCGAAAACTTTGGGGGAAGTAGAAAAATATTTACCAGGTACTGAAGTAATTTTGGGATGGAATTTCCCTACACAATTACTATATAAACCAATGGCCTCATCTGTTCGCTGGTTTCAGTCAATGGGAGCCGGAGTCAATGATTTGATTGCAGACAAATCAATACCTAAAAACATTACATTAACCCGAATTATTGACCAATTTGGTGCTTACATCTCTGAATATGTATTTTCGTTTCTCTTGGACATAGTGAAAGACGGTCCTCGGATGAAACAATCTCAAATGGAGCGGAGGTGGGATCCTTTCATTTCTGACACTCTAAAGGGGAAAACAATCGGCGTGGCTGGACTTGGATCGATTGGTGCTGAACTTGTACGTAAAGCTCGAGCATTTGATATGAATGTACATGGATTAAGCTTTAGTGGAAAACAAGCAACACTCGTGGATCTCCACTTTACTCCAAATCAATGGGGTGAATTTGTAAAAGATCTAGATTATTTGGTCCTAACCCTTCCTTTAACGGATTCCACTTATCATATCCTTAACAAGGACCATCTTTTAGCGATGAAATCCAACGCTTACCTTATCAACGTTGGCCGTGGAGCATTGATAGATGAAGGGGATTTAATATCTGTCATGCGAGCAGGGCATCTTCAGGGAGCAGTCCTCGATGTGTTTGAGACAGAGCCGTTGCCGAAAGAGCATGTCTTCTGGTCAATGCCGAATGTGTTTGTCACTTCTCATCTGTCAGGACCAAGTACGAATAACGAAGTGAGCAACTTTTTTATTGAAAATTTAAGGAGATTTTTAAGTGAACAACCGTTAAAGGGATTGGTAGATCGGAACCGAGGGTATTAAACCTTTTAATAATTGTTGTTATTTGCTTTCAATGAGATATTTATTGAGACAGCCGCATTTTTCAACAGAGGAATGCGGTTGTCAAACTGAAAGTAAATAATAAATAGTTTTAGTTTTACTAAAAGTACTTTCTATAGTCTGTAGACAAATTAAGATATAGGTGGTTGCAATCTTTATATTCTAACAAGGTTTATGGTAAAATATCAAAACATAGATCATCACTTCTGATAGCGTTTTTAGGCTATCCATAAAAGAAAGCCCTGAATTTTTGTAAAGGGCCAAGATAATTATATTGAATGTTAAAACAATGCTTCCTTACACAACAGTCATTAGGTTTAATTTTCTTATTTATTCTTATAGATGGAAGCATTGAATCTACTTGAGGTCCTCCAAGCATTCTAGACCACTTAAAATAAAAAATGAATCAGGAAATCACCATTACCTGATTCATTTTTTATTAAGTTAGGAGTTATCATCTTTTTTTATTAAGTTCTGTTTGCATTTTATGTTGTCCGTTTTAATTCATTTGTTAACCGGATAAATTCTTCCTTATTACGGTTTTTCAATGAGTCGTCGATTTGTTTTTCAATTTGGGCTTTCCTGTAATCGGCAAGGACTCTTTTTAGTACCATTTCAGCGGTCACTTCAGGTTCCAGTAGCGTTTCAGGCAATTGCTTTTCCATAAGAAACCAACTCCTTTACCTTTTTTCTATTATACTGAGTTCGAAGTTATCAAATCATTTAATGCCGAATCGACACGTACAGAAAGTTGTAGAAAAGTCCCATTTATTTGAAATGGTCAACAAACAAAATAAACTCACCGTTCGGGAATTTTTATGAAAATATTTATTCCATCATTTTTCTCATATTCTATATCTCTAGATTAATAAAAGTGAAAGGCGATAAACCCCATGGCTCCCAAGGGGTTATATTGTGAGGGATGTTTCCCGCCTGTGAAAAATAACGTGGCAAAGCTTCCAACATTTCGCTATTTTCCTTGGGACGTAAATAAAACCCCCGCACCAACTTTTCAGGCTGATACAAGGGCAATAGTCGCGTTTTATTGATTAAACCAATTTGTTTGGGTGTAAAAAGAGTCTTTAGCCTTTACAAATCAATCCCAGGTCTTATTTTTCATTTATTTAGTGAATTAATCATAAAAGATTAAATGCATATCACTGTTAGTCCTTGATTTAGCAAAAAATTCTGCTTCATTTCCTCCATCAACAAAATTACCAATACCTCGGAAAATACCACATTTGCCTCGTTCGATATATCTTACCCCTACATAATCATTATAACTGTCCGGATCGTACTCCCATAATTCAACTTTTAACTTACCAGCTGGACCCACGTAAGAATCCCGACAAATCTTATAATCTCCACCAGTAGAGGCAAACACATCACTTTCAGCACCATTAGAATAAAGAGATTGTTCCCCCAAGTAATCCCAGCCACTTGCAAATGTATAAGAAGGGAACAACAACGCAGCTAACAATGTCACAGCAATCATTTTAAACATTTTCATGCTCATTCCTCCTCACCCGTTTTGACTTGAAACATATTATTCTCCATATAATTTTAATCAATATTTTTTATATTATCATCTATCCAAAGATTCAATTTTTCATGAAGCGTTTTTGTAGTATCCACTACTCCATCAAACGGTTAACCCTCTCTCTGATTTCCTGCTTGATTTCTTCCACTTCAAAAATTGGGGTTAATTCCATTTCTAAAACTCCATTTCATTCAGCCAAGTTGTCTGGTGATAATCAGTATTATGTTAACTAGATTTACATATCGTATACTTCTTTAATACAAGTCAATTATTGAAAAAATAACTTCTACATATAAGAGAGATAATAAGAATAAATTTTAGTTTAGCTTTTTTCTCTACACAAAAGTCATATAATTTTTTCAAGTGCAAAAGAAACCAGCCAAAATATTATAAGTGATTAAAAGAAATTGTCTATCAACATATCAAATTCGTAATTAAAATGGGGCCATTATTCAATTTAAGGGTTCAATCTACACATGAATCGTAAATTTATAAAAAATAATCAAACCAATATTCTCCTCTATACGTTTATATATAGTGAAGGGAGCAAAACTCCGACTAAAAATATTTTCAAAGGGAGGTGGTGGGAAACCCGCAGCATATTGATAGGCATTCGATTCTCCTGTTCATCTGGATTAAAGGAAACATCTATCAAGAACATCAAGAACATAATTTCACAAAGTGAAGAAATGTTAAAACCTTCTCCTTCACTATAATTCAGGATGAGTCAAAAAGTACAAGCTTTAAATGCTAAATCAGACGAAGTGGGAAAGTATTTAATCGACCAAAAAGGAATGACACTTTATTATTTCACAAAAAGTGATTCAAGCGTCAGTAATTGCAAAGGTCAAGGTAGTGAAAATTCACCGCTTTTCCATGCAGATAACATCATCTCCTCCAAATGGTTGGACAAAAAAGAATTTAAAACAATCATAAGAGGTGACGGACAAAAGCAAACAACGTATAAAGGGCATCCACTTACAGACCGGTGATATAAATGGTCAAGGCGTAAATAATGTCTTTTGCAAAAACAAAGAATCAGGAACGCTGATAAGTAGCAAAAGAGTTGTTTAAGTTAGAAAACTTGAACAAGCAAAAAAACATTCATATTTTTGAACAGATGAAAGATAAAAATAGTATGTCCAGGGGTGGATTAAAATGAAAAAATTTAGTTGTTTTTTAGTGGTGATGATTTTTATGCTTTTAATGACAGCTGGCTGCAGCTCTAATGTTAACGATGAAAAAGCCAATGAAGAGCAAACTGAATTAACAGAACAACCAGAAAAGCAGACTGTGGAAGAGGCAACAAGTGAAGACATGCCAGCTTTTCTTTCAAGCGGTAGCGAAGAAGTGATCATTTCACTGCTGGAACTTAAAGCCAATATAGAAACAGAGTCTGAAAATACCGAGCAAATCCAAACAACAGGTAAAGACCTGGAAGAAAGTTGGGATTCAATAGAAAAACAAGTTGAGGAACAGCACCCTGTAGATTATAAAAACATCGAAGAAAGTCTTTATCCACTCATCGCTGAAATAAAAAAGGATCAATCAGATGTGGAAAAAATAAAGCAGTTAACTAATGACACGACAGAAAAAATGAGGGCATTTAAAGAAAAAATAGCATCTGCTTCTTCATAATAGTCATTAGGTTGAATTCGAAATCTATACAGAAAACAAGCCCCAACCTTGTTCATCAAAGGGCAGGGCTTTTTGGGTGTGCAGCAGTAATTTGAATCCAACGTTTTGTATACACATGTTATCTTCAATACACCATAATGTATCTGTTTTACGGCTTAAGGCTTTTGCTGATACTGCTTAAAGAACAAGAAAAATGGACTGCTGAAACAGTCCATCGTTATTCAATTCTTGCGCCAAATCAATAATTATTAAATATCCAAAGAAACTGTTTTGGAGTGGCTTTTCCACCTTGACTTTTAATTATTCAAAAATAATTTCCGTACGGTAAATCTCGTCTAAGCTTTTACCTTGAGCTCGCTTCAACACTTCTATCCTTGCATTCAATTGTTTGGCCATAAAAGCTTGACTATCTGATTTTTTTACACCAAATGGACTTACTTCTTCAAATCGCATCGTTTCACTCAATTCGATTGCAATTGGCATTAATCCTTGGAGTTTATTTAAAATACGGTCTAATAAATGTGGATTCTCAGAAATAAGACGTTGTAATAGGAAGGTTCCAAATCCGATGTGCCTTGACTCGTCTCTTTTAATATGGGTAATCCCTTCTAAGAGGCCAGGCATTTTTTTAATTTTAGCTAAACTCTCATAAAAATCCCAATACCCGGTTTCAGCAAGTACTCCTTCTGCGAACATATTATAAACAACGGAGGCATCCGCAATGGCTTCAGGAGATTGGTCATGTAATAAGCGGCCCATCGTTTCTGGCAATATTTCATCAAATACCTTTCTATAAACAGGTGAAAGAAAAGAATTTAAATCTCGTTTAATACCGATGTTTTGTAACAGAAGACTAAAAAAGTCTGCATGTTTCGCTTCCTCGAATAAAAAGGTTGTTAAATACATTTCTTCCTCATATTGTCCTGTTTTTGAAATTGCATAAATAAGTGGAAGAATATCATGGGTTACGGCCTCTTCAGCACCGTAAAAAAAGGAAATTAGTTGAAGAAGTGTATCTTGCTGGTCCATATTTAATGATTCCCAATCAGCTTTATCTTTACTAAAATCAATGTTGTTAGGATCCCAAGTTCCAAATTTTTTAGCCTTCTCATATAGTTTAAATGGCAGTGAGTCTCGATTAATTCCTTTTTGACTAGTAGACACATAATGACGCATCAACATTCCTCCTAAATTGGTTATGATTTTAACGTGAAATGAGACCTTATTATGATAAACTTTTGAAGTTTAAATCTTAAGAAGGAAAAATTTACAACGCACCTATTAGTTCATTAAGAAAAGCGATCGATTGCTAAAAATTTGTTTACCTTAATGTGAATGGAAGTTAAGAGAAAAACTATTTTGTTGAATTGATTTCATAAAGATAGAAAACATAATCTGTTGGTACACTTGAGTAACCCTGTTGACGTATCATGGCCGTAAGGTTTCCACGATGATAAGTACCATGGTTAACAACATGCTGAATCAATTCGGAAAGATACGTTTCTAAACGACCGTATTGAGGATGTTCGGGGAAAATTCCTTTATCAAAATCACTCTCATTTTTAAAAAAATCTTGATACTTCTTTGACAACTCATAAAACAGCGTTTCCATTTCTTTGAGTCCCTTATCCTTTGTCTTTTCTTGCGCCTGTATAATGGAAGCTTGAATCTCATCCATACTATTCTCTCGTATTACACCAAGCCATATTGTATCCGCCGTATAGATATGAACAAGCGTCTCCGCAATTGAGGAAAAAACACTTTGAATTTCCCGATCATAAATATCTCTCGGCAATTCTTTCAATCGCACCAAAAACTTATTGTTCGCCCAAACATGATAGTCATACAACTGTAACGCATGATGTTATTTCATAAAAGATCTCTCCCGGTATAAGCTTTTCTACCTATATTACTTCTGTTTTCATTGACCAAATTCTTTATTCTATCCCCACATTAAATATTAACATAAATATCCAGTCTTTTTTTTGAAAGTCTTATTCCATTAAATGCCCAATTAATGAACATTTATTTTAGCCGGAAGCACTATCAGCCGGAAATGATTATGTTAACGGTGAGATGGTACCTGCGGTATAGTTTGAGTTTTCGTGATTTGGTAGAAATGATGGATGAACGAGGTTTATCTAAAGCTCACACAACCATTATGCGTTGGGTTCATCAATATGGACCTGACTTAAATGAAAGAGTACGGCGTCATCTCAAGCCAACAAATGACTCTTGGAGAGTCGAAAGTAAAAGGTCAATGGATGTATTTGTATCTTGCAGTCGATTCAGAAGGGAATATGATTGACTTCAAGAGATAAACAAGCAGCCAAGCGCTTTTTCAAGAAAGCCTTGGCTGCTTCTCATGTTTTTAAACCGCGTAATCCTAACAGTAGACAAAACCCAGTCTATCCCGTAGCGATTCAAGTGTTAAAAGAAGAGAAACGTATGCCTGAAGGCATACAAATAAGGCAAGTTAAATATCTCAATAATATAGTGGAACAGGATCATCGTTTTATAAAGAAGCGAGTTCGTTCGAAGTTAGGATTGGAATCATTTCGTACAGCTACTTATATACTGAGTGGCATAGAAGCGATGCATATGATTAAAAAGAAGCAGGTTCACCATGGGGGGAAGTCTGCCCAAAACCAAAAAGAATTCATCCATAAACTGCTTGGGTTAGCTTCATAAGTTACCAATTTAAAGGAAACCGACATTCTATGTTTCTAGCGATGATTTTTGCACTAGAACCCTTTTTCTCGTATAACCAAGGGTCTAATAATTTTCTACTATTTTATTAATTCTTTAGCTTCTTTTTGCTGACGTAATTCTTTACGGCGAATCTTCCCTGAAGTTGTTTTCGGTAAATCTGATACAAATTCGATAATTCTAGGATACTTGTATGGTGCCGTAAGCTTTTTGACATGCTCTTGTAATTCTAAAACGAGCTCCTCTTTATTTACATCTTTTGGATTACGTAATACAACAAATGCTTTTACCACGCTGCCACGAATCTCGTCTGGACTTGCAACTACTGCACACTCTTTAACAGCTAAATGCTTAGTTAATGCATCTTCTACCTCAAAGGGTCCAATTGTATAGCCAGAACTAATAATAATATCATCACTTCGACCTTCGAACCAAAAGTAACCATCCTCATCTTTAGTAGCCTGATCTCCAGTAATATACCAATCTTCACGTAGCGCCTTTGCAGTCCGCTCTGGGTCCTTATAATATTCTACAAACAGAGCAGGTGTACTTCTATGAACAGCAATATCTCCCACTTCGCCTGATTTTACAGGGTTTCCTTCTTTATCTATAATATCTACCTTGTTTCCTGGGGTTGGTTTACCCATTGATCCTGGTTTAATCTCCATTCCCATCAATGTACCGACCAAAAGGGTATTTTCGGTTTGTCCATATCCATCACGAACTTCTACATCAAAATGCTTTTTAAATGTATCTATGACTTGACGGTTCAATGGTTCACCAGCAGAAACTGCGCTTCTAAGTGCTGATAGGGAATATTTTTCAATATTATCCACCTTTGCCATAAGGCGGTATTCCGTAGGTGTACAACACAAAACGGAAATATTATTTACTTGCAATAATTGTAGGTACTTGTTTGGATCAAAACTCCCATGGTATACAAATGCTGTTGCCCCCATACCTATTGTTGATAAGAAAGGACTCCATATCCATTTTTGCCAACCAGGGGCAGCTGTTGCCCAAACTGTATCCTCATCTTTAACTCCTAACCACTGTTTTGATGCGGTTTGTAAATGTGCATATGCCCATCCATGAGTGTGGACCACTGCTTTTGGATTACCTGTTGTCCCGGATGTATAAGGCAAGAACGCCATTTCATCACTTTTTGTTTTAGCACCTTCACAAAATTCACTTTCATTGGCTGCAATCTTATCTAATGAAATCCATCCTTCAAAGGTATTGCCGATTATAAATTTAAGAGTTAAGGTTGTCAGTTCATCTTTAATATCGTCTACTTCCGAAATAAATTGGTAATATGAAATGATAGCCCTTGCGCCTGAGTGTCCTATGCGATAACTCAAATCTTTGTTTCTGAGCATTTCTGAGCATGGGATAATTACAATACCTAATTTTATACAAGCTAAATAAATAAAATAAGATTCAGGTATACGTGGTAATGTCAGTAATATTTTATCTCCCTTTTTCAAACCTTGTTTTAATAAAGCGTTAGCATATTTATTTAATTGTTTAACTAAATCCAAGTATGTGATTTCCAACAAATCTCCTAGCTCATTCAACCATTTAATTGCAATTCTATTATCCTGGTTTACAAACTTTTCAACTTCTTGAGTAAAGTTATAATACTCTGGGGCAATTAAATCTTCCTTTTTCACTCTAATTCCACCTCGTATAGTAAGTTTAGAATTCTCTTTTGAGGTAATTTCCAGTTCATGAATTGCTCTTTGATAATTTCATAGAAGTTAGTTAAGATAGTGAAGGGCTAGCCCTCCACTATCTTAAAAATCCCATAATTGACATTGGTTTAATTGTTTTACCACTATTGGAGTCTGCAGCAGCTTGATTAATTTCATTGAATTTATAAAACTTCACTACTTATCGTATGGGAATTTCCCTTCTTTATGGTATTGAATATGAGCTCAAACAATATAAGGAGGAAAAAGAAGATTACCCTCTCAGCAGACCACTCCCTAAACAGCCACCTGTTTCATCTTTCCATAACTATATGCAGTAAATAACATGGCAGTAAAAGCAATAAGGTTAGATAATACCATAGCCTATTCGGAAGCGGTTACATTAATCCCGAACAGCATTATTGAAGCTACAGGAGACATAAAAACCACACCAAATATGACAAGATTTCTCATTTCAAGGTGCGTTTTAACTCTTGTTTATATCCAAATGATTATGGATTTAATTGTAGATCCATTCCTTGTTACTCTGAAATGACAACATTAGGATTGCTGCAATTCTCCACTTTCCAAATAGTCAAGTGCGTAATCCAGTGCATCCATTGCTTTATCGATGTCTTCACGACTAACATTCAGAGATGCGCCAATTCTCATTGTATTAGGCATTACTCCACCAATCAGCACTCCTTTTTCTAGCGCTTTTTTCATAATGATTTGTGTAGGGATTTGATTTGGATTCATCCCGTGTGTGAAGTTCCGGTCCAATTTTACATATGGAGTCTTAGTCTTGGCATTCACAATATCTACTATCCATAAAAGGCCATATCCGTCGAAATTGCCTATACTTTTATGTTTTTGTTGCAGAAGTTCAAGTTTACTCCTTATATACTCTCCGCTGTTCTTCGCTTGCTCAACAAAGTTTTCTTCCATCATCACTTCTAAATTTGCACAGACCGCAGCCATCGCAACTGGATGACCCGCATAGGTGGATACTGACTCCCATCGGTGCTTATCCATAAACGCTGCAATTTCCTTACTAACTACGACAGCGCCAGCAGGGAGTGAGGAACTGGAGAGTCCTTTACCCATAGTGATTATATCTGGCTGTACCCCATAATGCTGATATCCAAACCACTTCCCTGTCCGCCCAAAGCCAGTAAGAACCTCATCATTAATCCAAAGGACACCTAGTTCTTTTGTCATTTTTCGGATCTGTGGAATGTATTCATATGGGGGCATAGCAGAGCCTGCACCTTGCGATACTTCAGTTATCACTGCTGCCACTTGTTCCGGACCATAGTTTTCGATCATACGACGTGTATACTTTACACTCAACAATTCCCCGTTTTCATCTTTTAGGCAGTTGCCGTTCGAATCCTGAAACATGTTAGGGGATGGTGCCATCAAAACAGCACTATTATATGATGAACCAGGTATTTGTGCTGAAAAAGATTCTGAATTTTCCCCAACTAAACCACTTCGATATGACCTTAATCGAGTAACAGTAGCTGCTCCACCAGTCCAACCATGATAATCGTGTTCTCGTGTAACCACTAGTGGGCGATTTGTATATAACCTCGCGATATTCAATGCCGTTTCCACTGCTTCACTTCCTGTTGATACGAACCTAACTTTTCCTGGCCAGTCTTCATCAACTAAAATATCCTCAATAATTATCTTAGCTGCTTTGGCTTTATAATCAGTTGCATAAGTATCCCATACAAAACCATATCGGTCTAAAGCCTCCTTGATTGCAGCATTAACTTTTTGATTTTTCTGACCTAAATTGACACAATAAAGTTGATTGAAGAAATCTAATAATCTTGTGCCATCAGGCATAATCAAATAGTCACCTTCTGTTGATTCAATCGGTACAGGTTGATACTCATTTTGGGTACTAAACGTCCTCATCAGGTATTTACGATCCCATTCTTTAACTTGCTCCCAGTTTATTTTTTGCACTGTTAAACTCATATTTTGATCCCTTCCTTTCCCCTTTGTTGCTATTAAGTGTATTATATTTCCAGTGATTTATATTGAAGAAATCGGAACATTACAAATTTTAATTTTTTTGATATAATCTAAAGTTTTAGAAACTTTATTCTATTAATTATTTTTGACAATTTTCAGTCGCGGCACAAACGAAATGATTGATTTGCTAAAAATATAAAAGTGGGTGATAGAAGAAGATCAGTGTACTATTAGAGAATAGGAGCAAACTTTTCTCTAAATTTCCAAGGTAAAATAATATAATAACAACCTGCTCTTAACCCTTGTATATCTATAAAGAAGCTCAATAAGTATTGCTAGAATTTTTCAAAGCAAAGGAGGAAATTTATGATTAATAAAAACGTACGAAACACATTACAAACTACTCATTATATTCCCTTTCAACCTGGATTGAAATCTAATACTGATTATTATATAGAGCTAAAACCAAGTCAGGATTCTGCCCAACTTCCAATCATATTATTCTATCAGTTTAAGATTGATCATCATAAAGATTGGGTCCCGGCCCTTCCCGACGGATGTATCGAGTTTATTTTTTGCTGTAATCCGAATAAACCCTCTGCTCATATTTACGGTAGTTTATTGCAAATTAAACAATTACATTTCCAACCCGGATATGATCACTTTGGGGTTCGCATTTTACCTGAGCATGCAATTAAATTTGTTAATAATGCCATGCCTGATATTATAGATAAGAAACTTCCTCTTTGTAATATCATTTCACTAGAAGATTCAATTGTTGACAGAATAGCAGAACAAAATTCATTTCATAAGAGGATAGAGTTGTTTGAACAAATCGGAAAATTCATTAAATTTGGAGAGATACCCAAAATTGTTGATTATTCTATAAAAAAAATATATTTATCCAAAGGAAACTTTAATATGAAAGACCTAGTAGAAGATACTGGTTATTCCGAGCGATATTTACGAATGAAGTTTGCGGAGATAGTTGGAATTCCACCAAAGCTTTTTAGTCAGATCATTAGATTCCAAAAGGCTTTCTTTTTGCTTACTAATGAACGTACCTCTTTTTCAGATGTGGTGGATGAATTCGGATATTGTGATCAAGCTCACCTTATTAATGATTTTAAAAAGTTTAATCTATATAAACCTGCCCAATTAAAGAACAATACCATTATTACTAAGTAGACTGATCATTTACCGCATGAATATCTGCTCGGACTAGAGACTTTCCCTACTAGAGCGTTTGAATGAAATATAGATTTATCGTTGAATAACTAGAATATCCAGAAAATTATGTATTCTCACCCTAAAAAAAAGCAAAATTGATTCGTTCCTCCCATGCTAATAAATGCAAGGTGTTTTGAATAAAGGTGCAAAAGTTGCTGGAAGTTAGGTAACCAATCATTAAAACCTATTGTTCCAATTATTCTTTTAGTACCTTTTTTCTCAATTCCCTAACGTATGCCTCTTTTACATAAACGAGCTGAAATTGGTTACGAAATACATCCAGATCACTGGAGAAAAGGATACACTTTGGAAGCAGCATCTAAAGTTATTTCATATGGATTCGATGAAATGAATTTAACTCGAATAGGCGCTGTTGTGTTTATTGAAAATGAAGCACCTAGTACGTTATTAACAAAAATAGGTTTCCAAAAAGAAGGCGTATTATGAGACTATATGTATCAAAACGGAAAAGCACACGATACATATGTTTATTCATTCCTTAAAAGATAACCGTTATTCCAAAAAGGCGCGATTGTAAAGCAGCACAGGTAGAAAATGATCAAACTTTTTTATAATAGCCCAAACTTATATCGGATGGAAAAGAATCCATTTTGATCAATCTTTTTTCAAAATGGATTCTTTTTATTTATCCTAAAGTATGGTTTTGCGATGTATTTTTGCTCAAATTTTATTTCATCTATATATTGTCTTACTGCCTGTATTTTTTCTTCTGAAGAAAATCTCGCCATAAAAAACTGCACCTGCAATTGTTAGTTGTGTCTAACAATTGGGGTGCAGTTCATTATGAACTGACCCCATAGGGTTACTTGTCACTTTGACCGAAAATTCGCGTTGGTTTTAAGCGTTATTTTTCACATTCAACTTTAAAAAACCCAGCTATCTCCACATGAGAAGATTAGCTAGGTTTCTTAATATTGACACCCAATCTTTTAATAGAACAATTCGATTCTTCCTAGTAAAAAAGCGACTGCTTTTTGTTCCACAATCGCGCCCTTTAATTGAAAAAGAATTACAAATATCAATACCTAAAATTGTTTTAAGCTTATTTATGTCTAAATTGGGGTACCGTCAGGAAAATGCGGATTTACAACGCTAAGCACATTTCCGAGACGATTCCCCTATTTTTAACAACGTTAAGAAAGTTTCAATGGTCTTAAAGAATCTAACGAGACCATTTTCTCGGAATTAAAATGGTATTCTCCTAGCAAATTAATATGTTCCCAAGCTAGAGGCGACATATGGTGCAATAATTCTTCATTAAAACTACCAGACTGTTTTTGATATTCAACTGCTTTTGTTAGATGTAAGGTATTCCAGATACTAATGGCATTGATAATTATGTTTAAAGCACTGGCCCTTTGGAACTGATGCTGTATGGTTCGTTCCCTAAGCTCTCCTTGTTTTCCGAAGAAAATAGCTCTTGCCAGCCCATTCATGGCTTCTCCTTTATTCAATCCTCTTTGTATTTTTCTTCTTAGAGATTCATCTGAAATGTAATTAAGAATAAAAATCGTTTTTTCTATCCGGCCCATCTCACGTAAGGCTGTAGCTAAGCTGTTTTGTCTTGAATAGGAACCTAGTTTCCCCATAATGAGGGATGCTGAAACCGTTCCTTCCCTTATAGAATGAGCTAATCGCAAAACATCCCCATAATTTTCTTTGATGGTCTTTGTATTTATTTGTCCACGTAAAATGGCTTCTAGTTTTGGATACTCACTTGCTTTATCTATTGTAAATAATTTTGAGTCCGATAAATCCCTTATTCTTGGAGCAAATTTAAATCCTAATAAATGAGTCAGCCCGAATATTTGGTCTGTGTAACCGGCCGTGTCTGTATAATGCTCTTCTATATTTAGATCCGTCTCATGGTGCAACAAACCATCCAAAACATGAATCGCATCCCTTGAATTTGTATGAATAATCTTTGTGTAGTAAGAAGTGAATTGGTCACTCGTAAATCGATAGATGGTGGCTCCTTTTCCAGTTCCGTAATGTGGGTTTGAATCTGCATGTAGTGACGAAACACATAGCTGCATTCTCATACCATCTGACGAGGATGTTGTACCGTCTCCCCAATAGGAAGAGTAATTGTAATTTGTGATGAAAATTTACTAATACAGCTTGGGCTTTATTCATGGCATCTTCATACATGCGCCATTGAGATACATTGGCTAATTGTTTATATGTAAGTTCGGGTGTTGCTTCAGCCATCTTGCTCAAGCCAATATTCGTTCCCATTCCTAAAAGGGCAGCCATGATAATGGTTGTTTCTTCTTTATCTGGTTTTCGATTATTGGAAGCATGAGTGAATTGCTCATGAAATCCTGTTATATGAGCAACATCCATGAGTAAATCAGTTAATTTTATTCTTGGCAGCATTTGATAAAGGCTTGCACTAAACTTTTTTGCTTCTTCTGGAACATCTTTTTCTAAGCGTGCAAGTGACAGCTTTCCTTTTTCAAGAGAAACCCCGTCTAACTTGTTGGAATTGGAAGCTAACCACCTTAACCTTTCGTTAAGGCTGCTGGTTCTCTCCTTCATATAATCTTCAAATGATAAACTAACTGATAATCTCGTATTCTCCTTCGTTTAGTTCCATGTATCTTCTGAAAACAAATATTCCTCAAAATCTCTATACTGTCTGCTGCCAACAATGGAAACATCTCCTGCCCGAACATGCCCCCGAAGTTCTGCTAAAATAGCCATTTCATAGTAATGACGATTGATTGTTGTACCATCATCCTCGTATAAATGCTTTTTCCAACGTTTTGAAATAAAATCCACAGGCGAGTCATCAGGCACTTTTCGCTTTCCGGATTCGTTCATTCCTCGGATAATCTCAGCAGCTTGTAAAAGTGGCTCATTTTCCTTTGTAGAATGAAATTCCAATACCCTTAATAGCGTTGGCGTATATTTTCTAAGTGAATAAAATCGTTTTTGTAGTAAGTCTAAATAATCATAGTCAGCAGGACGTGCAAGCTCTTGAGCTTCTTCCACCGAAGAGACAAAAGAATTCCATTCAATAACGGATTCTAAAACCTCAAAAACGTCTAAATTTTCCTGTTTTGCTTTGATTAAAGCTTGTCCGATGTTCGTAAAGTGTATAACTTTCTCATTTAGCTTTTTACCGTTTTGTTTCTGATTTTCCTCTTGAGCCTTACGGCCTTTTGATAACAGACTAAGTATTTGTCTGTCATGTATTTCAAAAGCTTTGTCCGTTAACTCCTGAGTAAGATGTAATAAAAAGACGGTTAATATCGAATGTCGTTTATTTTCTTGAAAGTCACGAAATGCATAAGGCTCATATCTTGAACCTAAACTAGATAGCTGTAACAGGCGATTGCGATGCAAATGACTAATTTTTACCGTCTCTAATTCTATTCCCCGTATGTATTCGAGTCGTTCTATTACTTTTAGAAATGTTTCGGGTGAAGGATGACCCTGTGGTTCCTTTAACCAACCCAATATCGTTTTATTGGATTCGGATGGATGCTGCGAAGTAATGATCTCTTCAAGTTTTACTTTTTGCTCATTTGTTAGGGACTGACTAACCGTATTAAATAGCTTCTTTTCAGCCATTGTTCTTGCCTCCCACACCATTCTCTCAAGTGTAGTGATAGCAGGCAGTATGATTTTGTTTTTTCTTAGAAAGTCGATACATTCATGTAGTAGATGAATGGCATCGCCATTTTCCAAAGCTAATTGATGAAGATGCTTAAATGTAATTCGGTATTCTTTTAGGGTAAAAGTTACAAAATCGTATTCACTTCGAATTTCTTTCAAATGATCCCAAAGTGTATTTTCTCTTTGAGGATAAAGACTAAGTGAAGATGGACTGGCACCGATTTGTTTTGATATATAATGTATGACCGAATCTGGGATGCTTTTGATATGAGTGTACGGCCAACCGGGATACCGAAGAACGGCTAATTGAAGGGCGAACCCTAACCTGTTTTCTTCTCTTCTTCGTTTATTTATAATTTCTAAATCTCGTTTGAAAAAAGTGTAGTAGGTTCCTAGCACCCACTCATCTTCAGAAGTTTGCATAAGAGCCTGTCTCTGTTCGGGTGTAAGTAATTCCCTACCTCTCGCAATTTTCATTTAGCATCATCCCATTTCTGTATTTTTCAATTTATTACTTCAATTATATATCAATAGAGTGTAGGAGACTGATAAAACCATAGTTAAGAGCGTCTCATAAGACTTGTCTCAAAAATGAGGTGCAAGAAGGTGACATCATTTATGTTACGGACTTAACTCGGATTACTCGTAGTACACAAGATTTATTTGAATTAATTGATAACATACGGAGTAAAAAGGCAAATTTAAAATCCTTAAAAGATACATGGCTAGATTTATCAGAAGATAATCCCTACAGCCAATTCTTAATTACGGTTATGGCGGGTGTAAACCAATTAGAACGTGATCTTATCCGTATGCGGCAGCGTGAAGGAATTGAACTGGCTAAGAAAGAAGGAAAGTTTAAAGGTCGGTTAAAGAAGTACCATAAAAATCATGCAGGAATGAATTATGCAGTAAAGCTTTATAAAGAGGGAGATATGACTGTAAATCAAATTTGTGAAATTACAAATGTGTCTAGGGCCTCATTATATAGAAAGCTATCGGAAAGGAACAGTTGATGAGTTATACCAAAAATCGGAAATATATAATAGAAAATAAATTTCATATAGAGGTGGAATTATATGCCTAAAATTGACAATATGTTAGCAATTTTATGGATGCTTCGTTCAGGTGAAAAAATTACTGCAAAACAAATTTCAGAAAAGTTAGAGATGAATATAAGGACTGTGTATCGTTATATTGATACAATTTCAACAAGTGGCGTACCTATAATTTCAGAACCAGGACATAACGGTGGATACACTTTATTGAACAATTTTATTGAGGCTCCTCTTTTTTTTGATTTTGAGGAGCAAACTTCACTATTTCACGCTGCTGTTTTTGCAGAAGAAGCCGGATATTATGGAGGTGAAGCACTAAATAGGGCCATTTCAAAACTAAGTAAATACTCAAATCAAGAACAGGAAACAAAGATAAACCAACATTTATCTAGTCTTGAAGTAATAAGTCGATTAAGTTCACTCTCTATGGAACCTTTTTTGAAGGAGTTGGAGCAGGCCGTAGCTGACGGGTACTCAGTAAAAATTCTTTACCATAAAAATGCCGAAAAGCAATTAAATTATAGATTGGTCGATCCGTACAGAATTATCTATTGGAATAATAAGTGGTATGTGATTGGATTTTGTCATCTTAGGAATGATATCCGTAGTTTTAGAGTAGATCGAATTGAAAGTCTAACGCTAACCGAAAATAAGTTTAACCGGCCAGAAAATTTTTCAGCACGTGACTTTTTTATAAAAAGTCTTCTTCCAACTATAGAAGATAAGGAAGGGATTATTTCTTTGGTTATTAATGGGAATAAAAGTGTATTGGCTGATATTTGCCAACATTGGTTTTTAGGGCATTATTTACAAGAACGGACTTCAAATCAAGCTTTTTTTCTTCTTGAAAAAGATATGATACATACATATGTACCTTATTTACTTTTACCGTACAATAAATCTATTAAAGTTATTGAGCCAATAAGTCTTAAGAAAAGACTTATTGAAGTTCTGTCGGAATTAATAAAATTTCATCAAGTATGATAACTTCCCTGACGTTAACTGTCAGGGAAGTTATATTATAATAGCTATATCAATTGTGATTGGAGTGTTATTGGATGCAAACAAAAAAAGTTTTTCTATATGTATTTAATACAATGTCGGACTGGGAATATGGATATTTAATTGCTGAACTAAACACAGGAAGATATTTCAAAAAAGATTTAGCACCTTTAAAAGTAATTACAGTAGGAGCTAATAAAGAAATGATTACTACTATGGGAGGGCTGAGCATAAAACCAGATATTTCCCTTGATGAATGTACTCTTGAGAGTAAAGATCTTTTAATTTTACCAGGAGGGACTACTTGGAGTGAAGAAATTCATCAACCTATCTTGGAAAGAATTGGCCAAGCTTTAAAGCTTGGCACTATTGTTGCTGCAATTTGTGGTGCAACTGAGGGCCTCGCGAATATGGGATACTTAGATACTAGAAAGCATACAAGTAATAACTTAGAATATACTAAAATGGTATGTCCTAACTATAAAGGAGAAAAGTTCTATGAGTTGGGATCTGCGGTATCTGATGCGAATTTAGTTACTGCATCAGGAATAGCTCCTCTGGAATTTGCAATGGAGGTACTGAAAAAAATAGATGTATTTACACCAGATGCATTACATTCATGGTATAACCTAAATAAGACTCATAAACCTGAATACTTCTACCAGTTAATGAATTCAATAAATAAATGAAGTAACTGAAAAGCTCAATTTCTCTATTTTGATTTGTAGAGAAGTTGGGCTTTTTAATTTGGAATTTCCTTATCGTTGCAAATCCGCCTTTTCCTGACGCTACCCCAAATTATGCCTAAACGTGTTCGGGTGTCCTACCGGCTGGGAGGTTTGCCGGCCTTCACTGTTTTACGATTCGGAAGGCAAAGAGAAAAAATAATAAAAAAAGCAGCCGCCCGGCTGCTTTCCTTGTGACCTTTTATTCTATTAATCCTTAATCCCTTAATCTTATGGTTTCCGGCTCGTTCGGTATGGCGGCGATAGCCGTAAATGGATCAGGAACCTACAGGATGTAGGCGAAGCATGAACCGTACAGTTCGTCGTTATCGAATCATTTAATACCGAAGCGACACGTACAGAATGTCAGAAAAGTGTTCTTTCCTTTCTGTACAGTCTGCAGTGCTACCACACGAAGTAGATTCAAAATGCTCTAAGACCTGATACCCTTAATGCTGAAGAAATCACAGCCTTTAAGCTGTTCAATCGATAAAATCAGTATAGAATGGATGCCTTCTAAAAATTGTTAGTCAGACAAAACTCGCATTCAAGAACGAACGTTCCTATAAAAAGGTGTAAGAAGGGGCGATTTTTACTCTTCATGTCCATGGGAAAATGAAATGTTATGGATTCTTTATGCCGGAACACATAAAAATGTTGAAAAATGTTGGCCAGAAGCATTTCTAAACTTCAATTGGACCAAACATTAATTAAAGACTCTGTACGGCTTTATCAGGAAGCCCGAGGAAAAAACACTTTTAAACAATACCATATGAAAAGATGGTTTCCTTACGTCAAGTCTCGGATCGAGTACATAATTAGATCCCTATAAAAAGAAAATCTTCATTCAAGATGAATTGGATGCGGAAATTACACTCAACTTTTTTCATATTGTTGACGTCAAGAACCATAGCAATTAACCTATGTGTAATCCGAGGCGAAAGTAAAAACCTCCCTTTTCATAAAGAAAAAAAATACTCTGGAGAATATCTCATCCCCAGAGTATTTTTACACTTACCTACTATGCCTTTTATTTAACAGCCTCTTTTAATTCCTTACCTGGTTTAAAAGCAGGAACTTTGGAAGCTGCAATTTGTATTTCTTCTCCTGTTTGTGGGTTTCTACCCGTTCGAGCTGCTCGCTCGCGCACTTCAAATGTGCCAAATCCAACTAGTTGGATTTTTTCCTCTTTAGCGAGTGTATTTGAGGTCGTTTCAAACAATGAATCGACTGCTTTTTTCGCGTTTCCTTTTGTTAGTTCATTATGGGAGATTAATCCTTTTTTGGTCGTCGCGCTAGCTTCTACTTAATTTGCTATGATTGGAGGTTTTTGTTTAACGATTTACCAAACTTAAATAGATCACTCATAAGGCTCAGCATTTTTTTAAAAAGCGTTTTTACTGGGTCTATTTTGTTGTGGTTTTTTCTGGATTTTGAGCATTTTTAATTTCATGGGAGTTCAACAACGTATGATATTTATGATGTCAATTTCAAACCCACTACTGCTACTAAAATTGCCCCTATAAATAAAATTCGTTTCCAATCTTTTGATTCTCCATAAAACAACATTCCAATAATTACTCCTCCCACAGTTCCAATCCCTGTCCATACTGCATAGGAGATTCCCATAGGGAGAGTTTTCATTGCTAGACTTAGAAAACCAAAACTACTTATAAATCCCATAAATAATACTATATACGACTGTAAGTTTTTATCTTTAACAACTTTATTCATACCCGTAACCCCAACCACTTCAAAGGCTCCAGCCAAGATAAGATATAACCAAGCCATTTATACAGCACCTTCTTTCTTGCTTGATTCAGTTGTGACAAGTTTTAATCCTACTACACCAGACAGAAGCAGGAGAATAAACAATATTTTTGTCCAACTGAAAGGTTCTCCAAAAACCGCCATTTCCACCAAGACTGTTCCCGCTGTTCCTATTCCTGTAAAGACAGCATAGACAGTAGCAACGGGTAGCTTTTTTGTAGCTTTCATCAAAACAACAAAGGATACATAGATAAGAAGAAATGTGCCGGCCCAAGAAATCAAATTATTTGAATACTTCAACCCCATTGCCCACATTATCTCAATAATACCGGCAATAATAACATATGCCCAATTCCGATTCATAAAATTCCCTCCAAGACCATTTTCCTTAATTCGCTCTGACGTCATTTCATCACACTCACGAACGTTCGTAAGGTAAATTTAACTTAAAAAAGTGTTGCGTGCAACCCTATTGTTAAACTCAAGCACCCTTCTGCAAAATAAATAGGGAGATTATTCCCGAAAGAACCTCTCCCTGTTTTTTATTTAGCGGCAGTATTTATCCCTTAATGCAAGTGCATATCTAACTGATTGCTCTGCACCTTTTTCTTGATCGACAATCATTTGTTCTAGAAGTTCTGCTGGCGGATAATAGTAATCCAATGGTTTAATTACATTTAAATCATAAGGAGGTTGTTCCACCTTAAATGCTCCTTCGCCTACTGCAAAGACTCCTCCTGTACCAGGCTCTCTCTTAAAATGGATGGCATACGGGAAGCACATTTCTACGTTGATTCTTGTCAACATTGAATTCTCAATCAATATTTTAAAACATTCTTCCAAATCGATATTGCCAGTCCCAGCAGGTACGCCACATACCCTGTAATCTTCGCCATCATGGACGATAATATGATCCTTAAAATGAGTTGTAAAGGCATATGGTGCTAATTTTCTTACAGCTTCAACCGGGTCCTCCCATGCCATCATTGCATTCCCGAAATCGCAATGAGCACCCACCCAAGGGCTGTTGACTTCCTTGATGATTTGAATCACTTCATCCGTTAACTCTTCCTCGTGATTTTCAACAGCAAGCTTCATTCTATATTTTTTTAATAATGGAACAATCTGTTTAATATCTTCAGGGGCTCTTCTCAATGTGTCTGGATCATATTCTCCCATGCAGGTATACGTACGAATGACATCCGCTCCAATTCTATGCGCGGCCTCAATGACCTGTGTCAGATGTTTCGGATCGGTTCCATTTGTATCGATTTCAGCGAAAAATCCATACTTTTGAATTTCTTTTTTCACCTTGTCTAAGTATTCCGGTTCAAACGATTCTAATGTGCCAATTCCTGGTAAACCTGGCCATGGAACAATATTGATCATGACTCCATCTAATCCCAATTCGGCTGTTTTTCTGATAAAACCGAAAATATCCATTCGACCTGTAATAAACTGCAAATGAAAGCTTTCTGTCTCTAATCCAATTTTCATGTTTTACCCACCTTTATGTTAATTTATTGTACCGAGTAGAAATTAAACTAAATTTTGTTCGACTTCTATTTTTATTTGAATTAATTTCTACTTAACGACTTTGCTTACGAAAGTTCTCTTAAATAAGGGAAGAACCAGCAACTAAACGACGGAACACATTCTCCCCAAAAAAGAATAATTGGTCACCTTTTTACCTCGGCCATCAATTCAATTTCAATCATTGCATTCATAGGTAATTCTGCTACCTGAATGGTACTCCTAGCTGGAAAAGGCTTCGAAAAATATTCCGCATAAATTTCATTTACAGTTTGAAAACCTGATAAATCAGTCACAAATATAGTTGTTTTCAAAACTGAATTCATTTCTAGACCTTTTTCTCTTAAAATGTGCTTTGAATTTTCTAAACATTGTCTTGCTTGGTCTTCAATGCCTATAGCTAATTTATTCGTATTAGGATTTAAAGGGAGTTGCCCCGAAATATAGAGAATCCCTTTTGATAATACCGCTTGGGAATATGTCCAATAGGTTGTGGCGCATTACTTGTTAAAACTGCTTCTTTCATAATAAAAATCTCCTTTTTATCTACAATATTTTTCTCGTAACTTT